>NZ_CP037968.1:826317-2026317 GCF_019633745.1 Methanofollis formosanus | reverse complement strand
AGGCCGCCCATGTCACGGAGCTTCAGGGTGAGGTGGCCCTTCCGGTTGGACCTGCGCTGGGCCTCCCTGAGCACCTCTTCGATGGCAGACCGGTCGAAGTGCGGGATCTTCCCGTCGTTCTTGACCTCCTGGGCGATGAACCTGACAAACTTCTCCCGGTTCTCCGGGGTGTCGGGCATCGTGTCCTGCATATAGACTTCGTAGCCGTAGCCGCGGATCCTGGACCTGAGTGCCGGGTGCATCCCCTGCATCGCGTCCAGGTTGCCGGCCGCGATCATAATGAACCGGCAGGGCACGTCCTCGGTCCTGACCATCGCCCCGCTCGAGCGTTCGGACTGGCCGGTGATCGGGAACTGCCCCTCCTGCAGGGCGGTCAGGAGGTTCTGCTGCGAGTGCGGCGTGAGGGTGTTGATCTCATCAATGAAGAGGACACCGCCGTTCGCCTTGTGGATCGCCCCGGCCTCGACCCGGTCGTGGGAGGGGGTCTCCAGCCCGCCCGACTGGAAGGGGTCGTGGCGGACGTCGCCGAGAAGAGCGCCCGCATGCGAACCCGTGCCGTCGATGAAGGGGGCGGTGGCGTTCTCTTCGTTGGAGACCAGGAGCTTCGGGACCATCATCTCTTCACGCGGCCGCATGTACTGGAGGGCCATGAAGACGAAGGCCGATGCGATGATACCCATCAGCCACTGTCCGGTGATGAGGGAGTAACCCATGATGCCGAAGACCAGGAGCATCATCAAGGTGTTGCGCATCTGTTTGCGCTTTGCCGCCTCGGCCTTGTGGGCCGCCACGATCTGCTTGCCCCGGCCGGCGGCGACCGTCCTGATCACCGGGTTGTTGGAGTCCTCGAGGTTCGGATAGACGAGAACGTCCTTGAGCTCCTCTTTGGGGAGGAGTTCGGCCATCGCCTTGGCAAGCATCGACTTGCCGGTGCCCGGGTTGCCGAGCATCATCACGTGCCGGCGCTGGGTGGCCGCCTTCTTGATCACCTCCACCGCGTTCTCCTGGCCGATGACCTGGTCGATCAGCCTAGAAGGAACCTCGATCTCCGAGGAGTCGGAGATCCCTGAACCAAGGAGGAGATCCTCGTCCGCATTCTTCTCAAGGATGTCAGAAACAGTCTTTTCCATTATTGGTGCAACCTCATTGGGCAATGATACTTAAATACTATTTTCATGATAGTTTAAGTAGTTTCAGCTGGAGGAAATACCTGAAATGAAGGTCGTATGCACAGAACAATCCCAGATTCTCGCTGTCCGGATCGCCGACGAACTCGGGGTCCAGGTGGCCGACACTCGCTTCGCCCGCTTCCCTGACGGGGAGCTCTACCTGCAGGTCCTCGACCCTCTCGATGACGAGACCGTGATCGTCGGGAGCGTCACCGACAACGATGCGTTCATCCAGCTGATGCTCCTCGTCGACGCCTGTGAGACGACCACCAACACGCTGGTCATCCCGTACCTCGGGTACGCACGGCAGGACAAGAAGTTCAAGGACGGGGAGCCGGTGAGCGCCAGGGTGGCGGCACGGGCACTTTCCAGGGGAGTCACCGACGTGGTCACCGTCAACATCCATGAGCGGGACATCGCCCGGTACTTCGACTGTCCGGCCCATGACCTCTCTCTGGCCCAGGAGGTCGGGGAGTACCTCAAGACGAAAGGTTTTGAGAACCCGCTGATCCTCGCACCCGACGCGGGGGCGGCAGAGTTCGCGGCGGACGTGGCGGCGGCCGGCGGGTGGCAGACCGACTACCTCAAGAAGACCCGGCTCTCGGGCGAGGAGGTCAGGATGGAGCCCAAGACCTTTGATGTCGCGGGCAGGGTCGTCGTCATCGTCGACGACATCATCGCCACCGGCGGGACGCTGGCGACGGCGACGAAGATGCTCTATGAGCAGGGTGCGGCGGAGGTCCACGCGGCCTGCGTCCACGGCGTCTTCACCGGCGGGGCCTATGTCCATCTCCGCAGCGCCGGGGTGAAGAGCCTGGTCTGCTCCGACACCATCGAGCGGGGATGCTCGGAGGTCACGGCGGCCAGGTGTATTGCAGCAGCGCTCAGGAAATGTTAGAGATCGACGGCTCGATGGGGGAGGGCGGCGGCCAGGTGGTACGGACCGCCGTCGCCCTGGCGGCGCTGACCGGCACTCCGCTCAGGCTCACGCAGATCAGGGCCGGGCGGCCGAAGCCCGGGCTGGCGGCCCAGCACTGCACGGCGGTGCGGGCGGTTGCCCTCGCCTGCGGGGCGAAGATGCAGGGGTGCTCGATCGGGAGCACCGAAATGACATTTTTTCCTGGAGAGTTGCGGCGGGCCGAGGGCGAGATCGCGATCGGGACGGCCGGAAGCATCCCGCTCGTCCTGCAGGCCTGGCTTCCGGTGGCCCTGGCCGTGGGCGGGTCGATCACCCTCTCCGGCGGGACCGAGGTCCAGAAGAGCCCGACCATCGACTATTGTGCCAGGGTGCTCCTCCCGGTCCTGCAGGCCCACGGGGCCGGGGTCAGGATGGAGGTCCTCAACAGGGGCTACTTCCCGCGTGGCGGGGGCCGGGTCAGGGTCAGGGTGGAACCGTCCTCCCTGCGCCCGCTCGACCTCGGCAGGGTGCCTGATCATCGGGGGATTATCTCCTGCTCGCAGGGCCTCCCCGAGCATGTGGCCGAGCGGCAGGCGGCGGCCGCGGCCGCCCTGCTCCCCGACTACCCGGTCGAGATCGTGCGGACCGCCGGGCCCGGTACCGGCACCTCGGTGACGGCCTGGTGCGGCCCGAAGGGCGGGGTGGCCCTGGGCCGGCGGGGGTTGCCTGCCGAGAAGGTGGGAAGGGCGGCGGCACGAGATCTTCTCAATGCCCTCGAAGCGCCGGGGCAGGCGGATGTCCACCTGGCCGACCAGCTCCTCGTCTATCTGGCCCTGGCCGGCGGGCGGTACACCGCCCCGGCCCTCTCCAGCCATGCATCGACGGCCTGCGCACTCCTCGCCCGTTTCGGCCGGGAGGTCACGGTCTCGGGCACTTCGCCGGTGGTGTTCTCGACATGAAGGTCGTCCTGGACGCCACCGCCTTCTTCGTGGACCGCCCCTACGAGGGCGAGGTCTACACCTCCCCGCGGGTCGTGGCCGAACTCGTCGACCTCAGGGCCAAGTGCCGGTACGAGGCACTCCTGGCGGCGGGGCTGACCGTGACCGAACCCTCCCCCGAGGCATGGAAGGCCGCGGAGGCGGCGGCCGGGCTGAGCCGGGACATCGGCGTCCTCTCGCCGACCGACCTCGAGGTGCTGGCCCTGGCCCGCGACCTTGAAGGGGTGCTGTACACCGACGACTTCGCCGTCCAGAACGCAGCGATCACGTTGGGGGTCAAGACCAGACCGATCCAGCAGCGGCGGGCAAAGAAGGTGAAGTGGAAGTACCGGTGCGCCGGGTGCGGGCGGTATTACGACGAGCCCGGTGAGTGTCCGGTCTGCGGTGCCGAAGTGCGGCGGAAACGCCGGTGAGGCGCCGCGGCGCAGGTGGACCGGGTGACGGCCGACCTCCCGGCACCGGCATGCCGGAGTAGGGGTTCAACAGAGCCAGAAAATCCCCACTATTCTTAAAACTCCGGGACAGCGCTCTGATTTCGCAAACTGTTATATACCCGTCCGCAGACCAATCTGGTATGTCTTCCCTCGACGAACTGATCAGCAAGGCCCGGCTCCTCCTCTCCGAAGGGCATAGCCAGGAACAGATCGCAGACGAACTCTCCCTCTCGATGGAGACGGTGACCTGGCTGCTGACCCAGCAGCCCGGTGCCGAGGCACCAAAGGACGTGCATATCGACTGGACCGCGGTCTCGAGCGACGCCGAGATGATCGATCTGACGGCCAGGATGCTCATCCATCGGTATTTCGCCGCGGTCGAGAGTGGGGACGTCCTCATGGGGTCCGAGGAGGCCGAGTTCGACACTGTGGTAGGGATCTCGCTCTCCGGCGTCCCGCTGGCCACCCTCATCGCCGAAGAAACGAGCTCGCGCCTGGCCATCTACCACCCGGCCAAGCACAGTCCGGCCGAGAAGAAGATGGGTTCGGTCTCAGGGAGTTTCGCCGCAGTCGCTGGTCGTTCGTGCGTCATCGTCGACGACGTGATCACCACCGGGAGAACCCTCCACGAGGTCGTCGACTATCTGCGGTCCCACGGGGCGCGGCCGGTGGCGATCTGGGTGCTCTTCGACAAGCGGGACGTCAGGGCCGTCGAGGGAGTCCCGGTCTTCCCGCTCTGCAAGATCTCAAGGATCGACTGAATCTCTTTTTTTTTTCGGCCGGGTTGATTCGGGCATGAACTCCTATTTCAAGCATACTGGATGAGGTCATCCCAAAACTTTCTGGCTCTTGTGGATGACCGGGAGAAGTTCCTGAAGCACGGCATCGTTCAAGAGCGTGCTGCCGTCCCCCCCTATCTCCGCCGTGGGGGGTCCGGGGGGCACAGTCCCCCCCGCAGAGAGAGTTATCCAGAGCATTTCTACGAAGCCGAGAACAGATCATTCAGAGGGGGTTTCACCACCCCTAAACCTCTCTTCTCCTCAGCGCCGTCACCAAGCCGTGACACCGGCAGGCCGTCCCGACGACGATGCGCTCCTCTTCCCGGGCACGGGCGAGGAGGACCGCGGCGTCATCTCCCCGCAGACCGCCGACGCCGGGACCGAGTTGCACGCTCTCCAGGACCAAGGCCGTCGGGAGGGCGTCGCTGAGAAGAGCATGGAGGGGGCGGGGGCGGCGTTCCCCGGTTGCCGGGCAGAGCAGCGGCGCCGGGCAGGCAGGGAGGCATGTGCCCTCGCGGTTATACGAGAGGACGAGCGTCCCCTCCGAGGAGGAGAGGAGGAGGTCGGAGGGAAGCGCCGCGGCGGCCTCACCGGCGCCTCGTTCCCAGGGGACAAAGCCGGAGGCACGCGAGAGGAGGGCGGCGAGAAGATGGAAGGGAACAGTGGGGACGAGATAGTCGGGGGTGTGGGCGGTGAAGAGGTCGAGGGCCGCGGCCACCCCGCCCCGCACAAAGGAGACCTTCCCGTCGGTTCCATCGGTGAGGAGAGAGCGTGCAGCCAGGCAGAGTGAGTCCTGGTCGACGACCACGCACCGCCATCCTTCCCTGAGGAGATACCGGGTGCAGGCGGCCCCATAGGTCCCGCCGCCGATGACGAGGGCGGTCTTATGCAAGTTCCATCACCCCGCTCACCTTCGGCGGCACCGTCCTGGTGGCCGTGGCGGGGGCCCCTCCCGGCGGGGCGAACGAGAGAGTGAAAGTCTCGCCGGGGGCGAGGGAGCGGCCCGGTGTGGCCAGGAGTACGAACGCTTCGCCTGGTTCGAGGAGGTCGTCGTCGTCGACGTTGTTGAAAGGCGGGACGTTGGTACGCTCGGCAATCTTCCAGGCGGGTGGAACGGGGGCTTCACGCGTGAGCGACCATTTCTCGGCCTTCGTGGCAAACCCGACGACCGCCTGCTTCATGTCCACGGCGCCCATGTCGCCGGGGAAAAGGCGGACCGAGAAGGAGACCGAACCCATCCTGCCGGGATCGGCAGGGTCGACACGACCGTAGAGATCGTCGATGATGACGGCATGACCGGTAAGGTCCATTGCGGACATTACCATCCCGGCGGGGGCGTCGTTCGCGCCTGTGCCGGTCTCGGCATGGATGATGACCGCGATGCTCAGGAGAAGGATGGCAGCGAGAACCCCTACCTCCAGTCTGGTGAGGGCGGCGGCGGGGTCGTGGTCTATCTGCATACCTGAGGATTGCCTTTCGAGAGGTTTGACCTTTGCTTTTTGGTCTGAAGACCGTGGGCAGGGCCGCCAGACCCCGGTTTTTTGGCGGAGAGGAGAGAAGACAGACCCGTCACCGAACCGCATATATAGAAGTTCTAATCCATACTATTGAGTTATCGGAGGTTTCTATCATGCTTGCTGGACAGCCAGTCATAGTCTTACGGGATAATGTAGAACGCACAAAGGGGTCAGAGGCACAGCAGTCAAATATCATGGCGGCAAAGGCGATCGCCGCCGCCGTGCGGACCACGCTCGGCCCTCGTGGCATGGACAAGATGCTCGTCTCCCCGACCGGCGACGTGACGATCACCAATGACGGCGCCACCATCCTGCACGAGCTCTCGGTCCAGCACCCGGGCGCCAAGATGATGGTCGAGGTCGCCGAGACCCAGGACGACGAGGTCGGCGACGGCACCACCACCGCCTGCATCCTCGGCGGTGCCCTGATGGAGCGGGCCGGCACCATGCTCGGCCAGGAAATCCACCCGACGATCGTCGCCCAGGGCTACCGGATGGGCCTGGACAAGGCCCTCGAGATCCTCAATGACCTGGTCATCACCGTCACCCCCGAGGACCGCGACATCCTGGTCCAGATCGCCTCCACCTCGATGACCGGCAAGTCGATCGAATCGGTGAAGGAGAAGGTCGCCGGTATCATCGTCGATGCCGTCAAGGCGGTCGCCGAGGAGAAGGACAGGAAACTCGTCATCGACGAGGACGACGTCAAGGTCGTCAAGGACGTCGGCGAGACGATGGACGACGCCGAACTGATCCGGGGCGTCGTCATCAACAAGAAGCGCGTCGCCGACGCAATGCCCAGGAAGGTCGAGGACGCAAAGGTCGCCCTCCTCGCCCAGCCCCTGGAGATCACCAAGACCCAGGTGAAGTCGAAGATCAGGATCTCCGAGAGCGAGCAGCTCAACGCCTTCGGCGAGCAGGAACGCGAGAATCTCAGGAAACTCGCCGACGAGGTCAGGGCGGCGGGTGTCAACGTGATCTTCTGCCAGAAGGGGATTGCCGACGCCGTCCAGTATTACCTGGCGAGGTACGGGATCTTCGCCGTCGAAGACGTTCCCGAGAAGGACATGAAGTTCGCGGCCAAGGCCCTCCACGCCGTCATCGTCAACAAGGTCCACGAACTCTCTCCTGAGATGATCGGCACGGCCGGGTACGTTGAGCAGGTCGAGGACGCCGACCTCGTCAAGATCGCCGATTGCCCGAACCCGAAGGCGACGACGATCCTGCTGCGTGGCTCGACTCAGTACCTCATCGACGAACTCGAACGGGCGGTCGAAGACGCACGCCGGGTCGTTCAGGACGCCCTGGAAGACGGGACGTTCGTGGTCGGCGGCGGGTCGGTCGAGACCGAGATGATGCTCAAGATCAGGGATTATGCGGCAAGCGTCGGCGGAAGGACCCAGATCGCCCTTGAAGGCTTTGCCGACGCCTTCGAGGACATCCCCAAGACCCTCGCGGAGAACTCGGGCTTCGATCCCATCGACAAGATCGTCGCTCTCAAGGCGGCGCACGCCAAGGGCGAGAAGTACGCCGGCCTCAACGTCTACACCGGCGAGATCGTGGACATGAAGGCCGAGCGGGTCTTCGAACCGGCACGGGTGAAGAAGCAGGCGATCCTCTCGGCAGCCGAGATGGCGAGCATGCTGGTGCGGGTCGACGACATGTTCGTCACCGTCAGGAAAGAAGGTCCGGTCGCCTGATCAGTCAGCCACGCGAACAGGTCGAGACTATCTCGGCCTCATCTGTTTTTATCCCGTCGTCCTGCGCCACGGGACGGCCGTCCACGAAGACGATCACGATGTCCGGGTTCACGCCGAGACAGAGCAGCGCCTTCTCCCAGGTGTCGCCTTCCTCACCATGGTAGGTGAGCACGACCCCCTCGCGGGGGAACCGAAGGGTGCATTCCATCGCAAAGGTTATCAGAGCGGCGGACAGATAGTGTTACCGCACGGGCCGAGGTAGTCTAGTCCGGGAAGGCGGTGGCCTCGAAAGCCACTGGTGTTCGGCACCTCGGGAGTTCAAATCTCCCCCTCGGCGCCTTTTGAATTCACTCTTCTTCAGGTATGTTCCGATGATACGCCTGCGTCTCAACGGCATGTCACCGACCTGCTGCCGCTCGTGGTGACGACCGGGCATGGGATCGGAGCAGCATGGGCGTGAACCCCGGGTATCACTCTGTTCAGGAAGAGACCGACCGGAAACCTCTCATCTCCGACCCTCATCTCCACAGGAAAAACCCGGAAACAAAAGAGAAGATAAACTTTCTGTTCCGTTCCAAACCCATAATCCTCTTCCCTCCGCGGACCACACCTGATCTCACACGCTCTCTGACCAGACCGGAGCAGACCTATCATGACCGACACCATTCACATCGCCTTCACCGAGTCAGCCGGTGGCTGTCTCAGAGCAGCATTCAGAGACATACCCGATCAGCGCGTCGCCGCCCTCGCCGACGACCTCTCTCTCGGCCCCATCAATCCCTATCAGTACCCCGATAGGCAGGTCTTCTTCGAGACCCTCTATGCCGACACCGAGTACGAGTTCTGGTACCAGGACGCTCTGCCCCACATCCGCGCCTTCTGGGACGAAACCAGGCCCGGCGACGCACGCCGGATCGTCTGGTTCACCAGACGCTCGGCCATCGAGTACTCCGGGTTCCTGGAGTTCCTTTCCAGAGAACCCGACCCCTGCGCCATCGAGGTCGTCGACCTCACCGAAGGTGTCGACGTCGTCTGGGAGGACGAACCCGACGAGGCCCCCGACCGCGTCATCCCGATCAGCCTCGGCGAACTCGCCCCTGAGTGGCTCAGGGACCAGACCGACCGCGCCCGTCCCCTCACCCAGGACGAGGCCGCCTTCTATCTGCGGACCTGGGATAGACTCAAGGACGACGAGGACGGTGTCAGGACGCTCTGGCGGGGGCAGCTCTACCCCACCATCCCCTCCACCCTGGGCGAGGACGTGCTCTACGCCGTCCCTGAGGACTGGACCAGCGCGGCGATGGTCATCGGCGAGGCCCTCGGCGCCTCGTCGGACGAATATCATCAGTGCGGCGACGCTTTCCTGTACACTCGCCTCCTCTTTCTCATCAGGTGCGGCGAGGTCGAGGCCGAGGGCGACCCCACATCCATGCGGACTCTGCAGGTGCGGCGGGCCGACGTCGTCGACGAGGACGACCTCTTCCCGATCATTCCCTGACGGCCAGAGACGCCGGTGGACAGAGATCGTACCTGACCTCCCGACCCTCTCTTTTCACCGCCACCACGCCGCGGCGTGCGAGCCTGCCGATATGCCAGGAGACCGTCGAAGTCGCCACCCCGAGCCTGAGCGCCACCTCGCTTCTCGTCGATCCGGGCGAGACGGTGAGGATCGTGCAGATCGCCCGTTCGGTCTCGCTCAGACCTGCGAGTGCCCGACGTTCGGATTCTGAATATTTTCCTGAGTTTTCGAAGTACCCCACCGCCCGACCGTTCTTCCAGACCGTGATCGCCCCGAACTGTTCGAGGACGGCGAGGTGATACCTGAGCGTCCCGCGGTTCATCCCCAGGTCACGACACAGGACGGCGAACCTGACCCCCGGGTGTGCCCTGACATGGTCGTAGACCTGGCGCCGCGTCCGGTTGGCCAGCAGGGCGTCTCGGTGCACCTGCCTGAAACCAAGGGACACACAGACCTTCAGCACCCAGAATAACCCCAAACAGGATACCGGGAGAAACGGGAGGATGAAAAAGAGGAGAAGGAGCGGGAGCGGCACCTCCCACCAGGCGAGTGGCACCGGCGCGACGCCGGCACCGGCAGGGGCGGCCCCGCCCCAGGGGGCGACCTCATAGACGGAAAATCCTGATGCCGGCAGGACGGCCATGAGCACGAGAAGGACGAAGAAGACCCCATGCTGTCGCATAGGTGCCCATACCTCTTTGCCGACCATAAAGGTTCCCGATCGGCCCTGACCCGGAGAGACGAGACACAGAGATCGTTTATAACACCATCGCCGAGATCAGGAGTGGGATGCCGGCGCCGGTCCCCGGAACACGAAGAAACGAGGGAGTGATGGGATGAACAGAATCGAAAAACTTGGACTTCTCTGGATTGCCGCAGTCTTCTGGATGGTTGCACCGGCAGGAGCATACCTCGAGGCCGGGGCGGACACCGTCGCCCTTGCCGCAGGCGACACGCTCACCGTCACCGGGCAGACCGACCGCGAAGGGGGTGTGTGGGTCTGGGCAGTGACAGGGGGAACGATCACATGCGATCATCTGGAGACCGGCCAAGATGGGAGGTTCTCCTGGACCGTCGAGTCAACCCGTGACGCAGAAGGGAGCTACACCCTCTTCGTCCAGGACGCCGGCGAAGACAGAAATCCCGCGGTGACCTTCAGAAATGACGGAGAGAGAGGCGAGGTCATCGCCCCCGAAGGCGCCGGTTTTCTCGTCTGGGCCATGCCCGGCCTGGCCGGGAGACTGACCGGAACCTTCGAGAACGGGAAGGGCGACGACGACGTCGTCAGACTCGTCGTGCCAGTGTATCCACCCTGGGCCGATGTCGACGCTCCTGTGGTCTGGGAGCATGGGGAGACGATCACCGTCTCCGGCACCACCAACCTCGCGCCCGGCACCGTCCTCACCTATGAACTGACCGAGGGTGGGCTCGAGGCCGGAACTGACCCGGCCAGACTCGTTGCAGAGGGGGAGACGACGGTCGAGGCCGGATACGGTGGCAGAACCTGGTCATTCGTCCTCGACACCGGGCGCCTCGACACCGGCGACCATCTCCTCACCCTCATCGATCAGGAGCAGAGCCGGATCCTCGCCACCGTCGAGAGGACCGTGCAGGGGCAGGAATACAACCCCGCATTCCTCGCCTTCGCCGGCGACCGGCTGGTCTGGACCAACCTGGCCACCGACCCCGACCACCTCTACCTCGTCGCGGTGGAGGACGGATCGACCACCCAGGTCGATGCCGGCACCGCTCTCGATCCCCATTCGCCGCCGGCGCTCTCAGCCGGACATCTCGTCTGGGTCGGAAAAGCGGAGAACTATAGTTCGTCCGGCCGTACGAACCTCTTCGCGTACACCATCGCCACCGGCGAGACGACCGATCTGACAGAATCGAAGCGGGGGCCGCGAATGCCCGCCGTCGATGGCGACCTCGTCGTCTGGAAGGAGCGAGACGATCAGGCCCTCACCTACAGCCTGAGGATCGTCGGGTACGACCTCGGCACCGGGACCGGTGAGGCATACCCCTCTGAAGAGGGGTGGACGCCGTACAACCCCCGGACCTCGGGCGGCCTCGTCGTCTGGGAAGAGCAGGATGGAAAAGGCAACGGGCGGGTGGTCGCCTACGACACCATGACCGGGAAGATGGAACATCTCTCCGCCGAAACCGGATGGCACGGGTGGCCTGCGGTCTCGGAGGGATATGGGGTCTGGGCCGAGAGGGCAGGGGACGAATATGCGGTGATGATGCGAGTTCCAGGGAATGACCAGCCCAGAGAAGTCGCACGGACACCTGATCATCTGGGCTTCCAGGCCGACGGCGGGCGGTTCATCTGGCAGGAGAAGGAGGACGGAAAGATGTATCACCTCCGCATGCTGGATGCCAGAGACGGCGAGGTCAGGACGCTGCTCTCGAAAGAGTGCCCTTTCACCTCTCCAACCATTTCGGGCGACCGGGTCGCATGGATCGAGAGAGGAAAGGACAGGAACGAGATCAAGATGTACAACCTCACCACGGGAGAGGAGACGATCCTTTCGGCACCGGAGTTCCTGAACCGGAGCGCCGCGGCTGAGACAGAGATCGGGAGGCCGGATACCCCTGCTTCCGGCGATACAGAGGCTGTACCCGGGAGTCCGGGCTTCGGTGCCGCCGCCGCTCTCGTCGCACTGCTTTCTCTGGCCTGGACGGTACGGCGATGACCCGCCGAGGCCAGGCCGCGGCAGTGCTCGCCCTCCTCCTCGTCCTCGCCGCTCCGGCTCAGGCGGCCGGTACGGACGGCTGGGCGGTCACCCTCTGCGTCCTCCCTGACAGCCATCCTGTTCTCCTCGCCCCCGGGGCACCTACCGGAGTCGACCCGGTCCTCTGTGATGGCTTGGTCGTGTGGTATGCCCCCGGCCACCAGGACTGGGACATCCTCGCCTATGACCCCGTGGCCGGGACGCTGACCGCCCGCAGGAACAGCGGCGTCCCGGTGCGAGGCGACCGCATCGCCTGGATCGAGACGGACAACTCCGGCCTGGCCTGGCTTACCGGGCCGGAAAGAACGCGCCTTCCCCTCCCGACAAACGACTGGGAAGAGGGGCACGCCGTCGTCGGAGGGGATCATCTGGTATACGAACGGACACAGAACGGTGAGAGCGACATCTTCCTGTACAATCTCACCGACGGCACCGAGACCGCGGTCTGCACCGCACCCGGGAACCAACGCCGGCCCTGGTTATCAGGGCATGCCGTCGTCTGGGAAGACCGGCGGGACGGTACCGCCGACATCCACCTCGCCGACCTGGTCACCGGGGAGGAACGGGCGCTCGCCACCGGACCGGCGGAACAGAGTCGACCGGTCGTCTCGGGGGACCGGGTCGTCTGGCAGGAAAGTCGTGACGGCACCTGGCGGGTCCGCCTCGCCGCCCTCAACGGCACATCTTTGTCCCCATCCCTGGAAATCAGGGCCATGAACGAACCCTCCCCATCCCTCTCCGGCGACCTTCTCCTCTGGACCGAACGACAACCGGGCGGGACAGACCTCTGTCTTCTCCCGCTGGACAGGAGCGAGGCAAGAGATAGAAGCAGCAGATACGTCGTGGAGAGCGGAGAGAATGAGGGGGGCGGCGTGGACGAGGAGTACAGCGGAGTGATCGCCACGGGAGAGTATGTCTTCTTTGCGACCGGGGTGCCGACAGGAATGGCCGGGGCCTCGGTCGACCTGAACTGGGACGACGATACGAGTTCTCTTCTCCTCCTCATCACCGGACCCGACGGGTCGGTCTTCAGGTTCAGAGACAAAGACGACGGAGAAGCAAATGGAGCGGTGCGGGTGCGTTTCAGCCGCGACGGCGGGGTTGCCCCGGGCACCTGGACAAGTGCGGTGTACGGCTGGGAAGCCGGAGAAAGTACGGCCTTCACCTACCGCTGGTACCTCGAACCGATCTGAACGGCGGCGTCGAAAACCTTCCTGAGCCGCAGCCCCGAGTACCCGAAGACCGCAGCCAGACGCACCCGCTCGGCCTGGGCCCCGGCAAGATCCCAAGAGGAAGCAAGCACCATGGTGCCGAGGCGGGGGTCGTGGTGCTCTACCAGATAGAGGGGCATGATCTCTGAGAGTTCATGGGCGCCGGAGCGAGATGAAGGGATCGGGGCGGGGCGTGAAAGTGAGAGAGGGCCGGAGAGGAGATCCCGACGCCACTCAGGGGCCGGGTACATTCAAAACCTGATCCATCATCGCGATCCACTCTTCAAGAGATTTATCAAATTCTTGAATAAAGATCTTCACCCCGACAAAATCCCCTTTTATGTCCGATGGGAGGGCATCTACATCAATCGCATCAATCTTCGTCCGCATCAAAGATATTTTATCTTTCATCCTTACGAGGGCCGTTTTAGCCTCACGAAGATGATCAATCGCCGCCCCCCCATCCGTCGCAAGCGATGCCTTCTGACAATGATCGACGAAGTCGCAGAAATCACCTCTCACCATCTCACAGAGATCGATGTCGACCTGACATATGACCTTCAGGGCATCCATTCCTTCTCTCTCCTCTAGAGAGAGATATTCATAGGATATCGACTCCAGGATCGTGAGGGCCTCGGTGAGGTCTACCTCTGCAGCGGCCATCTCGGCCCTGATAGACCCGACATAAACCGAATCAAAATCCTGGGTGGTGTTCAATATCTCGAGATGGGCACATGCAGATTCGAGAAGGGCCGTCGCCTCAGTCATTTTTTCTTCCTCTTCAGAGACACACCCTGCAGTGCATCCAAGGATAATGATCAGAAGGATGCAGCAGAAACCAGAGATAGAGAGATGAAATCGCATACTATCACACCAGAATATCTCAATGATAATATACTTCTTTCTTTTTGCATCAGTGCCAATATATACTCTATACAATATATTCGCGAGAGCACCAGGCCGACATCCGTCCCCCTCTCACGACCGCGGCCCCACGACATACATCGAAAGAGAGCAACCTATTTCCCCTCCATCCCCCATTCATCCGCATGCAGGAGGACCGCCCGCCGTCGAGCGCCGCCCGACGGCAGAACGCCTTCAGGCTTATTCTCATCCTCGGGGTCGTCAGCCTCCTCGGCGACATCGTCTCGAACGGTGCCCGGAGCGTTACCGGCCCCTACCTCCTCACCCTCGGCGGTTCGGCCGCCATCGTCGGGCTTGTCGCCGGGATCGGGGAGTTCACCGGTTACGGCCTGCGGGTGCTCACCGGGCTGTACGCCGACCAGACCAGACACTACTGGCGGACCGTCTATATCGGGTACGGGCTCCTGATCGCTATCCCATTCCTTGCCGTCGCCGCCACCTGGGAGGCCGCCGCCCTCCTCATCGTCACCGAACGGGTCGGCAAGGCGATCCGGGCACCGGCACGCGACACCATCATCTCCCTCGCCTCGTTCCGGGTCGGTCGGGGATGGGGCGTCGGGGTCCACAAGGCCCTCGACCAGGTCGGCGCGATCATCGGTCCCCTCGTTCTCTCGGCCGCCGTCCTCTGGGGTGCGGGCTACGAGGCCGGGTTCGCCATGCTCGCCCTCCCGATCGCCTTCCTCTTCGTCTTCCTTTTCATCGGGAAAGAGACCGCCCCCACCCCCGCGGTCTTCGAGAAGAGCGAAATGGACCGAAGCATCGAACCCCGCCGGTTCGTCCCCTTCGCCACCTTTCTCTTTCTCTCAATGGCCGGGTTCGCCAGTTTCCCCCTCATCTCCTACCACATGAAAGTCCAGGGCCTCCTCACCGACCCCCAGATCCCCCTCGTCTATGCCCTCGCCATGACCGCCTCCACCGCCGTCGCCCTCGTCGTCGGGTGGACCTACGACCGTGTCGGGACACAGGCCCTTCTCTTCATCCCGTGTGTCAACCTCGCCATCCCTGTCCTCGCCTTCGGTGGCTCGGCCACTCTCGTCATCCTCGGGACCGCCATCTGGGGCGCCGGAGTCGGACTGCATGAGACCGTGATGCGGGCAGCCCTCGCCGACCGGACGGCCACCGACGTGCGCGGGCAGGCCTTCGGGTTCATCTATGCGGTCTACGGTGCCGGGTGGTTCCTCGGGAGCACGGTGATGGGCGTCCTCTATGAGGTTTCGGTCGGCCACATCATCGGGTTCGTGGTGATCGTCGAGATACTCGCAGGCATGGCCTACCTCTGGATGCGGCGAGGGGTGGGGGGCCGGGCCGGGGATCCTCCATGATGAGGATAGGCGGAGGCGGCGATGGAACACGGTCTTCACCAATTCCTCTGTCTTGAAAAAAAGCGATCCAGCGACGAGAAATGATCATCGCGTATGCTTGAGCCCGGGGTTCATGGTGAATTCAACAAAGCCCAAAAACCAATAAAATAGGCTCTGTAGAAAACATCCTCTTTTCATCACCTCAACCCCTCTGTGACCTTCATCCATCGCTTTCCCTCATGCTCACGCCGGGGGGAGAGTCCCCGGACTCCCAGGATGAAGATTGGGGCGGAAGGCGGAGAAATGACCATGAAAGAGGGGTTGCAGTCTCCCGCCTATCTTCGTGCGGGGGGTTCGGGGGGCGGCAAGCCCCCCGTCGAAGAGAACCATCAAGATGATTTCTACAAAGCCATAAAATAAGAAAAGTATGCCTGAAACCGCTCAGGGCACCTGGAGCGGGAGATTTTGCAAGCCGGTCAGGTTCAGGCGGGTGGTATAGGTCCCTTTCGAGTGACCTGCACCCTCCGTCCGTCCTGCTGCCAGATCTTGCAGGAGGATCTCCCTGATCACCATGCTCGCATAGACCTGAATGTAACTGCGCTGCTCGTATGTCCACCAATGCGTCACTGGGGCGGAATACCCACAGTACGGGCACGTGGACTCATGGTCCTCGTCCTCTTCCAGCGTATAGAGCCGGTTGGAGTTGAGGAGATGAAATGAGTTCAATCGTGCCCGAGAGATCTGTTCGACCTCGGTCTCGTCCAGCCGCAGTTTGAAAGTACGCTCGCATGTCGGACATTTCCTCTCGATGTAGCCGTCATCGTCAAAGGGGAAGGGGATATGGATATTGATGTCACTCATAGAGTTCACCCTGGGTCCAGAGGTCCCTATGGAGACTGCACTTCCTCTGGATATATATGCTTCGTACTTGTCGCGTGGCCCTCCTGCATGGCAGTGCCGCCACCCGTTACCTCCTCGCAAATCTTGATAACCGAGAGGCGTGTGAGAGGGGCCGCCGCATACTGCGGACAGCGAGGAGAAGCATGAGAACCATCGAGAGACTGCAATCGACCGGTGACCTCGAGGGACTGGCCAGACTTGTCAGAGAAGGCACTGCCCACGAAAGGCTCACCGCAGCATGGGAGCTTGGAAAAAGAGGAGAGCAGGGCGTCAGACACCTGGTCCCGATCCTCCAGGAAGGACAGGGCGAAGAGACCTGGGAAGCGGCTATGGGCCTCTCCAGAGCCGGAAGCCTGGCCGTCGAACCCCTGATCGAGGCCCTTGCCACCGGAAAGCCTGAGACCAGGACCGCGGCTGCCTGGGCCCTCGAGGAGATCGGCGACGAGCGGGCGGTGGAAGCGCTGATCCAGGCGCTGAGCGACACCGACACCTTCTGTCGGTGGACGGCCGCCGCGTGCCTGCTCAGGCTCGGCCGCGACGACGGCCGGCAGGCCGCCGAAGAAGTGCTCCAGAAAGAGAGCGAGGAGGCCCGGGGGTATATCGGCATCCTCGCCGAAGGGTCCTGACCGGACCCGCGACCCAACCCCTTTTCTCCCGCTCACTCGGCGGAAAGCGCATCGACCGGATTGAGCGCGGCCGCCCGCAGCGCCGGGTAGACACCGGAGAGCAGACAGATCACGACGCCGACCCCCATCCCGAAGGGAACATAGAGGAGGGTCTGGGCCGTGAAGAAGTAGGCCGTGTCCTGTACCATCAGGAGTATGAGGAGATAGCCGCCTCCAAGACTGAGGAGGGCGCCGGCACCGGCACCGATCAGCCCGAGGATCACGGCCTCGTACAGGAAAAGCAGGGTGATCTCGTGTTTCTGCGCACCCAGACTTCTGAGGATCCCGATCTCCTTGATCCGTTCGTTGACCGACATCAACATCACATTGAAGATGCTCACCGCCGCCACGACCAGAGAGATCCCACCTATTGCCATCACGAAGAGCGAAATGCTCCCCAGCGCTTCCTGAACCATCTCCAGGAAGGCCCGGGAGTCCCAGATCGTCACCGTCTCCTCCCGGCGGTTCATTCTATCCTCGACCCGTTCCTTGACCCGATCGATCTCGCCGAGGTCACTGACCGCCACCTGGACCATATCGTAGCCGTCGTCCCCATAAGCAGCGGTGTACCACCGTTCCGGGACCAGGACAGCGTTGTCGGTCATCATCGTCCCTGAGAAGCCGGACTCCTTCAGGATCCCTACGACCCGCACCGTCCGCTCCTCACCCTCTTTGCCCAGCGTGAGCCGGCTCCCGACCCGCATGTCATACTCACGGGCAAGCGTCGGGCCGACAAGAGCGCCCGCGCTCCCTCTGAAGGCGACCCCGGTCTCCACCTCGGTCACGGCGTCCAGGTCGCCGGGGTCAAGCCCATAGATCTGGGCATATCCGGTCTCCGAACCGACGGCGATCCGGTCTGTCCCGCTCATGATCGGGACCACCTGGTTCGGGCCGGCAGCCATCTTGATATCCCGCAGTTGCCGCTCGGTGATCCCGCCGCCATCACCCGCCGCGATCTTCGGATAGATCATCAGGCTGTCGGCTCCCGCAGAGAGGTCGGAGGTGACCGCCTGCTGGAGGGCGGCGCCCATCATCCCCATCGCCGTGATGGCCAGCACCCCGATGACGATCCCGATTGCCGCGAGGAGCGACCTGACCAAGTGGAGCCTCACGTTCCGTTTTGCCATATCAAAGAGGATCCCTGAGGAAGCCACTCAGACCACCCGCCCGTCCGAGATGGTCACGATCCGGTCGGCGTACTCGGCCGTGGCCTGGTCGTGGGTGACCATCACCACCGTCCGTCCCTCGCGGTGGAGGGCGGCCAGGAGGTCCATGATCTGCGTGCTCGTCTTCGAGTCCAGGTTGCCGGTCGGTTCGTCGCAGAGGAGGATCCTGGGATCGTTGACCAGGGCCCTCGCGATGGCCACCCGTTGCTGTTGCCCGCCTGAGAGTTCGGCCGGGGTGTGGGTGATCACCTCGCCGTCGAGACCGACGGTCCTGAGGAGGGTCTCGGCCCGGCCCTGCGTATCCCGATGTCCTTCTTTGAGGATAAGGGGGATCTCCACGTTTTCCCGTGCCGTCAGCACCGGGATGAGGTTGAACTTCTGGAAAACGAACCCGATGGTGTCGCGGCGCAGCTGGGTCAGTTCGAAATCGCTCATCTCACCGACGTTCTTGCCGGCGATCCAGAGGGTGCCCGAGGTCGGGACGTCGAGGCATCCGATCTGGTTCATGAGCGTGGACTTGCCCGAGCCCGACGAACCCATCACGGCCACGAAATCCCCTTCCTCGATCGTAAGGGAGAGGTCGTCGAGGGCGACGACGTCTCCGGCGAGCCGTGGGTAGACTTTCCGCACGTGTTCCAGCCTGATGACCTCGGTGCTCATCGATCATGCCTCCATAAAACTCCCCCGGGGAGAGGAACCCTGCCTGGGGGGGAGGGGGTGGCAGGGCGAGTGTCCAATAGATCTTCCTTCGCTCGCTCATATACCTGACGACCCTGCATCTGATGAACAAAGTAGATATAGCGTGAACTCGCGAGTACGAGCGATGTTTCTCCTCTGCCACCTTGTCGCCGGGTTCATCCTCGGTCTCCTCCTCGCCCGGGTACTCCGGGACATGCGGGCAGTGCCGGCCTGCGCCTTCGGGGCGATCCTCCCTGATCTCATCGACAAGCCGCTGGGACACATCTTCCTCGCCGACTCCCTGGGATATGGACGGATCTATACTCACACCCTCATCGTCCTTTTCGCCGTTGCTCTCGTCGGCGCACTTCTCTTCTGGCGATACCGCAACGGTATCGTCCTCGCCCTCGCCGTCGGGATCGGATCCCATCAGCTACTGGACGCCATGTGGCGTGAACCGACCAACTGGTATTACCCTATTCTCGGTCCGTTCTCCGGCGGCGCCGACACCACCACCTTCCAGGACCTGGTCATGGCCGAACTCTCCGAACCGTCGGAATGGATCTTCCTCCTGGTCATCCTCTCGTTCGGTCTCCTGTTCCTGAAAAAATCCTGGCGAGACGCCTTCTTCTCACGTTCCGGGCGGATCGTCGAGCGGCTTGCCGTCCCGCTCGGCATCCTCCTCATCGTCGCCGGCGGACTCCTCATCCTCTCCGGGCTTTTTCCCATCCCCTGGGCGGTCACCCACCTCCGGGCCCCGGCCGACATCGCCCTCTGCGGCCTGGTCATCGTCGGCGCCGGGATCGCCCTGGCGTGGATACAACTGATCCTGGACGGTGATGAAAGGGGTCCGCCTGAAAAAGGGGAATGACTCTCAGGACGAAGATGGTGCCGGGAAGGCTGAAAAAGATCCTGGAAGATGGGATATCGTCCGCCGCCAATCTTCGTGCGGGGGGTCCAGGGGGCGGCAACTCGATGATGTTCCTCGTGATGTCTTGCTTCGAAGAGGGAGCACGGATCCATGCCTGCTCCAGAGACCCAAGACCATTTTCATCGCGTATGCTTAGGCCTGGGGTTCATGCCAGATCCTACAGAGCCAGCAGGATAGAAATCGATCGAGAACCATGAGCGTGCTCGCCCTTCACCCCGAAGAACGGCGGGGATCGGTGTGAGAGCATCTTCACAACTCACGACATGTGCAGAAGTCTCCTGCTATGTTGACGAAGCAGAACCTCAGGTGGCCCTCGTGAGCAAAAAAAAAGAGAGATTATTCTTTCTTCTGGAAGTAGTAACCGACCGCCGCGATAGCGACGATAGCCACCAGAACGACGGCAATCAAGCCGACCGGAAGACCTCCCTCAGCGGGCGTCTCGTCGCCGCCGGCCGGGATCGTCGTGGGAGTCTCCGCACCGACACCCACATCAGTGGGCTTTACCGTGACCGCGGTCGACTCGGTCACCGCGACCAGTCCGATCTCAGAGAGGCCGTCCGGGGAGACTGCCTCGAAGACGTACTGACCATCGGTGTCATAGCCCTTGAAGACCGTCTCGAGCACCTGGGTGGTGCCGTCGTCTGCCATTCTGAGGATCCGAATCTTGTCCACGCCGCCGCGGGCCGTTACCCACTCGGGCGAGACCGTCATCGTGATCGTCGCAGGGCCGCACTTCTCGATGCCCTTCTTGGTGACCTTCATGGTGTAAGCGATCTCGGAGACGTCGAGCCCCTCGTCAAGGAGGGCAAGGCTGTATGCCGAAGCGACGTTCTCGCTCACGTTCTCGATCAGGTCAGCGCCGATCGTGGCGTTCACCGGGAAGTACGGGAACTCTGCCGTGAACCGTGCAGACACGTTTTCAGAGCCTTCGAGCAGCCCGGACTTGATCTTCAACGAGTTGACGGTGCCGGTGAGGGTGTTCCCTGACTTTTTGAGGTCAGAACCCTTGATTTCAAAGACCAGGCCGTTCTTACTGAAGGTGACGGTGTCGCCTTCGACCTTGACGCGTTCCGCCTTATCGAGGTCGATCGAGAAGGTCTGGACGCCGTCAGTGGTGGAGAAGGACGCACCGCTCAGGGAGAAGGTGGACCAGAGACTGGGGCCGGGGACTGAGGGGCCGGTCGGTTCGACTGGCGGAACGGTGTGGCTCCCGCCGCCACCGCCGCCACCGCCGCCGGACGACTTCTTCTTGACAGTGATGGTCGCGGTTTTGTAGGCACTGCCGCCAGGACCGGTCACGGTCAGGTTCACCAGATAGGTTCCGACCGAACCGAAGGTATGGGTTGTGACATTCTGTTTTGTCGAGTTCGTGCCGTCACCGAAGTCCCAGAACCAGGAGGTGATGTTCCCGGTAGATCTGTCGGTGAGGGTCACGGTGAGCGGTGCGTACCCGCTCGTCGGGCTTGCGATGAAGTTCGCGACCGGTGCAGGAGGCACGTCGGTCACGGTGATCTCGGTGGATTTCGTATCGCTGCCGGTCGGGCCGGTCACCGTCAGGTTCACCTGATAGGTACCCGGGGCGTTGTAGATGTGAGGGGACGGGTTCTGATTACCGCAGGTGGTACCGTCACCGAACTCCCATGCCCAGGTGTTGATGTTCCCGGTGGAAGCGTCGGTGAAGGTCACGGTGAGCGGTGCATTCCCGCTCGTCGGGTTTGCGGTAAAGTTGGCGACCGGCGTCGGGGATATGACGACGATCTCCTTTGAAACCTTGCTGTTGCCGCCGTAACCCCACACGGTCAGGTTCACCTGATAGGTGCCCGGGGCGTTGTAGACATGGGGGGACGGGTTCTGATTCCAGCAGGTGGTGCCGTCCCCGAACTCCCAGTACCAGGTGTTGATCTGGCCGGTGGAGGCGTCGGTGAAGGTCACGGTGAGCGGCGCGAACCCGCTCATCGGGTCCGCATTGAAGGCAGCGACCGGGGCGGACGGGCTCTGCACTACGATCTGGTGGTAGCCGTAGGATTTGACCGTGCCGTTCTCCTCACAGACGGCGGCCAGGTGGACATCATAGGTTCCAGGGAGGAGACCGTCGGTCGGGACCGAGACCGAACTTGCGTTTCTGGCGTAAGCGTACTCGGCGGCATCGGGACTGGCATAGACGTTGCCGTAGAGTTTCTTCGTAGCCGGGATACCGTCATATGTCAGGTTCACACAGAGCGAGTCAACACCGAGGGTGCAGGCGTCGACCTCAACCTGTCCGTCCCAGGTAGCATTTCTGATAACCACCGCACCGATGCAATCGCATTCTGATGGGAAGGCGGCGGTGAAGGACGTGCCACGAACCACCGAGGCGGGCACCGTCCCTACGTCGGGAGCCTCCATGACGGTGAAGGGCATCCCGGTGATAACACCGATCCTGTCACCGTCCATGCTGATGGTGGCAAGAGCATAGTCGCCGACCGGGAGCGTGATGGCCGGGAGCGTGGTGCCGTTGTGGACCTGCGCACTCAGGTGGTACCCGGCGGTCAGGTTGACCTGGTTATCGGCAATACGGAAGGTATCGACGATATTGCCCGAGGCAGCGACCTTCAGGGATTTGCCCTCGGCGACAGGCTGGGTGAAGGTTCCGTCGGGGTTGATCTTGATCTTCGTGTACCCGCCGTCGATGAATATCCAGGCACACTTCTGGATGAGGTTGTTGTAATCGATCGTGTCGCGTGCGGCCTTGCCTTCATGGGCTAGCTGGGCGATGTAACTTTCGTTTGCCTCCAGGATCACGAGATTTGCGGCATCGATGCAGGGTGCCCCCACAAGGAAGTCGAGATCGCTGCACGGGTTGTAGGTCCAGACACAGTCATAGGTGTCTGCGCCGGAGTAGGTGGCGTTGGCAGTGTTGTCGACCTTGACATAGGTGTCGTTCGTCACCTGGCCGACCCCTGCCACCGACCTTTTGACCGTGCCGATCGGAACGCAAGGAGCCTCGCGGGCATTATAGAAGACAACCGAGCCCTGCGCGGTCAGGTCGAGCTGGCGCACCGCAGAGAGGTTCGTGTCGATGCCCGAGACCGTGCCGATCCTGGTGGAGTTGATCCACGCCATGTAGTTGTAATACAGGTGGAAGGGCACGTATGCAGCGTTTCCTGCCTCGTCGAATGCGGCAAAGACCATATTGCGGTTGCCGACGTCGATGGTCGTGCTGTTGGTGCCGGTGAGGTCGGTCGAGACGAAGAAGACCTCATGAGTCTTGTTGTCCATGAGGTGGACGGCGCCCGCACCGGAGACATCCCAGTTGAAGTTCAGCACTTCGCCGGCCTCAAGATAGCCGTCACCGTCGGTGTCGGTGATGCTGAAGGAGTTAATCACCGGCGGTTCCCGGTCGAGAGCGAAGGACCATTCAAGGATGTAAACTCCTCCGATTTCGGTGTTGTCCTCTCCGCGGGCGGTCACCCCCCAGGTACCGTCAACGAGTGGGGGAACCGAAGTGTTCTGTGCATAGTTGCCGTCGAAAGTTACATTGAGGGGGATATCCACGGATTCAGGACTGGTGAGAGTCAGCGTGACCGTGGACTTGTTCATCTGCGTGGTAAAAACCCTGATCTTGTCAGGTTGCGCGTTGATGTAGCCGCTCGGTTCTTCTTTCGAAAATCCAATCTCAGATACCTCGACCATCTTCGACTCCATGTCGGAGTTGCCGGCGGCGTCGGTGGCCGAGACCTTGATGGTCACCGGTTCGTAGACCGGCCAGGTGACCCCGCTATCGAAGGTCCAGGTGTCGGGGGCGGTCTGGGTGAGAGGCAGTTCCACAGTCACGTTTTCCGTGGCATTGACCAGATAAGCAGTCGCCGTGCCCATGCCGCCGACATCGGCGATCGTACCGGCGACGTTAAAGGTGGAGGAGACCGTCTGGGGGGTGGCAAAGGTGATGTTGGGAGCGACCTCGTCGAGGGTGGAGAAGGTGCCGTTGACGACAGTAAACGAATCGGTAATATCACTACCACCAACAGCAGTTACCTCCCGCATTACCAGACCGATCTCTGAAGAACTGCCGTCGTTCTTCAATGCTTTCATCGGTATCCTCACAAGCCAGCAATCTTGTGGATATCCTTTGCCAGCATAATCTTTAGCGGTTAAGGAGACTTTTATATATCCAGAATAATACTTGAAATCAGGCAGACCCACATACTCCGAGGAGGTCTCTTTTGATTCCAGTGGCTCGGTAACATCCTGATCATAGAATACCCTGAATGATACTCCACTAACACCAGGATCTGTAAAATTATGGGACAAACAAAATTCAACAGACTCATTTGCCCCATCAGGGACGTTTTGTGCATCTCCTGCCTTCAAAGATCCTGCTGGAGCTGCAACAGCAAAACCTACGCATAGGCATAAGAGCACAAACGTAATTGCAACAACACGCTTTTTTTCCATGAACTATCACATCCTAATTATTTACCTGAATTATTAATCCTTCGCTTTAATACGACCAAAAGTCCAAATGCCACAAATGAACCTCCAAACGAGAGAGAAGCCTGCTGTTTCGGCGTTGGCGTTGTCGTCGTCGATGGTTTTTCAGTGATCTGCGCTGTAGTTCCATCAGGGGTAGGAGAAAATGGCACTTCACTCACCGACGTGTGTTCTACAGAAACAGACGTTTCTTGAGCGGAAATTCCTTCTTTAGAGCGACCAGTTTCAGACGTTGATGTCCCCTCTCCGCCTGAGGATGAGGTGGACGACGTTGTCTGTTCTGGGGTCGTAACTTCTGTCCTGGAAGGTGTTGGTGACGTTACATCGTCTCCACCCCATACCGGGTTCGAAAAGGGGATAGCATCTCCTTCGCGGTTTATGAGTTCCCGAACAGATATAGTGACAACCCCTGCCTCTGATCTGGATACCTTGGCAACAGGGATATCACCCGTCTTGATCTCGGTCCCGCCATAGATGCCGGAAATTTTTCTCATCCCAGTATCATTCACCACTAAAAAACCTGAAAGCCCCGTGACAGAACTGATACTGACGTCTGAACCATAGGATAGAACAATCGAGAAACCTCCAAGACCAACGGAGTCATCCACTCCACGTATCACAATCTCGTTTCCATCCAGAACAACCTCGGCTGCACTCGCGCTGGATACCAGCACACTGAAGAGAAACACGAGGGTCACTACTAAAATATAATGGGATTTGATGATATCACCCCTGTTCATTGTAGTCACTTAATGCTGTTATTGCATCAAATAGAGTTATTTTGTGTTTTTCTCGTTCAAAGGTGTCCATATAATCATACGCACTGATCCATTCCGCATATCCACCTTCGTCCTGATTGTAGCACGCGAGAATCCGAATGGGATCGTACAGCGTGAGTTTCCCATCTCCATTGGCATCACCGAGCCTTGTCCCGGTCAGACCAATCTCAATGGTATTTAATCCGATCGGGGCGCTGTAGATTATAATTGTAGCATTACTTGATGAATACTTATCATTATAATCGTCATACTCAAACGTCCCCTCCCTGATCTCATACTCGCTCGGGTCAAGTACCCCGCCGCCGTTCAAACGCACAACCGGGTCATTCAGCATAAACCGCTGCGGGAACTCCAGCGCAAGTCCGATCTCTCCACCGTTCCCGACGACCGTCGCATTGTAGGTGGCGTTCTCCGCAAAGCCCGCGGAGAGTCTGCCCGGAACCTCCGAGACACCGGCAAGCATACCGCTGCCGTGGGAGAGAATCAACCGCGGAGTCGAGAGGTCTGTCGGCATCATCACCGTGACATTGGTCTCGCCGTTCGCCTGGACACCCACCGTCGTGTTCACCGTGGTGTATCCCACCTTCGAGACCGAGAGCGGATAGGTGCCCGCAAGCAGACCTTCGAAGGTGTGACTCGTCGCCGTCTGGCTCAAACCGTCGAGGACGATCGTCGCCTCGACCGGGCTGTCGTTCTCGTCGGTGACCTTCACCGCCACATCGCCGCGGCCGGTGACGGCCAGATCCTTCTCGACAAGCGTGACATTGCTCTCGTCATTGAGCGCCTTGAACCTGAGGTTGAAGTTGAGGGCTCCCACATGAGTGGGTTTGGCGTCGAATACATAGGTGTAGGTCGTATCTTTGAGCCATTTGGTGGGCTCGATGAAGATCGAGGTCGAGTCGGTGTTGACCGAACCGTTCAGCACCTCGTAGGATACTCCTATTCCATTCTCCTCGATGGTGCCGTTTGCAAAGGTGAAGCCCTCGATCGGCACCTCGATCATCGGCGAGAAGACGTCCTGAACACCGGAGACTACCTGGATTGTCACCTTTCCGGACTCGTTCGCAACAAGCGGGGACGGGTCGGAGGCGAGGGTCACCGTGTCGAAGAGATCCCCGGGTGCGGCGTCGCCGAGGATGTCCATGTTCTCTGAGAACCTGACCACATCCGGCGATCCGGTGTCGGGAATGATGCCGCCGGTCGACAGGATGGTGCCGGTGTCCTCGATGGGATCGTCGATCTCGTTCACCGGCGCGCGCTGCGTGTTCTCAATCGAGACCAGGATCATACCGTCGCCGTTGTTCCTGGTCACCGTGACGGCGTGCTGCATGACCTTCGAGTAATCGGAGATCTCGCGTTTCAGGTCACCGTCCGCCATCACCGTCGCCATCTGATCGGCGGTGAGGATGTACTCCACCTTCGGGTTGGCGTCGTCGACCGTCAGCGTGCAGATGTCGTTCCCGTCGATGGAGATCGAGAGCTCGCCCGTACTGATCTCGATGGGCTGACAGTGGATCAGGGCGTCGATCGCCGCCTGCGTTGCCCAGGTGTAACCCCACTTCCCGCCGGATTCGTACTGCTCAACAAGCCAGTTCACGCCATTCTGGATCGTCTTGTTCTCCGCGGGGATGCCGGTGGCGTTGAGGGCGAGGACCGCATAGGCGGTACTCTCGGAGTTCCGGCCACTACTGCTGTATCCATAGAAGCGACCGACCTTCCAGTGGCCGTCGACGTCCTGGTTTTCGAGAAGCCAGGCAACCGCGTTTGCCTTTGCGTCGTCGATCTGGCTCTGCGTCACATCGGCCGAGGGAGTCCCATAGGCCTCCAGGCCCCAGAGCCCAAGCGCAGTCGCCATCGCCGTGTCGTGGTTGCCGCCCCAGGAACCGTCACCGGCCTGAGTTTCAACGAAGTACCGCGTGGCGTTCTGCATGTTCTCCGTCATGTAGGTTGCATAGGGCTCTGCGACCGTGCCCTGATCACGGATCATGTCATGGATCAGCATCACGAACCCGGTGTTCGAGGTCGGAGTCCATGCGTGGCAGACACCAGCGCTCCACGTCCATGTATTGCTCGACGGATCGTCCGGGTACCCGTGGAACCACTCGACCGCTTTCTCGAAGTTGACCGTGTCGTCGCCGACCGTGGGACCGGTGCTGACATTGCCGTCCAGCAGGCGGTTCAGGTCTTCGCCCGACTCGTTCACCCTCGCCAGCGTGTAGGCGGCGTACGAACTGGAAGAGGACTCGGATTCGCCGCAGCCCCAGAGGCTCCAGCCGCCGTCTTCATGCTGACCGACTTGGCCCCCGCGCACCAGTTTGACCACACCGTTGCTCACCGAGGTGTTCGCATCATTGCGGATGATCTGGAAATCGGCCGGCCTGTCCGGGCGTTCAAGATAGTAGTTCTTCACGTTCAGTGAAGCAAGCATTCTCGACGTCGTCTGCTCAACACACCCATACGGATAGCCGACAAGATAGCCAAGACCGGCGAGCGTCCGGCCGCGGGCGCCCGACTGCACGGTGATAACGGTCTGGTTGTCATAGGTGCTGTTGGTGTGGAGGGTGTTGTAGGACATCTCGAAATCACCAACGGCGTCAACGTTCACCGAATCCACCGACGAGACCTCCAGCGAAGGCACCCAGACGTAAATATCGTGAGTGCTCGCTTTCGAGGCCGTCTTCCCGTGCGCCGACGCCGTCAGGTTGAACCGGTCCCTGGTAAAGGTACCGATCTCGGTGGCACGCATACGGAACGAGACATAGTTCAGGGCACCGCCGTTCATCCACGGATCACATTCGGTCCCGCCCATGACCTCGATACTCTCCGGCACACTCAGGTTCAGATGCACCTTCCCGCTCTCACTTGGTTTGACATACCAGACCATCCAGAACCATGTGTCCACCTGGGGACGGGAGTAGCCGTAGACATGCGGATGGAACTCAAGGCTGAACTCGCGCACGGTCACCGAGCGCTCCGCCGTGGTGGTTCCGACGACCGGGAGATCGGTGTCGGAGGTCACCGTCACATTCAGGACATACGTGCCGGTCTGCGTCGGCGTCCATTCGGTCCGCTGCACATTCTGCTCGTATGCCTTCAGGATAATCCCCTTCCGTTCGGCGGTGTTGAAGACCGAGCCGTCGGGGGCATAGATGGTGGTGTTGATCGTCAGTTCCGAGGTCGGGACACCGCGCTGGTTGGCCACCGTAAAGACCCCGTAGGTACTGGAATTTACCGAGACGCTCGAACTCGCAACCCCGACTTCCGAGACGATGCGGTTGACCCGCTGCGAGGTGATCGTGGCGTTCGTGACCGGGTTCACCGGGATGTCGTCGCCGCTTGTCGAGTTGAGGAACCCATAGTTGTTCACGACCGCCGCGACAGGGGTCGACTTCCCGGTGTCGTCGACGGTCTTCAGGCGGACGGTGAAGAGGTCGGCGGTGCCCGAGACACCTTCAAGACTGGCGTTCACCGCCGCCACCCGGACACGCCCATTCTGGCTTGCATACGCGGTGTCGTTCACATCGCCGGAGAAGAGCGGACCGATGGTCACGCTGCCCGGTTCGGGGTCAAGCACGACCACCGAGGGATCCCAGCAGAGGTCGATATCGAACCCACCGAGATGGTTCACATTCTCAACCCGCAGTGTCACATCGGTGACCTCACCGATTGCACTGGTAGAACTCTGGGGCATGACCACAAGGTCAGCCGCGGATGCCGCTGATACCAGAAGGGCGGTGAGGATGAGCCCCACCACCAGGAGATTTTTCACATTCATCTGCATTCACCTCACACAATCCTGAAGTAGTGGTCCCTGAGGCCCACATTCTTCTGGGCGATGAACATCGCGTCGCCGACCTCGATCGCACGGTTCTCATGGACGTCTGTCTGGAGGAAGGCCGTTGTTCCGGAGGCCGGACTCGCCGTCAGACCGACGACTTCTTTCAGGACGCGGAGGGTGTCGGCCTGATCGACCGTTCCGTCGCCATTCGCATCGCCGTACAGGAGGAGGACAGCGCTGCCGGGGGTCACCTCGACCGGGATCGCATACTCGTTTGCGTCCCAGAGTTTGGCGTCAAGGTTGAGCGCCGATTCGGTTCCACTCGAACCGGTCGCTGAAAGGTGGACCGTGGCCACGGTCACGTCACCG
Source organism: Methanofollis formosanus (assembly GCF_019633745.1). Classification (NCBI taxonomy): domain Archaea; kingdom Methanobacteriati; phylum Methanobacteriota; class Methanomicrobia; order Methanomicrobiales; family Methanomicrobiaceae; genus Methanofollis; species Methanofollis formosanus. The sequence goes on along the minus strand of NZ_CP037968.1, from coordinate 1,997,396 downwards.
CCGACACCGGTTGTGGTCCCGCCATTGAATGTGACAGTGCCTGTCTCGATGTTCTTTGCGGTCAGTGGAATCGCACCCGAGGTCACATCCGTGACCGTGAAGGCCGCCGGGTCGAAGGTGAAGGTCATCTGGTAGGCCGCGAGGTTCTCTGCACCCTTCACCACGATCGGCAGGTCATAGGTCGTGCCCGGCACCAGGACAAGATCCTGGGGCAGCACGACGGAGGTTGTCGGGTAGAGGTAGCAGTTCACCGTCCTGGTGACCCGGTTGTTCTCGAATGTCGTCTCATAGTCAGTGACACCGTTCGGGTTCACCTTGAGAGCCAGGGTGTAGGTGCCCTTGAGAAGAACCCGGTTCCTCGAGACATTGAAACTCTGACCTGGTTGAAGGGCGGGAACATTGATCGTCTCCTCCGGCGTGCCGCTGATCGAGTAGACCATCGTCGTGGCCACCGAAGGTACTTCGCCTTTGTTCGTCACCTCGAGGGTGATCGGGGTGGGGACGGTGCTCTCGACCACGACCGACGGGACCCCGATCTCCACCACAAGGTCGGGGGCGGTGATCCGCACCGGATAGACCAGGTTGTTGTTCGCGTAGGTGACCTCGTCGATCACATGCTCCGGGTTGACCGTGACGTTCACGTTCACGTCCACCGGCAGGTCGTAGTTAGTGGTGTCGATGCCGTAGTCGGAGGCGTAGGCCTGGACACTCGTGTACAGGGCGGTCTTTGTTTCGCCGACGGCGATACTCTTATCACAGGTGGTGGACTGGTCCTTGGAACCGACGGAGGCCTTCACCACAACGGCGTTGCTCCCGTCGTACACGAAGTCCACGGTGCCCTGGTTCTTGATCTCAAGACGAAGGTCATTGACCACGACCGAGTCGTTCCTGTACAACTTCACCACATGGGGGGCGCTGACGACAGGGACGAAGTCGGGCAGGGCCTCGGCGGTGAGTTTGAAGGCGCCGTCATAGTACCATCCGTCATAATACCAGAGGTCCGGCTTGATGACCTCGTCGCCCTTGTAGCAGACCGTCTTGTAGAATATATAGTCAGAGAACCCAAGCGCCCTCCTTTCGAGCGCCATCTCGGCGGAAGGCGCGTGGACGTCCAGGGTGACCTGCCCGTTCGCTTTGGTATAGCCCGTGAGCACCTCGGAGTACGGGTCGGGGTACCACATGTTCATGTGATCAATGTTGATCGGGCGGACATCGTCATCGTTTCCGGTGTAATCGAAGAAGGTAGCGCCGCCGAGGAAGAACCCGACCTTGGCTCCGCCGACCGGGTTGCCGTCATTGTCGGTGACGGTGAAGGTCACCGGAACCGTTGTGCCGACCAGAACGTCGGGTTTCACTTCGTAGTTGACGGAGGCCTCGGGTACGCTGAACATCCGGCCCATGTACCCGACGAAACGTCCGTCCCACACCACCGAGGCGCGGCCCTCATAGGTGCCGTTCACGCTCGGGGCGATGGTCTTGGTCCAGTCACCGGTGTAGGCGAAGGTGTCGGCAAACTCGGTCCCCTCTGTAAGCCACCCGACCCAGGGGCTTGCCGCAAATATACCGCGCTCAACGATGGGGGTGTCGTCCGGGCCATAGGAATGGAGCGCCACCTGATACGAACCACTGCCCTGATACGTGACATCCATCCACCGGGTCTCCGAAGCTGGATTGAGGGTCACGACCGCTGCAGCGGCTTCCGGGTCACATCCGAGGAGGCCGGCAGGGACGCGGCTGGATGAGTAAATCGAGAAGGGTATATAATTCAACGTCCCTGCAGCGACATCGATGCCCTCGGTGAGCAGGATCACGTCTTCAAAACTCTTTCCTGCCACGTCGAGCGTGAACGTGCAGGTGCCGTCGGCGCCGGTCGTGTTCGTCCTGACACCGTCGACGGTGTACAGCCTGACCGTCTTCCCGGCGTCAGGGGTCACATCGTACGTCGTGCCGTTTATCGTACAGACAACGGCCTGGAGGGTGGCCTGACTGCCGGGCACCGAGCGGTACTCGCTCTGGTTCCAGGTCGACGGCCATGTGTAGTCTGAGACGCCGATAAAGGTGCTGTCGAGAGTATCCAGCGCAACCGGCATCGGGGCGGTCACACGGTGAAGGGTCCATGGCGACATCGAACCATAGACGACCGATACCATGGAAGAGTCATAATAGCCGTAATCCTCGTAAGATGGGTCGAAAAATTTGACGACCGCTACAGAGCAGTCTGCCGGCATCGTGAAGTTATAGATGCCGATTCCGTTGGTGACGCTGACCGTCCCGGTCGACTCTACGGGGGTCAGACCCTCCGCCGCCTCAAGGAGAGCGGCCGCGTCGACAGGTGTTCCGGTCGCGAACTGACCCAGGAGTTCTGGCGGGAGGGAGAGGATCTCCGTCTCGGTGAAAGAGGTCACGTCCACCCGATAGTCCTTCGAGGTGACGACCCCACCACTATGGTGGCCGGCGACCTCCAGGGCGATGTCGATTGAACTGCCGGGCGGGCATATCGCCAGTTTCGGAGAGGAGAAGGCCTCATAGTAGATCTCATACGAGAACGACACTGTCCCGGCGTTCCGATCGTTGATCAGGATGTAGGGGCGGGACCAATAGTTGGTCGGGTCGATGTCGAAGCCCGCAAAATCGACGGTGGCCGTGACGACACCGTCGACCGGGGTCAGGGTTTCATTATAGAAGGTAATTGTAGCGTTCTTCACCACCAGTCTGACCGGTTCGGTGTAGGCCGATCCGTCGGTGTCGATGAGGGGGTAACGCATCGTGACGGCGCCGTCCAGCGGGGCGATAAAGGACTGAGCCTCATAGAGCGGGGCAGGGGTGACGGAAGTGCCGCCGCCGTCCTGGGAGTAGTACTTGCTCCAGAAACCGGACAGGACATGGTCTCCCCACGTCACCTCGGCCTTGAAATTTCGGCCCGGGGTGAGCGTAGAGATGTCGAAGGCGACGGTCGCCATGCCGTCGGCATCCGTTACGGCCGAATCTGAGCGGATAATGTCCCAATTCGCGTAATTATAGTCTGAAAGATAGAAATTCACCGTCTCGTTGGCGACCGGAGCCGATGCCGTGGCATTCCAGCAGACCGCGAGCATCTTCACGGTGTCGGGGTCGGCCTGGTTGTAATACGGCCCACCGAAGAGTTCGGTAAGAGAAGAAGACACTTCAGGCGCACCGTGCAGGCCGCCAGTCGCTTCGACCGCCCTGTACGCACTGATCCGGCCGGCGCCGTAGAGATTGTTCAGTTCGGGGGTGGCCATCGCCGTGCCGTCCTCTTTGATATGGACGGCCGAGTCCATCAGGGCTTGCTTGACCTCTGCCGGGGTCAGGGTATCGTTCCCGGCGAGCATGAGGGCGGCGGTGCCGGCAACACAGGGGGTGGCCATCGAAGTGCCGTCCATCACGGCGTACTGTCCGCCCGGATAGGCGGAGAGAATGCCGACGCCGGGCGCCATCACATCAGGCTTGACGTAGGGGTTTGCCCGGTTCACCGGCCCGATGGAACTGAAACTCGCCCGGTAGTCCATGCAGTAGTCGGTGGCCCCGACCGTGATGACGTCCTGCGCCGTGCCGGGCGTGCTGACCGTGCCGGTACCATAGTACCCGTCGTTGCCTGCCGCAACGACTGCCACCACACCGCCCTCGACAAGGTTGTTCAGAGTTCTGTCAAAAGCGGAGTTCCCATCAGACTCGTAAGCCTCGGCGATCACGACCTTTTTCAGGTAGACCGTTCCGTTGTCGTTGTTGGTGATATTCACCGTCCAGAAACCATTCCAGTTCCCGCTGTTGCTCGTGTACGGCGCCTTGAACATCACCGTGTAGGGGGAATGGTCAAAGCCGTCCCAGTCGATGAGCCCCCCCGCTGGCGTGACATCACCGGGTGCGGTAAGGGAGAACGTCAGGTTGGCAGGGGCGGGCGTATATGGCGTTGCAGAGTTATAGTATCCCATCTGCTCAAGCACATACCCGCCGACGACGAATTGGGGTTCATAGACGTCATCGCCATCAGCATAATTCGAGGAGACCTCGAGGGTCAGAGTCAGTGTCTCCCCTGGTTCGATCATAGGACACGATTCGTCTTCCTCGCCGGGTTTTGTCTCCGCTCTCCAGAAGTATGACCCCGCACTGAGAGAGACCACATCGGCGTCGTTCTCGACCGACCACTGGATGCCTTTGAGGATGTCGGAGATCCACCCGCTTCCCTCAAAGTCCAGTACCTTTGCGCCGATCAGGTCGGCCTTCGGGGCGACGCCGAGGACGACGTCCACATTGCCCTCATAATCTGTAGAGACCGCGACCTCACCGCCGGCGGCGGTGCCGGCACAATGGGTACCGTGACCTTCGTCGTCATAGGCAGATTCATTCTCCCCGTTCACAAAGTCGGCGAAGGCCTTGACACGGCCGCCGAAGGCCGGGTGAGAACCGTCGATACCGGTGTCCACGACCGCGATCGTGACCCCTTCGCCCATGTTGCCGGCGCACCAGACGCCGGGTGTCTCGACCCAGTCAAGGTTCCAGGGCATGAGGTACGCCTCATCGCTTCTCGTGTACTGGGTATCGACGACGCTTGACACCTTGCTAACGGGGTCGTTGACCATCACCCTCATGTCGGGCTCCACATGGTCGACCCCCGGGAGGAGGGCGATCCTTTCAATCGCTGCCTGGTCGGCCTCGATCCGGATCGCGTTCACGATCCAGAACTGCTCCGCAGACTGCGCAGCAGCACCGTCGATCACACTGATGGACGAGAGCACCGATGCCTGACTGGTGGCAGCCTCGGCTTTCATCGTCAAGAAATTCGTTCCGCGGTCCGGTTGGTCCTTGAGGACGACAATGACAGGCACTTTCTCGTCCGTCTGGACGACCGTGCCGTCAGGTATTCCTGCCGTGGCGGGGGCCAGCAGGACCAACAGTATCAGAATAGTCAGAATGCTCTGAGAAGGAACAGGTTTCAACAACACCACCTCAGCGGTAACAAAGTAAAGAAGAGAGTTGAGATTTAAACATTTCGAAAATATCCTGACCCCAGAAAAACGTCATCTTTATATATTGGATCGTGTTCAAAAGCGTTCCAAAACCGGGCACCATGCCCCGGGATACACAAAAAAGATATACTTTCGCCCGGGACTAAGTGAGCATGGAACAGCCCAGCACCCCCGGATTGCTGACAGTGATTATCGGGCTCCTCATTCTTATCGCCCCACTCTCTGCCGCAACGGTCACCATTACACCGGACCCTATCAACGAAAACGATCCGATCACCATCTCGATCACAGATCTCGCCGACGACAGTACCTTTATGATCCAGATCGAGGCGGCCGTGCCCCTCGACGCAGACGGAAAGTTCTCGCTGAGCACCAACAACCTCCAGATCCCCTTCGCCCTCAAAGACGGGCGGATCGCGATCCACGCCGAGAACGTCAATACCACAAACCTCAACGCAAGAATGGGCGGCAGGGCCGTCACGATCTATGGCGAAGGCGAGGACGGCGTCGTCAATATCAAAGAGAACACCGATATCCCGCAGGGACTCATCCAGTACCTCACCCTCAACGGTGAAGGCATCGCCGGCGCAGAAGCCGTGACAACCTCGATGGACCTCTCAGGAAAGAAAACCGGCCCTGAGAACTCGGAGATGACCTTCACGGTCACCGGCCTGAACGGCGGGACCGTCGGCGTAAAGATCTATGTCGATGGCGTTCTCGTCCCGACGACCGAGCCCACCACCGAGCCCACGACCAAACCGACAACCTCATCCCCCGGCAGTTCGTCGAACTGGGAAGACAGCACGGCGACACCGACTTCGACCGATACAAAACCCGTGACCATTTCGTCCTCTGACCGGGGTGCAACCCTCACCTTCGACGAAAGGGCCCTTTCCGGCGCCCGGACCGGCGACCTCGCCATCATGGTGAGCAACCGTGCCGTGCCCGAGAACTGGCAGGCGGTCGCCGGCCCCTACGCCGTCCTCCCGTCGAGCGCATCCTTCGAGCCCGAAGCAACCCTTGTTCTTGACCTGGACAAAGCCGGGGCCGACAGGACCGCGTCGCTTACCATCCTCGCCTTTATTGACGGCAGATGGAAAGCCGTCCCGAGCCGTATCGACGGCTCGACCATCTCGACCGCGGTCTCTGAAGCAGGCGAGTTCGCGATCGTGACACCGCTTTCAGTACAGGTAACCCCCGCAGCCCCCGCCGGTACAACCCCGGCCACCACCACATCCGTCGCCACCACCGCACCCCAGACAACCGCCACCACACCGACCCAGTCCCCCCTCGCGATCTGGTGCGCCCTCGGCGCCCTTGCCGTCGTCCTGATCACCGGCATGAAACGTCGATAAAGATTTTCTTGAGGATCTATGAATGAAGAACAGCCTACAAAACCCGTGATCATCGAGGCGTTCGACCCGAAGGCCACCTCGAAAGATCTCATTTTTGTCGCCCTCTGGGCTCTGGCGACCGTCGCTGCAATCTACGTGCCGCTCACCCACGGTACCTTTGTCCAGGCGATCTTCGGCCTCCCCATGGTCATCTTCATCCCGGGCTATGCCCTTATTGCCGCACTCTTCCCTGAAAAAGACGATATCGACGGCATCGAACGGGTCGCCCTCTCGTTCGGACTTTCGATCGCGGTCGTTCCCCTTATCGGACTCGCCCTCAACTACACCCCATGGGGGATCAGGCTCGAACCCATCCTCGTCTCTCTCATCGCCTTCACCTTCGCGATGCTCATCGCCGCCCACTGGCGGCGGGCGCTTCTCCCGGACGACCGGCGCTTTGTCGTTCCGTTCAACGAGATGGTCACCGAGGCAAAGGCCGAACTCTTCCCTGAAGAACAGTCGCGTCTCGACCGCGCCCTCTCGGTGATCCTGGTCCTCGCGATCCTCGCGGCGGTGACGACGACCATCTATGTCCTCGTCGTCCCGAAAGAAGGCGAACATTTCACCGAGTTCTATATCCTCGGTCCCGGCGGAAAGGCTGCCGATTACCCGACCTCCTTCTTCGCCGGGAGCGAACAGTCCCTTATCATCGGTGTAGGGAACCACGAGTACCGGGAGGTGCCCTATACCGTCGAGGTGCTGCTCACCAACCAGACCTTCGACGAGGCGACCAACACCTCTCGGATCAACGCCATGGAACGACTCGACCGCTTCACCGTGACCGTGCCGCACAACGAGACCGTCGAGCGCCCGTACAATTTCACGGTCACCGAAACCGAGATGAACCGCCTCCAGTTCCTCCTCTTCAACGAAACGGTGCCATCGGACGCGGTCTGGGGCAAGGACCGGATCAACGCGAGTTACCGCGACCTTCACCTCTGGATCACGGTCAGGCCGACGGCCCGATGATGAGGCGGAGATCGTTCCCTTTTTTCGATGGAGAAGCCGCGAGGATCTGGCACGGCACTCCGGTCCCCTCGGCGGCGATGCAGGCGATGAGCGAGCAGAAGGGGCATCCGACCATGGTGCAGCATTTCGGCGAGGCATTCCTGACCGCCCGGCACCCATCGGCAAGGGCAAAGCCCTTCAGGTCGACGACCAGGTTGTCGCCGTCGAACACGGCCTCGACACCTTCCGAGACCTCGAGCACGTCCCTGCAGACCTCGACGATCGCCTCGCAGAGTTGTTCCCGTTCGGCAGGCACCTCAAACGAGCAGGAATCTTTCAGGTAGGAGAGGCAGGGGGCGGCAAGGGGCGTGATCACCGCGGCGTCACCCTCCTCTGTGGTGAGATACGAATAGGTGCTCTCCGGCGGAGACGACGGCATCCGGCCACCGGCAGGGACCAGAGCGCGGGTACGGCCCTCCAGATCGGGCGGGAAGAACCTGGCGTCCCCCTGCACCCCGAGGTCGGCGAGCAGCGTGGCGATCCCGACCGTTCCCTGCACCGGCAGGAGAACGGCAAACTTCGGGTCGGGGGTCCGTCCCCTGGAGAGCGCAAGGAGAAACAGTCCCGAGGCGAACGAGCCGAAACCGGCAAGGATCAGCGTGGCAGTCGTGATATCGCCGCGACCGGTCAGCGCCGCCAGGGCGAGGGCCGCGAGGGCGGCCACGAGGAGGAGCGCCCCGGCAACAATCGTGTCATTCATCAAGAAACGTCTTTTCATTCTTCACTCCTCCGTGCAGACCATACCAGTCTGTACCATGATAGGGAGAGAAATAACCCGGACACCAGCAGGAGTATACCAAGACCGCCGAAAAGAAGGAAGATATGCCTCATCAGCAGGGCCGGGGCCAGGAGAACCACGGCGACCGCGGCGGCAAAGACCAGGAAGGCCACCTTCCCTTCTCTCGAGGAGAAGAACGCAAACCGGTCTTCCACCCACCCGAGGAGGACGAGGACAAGAACCGTCGACCAGATGGGCGAGGTGAAACCCGCAGCAACGGCGACCAGGGCACCTGCCGCAAGGACCAGGAACCAGTGATCCTTTTCTCCCCTTCCGAGTGCGATCAGACCGATCGCGACGACAAGCGCACCGATCCCGGCCGGGGCGGCAGGGCCGAGGAACGCAGCCGCAAGCCCGAGCAGGACAAAGATCCCGAACCAGATCCGTGCTTCCATTCAGATCTCCTCCATCCGTTCCATCCCGCATGCGGCCAGTTCGGCCCTGGCCGCCGCGCTCTCCGGGCCCGAGAGAGTACAGCCCGAAACATCGAAGCCGAGATGCCTCGCCTCCAGGACCACCTGGACAAGGTGGCTGATGTCGCCCCGGCCCGGCGTGCAGAGATAGACCCCGTTCGATCTGGAGCGGCGCAGGGTGCCGGTGACCTGCGTCCAGAAATAAGACAGTCCATCCTCCGACCCAAAAGAAGAGATAAACGTCCCCAGTCTCTCCCTGAACGTCCCCTCCCACCCGGGTGCTTTCCGCACTCCCCTGAGGTGCGTCTGCACCGTCGCCGCATCCAGGTACCGATAGACCGGGACGGTCTGTTCAGTCGGCCTGACCATCGCCAGCGCCCCGAAGAGTTCTTCTTCAGGAACTTCCGGCGGGAGGGAGGCGACCACCTCGCCGCCGGCAATGAGAAGGAGCGGGCAGACCCCATACCTCCTGTACGTCCCCTCGACCGCACCGTTCACCGCCATCGAGTACCTGGTCATCTCATCGTCGGAGAGAGGATGCCCCGGGTCAGGGAGGTCGACGATGACACAGGGCGACCCGCCACTCATGGCCTCCGGTTCCCTGATGTACAGTTTACCGTGCCTGGCCGAGAGTTTCCAGTCCACTAACTCAAAGGGGTCACCGGAGACGTACTCCCGGTACGAACGCGTCTCCTGGCCTTTCAGGAGAACCGCCTGTCCCTCTTCGTGGTGTTCATCGAACCCCGACCCCGCGGCCGCGGAGGTGAGGGAGGTCCCGGTCGGTATGACCGTGATCGACGGTGTCATCAACGCACTGTGTTTCAGGTCGAGGGAACCTGAGAAGAAGGGGTCGCGAGCGGCGAGCCTGATCCCCCCAAAAGCGGTCACCCCGGCCGCCATAAACTTCAGCCGGTGCCTGACCACGATCTTCCCGGACTCCGGGGTGTCATACGCCTGTTCCCCGTCCTGAACCGCGACCGGCGGGACGAGATCCTCCACCCCGACCGCGAGACCGGGACGCGGCTCGTAGGTGACCGTCGTCTCGACACCGGTACCGCCCCCCTGTCTGACAATGGTCCTCTCGACCTTCCTGAAGATGGCCAGGGACCCGACGACCCGCGTGATATTCCGGAGAAAGAGATGAGCCCGGTACACCAGATAGACGAGCAGGGCTCCGGCGACGACGAAACCGGCAGGATCGTCGAAGAGGAGGGCATAGGCGGTGACGGCAAGGGCAAGCACCCCCGTCCCTTCTGCGGCCGGACCCGGCTTCACGGCTCAGGACACCTCGACGAGGTCCAGGATCTCCCTGACGATCGTATCCACCGGGACACGCCCGATGAGCGCCTCCCGATCCAGCACGATCCGATGACGGAAGGCCGGAAGGGCAAGGGCCTTTACGTCGTCCGGGATCACATAGGTGCGTCCTTCCAGAACCGCGTTGGCCTTCGCCCCGCGCAGAAGTGCGAGCGATGCCCGGGAACTCGCTCCCAGACGGACGTCTGGATGGTTCCTGGTGGCCATCACCAGGTCGGTGATGTATCGGCATATCGGTTCCTCGACATGGATCGCCGCAACCGTTCTGACCATCTCTTCGATCTCTTCGGGTCTGATAATCGGAACGAGGGTCTTCACGTAATCGTCCCAGGCCAGCCTCCCGCTCTGGGCGCGCCTGAGGATCTCGATCTCGTCCTCGGCATCGAGATAAGTGAGCGGGACACTGAAGAGAAAACGGTCCCGCTGAGCCTCCACCAGGGCAAAGGTTCCCTCGAACTCGTACGGGTTCTGGGTGGCCATGACGAAGAAGGGTCGGGGCAGGGGATAGGTCTCCCCATCGATCGTCGCCTGCTGTTCGCTCATCGCCTCGAGAAGGGCCGACTGGGTCTTCGGGGTGAGACGGTTGATCTCGTCGATCAGGACGAAGTTCGAGAAGATCGGACCCTTTTTCAGGAGGAACTCCTCTTTATCGCGGGCATAGATCCGCACCCCGATGATGTCGGCCGGCTGGACATCCACCGCACCCTGCACACGCCTGAAAGAGGCGGAGAGGAGATGCGCCATGATCTTCGAGACCGTCGTCTTCGCGGTGCCGGGGACGCCCTCGATGAGGATCGCCCCCTCGGAGAGAGAACTGATCGCGATCAGCCTGATCAGATCCTCGTGCCCGACCACATACCGGTTGACAGTCCCCCTGACCTCCTCAAACTTCTCGGCAATCGGTACCACATCGCGCTCACTCACATCCATCTCGTCTACCTCCTGATCCTCTTTCTGAAAACATATACTGCTCCACACATGAACAGGGCCAGAACACCCATCTGGAAGAGAGGGCGTTCCTTCACCCATAGAATGATACCGGTGAACGGCCCGGCAGCGGCCGTCCTGCTCCATCCCTCGTCAACCAGCACGACCGGGCGAAGAGAGAGAATATTCTCTCGAAATTGTTTGTTTCCCTCCCCCAGACCCGCCATCGAGTTGAGAAAGATCCCGGGATCCCCGATGACGATCAGTTCGCCGCCGCCGATCTTCTCGGTGACTCCCAGGCGGTACCGTCCGACCGTCTCCTCGCCGTCGATCCGGCCGTTCTGGTCCTCGTCGGCCCATGAAAGAAGGGAAGTCTGGAGGAGGGGCATCCCGCCCTCCAGCGCCGCAGGCCGGTTGAGGAGGACGGCCGAGACCCCCTCGACCAGGGTGTGGTTGCCGACCGGATACCCTCTGACTGCAGCAGTGGTGGTGTATTCGCGCTCGACCGAAGAGACGGTGCCGGGCAGAATCGTGATCGTGGCGGGGAGTGCGTCGAGGAGAGCAGCGGCCTCGCCGGTGTCGTCGCAGAGGACGAGGGTGTTGTTGCGTGCCAGGAAGTTGTTGTATGCCTTGATCCTCTCCGGCCCCGGCGGACCCTCAGGGGCGACGATCAGAAGGAGGGTGTCGTCGTAGTGTACAAGGTCGTTCGGGTCGGTGATCGACTCTGCCCCCCGCTCCTCGAGCTGCGAGAAGAAGGCCGAGGTGCCGTTCCACTGGACGTTGTATCTGCTGTAGTCGTCATAGGTGGTCGAGAGGTGGAAGACGGCGGCACTGAGACAGATGAGAAGGACGGCCGCGGCGGCGAGAAAACGGGCCCGCATCAGAGACTCCTCCGTCCCGGCATGCCGGTAGACGGAGGACACCCCGGAGTAACCGACTGGTCTCCGTCATGGACGGCCATCAATAGAATGAACCGGGCAGAGAGAGCGGCCCACATCAACCTGAAGAATACGGTCAGACCATAAATATATCTTCCCTTTTCATGATTGAGACAAAACCTTGAGAGTCATGGCGGTCGGCGGCGGCCATTCTGGCGAAGATTTCTCGGGGGAGGAGGGGACCGAACTTCCACTCCTCAGGATCCGGGAAGGGGAGTGCGGCGGTGACTTCATCCTCTTCAAGGGCCTTTGTTGCATCAAGGGCCGCCGCAACCTCGCCGGCGGGGTCGGGGCCGGTCATACCCTCGATGAGGAGCCAGAGGTCGGCGGGCCTGACCTTCGGACCGTCCGGGAGGACAGTGGAGAGGACGGCAGCGAGGACGCGGTTGAACCGGCCGCCGTGAAACGAGAGGACGACGATCCCCTCGGAGCGCTCCAGGACGAGGAACCTATCCTGCGGGACGGCGGCTCCGATCTCCTGGGCGAACCCCCCGACCGTCGCCTGTTCGGCCCGGCTGAGCGGGAGGACGGAGCGCCCTCTGCCGAGGAGACGCCGCACCGACGCGGCGACGACCGGGCTGAGCGGGGCACCGGTGCCCGACCAGAAGGGCCGACGGTCAGAGGCCGCGGGGCTGCCGCCTGCAGGGACGACGGTGGCGATCTGGTAGTCATGGTCAAGGGCGATGACCCGCCACCGCCGACCGCCGAGGGTGCAGACCGTGCCGGCACCACCGGCCACAAACCTGGCGTCGAGGTCGCCGACCGCCTCCCCTTCGGGGGTGAGGGCGCGGTATGCGGCGGCCGGGGCGAAGACCGAGAGAAGGTCAACCCAGTGCGAACGCGAGAGGGTCCGTTCGGCCTCGGGCCCGAGCATCAGGACGTTCCGGTCGGCGACGAGGTGGCCGGTGTCGAGAAGGTGCTCGAGGATGAGTCTGACCTCGCTCTCCATCCCTTTGAAAGGTGTGAACCGGCAGAGGTGGGCGACGAGAGAGGGTGACGGGGCCCGGCCGCGGGCGAGGAGGGCGAGGAAGAGTTGCTGGACCAGGACCGGGTACGGCGCCCGCGGCGGGACGAGAGGTTCGACCTCATGGTTGGCGGCGGCCTCGACGGTTGCGACGGCGATGAGGAGGTCGAGGCCGTCGCCGAGGACAAAGGCCATCCTGGCAGGCGTCCCTCGCCGGCCGGTCCGGCCGAGGCGCTGGAGGAAGGAGGAGACCGAGGGGGGCGGGCCGACCTGGACGACGAGGTCGAGGCCACCGATGTCGATCCCGAGTTCGAGGGTGGAGGTGCAGATGACACAGGGGCTACCCACCCCGCCGAGGGACTCTTCGGCCGCCCGGCGCATCGCCGGAGAGAGGGAAGAATGGTGGACCGAGAGGCGCTCCACCTTATCGGCCAGATCTCCGGCAAGGCCTTCGGCCTGGCTCCTGCTGCCGACAAAGACGAGGGCCCGCTGCCCGGCGACGAGGCGAGCGACGGCACGGGCACGTTCTTCGCGGTCACGGGCGACCGTGAACGAGAACTGCTTCTTCCCCGGCGGTGCGGGAACGGCGACGATCCGGCGCCGGCGGCCCGGCCCGGAGAACCAGTCGAGGATCTCGTCGGGGTTGCCGACCGTCGCCGAAAGGCCGATCCGCTGCAACGGTCGCCCGGCCACCTCGTCGAGGCGGTCGAGGAGACACCTGACCTGTACGCCCCGCAGATCGCCGGCGAAAGCATGGAGTTCGTCGACGATGACAAACCTGAGATTCTTCAGGGCGGTCCTGAGCCCTTTGTCCAGAAGGATCACCTCCAGGGACTCGGGGGTGGTGAGAAGGAGATGGGGCGGGTCGCCCCCCGCCCAGGAGCGTTCCCCGCGGCCGACGTCGCCGTGCCACCTGGTGACCGAGAGTCCGGCCGGGGTGCAGAACTCCTCCACCCTGGCCGCCTGGTCGTTGATGAGGGCCTTGAGCGGGAAGAGGCAGAGGCAGACGACGCCGGGGTACCCGCCTTTGAGCGCGGCGTCGACGACCGGAATGAGGGCGGCCTCGGTCTTGCCACCTGCGGTGCCGGCGACGACCAGAAGGTCGGCCCCCTCGGCGGCGGCGCGGCACGCCTCCTCCTGAACCGGGCGGAGATCGGTCCAGCCGAGGCGATGGGCGAGCACGTTCTTGAGCGTAGGGTGAAGGGCGGCGTAGACTGACGACACACTGAATTGGTGCGGTCTCCCACCATAACAACCTTTATATCTCAGGACGAGCAGGCAGGAGCATGCCTCTCAGCGCAGAGACAGCCGTGCCGGTGGAACCCGGGTCGGCACCGCTCACCAGGCGGGAGATGCTTGCACTCCTTCCCGAGGTGCCGGGGTGGACACTGGAGAACGGGAGACTATGGAGGAGGTTCTCCTTCCGGACCGTCGGAGAGGCTGCCGCGTTCATCAACCTGGTCATCGAGATCGGATCGAAGAGCGGCGCGAACCACTTCCCTGACATCGTCCTCTCGCAGTACCGCCACGTCGACGTCCTGTGGTACAATTACGCCTGCGGCGGACTGACGCGGACCGACTTTATCCTGGCCGCAAAACTCAGCGGACTGACTGCAAAAAAAGGGTTATTCAGATAGCCCGAACATTTTTGTGACATTGGCGCGGAGGACGTCGGCGGGCAGCGCACCGGTGAGTCGTCCAACCGCCCGACCGTGTGAGAAGAAGACGATAGTCGGGACCACCTGGACGCCGAAGGAGGAGGCGACCCCATGCGACTCGTCGATGTCGCAGGTGGCGAAGGTGACGGTACCGGCGAATTCGGCGGCAAGGGCCTCGAAGATCGGGGCGAGACGCTGACAGGGACCGCACCATTCGGCCGAGAAGTCGACAACCAGAAGAGGATGTTCCCGGACCGTGTCGGCGAGGGAGAGGTCGTCGACCCTGATCACCCCCTGCCTGAGGGCGGCGATGCGTGCCGCCAGTGCTTCCTGCTTGCGTTGTCTGATCATCTCAAGATCTTCGTCCATGATCCGGAATGAGACGTCCAGAATAATCTATCTGTCTCCAGGCATGCAAGAAAATTATATATAGAAACGGAACAGAGATTATACCCCACAGCATAGCGAGGTGGGGTAGTCAGGAGATCCCGACGGGCTCATAACCCGTAGATCGATGGTTCAAATCCATCCCTCGCTACTTTTCTCATTATGAAATGCTGCTTTTCCCGGATAGCGAGGTGGGGTAGTCAGGAGATCCCGACGGGCCCATAACCCGTAGACCGATGGTTCAAATCCATCCTTCGCTACTTTTCGATTCATCCGCTTTGTAGAGAACTTCACAGTTCTGCCAGAGTGACACCGCCGATCACCCGCGTACTTCATACAATCCTTCCAGTCGCATATCAGGGCAGAGAGGAGTCCGAGAGCAGTGCCACCGGCGCAAGGGTGTGGGAAGGCATGATGATCAGGCGTGCCGCCCTCATCGTAGAATCGTTCCTAGAATCGTGCACCGAGGGGTTGCACCCCCCGGACACCCCACGACGAGGATAACCGAGGGCCGGCAGGGTGCTCGACTTCGATCCGTTCCTCGTTCGTAAGGAGGAGGAACAAGAATCGATCCAGTTCTGGTATGATATTTTCATCCCGTATGCTTGAGGCGCGATATCGTCTCATACCCAATTCTACAGAGCCTTAACCTCTTCATTTGGTCCGGAAAAAGACTCCATCCGGCCCGGGCAAAAAAGATGAACGGTTATTCACAACCGTCTTCGGGGTTGCGGATCAGCGCCGAGTTCCCGGTCGGGTCCTCGATGATCAGCGTGACCCGATCCTCGCCGCGCTTCACCGCCGCGATCCGGTCCCTGATCGCCAGGCACCGTTCCCGCTCCTCGGCCCCCGCCGTCCTGAGAGCGATCTCCAGGACGGCATCGATCCGGTCGAGCACCCCTTCGACATTGCTGATGAAGGCCTCAGCGGCCGGGCCGGGCTTGATCTCGATTCCCAGTTCGGGCACCTCGATCGTCCCGGCCGAGCCTCGCACCACCCGCACCGAGAGATCCTCTTCGCCCGAGACCGTCAACTCGTCCCTCCCCGGCACGCCTTCCCGCATGATGAAGGCGTCGCTCATCCGCCAGCCACACGGACAGTTTGCACTCTCGATGAGGATTTCAGAAAAGTACGGGATCTCCTCGGTCTGATAGATATATTCGATCTCCTCTCTGCAGACCGGGCAGGGGGCACGAAGCACGGTGCGCACTACAGTCCTCCGATCTTCTCCCTGGAGATCCGTACCGACATGGGAGTGATGATCACGTACTGCTGCTCGCCGAGGCCGATGATATCGCCGTTGACATCATTCGCCACCTCGCGGAGGTCCTTGAGCACCCGCTCGTACATGATCTTGTCCAGCTTCAGGCGGGTGATGTCCACGACGACCAGGTTGCCGTTGTAGACTTCGTCTTTCACGCGGGGGGTGTCCTTGATATCGGTGATCTGGGCGACCTTCACGTACATCGACGCCGGCTCGTCGTGCGTCGCACCCTCAAAGGTGCTGAGGTCGAGGTCCATATAGTCGTCCTGCCTCGGAGGCGCGCTCCTGCCCATAATGGATTCGAGGAATTTTCCCATGAAAACAACTCTAGAATGGAATTTATTTAATGGTATCCAAATCGCGTTCAGAGTTCAAGGTTCCAGATGCTGTCCCCTACCCGGTGGACCGTCCTGACGACCTTCCCTTTCTCCTGGGCCAGCAGGTCGGCCCCGTCATAGAGGGCGATCCCGACGGCCAGTGGTTTGCCGTATCGTTCCTCGGCGATGATGCAGGGTGCATCTTTCCTGACGTCGGGCGTAGCGTTGACCACCCCCGGCCGCATGATATCGGCGCCGTTCATCACGAAGGGTACGGCGCCCATGTCGACCGTCACCCTCCTCGCCTCGAAGGGCCGCTCGACCGCACCCCGCACTGTGGGGAAGATCCGACCCTCGAACTCCATCAGCAGCGGCTTCTTCTCCACCAGATAGATCGTGAACACCGAGTCGGTCTCGACGACTTCGATCGTCTTTGCGTCGAAGAGTGCTGCATCGACCCCGATCTCCGCTTCAAGCGCCTTCTTGAGCTGCGTCGCCACAGATTTCTTGATGCTGTGTCTTTTTTTAACCTGAATATCCCCCATAGCCAACCACAATACCCTGTATCTCTCATTAAATGGTTCGCCGCGGTATATTTAAGTAGATTCCCCTCGCATGTATGGTACTCTTAAACGGGTCAAAGGGTAATTACCATGACAAAAAGACCACTGGAGATTCTGGATCAGGTACTCAACGGCCAGCCGGTCATTATCGCTCTTAAAGGCGGGCGTGAGATCCGCGGGATCCTGCAGGGGTACGATGTCCACCTGAACCTCGTCCTTGACCGGGCCGAGGAAGAAGTCGAAGGCTCGGTGGAGAAACACGGCACAGTGATCGTCCGTGGAGACAATGTGATCTATATATCTCCTTCAGTTGAATAAGTACGGTGAGCGTTCATGTCAAAAGGTACACCATCGATGGGTAAGCGGCAGAAGAACAGCCACATCACCTGCCGCAGGTGTGGAAAGAAATCCTTCCATGCCAAGCACAAGGTATGCTCGGCCTGTGGCTTTGGCCGGAGCAAGAAGATGAGCAGCTACAAGTGGACGACCAAACGCCCCAAAGTACCAACTCATTAAGGTAGTCTGAATATGTGTGGGATCGTTGGCATCGTGGATGCTGGCGGTGTCTCTTTCCCGTTGTATTATGCCCTGTACGCTCTCCAGCACCGCGGGCAGGAGAGTGCGGGCATGTCCACTTTTGACCACCGGCCCTATGTCCACAAGGGCAAGGGACTGGTGGCCGAGGTCTTTGATGAATCGATTCTTCAGGAGCTCAAGGGGACCGTCGGGATCGGGCATGTCAGGTATCCGACAACCGGTGCGAATCTGCCGGAAAATATCCAGCCATTCAATTTTGTCTTCCGTGACCAGACCATCTCTCTGGCGCACAACGGGAACCTGGTGAACACCGATGCGCTGCGGGCGCAGTACGAGCGTGACGGGCAGATCTTCTGTACAAGCACCGATTCCGAGGTGATCGCAACGATCATCGCCCACGAGATCCGCACCTCCGGTTCGGTAGAGGACGCTGTGGCAACGGCGATGCGACTCCTGCGGGGGTCGTACTCGATCGTGCTGATGCTCGACGAGACGCTGTACGCTTTCCGCGATCCCCTGGGGATCAAGCCCCTCTGTCTGGGCAAGACAAAGGATGGCCACATCGTGGCGTCGGAGAGTGTGGCGATCGACGCCCTCAACGGAACGTTCCTGCGGGACGTGCGGCCCGGCGAACTCGTCACGATCACGGAGACGGGGGTCAGGTCGACGCAGATCGCGGTCTCCGACCGGAGGGCCCACTGCATGTTCGAGTACGTCTATTTCGCCAGGGCCGACTCGGTCATCGACGGGACGCTGGTCTACGACGTGCGCCGCAAAATTGGCGAGGATCTTGCCAGGGGTGGGCCGGCGGATGCCGATATTGTGGCACCGGTCCCAGACTCGGGGACGGCGTATGCGATCGGGTATTCCACAGAATCAGGGACGCCGTACCTGGAGGGTCTGATGAAGAACCGGTATATGGGCCGGACCTTCATCATGCCCAACCAGCAGATGCGGGAGAATGCCGTGCGGATCAAGCTCAACCCGATCCGAAAGCACGTGGAAGGCAAGTCGGTGGTGCTCATCGACGACTCGGTGGTGCGGGGGACGACCTCGCGGCGGCTCATCGATATCGTCAGGGACGCCGGGGCGAAGGAGGTTCATCTGAGGGTGGGTTCGCCCCCGATCGTCGCCCCCTGTTATCTGGGCGTGGACTTCCCGACGAGGACCGAACTGATCGCGCACAAACGGTCGACCGAGGAGGTG
Source organism: Methanofollis formosanus (assembly GCF_019633745.1). Classification (NCBI taxonomy): domain Archaea; kingdom Methanobacteriati; phylum Methanobacteriota; class Methanomicrobia; order Methanomicrobiales; family Methanomicrobiaceae; genus Methanofollis; species Methanofollis formosanus. The sequence continues at coordinate 1,978,740 of NZ_CP037968.1, read as the reverse complement.
CGCAAGCAGATCCACGCTGATTCGCTCTATCATGTGCCGCTCTGCAAGATGGTGGACGCGATCGGGATCGATATCGGCGACCTCTGCACGGCGTGCCTGACCGGCGAGTACCCGGTTGCGGTGGCGGGCGAGGAGTGCGCCTGCCGAAAGGTCGAGTTCGTGAACGGGAGTGTCCAGAGTCATCTGGAGACCGAGTAATTTTTTTTCTTCTTTTTTGCTCAGGAGAACGAGGGGAATCTCCTGACACGAAAGAGCGGTGAAGATTCTGCACTGGGGGCGTGCCCTTCTGATCACCTCACCTTTCCCGCCGTCGCGACCCCGAAGGTAGACCCCGGAAAAGGAGAGGAGCGATCCCTTCTCAGAGGAGCACACCAAACCGTGCCGTCCCCCGCTCTATCCTCTCGCGAGGCGGTAGAACAGATCCAGGGATAGGGGGCGGGACGCCTGATCATCCGCTTTCCTCTACCACACACGCCGGAGGCTCTGCCCCCGGAACCCCCGGGATGACGATAGGGCCGGGAAGGCACAATCAACGTACATGAAGATGGAGTTGCCGCCCTTCCCGCACCAAAAAAAGTATGAAAATATTTTACCGGATCTGCTCGCCCCGGAGGTACGCACCCGCCTCGGGCACCACCACTCCGGCCACCTCGGCGTCGGGCACCACCTGCTTGAGGGCCGGCAGACTCTCCTCAGGGATGACGAAGGCGTAGCCCATACCCATGTTGAAGGTCCGGTACATCTCGGCCTCGGCGATCCCGCCCTGCTCCCCGACCCATGCGAGGATCTCGGGGACCGGCAGGGGATCGGTGATATCGAACCCAAAGTTTGAGAGACGGGTGAAGTTCAAGAGACCCCCGCCGGTGATATGGCACATCCCATGGACCTCGCAGGCCGCCGCGGCGTCCAGCGCCTCCCGGTAGATCCTGGTCGGCGTGAGGAGGGCCTCGCCCACCGTCCGGCCGGACGGGAGGAAAAGGTCGAAGCCGCCGTGTTCCAGGGCGACCTTTCGGGCCAGGGTGTAGCCGTTCGAGTGGACACCCGTCGAGGGCACGCCCACGATCAGGTCGCCGGGTGTCACCTGCTCGCCGGTGACGATCCGGTCCTTCTGCTGGACTCCGAGACACGTCCCGGCCAGGTCGAGACCGGTGACCAGGCCCTTCAGCGTCGCCGTCTCCCCGCCGACGATGTTCATGTTGGCCAGGCGGGCACCTTCGTTGAGCCCCTGCCCGATCTGGCGCATCTTGTCCAGCGAAATCTCGCTGCACGCGATATAGTCCACGAACGCCACCGGCTCGATATTCATCACAAAGAGGTCGTTGACATTCATCGCGATGCAGTCGATGCCCACCGTCGACCAGTCCTCCAGGGCGTCGGCCACCAGCATCTTCGTCCCGACGCCGTCGACCGCCAGGGCCAGGGCCATATCGCCGAACTCCACCAGCCCGGCGAAATGCCCGCTCTTCCCGATCGTCTGGAACGCCCCCGACCGCCGGAAGGTCAACTGCTCGATCAGCGTCTTTACCCCTGCCGCCTCGAGGTCGATGTCCACTCCGGCCGCCGCATATCCTTCTGTAGTATTACTCATCGTCACATTCCTCTGAAAGCCTGAACTCGTCGTGCAGCACCTGCAGCGCCCGATGGTGCTCCTGCTGTTTCACCACAAAGGAAACATTCACCTCGGACGACCCCTGCGAGATCATCATCACGTTGATCCCTTCGTTCCCGAGCGCCGTGAAGATGCGGCCCGAGATCCCGGGCGTGCCGGCCATCCCGGCACCCACGACCGCCACGGCCACGACATTCCGGTCTGCCGTGACCTCCCGCACCAGCCCGGCCTTCACCGGGCCGGAAAGGACGTCCTGTGCCACGGCCAGGTCGGCCTCCTCGATGATCATCGAGATGTTCGCCTGCGACGACGCCTGCGAGATCATCATCACGTTCACCCCAGCGTCCCCGAGGAGCGAGAAGATCTCCTTCGCCGTCCCGGGCCGCCCGACCATCTGCACCCCGTTGACATTGACCAGGGCCACCCGGTCGATGTGCGTGACCGCCTTCACCACCCGCTTCTCGCGGTTCTCCTGCCGGCGCACCACCGTGCCTGGATGGTCGGGGTTGAAGGTGTTCTTCACCCGCACGATGATGTCCTTCTCCATCGCCGGCTCGATGGACTTCGGGTGAAGCACCTTCGCCCCGAAATACGAGAGTTCCATCGCTTCCCGGTAACTGATGTAGGGCAGCACGCGCACGTTCTCGATCGCCCGCGGGTCCGAGGTCAGCACGCCGTCGACGTCGGTCCAGATCCAGACCTCGTCGGCATCGATCCCGCGGCCGATCACCGCTCCCGAGTAGTCCGAACCACTCCGGCCCAAGGTGGTGACGATCCCCTCGGGCGTGCAGCCCATATATCCCGTGATCACCGGGACTGTGTCCATCAGGAGGGGGAGAACACGGCTGTTGATCCTCGCGTCGCTGGACGGGAGGACCAGGGCGTCGCCGTGCCGGTCGGTGGTGAGAAGCCCGGCCTCGCACCCGTCGAGGGCGACCGACGGCATACCCCGTTCACGCAGGGCCGCGCTCACGATCACCGACGAGAGACGCTCGCCGTAACTGACAATATAGTCCTTGGAACGGCGGGTCAACTCGTGGAGGACGTGGACCGCCGTGAGAATATGCTCGAGTTTCCAGAGCCGTTCGTCGATGACGGCGCCGACCTCTTCAACCTGGGAGGGTGCGACGGCCTCAAGGGCCTTCATATGCTTTGCCCGCAGTGCCTGGATAAATGCGGCAATCTGGGGTTCTTCTACGCTGGATTCGGCCTCTGCAGCGATGGCGTGGAGCCGGTCGGTCACGCCGGACATGGCCGAGACGACGACGGCGAGTTCGTGCCCCTCGGCATGGTACCGGGCAAGGATATCGACCACACGGGCGATTGACTCGGCATCACCGACAGATGTGCCTCCGAATTTCATTACAAGCCTCATTTCTGGCTCACTCTCTCTGATCCCACACGATGTTATTTATGTACTGACACCGCCCACGTAATAAGTGAATGCGCGCGCTGGACGTGATCGACTGCCATGTCCTCGTAATCGGGAGTGGCGGCGCCGGAGTGAGGGCGGCGATCGAGGCCGACCGATACGGTGAGACGGTCCTCCTTTCCAAGAGCCTCACCGGGAAGGGCGGCTGTACAACGATGGCCGAGGGCGGCTACAACGCCGTCCTCAAAGACGACGATACCTGCGACCTCCATGTAGGCGACACGCTCCGCGGAGGAGCGTACCTCAACGACCCGGCCCTGGTCGAGGCGCTGGTCCACGACGCCCCCGCGCGCCTCGCCGACCTGGTGAGATGGGGTGCGGTCTTTGACGCCTCGGCCGACCACGAGGTGGCCCAGCGCTCCTTCGGCGGCCAGTCCTTCCCGCGGACCTGCTACGCGGGCGACCGGACCGGCCACGAGATCATGGCCACCCTGATGGAGCGGCTGCGCGGGAGCGGTGTCGAGCGACTGGAGGAGACGGCCGCGATTGAACTGCTCATAGACGGGGACCGGGTCTGCGGCGCCCTGGCCCTGGACAAAAAAGGCGAGATGATCGCGGTCCGCGCCGACGCCGTCGTCCTCGCGGCCGGCGGGGGGTCGAGGGTCTACGATGTCTCCACCAACTCGGGCACCGGCACCGGCGACGGCTTCGCCCTCGGGTACCGCGCCGGCGCCGACCTGATCGATATGGAGATGGTCCAGTTCCATCCGACCGGTGCGGTCTATCCGTACGACGCCAGGGGACGGCTGGTCACCGAAGCGGTGCGGGGAGAGGGCGGTCATCTGGTCAATGCAGACGGCGAACGGTTCATGCACCGCTACGACCCTGAACGGATGGAACTCTCCACCCGCGACGTGGTGGCGCGTGCGATCGCCACCGAGGTGCTGGAGGGACGAGGGACCTCCCACGACGGCGTCTGGCTGGACGTCACCCATCTGCCGGCCAGCCAGATCGAGGAGCGGCTTCCGCTGATGCTCTCCCAGTTCCTCAGGTACGGTGTGGACATCAGGACCGAGGCGATGGAGGTCGCCCCCACCGCCCACCATGTGATGGGCGGGCTGCGGATCACCCCTCACTGCCAGACGAGCGTGGCCGGGCTCTTCGCCTGCGGCGAGACCGCCGGCGGGGTCCACGGCGCCAACCGCCTCGGCGGCAACGCCCTGGCCGAGACCCAGGTCTTCGGGAAGCGGGCCGGCGAAGCGGCCGGAAAGGCACCCGAGCGGACGAAAGCCCTCGACCGGGTCCAGGTGGCAGCGCAGGAAGAACGGCTCGCCGCCTTCTCCGAGGGCGAGTCCTCGCCGACCTGGGTGCGGGAACACCTCCAGCGTGCGATGTGGGACGGCGCCGGGATCCGGCGGGACGCAACCGCACTGCAGACGACAGAGCGGGTCGTCGAAGGTCTGCTCACCGCCCCGATCCGGGCGGTGTCTGAACGCAACCTCATCGAATGCTGCGGCGTCCAGAACCTCTGCACCACAGCCCTGCTCATCGTCCGTTCGGCCCTCCTGCGGCCCGAAAGCCGCGGGGCCCATTACCGGACCGATGTCTCCCAGGACTGGGATCCGGCCCACTCACCGTATGGCCACACCAGGATCAGTCTGCAGGGAGCGTCCATCGAGGAGAGAGAGCCATGAAAGAGATCACGTTTCAGGTCTCGCGCTTTGACCCGGAGACCGACAGTCAGCCGCGCCTTGAAGAGTATACCGTCGAGGTCCACGACGGGGCGCGGGTTCTCCACGCCCTCCATGCCGTTCATGCCATGGACCCGACGCTCGCCTACCGCTGGTGCTGCGGCGCCGGGCAGTGCGGGAGCTGTGCGGTAAAGGTGGACGGCGCGCCCGGCCTGGCGTGCCTGACCGAGGCCCGCGACGGGATGGTCGTCGAGCCCCTCGACCTCCCGGTGACCCGGGATCTGGAAGTGGACCTGGCGCCGTACCTGGGCCGGTTCACCTCCATCACCCCGGCCGAGTGTGAGACGTTCCCGACACAGGCCGAGATCGAGGCGATCAAACCGCTGCGCGAGTGCATCGAGTGCATGTCCTGCGTCTCGGTCTGTCCAGCGCTGAAGGTCTCTGAGTTCGCGGGGCCGACGGCGATGCGTCAGGAACTCCGCCTGGCCCTCGACCCGCGCGACACCGGCGAGCGGGCGGGCGAAGCGGTGGAGAGGGGGCTTTTCGCCTGCACCTCCTGCCAGCAGTGCCGGATCGTCTGCCCCAAGGAGATCCAGATCCCGGGCAAGGCGATCGAGAAACTCCGCGAGGTGGCGGCGAGGCAGGGCCTTGCCCTCCCGCGCCATACGACGGTGGCCGAGATGGTCAGGCAGACCGGCCGGAGTGTGGACCGGACGAAACCGACGCTCCTCGAGCAGGTGCCGGCAGTGATCGAACCCGAGGGCGAGGTGAAGGGGACGGTCGGGTTCTTCGTGGGCTGCATGTACAACGGCCGCCTCCCTGAGACGGCACTTGACATGCTTGCCGTGATGCGGCGAAACGGCATCAGGGTGATCATCCCGCACGAGCAGGTCTGTTGTGGTTCGCCCCTGATCAGGACCGGCCAGACGGAGTTCATCGACTATCTCAAGCGCCGCAACATCGAGGCATTCAGGACCCGCGATATCGATCTTGTGATGACGATGTGCGCCGGGTGCGGGTCGACACTCAAGAACGACTACAAAACGCCGTTCAAGGTGATGGACGCCACGGAGGTGCTCGCAAAATACGGGTGCGAGGCGCCGGCAAAGCTCCCGCTCACCGTCACCTATCACGACCCCTGCCACCTCCTCCGTGGCCAGGGGATCAGCGAGGAGCCGCGTGCTCTCCTCAGAACGGTGGTCGAGCGGTTCGTCGAGACCCCGAACCAGTGCTGCGGTTCAGGCGGCGGGGTGCGTTCTGGCAGGCCCGAAGTGGCGGCGGCCCTCGGGGACCGGCGCGGCGAGGCCTTCGAGGCGAGTGGGGCCGGGATGGTCGTCTCGTGCTGCCCGTTCTGCGAGTATCATATCTCCGAACACACGACGCTCCCGGTCAAGGACCTCATGACCCTGCTGCGCGAGGGGTATGAGGAGAAGGACCGGCAGCGTGCCGGGAAGAGGGACTGAACCGTCACCTTTTATCTTTTTTTGCTCCGTGGGGCAGGCATGATGCGAAAGCACGCCTCGGGCATACCGCATGAAAAATTGCTATGGATGGGGCTGTGCAGAATTGAGCATGAACCCGGGGCTCAGGCATACGCGATGAAAATTTCTCGTCGATTGATCTCCCATATTCAGACAGGAGAACTGGTTGATACCTCGCTCCATCGCCGCCCCGTCCCTATCTTCGTCGTGGGGGGTCCGGGGGGCAAAGCCCCCTGGTGCACGATTCCAGGAAAGATTCCACGATGAGGGCGGCACGCCTTCCCACACGCTTACGCCGGGGGTTACCCTCTACGATGAGGATAGGTAGAGGCGACGATGGAGCGGCGTTCCTCACTCACGCCCTGTCGAAAGGAGAGGGAACCCTGCAAACGTACTTCAGATCCGATCGAGATAGATGATCAGGAGTCCCTGCATGGAAGATCTGATCCTCAACGACATCATTGTCATCTTCGCTCTCTCCATCGCCATTCTCTTTCTCTGCTCGCGGCTGAAGATCCCGGGCATCGTCGGTTTTCTCATCACCGGGATGGTCGCCGGGCCACACGCCCTCGGGCTCATCGACGATCCCCAGAGCGTCCAGAGTCTCGCCGAACTCGGGGTGGTCCTCCTCCTCTTCACCATCGGGATGGAGTTCTCGTTCCAGCACCTGCTGCGGATCCGCCGGGCCGTGCTCGTCGGCGGCAGCCTTCAGGTGGTCCTCACCGTCCTCGCAGTTGCGGCGGCCGGCCTTTTCTTCGGGCTCGCACCGGGCCATGCGATCTTCTTCGGGTTTCTTCTCTCACTCTCCAGCACCGCCATCGTCCTCTCGCTTCTCCAGGAACGCTCAGAAGTGGAGAGCCCACACGGCCGCACCGCCCTCGGGATCCTCATCTTCCAGGACCTGGTCATCATCCCGATGATGCTCCTCGTCCCCTTCCTCGCCGGGGAGGGCGGCGAACCCGGCACCGGGGCGGTCCTGGCCTTCCTCCTCACCTCGGCCGGGCTCATCGCCTACGTGGTCGTCTCGGCAAAGTGGCTTGTTCCAAAACTCCTCTTCCATGCCGCCAGGCTGCGGAGCCGCGAGATCTTTCTCCTCTCCATCATCGTCGTCTGTCTCTTCACCGCCTGGCTCACCCAGAGCGCCGGGCTCTCCCTCTCCCTCGGCGCATTCCTCGCCGGGCTGATCATCTCGGAGTCCGAATACGCCCATGAAGCCCTCGGCACGGTCCTCCCCTTCAAGGATGTCTTCACCAGTTTCTTCTTCGTCTCGGTCGGGATGCTCCTGGACCTCGGGTTCGTCGTCGCTCATCCCGGGACCGTGCTGGCCCTCGCTCTCGCCGTCATCCTGGGCAAGAGCGTCGTCGCCGCTGCCGTCACCTCCCTCATCGGCTCGTCGCTCCAGACCTCAGTCCTCACTGGCACGGCACTCAGCCAGATCGGAGAGTTCTCGTTCATCCTCTCAGTCGTAGGCATGGAATACGGGCTCATCAGCGCCGGGGCCGAGCAGGTCTTCCTGGCCGTGGCGGTGGTCACGATGATCGCCACGCCCTTCACCGTCGGGCTCTCGCCGACTCTCGCCGACCGCTCCTGCCGCCTCCCCCTCCCTGAGCGGGTCAGGACAGGGAGCATCAGGGAGGCACCCCCCGAAGAACCGGCACGGCGAGATCATATCGTCATCGTCGGGTTCGGGCTCAGCGGCAGGCATGTGGCCAGGGCCGCTCAGGCCGCCGGGATCCCGTACGTTGTCATCGAGATGAACCCGGAGACCGTGCGCGAGGAACGGGAACGAGGTGAAGCGATCTATTACGGCGACGCGGCCAGGACTGCGGTTCTCGAGCATGCCGGCGTCGGCCGGGCCAAGGCGCTCGTCGTCGTCATCTCCGATCCATCGGCGACCGGACGGGTGGTGGCGACGGCGAGACGGGCAAACCCCCACCTCCGGATCATCGCCAGGACCCGGTACGTGAGCGAGATGGAGGAACTCATCAGACTCGGGGCCGACGAGGTGATCCCGGCCGAGTTCGAGACCTCGGTCGAGATCTTCACCAGGATCCTCACCACATACCTGGTGCCGAGAGAGGAGATTGAACGGTTCACGGCCGAGGTGCGGGCCGGGGGCTACGGCTTCCTCAGGGCCACGGCCAGGCAAGCGCCGTGCCTCCACGACATCGGGTTCTTCCAGCCCGGAGCAGAGATCGAGAGCCTCAGGGTCGGGGAAGGAGCACCGGCCGAGGGGCGGAGTCTGGCCGACCTCGACCTGCGCCGGCGCTACGGAGTGACGGTTCTGGCTGTCCGCCGGGGGACCATCGTCCTCTCCGCCCCGAGCGGGGAGACGGTGCTTGAGGCCGGAGACGTCTGCGTGGTCATCGGCCCCGAGGAGAAGGTCGCCGGCGTCGACCCGCTTTTCAGGGGTGAGGCGGGATGAGCGGGGGGGTGCGGGCCGGCGCGGCGGCGGCTTTTGCCGCGGCCTGTGCTCCGCCAGCCATCAGGTAGGCGTGGGCCTCGAGGGCGGCCTTCGCACCTTCGCCTGAGGCGATGATGATCTGTTTGCCCCGCACCGAGGTGACGTCGCCGGCGGCAAAGATGCCGGGGCGGTTGGTCCGGCAGTTCTCGTCCACCAGGATCTCGGCCTGGTCGTTGAGGCTGATCAGATCCCTGACGGCGGCGGTGTTGGGTTCGTGGCCGATCTCGGCAAAGACGCCGTCAACCGTGAGTCTTCGCTCTTTCCCGCTTTTCGCTTCCCGGATCCGCACGCCGGCGAGCACCTCCTCGCCGAGGAGACCGGTCACGGTGTAGGGCATGTGCACCGTGACATTCTCGTATTCTCCGAGACGGTCGGCATAGAGAGGGTCGGCCCTGACCTGGGAGCGGACGATGAGGTGAACGTGGCGGGCGATTCCGGCCATCTCCAGGGCGGTGGTGACGGCGGAGTTCCCGCCGCCGACGACGGCGACGTCCCTGTCCTTGAAGAGGGGGCCGTCGCAGGTGGAGCAGACCGAGACGCCGCGGCCCCAGAACTTCTCTTCGCCTTCGACGCCGAGGCGGCGGGGACGACGGCCGGTGGCGACGATGACGCTCCTGGCCTTGAAGGTCTGGCCCGCATAGGTAGAGACGGCAAAGAGCCCTTCGGGTGCTCTGCTCACCCCGATGACGCGGTCGAGTTCGAGACGGACGTTGGCGCCCCTGGCCTGTTCCTCGAACCTGTTCATCAGGTCTTCGCCGGTGACCATCCGATAGCCCATATAGTTCTCGACGGCCCAGCTCTCCATGGCCTGTCCCCCGATGTTCTCGGAGATGACAAGGGTGGAAAGGGATTTTCGGGCGGTGTAGACGGCGGCCGTCAGCCCGGCGGGCCCGGCGCCGAGGATGACGACGTCGAAGGTGTCGCCGCCGGTTTCCGCCCCGAAAACTTCAGTGAGCCGCGGGGCGTCGAAGCCGACGATCACTTCTTCGCCGACGATGGTGACCGGCACGCCCAGCTGGCCGGAGATGCGGTAGAGGTCGGCGGCCGCATTCTCCTCGGCGCCGGCGTCGATGTCCCGGTACTCGATCCCGTGCTTTTCCAGGAAGGCCTTGACCATCCGGCAGTAGGGACATTGTCTGGTGGAGTAGACGGTGACTTCAGGCATGGGAGGGGGGTGGCGTGGGATGGATAAAAGAGTTGTGGGGAGAGCGGTGCCATCCCGGATCAACGACACCGGCCGCCGACGTGCATCTCCTCATCGAGGTTCTCAACAAACCTGGTGAGTAATTCATGCCGTTCTTCGGCGATCTGCCGGGCGCCGTCGGTGTACATCAAACCCTTCAATTTCAGGAGTTTATCCCCGATATGATCGACGGCGTCCTGGATCCCGCCGCCGTGTTCGCCGGCCCGCAGAAAGGTCCGGGCGATGCCGACCGCCCCGAGGGCGTCGAGTTTGTCGGCGTCAGAGAGGATCTTAGCCTCAAGGGTCTCCGGCGTTGCCGTGGATCGGTAGCGGTGGGTGCGGATGGCATGGGCGATCAGGGGGATGCGGTCGGTGTCGTAGCGGACCGACCTGAGATAGTCTTCTGCGATCCGCGCCCCCTCCTCTTCATGGGAAAACCCGCGCTCCTCCTCCAGAGGTCGGGCGATATCGTGGAAGAGAGCGGCCGGGATGAGCACCCGCATATCGGCACCCTCCACCCGGCCGATCGCCTCGCAGAGGCGGGTGACCCGGAGGATGTGGTCGAAGCCGTGGGAACCCGACGCCCGGAGGGTCGTCTCAACGTAGTTTCTGATCAGATCGATCTCGTCGTCCATGCGGTGCATCGTGGAAGATGGTTCGCGGGGGGCGAAGATAGAGATGCGTGTACAATGGGTACAGAGAGTGTCGTCTACCACCCCTTCCCCTCGCGGTATCCCCCGGGCGGCACCCTGATCTCAAAGCGCGCCCCCTCGCCCTCCCGCCCGGTTTCCGCGATCGTCATTCCGGTGATGGCCAGGATCGACTGCACCAGAAAGAGCCCGAACCCTCCGCTCTTCCTGCCAAACCCCACTTCAAAGATCGAAGACTTCTCCTCATCCGGGACGCCGGCGCCGTCGTCCTCCACCACGATGATCCCCCCGCTCTCGTCCCCTGAGAACCCGACCCGCACCCCGGTCACGCCGTCGCCATGACGGACGGCGTTCTCCATGAGGTTGAAGAAGACCTTCTCCAGCATCGGGTCTGCATAGACCTCCAGCGCCCCGATCTCGGCCCGAAGGCCGACCTCGGCAGGCAGGACGGCGGCCGCCGCCCGCCGCACCGCCTCATCCATCGACTGCCACGCCGGCCCGTGCACGCCCAGTGCCTCGTAGTCGCGGGTAAACGAGATCTGGCGCTGGATCGTCTCTGCAGCTCCCTTGCACCGCTCAAGATACTCCTGCATCTTCGGGTTGTCCGCGGCAGCCACCTCCCGGCCGAGGAGGTGGAGGTAGCCGGAGAGAGCGGTGACCTGGTTGAGGATATCGTGGCGGGTGATGCCGGAGAGGAGGTTGAGTTTCTTGTTCGCCTCCTGCACCGCCTCCATCGCCTGTTTGTGTTCGGAAATATCCCTGGCAATGGCGCAGAGATATTCCCTGCCGTCAAAAAGAAGGTATTCTCCCCTGATCTCCAGCGGGACCATCGTCCCCCCCCTCGTCAGGTGGGAAGATTCATGGGAGACACGACGGCGCCGTTTCATCTCCTCCCAGCCCTCAGGCCACCGCTCTGCCGGAAAAGCGGGATCGATATCGGCGAGCGTCATTGCCATGAACTCTTCCCGGGAGTAACCCAGGAGCGCAGACGCCGTCTCGTTGACATAGACGAACCTCCCATCGGCATCCAGCCAGAAGACCAGATCGCCGGCGCGTTCGAGGGCAATCCGCGCCATGCCGAGGTGGCGCACCGTCTGCCTTTGTGCTGCGAGGCGACGGACGAGGGGTTCGAGTGCTGAATCCCCGTTAATGGTCGGAAGGAAGAGGTCGTTCCCTGATGTGAACGCCTCGTCAATTTCCTCCTCCTGTGCCGTCCCGGCAAAGAAAATAAAAGGAACATCCGGGTGACGGGTCCGCACTGTCCTGAGGAAAGCGAGGCTGTCGGTATCTGTCATCTGGTACCTGGCAAAAACAGCGTAACAGGGAGTGATTGCAAGGTGTGCCAGTGCTTCGTCCACTGACCGGCAGGTGACGATCGGGAGCGTATCATCGTACCCGATCGTATCTCTAATCCGGCTTAAAACATCAGCATCACGGTCTACCACCATGATATGACCGATAGGCCACCTGTTATGCTCTTCTTCCTGCATCTGAGAACACACCCGGATGGTCTTTGTAGAGGGAATTATATCTTTCTATTTATGTTTATAATTTGTATGAATGCCCGGGACCACAAAAAAACCATGATACCCAAAAACTAGGCCTTGTAGAATCGAGCATCAGCCCGGAGCTCAAGCATACAGGATGAAATTTCCTGGTGGTCTCGGGTGCGCGGATCCTTGTTCCCTCTTCAGAGCGGGACATCACATAGGGCGATCACTTCATTGCCGCCCCCGCCTCTCCTCGCCGTGGGGGAGGTGGGGGGCGGCAATCCCCCCGTCGAAGAGAACCATCAAGATGATTTCTACAAAGCCGAAAGAAGACGCCTTCGCTGGCGAGGAGGTCGTACTCAAAAAGAAAATCAGGAGAGCTTTCACTCCACCATCATAAACTTCGCACCCGGCACCCCGCAGATCGGGCATCGCTCCGGGGGTTTGCCGATCTCGATGTTCCCGCAGACCGGGCAGAGGAACACCTCGGCACCCTCGAAGTCCTTGCCGGCCCGCAACGCCTCCGAGGCCTTCGTGTACAGCCCGGCATGCACCTGCTCGGCCTTCATCGCATGGGTGAAGATGACCGCCGCTTCGGTGTTTCCCTCCTGCTTCGCCGCCTCGATGAAACCGGGGTACATCTCGGTGAACTCCTCGGTCTCGCCGGCGATGCTCGCCTCCAGGTTCTCGGCCGTGCTCTTCACCCCACCCATCACGCTGAGTTCCCGGCGGGCATGGATCGCCTCGGCCCTGGACGCCGCACGGTAGATACGTGCGACATTCGGGAACCCTTCTTCGTCTGCCTTCTCAGAGAAAGACTGGTATTTCCTGTTCGCCTGCGACTCCCCGGCAAATGCATCCATGAGGTTCTCCATCGTTGCCATGAGTATCCCTTCAGGGCGCCCGCTAAAAATACTTTCCGCCGTCAGGGCCCAGAAAGGCCCGGGTTACGCCCGGCAATTCGGCCAGAATAATTTCCGAACGCCTGAAACTTCGAACAGGCAATATTCAAACATTTATATACTCCTGTTGCCGATGATGCCCCTGATGATGAAACGGATCTCCGAAGTTCCGGCCCTTGACCGCCCCAGGGAGAAGATCGCCGTCAGAGGGCCGGAGGCCCTCACCGACCGGGAACTCATCGCCGCGATCATCGGGAGCGGCGGACCCGGTCATGACGTCTTCGAGGTTGCACGGGCGATCGAAAGGACACTTCCCGCGGAAGGCATCCCCGCCTACGCCGACCTCCTCGCCATACCCGGCGTCGGCGCCGCCAAGGCATCCCAGATCGCCGCCGCCTTCGAACTCGCGAGAAGACGGTTCGTCCCCGCCGACGTCCGGATCACGACGCCCGAAGATGTCATCCCTCTCGTCCGCCACATTGCCGAGCGAAAACAGGAATATTTCGTCTGCCTCTCCCTCAACGGCGCCGGCGAGGTCGTCGGCAACCGCGTCGTCACCAAAGGCCTCCTCAACTACAGCCCGGTTCATCCCCGCGAGGTCTTTGCCGACGTCATCACCGACCGTGCCGCCTCGGTGGTCTTCGTCCACAACCATCCCTCGGGATCCCCGGAACCCAGCCGCGAGGACATCGCCATTACCAGACAACTCCTTGACGCCGCCGGGATCCTCGGGATCCGGGTCCTCGACCACATCATCCTCACCCGGAAAAACCACCTCTCCATGCGCGAGCGTGGCCTCCTGTGAAACCCTAAATATCGAGAGGTCAACCTACTCCAGACATGCAGTACGCACGGGCCAGGCGGGTACTCTGGCTCATCCTCATCGCCAACATCACCGTCGCCCTGGCCAAGGCGGTCTTCGGCCTCCTCGCCGGGTCGATGTCCATGGTCGCCGACGCCCTCCACTCGACCTTCGACTCGGTCTCCAACATCATCGGGATCGCCGCCATGACCGTCGCCGCCATGCCACCGGACAGGAATCACCCCTACGGCCATGCCAAGTTCGAGACCATGGGCACCCTGGTCGTCGGCGGCCTCCTCCTCCTCACCGCCTACTGGGTGATCACCGAAGGACTGGCCAGGATCACCACCGGCGCCGCTCCGCAGATCACCACGCTCACCATCGGCGTGATGGCGGCGACGATCGTCGTCAACGTCCTGGTTGCCTGGTACGAACGCCGGGCCGGCGAGCGGTTGGGAAGCAGTTTTCTCATCGCTGATTCGAAACACACCCAGAGCGACATCCTCGTCTCCCTCTCGGTCCTGGCCGGGTTCGGGTTCGTCTGTCTGGGCTACCCCCTCGCCGACCCCCTCATCGCCCTGGCCATCGGGGCGATCATCGGGAAGATGGGGCTCTCCATCCTTAAGGACGCCGGGATGATCCTCACCGACGCCGCCACCGTCAACTGCGAGGAGGCGGTGCGGGAGGCCGTGACCGCCGTCGCCGGCGTCCAGGGCTACCACCGGTTCCGGTGCCGGGGCGGCGCTGGCGACCTCCGCGCCGACATCCACGTCACCGTCGACCCCAGGATGAGTGTCGAGACCTCGCACGCCCTCACGCTTGAGATCGAAGCGGCGATCATGGCTGCCGTGCCCGGCATGAAAGAGGTGATCGTGCACATCGAACCCGGCAAGGAGGAGGAGGGCGGGGTCAGTCTTCCCTCCTGACCTGGCGGCAGAGTTCTTTTCCTTTCTCGTACGCCGCCTCGACCACCTCGGGACGCGTCCTGATATCCCTGACATGGTCCATATCTCGCTGAAAGACCCCGTCCCAGTACGGACAGTCGATGATCTCGCAGAAGGCCTGCGTCGTCTGGAGCGCCCCGTCGAAATTGTCGGGCAGGTCCATCCCTGAAATGCAGATGAAGAGCGTCTTCCTCCTCGCCCGATGTTCGGGTGTGATGAATGAGTTGTTCCGCATATATTTGGCCATATAAAAGACCTGGAAGCGATCCATGAACGACTTGAGTTTGCCGGGGATGCCCATCGTCATGATCGGCGTGGCGATGATCAGCCCGTCCATCTCACGGAACTTCTGATAATAGGGCGTGAGCTCGTCCTGCATCTGGCAATCCTCATGGGCCATACAGTGAAGGATCTCCATACAGGGCTGGAAGTTGAGAAAGGGAACCGTCACCTTCTCGACCTCGCACCCCCCATCCTCGGCCCCTTTTACCGCTTTGTTGAAGAGATACGCGGTGTTGCCCCCCCTCACCGGACTCCCCAGAAGAGCGATGATCTTTCCGGGCATGGACGACTCCTCTGCTCCGCGGTATATCTATCTATGCCCGGTCCGGGCCCCCCCCGCCACCCCTGCCGGGAAGAATTATATAACAGCGGCTATAATCCCCCGTCGGTGAGAGCATGACAGCAGAGGAACCGACGAGCGTGAAAGCCGGGGAGCGGGTGGGCCCCGGCAGGTATATCTGCATCGACTGCGGGCGGGAACTGAAGGTGACCGAGGCCGAGAAAGACCTGGTCAAGTGTCCCAGTTGTGCCTGCGAGGAGTATCAGTGCTTCCCCATGACTCACATCAGACCTGACATCAAGACACCCGAGGACGCCATCCACCCCCCGAAACGGAAGTGAGGGGGATAGGGCAATGGCCAATGTCGAAGAAGTAGGGCAGGTCTTCCTCTGTGAGATCTGCGGGAACGTGGTCGAAGTCAAAGAAGTCGGAGGAGGAGAACTGGTCTGCTGTGGCGAACCGATGGTCCTCCGGGAGTGATAAAAATGGAACAGAAACTGAAAGACCTGGAAGAGAAGATTGGGAAGGTGCCCAAGATCTTTGCTGAGCTCAAGGAGATGGAACCCGACCTCTATGAGAAGGTGATGGGCCTGGACCAGATGGTGTGGGCAGACGGGGCGCTCTCCAAACAGACGAAAAAAGTGCTCGCGATCGCGATCGCCGCGTCGCTGCGCGACCGCCACGCGGTCAGGGCCCAGATGGCCGGGGCGAAGAACCTTGGCGTGAAGAAAGAAGCGATCGAGGAGGGACTGCGGGTCGCATTCCTCCTGGCCGGGATGCCAGCCTATGTCTATGGGAAAGCGGCACTTGAGGAGTTCATGGACTAGAATGGAGGATCGAGGGGGGACATATGATGGAGGAGAGCCACTCCTTCCCCATCCTCGGGGAGGAAACGCCCGATTTTGAGGTCTTGACCACCCAGGGCCCGCTGAAACTCTCTGACCTCCGGGGCAAATGGGTCGTGCTCTTCTCGCATCCGGCCGACTTCACGCCGGTCTGCACGACCGAGTTCATGGCCCTGGCACAGGCGAACGACGAACTCCAGCGCCTGAACGTGCAGTTGATCGGACTTTCCATCGACAGCGTCCACTCCCATCTCGCCTGGGTCAGGAACATCGAGGAGAAGATGGGAGTACAGATCCCCTTCCCGATCATCGCCGATCTGGACATGCAGGTGGCGCGAAAGTTCGGGATGATCCATCCCGGCCAGAGCAGCACGGCGACGGTGCGTACGGTCTTTTTCATCGACCCCGATGGAAAGATGCGGGCGATGATCTACTACCCGCTCAGCAACGGGCGGTATATCCCCGAGATCGTCAGACTGGTCAAGGCTCTCCAGGTCACGGACCGGCATGGGGTGGCGACGCCGGCAAACTGGCAGCCCGGCGAGAAGGTTGTCGTCCCACCGCCAAAGACGGCGGAAGAGATGGATCGGCGAGAAAAAGAGGGGTACGACTGCAAGGACTGGTACCTCTGTTTCAAGGAGATCTGAGCAGGAAGCCCCAGCGGCCCCTGCCTTTTGAGCCATGGAGACGATACAGAAAGGGGCCAGCGTCCTGATCGTCGGGAAGAGCCCCAGGCCCCGGACAGAGGAGGCCCCGGTCACGATTGTCCCGGGGCCTGATGAAGCGCTGGCCGAACTCGATCGCCAGCGTTACGAGGTCGTCATCGCCCCGCTCGAAGAGACGGGGCCGGACTTTTTCGAGCAGGTGCTCAGGAGCGAGACGCCGCCCGACCTGCTGGTCGTTCCCTCGGAGGGCGACCGGTCGGTGGTCGTCGAGACACGACCGGGCGGCGGGATGGCGGGCGGAACCGGCGAAATGGTGCGAGCGGCCTTGCAGGCGTACGAAGGGCGCCGCGCCGGCGAGGCCCTCAAAGAGCGGGAGCGGCAGCTCACCACCCTGATGGCCAACCTGCCCGGGATGGTCTACCGGTGCAAGAACGATCTCGCGTACACGATGGAGTTCGTGAGCGAAGGGAGCGGAGAGGTGCTCGGCTATACCCCCGAAGACCTTGTCATGAACCGCCGGGTCTCGTACGGCGACCTGATCAGAGAGGAAGACCGCGACTATGTCTGGGAGGAGATCCAGTCGGCGGTACAGAGAGGGACGGCCTTCAGGGTGACCTACCGCGTCACGACCGCCGACGGGAGCGAACGATGGGTCTGGGAACAGGGGCGGGGAGTCATGGGGCCCGACGGTTCCCTCGTCGCCCTCGAAGGGTTCATCACCGACATCACCGCGCGGGTGACGGCCGAGAAGGAACTCAAGCGGCGCGAGGTGGTGCAGAAGGCGATCCTGGACAATATCCCCGACTATGCCTGGCTCAAAGACCGGGAAGGTCGATACATTGCCGTCAACCGGGCGTTCGAGGAACTTGCCGGACGCAGGCGCGAAGAGATCGTCGGGCATACCGACCGGGAGGTCTGGCCGGCGCACCTGGCCGAACGATACCGCGAGGAGGACCGGGAGGTGATGGCGTCAGGGATACGGCGGTTCCTGGTCGAACCCCTGAGGCGGGCCGATGGCCTCGAGACCTGGGTCGAGACGGTGAAGACCCCGATCACCGGGCCGGACGGGACGATCGTCGGGACCACCGGGATCGGGCGGGACGTCACCAAACGGATGGCGATGGAGGACGCCCTCAGGCGGAGCGAGGAGAAGTACCGCGTCTTCCTGGAGAACTTCCAGGGAATCGCCTTCAGGGCGACGCCCGCCCTCAGTCCGGCCCATATCTTCGGGGACGTCGAGGGAATGACCGGGTATACCGCCGAAACGTTCCTCTCAGGAGAGATGGACTGGCGCGAGGTCGTCCACCCGGACGACCGCAAGGCCTTCGAGACCTTTGTCACCGACCTCCTTGCGAAGCATGGGGCCGGGGCCCTGGACTTCAAGATCGTCAGGAAGGACGGAACACTGCGATGGGTCCACGAACAGATCCAGACGATCCTGGACGCACAGGGAGAACCTGCAGCCCTGCAGGGTTCCCTGTACGACATCACCGCACGAAAAGTTGCCGAAGAGAAGGCACGAGACCTGGCAAAGTTCCCGGAAGAGTCGCCCGAACCGATACTGAGGGTACGGGGCGACGGGACGGTGCTCTACGCAAACCCGGCGAGCCGGCCGCTCATGGACCTCTGGGGGATCCGGGAGGGCGGCATGGTACCCGAGGAACTCTGGACCTTTGTCAGGGAGTCCTTCGGCGCGGGAGAGGGGCGGCAACGGGACTTCCAGATCGACGGCTCCGACTATTCGGTCACCTGCGTCCCGGTACCGGAGGGGGAGTATGCAAACCTTTACGCGACCGATATCACCGAACGCAAGGCGATGGAGACGGCGGTGCATGAGGCGAACCGGAAACTCAACCTCCTCAACTCGGTCCTCCGCCACGACCTTCTCAACCAGCTCACGGTCCTCCAGGGCTACCTCGAACTTGCCCGTCAGAGTGGCGAGGCAGGTGAGTACCTCGAGAAGATCGCCGGGGCCTCCGAACGGATCAGGCGGCAGGTCGATTTCACCCGCGACTACCAGGAACTCGGGGTGAAGGGGCCGATCTGGCAGGGTGTCAGGGAGGAGATCGAGAATGCTTTCGCCGCACTCTCCCCTTCCGACCTCGCCCTGACAATCGAGGTGCCCCCGGACCTCGAGGTCCTCGCCGACCCGCTCCTCGAACGGGTCTTCTACAACTTGCTCGACAACTCAATCCGCCACGGCAGGGGGGCGAGCAAGGCCCGCGTCCATGTCGTGCCCGCAGGGGACGGCGTCACGATCGTCTACGAGGACAACGGTGTCGGGATCCCGGAAGGGCAAAAAGATCAGGTCTTCAGGTACGGCGCCGGCCACGGTACCGGCCTGGGGCTTTTCCTTTCGCGCGAGGTCCTCGCCCTGACCGGGCTTGCGATCGTCGAGAACGGACGGGAGGGCGAGGGAGCACGCTTTGAGATCAGGGTCCCGGTCGGCCGATTCTGGTATCGGGAGGAGGCCTGACCGCCAACCTTTTTCTGGTTCCGGGATCCAGGAGCTGTAATGGTGCTCCATGTCCTCGCCATCGCCGGCAGCCCGCGCCGGCACGGCAACTCCGAGACCCTGCTCGACTGGGTGATCGCCGCCATGCAGGCCGAAGGTGGGGCCGGGATCAAGGTCGAGAAGGTCGCCCTCAACGAGGTGACGGTCGAACCGTGCCGGGGGTGTAATGCCTGCGAGCAGTTGAACCGGTGCGTGCAGCGCGACGATCTCGACTGGCTCGGCCAAAAACTCCTGGACGCCGACTGTGTCATGCTTGCCGCCCCGATCTACTGCATGGGTGTCTGCGCCCAGGCCAAGGCGCTCATCGACCGGGCCCAGGTCTTTCGGTCGCGCAAATATGTCCTTCACCTGCCTGTGGTCCCGCCCGAGCGGAAAGGGAAACGCCTGGGAGTCTTTCTCTCGACGGCCGGGCAGACCTGGGAGCATGTCTTCGACGCGGCGGTGCCGGCGGTGAAGTGTTTTTATCATGTGATGGAGATCAAGAACGCCGATATTTCGTACCTGATGGTGAAGGGGGTGGACCATGCCGGCGAGGTGGAAGAGCATCCGTCGGCGGCGGCCGATGCGGCGGCGCTGGGAAAAGACCTGGTCAGGGAACTGAGGAGGCGGTTCGGCGATGACTGTTAAGGTGCTCGGGATCTCGGGCAGTCCGCACCGGCACGGCAACACCGAGACCCTCCTTGACGCCTTCCTGGAGGGGGCGGAGGAGGCGGGTGGCGAGGTCGAGAAGGTGGTGCTCAGGGAACTGAAGTACTCGGCCTGCCGTGGCTGCAATGCCTGCCACACCCAGGGGGTCTGCGTCGTGAAGGACGACCTTACCATACTTTTCAAAAAGATCGAGGAAGCCGATGTCCTGGCTGTCGCCTCCCCGATCTACTCGATGGGGATCACCGCCGACCTGAAGGGGCTCATCGATCGAGCGCAGTTCCTCTGGGCGCGGAAGTTCGTGATCAAAGACCTCTACTTCACCGACGAGCATATGCGGGCGCACAAGGGGATCTTCATCTCGACGGCAGGGCAGAAGTGGGACTATGTCTTCGACTCGGCCTATCCGATGGTGACGGCGTTTTTCAATGGGACGGGGTTCGAGTATTACGACAATGTCATCGCAAACAACATGGACGAGTACGGCGGGATCCGCGGCCACCCGACCGCACTGACCGAGGCAAAAGAGAAAGGAAAGGAGGTAGTCGGGGAGGTCGTGTCTATCCTGACTACAGGAACGTCAACGCGGCGATGACCGCCCCGAACGAGGCGACGAAGAGGACGGCAAAGACCCCTTTGTTCCACGCGAGCACTTTTCTGCCGTCGAGCACGCTCACCGGAAGCATGTTGAAGGCGGCGAGCATGGCGTTGATCTGGACGCCCATCGCCCCGAGGACCACGACCCAGTAGGACGAGAGGCTCAGGCCCGCAAAGAAGACGCCGGCAAAGAGGGCGCAGAGCCCGAGGTTAGTTGCCGGGCCGGCGGCCGAGATGATGCCGTTCTCCCGGCGGGTGGTGGCGCCGTAGATCATGGTGGCGCCCGGTGCGGCAAAGACGACGCCGACGAGGGCGGCGAGGATGACGGCCATCAGGAGCATGACGTTGTCTTTCTGAAACTCGGCCCAGTAGCCGAAGTGCATCGCGGCGAACTTGTGGGCGAGCTCGTGGAGGACGAAACCGATCCCGACGGTGAGGAGGGAGAGGACGAAGACGATGAGGAGCCCCACCGGGTTGGCGAAGTCCCGGATATAGAGGAACGTGAAGGCGACGGCGATCGCCGCCCAGGCCACGAGCAGGTCCCGCCGTTCGCGCTGCGGGATTCTCTCAAGCATATACAAGAAGTGCGCCTTCGAGGGGTTTATCCTTGTGGGTCGGCACCGTTTTGTAGGGTGAGAGCAGAGGATGTGTCATGACGATCGAGGAGGTCAGGGAGGAGATCGACCGGATCGATGCCGGAATCATCGACCTCATCGCGGCGCGCCAGGCGGCGGCGGTGCGGATGGCCCATGAGAAATATCTGGCCGGGGCGGCGGTGCGGGACGAGAGACGGCGGGAGGCCCTGCTGAAGAAGGTCTTTGAAATAGCGGTGGAGAAGCAGGTCGACCCGGTGCAGGTGCGCCGGATCTTCGAGATCCTGATCGATATGAGCGAGGAACGGCAGCGGGAGTGGACCGGGGAGGGGAACCTGCCGTGATGGGTGGGTGACATTCAGATCTCTGAGAATCTTTTATCGTAGAGGTCATCCCAAAACTCTCCGGCCTTGATAGGTGAGTGGAAGAAGTTTCTGAATCACGGTGCCGTTCAAGAGATTGTTGCCGCCCCGCCTCTATCTTCGTCGTGGGGGGTCCGGGGGGTCTCCCCCGGCGGGAGAGAGCAAGGAAACATTCTTTATTCTCTCGGTGGGCGGCACGTCTGATCGGTCTGCTCTCCCCCATCAATCTCACCGCGGGCGTACATCCTTCAGACGAAGATCCCGCCCCCCGGATATCTTTACCGCCTGAAACCGGATCCTATCGGCGATCCTTTTTTTTCGACCCGTCACCGGTGCCATAGAGGTATGAAGCGGCGGTGATCCCGCCAAGGGCACGTGTTTTGATCGCTGTTTTGAGGCGGTCGAGGTCGGCCCGGTTTCTCGGGCCGCCGAGGGCCTCGCGGTACAGCCCGGTCATCTCCCCGGCATAGGCGGGGCCGCGCCACCTGGCGTCGATGATGAAGGTCGCGATCCCGGCGCCGGCAAGGTCAGGGAGGTAGTCGATGAGACAGGTTTCGACGGCGTTGCCGATCGCGGTCCGGCACGCACCGGCGGGCCTGAGCGGGAAGACCCGGCCCCGTTCGTCCTTGAGCGCCCAGGACTTTCCGCTGCTACACCCGGCCGGGCAGCCGAGGGCGGTGGCGGGGGGACAGTCTTCGGTGACCGCGGCCTCCACGGTTCCCTGGACGAGAAGGGCAAGGGCCGGAGATCCGGCAGGAACGCGGGCGGCGAGGGTACGGACCTCCTCGCCTGAGAGTTCGGGTGAGAGGGTTAGGATGGCAAAGTCGGCGTGGGCGGCGACGGCAGCGTGGTTCCAGATGTTCAGCCCGGCCCCGCCATAGAGGGGCATCCCTGGCACGGTTCGGCGTACGGCGTCGGCGCACCCGTGTCCCTCGACCATCACGCCGGCGATACCGGCGGCATGGGCGGCAGGGAGGAGGGGGATCGCGGCGTCCAGGAAGGTGCGGGTGACGATCCGCGGCCATTTCCAGATCAGGGGGCGGTCGCCGGCGGTTCCGACCGCCGCCTCGAAGGACCCAGGGCGGCACGCCGACGGCGAGGGTTCGAAACAGATCAGATCTGCCCCGGCGTCGGCGACCGCGGATACTCCTTCGGGGGTGTCGGTGAGCACGGCGAGGGCCGGGCGCACTGCGGGGTCAGGGGCGGCGCTCCCCTTCAGGCCGGGGAGGAGCGCGGCCAGACGCTCTCGGGCGGCGGCGACCGCTTCGGCCGTCGGCCGCGCAGCTTCGACCAGCGCCGAGGCAGCAGCGGCCAGCACCTGCCGGCGGAGGGCGTTGAGGTAGGAGGCCGGGGCGAAGAGGCCGCCGGGATACCGGAGGTCGAGGCGGCCGATGAAGAACTGGGTGCCGCCGGTCCTGCCGAGATGATCCCGGACCACATCAACGCCGAGCGGTCTGGTCCTGGCCCGGCCCATCGGTTCGTCGGCCCGGACGCGGAAGGCCGCCGCCTCGCCGCGGGGCGGGGTGCAGAGCCCGGCCACCACCGGGGTGCCGCCCTCATCCCAGGTGACGGTGGCGTCGATCCTGACGCACGGCCGCCCGACACGGACCGTCTCTGCCGCCTGCGCTTCCAAGGCGGCCCGGCGGGTGACCACGACCTCCGCACCGATAGGGGCGGGCTGCGGGAACCTGAGCCTGAGGGTGCCGTCGCGCACCCTGGGCGTCCCGCGCACCACCAGCCCGAACTCCCCGCCCGGCCACCTGACCGCGAGGCCGTCGCCGTTCTCGGGGAGGAGGTCGCCGGTGGCCAGCGCGACGGTCGCCTCCATCCACCGGTCCGAGAAGGCCGTGACCGTGCCGAGGGCCACCCCGCGGTTGTCGGGGCGTTCAGGCCCGATCACCCCGCGATGCCGCTCGCCGCAGAGGTAACCCCCCGTAAACCCGCGGGTGAAGGCGAGGGCCAGGTCGCGCTCGGCGGCGATGGGGTCGGGGAGGGGGTCGCCGGCGGCCAGGGCGTCGAGGGCACGGCGGTAGACCGAGACGACGGTGGCCACATATGCCGGGGTCTTCATCCGCCCCTCGATCTTGAGGGAGGCCACCGGGGCGCGGACGACCTCCTCGAGGGCCGGGTACAGGCAGATGTCGCGCGTGGAGAGGCGGTAGGCGTCGGGGAGCCTGACCGGCCTGAACCCCACCGGACGGCCGTAGAGATCGAGGTCGCCACGGAGCAGGGTGTAGGGCTTCCGGCAGGGCTGAGCGCAGGCACCGCGGTTCCCGCTCCGGCCACCGATCACCGACGAGAGGAGGCACTGGCCCGAGTAAGCATAACAGAGGGCACCGTGGAGGAATACCTCCAGCCCAATCCCGGTCTCCTCGACCGCGGCCCGCATCCCCTCCACCTCGGCGAGCGGGAGCTCGCGGGCCAGGACGACCCGCTCGATCCCGTGCGCCGCGGCCCAGCGCACCCCCTCTTCGCTGGTGACGGCCATCTGCGTCGAGGCATGGATGGGGAGGTCGGGGACGAGCGCTCTGGCAAGCCGGAGCAACCCGACGTCCTGGACCAGGACGGCGTCGACCCCGATCTCGTACAGGAAGAGAAGATACCTCGCAGCCCCCGGGAGTTCGGTGTCGTGGAGGAGGGTGTTGACGGTCACGTAGACTCTGACGCCGCGGGCATGGGCATAGGTCACCGCCTCTTTCAGGGCGGCATCGTCGAAGTTGGCGGCGAACTGGCGCGCAGAGAAATGTGTCCCGCCGAGGTACACCGCATCGGCTCCGGCGGCGACCGCGGCAACAAGGGCCTCCCATGAACCTGCGGGGGCGAGGAGTTCGGTGATTGCTCTCGGTTTCGTGTGCATACGTGGGCCCGGACCCGATATAGCCCTTTCAGCCGCGGCAGGCAGGAACCTATATCCGCGTGTTCGTCAGAGAGACTCTCTACCATGACCGATATCAGAGATTATCTCACCCAGGTCCAGCAGACCAACACCGAGATCGCCGAGTTCGACCCTGAGGTCTGGGAGACCTTCCTCCCGATGGTCAGGAGCATCTCGAAAGCAGGGGCGATCCCGGCAAAATACAAGGAGATCATGATGATCGCCCTCGCCGTCGCCGACCACTGCCCCTTCTGCATCGCGATGCACACCAGGATCGCCATCGAGGCCGGGGCGACGCGCCAGGAGATCATGGAAGGTGCCCTCACCGCGGTCCCCATGGGCGGCGGCCCTGCGATGGCTTACATGCGCTATGTGATCGATGCCTGCAATGAGTTCGAGGCACCCTGAAGATATCTCTTTTTTTCACGACCTGATCGCCGGAACAGACCCATTCACCGGAGGAAGGAGAGGACCACATTCATCCGGGGGACGGGCGCGTTTTCAGCCTCCGATGAACAGGAATATAACCGGTGAGTGTATGACTCCTCTGTGTATGAAGATCGTTGTCTCGCTGTCGAGCCCGGCTGAGATCCAGAAGGCGGTGGCCCTGGGCGCGGACCTCATCGAGCTGCGGCTCGACCTCATGAGCGATGACCTTTCATCGGTGATGGCAGGTGTCGGAGGACAGTGTACCATCCCGATCATCGCCACTCTCAGAAGCAGAGAGGAGGGCGGTGCCTTCACCGGTGACGCAGAAGAATGGTTCTCGACCATCCAGCCCTTCCTGGACTTGGTGGACTATGTGGATGTGGAGCGAAAGTTCAGGAAGTTTGCCAGGATGATCCACTTCCAGCACCTCCAGGTCGTCGCCTCGGCGCATATCAGGTATATGCCCTCGCCAGACGATCTCAAGGCGATCGAGCGAGATCTCAGGACGTATGGCGATGTCCCCAAGATCGCCGTCACCCCCTCCTCGGCCAGAGATCTTCTGCACCTCCTCGATTTCACCCTCGAAGCCGAGAAGCCCCTGGTGACGACGGTGATGGGCGAGGAATTCAGGTATGCCCGGACGTTCCTTCCCTACTTCGGTTCGGAATGGGTCTACTGTCATATCGGCACCCCGACGGCGAAGGGGCAGTATGACATCAGGGAGCTCGAACAGCTCCAGGAGTTGCTCACCTATCGGTGATATTTTCGGGATAAAAAGAATTTCAGGAAGATTCCTTTTTTTTCGTACGTCCTCTCTCTTTTGGGCTTTGTAGATTTGCTCATGAAGCGAAAGCACGCTTCAAGCATACCGAGAGGCCATCCCAAAACTCTCGGGTCTGATCCTCGCAGAAGATAACGATGGATGATAGTTGAAAGATCCCCATCCCCTCGTAGCACAAAGAAGCACCCCGGACCCCCCAAGACGAAGATAGCTAAGGGGCGGCAACAATCTCTTGAACGACGCCGTATTTCTGAAACGTCTTCTCGTCACATATCAAGGCCGAAAAGTTTTGGGATGACCTCATTCAAAATTCTTGGAAAGGAGTGTTTCAGTTCAAGCCTCAGAGGGTTTTGGGATATGCTCCGAATGAAAATCTCATATCACAGTCCTCTGAGGCGTGGAAGGATCGATCCTCGATCCTCCTCCTTGCGACCGGGGAGCGTACAGAAATTGAGCATCGTGCCGCCCCCTATCTTCGTCCGTGGGGGTTCCGGGGGGCAACGCCCCCCGACGCGAGACAGTGGTGAAGTTTCTGCGATCAGATCCTTTTCCCACCGAGCGCCCTCTGCTCAAGGAGGGCGTCGGCGAGGACGAGGGCGAGCATCGCCTCGGCCACCGGGACCAGGCGGAAGGCGATGCAGGGGTCGTGGCGGCCGCGGATCGAGACCTCGACCTCGTCACCCCGGAGGTCGACGGTCTGTTGCGGCATAGCGATGGACGGCGTGGGCTTGACGGCGAGACGAACCCTGATCTCCTGCCCGGTCGAGATCCCGCCGAGCACGCCGCCCGCATGGTTGGAAAGGAACCCGGTGGCGTCCATGGGGTCGTTGTTCTCGCTCCCGAAGAGACGGGCGGCGGCGAACCCCTCACCGATCTCGACGCCCTTCACCGCACCGATCCCCATCATCGCGGCGGCGATGGCGGCGTCCAGTTTCCCAAAGACCGGCGAGCCCAGGCCGGTGGGGACGCTGGCGGCGGTTACCTCGACGATCCCGCCGACCGAGTCGCCGGCCGCCGCCGCAGAGCGCACCGCCTCCTCCATCGCTGCGGCATCTCGCTCGCCGTGCACCTCGACGACCCGCCCGGTCACGCCGATGCCGTGCGTCATGAGAAACTTCGCGGCTACCGCCCCGGCGGCGACCCGCGCGGCGGTCTCCCGGCCGGAACTCCGGCCACCGCCCCGGTGGTCCCGCAGCCCGTACTTCTGGAGATAGGTGTAGTCGGCATGGCCTGGCCTGAAGACCTCGCGGAGCGCGTCGTAGTCGCCGCTCCGTACGTCGCGGTTCCTGATGAGGAGGGCGACCGGTGTCCCGGTCGTCCGTCCCTTGAAGACACCCGAGAGGATCTCGACGGTGTCGGGCTCCTTGCGTGGGGAGGCGAGCGGGCCGCCGGGACGCCGACGGTCGAGCATGGGCTGGATGTCGGCCTCGGATAGCGGGAGGCCAGGCGGGACGCCGTCGACGACCGCCCCGACCGCCGGGCCGTGACTCTCCCCGAAGGTCGTGACTCTGAACCATTGTCCGAAGGTGTTCATAGCCCGAGCACCTCCCGCACGGCCTCGGGCCCGACCTGGATCCCTGTCATATGAAGGAACTGTTCACACGCCTGGTAGACAAACATCTCGGTTCCGGGGATGGTGCGGCAGCCGCGGGCGGCGGCGACCCTGAGGAGGGGTGTCTCCTGTGGGGTGTAGACCAGGTCGAAGACCGTCGTCGCCGGGTCGAGGTCGTCGGCGGAGAGGAGCGTACGCGGGTCGGTGCCCATCCCGACCGGAGTGGCGTGGACGACGACGTCGGGTGTCTCCATCTCGCCGAAGTCCCGGATCTCCCCGGCCTCGCACCCGAACCGCCCGGCCAGAACCCCGGCCTGTCGGAGGTTGCGGGCAAGGACCGTCACCTCGCACCCGAGGTCGATGAGGGCGTAGACCGCGGCCGCGGCCGCGCCCCCGGCCCCCAGGACGACGGCGGTCCGGGCTTCCGACCCTTCGAGGGGACGACGGACCCCGATCCAGTCGGTGTTCGTCGCCCTGATCTCATCGCCGCAGAAGATCAGGGTGTTCGCCGCCCCGATCGCCCGTGCATGTGGGTCGGCCTCGTCGGCCGCGGCAAGTGCCGCCGCCTTGTACGGAACCGTGACCGAGAGTCCTTGCACCCCGAGAGCGTGGGCCGCCCTGAGGATCTCGCCAAATTCAGGGTGATCGAAGAAGGTGTACGAGGCGTCGATGCCGTAAACCTCAAAAAGGGCAGCGTAGAGTTCAGGGCTTCTGCTGTGAAGACACGGGTGGCCGGCGATACCGTAAAGCCCGGTCGCGGGTCCGAGGGTAAGGAGGCGGTCGGCCTCGCCGGGCGGGAGGCGGAAGCTGTCCATCACCCGGAGATCGCGCTCGCGTCCGGCCAGGAGGCCGAGGACGGCGTCGGCCGTCTTCGCCTGGGTCAACCCCACAGTGGAGAGGGCGAAGTCTGCGGCGGCGCAGTAGTACGGACGGCGGCGGGCCAGGAGGGCCGCCACCTCGTCGGCAGGCGGGAGGGCGGTGAGGGGCGGGCGGTCGGAACCTTTTGTCCTCTCCGCGACCGTCTCCGCATCTGCCTCCAGAAGGACGACTCGCCCGCCGCGGCGGAGGGCGGCGACATTGGCCGGGTCGAGCACGGCCCCGCCGCCGGTGGCGACGACCCCGTCGACGTCGGCGAGGCCGGCGATGACCGCACGTTCGAGGGCCCTGAACCCGTCTTCCCCCTCGTCAGCGAAGATCGCCGGGATGGAGCGTCCGGCCCGCGCCTCGACCATGGCGTCGGTGTCGTAGAAGGGGAGGCCGAGCCGGTCGGCCAGAACGCGGCCGATCGTCGACTTTCCGGTGCCCCGGTAGCCGATGAAGACAACCTTCATACCAGACCTCCCTCCTGCAATGCCTCCCAGAAACCGGGGAAGGACTTGGCCACGCACTCGGCCTCCTGCACCGTCACGTCGCCGCTCCCGAGGCCGAGGACGGCGGCGCTCATCGCCGTCCGGTGGTCATGGACCGGGTCAACCGTGAGATGGCCACGGCGCGGACCAGAAGAGACGGTGATCCGGTCCTCCCCGACCTCGACTCCCGCGCCGAAGCCGCGGAGCACCCGTGCGATCGCCGCCACCCGGTCGCTCTCCTTGTACCTGAGATGGGCGGTCCCGGTGATGGTGGTCGGGCCGCGGGCGAAGGCGGCGACGGCCGCGAGGTTCTGGACAGTGTCGGGGGAGGTCGCCATCTCGATCTCGGCCCCGTCGAGGACGCCGTCCGACTCCAGCACCACGCCGGTCGCGTCGGCCCGGACGCGGCACCCCATCGCCGCGAGGGCGTCGAGGAACCGGCGGTCGCCCTGCGCCGAGGCCGGGTCGAGGTGGTCGACCCGCACCCGCCCACCGCAGACCGCCCCGATCGCGAAGAAGGTGGAGGCCGAGGACCAGTCGCCCTCGACCTCGTAGCGCGTGGGGCGGTACCGACCGGGTTCGACCAGGAAGGTCTCCTCCTCCCGGCGCACCTCCACGCCGAAGGCGGCCATCACCCCGGTGGTGAGGGCAAGATAACTCGCGGAGACCGGCGGCGTCTCGAGGGTGAGTGCCAGTCCGTCAGGCCAGCAGGGGGCGGCGATGAGGAGGGCCGAGACGAACTGGCTCGAGACGTCGCCGGGCAGCGCCACGCTCCCGCCCCGCACCGGGCCCCTGACCGTGAGAGGCGGGAAACCCGGACGGCCGGCGTACCTGACCTCGCCGCCCAGGGCCGCCACCGCATCGCCGAGCGGCCCTATGGGGCGCTGCTGCATCCTGGCACTCCCGGTGAGCGTAACCGGGTGCCTACCGAGGGTGGCGAGGCCGGTCAGGAACCTGAGGCTGGTCCCTGAATCGCCGGCGTCGATGACGACCGGGGCGTCGAGGGGGAGGCGCCCGCCACATCCCTGCACCGTGAGGACATCGGCGTCCCCGGCGACCCTGATGCCCAGGGCAGTGAGGCCGGTGCGGGTGCGGGCGATGTCCCCGGCCTCAAGGGGCCTGACGATCTCTGACTCCCCGTCTGCCAGAGCGGCGACCACCAGGGCGCGGTGGGTGAGGCTCTTCGAGGGCGGAGCGGCGACGGCGAGGTCGACCCCGGTGTGGCGGGCCAGCGTCACCTCCACCCGTTCACCTCCAGGCGCGGGTAACACCCGAACTCCTTCACCTCTACGAGGCTCTGCAGTTCGGCGACGGCCCCGGCCCACCCCGGTCCCACCTCGCCGTCGATGAAGAAGACGTACCGCCCCAGCCCGCGTCGTGCCGGCCGCGACTCGATCCTGGTGAGGTTGATCTCCCGGCGGGCAAAGACGGCGAGAAGATCGGCGAGAAGGCCGGCGCGGTCAGCCCTGGGGTCAAGGAGGAGCGAACATTTCGTCGCCTCTTCCCCGGTGTAGGGCGTCTGCGAGATCCGCACGAACCTGGTGGTGTTGTCGGGTGCGTCCTGAACATCGCGGGCGACGAGCGAAAGCCCGCACCGTTCTGCGGCCAGGGCGGTGGTGAGGGCTGCCGCCCCTCCCCCTGCACGGGCGGCCTCCTCCGCACTGGCTGCATTGGAAGAGGTGTGGACGACCGGAACGCCGAGACGCTCGACCAGGCCTGAGGACTGTTCATGGGCCTGCGGGTGGGCATAGACGACGGTGACCTTATCCATGGCAACCTGTGCGCCGAGGTGGAACCTGACCCTGACGCAGACCTCGGCGGTGATGAAGACCTGGTGGGTGAGAAGAGCGTCGAGGGACGGCCCGACCCCACCGGCCTCGCTGTTCTCCAGGGGCACGAGCCCGTCGCCCTTCCCCGCGGCGACATGCTCGAAGACCGCCCTGATGGTCGGGAGGAGGTGGACCTCGTCGGCGAGGCGGGCGGCCAGGGCATGGGAGAAGGTGCCGGCCGGGCCGAGGGCGGCGAGGTTCAGCGTGTCGCGAGACATTGCACCAGCGCCTCCGATTCTTCAGTTGCCTCCTCGATATATGCCGAGAAGAACGCCGCGTCCCTTGCAAAGAGGTCGACAAACTCCTTTTCGCCGTCCCGCACCGCGCGCTCCGCCTCTGTTGCGGCCTCCCTGAAGGCGTCGAGGACCGCCGGCACTGCCGGGTTCTCCTGGAGGATGGCAGCATAGAGCGCGGGATCCTGCCCGAGGAGACGGCCGACCAGGGCCATCTCGGTGCGGTACACCGGACTGGTCACGGCTAGGAGGGCGTCGAGGTCGACACCGAGGCGCCGCATAGTCCCGGCAAGAGTGAGGGTGGTATAGTGGGTGAGTCCCTGGACGACGGCCATCATGCGATCGTGCGCCGCCGGGTCCATCTCGATGACCCTGGCACCACCGGCCCTGATGACGTCGAGGAGGAGGTTGGCCTGATCGGCGTCGATCCTGGCCGGGCAGGCGACGACCGTCTGGCCGGCAAGGGTGGGGGTGGTGGGGCCGAACATCGGGTGGAGCCCGAGGACGGCGGCCTCGGTCCTGAGCATCGCCGCCACCGGCGCCGCCTTGAGCGAGGTGAGGTCGCAGAGGACCCGGTCGTCCCTGAGGACGGGGCCGACCTCCTCGATGACCGCCACGGTCTTTCGGATCGGGACCGAGACCATCACCACGTCTGAAGTCCGGGCGAGGTCGATGTTGGTGAGCGCGGTCGCCGGCCCTGAGACGAGCACCTCCCACCCGGCCTCCTCAAAGACCCGGGCGAAGAAGGTGCCCATCCCGCCGGTCCCGCCGATGATCCCGAGACGCATCCTCAGGTCTCCGTGATCGTCTCCCCGACCGCCATCCCGAAGTGACGCCCGGCGGTCATCGCAAGCCCCAGGACCACGTCGCCTTCCCGGAGGGCGGCGACCGAGACCGGACCGTCCGGGCCGAGGAGGCGGACGGTCTCCGCGTTCTGGAGGACGATCCCGGCCGGTCTGCCGACCGCGGTCTCCGCCTCCACCAGGAGGAGAGGTCGGCGCTCGGTCTTCACCCGGCCGACCGCCGCCTCTTCGGTGGTTCCCTTGCCGTCGGCGACGAGCACGCCGTCGCCGGCCCGCACCTCGGAGAGGTACGCCGTCTTCCCGTCGGACTTAAGGAGGTAGGCATGGACCGCTCCGGCGTTCACCCTGAAGGGCCTGGGGGAGACGTATGGGTTCTCGGCCGTCTCGGCCAGGACCAGGAAGAACGCGGATGAGGTGTTGCCGACGAGCATCCCCTGCCCCTCGGCCAGGAGCGAGCAGGTGTCGATGCAGGCGCGGTCGCCCATCCCGATCTGCCGGACCCCCGTGACGGTGAACGCCTCGAGGCCGAGGGCCGGGGCCTTTGCAGCGACGGCGGCGGCCACCCGCCCGACCTCGGTTGCGTCGTCGGTGCGGAGGAGCACGCCGGCGACTCCCTTCTCCAGGATCCCAAGGGCCAGACTGGCCTCCTCCGCGGTGTGGACCACGGCGACGACGTGGTCTGAGACGGCGACCAGGTTCTCCAGCGGGATCACCGTCCAGTCCGGGGTGGAGACGACGAGGAGGCTCTCGCCGGTGGCCTGGGGAAGCGGGGCCTCAGGCGTCACCTCGACGAAGAGGACGTCGGTTCCCAGCACCAGGTCGCCGTCAGGGGCGACGGTGGTCACCCGGCCGAGGGCGCGAGCATCTTCAGCGGCCTCAACGACGAGGGCCCCGGCCCCGGCCTCGATTGCCGCAGTGGCCAGGTCGGTCCGCCAGGGACGGACGTCCACCCAGAAATGGGTCATCGCCCCTCCAGGGCGGCGGCGGGGTCGAGGCGCTGGTGGACGACCTGGCAGATGGCGCGGACAAAGGCCTTCGGGTCGTCGCGCTGGAAGGCGTTGCGCCCGATACAGACCCCGGCCGCCCCGGCGTCGATGGCGTCGTGGATCGCCTGGAGCGTGGCGAGGTCGCCGGCCTTCTCGCCGCCGGCGACCAGGACCGGGATCGAACTCGCCGCGGTGATCGCCGCAAAGGTCTCCGGGTCGCCGGTGTAGGTGGTCTTGACCAGGTCGGCCCCGAGTTCTTCAGCCACCCTGACACAGTGACCGACGGCGGCGGGGTCCCGCGGGTCGATACCGACCCCACGCGGGTAGACCATCGCGAGGAGCGGCAGTCCCCAGCGGGCACACTCGCGGGAAACCTCGCCCGCGGCCTCGATCATCTTCGACTCGTGCGGGGCGCCCAGGTTGATGTGGACCGAGACGGCGTCCGCCCCCAGAGAGACCGCTTCCTCGACGGTGCAGACGAGCACCTTGTCGTCGGGGTCGGGGTTGAGCGAGGTGGAGGCCGAGAGATGGACGACGAGCCCGATATCCCGCCCATGACCGCGGTGGCCGGCCCGGACCATCCCTTTGTGCATGACGATCGCGTTCGCCCCGCCGTCGCTGACCGCGGCGACGGTCTCGGGCATCCGGCGCAACCCCTCGATCTGCCCGAGGGTGAACCCGTGGTCCATCGGGACGATGACGGTCCTTCCGGTGTTGCGGTCCATGATCCGTTCCAGTCTAATCGCCTTTCCAATCATAACTCCATCATCTCCATTGCTTCCTTGGCACTCCGTCCCTGGTGGATGACCGCGGCCGCCGCCCGCATGAACTGCGCGGGGTGCGGGTGGCCGAAGACATTGCGCCCGATCGAGATCCCGGCGGCACCGCCTTCCATGGCGCCTTCGATCATGGCAAGCGTCGCCGCCTCGTCGGTCTTCGACCCGCCGGCCACGACCACCGGCACCGGGCACCCCCGCGTCACCTCCCTGAAGGTGTCTGGGTCGCCGGTGTAGACCGTCTTTATCAGGTCGGCGCCCAGTTCGGCCCCGGCCCTCGCGGCGAGGGCGACGGCCTCCACCCCGCGTTCGTCCTCGATCGACGGGCCCCTGGGGTACATCATCGCCAGCAGCGGCATCCCCCATTCCATGCACTCGACCGCGACCTTCCCGAGGTCTTCAAGCATCCGGGCCTCCGAACCGGCCCCGATATTCACGTGAACCGAGACGGCGTCGGCGCCCATCTTCAGGGCGTTGGTGACGGTGTTGACGAGCACCTTCTCGTTCGGGTCGGGCCCGAGCGTGGTCGAGGCCGAGAGATGGAGGATGAGCCCGATGTCCTGCCCCCATCGGCGGTGGCCGTACAGCGCAAGTCCCAGGTGGCCGAGCACGGCGTTGGCCCCCCCTTCCGCGACGCAGTCAACGGTCCGTCCCATATCGATGAGCCCGGTCATGGGCCCGACCGTAACGCCATGGTCCATCGGGACAATGATCGTCCGTCCGGTGTTACGATCCATAATACGTTCCATCCTAATCTGTTTTCCTCTCATAGAAACACCCCTCGGCAGGATCAAAAGATTCTGCCGGGATTAAAAGCGATAAAAATACCTAAAAAAGACGCCGTACGGCGCGACCGCTCGGGATGAGACGGTCAGAGAATGGTCGGTGCCTGTGCGATGCTCAGTGCTCGGGAAGGTAAAAACATTCACCGGCGAAAAAACATTCACCACACATTGGCAGGATAGTAGATCGTAACGATATTTAATGGTGTGGGTGGAGGGGAGAGGAAGGCAGCGGATGAAGGTGTCGGCCCCTTTTTACAAAGAGGGCATCCCAGAACTCCCCCGGCCTTGATATGTGACTGGAAAAATTTTCTGAATTATTGGCTTTGGAGAATTCAGCATGAGCCCGCGGCTCAAGCATACGGGATGGAAATCTCTCGTCGCTTGATCTCCCATATTCAGACAGGAGAGGCGGCGGAAACCGTGTTTCATCGCCGCCCCCGCCCTATCTTCTCGCGAGATGGCAGGAACGATCGTGCGATAGGGGGCGGCACGCCTGATCATCACGCCTTCCCATACATCGGTGCCGGGGGCTCCCTCGAAAGCCTGACGGCTCGTGGCACAACAGAGATGTGCCCGAACAGGAAAATCTTCGATTTTTGGCCTTGTAGAAATCCTCACCATTTCTTAGTTCGGGTATGATTCAACCGCCTTCCCCCATGCTCACGCCGGGGGCTCTGCCCCCGGACCCCCAGGATGAGGAGAGAGGCCAGCGGGCTTTCACTGTCCAGGGATAGATCTCCCGGCGAGAAATGAAAGTTCATGTCACCCATCCCGTACCCGGCGCTCCCTTTCATGACCGGGTCATTGCTCCCGATCAAAAAAATGAGAGAAATCTCACCCTCGGCGGGGCACGAACGCGCCCTGCACGAGGTCAGCACCGAACTCAGGGGAGACGGTACCTTCCTTCGCGTACCGGTAGAGCACCGCGACAAAGATCCCCTGGAGGGCGGCATAGACGACGCCAAGCACCACCGTGGCGATGAACCCGATGCTGAGCAGCGCGACGGAGACCGTGCCCGGGGCCACGACCAGGGCGATCACGCCGGCGACGATGAGGAGGATGCCCGGCACCATGATCAGTCCGAGACCGAAACCCCCGACGACGTTCTCGCCCCAGGTCCGCTTGAAGAGTTGCCAGGACTCGCCGATTGCGTCGACGACCCCCATCTTCTCGAAGACCATCACCGGCACGACGAAGAAAGTCGCGAGGTTCCAGGCCGCCCCGACGAGGGCGACGGCAATCTGCCCGAGTCCTTCAGATTTTTCTGAGATGAGGTTGAGGACAAGGCCGACGGTCGCCGCCACCAGGGCCCAGGAGAGGAGGTGCCCGAAGCTGGCGGTGGCGATCCGGAGACCGTCGCCGACCGTCGGGTCGCCGCCGCGGAGCCTGATGTCGGCGCATGCGATGAGTGCGGTGTTGAAGTAGATGACGACGGCGTAACTGGCGAGGTAGAAGAGGAAAAGAAGCACGATCCCTCCGTACTCGCCGAGGGTGCTCTCCGCCATGAACCCGGTGAGGGCCAGGGGGAGGGCGAAGGAGGCGACGAGGATCAGGGTGACGATACCTGAAAGAACGGGGAAGAGCATCATCTCCTTGTCCTTCCTCAGGACCGAGAGCGACGCCTTCGCCAGCGCAATGCTGCGGCTGATGGTTCCTGTCATTCCAGATTATGAGACCTGACAGGATTTAGGATCTCTCAGGAATCCGATACAGGCGACCCCGAACTGCCGGATGGAAGAATGGAATCAGACCTCTTCCTCCTCGATCGGACACTGGCCGATATATTCCAGATTGAACTTGTAAAAATGCGTGTACCCGCAGTTGTGGCACCGCGTCGTGAACTGGTTGCACCCGACGATCAGGTCGTGTGGTCCCTCGACGCCGCAGTTCTTGCAGGGGGCCGTCGGTTCAAGGTGCCAGACCTCATAGCAACTGATCGGTGTGTACGCCCCCTCGGCCCCGACCTCCTCCACCCTCGGGAGAAAGATCCTGGTGGCCCCACAGTTCGCACACACCACCTGGGCCTGCGACGAGACCGCCTTGATCACCTGGTCGGCCTCCTCATGACAGTGGTAACAGACGGTCCGGTGCTTCGTGAAGATAAACCGCTCGCCCATGCTCTCTACTCAGAGAGACGCTATATATAACTACCCTCCAATCTACAGGGCCAAATAATTCATATAAAGTTTTTAATGCGACAATAAAGGACATAATTCAGCAATTATCAAAAAAATATATCAAATGGATTTTTGATTGAATCCAAAGTTATATTTATAAGTTGATTGAATCGATCAAAGGAAATCATCAATCATGAACAATGGAGGGTGCAGAAGAAATGAGCGAACAGAACCACGACAAAATCGAAACAATCCTGGAAAAAGCCCTTGATGGGGACTATTCCGTCAGAGTCAACGAAGACTTCCTCACCGACGATTTCAAACCGCTCGCCAGGATGGTCAACAAGGTCATCAGAATCATGGGCGAGAGGGAAGAGGAGAGAAAAGACCTCGAGAAACTGAAAAGGCGCGCCGAGGCATTCGTCAAATTCAATCCCCAGGCCATCGCCGTCCTCGCCGGCGACAAACACCGGCTCGACCTGAACAAAGAGTACGAGCGGGCATGGCGCGGTTCCTATGAAGAACTGATGGCCAAGAAACTCTACGACTTCAACATCAAAACCAGCGGCGACGATTTCTACGCCTCGTTCGAGACTAAAGAACGCGCCGTCTCCGACATGGAGATCTCCTGGGAGGACAACACCAGAACCTACCTCCGCCTCTTCCAGGTCCCCATCCTCGACGAGGACGGGGAGATCGACGTCAATTACTACATCTACCAGGACCTCACCGAGCAGAAGGAAGAACTCAAGAAGATCGAGGGCCTCCAGAAGCGGGCGGACGCCTTTGTCAAGCAGAACCCACAGGCTATCGCCGTCCTCGCTGGCGACAAGCACCGTCTCGACCTGAACAAGGAGTACGAACGCGTCTGGCGCGGCTCCTACGAAGAACTGATGGCCAAGAAGCTCTACGACTTCAACATCAAGACCAGCGGCGACGACTTCTACGCCTCGTTCGAGACCAGGAAACTCGCGATCTCGGACATGGAGATCTCCTGGGAGGACAACACCAAGACCTATCTCCGTCTCTTCCAACTCCCCATCCTCAACGACGACGGCGAGATCGACGTCAATTACTATATCTACCAGGACAACACCGAACTGGTCGAAAAGGAACAAGATCTCCATGTGAAGGCCAGAACCCTCGCCGAGAGCGCGGAGGCGTTTAAGATGGCGTTGGGCGAGATGGCCAGAGGCGACCTCACGTTCATCACCGAGATCAAAGACGACGATCCTCTCAAAGACCTCAAGCTCAACTACCGCCAATCCAGGGACGCGATCAAAGAGGCGCTCAAGACGATCGCCGCCCTCGGGATCAAAGTCGAGGCGAGTTCCCAGGAAAGCGGGCGCAATGCCGAGGACATCTCCCGGGCGATCGAACAGGTCGCCGGAAAGAGTCAGCAGACCGCCGACGACGCCAAGGCCCAGCTCGAGAACCTCGAAGAAGTCGCCAGGGCGATGGCCGACCTCTCGGCCTCGATCGAGGAGATCGCCAGCACCTCCCAGGAAGTGCTTAAAGGAACCGAGACCGCCGTCCGGACCGGAGACGAGGCCGAAGAGATCGGTCGACAGGCCGCGCTGAAGATGGAGGAGGTCGAAAAGATTACCCAGAAGGGCGTCGAGGAATTCAGACAGTTGAAGGAGGAGATGAACGAGATCTCCAAGATCGTCAAACTCATCAATGACATCTCCAACCAGACCAACCTCCTCGCGCTCAACGCCGCGATCGAAGCCGCACGGGCCGGCGAGCACGGCCGCGGCTTTGCCGTCGTCGCGGGCGAGGTGAGGAACCTTGCCGGCGAGTCGAAGAACGCCACCAACCACATCGAAGAACTCATCGGGAACATCCAGGCCAAGAGCGAAGAGACCGCCAAGGATCTCGGGGCTTCCTTCGACGCGATCACGGCCGGGATCGAGAGTGTCAACAGGACCGTCGAGGCCCTCGCCCGGATCGTCGCCGCATCCAGAGAGGCACACGCGAGCGTCTCCGAGATCGCCCGGGCGACCGACGATCAGGCCTCCTCCACCAACGGCGTGATGGAGCGGATGGACACCACGACGAGGATGACCAAAGAGACGATGTCCATGATCGAGGACATGGCGGCGCTGGCCGAGGAGGTCTCGGCTTCGGCCGAAGAGGTCGGAAGCGGTGCCATGGAGGTGGCCGGAATGGCAGGCGAGATGAAGAAGAGTCTTGAAGGGTTCAAGTTAGCGTAAGGTGAAAGGTGTGGCACAGATAGACGTTGTCGAGTTCGAAGTGGCAGAGGAACGGTACGCCCTCGACATCTCGCTCGCCCGCGAGATCGTCGAGATGGTCCCGATCACGCCGGTACCCAGATCCCCTCCCCATATCGCCGGGATCATCAACCTTCGTGGTGAGATCACGACCGTAATGGCACTCAGCACCATCCTCGGCATCCCTGAATCCAGGGAGCAGGAACGGCAGAAGATCATCATCCTCGTCCCCGAGGCGGCCGGTGGAGCCAATGTCGGCGTGATCGTCGACGACGTCCTCTCGGTGATGCAGATCTCGGAGGACGAGGTCGAACAGGTGGACGAGTCGCTCTCAAAGGACGCCCATGTGAAGGGGATCATCAAGGTCAGCGAGAAGGCGCAGGAGAAGGACGAGGACGAGGGCAAGAAGAACCTCATCATCTGGGTCGATATGGAGAAGATCCTGGAAGATATAACCGGGGTCTCGGTCTA
Source organism: Methanofollis formosanus (assembly GCF_019633745.1). Classification (NCBI taxonomy): domain Archaea; kingdom Methanobacteriati; phylum Methanobacteriota; class Methanomicrobia; order Methanomicrobiales; family Methanomicrobiaceae; genus Methanofollis; species Methanofollis formosanus. The sequence continues at coordinate 1,940,147 of NZ_CP037968.1, read as the reverse complement.
ATCTTTTTTTGGCCTTGTAGAGATCTTCACCTTTTCTGGGTGCGAGTGCGATTCAACCCCCTTCCTCCATCTTCTCGCCGGGGGCTCTGTCCCCGGCACCGAGTTTAGGAAGGTGTGATGGAATGATAAGACGTGCCGCCCCCATCGCAGAATTTTTATCGCTGTCTCGCGCCGGGGGTTTCACCCCCGGACCCACAGGAAGGCGACGGAGTGGGAAGACAGAGAGGAGATCATGAAGAGGACGGTGTCGTTCCTGACGCGTCACCTGGAGGCGTACAGAAACACAACGAGAAAATAGATGGTGCCCGGGTTCCGGGCATCTGCAGTATAATATTTTCAGGCTCACATCGGGGGCATGCCGCCCATGCCACCCATACCGCCGCCCATGGCCGCCATCTCCTCGGGCGAGGGGCCGGCAGACTTGGCGGATGCGATGACGTCGTCGATCCTGAGGATCATCACGGCGGCCTCAGCAGCCGAGGAGATCGCCTGGGTCTTGACACGCAGGGGCTCGACAACGCCCTTGGCCTCCATGTCGTCGGCCTTGCCGGTGTAGACATCGAGCCCGGCGGTCTTCTGGCCCTTCTCGTGGGCTGCACGGAGGTCGACCAGGGTGTCGATGGGATCGAGCCCGGCGTTCTCGGCCAGGGTCCTCGGGATGATCTCGAGGGCGTTGGCGAAGGCCTCGATGGCGAGCTGGGCCCTGCCACCGACGGTCGCCGCGTACTCGCGGAGTCTGAGGGAGAGCTCGATCTCGGGCGAACCGCCGCCGACGACAAACTTCTTGTCGCGGATGGCAACCTCGACGACCCTGAGAGCATCCTCGATCGCACGGTCGAGTTCGTCGACGACGTGCTCGGTGCCACCCTTGATGATCATGGAGACGGCCTTGGGGTTCTTGCACTTCTTGACGAAGATCATGTCCTCGCCGGAGACCTTCTGCTCCTCGACGAGCCCGGCGTAGCCGAGTTCCTCAGGGGCGATGGCGTCGATGGAGGAGACCAGGGACGCACCGGTCGCACGGGCGAGCTTCTCCATGTCTGACTTCTTGACACGGCGGACCGCGAAGACGCCGGACTTGGCGAGGTAGTGCTGGGCGATGTCGTCGATACCCTTCTGGCAGAAGAGGACGTTCGCACCGGAGGCGACGATCTTGTCGACGATGTTCCTGATCATCCGCTCTTCCTCGTCGAGGAACATCTGGAGCTGGTCAGGGCTCGTGATGTTGATCTCGGCGTCGACCTCGGTCTTCTTGAACTCGACCGCGGCGTTGAGCAGGAGGATCTTGGCCTCTTCGACCTTCTTGGGCATCGCGGGGTGGACACGCTCCTTGTCGATGAGCATGCCCTCGACAATCTCAGAGTCCTCAATGGACCCGCCGACCTTCTTCTCGACCTTGACGTAGTCGGTGTCGACGGTGCCGTCCTCGTCGGCGACCATGGTGACGGCCCTGACGACGAGGTCACAGAGCTTCTCCTTGGCGGCCTCGGCGCCCTTGCCGGTCATGGCGGTGCCCGCGATCTTCTTGAGGATCTCCTCGTCGCCGGTCTCGACCTCGATGGCAATCTCGTTGAGGAGCTCGATGGCCTTCTCGGAGGCCTTGCGGTAACCCTGAGCGATGACGGTGGGGTGGACGTCCTGCTCGAGGAGGTCTTCCGCACGCTTGAGGAGTTCGCCGGCCACGACAACGGCGGTGGTGGTACCGTCGCCGACCTCGTCGTCCTGGGTCTTGGCGACTTCGACCATCATCTTGGCGGCCGGGTGTTCGATGTCCATCTCTTTGAGGATGGTCACGCCGTCGTTGGTGATGACGACATCCCCGATGGTGTCCACGAGCATCTTGTCCATGCCACGGGGACCAAGGGTCGTCCGAACGGCGCTGGATACGGCCTTAGCGGCGGCGATGTTGATACTCTGCGCGTCCCTCCCGCGAGTGCGGGAGCTGCCTTCCTTCAGAACAAGGATCGGTTGTCCTCCCAGTTGTTGCGACATCTCAAATCACCATATAATGTAGTGCTAAAATAGATGGTTTGTAGTTCTATATAAAATTTTTCAGGGCGAGATCAGGTCAATGAGGTCGGAACCATCCTCCAGGGGATGCAAGTGCTCCTCTCCGACAACCAGCGTTCTTCCAATCCGTTTTTTCTTCTTGTAGTCGGAGATGACGCACATCGCGTAGGCCCCCGCGATCTGCGAGATGTTTCCGATAAGGGCGGCGCGCTTGACGGTCTTCTGTGCCGTCCCGTAGCAGGTGAAGATCGTCTCGGTCTCCACCAGGGCCAGGGCCTGGAAGGGGGCCCGGCGCATCTGATGGACCTCAATCCCCATCCGTTCAAAGTCGTCCGGGACTCCGCCGGCCCGGGGTTCATCGGTCTGCCCCGCCGGGATATAGGAGAGGAGATCGATCGCCTCGATCACCGCCTCGTCGAAGAGTTCCTCGAGCTGCACCGCCACCTCAAGGGTGGTGTTCATCCCGTCCTCGTACTTGGAGATGGTCCGGCGGGAGACCCCGAGGTATCGTGCGAGGTCTCCGAGGGAGAACTGGTGCTGTTCACGCAGCCCCTTGAGCATATCACCGTTGACGTTCACGTACAGCCCACCGGGCTGGGCGTAGATGAGGGGAGGCACTTCGTCGACCAGGTAGTCGTACAGGGTGGCCGGGCTGATCGCGTAGATCCCGTAGCGCACATAGACGGTCCCGCGTTCGAGGTCGGCGTCCCTGGCCCGCTCGCCCACGATCATCGGGGAGGCGTTGAGGTGGCGTGCGATGGCATCCAGGTCCCGCGAGATCTCCTCGGTGACCGAGTCGATGTGCGAGACGACTTTCAGAACCATAAGAACGTCCCCTCTGCCTGCGATGAGATCGAACGACCGGGGCCTGAGGCTACAGCGTTCGGAGACCTCGAAGCCCGCCGTCAACATCACGCTGACGACCATATCAAGGAGACGTCCCTGCGACATGTTACTCGTTAAAGGTGGATATAGTACGACGCCCTAATAAATAATCGCTTCATGCTCATCGGTATCGACGACACCGACTCGCCCGCCGGGATGTGCACGACCTACCTGGGGGCCGTGCTGGTCAGGAAACTTGAAGGTGCGGGGGTCGGGGTCACGGAGACCAGGCTGGTCAGGCTCAACCCGAACGCTCCCCACAAGACGAGAGGGAACGCCGCGGTCTGTATCAGGGCCGAAGGGGATCCCGAGACGGCGTTCTCGATCGCCGAAGCGCTGGTGGACGACCTCGCCGATCTCTCCTGCGAGAACACCAACCCCGGCCTGGTGGTCGCCGGGGAGGCGCCGCCGCCGCAGTTCTACTGGCAGGCGGTGCGGGACTTCTGCACCGTCTCGGAGGCGCGGGAGGTCCTCGACGAAGTCGGGGCGCTCGCACGCGGGTGGAAGAACTGCCGGGGCCTGATCGGGGCGACGGCCGCGATCGCAAGCGTATTGCCCGACCGGACGTACGAACTCCTGGCCTACCGCTCCGCCGACCGCTTCGGCACGCCCCGAAGGGTGGAGCGCGCCTCGGTCTTCGCGGCCGAGGCGGCGACCTGGCCACACACCTGGGACTCGGTCGACCGGAAGAACCGGGTCGTCGTCTGCGTCCCTCACACGCCCGACCCGGTGCTCTACGGGATCAGGGGCGAGAGTCCGACCTGGGTGAAGGCGGCGGGCGGACGGATCATCTCGGAGGGGGCGGCCCTCGCACAGATCTGGGTCACGAACCAGGGGACCGACGCCCACCTCGTCCCCGGGACGATCGGCGCTCTCCTCGACGGCCGGTCGTATGGTGTGGAGGCCACGGTCGCGGAGCGGGCGACGACCGGCGAGGGCGGGCACGTCGAGATCGCGGTCCGCGACGACGATGAGATACTCAGGTGCATGGCCTACGAACCGACGAAGGGCTTCCGCGACGTGGTGCGGGCCCTGGTCCCCGGCGACCGGGTCGTCGTCTGCGGGAGCTACAAACACGGGAGCCTCAACCTGGAGAAGATCCAGATCAGGGAGACGGCGGAGGACGTTCGCTATCGCCCGCCCCTCTGTCCGGACTGCGGGAAGCGGATGACCTCGGCCGGACGGGAGAAGGGCTACAAGTGCCGCCGTTGCGGGGCGAGGGCGGCGGAGCCCGAGCCTGTCGTCTCCCAGAGAGTGATCGGCCCCGGGTGGTACGAGGTGCCGTCGACGGCGCGACGTCACCTCTCGAAGCCGCTGGTGCGCGGTGAACCGGGGTTGCGGGAGGATGAGTTCGACTGATCCCGTACGCTGTGTAACTCCCCCCTCACCGGGGGAGATCCCCTGCGCCTTCCTCTGTGAGGATGGAAGCGTGACGGCAGATCATCGACAAAAGAGGGGACTGCGCTTCCTCGATCCGCCGAAATGCCGCCCCCTGTCTATCGCTACCGGGGGCCCGGGGGCAGCGCCCCCGGCGCGAGCATGAGGCAACTGCGTATGTTTGAGCCCGGGGTTCATGCCCGATTCAACAGACCAAAAAAAAGATTTTCAGATCATCTTCGCCAGCCCGAGTTCTTCCAGTTTCTCCTGCGTTGGAACCCCTTTCTCGTCCCAGCCGCGGACCTTGTAGTACTGAGGCAGCATCTCGGGCACCCTGCTGACCTGGCCCTTCGCCGGCCCCCGCGGGATCGGTTCGTTGAGCAGTCTGGGCGGGAGGGTGTCGTCCGCGGCGGTGTAGCCGTTCTTGATATTGAAGATCCGCTCCATATTCCAGATCTTCTCCCCGATCGCCATGATCCGCTCGGGCGTGTAGTCGACCCCCGTAGTCGCCTTCAGTTCGGCGGCGATCTCGTCGGCACCGATCGCAAACGAAGAGAAGAGACAGGTGCCCGATGAGGAGAGCGCCGCGGTGAGGTCCTGGAAGATCTTGAGGATCTCCGCCTTCCCCTCGGTGACCGCCGGGTCCAGCTTCATCGGGAGGCCCAGCACCTCGGGAGAGATCGTGTAGCCCCGGACATGGCAGCCGCCGCGGTTGGAGGTCGCGTATTCCAGACCGATCCCCTGGATCGCTCGTGGATCGTAGGCCGGCATCTCCTGCTTCTTGACACTCATCGAGAGTTCGGGGTGGCCGTACTTCTCGCCCAGACGGTACGAGCCCAGTGCCAGGTCGTTGCCGAACCCCTCGCGGTAGGCGGTGGCCCGCGTCAGTTCGACCAGCGCCTCCGAACTCCCGAACCTGACCTCGAGACCGTTCTGCATCGGATCGATCGCCCCGATATCGGCGAGTTCCATCGCACAGGCGATCGTCGAGCCCATCGAGATGGTGTCCATCCCGAGTTCGTTGCAGAGGAAGTTCGCCTTCAGGACGGCATCCATATCGGCGATCCCACAGTCCGCGCCGAACGACCATGCCGACTCGTACTCCGGCCCCTCGCCGACCTCCTGGTATCGTCCGTGGGCCTTCGCCACCCGGCCGCACCCGACCACACAGCTCCCGCAGCCCTTGCCGTGAACCAGGTGCTCGCCGGTGAGCGTCTCTCCCGAGATCTTGTTGGCCTCGTCGAAGTAGGCCTCGCGCCAGTTGTTCGTCGGGAACGCCCCGACTTCGTTGATGATGTTGACCAGGACGTTGCTCCCATAGGTCGGCAGGCCCTGGGAGGTGACCGGGTTCTCGGCGATCTTCTTCCTCGCGTCCCTGATGATCGAGAGGAACTCGTTCTTGTCGGCGACCTTGATCCCCTGCGTGCCACGGACGGCGATGGCCTTGAGGTTCTTCGCGCCCATCACCGCACCGATCCCTGTCCTTCCGGCGGCACGGTGCTTGTCGTTCATGATGTTCGCGAAGAGAACCAGGTTCTCCCCGGCCGGGCCGATACAGGCCACCTCGGCCTCGGGGTCGGTCTCGATCCGCAGGGCGTCGTCGGTCTCGTAGACGGTCTTGCCCCAGAGGTGCGAGGCGTCCCTGATCTCGACGGCGGCATTGTTGATCCAGATATACACCGGCTTTGCGGCCTTCCCCTCAAAGATGATCAGGTCGTAGCCCGCGTACTTCACCTCGGCACCGAAGTACCCGCCCGAGTTGGACGAAGCCAGAGTATCGTTGAGCGGGGCCTTGGCAACGACATCATAGCGCCCGGTCGAGACGCCCATCGTCCCGGTCAGCGGACCGGTCGCGAAGATGAGTTTGTTCTCCGGCGAGAGGGCGTCCACCGTCGGGTCGACCTCCTCCATAAAGTACTTCTCGCCAAGTCCCCTGGACCCGATGAACTCCTCGGCAAACGCCTTTTTCAGTGCCTCTTTCCTGACTGTGCCCGCACCAAGGTCGATACGGAGCACCGTCCCCATCCAGCCGTACATCAGATCTCCACCTCCGAGATACCGGCGGCAATCTTTGCCGAGAACGCCTTCTTCCGCCGGATCGTCGCCGTGTCTGCCGGCAGGTACTCGATGGCGTTCGTCGGGCAGAACTCAACGCACATCGGACTGCCGCCACAGTGGTCGCATTTCAACGGTTGTTTCTCCGCCATGCTGTACGAGATGTTGCCGAAGGGACAGGCCATCACGCACATCCGGCACCCGATGCACTTCGACGCAATGACATTGACCATCCCGGTCTCGGTGTCCTTTTCCAGGGCGCCGGTGGGGCACCCGGCCACACACGCCGGTTTGTCGCACTGCAGACAGGTCATCGGGACGTTCACCCCGGCCTCGAACCGGTGGACCGAGATCCTCGATACCGCCGGTCGAAACTCTTCTTCATGCCCGAGCGAGCATGCCAGTTCGCATGTCCCGCAGCCGATACACCGGTCAGGCGTGATCAGCAGCAGGTGCTCAGTTTTTTCCATTTTCTTCCCCCCTTGATAGTCCCACGATCCATACACTCTGATTTATTCGTTCCCATCCCGGCGCCCACACCGGAAGGGTCATTCCTTCTTCTTCTCCTCGCGCGACCCCACGCCGGCCCCGACCTCCCGCGCCTCGGCGATCCGCCGGCACCTGGGACAGAGGAGGCGCAGGCCCTTCATCTCGTACCCCGGTTCCACCGCCTCGATCTGCTCCCGCGTCGCAAACAAATCCCCGCAGACCTCACAGGCGACCAGGTCGAAGGTCCGTCCCCAGATCGTCCTGGTGCCCGCCTCCTCGTCCTCGACGACCCGGATCGCTCCTGTCGGGCAGACCTCGGCACAGGCCGCACACCCCCGACAGTCGGCGGTCGGTTCTCTGAAGGGCGTGTTCACCTCCTTCTCCCATCCGCGCCCGACAAAACCGAGACAGTTCCCGAGGTCGGCGCAGGCCCGCACACACCGGCCGCACCTGATACAGAGGTCGGGTTCTCCCCCCGGCGCGAAGCGTTCGTCCAGGGGTTCGACGCCGTATTCCTCGGCGAGTTGCTGGAGGACCGGCGAGTGGGGCGAGCGGGTGAGGAGAAGTTTGAGCACGAAGGCGCGGGCCTCGCGGACCGCGGGCGTGTTAGTGTTGATCTCGACCGACCGCTTGATCGGGTACATGCACGAGATGACCAGTTTGCTCCGGCCGAGTTCGGTCACATCCACCTGGCAGAGGCGGCAGTTGCCGTCCGGCGGCAGGCCTTCGTGATAACAGAGGGTCGGCACCTCGATGCCCAGGGCACGCGCCGCCTCCAGGGCGGTCGTCCCCTTCTCGACCTCGGTCTTCTGCCCGTCGATCGTCACTTCAACCATCTCACGTCACCTCCCTCACGACCTTGACCGCCCTCACCGGACAGACGTCGATGCACGAACCGCAGGTGATGCACTTCTCCATGTCGATCCGGTGCGTCTGCTTCTTCTCCCCGGTGGCGGCATCGACCGGGCAGACCTTGGCGCAGAGCGTGCATCCAGTGCAGAGTGCGGGGTCGATCTCAAGGGCGTACAGCCCGCTGCATACCCCGGCCCGGCAGAAGCCCTCTTTCTCGTGCTCCTCGTACTCCTCCGGGAACCAGTGCATCGTCGAGAGCACCGGGTTGGCGGCGGTCTTGCCCAGACCGCAGAGTGCGGTGTCACGCACATGCCCGGCAAACTCCCTGAGCAATGCGGTGTCGCCGGGGCGCGCGGTGCCGGACGTGAGACCGTGGAGGAGCGTCTGCATCGCCTTGAGCCCCTCGCGGCAGGGCGTGCACTTGCCGCACGACTCCTCGACCAGGAAATCGATGAAATACTGGGCGACGTTGACCATGCAGGTGTGGTCGTCCATCACGATCATCCCGCCTGACCCCATCATCGATCCGGCCTTGAGCAGTTCATCGAAGTCCACGGGAAGATCGAGTCTCTCTGCCGGCAGACATCCCCCCGACGGTCCGCCGGTCTGCACGGCCTTGAACTCGCGGTCTTTCAGCACCCCACCGCCGATCTCGTAGATCATCGTGCGCAACGGGATGCCCATCGGCACCTCGACAAGGCCGCTGTTCTTGATTTTGCCGACGAGCGAGAAGACCTTGGTCCCCGCGCTGTTCGCGGTGCCCATGCTCCTGAACCAGGCGGCCCCGTGCACCAGGATCTGCGGGATATTCCCCCAGGTCTCGACATTGTTGAGGATCGTCGGCGCCTCCCAGAGGCCCTTCTCGGTCGAACGAATGTACTTGACCCGCGGGACACCTGCTCTCCCCTCGACGGAAGTCATCAGGGCGGTGGACTCGCCGCAGACGAAGGCCCCGCCGCCCCGGAAGATCTCGATATCGAAGTCGAAATTGCTCCCGAGCACCCCCTCACCCAGGAGACCGTACTCGTGCGCCTGCTCGATGGCGCGGGTCAGGTGCCTGACCGCGAGTGGGTACTCGTTCCTGACATAGATGATCCCGCGGCCGGCGCCGACGGCATACCCGCCGATGATCATCCCTTCGATGACGCTGTGCGGGTCGCCCTCCATCAGACTGCGGTCCATGAAGGCGCCGGGATCGCCCTCGTCCCCGTTGGCCACGACGTACTTTTCAGGCGCCTCGACGACGGCGGCCGACTCCCATTTCACGCCGGTCGGGAACCCGCCGCCCCCGCGGCCACGAAGGCCGGAGTCCTTCACGACCCCGACCACCTCTGCCGACGGCATCGAGAGGGCCTTCGCAAGCCCGGCGTACCCCCCTTCACGGATATAATCGTCGATCTCGAAGGGGTTGACATGCCCGGTGTTCTTGAGGACGACCCGGTGCTGGCTTGCATAGAACGGCACCTTCTCTGCGGTCTGGTAGCGCTCCTTCGTCATCGGATCGCGGTACAGCAGGCGCTTGATCACCTCGCCGTTCAGGACCGTCTTCTCGAAGATCTCGGGGACGTCCTCGACCTTCACCTGCTGGTAGAAGATCTTTGCCGGATGGACCACCACCAGCGGCCCCCGCTCGCAGAACCCGTGGCACCCGGTGGAATCGGCCAGGAAGGCGACCCCGATCTCCATACCCCTCTTCCTGGCCTCCTCCTCGAAGGCCTCCCGCACTGCGGCGCTCCCGAAGGCGAGACACCCGGTGCCGGCGCAGATCTGCACCCATGCCGGAGCCCCGCCTCCCTTCGGCGGCAGCGAGGCGCGGTAGGACTCAAGCGCCTCTTTACTCTTCAGCCTCATCCTCACGCTCCTTCTCGATCATCGCCGGGATATCGGCAATCCCCATCTTGCCGTACACCCGTTCGTTCACCACCACCACCGGCGCCATGGCACAGGCCCCGACGCAGTTCACGGTCTGGAGAGTGAACTGTCCGTCCGCGGTGGTCTCGCCGTCCCTGATCCCGAGTGCTCCTTCAACGGCCTCGACCAGTCTGGGCGCCCCGCGGAGATGGCACGCCGTGCCTGCACAGACCTTGATCACCTTCTTCCCCAGCGGAACCAGACTGAGCGCCTTGTAAAATGTGGCGACACTGAAGACCTGGCTCTCAGGGACGCCGAGATAGACGGCGACCTCTTTCATCGACTCGACCGAGAGATAGTTGTACTCGGCCTGGATGTCCTGCAACGCCGCGAGCAGATGCCTGGGATCCCGGGGATAGGCCCCGAGGATCTCCTGCAACGCCGTTTGATCTCCCACGCCTCCGGTCATATCAACCCCCCACGCTACCCTCACCGGGTCTATGGATAGAAAAAACCTTCGAGTGTGGGACTCCAGGCGATATCACCACGAGAAGGAGAGTCGGCAACCGGCACGAGAGGCAGGATCAGATCTCAAAGTCCTTAAGGCGAAAAGCATAAGAGATACAAAAAGGTAGGATGCGGCCATGAAAGTAGGCATTATTGGAGGGACCGGGGGGATCGGACAGGGTATGGCACTGCGGCTCTCGCAGACCCACACCGTCTATATCGGATCGCGCATCGAAGAGAAGGCCCAGGCCGCCTGCGAGCTCTGCGGTTACGCCCTGAAGGTGTTGGGCCTCCCCTTCGACCTGCTCCCGACGACCAACCAGGGGGTCGTGGACGAATCGGAGATCGTCGTCTTCTCGATCCCGGCCGAAAATCTGGAGAGGACGATCGAGGGGCTCACCGGACTGGAGGGCAAGATCGTCATCAGCCTGATGAACCCGATGATCAGGACCGACTTCTTCAAGTACAACCCGCCCGAGGACGGTTCGGCCGCCCTGAAACTTCAGAAACTCCTGCCTGAATCGAAAGTCGTCGCCGCCTTCAACAACATCCCGGCCGGCAAGTGGCAGCAGCTCTCCGAACCCCTCGACTACTCGGTCTGTGTCTGTTCGGACTTCGACGACGCCAAGGAACGGGTCATGGAACTGGTCAACTCGATCTCAGAACTCAAAGCCCTGGACGCCGGGCCTCTTGCAGTCTCGCCGTACATCGAGGCCATCACCCCGCTTGTCATCAACATCGCACGGTTCAGCAAGATGCGGGACGTCGGAGTCTATTTCAAGTAGGCACGGCACTCTTCTTTTTTAATCGAGGGAGAGAGACGACGGGAGGCTCACGACATTCCTCACGATCATCTCTCGGCCCTCCTCCTTCTATCCTGAGAGAGGGCAGGACGCGAGCGCCCGAAGCGAACATAGAGGAAGACAGAACAGTGCAGGTCCAGGCCCCCCTGTACCCCGAGAAGACCATGCCTCCCCAGAAGAGAAAAGACCACACCGACAACATTCAGCCACTCCATACCCCCAAACCAGATCCTTTTCTCCTGAGCCTCAGAACAGAGACCCACAACCCCGGCTGGCAGGAGACAGAGGCCTCAAGAGATTCAGACAGATTTTGAGGAGAAAACCGGAAAATCTCGCAGACCTGGCAAAATCTTTTATGTTCCCAGAGGATCTCTCACCCTCATAGGGCACCCACTGCGGTGCTCCATACGGAGGGGAAAAAGAGATGACATCCACCTTTCTGAACCCGCCGGTCGCCCTCATGGGTGCCGGAGCGGTGAAAGATATCGGGACCTGGGCCAAGATGCTCGGGGCAAAGAAGGCATTCATTGTCTGCGGCATCGGGAAACACGGGAAGGCGCTCGCTGAGGACGTCGGCGCCCTCCTCAAGGACTCGGGCGTCGACTTCGTGATCTACGCCGGCGCCGAGCCCAACCCGACCGACAACGCCGTCCACAAGGGCGCCGAGATGTACAAGAAAGAGGGCTGCGACATGATCGTCGCCGCCGGCGGCGGGTCCCCGATGGACTGTGCCAAGGGCATCGGGATCATTGCCACCAACGGCGGACAGATCTACGACTACGAAGGTGCAGGCCAGGTCGGAAAACCCCTGCCGCCGCTCATCGCCGTCAACACCACTGCGGGTACCGCATCCGAGATGACCAACTTCGCCGTCATCACCGACACCCGTCGGCACGTCAAGATGGCCCTCGTCGACTGGAAGATGACGCCAAAGGTCGCGATCAACGACCCCGAACTGATGGTCAGCATGCCGCCGGCACTCACCGCCGCCACCGGTATGGACGCCCTCACCCACGCTGTCGAGGCCTACGTCTCCACCATCGCCACGCCGACCACCGACGCCGCCGCCCTGATGGCCATCCGCCTCATCGGCAAATGGCTCCGCCCGGCCGTCGCCAACGGCAGCGACATCAAGGCCCGCGACATGATGGCCCACGCCGAGTACCTCGCCGGCATCGCCTTCAACAACGCCAGCCTCGGCTACGTCCACGCCATGGCCCACCAGCTCGGCGGGTTCTACAACCTGCCGCACGGCGTCTGCAACGCTATCCTCCTGCCGCACGTCGAGAAGTTCAACCTCATCGCCGCACCCGAACGTTTCGTCGACATCGCGAAGGCACTCGGTGAGAACGTCGAAGGACTCTCCACCATCGAGGCCGCAAACAAAGCTATCGACGCCATCAGAAGGCTTTCGGCCGACATTGGGATCCCGCCGGGTGTCAAGTCGCTCGGCGCCAAGGAGGAGGACATCCCGACCCTGGCCGAGAACGCCATGAAGGACATCTGCAACCTCACCAACCCGCGTGTCGCGACGAAGGAAGAGGTCATAGAGATTTACAAAGAGGCGATGTGAGAGACCGGTGAGAACCGGACCGAAACCGGAGTATGCAGGAGGAACTGCACCGTCCCGGCCCCTGAAAAAGAGAGAACAGATAAAAAAATGAGAAGGAGGGGCTCAGGCCATGTCGGCCAGGCCGAGCTCCTCAAGCTTCTTCTGCGTCGGGATACCGTCGACGTCCCAACCCCTGATCTCGTAGTAGTGCGGCAGCATCTCGGGCAGGTGGTTGACATTGCCCTTTGCCGGACCGGCCGGGATCGGGTCGTTGAGCAGCCTGGGCGGGAGGGCGTCGTCCTTGCCGGAGTAGCCGTTCTTGACGATGAACATCCGCTCCATGTTGTAGATCCGCTCGCCGATCTCCATGACCTTCTCGGTCGTGAACTCGACGCCGGTGGCGGCCGCGAGTTCGGCGGCGATCTCGTCGGCGCCGATCGCGAACGAGGCGAAGAGACAGGTACCGGAGGCGGAGAGCGCACCGGTGAGGTCCTGGAAGATCTTGAGGATCTCGGGCTTACCTTCGGTGACCGAGGGGTCCATCTTCATCGGGAGGCCGAGGATCTCAGGCGAGATGGTGTAGCCACGGACGTGGCAGCCGCCACGGTTGGAGGTGGCGTACTCCAGGCCGATACCCTGCACGGCACGCGGGTCGTAGGCCGGCATCTCCTGCTTCTTGACGGTCATCGAGAGTTCGGGGTGGCCGTACTTCGTGGCCAGCCTGAAGGAACCCTCGGCGATCTCGTCGCCGAAGCCCTCGCGGTAGGCGGTGGCGCGGGTGATCTCGACCATCGCATCGGCGTTGCCGAACTTGAGGTCGCACCCGGTCTTCTCGCCCTCGAGAGCGCCGATGTCGACAAGTTCCATCGCACAGGCGATGGTCGAGCCCAGGGAGATGGTGTCCATCCCGAGTTCGTTGCAGAGGAAGTTCGCCTTCAGGACGGCGTCCATGTCGTGGATGCCACAGTCGGAGCCGAAGCACCAGGCCGACTCGTACTCGGGCCCTTCACCGATCTCGTTGAACCGGCCCTTGGCCTTGGCGACACGCCCGCACCCGATGACACAGGAGGCGCACCCCTTGTTGTGCAGGAGGTTGTCGCGGCTGAGGGTCTCGCCGGAGATCTTGTCGGCTTCGGGGTCGTAGGCTTCACGCCAGTTCTTCGTCGGGAGCGCACCGGACTCGTTGATGATATTGACCAGGATGTTGGACCCGAAGGTCGGCAGACCCTGGGAGGTGACCGGGTTCTCAGCGATCTTCTTTCTGGCGGCGCGGACGGCGTTGAGGTAGCCTTCCTTATCGGCGACCTTGATCCCGCCGGTGCCGCGGACGGCAAGGGCCTTGAGGTTCTTGGAGCCCATCACCGTACCGATCCCGGTCCTGCCGGCGGCACGGTGCTTGTCGTTCATGATGCAGGCGAAGAGGACGAGCTTCTCGCCGGCGGGGCCGATGCAGGCGACCTCTGCGTCGGGGTCGGTCTCGGCCTTCACGGCGTCGTCGGTCTCGTAGATCGTCTTGCCCCAGAGGTGGGAGGCGTCACGGAGTTCGACAGCGTCGTTGTTGATCCAGAGGTAGACCGGCTTCTCGGCCTTCCCCTCGAAGATGATCAGGTCGTAGCCGGCGTACTTGATCGCCGGGCCGAAGTAGCCGCCGGAATTAGAGGAGGCGAGGGTGTTGTTCAGCGGGCCCTTGGCGACGACGTCGTAGCGCCCGGTGGAGATGCCCATCGTCCCGGTCAGCGGGCCGGTGGCGAAGATGAGCTTGTTCTCGGGGGAGAGCGCGTCCACCGCAGCGTCGACCTCGCTGATGAAGTACTTCTCGCCGAGCCCACGCCCGCCGATGTAGTTCTCTGCGAAGTCCTTGTTGAGGGGTTCCTTCTTGACCGTGCCCTCGGTCAGGTTGACGCGGAGCACCGTTCCAGTCCATCCATACATTATACATTCACCTCCGAGATACCGGCGGCAAGTTTTGCAGCGAACGCCTTCTTCCTCTGCACGGTGGCGGTGTCGGCGGGCAGGTATTCAATGGCGTTTGCCGGGCAGAACTCGGCGCACATCGGGTGGCCGCCGCACTGGTCACACTTCAGGGCCTGCTTTGCAGCAGCGTTGTAGGTGATGTTGCCGAAGGGGCAGGCCATCACGCACATCCGGCACCCGATACACTTGGCGCCGTTGACGCTGACAAGGCCGGTAGCGGGGTCTTTCTCGAGGGCGCCGCTCTTGCACGCAGCAACACAGGCGGGCTTGTCGCACTGCAGACAGGCCATGGGCACGTTCACACCGGCCTCAAATCTGAGGACCGAGATATTCGCGACAGTCGGCTTGAATTCGTCGACATGTCCGATGGAGCATGCCAGTTCGCAGGTCCCACAGCCGATGCACCGCTCAGGGGTGATCAGCAGCAGGTTCTCAGTTTTCTCCATGGTTGTACACTCCTACAGATTGAGGATTAACATATTGTTTATTTAATCATTTCTATGATCAATCGAGATTTTATGAGCGAATATTTAATTTTTAATGATAAATTATGTGAGAATAGTCAACATACCCCGATTAGATCTTGAACAGAGGTGAAGGGGTTTAGTTAACCTTCCTTCAACTCTCTTCGTGCGCTCCCAGGCCAGACGCGACCGCACGCGCCTGCTCGAGTTTGCGGCACCGCTGACAGAGCACGCGCCCGTCCGCCTCCTCGAACTCCTGCCTGGCGGCCTCGAGCTGCTCAGGCGTCGCGAAATGATCGCCGCAACGCTCACAGGCAACGAGGTCGAAGGTCCGGCCCCAGATCGTCCGGGTGAGACCGTCCGTGGTGGCGCGGATCGCACCGGTCGGGCAGACCTGGGCGCAGGAGCCGCAGCCGATACAGGTCTTCGAAGGCTCCTTGAAGGGGGTGTTCACCTCTTTCTCCCAGCCACGCCAGACAAACTCGATGCAGTCGTTGCCGAGGGTGGCGCAGGCCCGGACACACCGACCGCACCTGATACAGAGATCGCTCTCGCCTTCAGGGACGAAGCGTGCGTCCAGGGGCTCGACCCCGTACTCCTCCGCAAGCTGCTGGAGGACCGGGGAGTCGGGCGAGCGGGCGAGGAGGAGCCTCACCACAAAGGCGCGGGCGTCGCGGACCCGTTCGGTGTCGGTCTTGATCTCGACCGGTCCCTTGATCGGGTACATGCACGAGATGACCAGACTGGTGCGGCCGCGGTCGGTGACTTCCACCTGGCAGAGACGGCAGTTGCCGTCGGGCGGCAGACCCTCGTGGTAACAGAGGGTCGGGATCTCGATGCCCAGGGCACGCGCCGCCTCCAGGGCGGTCGTTCCCTTCTCAACCTCAATTTTCTGCCCGTCGATCGTCACTTCAACCATGTTACTCACTCCTCCTCACGACCTTGATCGCCTTGAACCGACAGACGTCGATACACGAGCCGCAGGTAGCACAGGCGTGCTTGTCGATGGTGTGCGTCATTTTCTTCTCGCCGGAGACCGCACCGGCCGGACAGACCCGCTCACAGAGCGTGCAGCCGGTACAGAGGTCTTCATCGATCTCGAGGTCATAGAGACCGCTGCAGACCCCGGCCCGACAGAAGCCTTCCTTCTCATGCTCCTCGTACTCTTCGGGGAACCAGTTCATCGTCGCGAGCACCGGGTTCGCGGCGGTCTTGCCCAGTCCGCAGAGCGCGGTGTCGCGCACATGCTCGGCGATCTCCTTGAGCAGGGCGCAGTCGCCGGGTTTGGCGGTGCCCGAGGTGAGGCCGTGGAGCAGCGTCTGCATGGCCTTGAGCCCTTCGCGGCAGGGGGTGCACTTGCCGCACGACTCCTCGACCAGGAAGTCGACGAAGTACTGGGCGACATTGACCATGCAGGTGTGGTCGTCCATGACGATCATCCCGCCTGAACCCATCATGGATCCGGCGGCCTTGAGCTGATCGAAGTCGACCGGCCGGTCGAGTTCGCTTGCCGGGAGACAACCGCCCGACGGCCCGCCGGTCTGGACGGCCTTGAACTCGCGGTCGTTGAGCACGCCGCCACCGATGTCGTAGATCATCTCGCGCAGGGTGACGCCCATCGGAACCTCGACGAGGCCGCTGTTCTTGACCTTGCCGACGAGCGAGAAGACCTTGGTCCCGCTGTTGTTCTCGGTGCCCATGCTCTTGAACCAGTCGGCACCATTGATCAGGATCTGCGGGATGTTCGCCCAGCTCTCGACGTTGTTGAGGACGGTCGGGCCTTCCCAGAGACCTTTCTCGGTCGAACGAATGTACTTGACCCGCGGGACACCGGCCCGGCCCTCGATGGATGTCATGAGGGAGGTCGATTCACCGCAGACGAATGCACCGCCACCCCGGACGATCTCGATCTCGAAGTCGAAACCGCTGCCCAGGATGTTCTTGCCCAGGAGGCCGTACTCGTGCGCCTGCTCGATGGCGATCCTGAGGTGCTCGACGGCGATCGGATACTCGTTCCTGACATAGATCAGGCCACGCGTCGCGCCGATGGCATACCCGCCGATGGCAAGCCCTTCAAGCATGGTGTGCGGGTCGCCTTCCATGACGGCCCGGTCCATGAACGCACCGGGGTCACCCTCGTCGCCGTTCACGACGACATATTTCTGCGGGGCGTCGACGACGGCGGCCGACTCCCACTTCACGCCGGTCGGGAAACCGCCACCGCCGCGGCCGCGAAGACCGGAGTCCTTGACGACCTTCACGACCTCTGCAGCCTCCATGGCGAGCGCCTTCGCAAGTCCGGCATAGGCGCCGGCGGCGATGGCCTCGTCGATGGAGAGCGGGTTGACGTGCCCGCAGTTCTTCAGGACGATCTTCTTCTGGTGTGCGTAGAACGGGATGGCCTTGGTCGAGGCGATCTTCGACTTGGTCGCCTGGTCGCGGTACAGGAGCCGGTCGACAATGCTGCCGCCGAGGACGGTCTTCTCCATGATCTCAGCGACGTCCTTGACCCGGACATGCTGGTAGAAGATCTCGTCGGCGTCCTTCGCGAGGTGGACGGTGACGAGGGGACCGCGCTCGCAGAGCCCCTGGCAACCGGTGGCTTCGGCCTTGAGGTCGATGTCGGCTTTCAGGTCGTGCTCGTCGGCATATGCCATGAAGGCCTCGTAGATCTCCATGCTGCCGTTGGCAAGACAGCCTGGCCCCGCACAGACCCAGATGCGGGGAACATCAGGCGCAGAGGTAAGAAGCCCTGCACGGTATTCTTCGAGGTCTTTTATCGTCTCAAGCCGCATCTTTCCTCTCCTCCTCAATAATTTCCGGAATCTGTGAGATGGTCACCTTTCCGTAGACCCGGTCATTGACCATGACCACCGGCGCCATCGCACAGGCTCCGACACAGTTCACCGTCTGGATCGTGAAGAGACCGTCTTCGGTCGTCTCGCCGTTCTTGATGCCAAGTTCCTGTTCCAGGGCCTCAACGAGCTTGGGCGCACCGCGGAGGTGACATGCCGTGCCGTTGCAGACCTTGATTACCTTCTTGCCCTGGGGGACAAGGCTGAGCGCTTTGTAAAAAGTAGCGACACTGAAGACCCGGCTCTCTGGAACGCCGAGATACTCGGCGACCAGCTTCATCGACTCGACAGACAGGTACGTTTGATTTTCCTGGATATCCTGTAACGCTGCGAGCAGATAGCGAGGCTCTTTGGGGTAGCCTTCGATGATCTGACGCACCGTCAGTATCTGTTCTTGTGTCTCTGTCGTTTCAAACCCTCCATGATATTGATATGATCTGGGTCTAATTAATGAAAAATCTTCAACTATTTACGTCTGTTGATATCCCTGCGTATTAGGGTGTTTTTCATGATTAAACAGGATAAATGCAGTATAACGTGATCATTATTTTTTTAAAAGATTAGAATTTATTTCTCCAGAGAGAGATGGAGCGGGCCAACGACAGCCAGAAACGAACCGACCCCAGCGGGGCGCGCAGCCGATCGGGGAGCATTTTGAGGAGATTTCCATCACCCGAGCCCGGGAGTGCAGGCCGGGAGGAGGGCCTCCCGCCCTTCGAGAGGCCAGGAATCAGGCGGAGGTCCGGGGCTTTAAATCCTTCTGATTGTTGATATATCCGCCGATCCGCCGCCCAATCAATTCTTCACGATTTTTAGCAAATATTTAGACATATTGGAAAGATTGCAAACCGAAAATAATAATTACCGCCGGAAAGCCACACATCGACCATGAAAGTAGGAATAATCGGTGGAACCGGTGGAATCGGACAGGGTATGGCACTGCGGCTCTCGCAGAACCACACCGTCTATATCGGATCGCGCAAAGAAGAGAAGGCCCAGGCCGCCTGCGAGATGTGCGGCTACGCTCTCAAGGTCCTCGGCCTCCCCTTCGACCTCAACCCGACGACCAACCAGGGCGTCGTGGACAACTCCGAGATCGTCGTCTTCTCGATCCCGGCCGAGAACCTGGAGAGGACCATCGACTCCCTCACCGGACTCGAGGGCAAGATCATCGTCAGCCTGATGAACCCGATGATCAGGACCGACTACTTCAAGTACAACCCGCCCGAGGAAGGCTCCGCGGCCATCCAACTCCAGAAGCTCCTGCCCGACTCGAAGATCGTCGCCGCCTTCAACAACATCCCGGCCGGCAAGTGGCAGAAGCTCTCCGAGCCCCTCGACTACTCGGTCTGTGTCTGCTCCGACCACGAGGATGCCAAGGAGAAGACCATGGAACTGGTCAACTCGATCTCCGAACTTGAAGCAGTGAACGCCGGGCCGCTGGCGGTCTCGCCGTACATCGAGGCCATCACGCCCCTTGTCATCAACATCGCTAGGTTCAGCAAGAAGCGGGACGTCGGGGTCTACTTCAAATAAAATACATCCCGACCAATTTTTTTCAAATTATCCTCCTTCACATATTGTTCACTTCCCTTTCTGAACCCGTCACCACCCGAGTACACGCCATCCCGGCGGGTGCGGCACCCCCCGCCACCCCCCCGGGGAGCGCGCAGATTTCGAAGTGGCCGCGCAGCAAAAATACCGGAATTCTCCCGCAAAAATCGCCATTTTTCATGATTTTTCATGGCATATCAGAGTTCTGGCCACAAATTACCATCATAGACCATTATAGTATAAATGGAGATCTCGAGAGGGTTGCACGGACATTCATGCCCGTTTTGCCAACCTTTTGATAATTAAAGGATTAATCATTATAAATAAATCATATAAAAGCACGTAGACCTGGAATGAAATCTCCACCCTTTATATCGCCCCATGTGGAGTCTTCGATCATAGGATGCTCGGAACAACAGAGCGTCCTCAAATGGAGTGGGAATAATGGTATACACATATCTGAACCCGGCAGTCGCCCTCATGGGCGCTGGTGCAGTGAAGGAGATCGGAACCTGGGCACAGATGCTCAACGCCAAGAAGGCCCTGATCGTTTCAGGCAAGGGTCGCCACGGCAAGGCACTCGCCGAAGATGTCGGTGCTCTCCTCAAGGAAGCCGGTGTCGACTTCCACGTCTTCGCAGGCGCCGAGCCCAACCCGACCGACCTTTCGGTCCACGAGGGTGCCGAGATCTACAAGAAGGAAGCCTGTGACATGATCGTCGCCGTCGGCGGCGGGTCTCCGATGGACTGCGCCAAGGGTGTCGGCATCGTCGCCACCAACGGTGGGGAGATCTACGACTATGAGGGTGTCGCCAAGGTCGCCGAAGCCCTGCCGCCCTTCATCACCGTCAACACCACCGCGGGTACCGCATCCGAGATGACCAACTTCGCCGTCATCACCGACACCCGCCGGCACGTCAAGATGGTCCTTGTCGACTGGAAGATGACCCCGAACGTGGCAATCAACGATCCCGAACTGATGGTCAGCATGCCGCCGGCACTCACCGCCGCCACCGGTATGGACGCCCTCACCCACGCCGTCGAGGCCTACGTCTCCACCATCGCCACGCCGACCACCGACGCCGCCGCGATCGGCGCGATCGAGCTCATCAGCAAGTGGCTCCGCCCGGCCGTCGCCAACGGCACCGACATCCAGGCCCGCGACATGATGGCCCACGCCGAGTACCTCGCCGGCATCGCCTTCAACAACGCCAGCCTCGGCTACGTCCACGCCATGGCCCACCAGCTCGGCGGGTTCTACAACCTCCCGCACGGTGTCTGCAACGCCATCCTCCTGCCGCACGTCGAGAAGTTCAACCTGCTCGCCGCACCCGAGCGCTTCGTCGACATCGCGAAGGCACTCGGCGAGAACGTCGAGGGGCTCTCCACCATGGAAGCCGCAGAGAAGGCCATCGCCGCCATCCAGAAGCTCTCTGCTGACGTCGGTATCCCGTCAGGCGTGGCGGAACTCGGTGCCAAGGAAGAGGACATCCCGACCCTGGCCGACAACGCCATGAAGGACGCCTGTTCCCTCACCAACCCGCGCATCGCGACGAAGGAAGAGGTCATGGCCATCTACAAGGCCGCCTTCTAAGACGACCGGTGAAGGTCTGCACATCTCCACCCTAACGTTCGTCCCTTGATGACACCAGCATGGAGAGAAGAAGGGGCCGCCGGAAACGGCGGCTCCTGAGATCACATACACGCAAAAGCCTCGGAAACTCGGAAGAAGTGGAGCAAAAATACAGGATACAATAGTAGGGGGTCAGGCACCTCCCCCAATATAAGGTACTACAATAATAGATCCATATCGCCGCCAATGAATGGATCATATACTGGGGAATTCGGATACAACGCCAATACAATATATATCACATATCTCTTTTTTCGGTTCGATTTTGTTGAATTTTCAGAGGGGTCATGCACCCTGCCGGCCCTATCCTCTCGCGAGACGGCAGAAAGATCGTGCGATGAAAGTGGCACGTTCTGATCAGTACGCTTTCCCGTCGGCATGACCCCCAAGATAGAACCGGGAAGGGAGAGAGTTGATCTATTCTCTGAGGGAACACGCGTGATGCCGTCCCCCGCCCTATCTTCTTGCGAGACAGCAGAAAAGACCTGGTGATAAGGGACGGCATATTCTGATCACCACATCTTCACACCCGGCATGACCCCCAAGATAGAACAGGGAAGGGAGAGAGTCGATCTATTCACAGAGGAATCACACGACCTGCCGTCCCCCGCCCTATCCTCTCGCGAGATGGCAGAACAGATCCGGTGATGAGGGGACGGCACATCCGATCATCACACCCGTCCTGTTATTATGGCCCCAAAGATAGAACCGAGACGGGAAGGCCCGATCATTATTCCGGGGATCACGCCACCCCATGCCGTCCCCCGTCCTATCTTTTCGCGAGACAGCAGAACAGGTTCGGTGATGGCGGGACGGCAATTCAGATCATGACGCCGTTCAATTTTCATGACCCCGAAGATAGAACCGAGACGGGAAGGGCCGATCATTATTCCGGGGATCACACCACCCCGCGCCGTCCCCCGCCCTATCTTCTCGCGAGACAGCAGAACAGACCTGGTGATAAGGGACGGCATATTCTGATCACCACATCTTCACCCCCGGTATGACCCCCAAGATAGAACCAGGAAGGGAGAGAGTTGATCTATTCTCGGAGAGAACACGCGTGATGCCGTCCCCCGGACCCCCACGACGAGGATAGGCGGGGCGGCGATTGAACGAGGTCTCCATCGAGTCTCCAGTCTTGAAAAAGAGCGATCAAGCGACGAAAAATTTTCATTCCATATGCTTGAGGCGCCCCCTCGCTTCATGCCCGATTCTATAAAATAAATGCGGCACATCCGATCATCACGTCTTCCCTCCCCCTCCGCACCCCTGAAGAAAAATCTCACACTGCCCTTTATTCCACCGGTTGTCCTGGTCAAAACTGTTAATGGATCACGGGACGAAGATCATAGACAATCTGGTGCTCTATGGAATCCAATACAGAAGAATGCGGAGACCCGGTCAGGCAGCTCAAACTCGTTCCCGGCATGACGGCCGACGCTCTTGTCCAGGCGATCAAAGGAGCGGGCGCATACAACGGCGGAGCGCTTGCCCAGGCGGTCGACATCTACGAAGCGATGCTCAGGGACGAGACGGCGACGAAGTTCTTCGGGCTTGCCGGGGCGATGGTCCCGGCCGGGATGGGCGGGGTCGTCAGCGACCTCATCGAGCGCGGTCACATCGACATCCTGGTCTCGACCGGCGCCAACCTCACCCACGACACCATCGAGGCGATCGGGTGCCACCACTACCACGGCACCTCGGTCTGCGACGACATCGAACTGCGCCACGAGGAGATCAACCGGATCTACGACATCTTCCTCCCTGACGAGGCCTTCATCCACCTCGAGGAGTTCATGCAGGAGTGTCTCTCCGAGATCCCCGACAAAACGACGGTCACGATCTCGGGACTTCTCCGGCACATCGGCGAGCACCTGGACCACGGGATCCTGGCGACCGCGGCGAAGTGCGACATTCCCGTCTTCTGCCCGGCGATCCAGGACTCGATGCTCGGGTTGCAGTTCTGGTTCTACAACCAGATGCACCATATCACCGTCGACGCCTTCGGCGACATGAAAGATATCATCGACCGCTGCTACGCGGCCGAGCATGCCGGCGCCTTCCTGGTGGGCGGCGGGGTGCCGAAGAACTTCATCTTCCAGAACAAACTCATCACCCCCTCGGGCTTCGATTACGCCGTGCAGCTCACCGGCGACCGTCCCGACCTCGGCGGGCTCTCGGGCGCGACCCTCACCGAGGCACAGTCCTGGGGCAAGATCAACGAGGACGCCGCGGCGATCACGGTGTACGGCGACGCGACCATCAACCTGCCCCTCATCACCGCCGCGGTCCTGGAGAGGCTGGAGCATGACTGAACTCGTCCGCTCCCCGGACGTCACATTTCAGCAACCTTAAATACCATCTCAAAGGAGCATAGGAGCATGACTGACCTCGTCCTCTCTCTGGACGTCACTGAACGGGCATCCGCCCTCAGAATCGCCCGCGCCTGCGCAGAAGACGTCGACGCGATCAAGGTGGGCTACCCCCTGGTGCTCGGCGCCGGGCTCGGGATCGCCCGCGACCTCGCGGACCTCGGAATCCCGCTCATCGCCGACTTCAAGGTCGCCGACATCCCCAACACCAACACCCTCATCTGCGACCAGGTCTTCGCGGCCGGGTTCTCGGCGGTCATCGCCCAGGCCTTCCCCGGCCCCGACTCCGTCGTCGCATGCGTGGAGAGCGCCCATACCCATGGCGGCGAGTGCTATGTCGTCGCAGAGATGAGCCACCCGGGCGCCCTTACCTTCTTCTCAGAAGGGGTGCCCGAGGCGATCTGCCGTCTCGTGGTGGAGACCGGCGCGGACGGGATCATCGCTCCGGCGACGCGGCCCGCCAGGATCAGAGCGTTAAGGGATCTGATCGGCGAGAGAAAGATCCTCTCCCCGGGCGTCGGGGCACAGGGCGGCGACCCGGCCGAGGTCGCACCCCTCGTCGACGGCATGATCGTCGGCCGCGCTATCTACGGTGCGGCGGACCCGGCCGCGGCGGCAAGGGTCTACGCCCCCTATCGCCGATGATGAGATTGACCGTTCCGAGCCGGTGCGTCCGGCGCTGACGAACCCTATGAGTCCTCTGAGGCGACGGGTCGGGGCCTGCCCCGGCCTGCTCGTTCTTTTCTAACCGCTCTTTCCAGCAGAGGTCTAGCCCTCCACCACCTTCCCCTCCGTGAGCACCCCGACCCGGTCGGCCATGAACCCGACGACCCTGAAACTTCTAACCGACCAACCAGAAGATTTTGTGAGAGCATAAAAATAGAGAATAGTTTTTAGCTGATCTCCCAGACCGGCGACCCTGCCGCCCCGAAGTTCGCCTTGAGATGGGCGTTCGCGGGGTCGAAGGACTCGGGCACCTCGAAGATCAGGTACCCGACCGCCCGGCGGTCGTCCCGGTCGAGGTTGACGCTCTGGTAGACTGTCCCGATGTTCCTGAGATAGGAGGCCGAGACCTTCGCCGGCGTATAGGTCTCGCCGTCGGCGAGCAGGCTGAAGGCCTGGGGTGCCGGCGTCTTGACCTTCGAACTCCCGCCGCCGTAATAGGCGACATAGTTGACCTCTGTCAGGAGCATAAAGAACGTCTTCCCGTACGGTGCCGTTACCTCCTCTCCGTTCACGGAATACGACTTCCAGTACTTGTACGACTCCGGCTTCACCGAGAGTTTATGCACCTTGCCGGCATCGGCATAGACATACGCCTTCCCGAGCGGGAGGGCATCGGGGTAGAGTTCGGTCGACCCGAGTTCAAGGGTCGGATCGTCGAGGGTCTGGAGGTTGAGGGCTCCGAGGACTCCGTTCAGGGTGTCCCGCGCCTCGGCGAGGGCGGTTGCCCCCTCGTCATACACCGTCGAGTTCTCGAACTTGGCCCCATACCAGAGCGCCGAACCCGCCTCCACATAGGCATCCAGCCCCCTGACAAAATCAGTCCTCGCTCCCTCCGAACTCTCCGGGACCTCCAGGCCTTTGAAGTCGGTGGCGTACGACCGGGCCGAGCAGGTCAGGCCCATCGCGAGGGTGGCCGCTTTCGCGTGGTCCCCGCGACCGGCCGTGAGGGAGAGGTCGCTCACCGTAGCCGCCAGGTCGTCGGCGGTCTCGGACATCCGCTGCCGCAACGCTCCGTCGTCGCAGGACTCCGGAAACTGAATCTTCGCCTGGGCCTGAGCAGGACCGGTTGGTTTCAGTGCTAATCCGGGTTTCTCGTAGCCGAGAAGTGCCTTCTCCGCAGGGACCGAAGCCTCCGACCAGTCCCTGAGCCTGATGTACGATCCGTTCTCCCACTGGTCGCCAAACCTGGCGGCATCCGCAGCGTTGAGAATGAACCTCGCGGTATATTTCCCGGGGGTCCCGTCCCTGAAGAAAACAGCGACGAAGGCGGTCCTCGTCCCGAGGTCGCCGTTGAAGAGTGTCCCGGCAATCGCGGTCGCGTCGGCCTCATACCCGCCAAGCGATCCCTGAAAGGTCTCGAGGTCGCCCGCAGGGAAGACGTCGACCTTCACCCCGTGGGCGCGTCCCAGGTGGACCGGATCGGCCAGGTCAGGGTCGACGATCACCGGATAGGCGGTGACCTTAACCGTCTTCGCCGAGGCAGCCGGGCCCGTACATCCGGCACATGCCCCGAAGACCAGGTATTCAGCGGTGGCCGAGTAGTCCTCCGCGCCGGGAGGGACATACAGCACTTCATCTTCAGAAAGGGTATCGAAGGCGGCGAGACTCTGGTTTACCATCGGCAGGTCCGGCACGAGGGTACCGTTCCCTGCCATACATGGTACTCCAAGACCTATCATCAACAAAAACGTCAGAAGAAAGAGACGTTCCGTAGGGTACAGCATCAGTGATCCATAGGCCAATGGGGATGATATACCTTGGGTTTCCTCTCAGACCGGCCCACCCGTCCCCCGATGAGACATCCCTTTTGGTCGGGTCCGAATCTCTATATAATTTCAACTGGAAGGATAATGCATGCAGTGGAGCGACGAGCACCTGGCGCTGGCGAAGAAATACCGAAAACTGACGGATATCCCGGTTGAAGAGCGGCGGTACAAGTGCCACACCTGTAACCATGTCGTCGAGAGCACCCCCTGTCCGGTCTGCGGCGAGACCGAACTCGAGATCATGTGCCCCCT
Organism: Methanofollis formosanus; assembly: GCF_019633745.1. Taxonomy (NCBI): domain Archaea; kingdom Methanobacteriati; phylum Methanobacteriota; class Methanomicrobia; order Methanomicrobiales; family Methanomicrobiaceae; genus Methanofollis; species Methanofollis formosanus. The sequence goes on along the minus strand of NZ_CP037968.1, from coordinate 1,914,168 downwards.
CGACCACACCCACTGTTCCCACGAGATCGTCTCGGGCATCGACTACTGCCCCCTCTGCGGCGCCGCCGTCTGCCCGGAGTGCGGGTCGCACGACGTCACCCAGATCAGCCGGGTCACCGGTTACCTCCAGGACGTCTCCGGGTGGAACGCCGGAAAACAGCAGGAACTTAAGGACAGGGTACGGTACACTGTCGCATGAAGTATTACTACACTCCTGACACGCTCTTTGTCAGGGGGGACTTCAGAGCGGCGAGTACCGGGATCGCCGGCGGGGTCGGGAGGGTCACGACCATCTTCAACCATACGGTCACGACCGACTTCGACCATACCGACCCGGCAAAGTATCTCTGGGAGCTCGCCGCCTCCAGGGGGTACGGCCCGGACTATTTCGGGCTGCTCACCGCGGTCTCGATGCGCCATCTCTGTGTCCTGCAATATGACTTCATCACCGTCTTCGTGACCGCCGGGGTCACCAACCCGAACCCAGACCCCGATCCTGCCCGGCCCCATACCATCAACATCATCGTCACCTCCAGGGAAGGACTCGGCGACGGGGCGCTCCTCGAGACGATCATCACCGCCACCGAGGCGAAGGCGATGGCCCTGCGCGAGGCCGGAAGGTCCTTCACCGGGACGACGACCGACGCCGTGGTCGTGGCCTCCGAGGGGGAGGTCGACCACGTCTATGCCGGCACCTTCACCGAGGTCGGGCGCCGGGTGTACGCCGCGGTGCTCCACGGGGTGCGCGAGGCCCTCGACCGGCAGGAAGGCCGGGTCGTCAGAGAACGTCCCACCTATTTCATCTTCAGCCGGTACGGCGGCGACCACTGGGTGGAGTGGCAGCCCGAAGGGTGTCCGTATTATCCCTGCCATTTCGAGGGGCAGGTCTGTGATTTCTGTTACTGTCCTTTCTACCCGTGCCGCGACGAGTCGCTCGGCGACTGGGTCGAGAGTTCAAGCGGCGGCCAGATCTGGAGCTGCAGCCGGTGCACCCTCCTCCACGAACCCGAGGTCGCGGCCTACTTCAAGCGCAATCCTGAGGCGAACCTCAAAGAACTCAAAAAATATCGGGCGTCCCTTGAGGAGAACCCGAAAAAATAGATTATTTTACTCCTCAATGCCCAGCGCGGCAACGAGTTCTTCGAGCGGAATGCCGTGCGCAGCCGCGGCCTGGCGGATGCTCTCGCCCCTGCCGATGGCACAGCCAAGGCAGCCCATGCCAAAGCGCATCAGGACATCTGCAGATTCCGGCTTCTCCTGGAGCAGTTCCAGGATCGTACTGTCAGCGGTGATCGCCATATCCAGAATTTGAACTCAGGAGTACTTAAACACGGCGGCGGATCACTTTCACACCCCACCCGATCAGCTTTATACCCATGACGCCGATGCTCCTGTGGAGATGTATATGGACCTATCCGAAGCATCAGAAAGAATCTCCCAGAAGTTCAAATCGCAGTCTGTCGAGGTCGATGCGGCCGCCATTGAGAAGAAACTCCGGATTCTTGTAGAGCAGTTCGGGGTCAACCTCGCGGAGGCCGAGAAGACGGTGATCGAGAACATCGCAAAGGAGCACGGCCTGGAGAGCATTCCCCGTCAGAACGCCGAACAGCGCGAGATCGGGTCGCTCCTCCCCGGCGAGTGGGCGACGATCGAGGCGAAAGTCGTCGGGCTCTCAAAACCCTTCTCACCCACCATCAGCCAGACCGGGATCCTCGCTGACGCCACCGGGGCGATCCAGTTCACGGCCTGGGCGCGGGCAAACGCTCCTCTCCTCCAGGAGGGACAGTCCTACCGGATCGAGTCCGCGGTCGTGGATGATTACCGGGGCGTGCCGAAGCTGAACTTCCACGCCGGGACGACGATCACCCTGCTTGACGAGAACGTAGCGGCCATCCCGCAGATGACCAGGGTCGCCGACCTGCGGCCGGGGGTCGCCAGCATGCGGGTGAAGATGGTCCAGGAGTGGGAGGCCCGTCACGACCGGATCTTCCAGACCGGACTGGTCGGCGACGAGTCGGGGACGATCAAGTTCACCATCTGGAAGGACGACGACGCCACCGCCCTCGAGACGGGCACGGTGTACAATATCTTTTACGCCGCGGTCAGCGAATTCCAGGGCCGTCTCAGCATCACCCTCAACGAGGCCAAGTGTTTCCCCGATGAAGAGGGGGAGATCGAGGTCGGCACCGGCGGCGCGACCTACCAGGGCGCGATCATCACCATCGGGCCGGGCTCGGGCGTGATCAAGCGCTGTCCGGTGGAGGGATGCAACCGCGTTCTCTCACGGATGAACTACTGTCCGGTGCACGAGATGCAGAGCGGCTTCAGGTACGACCTGCGGATCAAGGGCGTCCTCGACGACGGGGAGAAGGCGCACAACATCCTGATGCAGCGCGAGGTTGTCGAGGCGGCGACCGGGCTTACGCTTGAGGAAGCGGTCGAAACGGTCGAGAGCAGCCCGATGGGCCTGGACGACGTCTTATACCGCCTCAAGGATACGATGATGGGACGATATTTCACCTGCACCGGCAACGATCTCGGCGAAACGGTCCTGATCAAGGGGTGTGCGCCGGTCACCTTCGATCCCGATCGACATGCCGAACTGCTCAACCGCCTGGGAGGTGAGGCAGATGCCGAGTGAGGGACGGTTCAACCAGCAACGGTACGAGCGCGAACCGGCCCGCCGGGTCTTTGCGTCGGAACTGCGCGAGGCCACCTACCACTTCAAGGACGGCGAGGACGAGAAGAGCCCAGCCTACGTGCTCCTGCCCACCGGCGAGCGGTGCAACCGGGTCTTTATCATCGGGTCGATGACCCAGAAGGAGAAGCGCGGCGACCAGAACATCTTCTACAATATCCGCGTCGCCGACCCGAGCGGGATCTTCTTCGTCACCGCCTCCTCCTTCCAGCAGGAGGCGATGCAGCAGGTCTCCAGGATCGAGCCGCCGGCATTCGTGGCGATCGTGGGCAAACCCAACGTCTACGAGGCACCGGACGGCAGGAAGTTCGTCTCGGTGCGGGCCGAGTCGGTGACGGTCGTCGACAAGGAGATGCGGGACTGCTGGGTTCTGGACGCCGCCGAAAGCACGCTGAACCGGATCGAGAACTTCGACCAGAGCAAGGACGCCGCGCTCACGCGGGAACAGTATCCCGGCGTGGACCTGGGGGTCTACCGGAGGATGGCCTTTGAGGCTCTCCGGCAGATCCAGCTCTGAACTTTTTTTTTTGGAACGGTTTGATCCCGGCCTTCTTGAGGTGACACCCTCGATCCCGCGCCGGGAAGGGATCGAAGCAGGACGACCACGTCGAAGATCGTGATAAGCAGAAGAGATCCGGAAGAGTATGATGCCGTCCCTGATCCTATCAGTTGTGTGTGGTCCGGGGGTCTCTCCCCGCGCCATCCCCACTCCCGAGCAGGAGTATTTCCCGGCCCGAAAAAAGATTATTCGCTCTTTGCCTCGGAGGACGACTGCGCCCCTTTCCACTCGCCCTTCAACTCGGGATAGTCGGCAAGGATCTTGGAGACCGTGCTCCTGCTCACATTGAACATCCGGCAGATCTGGGAGATGCTGATCCCCGAACGCCTGACCGTGATCAGGGCCTCGATCTGCCCGTCGTTCAGGGCCCGCGGGCGGCCGATGCTGCCCTTCGGCTGGGAGGCGGGGCGTACATGGTTCGACACGTTCTTGCGGGCGAACTCGCGGTAGGTGTTCATGTAGGCAAGGAAGTTCTTGAAGTCCCCCACCCGCGCTGCCGGGTCGTCGACATTCGCAATAAAATCGTCTTCGGCGAAGTATGGAACGATTTCTTCGCTGAGGAGGAGTTTCAGTTCTTCGAGACCGTTGTCGAGATTTCGGGAGAGCGACGAGAGATTTAAAAACAGGACATATTTGATCCCGTGTTTCTGACAATACGCAAGCATTTCACCATAACCCTCCCGTTTTCTGGGTGGCATACTGTTCACCCGATGGTCGGTGAAGACCCTATTGATGCTAAACTTATATTTGCAAAATTCTTCGACAATTGCCCGATGATGCTCCATATCGCCCCTTTTCCGGGTAGAAAGGTAGGCCACGGCATCTTTCTTCATAAAAAATATTAAAATTCAGGACCATTTATCTGTTGCGATCCTCGACAACTGCTATAAAAAAAACACCATAAAGAAAAATAATAAAAAAATCGGGAAATACCGATTCAAAGAAATAAATGAAGAAATTCAAGCATTTCTGGCAGCGTTCATTTCTTCCCAGTGCTCAAGCACCTCTTTCCCCTCGATGAAGACGAGGCCGTGCTCCTCCGCATAGGCCATGGCGTCCTCTTTCGTGAGGGCGAGTCCGGTCTCGTCGTCGAGCATCTCGCAGACCACGACCGCCGGCGTCAACCCGGCCTGTTCGGCAAGGGCGATCGAGAGTTCGGTCTGCCCGCGGCGGACATCGAGGAGGCCCTCGGCCGCCCTGAGGATCGCCACATGGCCGGGCGTCCTGAACTCTGCGGCAAAGTTCTGGCCGCCGCCGTTGAGCGATATCTTCACCTGATCGGCGATGGCGTTGATGGTCGTCGCCCGGTCGCGGTCAGGGATCCCGGTATAGGTGCTCCGGTGGTTCACCCAGATCGAAAAGGACGAGTGGTTTTTCCGGTCGTACGGGATGTCGCCGAGGTGTTCGACCGCCCCGAAGCCCTGCATCAGGTCGGAGGCAAAGGGAAGACCGAGCCGCTTTGCCGCCTCGGGGTGGACCGCGGTGCAGATGAGGCCGCCGCCGTCGCGGCGCATCGTCAACACGTCTTTCGGCGTGACGGCGTCGGCCCTGATGATCAGGTCGGTCTCGCGCTCGCGGTCGTCGAAGTCGTAGAGCAGAACAATCTTGCCCTCTCTGAGGGCGGAACACGCGTCTTCAATCATGGGTTACCTCCACACTAACAATATCGTTGTCATGCAGACCAAAGGTCTCGCGCAGCGGTGCCGGCGAGATGATCTCGATGATCTCTTCAGGATAATGACTCCGTCCGGGCTCGATGATCGCGGCCGGGCACTCGCCGATCCGGCACGGCAGGCATCGTGCGCTCCCGAACGACCGGCCGTCGGCCTCGAAACCCTCGATCCCGATCCAGACCAGGGCCTCGAGACGGCGCTTCATCCGGACACTCTCCGGGTCGAGGCGCACATTGAGCGTGCCCGGATAGGCGTTGAACCCGAGTTTTTCGATGAATTGGTCCCGGTACTGGGGATGGTCGATGTAGTAGCGTCCCTCGCCGAGGCCGCTGATCACCGCCCCTTTCAGGACATAGTACCCGCCTTCCGGCGAGAAGATCCGCGAGTACGCCGAGTACTCGCGCCTGAGTTCTTCCTCTCCGGCAGGGGCGACGGCCACGTACTGCCCGTCGGTCCTGACCGTGCGCGTGATCAACCCGGCCGCTTCGAGAGCCTTGAGGCGGCGGGAGGCCGTCTGAGGGCTGATGTTCAGGGCATTGGCCAGAGACTGCGAAGACATCCAGGCAGAACTCCGCAGACCGCCCATGAGCGCAACGACCTTCAGGCACTGGAGATCTCCTGCATCCATCATGTATTTCAAAATTGAGATGCATCCTATTTATGGGTTTGTCCCGATCACTTCGTAGATTGTCGATGGCCGATTCGTTAATTATTTAATCTGCCTGGTAAACATCTATCCTCATGAACTCCGAACTGCGTAAGCAGCTTGCCGAGAAGATGGCGGGTGAGATTACGCTCTCGGACTCACCGGGAAAAGCCCTGAAAAAATGGCGCATGAGCTTCGGCATTCCCCAGGGAGTGCTCTCCGAGCGGCTCGGCGTCTCTCCCTCGGTCATCTCCGACTACGAGGGAGGCAGGCGCAAAAGTCCCGGGACCGCCGTGGTCGGCAAGATCGTCGACACCATCCTCTCCATCGACGAGGAGAACGGCGGAAAATACATCCAGCGATTCTCCAGGATCCTCTACAACGCCTTTGACGACGACGACGTCATCTACGACATCCACGACTACGCATCCTCAGTCCCGCTGACCGAGTTTGCGGAGGCCGTGGAGGCGCGAAGACTGTGCGGATCAGAAGACCTCTCGATCTTCGGGTACACCGTGGTCAACAGCCTCAACGCGATCATGCAACTCTCCTCCAACGAGTTCAACCGCATCTACGGCTGGAGCACCGAACGTGCGCTCATCTTCACCAATGTCTCGACCGGGAAGTCCCCGCTGGTGGCGATCAGAGTGACCCCCTTCAAACCGCGGTGCATCTTCCTGCAAGGACTCGAAGTCGAGCAGGTCCACCCTCTGGTCCCGAAACTGGCGGAACGGGACCGTATCACCGTTCTCTGTACATCGATGGACGTCGAAGAAATCGTGAGCACATTGAGGGAAAAAGAATGGTAGGCATCATCAGTTATGGGGCATACATCCCCAGGTTCAGGATCAAGGTCGAGGAGATCGCCCGGGTCTGGGGGGACAACCCCAAGGACATCTCCGGCGGTCTCGGCGTTCAGGAGAAGTCGGTCCCCGACCTCGACGAAGACACCGCAACCATCGCCGTCGAGGCGACCAGAAACGCACTCCTCAGAAGAGACGTCGACCGTGACGGCATCGGCGCAATCTATGTCGGTTCCGAGTCCCACCCGTACGCCGTCAAACCGACGGCGGCGACCGTCGGCGCGGCCATCGGGGCGACCCCGGTGATGACCGCGGCCGACTACGAGTTTGCATGCAAGGCCGGCACCGCCGCCGTTCAGACCTGCATGGGTCTGGTCGGGAGCGAGATGGTGACATACGGCATCGCCGTCGGCGCCGACGTCGCCCAGGGCGCGCCCGGCGACGCCCTCGAGTACACCGCCGCGGCCGGCGGGTGCGCGATGGTCATCGGCTCGAAAGATCCGATCGCCGAGATCAACCACACCTGCTCCTTCACCACCGACACCCCGGACTTCTGGCGCCGGGAAGGGCAGGCGTACCCCCGCCACGGCGGACGGTTCACCGGCGACCCCGGCTACTTCAAGCACGTCCAGGGCGCGGCCAGGATGATGCTCGAACAGATGGGGACCTCGCCCTCCGACTACGACTACGCCGTCTTCCACCAGCCGAACGCGAAGTTCCCCTCCCGCGTCGCCGGCATGCTCGGGTTCACGAAAGAGCAGATCAAACCCGGCCTCGTCGTGCCGCGCCTTGGCAACACCTACTCGGGCGCCTCGATGGTCGGGCTTGCGGCGACCCTCGACGTCGCCGAACCGGGCGACCGGATCTTCGTCACCTCCTTCGGCTCGGGTGCGGGCAGCGACGCCTTCGACATCACGGTCACCGACCTGATCGCGGACACCACCGTCTTCGACCGGGCGGCGGCGCCGTCGGTGGAAGACCTCCTCGCCAACCCGATCTATCTCGACTATGCACAGTATGCCAAGCACAAGGGTAAGATCATGGTGCAAAAATGAGAGACGTAGCAGTAATCGGGATCGGCTGCACCAAATTCGGCGAATGGTGGGACCGTTCCTTCAGGAACCTCTTTGTTGAGGCAGGCGTCAGCGCCATCGAGGACGCCAACCTCGCGGGCGAACAGATCGACGCGATGTACGTCGGCAACATGAGCGCCGGCCGGTTTATCGAGCAGGAACACATCGGCGCGCTCATCGCCGACTACGCCGGGCTCGCCTCCGAACACATCCCCGCGACCCGTGTCGAGGCGGCCTGCGCCTCGGGCGGCCTTGCCTTCCGCGAGGCGGTCATCTCGGTCGCCTCCGGAATGTCCGACATCGTCGTCGCCGCCGGGGTCGAGAAGATGACCGACGTCGACACCAGTCTCTCCACCGACGCCCTGGCCGGGGCGGCGGACCGCGAGTGGGAGAGCTTTGCCGGGGCGACCTTCCCCGGTCTGTATGCGATGATCGCCAACGACTATATCCACCGGTACGGGTTGACCAGAGAGCAGCTCGCCCAGGTGGCGGTGAAGAACCACTACAACGGCGCACGCAACCCCATCGCACAGTTCCAGAAGGAGATCTCCCTGGGCACGGTGACCAACTCGACGATGGTCGCCGACCCGCTGCGGCTCTTCGACTGTTCGCCGATCACCGACGGGGCGGCGGCCGTGGTCGTCGCACCGCTGGAGATGGCGAAGAAGTTCACCGACACCCCGATCAAGGTGCTCGCAACCGCCCAGGCCAGCGACACCATCGCGCTCCATGACCGCCGGGACATCTCGACCCTGGACGCGAGCGTGGCCGCGGGCAACCGGGCCTTCAAGATGGCCGGGCTTGAGCGAAAAGAGATCGACTTCGTCGAGGTCCACGACTGTTTCACCATCGCAGAGATCTGCGCCATCGAAGACCTCGGCTTCTGCAAGAAGGGCGAGGCCGGGAAGTTCACCGAAGAAGGCGCCACCGCCCTGGGCGGCCAGATCCCGGTGAACACCAGCGGCGGGCTGAAGGCCTGCGGTCACCCGGTCGGTGCGACCGGTATCAAGCAGGTCTGCGAGGCCGTGCTCCAGCTCCGCGGCGAGGCCGGGAAGCGGCAGGTCGACGGGGCCGAGATCGGCATGACGCACAATGTCGGCGGGACCGGTGCGACGGTCGCCGCGCATATCTTCGGGAGGGCCTGAGATGTCGGTACCACGCTTCTGGAGAAAGATCCCCCAGCGTTACAACCTGGAGGGGACGCACTGCGAGACCTGCGGGCGGTACTTCTATCCGCCCAGGAACATCTGCCCTGACTGCCGGCGCGAGGGCACGATCGTCAACCACACCTTCAAGGGTGTCGGCAAGGTCGTGACCTACTCGGTGATCAGGACAGCGAGCGACCAGTTCTCGGCCCTGACGCCCTATGTCCTGGCCATCGTCGAACTCGAGGAAGGCCCGAGGCTGACGACGCAGCTCGTCTGTGCGCCCGAAGAGGTCTCGATCGGGATGCCGGTCAAAGGGGTCTTCCGCAAGATCGGCGCCGAGGGCGAGAGCGGGGTCATCTACTATGGAACGAAGTTCGCTCCGATGTGAGCGGGACTTCGTGATTCCTCCTGTGTAAAACGATACCTCCGATTTCTCTTTTTTCCGGTTCTGGTGAATTCCTCGATCAACTTTCCCTATGGCAGAGCGACGACCGGATCCGGAGACCCGCAGCGCGAGAGGGCGATGAAGATCCTGTGATGAGGAGGCGGCAGGTTCTGATCATCGTACCTTTCCCGTTGTCATGACCCCGGAGATAGAACCAGGAAAAGGAGACCTGATCTTTTTTTCAGCGGGATCACGCGCCTCGTGCCGTCCCCCGTCCTATCCCCTCGCGAAATATCAGAACAAATTCAGTGATGAGGGGACGGCACGTTTGGATCACCACGCCATCCCGGTTTCATGACCCCGAAGATAGAACCCGGACGGGAGAGTGCTGATCAATTCTCAGTAGGATCACCTGTTCATGCCGTCCCCCGTCCTATCCTCTCGCGAGACAACAGGAAAGATCGTGCGATGGGAGACGGCACGTTCTGACCGCCACACCCCCCCCGTTGTCATGACCCCGAAGATCGAACCGGGACAGGGAGGCCTGATCTTTATCAGCAGGAGCACGGCACACCTGATCTTCATACCGCCCTGGAGACGGCGGCGCTGCTCCCAGTGAAACATCCCTTCACAAACCGAAAAAAGAGACTCACCCCCCGACCTCAATCTCATACACCGCGTGCCACTCAGCCGGCGAGTAACTCCGCACGCGGCGCTCCCGCACCTCCGCCACCGGGAAGGCCCGGATCGCATCGAGATACTTCCCCTCCTCGTCCACCAGGGCATAGAAATGGATCGTCCCGCCCGGACGGCAGAGGGCGAAGGCGGCCCCGAGAAACTGGACCGACTCCATCGGGAGGTTCATGATCACCCGGTCGAAGGTCCGGCCGAAGACGCCCGGCAGGTGGATGGCGTCGGCGAGGACCGGGATGACGTTGGTCTTCTGGTTCTTTCTGATGTTCTCGCAGAGCAGAGAGACGGCCGCGGGGTTGAGGTCGGCGGCGACGACGAGAGAAGCGCGGTCGGCGAGGGTGAGGGCGAAGGGCCCGACGCCCGCGAACATATCGACGACCCGCTCACCCTCCGTCATCTCATCGCAGACCCGCTGGCGCTCGGTGGAGAGGCGGGCCGAGAAATAGGCGCGGGCCAGGTCGACGACAAAGTGGTGGCCGTGCTCGGTGACCACCGTTTGAGTCGTCTCCTCGCCGGCAAGCACCAGGAACTCCCTGGTCCTGAACTCTCCCTCCACCGCGGAGGTGGGGAAGAGCACGGTGTGCAGCGACGGGCGGGAGGCGAGGACGCGGGCGGCACCGGCCCGGTCCTCCTCCTGCATGATCGCGATCCCGCCGACGAGTTCGTGCCTGGGCAGGTCCTCGTGGTGCGGGAAAGGTTTGAACATCGCCTCCTCGGCGCCCTCCACCCGCTCGACGAGCGGGAGGAGGAGGTCGTCGCCGTCGGCGCAGGGCCGCACCCCCCGGTCCAGCAACCCGCCGGCGATCAGGGCCTGCCGCTCCGCTTCCGCACGCCGTTTCTCCACCCGTCGACACCACCGCCGCACCCGCTCTTCGTCATCCATGATACCCTGTATCTCCCTCACCGATAAGGGCCCGATACCGCCCTGAAACCTTACGAAAACCCCGGAACAGAGGATTCCATAAGTTCAAGAGGTATCGTGTCCCTCTATACTTCCATGGAAGATGCTCTTGCAAGACTAAAAAAAGGAACCCTCAAACTTTACGCCCTTGAAAAGGAGTTTCCGCCCGAAGAGGCCATCAGGGTGCGGCGGACCTTTGTCGAGGAGGAGAGCGGGACCGACCTGGCGGCCCTCGGTTCCTTCTCCATCGGCATCGACCGGGTGGTCAGGCGGAACATCGAGAACATGATCGGGGCGGTCCAGGTGCCGGTCGGCGTGGCCGGGCCGGTGCAGGTGAACGGCGAATACGCAAAGGGTGAATATTACCTCCCGCTCGCCACCACCGAAGGGGCGCTCGTCGCCTCAGCCAACCGCGGGGCCTCGGCGATCACGAAGGCCGGCGGGGCGGATGTCAGGGTGGTCAGGGACGGGATGACCAGGGCGCCAGTCTTCGCGGCCCGCGACATCGTGCACGCAAAGGAGATCGCCGACTGGGCGACCGCCCACGTCGCCGACCTCGCCGCCGCCGCAGAGACGACCACCTCGCGGGGCAAACTCCTCTCCATCACCCCCTATATCACCGGCACCAGCGTCTTCCTCCGCTGCGCCTACGACACCAAGGACGCGATGGGGATGAACATGGCGACCATCGCCACCGCGAAGATCGCCGACCTCGTCGAGGCGGAGACCGGGGCGCGGCTCATCGCCCTCTCAGGAAATATGTGCACCGACAAGAAACCGGCGGCCATCAACCTCATCGAAGGCCGGGGCAAGACCGTCGTCGCCGGCGTCCGTTTCTCCGACGACCAGATCACGAAATTCTTCAAGACCGATGCGGCGACGCTCGTCGAGGTGAACTACCGCAAGAACCTCATCGGTTCGGCCCGTGCCGGCGCCCTGGGCTTCAACGCCCACGCCGCGAACCTCGTCGCCGCCATGTACCTCGCCTGCGGCCAGGACGCCGCCCACGTCGTCGAGGGGAGCAGCGCGATCACCACCGTCGAGGCGACCGGCGACGGCGGGGTCTACGTCTCGGTCACCCTCCCGGCCGTCCAGGTCGGGACGGTCGGCGGCGGCACCGGGATCGACACCCAGGCGGCGTGTCTCCGTCTCCTGGGTGTGGCGGGCGGCGGCGAACCCGAAGGCGCGAATGCAAAGGCCTTCGCCGAACTGGTCGGCGTCGGGGTGCTTGCCGGCGAACTCTCGCTCCTCGGCGCCCTCGCCGCGCACCATCTCGCACGGGCGCACCAGGAACTCGGACGGGGATGAGCGAGGGCGAACTCGGTTCCTTCCCCCCTCTGCCGATCGTCACGCGATTGGAAGGTCTAAAAAAACCACTTCATCATCAGGATGGCGTCCTCACCGTTGGCATAATAGCCCGCGACGACGAACACCGCCTGGTACCCATTTTTCCGATAGAACGCCTGGGCATGGGTGTTCGAGACCCGCACCTCGAGCTGCACTCCTTCGGCCAGGCGGACGGCGAACTGGTGCTCGGCCCGGTTGAGAAGAAGACGGCCGATGCCCCGGCCCCGGTACTTCTCGGCCACGGCGAAGTTGCAGATGTGCCCGTAGACCGCCTCGCCGGTGTCCTCCACGCCGCCGACAAGGAATCCCGCGACCTCGCCGCCCACCTCGGCTACGAAAAACATGTCGGCCCAGACCTCCAGCGCCTGGAGGAAGGTCTCCTCGCTCCACGGGTCGACAAAGGACTCCCGTTCGATGGCGGCGATGGCGGGAAGGTCGGTGACCATCGCTCGCCGCAGGAATACCCTGGTCTCAGACATTATAGGAGAGTACGCTCCACGAGCAAATATATTGACGCAGGTGTAAGTACTACCCACTTTCAGGAGACTGTGATCCCCATGGTGAAGATATACCGTTTCTCCGGACTGCGGCCGGACCGCGCACAGGCTGCAGCGATCGCCTCGGTGCCCTACGACGTCGTGACGACAGACGAAGCCGAAGTGATCCTCAAGAAAAACCCGAGTTCATTCCTGCGGGTCGTCAGGACCGACGCCCTGCTCAGGGACATCCCGGCCGACGACGAGAAGATCTACGAGACCGCCCGCGAGAACCTCCAGGAGATGGAAGATCAGGGGATCCTCACCCGCGACGAAGAGCCCTCGATGTACCTCTACCGCGTCAAGCAGGGCGGCAACCTCTACCTCGGGCTCGTCGCCTGCGTGGACGTCGACGACTACCTTGAGGACGCCATCAAGAAGCACGAACACACGCGCTACGACAAGGAGCGCGACCGCACGCGCCACATCGAGGCCACGAACGCCAACACCGGTCTGGTCGTCATCCTGTACCCGGACGAGGGCGAGATCTTCGGGTACACCGAGTCGATCCTGCCGGAGGGTGAGCCCGACGCGGTGGTCAAGACCGAGAGCGGCGTGGTCCACGAGCTCTTCAAGATCAGTGATCCGGTCAGCCTCAGCTACCTTGAGGACGCCTTCTCCAGGGTGCCGGCCACCTACATCGCCGACGGTCACCACCGGGCGCGGTCCGCGGTGACGGTCGCGGAGGAGCGGAGAGAGGACGGCACCTACGAGCCCGAGGACGGGCGGTTCATGGCCATCCTCTTCGCCCACAAGCGGGTGAAGATCCACGGCTACTCCAGGTTGGTCGCGGACCTCGGCACGTACACGCCCGAGACCTTCCTCGCCGCGCTCAAAGAGCAGTTCGAGGTGCGGCCGTACGGCGAGATCGACGACACGGTCTTCAAGATCGCACCGCTCCGCGAGGCCGCAGGGACGCACGTCGTCCACATGTACCTCGGCGGCGCATGGTACGAACTCTCGGCCCCGGTGGAGAACCCCGATGACCTCACCGGGTCTCTCGACGTCTCGGCCCTCCAGAAACAGGTGCTCGAAGGGATGCTCGGGATCACCGACCCCCGCGGCGACCCCAGGCTCCAGTACCTCGGCGGCGCCAGGCCGCTCGCCGACCTCGAGGCAAAGGTCGACTCGGGCGAGTTCGCCCTTGCCTTCTCGATGCAGCCGGTCGACGTGGAGACGGTGATGAACATCGCCGACGCCGGGATGGTTATGCCCCCGAAGTCGACGTGGTTCGAACCCAAACTTCTCTCCGGCCTGGTGATTCACACTCTGGGCGAGGGGAAGAAGGAATAAATCTTTTTTTTTGCGCCGGAAGCATGTGCCCGGACCTCCGGGATGGCTGATGGGACCCAGTAGGCAGAGCGAACGATCCTGAAGGAAGAGATTGCCGTCCTCCGCCTATTGTCGTCGTGGGGGTTCGGGATGAAACCTCCGGCGCGAGAGGGCAGTGAAAATACGTCGGTGGGGGCCGGCCGCCCCCTGTAATCCGTCGGCCTCGACGGTCCCTACAGGGCCGAACTTTTCCTCTTTCACCAGCCGCGGGTGTACTCGCCGGCACACGGCATGCAGAGCACCTCGCCGTCGACGAGCCGCGCCCGCGCCTCGGAGACCTGCTCCCCGCACTTCGCACAGATATAGGACCGGAAGATCCTGGCCCGCTCCGGCACCTCGGGAGCGACATCCTGGATCTGGAAGATCTTCTCTGCGGGCATGGTCTTGATCGCCTCGCAGAGAGCGTGGAGATGACGGACATACTCCTCCCGCTCCTCCCGCGTCGCCTGACTCGAACGGGCCTTCTCCCTGAGCGGGTGGAACTCCGGGTCGAGCGTGTCCATCGTGACGTCGCCCCGGCTCGCCACCCGCACGGCCTTCCCATTCGTCCGGTTGATGAAGGTCCAGGCGTTCTTGCCGACGTCCCTGAGGATGAGGTTGCCCTTCCCGACGGTGCACCCGGTCATCACCTGCACGGCGTCGACGCCGCAGGCGTCGTTCTCCACGATGGCGACAAACTCCTCGTCAGGCGCACGGGTCGCGCCGGTCCGTTCCATCCCGATGAGGGCGGCCCGGTACCCGAAGGTAACGCCAGGGCAGAGGTGGCCGTGGAAGCGGACGACATCGTCGAAGTCGGGACATGTACAATCCATGGTCATGGGTTCAGTCTGATCCGAGATACGCTTTGTGATAGAGGATGGTCCGGGTCTGACATTCTCTGAAAAAGGGTGATGAAAATCAAATAGGGGTCGTCACCTCAGCACCCCCCGTCGCCCGGCACCGCCTGAGAGGAAGGGGACATCCGGCATTATAATCGGAAAAACAACGAATCAAACGGCAGAGTGACGCAATTGAAATTCGAACAACATATATACCAACCGTCCCAAAATGGATCCATAATATGAAGCTCGCGCACCTCGCCCCCCTCCTGGGCCTCTGCATCCTGGTCCTTGCCTGGACCTGTGGGTGCACCTCGGCGCCCGCCGGCGGGGGCGGAATCCAGGACATTACCACCGAGCCCGCCGACGATCGGATCGGACTCGAAGAGGCCCTCAGAGAACTCGAAGTCCTCGACGGCGAGGGCCTGGAAGACCTGACCGGCATGGAGATCGTCATGGTGAGCGGGTCGGACGTCGACCTGACCGGGAACGCAACCACCTGGACGCTTGGGGTGCGGCAGGCCGGGAACACCTCCCTCCTGGTCCACTCCAGAGGAGGGTGGTCGCGGTATGTCTGGCACGGTCCGCTCCCGGACGAACCGCTGGACCTGGACGCCGCCATCCTGCCCGCCCCCCTCTACCGGCAGCACGCCGCCGAGATCCGATCCCTCGGCGAAGCGACCGACCTCACCCTCGTCGGCACGATCTATACGGTCAGGTCGAAGGAGACACAGACCGACTCCATATCCTTCGACGCACTGTCCGGGGAGGCGACGGCATGAGGCTACGGGACGACGACTCCGCCCTCCTCTCCATCGACTTTCTCGCGGGGTTCACCGTCTTCCTCCTCGCCTTCATCATCGCGGCCTCGATGGTCCCGGGCATGCTCGCCTCGCTCCAGAGTTCGAGCGTCGACTACGACGCCGTCGCCTACCGCACCGGCGTGATCCTGGCAGAGGATCCGGGGTGGTTCGAGGATACCAGCGGGAGGACCGGTTCCCACTGGCAAGGCGAACAGGAGGGAGCGATCCAGCGGATGGGACTTGCGGTCTCGAAGGACGCACCCGGCATCCTCTCGACGGCGAAGGTGGAGCGGTTCTTCCAGGACAGGCCGGAATCCGATTACAGGAGCAAGGTCTTCTTCTCGGACTACCCGTACGCTTTCAACATCTCGCTGAAGAAGGCCGGCGAAACCCCCCCGCCTATCGGGGCGCCGCTCCCCGCCGACACCACCGACTACGGATCGATCCGGCGGGCGGTGATGATCAAAGAGAACGCATCGCTTGTCATCAACGGGAACAGCAATCCCATCGACACCACCAGAGACAGGAGAAATTTCACCGTCACCCTGAACTTCCCGGCGATGCTCGAAAAACCCGCGGCGTACCGGGTCAACCCCTATGAAGACACGATCGAGGTGAGACTTGAAAACCTCGATAATATTCACACAGATATCAATTTAACGAGTTTAACACTCATCAAGCACACGGACACAGGAACAACGACGTTCTACAATCCCTTTCAGACTCCGAAATCAACCCTAAAAATCGACGGGAATACGACCCCTGTAGACAACCTGCCGGAGAAGGTAAACAACACCATCACCATCACCCTTGACCCGGGATTCTTCACCCTCAATATGGTCGATCCGAGCAGGACCGTGGATATACAGTTCTCTTTTGACAACACAACAGGCAACAACATCCCGCACTATCTCGCCGGGAACTCGGAGTACAGCTCCACGTCTCCCTCCCTCGTCCCCGCCGTCCTGGAGGTGGCCGTATGGTAACAGACGACTCGGCGCAGCTTTACACCATCGAAGGGTTTGCGGCGGCGTTCATCATTCTGGCGACGGCATACCTCGTCGGCGGGACGATGAGCATCTACACCCCCGGCGACTCGCATATCGCCGACATGCAGCTCGAACAGATCGGGAGCGACGTCCTGGCGGTGATGGACACGCCGACGACCCAGGGGGATAAGAGCGTCCTTCAGGAAGAGATCACAGGCTGGAAAACCGGTGAGTTCAAGGACAATTTCACCGCTTTGCTCAATCAACGGACTTCCGGAACCGACGACACCCTCCAGTTTGCCGCCTCGGTCTCGTATCGTAACGATACCGACACCGTGCAGACCGTGACGTTCGTTTCATCGCAGGATCCGACCGGTTACGAGCAGGCGGTGCGGGTGACGCGGTTGGTGAAGATCGACACGGCAAATCCCCCAATGGAAACCCGACCACAGGTCGTGCTCCTGGAGGTGCTGATATGGAGAAGTTAGACAACGAAGCACAGTGGATCGTGCTGATGGGCTTCATGGTGGCGGTGGCCTTCTTCTTCCTGGCCCTGGTCATCAACCAGTCCACCCTGGTCGGGCAGACCACCGCCGAAGGCGTGCTCGAGTTCCCGAAAGAGGAGATCAGGGACTTCACCGCCGAAGTCGCTACCCTCGTCGATTCGGGCGACGTCTATGCCGCCGATGGTACGATGGACGAGGAGATCAGAAACGACATCGTCAGGCTTGAAGAGGTGCGAAACAACGCCATCGTGGATTACTCGGTCGAAAAAACCGAGTTGTCCGGGAAAACGTACAACAAAACCGTGTTCCATTTCAACAACGGGGTGACAGTCTATGACGCGACGGTCTATTACTGACGACGAGGGCGTCTCCAACCTGGTGGAGTACATGACCATCTCCGGGATCCTGGTGGTCCTCCTCATCGTCATGACCTTCTCGGTGAACGCGATCTTCATGGAAGGCCCGTCAGACCGCCTCGCTTACCACTCTTTCGTCGACATCGGCAACGGGATCTCGACGCGGATCGTCGACGTCTACGTGCTCGCCCCGGACAACGGCTCGATCACCACCGCATTCAACATCCCCGACGACGTCGCCGGGCAGGATTATCAGGTCAGCCTCGACGTCGACCGACACAGTTCCGACCAGAAGGTCGTGGTCTCGCGAGACGACGTCATGAGCAGGATCTCCATCGCCGGGATCGGGGCGACGATGGGGGTGGCCGGGAACACCACCGGGACCGGGATCAACCGGATCTCCTACAACTCAAGCGGGGTTTGAACGGATGAAGGCATTTCAGATCATAAACGATGACGGGGTCTCGGAGGCGATCGGGTTTATCATCATCTTCGGACTGGTGATGACCGGGATCGCCCTCATCACCCTGTACGGCTATCCGATGCTCCTGCAGCAGCAGAGCAACGCCGACGTGCGCAACATGGAACAGACGATGGTGGTGCTCCAGAACGACATCAAGAGCCTCTGCTACAAGAGCGTGCCCTACAAGGAGACCTCCCTCCAGGTGGCCGGCGGAGTGCTCACCATGGAGAACGCCACCGCGACCGGGAAGCGGTTCAATATCAGTGTGATCAAAAACGATGGAACCATCAACACTACAGAACTCTTCAGCCCCGGCGCCTTCGTCTACACCGCCGACTCCCAGGACGCCACCCTCGCCCTGGAGAACGGAGCGGTGATCAGGGCGCAGGCCGGGGGATCCTCAATGATCGCCGAGCCACGGTGGTACATCGATACTAACAACGGCGAGAAGACCTTTGTCATCAACCTCGTCGCCCTCAACGCGAGCACCGAGATGTCCAGGAACGGGATGGGGACGGTGCGGATGAAGCTTAATAATTCTACGGTTTCGTCCCTGAACCTCCCCAAAGAGACCGTGGCGGTCAGTTATACCTCCACCGGCGAGTTCTCGAGGGCCTGGGAAAACTATCTCACCGGCACCCTGAAGATGAATAAGAGCGGGGACAATACCTACACCCTCGGCGGTGTCGACCGACTGATCGTCAAAAAATATGAGGTCCAGGTGCTCGGCATCTGAGCACCCGGAAAAAATCTTTTTTCACAGATATCCGTGACCGCGGAGCCAGTCCACCTGCGGACGGGTGTAGCGGTAGATGATGTCGCACTTGTCGGCCTGAAAGTCCCAGGGCACGACGATCAGGACGTCGCCTTCACGGATCCAGACGCGCTTCTTGATCTTTCCTTTGATCCTGCCGACACGGGTGGTCCCGTCGAAGCAGCGGACACGGATATGGTTGGCTCCGAGCATCAGGTCGGCGCTCGCAAACATCTCCTTGTTCTTCTTGTTCGGCAGGCGGACTCGTACGACCTCTCCCTCAGTTGTGTTCTTTTTCTTGTTTCGAAAATCGCTCAGGTAATCAACTCCACGAATCAGATCTACTCCTGCACCCTTTTCTGCTGAGAGAATATAAGTGTATCTTCTTCTCGGGATGATCTGACGGTTATCTGCATTATGCCGGCTAAAACATGGAATAAACTCTGAAACCGGAGGGAAATCACTCCATGACCGGTTTGTTGAATCGCTCATGAAGCGAACGCACGCCCCGGGCATCCCGGCCGAACATTGTTCTGAGCGGTGCTTCGGGATGGAGAAGGATCTCTGACCCTGCTCTCCTCAAGAGACGGTGAGAGGGAGGGCACCATTCATTCGCCGGTGACGCTGCACCGGAAAAAACCCTCACTCGTGCCGGTGCCGGTGGTGGATGTCGGGGACATGGGGATGGTCATGGACGACCTCCTCGTGGGCGTGGGGGTGGGAGTGGTAGCCCCGGGCGTCGAGCGGCGGGGTGCCGGGCGGGTGGTCGTGGCCCTCGTGGTGGAGGTCGTCGTGCCGGTGCCGGTGCTCGTGGACGCCCGCCGGGTGGCGGTGAGGGTGGGCGTGGCGTTCGGTGACCAGGAACCAGGCGCCGAGGGCCATCACCGGGAGGGCGAGGTAGAACCCGGGATCGATCGGTACGGCGTAGAGGACGAACGAGGCCGCGACGCCGAAGAAGGGGGCGATGGCCACGATCGAACCGGTCCGTGCCGTCCCGACGCTCCGCAGCGAGAGGATGAAGAGGATGCTGGTCAGGCCGCCGTAGCTGATGCACCCGACCGCCATCGCCGCCAGGCAGGTCGTCGGGGACGGAAGGGGTTCGGCGAGGAGGGTGGCGACGAGGAGGGAGAGCGTCCCGGCGCAAAGGCCCTTGACGGTCACGATGGCAAGCGGATCCCTGGCCGAGAGGTTGCGGGCGAGGTTGTTGTCCATCCCCCAGAAGGTGGCGGCGAGGAGGACGCCGAGGGCCGCCACCGAAAACCCGGCGGCGCCGCTGCCTTCCCAGGAGAGGATCGCGCACGATACGGTGATCAGCCCGAGCGCCGCCCAGGTCCGCTTCCCGACCGCCTCAGCAAAGAGCAAGGCGGCGATTGCAGCGGTGGCCACGGCCTCGAAGTTGAGGAGGAGGGCCGCGGTCGCGGCCGGCGTGGACGCAAGGGAGCACATGAGGGTGACCGGGGCGAGGAAACCGCCGAAGAGCACGACCCCGGTAAGCCAGGGGAGATCGGCCCTGCCGAGCGGGGCCTCGGCGCCGTGGCGGTCGCGGCCCAGGGCGCGGCAAGTTGTCAGGTACAGGGCAAGGGCGATCCCGCTGCCCAGGTAGAAGAGGGCGGCGAGGGTGACCGGCGGGACGTCGCCGAGGAAGAGTTTGGCCACCGGCGCACCGCTCCCGAAGAGGAACGCGGCAATGAGGGCGTAGAGATAGGAGAGACGGCGGGGGTCGGCCATGAGATGCTATCCTATCTATGGGTCCACGCTGCCGATATACATGGCGGGCAGGCCGCACCCGCATTCTATTCCTACAAAACGATAAAAATCGAGCGTGATTTCAAAAGAGTCAAAAGAGATGAGGTAGATGAAACCCCATGAACGGGTCCGCCGTCCTCTTCATTACGACTACAGCCGTCCTTCTCCTGACACTCTGCTGCGCCGGGTGCACGACCGAAGAGACACCCCGGAGCACCGGCACCACCGGGGACGATCTGGAAGCATATGTCCACGACGCCGCGGCCTACGCCCGGAATGTCGAGAAAGACGAGGCCCTTGCGGCATTCTCAGATAAAAACGAGGAATTTGTCAGGGACACCCTCTACCTCTACGCCTACGACTTCAACAACACCCTCCTTGCCCACCCGTATCAGCCCGAGAAGGTCGGGACCGACCGGACGAACTGGACCACCCCCAACGGCCTCCGTTTCGTGCAGGCGGCAAACGATATCGCCGGACACGGGGGCGGGTACGTTGTCTACCTGTACCCGCCGCCCGACGAAGAGCGGGAGATCGACGAGGCGATGAAGAACCTCTACGAGGTTAAACTGGGATATATCGAGAAGGTGGACGAAACCTGGTGGATCGGGTCGGGGATCTATCTCTCCGACTATATCGACGGGGCGACCGGGGAACTGCCCGCCGAGATCACCGACATGACCGGTCTCACCCGTTCGGCGGTCGCCTACGCCCATACGAACGGCACCGCCGCACTCCTGTCCGAGATCGACAAACAGGACGGCCGGTTCACGGACGGCAACCTCTATCTCTACGCTTACAACTACGAGGGCACCCTCCTCGCCCACCCGTACCTCGCACCCGGCATGGTCGGCACCGATCTCTCGGAGTATATGGGGCCCTACGGCGTCATGCCGGTGAAGAAGGGTGCGGAGATCGCCCGGAACGGCGGCGGGTTCTATGTCTTCGGGTGGGAGAACCCGGAAAAAGGCGGGGCGCCCGAACTGAAACTCGGCTACGTCCTCCCGGTGAACCGGAACTGCTGGGTGGGGTCCGGGCTGTACCTCAGCGACATCTTCGGTGAGGACGACGACGCGGCCGTGTCCGAGAAACGGACCCTGAACGATGTGGTGGCGTTCGTCGCCGGCGCCTGCGAGCACGCGGACGCGGTCGGGAAGGAGCAGGCGCTCAAGGATTTCGGCGACCGCGACGGCGCGTTCGTGGACGGAAACCTCTACCTGTACGTCGAGGACTTCAACGGCACGACCCTCGCCCACCCCATCCACCCGCAGAAGGTCGGGGTGTCCAGGATGAACGCCACCGACCCGCAGGGCCTTTTCCTGGTCAAAGGACTCTGCGAGACGGCGGCGACCGGCGAGGGCTTCTTCATGTTCATGTATCAGGACCCGGGCGACAACTTCACCCTCACCCCAAAACTCGGGTACGTGAAGAAGGCGGGGGACGACTGGTGGATCGGGTCGGGCGTCTATCTCGCCGACCTCGTGGACCCGGCGACCGGCAGAACCCTCCCCATCCTCGCCGACCTCACCGGTGCGGTCGAGGAAGCAAGAGAATATGCGCTGCAGGAGGGGAAAGACGCGGCGCTCGCCGCCTTCCGCGACCCCACCGGGAAGTTCGTCGCCGGCGGCCACCCGGTCTATGCCTTCACCCGGGACGGCGTGCTCCTCGCCGACTCCACCCGGCCCGAGGCCGGGGATACCGACTGTTCGAACGCCGTCGGTGAGTACGGGGTCAGGTACGTCGCGGAGGGCGCGGCGATGGCGGAGCGGGGCGGGGGGTATCTCATCTCCACCCCGGAGGGCGGCGGGCAGCGCCTCGATTACGTCCTCCCGGTGGACGGCGAGTGGTGGATCGGGGCCGGGGTACCGGTCGCGGCGGTCGTGGACGAGAGTCTGTAGACCTATCTTTTTTTATCGCACCCCACCATGAGAGGGAGCAGGTGATGGTGGTGATACGATACCTTTTCGCGGCGGCAGTGCTGCTCGGCCTCGTGCTGGCGGCCGGGTGTGTCCAGCCGCCCTGCACGATCGGGTCCGGGAACGTGACCTCTGAGACGCGGGACGTGGGGACGTTCCAGAGCGTGGAACTCACCTCCTTCGCGACGGTGCTGGTGACGCAGGGCGCGGCCGCGCCGGTGGTGATCGAGGCCGAGGACAACATCATCCCGTTGCTGCGGACGCGAGTCTCCGACGGCGTGCTGGTCATCGACCACGACGCCGCGTGTGTCAGGAACACCACGCCGGTCGTCGTCAGGGTGTCGATGGAGGAGGTGCAACGCCTCGCGGTGAGCGGGTCGGGCACCGTCCTGGGCGAGAACGAGATCGTCGGGGAACGTCTGGAGACGGCTATCAGCGGGTCGGGCAACCTCGACCTCGATATGAACGTGAGCACATTGGAGAGCACCATCTCGGGTTCTGGAGAGGCGCTCTTTTCCGGGACGGCGGCCGAACACGATGCCGGGATCAGCGGGTCTGGCACGATCAAGGGCTTCGACCTGACGACAGAACAGACGAACCTGGCGATCAGCGGGTCGGGGAAGGCGGAGGTCTTCGCGACCGAAGCGCTCGACGTCCAGATTGCGGGCAGCGGGACGGTCACCTACCGCGGCGACCCGGCGGTGACCCAGGATATTTCGGGGTCGGGGAGCCTGATCAGGGAGGGGTGACGGGCCTTCAGACCTCGACCCGCCTGATCACCTGCTGCTCTTCGTCCACCTCGAAGTCGCAGAAGACCGTCGGGACGTGACCCTGGAAGATGCGGAGGAGTTCGATGGCGAGCGCCCTGATCTCCCACTGCGCCCCGCGGCTCCCCCGCAGCCCGACGATGTGGCGCCACTCGCGCATGTTGGCGCTGACGACCATCTCGGTCTCGGTGGCGTTGGGGAGGACGAACCGGGCGTCTTCCCGCCTCACGCCGAGGTCGGCGAGCGCTTTGTAAGCCTTACGCGTCTCTTCGAGGTATGTGGTGTAGAGGGCGTGCGCCTCCTCGTTCCCGGCGACGGACGCGGGTTCGACGGCCGGGAAGTCGTCTTCGGAGACGTAGCGCTGCGACTGCTGGGTGATGGCGCAGAGGCGGTGGCGGACGAGCTGGTGGGAGCAGGCGCGGGAGATCCCCGAGATCCTGAATGTGGCGTAGGCGTGTTCGAGCACGGACTCGTGCCCGTTTTTCACGATCATCCTGATAAATTTCTTCTCACTGCCCGGGGCCTGGCGGTCGAAGGAGCGGTAGGCGGTTCTTCCGGCGCTCTCGATCAACCGTTCGGCGTCAGGGGTGATGGCAAGCAGTTCTACCTTTATCGACACACTATCGGGTATGTCAGGGGTCGATAAGAGGGTTGTGGGATCGATAGAGAGGGGGACGGGACGGTGATCGTCACCCTTCGCCGTCCCCGGCTATCCTCTCGCAAGACGGCGGGAAAGATTCGATGATGAGGGGGCGGCCCATTCTGATCACCATGCCGTCTCGCTGAAGTGACCCCGAAGATAGAACCAAGATGGGAGAGGGTCGATCATTATCCGGCGGGATCGCGCGCCCTGTGCCGCCCCCCCGCCCGATCCTCACGCGAGAGGGGAGGACAGATGCGGTGAAAGGGGGGACAGCACATTCGATCACGTCGCCTACCACCGGGCACGCTGGCGGCCCGGGATCACCCCGACGATCCTATCGACGATCCCGGCGTTCAGTCGACCTTTCTTCCCGCGGACCTCGCGGCACCTGAGGGTGGAGAGGTGGGCGGTGAGGACATAACTCTCCTCAAAGAGGTCGAGGCCGCCGTGCGCAAAGTCGTCGAGGTCGATGGGTACGAAGGGGGCGTCGGTGGGTGGGGTGCTCGAGACCGGGCAAACTTCGATGAACCCGCCTGCCTCTTCGCCGACGATGACGGCGGGCCGCACCTTCGGTCCTTCGCCGCGTCCGAACCTGACCGGGGCCAGCACCACGTCCCCGGGTGAGTACTGCGCCATAGCCTGAACAGGTCTGACTTCACCGGCCATAAGCGCAACGGTTGGCGCAGAATGAGAACATCCATCTCTTCTCAGGCGAAGATCATGGTGATCACGATGACGACCGGACTCACCTTCACCTATCTTACGAGAGACGACGTCCCGGCGGTCGCCGGGATGCTGGCAAAAGAGAGCGTCTGCGAGTGGATGTTCTTCGGGCCCAACACGCCGGAGACGACTGAGGGCTATTTCCTCCCCCTGGTCGAGGGGATCGAGGTGGCCCTGACCGAAGGACGGAACCCGGAGTGCCCGGTCTTCACGATCCGGGAGAAAGAGACCGGCGCCTTCGTCGGGCAGTGTGCCCTCCTCCCGGTCGAGTTCAGCCCCGGCGCCTACCTCATCGGCTACCAGATCGACGAACCCTTCTGGGGGAAGGGGTACGGGACAGAGGCCTGCGAGTTTCTGGTCCACGCCGGGTTCAATCTCCTCGGCGGCTACCGGTTGAACGGCGACTGCGCCGAGGGGAACGTCGCATCGGTGCGGGTGATGGAGAAGTGCGGGTTCGTCGAGGAGGGGCGGCAGCGGAAGTACTGGCACGCCCGCGGCGGCTACCACGACCGTCTCCTCTTCGGGCTGCTGCGCGAAGACCTCACCAAAGGGAGGCTGGCGGCGCTCGGGGAGCGGTTCGGGGAGCCCCAGAGGGATGATCAACGGACGTGAAGAGAGCGGTGCCGGCAACCGCACGAGAGGGCGGAAAAGATTCTCCAAAAAAGTGCGGCATGGTCTGATCGCCTCGCCGTCCCGTCGTGATGACCCCGAAGATCGGATCGGGACGGAAGACGGCTGATCTTTTTTCGGAGAGATCACGCATGATGCCGCCCACGCCTTATCTTCTCGCGAGAGGGCAGAACAGATCCGATGACTGGGGACGGCACATTCTGATCGCCACGCCTCTCCCATCCCCACTATCTCAAAGAGAGAAACCAGATGAAAGACGGCTGATCTATTTTCCCATCGGGAACACGCGTGAGGCCGTCCCCCGTTCTATCCTCTCGCGAGATGGCAAAAAAGATTCATTGATCGGGGACGGCACATTCTGATCACCACGCTCTCGCCGTCGTCATGACCCCGAAGATAGAACCCGGACGGAAGAACGCCGATCGCTTCTCAGTGGGATCACGCGCTCCGTGCCGTCCCCCGTCCTATCCTCTCGCGAGATTGCAGAATAGATCCGGTGATGAGGGGACGGCACATCCGATCATCACCCTTGTCCTGTCCTCACGACCCCGAGGATAGAACGAGAGAGAGAGCCGATCACGTTTCAGCGGGATCAAAAACCCTGCTATCCTCCCGCTATCTTCGTCGTGGGGGGGTCCGGGGGTCTCCCCCCGGCGCGAGAGTCCGGGTTCGCATCAATCATCCTTCTGGGGCGACTCCTCTGATCGACCCACGGTATTCGCCGCTACTCCTCGCCTGCTCCCTCAACCGCTTTGCCCTCCCGGTAGCAATGCACCAGCACCGCAAGGGCCGCATACCCGACCAGGGCATACCCGGCCGTCTTGAGGGCGTTCACGCACCACTCCACGAGTTCGTTCAGGAACCCCTCAAACCCGGGGACCGGCGGGGGAACCGGGACCATGAACGGCATGAGCGCCCCCTGGATCAGCCTGACGATGAGCACCACCGCCGCGACGCCGCCTGCCCAGGCCCAGGCACGATGCGGGTGGGCGTAGCGCCTGACAAGGGGGAGGAGAGCGACGACGATCATCGGGTGGAAGACGAAGAAGGCGCTGAGGTTGGCGGCGACAGAAGACTCCCCCACCGCAGTGTACGCCGCAGCCCAGACCACCCAGAGCGCCACGACCGCAAACGGGACGACGACCGCAAGGCGCCGGTACGGAATTTTTTCGAGGAGCACCGTATAGACCGCGGCGCAGACGCCGCAGAGAAAATAGACCGGGAAAAAGATGAGGAGCACTGAAAATATGACCATGACCGAAGGGTGGAAGGCAACCCCCTTGAAGGTGCCGAAATTATCCGGGCGCTTCTGAGGGCGGCCTGAGCAGGGCGAAGGCCGTCACGAGCCCGACGAGTGCGAGCACCGCAACGACCGGGAAGACGCCGAGGTAGCCGCCGGTCGTCGTCCTGACGAGCCCGGCAAACTGCGGGCCGGCGAGGGCACCGGCACCGTAGGCCAGGAAGACCACGCCGTAACAGCGGGGATAGTCGCAGGTGCCGAAGAACTGCGCCGTCGCCGCCGGGGCGAGGGCGAGCCAGCCGCCGAGACATCCCCAGAGCAGCGCGAAGGCGACGACGTAGGTCGCCGGCACCGGGTACCACCACATGGCAAGGGAGGCCGCACCGATGAGGAAGAAGGAGAGCATCGCCGCGGCCCGCGGGGTGAAGCGGTCGGTGAACGCCCCGAAGAGCGGGCGGCCCCCGCCGTTGAAGACCGCGAAGAACCCGACGAGCGCGGTGGCAAGGGCGGGTTCGATCCCGGCCACCTCGGTGCCCACCGGTCTGGCGATGGAGATGGCCATCAGTCCGGCGAGACACCCGATGAAGTAGCAGCCCCAGAGCCCGTAGAAGGCCCGGGTCCTGAGCATCCGGCCGCGGTCGAACTCGCAGGCGGCGACGCCGGTCGCCGCCAGACCCTGCCCTGGCGGGAAGGAGAGGGGCAGCGCCAGGATGACGAGGAGCAGGAGGAAGGCGAGGCCGAAGACGCGGAAGGTGGCCATCACCCCCACGGCCTCGATGAGGAGACCGGCGAGGTTGGCGGTGACGACCGCGGAGAACCCGAAGCCCAGCACGGTCAGCCCGACGGCCAGGCCGCGGCGGTCAGGGAACCACCGCGTCGAGACGGCGACCGGCACACCGTAGGCGATCCCGACGCCCACGCCGCCCACCACGCCGTAGCCGAGGTACAGCGCCTCCACCGACCCGGCGAAGGAGGCGAAGATCCAGCCAAGGCCGGTCAGCACACCGCCGAGGGCCGCCGTCTTCGCCGGGCCCAGGGACTCGATCAACCGCCCGGCCAGGGGCATCGTGACCGCGAAGACGAGGAGGAAGACCGAGAAAGGCATGAGCACCTCTGTCGCCGTCACCTCGCGGCCGAGGCTCTCGGTGAAGTGGGCGGTCAGCGGTGCGACGAAGACGCTCCACGCATAGATGCTCCCGAGACAGAGGTTGATGAGCATCCCGCAGAGGACCAGCAGCCACCGACCCTTTGCGGCGGGCATCCCGAAGAGGGAGGGCTCGTCCATCCCCTACACCTCGAGCGTCGAGATGTCGCCGGGGTCGACGCCCATCTCCTGCGCCTTCAGGACGCGGCGCATGATCTTGCCGCTCCTGGTCTTGGGGAGCGACAGGACGAACTCGACCGCCGAGGGCATCGCGATGGGGCCGATGCTCATGCGCACATGATAGATGAGGTCGGTCTTCAGTTTCTCGCTCGGGGCGTACCCCACCTTCAGGATGACGAAGGCCTTCACCGCCTGGCCCTTCACCGGGTCGGGGACGCCGATCACCGCCGCCTCGGCCACCGCCTCGTGGGCGACGAGGGCCGACTCCACCTCGGCGGTGCCCAGGTTGTGCCCCGCGACGATGATGATGTCGTCGGCGCGTCCGAGGACCATGATATAGCCGTCCTCGTCTTTCACCGCGAGGTCGCCGGCCAGGTAGAGGGTGTCGACCGTGGTCCAGTATTTCCGGTAGCGTTCGTCGTTTTTGTAGACCGTGCGCATCATCGCCGGCCAGGGTTCGGTGAGCACCAGGAACCCGCCGGTGCCGGGCGGCACCGGGTTGCCCTCGCGGTCCACCACCTCGGCCGAGACGCCGGGGATGGGGCGGCCCACGAACCCCGGCTTCATCGGTTCGCCGACGAGCGTGGCGAGCATGTGCATGCCGGTCTCGGTCTGCCACCAGGTGTCGAGCACCGGGCAGCGGGACTGGCCGATGACCCGGTGGTACCACTCGAAGGCCTCCGGGTTGAGGGGTTCGCCGACCGACCCGATGACCCGGAGCGAGTCGAGGACGGAGCGGGCCGGCCACTCATCGCCGTACTTCATGAACATCCTCACCGCAGTGGGTGCGGTGTAGAAGACCGTCACCCCGAAGTCCTCGATGACCCGCCACCAGATGCCGGGATCGGGGTAGTCGGGGACCGTCTCGGTGATGAGCACCGTGGCCCCGGCGGCGAGCGGGCCGTAGACGATGTACGAGTGGCCGGTGATCCAGCCGGGGTCGGCGGTGCACCAGTAGACGTCGTTCTCCTTGAGGTCGAAGATGTACTTCGCGGTGTAGTAGGTGCCGACCATGTAGCCGCCGCAGGTGTGGACGATGCCCTTGGGCGGGCCGGTGGTGCCGCTGGTGTAGAGGATGAAGAGCGGGTCTTCGGCGTCCATCACCTCGGGGTCGACGTGCGAGGGGGCGGCGGCCATGCACTCCTGGAAGTCGATCTCCATCTCGGGGTGGAGGGCGACGTGCGGCACGGTCCGCCTGAGCACGATCACCTTCTCGATGCTCGGGGCGTTCCGCACCGCTTCGCCGACGATGGTCTTGAGCGGGATCCGCGTGGCCCGTCTATACCCGACGTCGGCGGTGACGACGACCTTCGCCCCGGCGTCGCGGATCCTGGTGTTGAGTGCGTCGGCGCCGAACCCGCCGTACACCACCGAGTGGACGGCGCCGATCCGGGCGCAGGCGAGGATGGCGACGATCTGTTCGGGGACGAGGGGCATGTAGATGCAGACGACGTCTCCGCGGCCGACGCCGAGGTTTCTCAGGGCGCCGGCAAACCGCATCACCTGCCGGTGAAGTTGCCGGTAGGTGAGCACCCGCTCGACGCCCTCCTCCTCGCCCCGCCAGATGAGCGCCACCTTGTTCCTGCGCTCGCCCGCGGCGTGACGATCCAGGCAGTTGATGGTGATGTTCAGTTTTCCGTTGACGAACCAGCGGGCATAGGGGTACTCCCAGTCTTTCACCCGGTCCCAGGGTTCGACCCACTCGAGTTCGCCGGCGTACTGCGCCCAGAACCCGTCGGGGTCCTCGAGGTACCGGCGGTACGCCTGCTTCCACGGCCCGAGGGCCGAGGTCTCCAGGTAGACGGGGTCGGGCCTGACCACCCTGCTCTCCAGGCTCACCTCAAACTCTGCTGTCATCTCGTCCCCCTCCTCTCGTCTCCTCCCTTGCGAGGCGGGGAGATAAACCTATGCCGGGGGCCGCACCGGGACGCGGGCGCGGGCGAAGATACATATCGATCGTCGTATAGATCCCAATTCATGAAACGCCTCCCGCTCCTTCTCCTGACCATCGGATTTGTCCTGACCACCGGATGCGGTGCCCTTTCGGGGACGCTGGAGATCGCCTCGGAACCGGCGGACGCCGCCGTCTACCTCGACGGCGAGTATTGCGGCACCACCCCCTGCACCGTGCGCGACCTCGATGCCGGGAGCCATACCCTCGAACTCCGGCACGAACGCTATCCGACCTGGCAGACCGAGATCGAGGTGAGGATGGGCGAGGAGGCCGGGGTCGTCGCCGACCTCGCCGAGAACCTGGTCCCCGAGGTCGACCTTGCGTGCGACAGGCCTGGCGACTATCTTCAGGGCGAAGAGATCGTCGTCACGGGCCGCGCCGTCACCCCCTGGAAGCAGGTCAATCTCACAGTCGAGCCGATCGACGGGGACGGGTCTTTCGTCCCGCAGTCGTACCAGGTCGAGGTGGACGCGGAGTACGGTTTCGAGTACCGCCTCCCGACCGGGACGATGCCGGGCGGACGGTACCGTCTCACCGCGAGCCTGGGCACCGGCGAGGCTGAGAACCTAACCGTCGTCGTGCTCACCGAGGGGGAGGCGAACGTCGCCGTCGTACGCGAGATCGTCGAGACCTACCGCGAGACCCACACCTACAGCGACGCCGACTTCTTCGTCTGCGCCGACATGGCGCTGGACGTCTGGAACATGATCGAGACGAGGGGGATCGACGCGAAGATCGCCATCGGCGACGTGGAGCGGAGCGGCGAAGAACTCCACGAGGCCGACCATGCCTGGGTGCTGGCCGAGACCTCGCCCGGCGTCTGGACGGCCCTGGAGACGACCGGGGGGTTCGTCGTCGACGACGACGAGCAGTACCAGGAGGGGTGGTTCTTCGATACACCTCGAGGGTTCAAGGAGTTCATCGACCTCTCGAACCGGTACAATGCGGGAGTGGAGCAGTACGATGACCTGGAGAAGCGGTACAACCGCAAGGTCGAGAGATACAACGACGAACTCGAAGAGCTCAACGATCTCATCGACTCGCACAATGAGCGATATGCAGGCCGGTGGCTCACCCCCCAGGAGTATGAGGACGCCGAGAGGATGGAGGAGAGGATCAACGAGCAGCGGGTGGTGGTGGCACAGCTGGACGGCGAAGCCGAGCAGCTCTCGCGGGAGATCGACGGGGTCGAGCGCGACCTGGAGGCGTTGGAGCGGCAGATGCGGCGCCTGGCCGGGTAGGGCGGGGGGCCATCTTTCCGTCCGGGCAATGAAGATTATAAAAATACGATTTTTGGCATTCGGCGGGCCGCACCGAGGTACGACAACCATGAAAAAACCATCTCTGACGAGAAGAGACGGCAGCCCCCGGAACGAATCGTGCGCCAACACCGGTTCAAGGAGGTCTGCCATGTCTCTGTCGTCGCACGACGATGTAATATCTGTCGGTCTGATCCCGGAGGGGTGCCCGTGATCCCGGCGGCGGACGGCGGGGGCGCATGTCTGGCTCGATCGCGACTCCGACCCCGACCCACTGGACGATGGCACGTTTGCACCTGGGTTGCACCGAAGTTGCACTGAGAACGTGCAAAGCAGGGGGACGGAAGAACGGCCCCGGAGTACCTATTCTAGAGAGAAGAGAGAGAGATATCTCTCTCATAGTACTCTATTGCACCAGAACGGGGACGCACCCACCACCCCTGATCGGTCGGGGTCTCCGGGTGAGGGTGGGTGCGATCGGCGTTCTGGTGCACACGAGGACAATGATCCCGACGAGGTCGTTCCGATCGATAAACAGGCATATAATATGCCCCCGTTCGGTGGCACTTTCAGAGTGCAACCCGGTGCAATCCGGTGCACACGTGCAAACAAGGTCCTGCCGCTCGCGGGGGTCCTGGACCGCCGGGAGTTCACACGGGTGAGGACCGACCTGGGCCGTTGCGATGGGGGTAATGAGGGGAAGGCGGTGTACTGTTCGGGTGACGGGTGGGGGAAACTCTGCGATCGGAGTTATGCGAGGGAGGTGAGGGCGTGGAATTAGGGGAGGGGGAGCCCTCCCCAAATCACTATTTAAAAGAAATGCGAGAGGCCGGATTCGAACCGACGAACCCCTACGGGAGAGGATCTTGAGTCCCCCGTGTTTGGCCGCTTCACTACTCTCGCGCCTGCACCTATGGTTTTCGCCACCCATCCTCTAATATCTATCGCTCCCGGCGGCACAATGAGAAGAAAAAAAGAAGGTGAAAAAAGAGAAGAGAAAATCTTCGGGCAGGCAGAAACTCCTCAGCCCTCCACGCCCAGCACCTTCAGCGGGTTGACCCCGGCGTAGGTGAGCATCGCAAACTCCTCCGGGCTCTCGCACCTGAACTCCTTGACTGTGGTGACCAATTCCTCGGGCCGGTCGACGTAGTCGATCAGTTCGAGGTCCATCACCAGTTTCGAGAGGAGCGGATCCCCTTTCCAACCGGCAGTGCCGGTCAGTTCATTGCTCCGTGTCATGTTGTACGCCACGACCAGACCGTCGCCGCTCTTCGTCGCCTCGTCCCACCTGACATAAATGCCCGCGACATTGGTCCCGTACTTCTTCTGCAACGCATCCTTCTCGACCGCACTCAGATCCTTCGCGAAGAAACCCCGCTTCCCCGCCGTCGCGTCCCACACAATCGGGAAGAGATCGTCCTTGCACCAGACCGGGCAGGCGATGACCTTATAACTCTGCTTCGGACTCTCGATGGGAAGTTTCTCCTCCACATAATGGGAGATGAGGTAGCCGCTGCTCACGCCCGGACAGAGGTGGTTGTGGAACGAGGCGACCCTGAGGAAATCGTACGTCGTCGCCGGATCGGCCCACACATTGGCGATGGTGATGAGACTGAACTCGTTCCCGGCAAAGACCTTCTTCTCAAGGTATTCGGTCCACACACCCTGGTTCTTCAGGATGTACGCCGCATCGATCTTCTTCTTTGCCATGACGGCAAAGACCTCATCGGCCGGCATCTTCGTGATCTCGGCGGCCGAACGTGCCGTCGCCGTGCCGTTCACCTGGAGGAAGACCGCCTCGCCGGAGTCTTTCTTGTAGAAGAAGAACCACAGCGGCGAAAACTTGCTCCTCTGGGGCATGAGGAGATTCGCGTCGCCGATAGTGCACCCGCTCGCGTCGGTCACCCCGTTCAGACACTTTTCAGTTGTTTCTTTCCCGATCATCGCACAACCGGCGTCGGTCATCGCCAGCAGATGTGCATCGCCCTTTGCAGAACCGAGCTGGTCCATCGCCACTGTCGCCGCCTTCGTACCGATCGCCTCCATTGTCGCATCGTCGGCAAGGACGATCCCGGGCACCGCCGCCAGAAGGAGGAGCATAACCATACATAATCGCATCTTCGTCACAACGATCACCTGCTCCGCGCCGTCCCGGCGCTGAAAAGACCGGGTGGGCACGGCAAAATTCACACAGGATACAATTTTCGTATTATCAAATAGTTATGATATACTTTTGGATATTACCAATGTCCCGATGAAAAACAGACATTCGAAGCAGGATGCGGGATAGATCGCCGGATACGCCCGGAACCATCGCGGGAAAAGAAAAGATCGGCCCCGCACCGCTCACGACCCGGAGCCCGGCGCCCTGAGCCACCCCATCTGGATGTCGTCCTCGTAGAGTCCGCTCACGCCGTAGATGCGGCCCCTCATCCGCCCCTCGACGACGAACCCCAGCGACTCGTAGAACCGGATCGCCCGCGTGTTGCTCTCCCTCGCGCTCAGTTCGATCCGGTTGATCTCGGGCATCTCCTCGGTCACCACCCGGATGAACTGCTCGAAGAGCTGCCGGCCCCACCCGTGCGACTGGCACACCGGGTGTACCGAGATGGTGAGGTCGGTGAGCACATGCCCGAAGACTCGCAGCCCGCAGCGGGAGGCATGCACCTCCCCCACGACCCGGCCGTCGTCGTCCACAGCGACGAGGGAAAGGCCGTCGGCGATGCATCTTCTCAGAAACGTATGGATATAGGTGGGGGTGATCTCCTCCCGGCAGCGGGCAAGCCCACCCGGCACGGCGGCGGTCTCAGCATATAATCCATAGATGGCATCGGCATCTTCGAGTTTCGAACGGCGAATCAATCAGATCAGACCTCTATCGTAGTTGCCTCTTTATTGGGGCCTGTATTATGAAAAATCTTAAGAAAAAAATCGGTGCACCGCGCTCACCGCCGCACCGCAAACCCGACGAACTCCCCGGCATACGCCTCGTCAGCCACCTCGACGCCGGTCACCCGCGCCGCCGGCGGGCCGCGACGACAGAAACCAAGCATCGCCTCGACACCCTCCGCCTCGCCCTCGAAGACCGCCTCCACCCGACCGTCGGGGAGGTTTCGCACCCATCCGGTCACCCCGTGCCGCGCCGCCTCCTCGCTCGTCGCGTCCCGGAAGAAGACCCCCTGCACCCGGCCGCTGACGAAAACATGCACCCGCGCCTTCATGACTCCCGCAGCACCTCTTCGACGATCTCCACCGCGTCCCGCACATACCCGGTGCACCGCGCCGCAAACGCCCCGGCTTCCTTCGCCGCCGCGAGGGCCTCAGGGTCGGAGAGATTGTAACCGATGAGCGCCGTGCACTCCGTCGAACCGTGGCGCCCGGCAAACCGGCGGAGGAACTCCCGCACCAGCACGTAACATGCTTCCTTCCCTTCCGCATCGCCGGGGATGGCGGTGCCGCGGGTCAGGCCCAGGACGAGCACCGCCCCGCTCACCGCCCCGCAGGTCCGGTCCGTATGGGCGAGGCCGCCGCCGAACCCACACGCCATCTTCCGCACCGTTGCCTCGTCCGCCCTGCACTCCTCGGCAAACGCCCCGGCCACCGCCTGGGCGCAGTTCAACCCGCCGGTGAACGACGCCGCAGCCCGTTCGGATCGATCAGACATCGACGATCACCTCCGGGCGGCCAGTGCGGCCCGGTACTCCGCCATCAACGCCCCCGCGTAGGCGTCGGCCTTCTTTGTCGGGACATAGTTGAAGGCCTTCACCCGCTCCAGGAGCGCCGCCCTGATCTCGTCCTCGCGCTCAAGGCCGAGGGCGATCACGTCCTCGAGGATCCGGTCGAGACGGTCGATCCCGGTCGCCTTCCCATCGACCAGGACCTTCCTGATCTCCGGACCCGCCGGCACGGCGCCGCCGCAGATGGTGCAGTATTTACCTTCGTCGGGCACGCCGTTCACTCCCGGACCATCGTCAGCATCATCTTGAAGCGCGTCACCGCCGAGAGGGCATGGGGAGCGTTTGCCGGGAAGATGATCGTCTCGCCCTCCTTCATCTGGTGGGTCTCGCCCGCGAGCCAGACCTCGCACTCCCCGTCGAGAATCGTCACCACCGCATCGTACGGCGCCGTGTGCTCGGAAAGCCCCTCGTCCTCGTCGAAGGAGAAGAGGGTGATCGTCCCCACCGGCCGGTTGACGATCATCCTGCTCGCCACCGTCCCGTCCTGGTACTCGATGAGATCTTTCAGGCGGAGCACCTTCCCCTTCAGTTCAGCACGTACCTCGTCGCTCATGATCTCGTTCCTCGTTCAGGAGAGCATCGCCGCCACCCGATAAAAAGCATGGCGTCGGGAGGACGGCATTTCCTGATCATCACGCCGTCCCGTTATCATGACCCCGAAGATTGGAGTGGGACAGGAAAGGGGCGATCATTACTTTCAGGGGAGGAGCACACCTCCGCGTGCCGCTCCCCGCCCTATCTTCTCGCGAGACGGCGGAAAAGATTCGATGATGGGGGAGCGGCATGTTCTGATCATCACGCCGTCCCCCGCCCTATCTTCTCGCGAGACAGCGGAAAAGATCCGGTGATCGGGGACGGCACGGGCGATTATCCGGCGTGCCCGAAACCCGTGTTCACCCATACGCCGAAAAACCTCCGGAACAGCGATTCAAAACCGTGACACAACGAGATCACTCCTCGAACTCCCGTTCCATAAGAGCATAATTCGACACCGCCATCCCCAACCGTCGGTACGTCTTCTGGGCGGCCAGGTTCTCCTGATCGACGTACAGCCGCAGCCCCACCACCTCGGGCCGGCGCCGGCCCTCGGCCTCGAGGGCACCGAAGAGACGGGCGAAGACCCCCTGCCGCCGGGCGTCCGGGTGGACATAGACACTCTGAACCCACCAGAATAGCCCGTCGCGCCAGTCGCTCCACTCGAAGGTGACCATCGCCTGCCCGACGACCAGACCGTCCGTCTCGGCGAGAAGATAGAAGCCCTTCGCCGGGTCGGCGATCACCGCCTCGACACCTCGACGAACCGTCGCCGGGTCGAGGATTTTCGCTTCGGTCTCCAGCGCCATGGCAATATTGTACTCCGCGATCACCGCAGCGTCGGTCGCGACCCCCCGGCGGAGGTGCACCTGCTCCTCGTGCATTCCTAGATCCTGGAAAAAAGAAGGGAAGACGTTTTCCCCTACCTGACGATATGACGCTCGCACTTGTCCGGCCTGGCCTCGATCTGCCGGCTCATGGGTTCGATGAGGTAGTCGTCCGGGTTCTCGACGAGGTCGAAGGCGTTGACCCGCATGTCGATGAGCTCCTGGTAGGTGAACCCGGCGGTCCTCCGCCCCCCCTTCTGGCGGTACTCGACCAATACTCCGTTGGCCAGTTTCTTCACCCCGGTGATCTCCTCCATGCTCCCCCAGACACCGCCCCGCCATATGAACCCTTCGGCGGGACGGTCACGCGGCCCGCACGACCGGGTACTGCACCTCGGTCCTCAGTTCCTCGGGCGAGACCTCGTGCGGACTGTTGTAGAAGAGTTCCCGGTCCGGGCCCCGGAGGCCGAGGCCGGCGGCCGCGGCGTACTCCTGGATCTTCCTGTAGGCAGAGGTGAGATTGTAATACGGCCCGGTATACAGGACCGAGACAACCTCCACGGCCGGGAGAACCTTCACCTCTACCCCCTCGCCGACGCTCACCCGGCCGGCGACCGGGACCGCGAGTTCGAGGTCGGCGTCGGTCTCCCGGTACTCCTCGTCGTAACAGAGCATCATCACCGGCCCGACGATCCGCACGCCGTTCCGCTGGTTTTCCGGACTGTACACCGCGGCCATCAACTCCTCGATGACCCGGTGGCAGACGTCCTCGTAGGTTCCTTTCTCTCTCTTGCTGATCACCCGGAGTTCAGGGATCTCCTTGACAACTGGTTCTGACAGCGACATAGCAAACAACTCCTCAAGGGAAGTCCTGGCAGACAGGACCTCCTCGATCCTGGCGAGATGCGCCACCTCCTGCCGCACGGCAGCCAGGCGCCTCCCCACCATCCCGTCGTTGGCCTCCCCGTCCAGGACGGCCTTCATCTCTTCGAGCGAGAACCCGAGGCTCGCCAGGGTCCTGACCCGCACCGCCGCCTCGAGTTGCCTGATCGTGTAGTTGCGGTAGCCAGTGATCGGGTCTTTCGCCTCAGGCACCAGCAGGCCCTTCTGGTCATAGAGGCGGAGGGCCTTCTGGGTGAGGTGCACGATCCTGGAGAACCTTCCGATGGGGATCTGTTCGACGGTCATGGTGTTCACCTGAGATGTGGGCGGGCGCCGGTCATCATATGCCGCAGTCTGCCCCGGGGAAAGGTGGGAGAGGCCGGTCATGAACCTTGTGCCGACCACACATCTCAAATCCTCCCCGCGCCCAGATCAGCCCATGGAGATCAGGAGCAGTGCGAAGAAGACGGCGAAGTCCTTTCTCCAGATCGTCCCGATGATCGCCGGGGTGCTCCTCCTGGTCAGTCTGCTCACCGCCGCGATCCCCGAGGAGGCCTATGCCGCGCTCTTCACCGGCCACCCGGTCCTCGACCCCCTCGTGGGGGCGGCGGCAGGGAGCGTGGCCGCGGGCAACCCGGTCACCAGTTATGTGATCGGCGGCGAGCTCCTCAGGGTGGGCGTGAGCCTGACGGCGGTGACGGCCTTCATCGTCGCCTGGGTGAGTGTCGGGCTGGTCAGTCTCCCGGCCGAGATGGAAGTGATGGGCCGGCGCTTCGCCCTGGCCCGCAACGCGATCAGTTTTCTCTGCGCCGTGCTGATGGCCGTGCTCGTCGTCCTGGTCCTCTCAGGTCTGGGGGCGAGCCCATGAACCCGGAGCAGAAAGGAAAAATCTCGCCGTACCCCGCCCTCTTCCTCGCCGTCGTGCTCCTGGTGTACGCCGTCGTTTTCATCCTCGACCCCGACCTCGCCGCCCGATCGCTCGCGCGGTTCGCGGCCCTCCTCCGCCAGGTCATCCCGGCGCTCGTCCTGGTCTTTCTCCTCCTCTTCGCCGTCGACCTTTTTCTCACACCCAAACGGGTGGCCGGGGCGCTGGGCCGGGAGGCGGGCGCACGCGGCTGGCTGATCGCCACCGTCGTCGGCGTCGTCTCGACCGGTCCGGTCTATCTCTGGTTCCCGCTCCTCGCCGACCTCAGGAAAAACGGGATGCGCCCGGCCCTGGCCGCCGCCTTCCTGTACTGCCGGTCGGTGAAACTGCCCCTGGTCCCGCTGATGGTTTACTATTTCGGCTGGCTCTACACCGCCGTCCTGACCGTCTTCATGCTCGGGTTCTCGGTCGTCGTCGGCCTCGCCACCGAACGGGTCGAGGAGTGGGGCGGGAAAAAAGAAGAGTAGAGATCTTCCAACGCACATTTGAGAGGGAATGGGACGGACGGCAGCAACCTCTGATCGATCGCCCCTCTGCCTTCCCGGCCCCATCGCCATCCCGGGGGTTCCGGGGGCAGAGCCCCCGGCGGGAGGATGAGGGAAGGTGTGATGATCAGACCCGCCGCCCCTCATCGCAGAATCTTCACCGGCGTCTCGCGCCGGGGGGCAAGTGCCCCCCGGACCCCCCACGACGAGGATAGGCGTGGGACGGCGATGGAACAAGGCCTCCCCCGATTCTCTCGTCTTGAAAAGAAAGAGGCGCGCGCTCGCCTCATGCTGAATTCTACAAAGCCCGGAGAACAAAAAAGAAGATTAACCGAGGACGGCGTCTTTCACCGCCTCGATCCCGACCCGCTCCACCATCCGGTGTGTGCGCTCGCCGGGTTTGCCGTGGACCTGATAATATTCGAGCAGCCGGCGCACCAGGTCCAGGACCTCGTCGCGGTTGAGGTCTGTGGCGATGACGTCGCCGATCCGCGGGCGGCCGCCCGAGTTCCCGCCGAAGATGACGGTCCACCCTTTCGTCGTCCCGAGCACGCCGATGTCGCGCACATAACTCTCGC
Organism: Methanofollis formosanus; assembly: GCF_019633745.1. Lineage (NCBI taxonomy): Archaea > Methanobacteriati > Methanobacteriota > Methanomicrobia > Methanomicrobiales > Methanomicrobiaceae > Methanofollis > Methanofollis formosanus. The sequence goes on along the minus strand of NZ_CP037968.1, from coordinate 1,875,515 downwards.
CGCAACAGCGCGGGCACCCCGAGACCCCGACCTTCAGTTTGGCCGGGAGGTTGAGGTCGCGGTAAACCGCCTCCACCTCGGTGCCCAGGCCCAGGGAGTCCTGCACGCCGTACTTGCAGACCTCGGTGCCAGGACAGGCCTGGACGTAGTGGAGACAGGGCGCCGTCGCCTCGCCGACGGTCATCCCGAGTTCAGACCAGATCTGATCGACCTCTTCCTTCTTGATCCCGACCAGGGCCATCCGCTGGCCCGAGGTGATCTTGAGGACCGGCACCTCGTACCGGCGCGCCACTTTTACGATGTTCTCAAGGTCGGTGGTGGAGACCAGGCCCGCAGGTGTCCGCGGCACGATCGCGTAGGTCTCCAGGTCGCGCTGGAGGATCGCCCCCCGCGGTCCTTCTTCTTCTATCGGCATCATCACGTTTCCCCCCTTTCTGGACGGATAGAGGGAGGCGGAGAGATATACCTTTCGGAGAGGGGGAGGACGGAGCGGTCGTGCGGCAGAGTCCGCGGAGGAAGAACAGGGTGCCGAAGCCCGCGGCTTGTGAGAGACGAAATCAGAAGAATGAGTGAAAATGGGGTCGCTGAGATTCGAACTCAGGTTACAGCGTCCCGAACGCCATAGGATGGACCAGGCTACCCCACGACCCCAGTGTGCATTATAGATTCGCGGTCACGGTATTTGAGAGCTTCTAATCGAGGGAGGTCGGGGGGGCTGGAGGAAGGGAGGGAGAAGAAGGGAGCGCATGACATTGTCACCCCACAGGCCCCGTCCGGCTGCTCATCAGATCAGGAGGTGCCCGAAGGTAAAGGGAAGGAACCTGACCGATGGGACGACGATTGAAGGGGGCCCTTTCCCTCTCAGGGCGATCGCCCCCGCCCCCTATCTTCAATCATATCTGAGAGGCCATCCCAAAACTCTCCGGCCCCCCTCTTGCAGAAGATAGCGACGACGGATGGTGGTTGAGAGAGCCTCACCTCTTTGTTGCGCAAATCTGCATCCATACCCTTCCCACACGCTCGCGCTCGGGGGGGCGGCAGGCCCCCGGGTGGAGAATAGGGATCGGAATTTCTGGAAGGAAGCACTTCAGTCCGGGGAGATGTTCAACCTCAGAGAGTTTGGGGATATGCTCTGAATAAAAATTCATATGGAATCGCCAATCCCAAAACAAAAAACCAGACTTTGCCGGGTGCCCGGGGAGGGACGCTTCACGCAGAGGAGAAGAGGAACGGGTTTTTCAGAGGGCGGCCTTCCATTCCGCCCTATGATCCTTTCTGCAGGCCAGAGATAAACAAAAATAAATTATATTTATGGATTTGAATACTAATTTGCCTCTGTATGCTTCGTCTTTCAGAAAATTTATATCTCGCCGAGGAGACAAGTATACTATCATACTCGCTATCGTCCTCCCCCCGGACGATAGTTTATTCTTGTATCGATCCTTTTCATCCTCCATGACCGGGAGGGCGGCCGTATTCATCGACAACGGGTACCTCTCGAAGGTCTCGCCGGAAGGAACCAAGATCGACTTTGAAAAGTTCTCCGACGAAGCCTGCGAGGGAAGAGAGCGGCTGCGCACCTACTTCTACGACTGCATGCCCTACCAGAGCGACCCGCCCACCGAGGAGGAGAAACGCCGCTACGCCCAGTACTGCAAGTTCAGGGACATCATGGAAGGCCTGCCCAGGTTTCAGATGCGGTTCGGACGGCTGCAGAAAGGAGTCGGCGAGACCTATGAGCAGAAGCGGGTGGACATCCTTCTCGCCGTCGACCTGGTGCGGCTCAGCTGGACCGGGCAGATCGAGTATGCGGCGGTCGTCACCGGCGACAGCGATTTTGTCCCGGCCGTCGAGGCAGCGAAGGACGCCGGCGTGATCGTCACCCTCTTTTACTCGAAGAAGACCGCGCACAACGAACTCCTCTCGGCCGTCGACGAGCGGCGCGAGATGGACGAGGCATTTTTCGAGCGGATTCAGCGGGATTAGGGACGCGTGAAGAACACAGGGTCGCCGATATGATCCGATGAGAGCATGCTCTCGCCTCGCGTGAAGGGAATGGCGGGGGAGGCATCACGCGTGATCCCCCTGAAAAAAGTTCGACTCTCTTCCGTCTGGTTCCGATCTTCAGGGTCGCGACGTCGGGAAAACATGATGATCCAAACATGCCGTCCCACCCCACCGGATCTGTTCTGCCATCTCACATGAAGATAGGGCGGGGGACGGCAGGGGGTGGTGTTCGTGTCTGCTGTACTTTTGTGACGGGAGGAGTCGGGCGTTCCTATCTTCAGGGTCATGAAAACAGGATGGCATGACGATCAGGTGTGCCGCCCCTCTTCACCGAATCTGTTCCGTCATTTCGCGAGAGGATAGGGACGGGCGGCATCACGCATGATCCATCCGAAAAAAGATCAGCCATCTCCCGCCCCGGCCCAATCCCCGGGTTCACGACGATAGGAAAGGTGTGGCGATCAACCATGCCCTTCCCGATCGTCCCGTCCTTCACATAAAGTCCGCGAGCCCGAGTTGCTTCTCCTTCTCCTCGCCGAAGGTGGAGAGGATCGCCATGTCCAGCACCTCGACCCGCTGTTTGGTGTACTCCGAGACGGCGTACTGCTCACAGAGGTTGCGGCTCATCGTGAGATACTTCTTCACTGAGGCCTCGTGGACCGTCTGGAGGATCTTGCCGCCGCACTTCGTGCACCGCCCCGAGAGCGGCATGCGGCGGTACTTCTGACCGCACTTTGTGCACCGCACTGTCTGCGAGGCGAAGGCCCGGAGGTTGCCCATCAGGTCGCGGATGAAGTGGGTGTTCAGCACCCGCTCGGCCACGTCGTCCTGGTCCACCGCCCGGATCATCTCGGCAAGGTCGAGTTCGGCCTGCATCTTATCGAGCATCGAACCGAGCATCGTGTAGGTGGACTCCAGGGGCCCGGCCGAGATGTCAGCGGTGTCGTGGGTGAACCGGAAGCCCTCGTACTGCGCTGGCGTGCCGACGCGGAGATCGACATGATCGATCACCTTCTCCAGATCCTTCGCCGGGGCGAAGGCGAGCGCCGCCTCGTAGAGTTCGAGCGGGTAGTGATCGACGACGTCGACGTTGAGACTCTCCTTGTCCACCTCTTTGGGGTCGAGGCGGGAGGTGAGCACGAGCGGGGCGTCCATCGACCCACCCCGCGTCTCTGGCAGAAACGACCTGGAGAAGTTGATCAGCCCGTCCAGGAGAAGCATCACGCAGTCCTCGTCGCCGTCGCACTGCCCGCAGAAGATCCCGTTCGCCGCGAGTGTGTGGTCCTCGGCGACGGTCAGGCAGTAGACCGCCTCGTCCGGGCACCTGAGATAGTCCACGCCGGTCACGGTGTCGGAGACCACGCCCCCGCCCTCCATCACCGGGACGCGGTCGCCGACCTTCACCTCCATCGCCATGATCTTCCTGAGATAGCAGAGGTCCCAGACCAGCATCGTGTGGTCGGGCGTCACCTCCAGCGCCCGGCCCCGCGCCGTCTCGAACCTGATGAGGTGGTCGGGAGCGCGGTGGACCGAGACCGCCGTCACCCGGCGGGGCCTGACATTGCCCTGCGAGTCGACGGCGAGCACCGTGGCCCGCCGGCGCGGTTCCGACCAGTGGGTCCCGGCCTGGTCCAGGCCAGGACGGCCGAGGTCGAAGTTTTCCAGCACGAACTGGCTGACCGGCACCTCGCGCCAGTGCCCGCCCTCCATCACCCTGATGAGGGTGTCGCCCTGGAAGCAGTTGCGCCGTTTGGCCGCATGGAAGAAGGGGTGAGCGTACCCGACCTGCGCCTTCGTGAACCCGATGAGCCTGCAGAGCACCCCGGCGCTCGTGTGCGGGGCGAGGCCGATGAGCATCTGCCCGATGAGGTCGGCGGGTTTCTCGGCGTTGTAAAAGCGCGGCAAACCGTAGAACCGCTCCAGAAGATCGTCGACGAACCGGGAGACCCGGAGGAGCCACTCGCCGCAGAGTTCGGAGACCATGATGTCCTGGCACCGCAGTTCGAGCACCTGGTCGGGCCCGGTCAGTTCGACGCCGTCGTAGTCGTGGGTGTAGCCGATCGCCCTGAGTTGCTCGACGCTCGCCCCGACCTCCTGCGGGCGGAAGTGGGTGACCGGGAGGTCGATCATGTCGTAGCGGGTCGTGCCGTCCTTGAAGACGTACAGCCCGTGCAGCGCCCGGAGGATACCCTTCTCGATCGGTTCCACCGTCCGTTCGGCCGAGATCATGCCCTTGACACCCTTGACCAGTTGCACGGCGTTGTGGTTCATCTGGAGGGCCTTGAGAGCCTCGTCGTACTCCTCCTTGATCGGGAGGTCCGTCTCCTCCAGGCAGACCGTCTTCCCCTCGCAGGCCGGACAGATCCGGCCTTCGGCCTCGCGGTTGCATTTGGGGCACCGCCAGACCGCTTCGGTGTGCCCGCCGCAGACCGGGCAGCGGTTCTTGAAGGTGACCCGGCGGCAGGCGGTGCACCGGCGTTCGCCCACCTCGGCGTGGATCGTCCCGCCGTCCCGGTTGCTCCGCGGGCGGTACGAACTGGCCGCCTGCACCGACCGCCTGGCCCCGCCGGCCTCGCCGACCGGGAAGAGGACGTGGGGTGCGGGCTTCATCTCACGCGGTTTGGACTTGCCTGGCCGGCCCATCCGGCCGCCGATCCTGATCCCGCCCCGCGACCTGACGGCAAAGCCGGAGAGGTGTGATACGAGGTCGAGAGACGGGCCGTCGGGGGCGTCCTCCCAGACCAGGCGTTTCTCCAGGGTGAGGGTGAGCCCCAGGCAGGCGAGGAAGGCCAGGAAGGTTTTGAGCACCACCTCGCCGTCCTCGACGGTGCGGGGAATGAGGAGCACGTCCAGGACGTCCCTGAGTTCGGGGCCGTCCTCGATCCTGAGCGCCCCGCCCGCGACCCGGCCGTGAGCGGCGACGTACCCGGCGAGCCAGCGGATGCGGTCAGGCGCAAGGTCGTCCCAGAACCAGGTGTAGGCCGGGTGGAGCGGGGCGCCTTCGAGGGCGAACTCGATCGCTTCGAGTTCGCTCTCCGGGTGGCGGGGACCGCCTTCCAGGAGCCACCACTCCTCGCAATAGGTCGGCGGGATGAGGGGGTGGTTGTTCTCCAGGAACTCGCCGTAACTGATCAGGATCTCGCCGACGTCCAGGATCTTCTCGATCTGCGGGACGATCCGTATCGCCTCCTCGGTGTCGTCGACCCGCCGCACCGCGCCCGACTTCAGGCGGACCGTCGGGCCCTCGATGCTGTCGACCGGCACCACCCCGGCCGCCTTGCCCGGACGTTCGGTCTTCATCTGCGTCCCGACCGCGAGGTAGTCGCCGAGGATGTGGAGGGTGGCCGGGTTGAACCCGGCGGCAGCAAACCCGGTGTTCCGGGAGCGGCCGTATCGCAGCCTGAACCCGCCGGTGCGCATCGGGTACGAGAAGACCGGTCGGCCGCCGATGAGGTCGCGGATATACTTGTCCTTCGGGTGGACGCCGGGCTCTTCCTCTTCCTCGTCGTCGCTGGAACTCGAGGCCCCGTCGATGATCTGCTGGAGCCAGTCCCAGCCTTCCATCTTCATCTTTCTGACGTTCTTCATCACCTTGGGGGCCTTGAGGGCCAGGCCTTCGGCGACGACCAGGCACATCCCGCCCCGCACGGTGTTCGTCTCCACCCGCTCCAGGTTGCGATACCCGGAGACCTCCTCACGCTCGGTCGGTTCGCCGTCGATACAGACCGGGCAGTTCCGGATGATGAGGCGGATCTCGTCGTCGCTGGGCATATACTGCATCGACTGGATGCCGTTGTACTGCTTGAGTTCCTCGACGTAGCGCTCCACCTCTTCGGTCCTGGGTTTGTAGCGGTCGATCCCGATCTGCTGGCGGACATAGTCGGCGACCAGGACCGAGAGCGCCTGCGCCGTCCCCCCGGCCGACCGGATGGGCCCGGCATAATAGACCTTGAGATATTCGGTGCCGTCGTCGTTCTTGCCGAACCCGACCTTGGCGATCCCTTCGGTCGGCGCCGCCACCACGCCCTCGGTGAGCAGACCCATCGAGGTCCTGATCGCGTGGTCGACGATCTCTTCCCGCGTCTCTTCGCCGAACATCTTCGCGGCGAAGTCGTCGCCGATCTTGAGCGAGACCTCCTCACGGGACATCTGCTTCTCGAGTTCCCGGATCCGCGCGGCCACCCCCTCGATCCCGAGGAGGGCCTCGACCCGGTCGCCGAGGTCGTTGGCCAGCGGGATCTCGATCTTCATGCGCGGGTCGTAGCCTCTGGCCCGCGCCGCTTCCGCTACTTTCAGGACGGCGTTGAGGTTCTGTTCAAGGAGTTTGAAGTACCCGGCCATCGACGGCGAGACCGCTACCATGGGGATCAGGTCGTCGGCAAAGAACAATAAGATGGGTGGCGCATGAACTCTGGGCATGCCTCTGCGACACCGCATGATTGATGGTCATCGAGGGCAGGCCTCGCCCGTCAGATCATGGCAGAACAACAGAAATACACGCCGCCCCCCGCCCTATCCTCTCGCGAGAGGGCAGAAAGATCCGATGATAGGGGGACGGCACGCCTGATCACCACACCCTCCCCATCGTCATGACCCCAAAGATAGGGCCACCCGACTCCTCCCGTCACAACAGAACAGCAGACATGAACACCCCCCGTGCCGCCCCCGCCCTATCTTCTCGCGAAACGACAGAACAGATTCAGTGATTGGGGCGGCACGTTTTGATCATCACGCCGTCCCGCTTTCATGACCCCGAAGATTGACCCTGGACGGAAAAGAGGCGAATCATCATTCAGCAGGATCACGCGTTCCATGCTGTCCCCTGTCCTATCTTCTCGCGAGATGGCAGAACAGATTCAGCGATGAAGGGCGGCACGTCCTGATCATCACCCCTCCCCGGCACCCTCCCGCCTGAGCCCCGCCGAGAGGGTCTGCCTGGCGGCGTCGCGGATGTCGGGGTCGGGATCGTCGAGGGCGGCGAAGAGGACGTCGACCCCGGCCTGCTCGCCTTCCTCGGCGAGGACCATCGCCGCCCCGATCCGCACCCAGGGGCTTTTGCGGCCGAGGGCGGCACGGAGTGCCGGACCGGCGACGGCCTTCCCCATCTCCCTGAGCACGTCCACCGCACCGAACCACCGGTCCCGCACCTTCAAGCCCTCGACCACCGGCGCCGCCGCATCGGCACCGATCCCGGCGAGGGCGGCGACGGCCCCGGCCTTCACCTCTGGGTCGGGGTCGGCGAGGAGCGGGACCAGGGCGGCGACCGCCTCGTCGCTCCCGATCGCCCCCAGGGCCTCGGCCGCCTTCCACCGCACCTCGGAGTTCGGATCGGCAAGGAGGGAACGGAGCGCGGGGACGCACGCGGGCGAAGGGATCCGACCGAGGGCCAGGGCCGCGGCCCACCTGGTACCCGCGTCGGACGACCCGGCCGCGCCGGCGAGGACGTCGCAGGAGGCCGCCCCGATCGCCGCAAGGGCGAGGGCCGCTCGCGTCCGCACGTACCGGTCGGGATCGCCGAGGGCCTCACCCAGCGGCCCGACAGCCGCCGCGTCGCCGACCTCCCCGAGGGCCACCGCCGCCCCCCACCGCAGGTCGACGTCCTCCGCGCCGAGCAGACCGGTCAGCACCGGGAGGGCCGGGGTGCCGATCTTCCCGAGGGCCTCCAGCGCCGCCCACCGCACCCCTTCGTCCGGGTCGGTGAGGGCTTCTTTCAGGGGCCCGACGGCCTCCGCGTCGCCCGACTCCCCGAGGGCCGTCGCCGCCAGGTAGCGCACCCTCGGGTCGCCGCTCCCGAGATCGCGGTACGGATCCTCGCCGGGCCGACGCCTGAGGAGGAGGAAGGCGGCGCCGAAGAGCGCCGCTCCGGCGAGCATGGCGACGAGAACAAACGGAACCGAGAGCGCACCTCCGGTCAGAAGGAACAGCAGGAGTGCGATCTCGACGAGAAGCGCGGCGACAACGACCGCCCTGAGCACGTCCGCCATCAGGTGAAGATGCGGGCCGCGGGGTAAAAAAGGATCTCTTCGTCGCTCTGGTGGCGTCCACCGGGGGATCATTGAAACCGAAGACAAAAGGGGTGTCCGACCGGCAGGGCCAGTCGTGAAAACATGGGATCCTTCCTCCTTCAATTCTCGATGGGTGCGTGGAACCGATGGAGGGTAATATTATCTGGCAATTGTAGGAGTATGGTTCCGGCTCCATCCTCCCTGTATGGACGGCCGGATATATGGTTGAGGTATTCCCTGGATTGCACAAGGAACCTGTGTGGTCGGAACAGAGGATTACGCCTGCCCGACGGCGACGGTCACATCGGCTCACCTCCCCTGAAGAGCGAGCCAGACTTCTTCTGGTGCCGTAACCACCACGGCCCGTCCGGATCTAATCTCTGTCGTGTTCATATGCCTCTGAATATATAGTCAGAGGTTCGGGGCTGATGTACCCTTCCCGAAGAATGTTTGGAAAAACGATTTTTGTAGAATTGCTCTCGATCGTTCTCTTCGCCGGGGGGCTTGCCGCTCCCCGGTCCCCCCGCGCGAGCGATGGGTGGCGGACGGCAATACGCTCTCCATGGTCATTGATTGTGCCTTCCCGGCCCTATCTTCATCCCGGGGGTCCGGGGGCAGAGCCCCCGGCGAGAAGATGGGGGAAGGCGTGGTGATCAGGCGTGCCGCCCTCATCGCAGAATCTTTCCGGTCATCTCGCGCCGGGGGGTTTCACCCCCCGGACCCCCCACCGGTGAAGATTAGCGGGGGATCGTATCCCGTCTTCACGTTCATCGCTCTGCCTTCCCGTCCCAATCACAATCCAGGGGGTCCGGGGGCGCAGTCCCCCGGCGCGGTGGTGTGGGAAGGCATGAATGCATGGGTGCGCAACGAAAAGACGAGGATATTTTCTTCACATCCATCGCTATCTTCTGAGAGGGAGAGGACTGAAGAGTTTTGGGATGACCTCATATTATATCAACCAGATAATATCTGAACACCATTCTCTAAATACAAGATAACCAATACTATTGAGCAGCATGGGAACAAAAATATGTGATTACAAATCTGTTGAAGAGTATGAAAATGATTTGAAAAAAACCCGGTGGGGCCGATTTAAGTTATGGTGTAAAAATGAATTGCCCCTCATTCAACAGTTGTCTATGTTTTTTTCTTAAAATTTAATTTTAGACGTTATCCCAAAAGTACCCCGGGCTTGAACACTCGCTCTGGATCGGGGCTTTATCACAGCCATCTCTCTGCCTTCCCGGACCTACCTTCATCCCGGGGGTCCGGGGGCGCTGCCCCCAGCGCAAGCGTGTGGGAAGGCACAATCGATCAGACCGGCCACCCACCAGAATGATTAGCAATACTAAACTATTTTCTCACGCCGGGGGGGGGCGGCAGCGATAGGTGTTCATATCTGTTGTACCGTCATGAGAGAAATCACCAAACCCAGTGGGTCTCTTGAAAAACGATCAGGATCGCGGGTGCTCCCGAAAAAAAAACGATGACGCTTCCACAAAAAAAAAAGAATTCCCTTCAGGACGACTTCTCGTCGCTCAGCCCCTCGACCAGGTCGCCGATCCCCTCCTCGCCCATCTTCCAGAGCGTAAGGGAGGCGCACATCCGCTGCACCTCGTCGCCTTCCTTCATGAGACGCCTGAGCGGAGCAAGGGCCGGCGTTCCGATCCGGCAGAGGGCCATGGAGACAAAACCGCGGAGCGCCTTGTCCTCGGTGGCGAAGGCCTCGATGAGCGGTGCCACCGCCACCTCTCCCATCGAGCCCAGGGCCGCCGCCGCATACCGCCTGAACCCGGGATCTTCCTCGATGACCATCGTGATCAGCAGGGGCTTGATCGCCGGTTCCCCGATCCGCGCCAGAACCCGGGCGGCATACCAGCAGGTGCTCTCCTCTCCTCCGGTCAGGACCTCGATGAGCGGGAGAACCGCTTCCTCCCCCATCGCCGCCAGCCGTTCCTCGGCCGCATGGCGTTCGTCGATATTCTGGCTTGACAGTGCCTCAATCAGGCTGGTAATCTCTGCATCCATGATATCTACCTTCCTTCATCCCCCTCGGCGTCAGGATCCGGGGGCGCCGCACTGTCGGCACCGGTCTCCGGGAACGTGGGCTCCGGGGCCGGAACCGGGGTGGCCGCCTCGCCGACCCGCAGCCCCTTCCGAAGCGCGAGTTCGTTCTGGAACCAGACCACCCGCTGCGGGAAGGGTATCTCGATCCCGTTCCGTTCGAGTTCAGCCTTGATCTTCCAGAGAAGATCGGTGTACACACCCCACCACTCGCTTGCCGGCGCCCAGATCTTCACCTTGATATTCACCGAGTTGTCGGCGAGTTCGTCGACATAAACCGACGGTTCCGGGTTCTTGAGGGCGAAGGGGTGCTCATCAATCACCGCCCTGATGATCTCGATCGCCCGCCCTGCATCGGCGTCGTACGGGATGCCGACGACATAACTGAACCGTCTCGCCGCATGGGCGACATAGTTTGTGATCGCAGATGTGAAAACCGTTTCATTCGGAATCCGCACATAGACCCCATCGTAAGTCTTGACGATCGTCGAGAAGATGTTGAGGTCGGCGACGTCGCCGGCCACATCCCCGATACTGATGTTGTCCCCGATGGAGATCGGCCGCTCGACGATGAGGAAGACCCCTGAGATCAGGTTGCCGAGCACGCTCTGGCTGGCGATACCGATGACGATCGAGAGGAACCCGCCGGCCACCAGCAGCCCGCCCAGTTCGACCTCGAAGATCGGGAGGAGCATCAGGGCGGCCAGGACCAGCACCGAGTAGTTGACGACCTTGATGAGGAGATCGAGCTGGCTGCGCTTGATCTTGTCGGTGAGCGACTTCTTGAGATAGATGGTCAGGAGTTTGGCGATGAAGGCCGCCCCCACAATGAGGACCAGGATGGTGAGGAGATGCCACCAGTCGATGCCCTCCAGGAACGAGAAGTCGAGATCGGATTCCGCCATTATAACCCCTGGTCCATCAGGAACCGCGAGCGCTCCACGCCGGCGAGCACCCGGCCCAGATAGAGTTCAAGCGCCTTTTTCTGTCCTTCTTCAAACGGGCGGTCCCGGAACGAGGTCTCGGCCACCATCGTACTGACCAGCCGCATCCGCGCCTGCATCGAGACCAGCGCATCGTCGTAGTAGATCTTCATGCCGATACTCTCGAGCACCACCCTGGAGAGTTCGACCCAGTCCCTGGTGGTGTTGCTGATGGTCAGGGCGAGCAGCCCTTCCCTGAGGGGGTCGAGGTCGGGGGGTGCGGCATAGGTCGGGCTCTTCCAGTACCTCGCGATCGTCCCGCCGTCCGACGCACCGTACAGCGTGTACTTGGGCGCGTTCCAGGAGAAGATGTCCAGCACCTCGAGGTTCCCCCGGCCCGCGACAAAGACCCCGATCTCGACGGGGAAGGTGAGGTAGACCGTCGACCTCGCACCCGGTTCGATGGAGAGGGGGTCGAACTCCACAAGAAGGGCGTGGCAGATGCTCTTGGGGAGGTTGAGCGGTTCGACCGGGTTGACGATGACGCGGCCGCCCGAGGAGAGGAGGAGATGCTCCTTTCTGCTGCCGTTCAACTCCCGCCGGTAGAGATATCTCCCACTCTCGTGCTCGAAATCGAGAGAGAAGCCGTCGGTCTCGTAGTGGAAGGGGAGGTCGTGGGTGCCGTACACGCATTGAGTTTCAAAGGGCGCGCTCTTTAAGGTATCTCAGGCGGCAGGGGGCCGAACGCTCTTTCTATCATGAGAACGATCCCGGTCTGATGGCGGCGCGGGAACCCCGCTGGCACACCCTCGGCTCGGCCGGGGTGCTGGACGCGCTCTCCACCGGGGAGCGCGGGCTCTCCGCGACCGAGGCGGCGGCACGCCTGGAGCGGTACGGCGAAAACCGGATCGCGGGCGACGAGGGGGCGTCGGTCCCGGCGATCGTGCTGCGGCAGTTCAGGAGTTCGCTGGTCCTCGTCCTTCTCGTCGCCGCGGCCATCTCCCTGGCGGTCGGCGAAGGCGTCGACGCCCTTGCGATCCTGCTCATCGTCGTCCTCAACGCCGTGCTGGGCACGGTCCAGGAGTGGCAGGCCGAGCAGGGGATGAAGGCCCTCAGGCGGATGCTCGGGTTGCGGGCCGTGGTAGTGCGCGACGGGAGGGAGACGGAAGTTGACGCCGCCGTGCTGGTCCCCGGCGACATCGTGCGCCTGGAGAGCGGGCAGAAGGTCCCGGCCGACCTCGTCCTCATCGCCACGACCACCCTCCAGGTCGACGAGGCCCCGCTCACCGGCGAGTCCGAACCGGCCACGAAGGTCGAAGGGGCGCTGCCCGGGGAGACGCCGCTGGCCGAGCGGGAGAATCTGGCGTATATGGGCACGACCGTCGTGAACGGCCGGGGGACCGGGGCGGTGGTGGCGACCGGGATGGCGACCGAGTTCGGGTGGATCGCCGGGCTGTCCCGGCGGGTCGAGGAGGTGAAGACCCCGCTCACGAGGCGGCTCGACCTGCTATCACGACGGGTGGGGGAGATCGCCCTCGCCGTCGCCGTCCTGGTGGTGCTCATCGGACTGCTGCAGCGGCGGGAGGTCTACGAACTCTTTCTCACCGGGGTCTCCCTGGCTGTGGCGGTGATCCCGGAGGGGCTGCCCGCGGTGGTGACGCTGAGCCTGGCCGTGGGAGTGAAGGCGCTGATGCGCCGGCACTGTCTGGTCCGCCACCTCGCCGCCTCCGAGAGTCTGGGCTCGGTCACGGTGATCTGCACCGACAAGACCGGAACGCTCACGAGAAACGAGATGGCAGTGAGCATGGTCGCCCTCCCCGGCGGCGAGCGGGTGGCGGTGGAAGGTCGGGGCTACGAGCCGACAGGCACCTTCCTGGTCGACGGGGCGGCCGTCATGCCCGGGATGGTGCCGGGCCTGCAGGTCTTCCTGCGGGCCGGCGCCGTCTGCAGCCACGCCTCCCTCACAGTCGATGAGGATGGGAGGCCCGGGATCCTCGGGAGCCCGACCGAGGGGGCGCTGGTCGTGGCCGCGGCCAGGGCCGGGATCAGGCGGGAAGACCTCCCGGCGATCGAGGAGGAGGCCTCCTTCTCCTCGGCGCGAAAGCGGATGACCGTCGCGGTCACCGAGGGGGAAGGGCGGGTCGCCTACATGAAAGGGGCGCCCGAGGTGGTGCTCGGGCACTGCACCCGCGTGCTCACCGGCGGACGGGTGCGGCCCCTGGACGGGGTAACGAGGACGGCGCTGCAGGACGGCCTGGAGGAGGCGGCACAGGGGGGCCTGCGAGTGATCGCAACCGCCTGCCGCCGCATGAAACCGGGCGAGGGCCTGGAAGAACCGGCGTTCATCTTCCTGGGCTATGCCGGGATTCTGGACCCGCCCCGCGAGGAGGCGCCGGAGGCCCTCGGCCTCTGCCGCCAAGCCGGGATCGACGTGGTGATGATCACCGGCGATGCCCCGGCGACGGCCACAGCGGTCGCCAGGGCGGTGGGGCTTCCGGGCACCGGGGTGGTGCGAGGCGCCGATATCGACGCCATGGACGACGACGCCCTCCTCAAGACGTTGCGGGAGACAAAGGTGCTGGCCAGGGTCACGGCCGAACACAAACTCCGGGTCATCGACCTCTTCACCAGGGAAGGGGCGGTGGTGGCGATGACCGGCGACGGGGTGAACGACGCCCCGGCCCTCAAGAAGGCGCATGTTGGGATCGCGATGGGCGTGAAGGGCACCGAAGCCGCCAGGGAGGCGAGCGACATCGTGCTGGTCGACGACAACTTCGCGAGCATCGTCGCCGGCGTCGCCGAGGGACGGCGGGAGACCGACAACATCGCAAAGTTCACCAGGTACCTCCTCTCCTCCAACATCGGCGAGGTGGTGGCGATCACCGGCGGCCTCCTCGCCGGCCTCCCGCTCGTCCTCCTCCCGGCCCAGGTGCTCTGGGTGAACCTGGTGACCGACGGGGTGACCGCCCTGGCCCTCGGGGTCGAACCGGCCGAGAAAGACGTGATGCGCCGCACGCCGGCCAGCCCCGAGGCCGGGGTGCTGCCGCGCCGGGCGGCGGCCGGGGTTGCGCTCATCGGGGCGGCGATCGGGGCGCTAGTCCTGACGATCTTCGCCCTGGCCCTCGGCGCCGGCGAGGAACGGGCACGGACCCTCGCCTTCACCGGCCTGGTCGTCTTCGAACTGGTCAACCTCTTCAACTTCAAGTCGCTGCACGCCGGCGTGCTGGAGACCGGACTCTTCTCAAACCCCTCGCTCATCGCCGCGGCCGCGGCCAGTCTTCTCCTGCAGGTCGCGGCGGTCTATGCCCCGCCCCTCCAGGCGGCCTTCAGGACCGTCCCGCTCACCGGGCCCGACTGGCTTCTGCTCCTTCTCGTCGGCCTCCCTCTCCTGCTGTTGGGCGAGGGCTACAAATGGGTGGTCGGACGCGGAGAAAAATGAGAGGAACGGTGATGAGAACCTCACGAGACCGAGACGACCTCGACCTCGAAACAGAGGATCTCGCCTGCCAGCGGATGGTTGGCATCGATGACGACCGTCTCCTCGGTGACCGCCGCAACCCGCACCGGCACTTTCTCCCCTTCGGTGAGTTCGGCCAGGAAACTGCTTCCCGGTTCCGGGGCCGGGCCGGGTCCGAAGACCGTCCGGGGGACCTCGGCCACGAGCCCCTCCTGCCACTGGCCGTAGGCCTTTTCGGGATCGATCGTGAACGACTTCTTCTCGCCCGGGGCCATGCCGACAAGCGCCTCCTCGAAGGCCCGGAGGTACTCGCCCCCGCCGATGATCAGGACCAGCGGGTCGCTCTCAGTGGTGGCACCGAAGACGCGGCCGTCCTCAAGCGTGCCGGTGTAGTGGAGGGTGACGGTGCTCCCATGTACTGCCTGGTCGGACATACCCCCCCTGCGGAGCGGGAGGTGAAGTAGTTTGCGGACCGGGGCCGGAGCAGGAAAAGCATATTATCTCAGAGGGTATCTCTACATCCATGCACCAGGAGAACGAGGCAATTGCCGTCGATATTGCACTTATTCCGCCGTCAGAGGTCAGGAGCGAGGTCGGAAGGATCAACCGGACCCTGATCAGGCGGAGCAGGGACCGCGGGGTGCTCCTCGGTCCAGGCGGCGGGATCGCCCACATCACCCTTGCCATGGCCCCGATCCGGGCCGCCGACCTCCCGGCCGTCTGCGATCATCTCGCCGGGGTCTGGGAGCGGCACCGGCCTCTCGGCATCACCCTCACCGGGGTCTCCAGTGTCATGACCGCTCCGGGCCACCCGGTCTCGGGCTTCGACGTCGCCCCCGAACCCGCGCTCCGGGCACTCCACGACGAGGTCGTCCGCGGCATCGCACCCTTCGCCCTCACCGAGACCGCACCCTCGATGCTCGCGGTGCGAGGGGGCGAAGCGGCCGACCCAGGGATCCTCGAGTATGTCAGGGAGTTCGGGACCGCCCATGCCGGCGACCGCTACTCGCCCCATATCACCCTCGGCGTCGGGGAGGCCGGAGACCCGGACACCAGGCTCCCGCTCCCGTACCGGTTCGCCGCGGAGACCGTCGCCGTCTGTCACCTGGGCAACGGCGGGACCTGCCGGGAGGTGCTCAGGGAGTTCGGGGGACGGCAGGCCCTGGCTCCCCTCCCCTGAGATGAAGAGGCCACACCCCTTTAATATCCAGGGGTCTCATCCCTCCCCATGAGCACCGGGATCGAGACCACCATCGAGTTCCAGATGAGCCTGCTCCTCTTTGTGGCGCTCACCGGGTACCTCGTGGCGTCCAGGATCAACCAGTCCGCCGTCGTCGGCGAGATCCTGGTCGGGCTTATCGTGGGCCCGAGTTTTCTCGCGCTCATCACCTACACCGATTTTGTCAGGAGCCTCGCCGCCCTCGGGGCCGTGATCCTCCTCTTCGTCATCGGCCTGGAGTTCGACCTCAAGGACCTCCTGGACCGGCGGTACGTCGTCATCGGCCTTTCGGGCGTGATCGTACCCTGGCTCGGCGGGTTCTGGCTGGCAGAGGCGATGGGGTATCCCTTCGGGAGCGCCGTCTTTGTCGGTACCGCGATGACCGCCACGAGCATCGCGATCACCGCCAACGTCCTCAAGGAGATGGGACAGTTGAGCAGCGCGGCGGCCAGGGCGGTGATCGGGACCGCCGTCATCGACGACGTCCTCTCCCTCATCGCCCTCTCGGTCTCCATCGACGTCGTCGCCGGCACCTTCACCCCCCTCGGCGTGGCGACGACGGTCTTCAAAGACCTCGCCTTCATCGTCGTCGCCGGCGCCGTCGGGATCAAGGTGGTCGCCCCCCTCCTCGAACGGGTCGACCGGACGCCGCTCGCACAACGTTACCCGGAACTCGTCTTCATCACCGCGATGGCCGCCGCGTTCTTCTTCGCGATGGGGGCCGAGTTCATCGGGATATCAGCGATCATCGGGGCCTTCATCGCCGGGATCTCGTTTCGGGGCGTCGACCTCGCTCACTCCCGCGACCTCAAGGAAGGGGCCGAGTATCTCCACATCATCTTCGCCTCGATCTTCTTCGTCTCACTCGGGATCCTCGTCGACATCACCGCCCTCACCCCCGGGATCGCGCTCTTCCTCCTCGCCCTCACCGTCGTGGCCGTCGTCACCAAACTCATCGGCTGCGGCGTTCCGGCACGTCTCCAGGGCGTGAGCACCAGAAATTCGCTGATCATCGGGTTCGGGATGGTGCCGCGTGGGGAGGTGGCGATGATCGTCGCCCTCATCGGCCTCAACCAGGGCCTCATCGACCAGGGCGTCTATGTCGCCATCGTGCTGATGAGTCTGCTGACGACGGTGATCACCCCGATCGTCTACCGGAACTGGCTGTACAGGGAGACCTGATCTACACGCCGATGGCCCGGGCGAGGCGGTGCATCCCCTCGGTGATCCGCTCCTCGTCGGCATTCGAGAAGTTCAGGCGGACCGTCCTCTCCCCGCCGCCGTCAACATAGAAGGGAAGGCCGGGGAGGATGGCGACTCGCTCGGCAAGGGCACGCTCGAAGAGGGTCATCGAGGAGAGGTCGGGCGGGAGGGTCACCCAGAGGAACATCCCCCCATCCGGATCGGTGCGGACGACTCCGTCAGGGAAGAGATCGTCTATCAGGGCGGCCATCAGTGCGGAGTGTCGGCCGTACACCCGGCAGATCTCCCTGACATGCGCATCGAGATCGGTGTCCAGAAGGTACCGGGCGAGAATCCGCTGGTCAAGAGTGCTGGTATGGAGGTCTGATGCCTGTTTTGCAACGACAAGGCGCTCGAGGACCGCAGGATCCGCACAGATCCACCCGACACGCAGTCCCGGCGCCGCGATCTTCGAGAAGGACCCGGTCAGGATTGTCGAGTCAGGAAGATACGTCTTCACCGGCGGCAGAGGGCGGCCTGCAAACCGCAGTTCGCCATAGGCGTCGTCCTCGACAAAGAGCGTATCGGTTCCTTCGAGGAGCGACGCCACACCCTCCCGTTTCTCCTGCGACCAGGTGATCCCTGTGGGGTTCTGCGAGTTCGGGACACCATAGAAGAGCCTGACATCCCGCTCTTCGAGCACCCTCTCCAGGGCGGCGAGGTCGGGGCCGTCCTCTTCGAGAGGGACAGGAGAGAAATGGGGTTCATACAGGGAGAGAGCCTGGATGGCACCCAGATAACCGGGGCGCTCGATCGCCACCGCATCGCCGGGGTCAAGAACGACCTTGCCGATCAGGTCGAGAGCCTGTTGCGAACCGCTGGTGATGAGGATCTCCTCGGGACCGACCTCAAGACCGAGCCTCTGCCTGTACCGGTCGGCGATAAACTCCCTGAGCGGCAGATAGCCCTCGGTGGTCGCGTACTGGAGAGCAGCGGCACCACCGGATTCGAAGACCGATCGAGCCGCCGTTGCAATCTCCTCCACCCGGATAAGAGCCGGGTTCGGGAGACCTCCGGCAAAAGAGATGATCTCGGGGCTTTCAGTGACCCTCAGGATCTCCCGGATAAAGGAGCGGGGCGTCTTCTCCATTCTGGCGGCGTACCGGCATGTCATCACGGAACCATGCGGTTCGTCACGGAAATATTTATGGGAGCGATCAGGCTTCCCGCTCCTCCTTCACCACATATTCGGCATCGAGGACGCCTTCCTCCTCTTCGGGAATGATGAGTGCGGCGATGATATAGATGATAACCCCGGGGATGACATAGCCAAAGAAACTCACGATCACCCAGATGATCCTGACCCAGGTCGGGTCGACGTCGAAGTACTTCCCAATACCCGCACAGACCCCCGCAATCATCCGCCCCTCCTTCGGACGGATAAGTTTTTTCTCTGCCATCCCTCGATTATCGACCTCTTCCACAATATCCCTTTTGGAGGGCACCAGGTCCAACACTTTCATGTATCCTCCGGCGAAATGATGGGCCTATGGGTGAAAAGACATCCGAAAAAGAACAATTCGACCATGCACTCCTTCTTGTCGGCGGCATGATTTTTATGAGCATGATCATCGTCACGCTCGTCTTTCTGGGCGAGACGATGAGCGCGTAAGAGCAGCGCCACGCTTTATATACCCCCAGACGGATCTTTCTCTATGGAAGTGAAAGAACAGCTCAAAGGCGTCCCCGGAATGCTCAGACCCTTCAAAGAGTATCTGGTGAAAGCAGGACTCCCAGAAGGCACGCAGATCGTTTACTACGGCTGTCCGGGCACCTGCACCCCCTTCATCGAACTCCTGGCCTTCGCCACCCGCGACCTCCCCGTCGAGCAGGTCTTCGTCCCGTTCCTGAACGAAGAGCAGGCACGCGTGATCACCCCCGCGGCCGGGATCGGGATGCAGATCGGCGACCGCCCCGAAGCGATCGACCCCGGCGTCGTCGTGGTCATGGGCGGCCTTGCGATGCCGAACGTCGAGGTGAGCGCCGACGAGACCGCCGCCCTCCTCGCGAAGTACTCTCAAGCCGTACCGGTCGGGATCTGTTTCATGAGCATGTTCGAGAAGGCCGGATGGACCGACAAAATCGGCTTCGACCTCCTTATCGACGCCACCCTCGACCCCGTGACCGTCTACAGCGCCTGAGCGCACTCAGGCCGAAACCGGGACCGGTTCCTCCGGCCTCAGCATCCTGACGATCTCATCCACCATTTTTTCGACCTGATCCGCCCCGGCAGGCCGCTCGCCGACCATGAGCGTGAGGTCGCCCCTTCGTGCCAGGGCGAGCGCCGCAAGCCCCTCGAAAAACGGCATCTCGACGAGATCTTCAAAAGAGAGCTCTTTTTTCATACCGAACCGTTCCCCCCAACGGGAACATACACGGGCGACACTATATAAACATTTCGTGAGAGCGATCGCTCCCCGATAGAAAGAAGACGGAAGACTGCAGCAGACCCGCACCCTTCCGGCCCATTGAAGAACGTGCAAAAAAATGGGTTTAGATATAGGGGTTGCGCAGACCCTTGCCCACCCCGAAGGTGGCACGTGCCTCAAGTGTCTTCTGGTTCTTGGTGATCTTCTCGGTCGCAAGCTTCGTGACGAGGTCGAGACCGGGCTTGACCTCCTCGATCGGCTTGGTCTCGAAGCACCCGGCGGCGATAGCCTTGCCCCAGGCGTTCTCACCGTTCTGGGTCCTGACAAAGACCGTGCTCCACCCGTCGGGTGCGCCGACCGATCCGGTCGAGACATCGGCAAGGTTGGAGACATAGTCCAGACAGACGTGGCAGCCGGGCTGCTCGTACTTGTGGGTGACCTTGAGCGGGATCTGGGCGACCGCACCGCGCTCGGTGTAGGCCCAGAACTTGCCCTTCCCGATGTCGAGTTTCTTGACCGACTCGAGTTTCACGTTGCAGTGGTCCTCGACCATCGCCTCGAGGCTCTGGTACGGGAAGTTCTCCATGCAGAAGATCCCGATGGCGAGGGCGATCTTGTCAGGGACGTCACGCATCCCGATCGGGTAGAGCTGCGCCTTGCGGACCGCCTGCATCTGGCATGGGGTGCCGACGATGCCGATCCTGTCAAGACCGTAGCTGCGGGTCGCCTCCTTGAGGAGGGCGATGTTCGGGGAGAGGGTGTATTTGGTCCCGCGGGCCGCAAGAAGCTCTGCCTTCGTGGTCGCAATGACCGGCTCAGGCTTCCACGGCTCATCGGAAGGCCCTGCGACGATGGCGCCGTCGATGATCCCCTCTTCGAGCGCGTACGCGAAGAGCTGGGTGACGATGCCGCCGTCCTGGGCACCCTTCAGGATCTCATTGTCGGTGCTGCGTGCAGCAACAACAGACTTGTAGTTACCGAGTACCATGTCTCTCACCTCACTCCATGACTCCCTTGATGAGTTCAGAAATCCCTTCGAACTCGTTCATTACATCAAAGTTGAAGAAGCTCCTCGGGCACTGGGCATAGCAGGCCCCGCACTTGATGCAGAGGTCGCGGTCGATGTTGGGCTTGCCGTATTCCATGCTGATCGCACGGACCGGGCAGGCCGCCGCACAGGAACCACAGCCCATGCACAGGCCCTGGTTGATGACGTCATACATCAGGTCGCAGCCGCAGGCCTCGTCGCCACGCTGGGCAAGGTCCATGAGCGGCTTGAGGTAGGCGCCCGCGAGTTCCTTCTGCTCGTCGTTCCCCTTCAGGAGCAGGTAGGCCATGATACAGACGTTCCTGATCTGCTGGGGGGTCGGCGCACAGCCGGGGATGTAAAGGTCAACGTCGATCAGTTCGGCGATCGGGACATAGGATTCCATCTGCGGCTGGTTCCACTGACCGCCGCGGCAGAACCGGGTAATGTTCCCATATGCCGCACAGCCGCCGAGGGCGACGACGACCTTCGCCTTCTCCCTGGCTTCCTTGATTTCTTCGACTGAACTCTTGTCCTGAAGACAGACCGAACCCTCAACAAGGGCGACGTCCATCTCAGGGATATGCCTGACATCCGCGAGGGTCAGAGCATAGACGAGATCTGCATAATCATCAAGGATCTTGAAGAGTCCTTCGTAGTTGTCTGCAAAGGACACAAGGCACCCGGTACAACCGCTCAGGTGCACGTGCCCAACGGTGATCTTCTCTACCACAGGCATTTCCTCCTTCGTTTTTTCCACCTTTTTTTCCACATCGATCTCGGAAGGTTTTGTTTCGGGTCTGGGTGTCGGTTGTGGAGCCTCTTGTACGGCTTCAACCGCTCTGGCGGGTTCTCCGACGGCAGGCTCCTGCGGTGCCCCTTTGACGGGTGCAGGCCGCGTTGCTGGAGCAGGCGCGGGTTTCTTAACCCACTTGACTGACCCCTTCTCCTCGGATGGCACCGTTTCAGGCCGAACCTTCGGTGTTACCGGTTCGGACGCTGCTTTCGGGGTCTCCTCGGGTCTGGGCGGTTCCTTCCTCCCAAAGATCTGCTTTAACTTTGATAGTAGCCCCATCATCCACCCCAATTTCTTTGAGTACGTACCGTACCGCCTTGGGAATGGCTTTTTCAACCTCATCCGAGAGACCCAATTCGACATTGGGTTCGGTCACACGCTTCGGCTGACACCCGACGATCGTGATCTTGACCCGGTCTTTGAGTAACTGGAGTGGTTCGACCATATTCCATGAGTGGACGTCCCGGTAACTGCCGGGCGGGAGGTCTTCAGGCGTGAGATGGACGAGTGTCCCGGGCTCTCCCCCGAAGTCGGCAATATCGACGACGATCAGTTTCTTGACCGGTTCGTCGGAGTGCGCCATCAGGGTAAAAAGATAGTGCGGGCCACCCAGGCCGCCATCGATCACCTTGACCTTCTCTGGCAGGTCGAATTTCTGCAGCTCTTCAACGACTGCAGGGCCGAAGCCGTCATCGGCAAAGAGTGGGTTCCCACATCCCACAACCACGATCTCTCGGAACAGCATGCGTGCAACTCTCACTCGATGAGTTTCTGAGCCACTATCCTCTTGTCCTCGTCGACCACCATCATGTGGGTCGCACAGGAGACGCACGGGTCATACGCACGAACGATGACCTCAGCGAGCTGCCATGGTGCGCCCTCAAGGGCCCGGCTGCATGTCGGGAAGTTCCAGGTGGTCGGGACAAGCAACGAGTACCAGCGGACCCGGCCGTCCTTGACCTTGACAAGGTGGACGTCGCTGCCACGCGGGGCCTCGTTGGCCGCCCAGCCAAGGGTGCCGTCGCCCTGCGGGATCTCGTCGGCAAGGACTTTGCCGGAGGTGTTGAGTGCGTCGGCAGCCTCCATCATGCCATAGACGCAGTCCATGTACTCCATCTGCCGTGCGATCTGCAGGCCCATCGCGCCCTTCAGGTCGAAGTTCTTGAACTGGACCAGACGGGCACGCGGACCGACCTCGACCGGCTGGCCGTCGTACAGGGGCACGCCCATGCAGGCTTCCATCTGCGGCCAGGCCTTGTTGCCTGCCGGAGTGGTGCCGCCGACCGGGTAGTTGGGCTCGTCGTAATCGATCTCGGTCTCGCCCATGTACCAGTCCCACGGCCGGACCTCGGTCCAGCGCTCGGGGAACCAGGTTGGGTTGTCGTCAAGGCTGGAGCTGCCGTAGACCGGAGCGGTTGCCATGTAGCCCTGGTTGTGGAAACCAAAGGTGTCGGGCACCGGCACTTCCATGCCGCCGACCTCGACGGAGTCCCGGTTCTGGAAGTTCTTGAAGACTGAGATCATGAACTCCATGTGGTCGCGGGCAAGGGGCAGGGCCTCCTTCGCGAGGTCGTAGATCTTCTCTCTGGCTCTCGGGGTGATGTTCTTGTACATCCCGCCGACACGGGGGTTGGACGGGTGGATAGCCTCACCGCCGACGATCTCGCCGACCGTCTGACCGACCTCACGGAGTTTCTGGATCCTGAGGGCAACCGAGCGGACAGGCTCTTCGGACGTGAATGGGTTGATCTTGACGTCGGTACCCGGCAGGTACATGTCGGGCAGGGAGAGGATGTTGTGCAGGGCGTGGCTGTGAAGCCTGTTCGCACACTGGAGGATGTAACGCAGGAGCATTGCATCTTCAGGGACATAACATCCGACCGACGCTTCCATGGCCTCTGTTGCTGCGAGTGTGTGTGCGATCGGACAGATCCCACAGACACGGGAGGCAATCTTCGGCACCTGGTGCATCGACTTACCGACGGCGAGCTTCTCGATGCCCCTTACCGGGGTCAGACTGAGCCAGTCGCCGCGCTCGACGATGCCTTCGTCGTTTATCTTGAGCACGAGCTTGGTGTGACCCTCGTGTCTCGTGGTTGGGGAAATCTCTACAACTTTCGACAAGTATATCGCCTCATTTCGATTCGGATTGTTCAAACAGCGATACTATGATTCGAACCTGTGCAATAGGTGTGACACGTACCACAGAAGTACGTTAGAAGCAATTGACTCACAACGTTAGTTATAGGTTTCGATTTATTACCGATCAAACATGGCAAATTAACCTCCTCTCCAGATTTGCAATGATAAGAGACGGGCCACAGATGTGCACATTAATGTCCTGATATGGGCCTGCCTGGAGAAGGGTGGGCATCTATCCCGGGGAGAGCGGGCCGCCCCCTTCCCAGGAATGAGAGAAAGATCTATTCAGACCATTCTATAAGACCGGGCCGGCACAGAGGCCTCCGGGACCGCGCCGGATGCGAAGATAGAATTCCAACGACCTCGAGCCGTCCGTTCCAGGGGATACGGTTTTATTTGATCATCAGGATTTATACGAGATCGAGATCTGTTGATCGGGAAAATTCGTTCCTTCCTTCACCTGCGTCAGGAGAGGGTCACGGACCGGAGATCTGGCATCCCCGGAGCAAAAAAAAGAATTTAAATGAAGAGTGCGGGTACATGCCCCGGCACATATGGGGGAAGGACCGGAAAAACTCAGGGAGATCAGGCGGGTCTTGCGCCAGAATCCAAAAGGCTTGAGCATATCCGACATCTCACGAAAGGTGGGGTTGAACCGCAACTCGGTCGCAAAGTACCTTGAGATGCTGCTCATCTCGGGCCAGGCGGAGATGCGGACTTACGGGGCCGCGAAGGTCTACACCGCCTCCCAGCGTCTTCCCATCTCGGCCCTACTCGAATATTCCAGCGACCTGATCGTGGTCCTCGACGGCGAGGGACGGATCCTTCAGATCAACACGCCGTTCGTCACCTTCTCCGGGCAGAACAGGGAAGACCTCCTGGGAACCGACCTTGCGACCTCGGGCCTGCCGGTCGTCACCACGCCGATGGTGCTCTCGGGCCTGGACGACGATTTGACCGGCGAGGTGGTGGTCCCCGAGGTGGCGTGGGGGGACGAGCGTATCTTCAGGGCCAAGATCCTCCCGACCGCCTTTGAGGAGGGAGGGAGCGGGACGACGATCATCCTGGAAGACCTCACCGAGATGAAGAAGGCCTGGAAGATGCGGACCTTCCTGGCCAACATCGTCGAGTCGACCGAAGACGCCATCATCGGCAAAGACCTCGACGGAAAAATTGTTTCGTGGAACGAGGGCGCCGAACGGCTGTACGGGTACATGCGGGACGAGATGATCGGTCGGACCCTCGACCCGCTCGTCCCACCCGAGAATGCCGCCGAAATGGATACAATACAGGACGAGGTCGAAGCAGGACGGGGAATCGACCGGCTTGAGACGGTCAGGGTGAGAAAGGACGGGTCCAGGGTCGACGTCGCCATCTCGGTCTCGCCGGTGAGAGACGAGGGTGGCCGGGTGGTCGGGGCCTCGACCATCGCGAGAGACATCACCGCCCAGAAGCACTTCGAGGAGGAGCAACGCCGGCATGCCGAGGAGACGGCGGTGCTCTCAAAGACGGCGATGGGTTTTGTCGAGATGGAAGACGACGACGAGGTCTTCGGCTACATCGGCAGGCAGGTCGGGAAACTGCTGCCGGGCTCGACGGTCGTCGTCTCCTCCTATGACCGCGACCTGCATGCATTCCGCATCGAAGCGGTCGTCGGACCGGACGGAGAGGGGGGGCCTGGCGGCGAACTGGTGGGCACGCACTTTCCCATGACCGTCAGAGAGAGGGAAAAGGCACGGACCCGCCTGTACGAGGAGGTCGAGATCGCCGATCACCCGGCCGCGGCGCTCCCTGGCGCCAGCAACGGCGGGTGCATGTACGCCCCCCTTGTCTGCCACGAGACGTTCCTGGGGGATGTGGTCGTCCTGAGGGAGGGAAGAGAGGGGAAAGAGAAGGGTGCGTTGATCGAGGGATTCATGCGGCAGGCGGCCGTCGCTCTCCATCGGCGGCACGCCCGTCTCGCCCTGGACCGAAGCCGGCAGCGGGCACGGACCCTCCTCAACGCCTCCCCCGATCTGGTGGTTCTCATCGATCCGGGCGGGGCGGTGCTCGATCTCAACGAGCAGGCCGGCCGGATCTTCGGCCAGGCCGGAAAAGAGCGTGCCGTGACCCTCCACGCCGCCCTCGACAAGATGCGGGAGGAGGTTTTGAACGTGGGGCGGACGGCCAGGGGTGAGGTGCAGGCCTGTGGAAAGACCTTCGAGGTATCCATGACGCCGGTCAGGGCGGCGGACGGTCGGGTGCATGAGATCGCCGTCTTTCTCAGAGAGGGCGGGGCGGAACCGGAGCGACCGGCGAGAGCGCGGCAAGACCCGCGCGTTTCGGGACGTGCTCACTGAAAGATCTGGTACTCGTGAGCCCGGAACTCACAAAAATCGCTGAAAAAAAGAAGAAAGTGATTCGTTCAGTCGCCGTTCAACTCACAGATGAGTTCGGCGAGCGTCGCCTTCCGCTCCGCGTAGGCGTCGTGCTGGTGGATGCTCTCCTCGTTCGTCTGTCTGAGGAGGAGCGAGGAGTCGCCCGGCAGATCGCCGAACTCCTGGACCACCCTCCGCGCCATCTCGCGGACACAGTCCTCGACAAAGCGGGCGTTGGAGTGCGCCTGCATCACGACATAGTTCTCGTCGCCGCGCTTGAGGAGTTCATAGATCGAAGCGCTCATGGAGGCCTTGAGCACGTTGATGACCGTTTCGAGGGAGACGTGGGAGTCGTCGTCGGTCTCGATACAGAGGAAGCCGCGGCCGCGCTGGTTGTGGGTGGCCATCGGCACCTGCTCGAAGAAGGCGTCGATCTTCTCGGGTTCGACGCCGAGATCCTGCATCACGTGGATGGCATGGTCCTTCATGATGTCCTGCGCGCATGGGCAGGCGGTCATGCCGGTCACCTCGGCACCGATGCTCTTTCTGATGATCGGGTGTTCCCCGTTCCTCTTCGCAACGGCCCGGGCATAGACCTTCACGACCTCATGACACCCGGTCTTGGAGACCGGGGTCTCGCGGCGGACCATGAACTGGCTGCGCATCTGGATCTCGGTCCTCTCGGCATACTCGTGGTGGTCGAGAAGTTTCCTGGCGACGACGCTACAGAGTTCCTCGATCTCGGTGACCTTTCCGTCGATGGCTTCCTGGAGTACCTCGTCGATCACCTCGAAGTTGCGGGAGAGGTTCGCACCCTTCAGGCTGCCAGGGAGATCGACATAGACGTCGAAATTGGAGATAAAAACGACAGGACGCTTATCGGGGCGGGAGACTTCAACGAGCTTCTTTACATTCTTTACGCCGACCCGCGTCAGGTTGATTCTGACATCCGGACACGTCGACTGTACATCAGGCAGATCCATTCTCATTACCCTCATCACTGGAACGTAGTTTAATTTTCGATTTGACGCAGTCCAGAGAATCTAAAAGCGCCAATTTGTAGTAATTTTAGGTACCCGCTATAGTTATTTATGGACTTCGATAGCACTAAGCGAGTGGTACAGATGGTTGAGAAGTACTATGACGCAGACGCCGACCTGGGCGTGCTGGCCGGAAAACGGATCGCGGTCATCGGCTACGGTTCCCAGGGGCGCGGGCAGGCACTGAACCTCAGGGACTCGGGCCTCGACGTGATCGTCGGGGTGCGGCCCGGGAAGAGCTGGGAGAAGGCGATCAAAGACGGTATCGAGGTCTTTCAGGTCGCTGACGCCGTAAAGCAGGC
Source organism: Methanofollis formosanus (assembly GCF_019633745.1). Taxonomy (NCBI): domain Archaea; kingdom Methanobacteriati; phylum Methanobacteriota; class Methanomicrobia; order Methanomicrobiales; family Methanomicrobiaceae; genus Methanofollis; species Methanofollis formosanus. The sequence goes on along the minus strand of NZ_CP037968.1, from coordinate 1,848,565 downwards.
CGACGTCGTCCAGGTCCTCCTCCCCGACGAGGACCAGGCGCGGACGTACCTGGAGGCCATCAGACCGGGGCTCTCGGCCGGCAAGACCCTGATGTTCTCTCATGGGTTCAACATCCACTACGGGCAGATCGTCCCGCCCCCCGACGTGAACGTCGTGATGGTCGCGCCGAAAGGGCCGGGTCATCTTGTCAGGCGGCTGTACGAGGAGGGCGCGGGCGTGCCGGCGCTCATCGCCATCGAACAGGACGCTTCCGGGGACGCCAGGGCCGTCGCCCTCGCGTACGCAAAGGGCATCGGGGCGACGCGGGCGGCGGTCTTCGAGACGTCCTTCAGGGAGGAGACCGAGACCGACCTCTTCGGTGAGCAGGCGGTGCTCTGCGGTGGGTGTTCGGCGCTGATCAAGGCCGGGTTCGAGACCCTGGTCGCCAACGGGTACGCGCCGGAGATGGCGTACCTGGAGGTCTGCCACGAGCTCAAACTGATCGTCGACCTCATCTACGAGGGTGGTCTCACGACGATGCGCGAGGTCGTCTCGAACACCGCCCGGTACGGCGATCTGACGCGCGGGCCGCGCGTCATCGGGCCCGAGACCTACGCGGCGATGCAGGAGGTGCTCGAAGAGATCCAGGACGGCCGGTTTGCGAAGGAGTGGATTCTGGAGAACCAGGTGAACCGTCCGGTCTTCTCGGCGCTGACCCGCGCCGACGAGGAGCACGACCTCGAGGTGGTCGGGGCGGAGATCAGGGCGCTGATGCCGCAGTTCAAAAAGTAGTAAGGCGGCATCCTTTTTTTTAGCATAACCCGGAACGCTCTGTGGCCCGGGCCCTGGAGAATTCCTCCAGACAATCAGCTATGCGGGGGGGCGGCACCCCTCCCTTCATGGTCGCCGACATGGCCTTCCCACTTCTCTCTTTGGGGTCGCGACGACAGGACGGCGTCATGATCAGAACATGCCGTCCCCCTATTGCCGATCATTTCTGCCGTCTCGCGAAAGGATGGTGCGCGGGGCGGCAGAGTTTGTGATCCCGCTGAAACTGGATCAGCCCTCTCACGTCCAGGTTTTATCTTCGGGGTCGTGAGGACAGGACAGCGTCATGATCAACGGTGCCGTTCCCCCCCATTGAAGGATCTTTTCTGTTCTTTCGCGAGAAGATAGGACGGGGAACGGCGACAGAGATCAACCTCGTCCCGTACCGGTTCTATCTTCGGGGTCATGAAAACCGAACGGCGTGATGATCCAAACGTGCCGTCCCCCTTCACCGCGTCTGTTCTGCCGTCTCGCGAAAGGATAGGACGGGGGACGGCACAGGTTGGTGTAATCTCGCTGAGAAGCGATCGGCGTTCTTCCGTCCGGGTTCTATCTTCGGGGTCGTGAGGACAGGACAGGGGCGATGATCGGATGTGCCGTCCCCTCATCACTGAATTTTTTCTGATATTTCGCGAGAAGATAGTGCAGGGGACGGCACGAGGCTCGCGATCCCGCTGAAAAAAAGATCAGGCCTCCTTTTCCTGGTTCTATCTCCGGGGTCATGACGACAGGATGGCGTGATGATCTGAAAGGGCCACTCTCTCGTCATCGAATCTGGTCTGTCGTCTCGCGAAAAGATAGTGCGGGGGACGGCACGGGGTGGTGTGCTCTTCCCCGGTCCGCTCCAATCTTCGGGGTCATGAAACCAGGACAGCGTCGTGATCAAAATGTGCCGCCCCCTCATCACTGAATTTTTTCTGATATTTCGCGAGAAGATAGAACCGGGGACGGCACGGGGTGGTGTGTTCTTCCCCTTTCCGCTCCAATCTTCGGGGTCACGAAACCGGGACGGCGTGATGATCAGAACATGCCGCCCCCCATCGCACGGACCGTTCCGCTGTTTCGCGAAAGGAGAGACCGGGGACGGTACGGGGTGGTGTTCATGTCTGCTGTACCTGTATGACGAGAGTGTTCGGGCTCTCCACCACGGCCTTCCCGGGGGGTCGGGGGCAGCGCCCCCGGCGCGATGCAGCCCTTTCGCAATGCTCATACCTCCTTCGGTCGATCACCCCTCTATGAAGACCTGCATCATCTTTTACTCGGCAACCGGACAGACACGCGTGCTCGCAACGGTCGCGGCCGGAATCGTCGGGGCCGACCTGGTGGAGGTGCGCGACCTCGCCGGATACTCGAAGGCGACGATGTACCTGCAAGGAGCACCGCGGGCGCGCCGCGGGGAAAAGGCAGCGATCGAACCGGCCGGGATCGACGTCGGGGCGTACGATCTCGTCGTTGTCGGGACGCCGGTCTGGGCCTGGAGCCCGACGCCCGCCGCGAACGCGATCGTTGCCGCGCTGAAAAACTGCGAAGGGAAACGGGCGGTGGCTTTTGCGACGAGCGGCGGCATGCCTGGCAGCACCCTGGAAAAACTCTCGGCAGACCTGGAGGCGCGCGGGATGACCGTCGCCGGCACCTTCCATGTCTCAGTCAAAGACCTGAAAAAAGGGGAGGGGCCGGAAGAACTGGCCCGGGTGATCAGAAGCGCATCAGGCGCGTGATCGAGGTGCGGGCCTCCTCGATCTCCGCGGGAGAGAGCGCGAAGGTCTCGGCCCCGACCGTCACGCGCAGGCCGTCGTCCTTGGCACCGACGGTACCGACGACCTGGTACTCCAGGCCTTCGAGGGCCGCTTCGTCCTTGAACGCGACGAGGAACCGCCCGTAGGTCTCTGAGAAGAGGGCGACCAGCGGGTCGTCGCCGGCGATCGTGACCGCGGCGTCGGGGGCAAGTTTGGCCAGGGCGGCGATCAGTCCGCCCTTCGAGAGGTCGGTCGCCCCGGTGAGGGCGTCGGCCGCCACGAGATCCCTGACCTGCTCCATCACGGCCGGGTCGGCCTTCGGTGGGGCCGCACCGCCGCACCCGGTCACGGCGTCCAGGATCGAACCGCCGAGGTGCTCGCCGGTCGACCCGACGAGGGCGAGGCGGTCGCCGGCCTCGGGGGCGGTCCACCGGCGGACCGGACCCTTCCCGACCATCCCGATCGTCGGGGTCGGCTTGATCTCGGTCCCGAACTCGTCGCTCTCGTTGTACAACGAGACGTTCCCACCGACGACCGGGGCGTCGAGGGTGCGGGCCATGTCGCCAAGGCCAAGCACGCTCTGCTCCATCTCCCAGTAGACCTCGGGGTGGAGGGGACTGGCGAAGTTGAGGCAGTTCACGATGCAGAGCGGCCGTGCACCGAGGCAGGCGAGGTTTGCAGCGTTCTCGTAGACGGCGTTGGCGGCGTTCTCGTAGGGTGCCAGGGCGATCTGGCGCGGGTTGCACCCGCAGGAGAGGACCAGGGCGGCGTCGCCGAGGCGCAGCACCCCGGCGTCGTGGTCGGTGGAGACGGTCCGCAGCTGCACATGGTGATCGTACTGCTCGACGATCCATTCCTTGGAGGCGACGTCGGGGTGCGCGAGGACGGCGAGGGCCAGGTCTTTGAGCGCACCCTCCGGGCGGGTATAGGCGGTGTCGACTGTCTTCGGGGTCTTGGGCAGGGCGCATGCCGGCGTCCCGCCGACCAGGAGGTCGACCGGCAGGTCACAGACCACGTCACCCTCGAACTCGACGATGTAGCGCGGTTCGGCGATCACTTCGCCGATCTCGCTCCAGCGCAGGTCGTACTTCTCGGCGATCGACCCCATGAGGGCGACGTCCTCGGGGGCGACCTCGACGAGCATGCGTTCCTGGGACTCGGCGAGCATGATCTCGACGGCGTTCATGCCCTCTTCCCTGAGGTGGACCCTGTCTGCGACGATCCGCGCCCCGAAGGTGCTCGCCATCTCGGATGAGGCCCCGGCAAGCCCGGCGGCCCCGAGGTCGCGGCAGGAGAGAACCTTGCCGGTCTCGGCCATCTCGCAGGTCGCCTCGATGAGCAGTTTCTCAGTATAGGGATCACCGATCTGGACGCTCGTCCGCTCAGCGGCCTCGGAGTCTTCGGAGAGATCGCGAGAGGCAAACGAGGCCCCGCCCAGACCGTCCCGGCCGGTGGACGATCCGAAGAGGACCAGACGGTTCCCGGGCGCTTTCACCCGTGCGGTGAGGAAGCGGTCGGGGTCCACGACGCCGACACAGACGACGTTGACGAGGGGGTTGCCCTGGTACGAGGGGTCGAAGACCGTCTCGCCCCGCACCACCGGGACACCGATACAGTTGCCATAGCCGCCGATACCCCCGACGACGTGCTCGAAGAGGTACTTCGTCTTTTCCTGGTCGAGGGAACCGAAGTACAGCGGGTCCATCAGGGCGATGGGCCTGGCGCCCATCGAGATGATGTCGCGGACGATCCCGCCCACCCCGGTCGCCGCCCCGTCGTGCGGATCGACATAACTCGGGTGATTGTGGCTCTCCATCCCGACGACGATGGCGAGGTCGTCGGAGAACCGGACGACTGCAGCGTCGTCGCCGGGTCCGAGGATGACGTCCTCACCCTCGGTCGGGAGGGTCTTGAGAACGCTCCTGGTCGAACGGTACGAACAGTGTTCGCTCCACAGGTTCTCGAAGCACGCGGCCTCCACATCGGTGAGGTCGCGGCCCAGTTTTTCGGTGATGAACCCAAGGTCATCGGCAGACAGCATGTACTCACAGGTGGGTTTCGAGGACTATATATCCATCTCCGGAGGTCCGCCTCGATCGTTGATCGGGTGGACCGGTGCGTCGCGAGCGGGAGAGGCACGTTCGATCAGACGGGCCGCCCCCATTGCAGAACCTTGACCGCAGTCTTGCGTGAGGATAGGTGGGGGCGGGGGCAATCTTTTGAACGGGGCCGTACTTCAGAGACATCTCCCTGTCACAGATCACGGTCGGGGGTGACACGACACCGGCGTGAGCGTGGAAGAAGGCGTGATGATCAGATCTGTCGCCTCTATTGCAGAATCTTTACCCCCTTCTCGCCCCCGGCCGTATGGGGAAGGAGCCACGTCTTATATTCCCTCCCTGCAATACTATAGACCATGGCAGATCCCTATGAAGAGTTATTAAAAAAGGCCTACGCCAATATCACCGAGATCGGAGACAACTCCGAGCGGTTTCATATCCCGGACGCGAAGGTCTATCTTGAGGGCAAGACCACGGTCATCGAGAATTTCACCGAGATCGCCGGGTACATCAGGCGCGAGCCCGACCACCTGATGAAGGCCCTGGTCGGCGAACTCGGGACGGCAGGGAAGATCGAGGGGACCCGCGCCGTCTTCAACGGAAAGTTCGACGAGACGATGATCACCTCGGCGATCAAGAAGTACGTCGATGACTATGTGATCTGCTCCGAGTGTGGTCGGCCCGACACGCGGTTGGTCAAGGACGGACGGGTGCTGCTGCTCAAGTGCGACGCATGCGGCGGGCACCGGCCGGTGAGAAAGCGCCGGGCACGCACCGAAGAGGCCACGAACCAGCTGGAAGAGGGCGCGGTCATGGACGTCACCATCGGGTCCATTTCCAGGCGTGGCGACGGTGTTGTCAAGATCGGGAAGTACATCATGTACGTCTCCAAGGCCAAGCCCGGCCAGACCGTGAAGGTGCGTATCACCAGGGTCGCGGGTTCGATCGTCTTCACCGAACGGGCCTGATCATTTTCTGATCTCGACCCAAAACCCGGTCTCTTCTTTTTTGATCCCGGCATTCGGGATTCCGGCAGCGGCGAGGGCTGCGGTCAGGTCGGCGGGCCGCGCCCACCCACTCCGCCGTGCGACGTCTTCGTCCCAGTGAGGGTTTCTCCGCCGCATCTCAGTAAAAATCTGTTCTTTGATAGCGAGGTTCCCGAAACTCCCGCCCAGGTAGGTGACTCCGCCGGGAGCGAGGGCGCGGTAGATCTCGGAGAAGGCCTGCGGACGGTTGTCCCAGAAGAATATCGAACCGCGGGAGACAAAGAGGTCGACGCTTCCGTCGCAGAAGGGGAGGGCGTGGACGTCGCCGACGACCGGGACGACGGTGTCGGAGAGGTCGGCCTCCCGGATGTGTCGACTGGCAAAAGAGAGTATCTCAGGATCGCGGTCAAGGGCGACGACCTCCATCCTCGAATGTTCGGCGACGGCGATCCCGAGGAGGCCTGGACCGGCACCCAGGTCCACACAGCGTCCCCGTTCGATCCCGGCCCAGGAGAGCACCCGTCTGGCGACGGCCGGGTAGAGAGGGGCAAAGACCTGCGTGGCGATCCGGTCGAACCCGGCCGCGTCCCGCGGCATGTTCACGCCGTGCTCTGCGCCCGGACCTCTTCGAGAAGTTCGTCGCAGTAGGTGGTGAGGCGGGCGCATGCCTCCTGGATGGCGACGATCGGGTCTTTGCCGTTGATGGTGGTGACGAAGAGCTCGGGCTCCGAGAACTGGAACAAAATGGTGTATTTAGCCACGTCGACCGAGGCGTCGGTGAGGAGTTCCTCGACGAGGGCGTTCATAAAGGTGTGGCCCTCTCCCTTCAGGACCATCCGCACCTTGTCCTCTTCACGCTCCAGGATCTTAATATCCATGTAAAGATAGGTGGTGGGCAGAAGAGTATATAGATATGGGTACGGGGGGGCCGTGGCCTGGAATCTATATCAGGCGCCGGGATCATGAAGGAGTATGAACAGCGGCGGAGGACTCCGGCGGGAACTCGGGCTGGTGGAGGTCACGCTCACCGGCGTCGGGATCATCCTGGGAGCCGGGATCTACGCCCTGCTGGGAGAGGCGGCCGGGCTCGCGGGCAACGCCGTCTGGGCCGCCTTCGGGCTTTCGGCGGTGATGGCCTCGTGCACGGGCCTGGCGTATGCCGAACTCGCCTCCATGTTTCCGCGGGCTTCGGCCGAGTACGCGTACGTCTCGGAGGGCTTCGGGGGCCGGGCCGGGTTTGTGATCGGGTGGCTCATCCTCCTCTCCGGCGTCCTCTCGGCGGCGACGGTCGCCCTTGGGTTCGGCGGATATATCGGTGAGGCGATCCGTTTCCCGGCCCTGCCCACGGCGGTGCTCCTCATCACCGGGCTTTCGGCGCTCTCGGTGCGGGGGATCCGCGAGACCGCCCTCTCCGCCATCGCCATGACGATGATCGAGGTGGGCGGGATCGTCGCCATCGTGCTCATCGGTCTTCCGCACCTCGGGGAAGTGGACTACCTGGAGGTGCCGCTCGGTCTGCCGGGCGTCTTCCAGGGAGCGGCCCTGGTCTTTTTTGCCTATATGGGTTTTGAGGAGATGGTGAAACTTGCCGAGGAGACGAAAAATCCTGAACAGACAATCCCGCGGGCAGTCCTCCTGGCCCTAGGGATCGTCGTGGTGCTGTATATGCTCGTCACCCTCAGCGCCGTCTCGGTGATGGGGTGGGAGGGACTTGCCGGGTCGCAGGCGCCCTTCGCCGAGATCGCCGGGGCCGCCCTGGGTCCGAACGCCTTCGCCGCGCTCACGATCGTCGCTCTCTTTGCGACGGCCAACACCACGCTTCTGCTCATCGTCGCGGCCTCGCGTCTCGCGTACGGGATGGCGGCGGCAGGTTCGTTTCCGGCCGTGCTCGCAACCATTCATCAGCGCTTCGGAACGCCGTGGATCGCGGTCGCCGGGGTGGGCGCGGTCGCCGCGGCCTTCACCCTCGCCGGCGAGATCGCCTTTGTCGCGAACCTCACCAACTTCGCCCTCTTCCTCACCTTCGTGCTCATCAACGCCACGGTCATCGTCCTCAGGGTGCGGAGGCCCGACGCCCCCCGGCCCTTCAGGGTACCGCTCGCGGTCGGGCCGGTGCCGGTCGTCCCGGTCCTGGGGATTCTGTTCTCCCTCTTTCTCCTGGCGCAGTTGGAGACGAGGGTGTACCTCCTCGGCCTCCTGCTGGCCGGGGCGGGGGTCGTGCTCTCGTACCGGTGGCGGGCGAGGGGGTGAGTGCCCGGCGCGAGGATGATCGGCAACGGATGATCGGATGTGCCGCCCCCCATCACTGAGTCTGTTCTGCCATCTCGCGAGAGGATAGGACGGGGGCGGCGAAGAAGGGCGTGCTCCCCCCGGATAATGATCAGCCTGCTCCCGTCTCGGTTCTATCTTCGGGATCAGGGCAGCGGAACGACTTCATGATCAAAACATGCCGTCCCCCATCACTGAGTCTGTTCTGCCTTCTCGCGAGAAGATAGGACGGGGGACGGCACGGGGCGGTGTGCTCCGCTGAGAAGCGATCGGCTCTCTCCCGTCCAGGTTCTATCCTCGGGGTCATGACAGCGGGGCGGCGTGGTGATCGGGTATACCGCTCCTCCATTATCGAATATTTTCTGCCGTCTCGCGTGAGGATAGGACAGGGGACGGCGAGGGCCGGAGTTCATTTCTGCTGTTTTGCCATGTGTTGAGACGTAAGGATCGCTGATGTAGCCTTCCCGGCCGATCTTGAGGACGAGGGTTCGGGGATGAAAACAGAATCGGAAAGACATCATCGATGACCGTGAAGAAAGGGAAGGCGGGTTCCCGCAGAGAGAGTTAGAATATTTCAGAGCTCGAACTGCTCCATATCCCTCGCGAGGTGCGGGGTGTCCCAGTCGAGGAGGTGGCTCGCATGGGTGCACCGAAACTCGGCCGGCGATAGTTCTTCGGCGAGGGCCAGGGCGTCGGCATAGTTCATGTGCTTGGTGATGGTGAAGCCGTCGGGGACGATGGCGTCCAGGACCAGAAGGTCGGCACCGGCGAGACACGCTTTGCTGGCGCGGGAGATGCGGGCGCTGGTGTCGGCGGTGAGGGCGAGCACCGCCCCTTCGTGCTCGATCCGCACCCCGAAGGTCGGCATCGGGGGGTGGTTGACCGGAAAGAGCGTGACCTTCGCGCCGAAGAGGTCGAAGGGCTGGTAGGGCTCGACCGGGTGCTTGTCGAGGGGGAGGAAGGAGAAGACCGAGGCCGCGTACTCCATCGTCGGGGGGGCGGCGTAGACCGGCGGGACTTTCTGGATGCGGTAAAATTCGCCGTAGCCCATGAAGTGGTCGTAGTGGCCGTGGGTCCAGATGACGGCGTCGATATGGGGCGAACCCGCGGCCAGGAGTTGGGCGCGGAGGTCGGGGCCGGTGTCGACGAGGATCTGTTTCTCCCCGATCTCGACGAGGGTGGCGGAGCGGAGACGCTGCCGACCGGTGGCACGGGCGGCGGTGCAGACCGGACAGGAACACCCGATCTTCGGGGTGCCGATGGCGTCGCCTGTCCCGAGCAGCGTGACTCTCATGAAATTATCCCCACGAACACCCGCGGATGACGCTCCGGTTCGCCACCTGGGCGAACGCCCCCTCGATATCCTGCTGGGAGACCGTGCGGCGGCCGTCCATCAGGGCCGAGAGCACCGCTTCCTTGACGGTCATCTTCAGGTCGGCGCCCGAGAATCCTTCGGTCCGTTCGGCGACGGCGTCGAGATCGCACTCGCACGCAAGGGTCCGGGTGATCGTCCTGAGGATCGCCGCCCGCATCGTCTCGTCGGGGAGGTCGAACTCCACGACCTCGTCGAACCGCCGCCAGGCCGCCTGGTCGAGGAGTTGCGGGTGGTTCGTGGCCCCGATGAGAAGCACGCCGTTTTTGACCAGACTCACCTTGTCGATGTTCTTGAGGAGCATGTTCACCGCCCGCTTCATCGCCCCGTGGTCGTCGGAGACGCGGCTCTTGGCCACGAAGTCGAACTCGTCGATGAAGAGGATGCAGGGGGAGATGCTCCGGGCAAGGTCGAAGATCCGGTCGATGTTCTTGGAGGTCTCGCCCAGGTACTGGGAGGTGACCATCGAGAGGCGCACCTCCAGCACCGGCATATGCAGCTCGTGGGAGATGGCAAGCGCCAGCGAGGTCTTGCCGGTGCCCGGTGGACCGACGAAGAGGAGTTTGCCGACCTCGGCGATATTATGCTCTTTGAGGAAGTCCCGGTTCTCGATCGCGGTCCTGATCCGCCGGATCACATCGATCTGATCCCCGGTGCAGACGATTCCGTCCATCTGCTGCTCGATCTCGGCCGGGGCGTTGACGATGACGAGTTCCAGGGCCTCGGCCATCTTCTCGTCCTTGGCAGTGAGGCTTGCGATCTTGTGGTCGAGGTAGGCCCTGGAGTCGGCGAACCTGGGGTTCTTCGCCCTGACCTCCTCGTATTTCACCTCAAGGGAGTCGTAGTCCCCGACATAGAAGGCGAGCGCCGGGTTCTTCTCCATCATCTCCTTCCCGCCGTGGGTGGCGAACCAGACCGCCGCCGCATGGAGGTCGGTGAGATGATACTGGAGTTTGAGGGTATCGAACTCGACGAACGGATTTTTGACGAGGTCCTTGAGCAGGTCGTCCGACGGCCCGCCCGCCCGCTTGAGCAGGCCTTCGGTGATCACGACCGGGCGCTTCACCTCGGCGGCGTCCGGACCGGGCAGAAAGAGGGTCCGGCACTGCGGAGGGAGGTCGTCCAGATCGAGCTGAGGATTGGTGTTGTAGACCTCAGCCGTCAGCAGATGCTCTATCAGACGGAGGACACCGTCTCTGTTGTCAGCACATGGCATGGGTTCCAACATCACCTATGGTGGGGGAGTATCAATAATACTATCTCATCGGGTCGTCACAATGGCGCCGTCTGCAGTGACGATGAGGGTGTGCTCGGCCTGGGAGACGAAGGAGCCCTCCACATCATGGAGGACGGGGTAGCCGTAGACGACTCCCTGCCTCACCAGCCCCGCGAGAGCGAGTTCGATCTTCTCCTGCGGGAGCCAGCGGCGGGAAAACGGCATGCCCCGCCGATCTCTCACCTTTGAGAGGATGCGCTTTGCCGAGGGGAGGCGTACCGGTTTTACGTCGACCTGCTGGTAGATCTCGATCCTGGCGCGGTCGCTCACCCGGCCGCTGCCGGTGGTGGCGAAGGGTTCGATGGCGATGGCCATGCCTTCTTCGAGGACGGCACCACCCTGGATCCCGATGTTCGGGATGGTGGGGTCGGTGTGGATCGAGTAGGGTGCCAGGCCGTGGCCGGTGAGGTTTGCCACCGGCTGAAAGCCTCTGCTCTCGATCTCGGCCTGGATCGCCGCACCGATCTCGCCGGTGGTGACGCCCGGCCTGACCAGGTCGATCGCCCGGTCGAGGGCGGCCCTGGATGCCTCGACCAGGTCGGCGTGGCCGCCGAGGTCGACGGAGAGGGCGGTATCGGCGATGCAGCCTTCGACGGCGACGCCAAGGTCGAGTTTGACCAGGTCGCCTTCGGCAAAGAGGCGTTCGTCGCCGTCGGAGGCGGTGTCGTGGGCGGCGTCGGCGTTGAGCGAGAGGTTGAGGGGGAAAGCGATCTGGGCGCCGGCGTCCAGGATCTTTCCTTCCATTGCCTCGACGACCTCGAGGACCGAGGCCCCGACCGTCACCATCTTCTCGCCGTCGTGCAGGATCGTGTGTGCAAGACGACCTGCTTCCAGATAATATTCCATTTCTTCGTCGCTCATAAGATCAGATCCCGTGTGTAGGCGGTAAAGCGGTCAAAGCCAGACTGCGTGACCGCACCCATATTTTCGACCCGCACCCCGCCGATGCCCGGATAGTACAGCCCGGGTTCGACGGTCACGACGTTTCCGGCCTCGAGGGGGCCGCCTGATGGAGAAAGCGAGGGGCCCTCGTGGACGTCGAGCCCGACGCCGTGGCCGAGGGAGTGGATGAACCCCTTATTCTCGCTCTCGTACCCCTTTTCCTTGAAGAGGGCGACGACGGCGTTGTGGACGGCCGACCCTTCGACGCCTGCGACGATGAGGGACTCGCCCAGGTCCACGGCCTCGCAGACGGCGGCGTGCATCTCGGCGATCTCAGGGGAGGGTTCGCCTTTCACGACCGTCCGGGTCATGTCGGCGTGGTAGCCGGTCGCGTCGTGCTGCGGGAAGAGGTCGATGACGACCGGTTCGTTCTCGAGAAGCGGGCCGTCGCCCTGGCGGTGGGGCATCGCTGTCTCCTTCCCGCAGGAGACAATGGTGTCTCTCGCGGTGTACCCGCGTTCCATCAGGTAGGCGTGCATCGCCGTCCGCACGCGGCCTGAGGTGAGCGGGGCGTCGTCGAAGTAGAGTACCCCGTTCTTCGGGGTCGACCGCCTGATCATCGAGATCCCGACGTCCATCGCCGTCTCGGTCGCCTGCTGGGCGGCCCTGATCGCGGCGAGTTCTCGGGAAGTCTTGACGGCCCGCATCGAGCGGACCACGCCGTGCTCGTCGGCGACGACCCCGGTCTGCTCCTCGAGGAGTTTGCCGAGCCAGTACGGGAAGGCCTTCGGGACCATGACCCGGCCCCCGCCGGCAAGGGAGACGGCGGTGCGGGCGAGGGCCCGCCACGGATCTTTCTCCTCGTCCAGGAATTTCAGAAAGCCCGACTCGGCCCTGGTCACCGGGACGGCCGAGGACTCGGTGGCCGCCCGTTCGTACTCCATCTGGGGGACGACGAGCATCCCGGCCTCGCCTCTTTTCTTCAGGTACAGGAGGGGGTCGGAGACCTGGAACCCGGTGAGGTACCTGAAGTCCGCGTCCGCCGAGGAGGCATAGAGCAGATATGCCGAACATTCGGTGGCAGCAAGAGCATCGTCCAGTTTATCCATGAGATCATCCGTGCCGGAAAGTATTCCGGCCGTTCTGTGTAGGTATGGCCGGGAGACCACAAGTACTTTTAGAAGGACGCACAAGTACGATCGATGGAGGAAGCGGACAAACAGGTCTTCAAATGGAAGTTCTGGAAACTCACGATCGTCCTGAACATCATCATCATCATGGTCGCCCTCGCGGTAGGGCTCTTCTTCAAACTGCCGCCGCCACTCGGACCGTCCATCGCCACCGTCCTCATCCTCGCCGACCTCCCGCTCATCTGGTACTTCAGGAAGGACTACTACCGGACCAAGGCGTGGCTGGACGTCCATGCCGGGCCGTCAGAGAAGGATGATTGATCATGCTCGAGAAACTGAAGACCGAGATCGAACTGCTGGGCCGGCACCTCGAGGTGCTCAGGGTGGTCGCGGCCCACCAGCCGATCGGGATCATGAAACTCGCCGATATCCTGGGTCTCCCCTATCACCGGGTCCGCTACTCGTTGCGGGTTCTCGAGGGGATGGGATACATCAGAGCCTCGTCCGCGGGGGCGGTGGCGACCGAGCGCGCGCTCGAATACCTCAATGGTCTTGACACCGAGATCGACGAGATGATCGCGCTTCTCGAGGGGATGCGCGACGCCCCATCCCATAATCTTTAATAGGAGCGAAAAGATAGGTATTAGGGCGCAAGGTGCGCATTGCCGCCATAACTCAGTTGGTAGAGTGGCTGGCTGTTAACCAGCATGTCACAGGTTCGAGTCCTGTTGGCGGCGTACCTTCTTCTTTTGCGAATTCAACGCTGAAAAAGAGCGGATGCTTCGTTGCGGTGCTGTCTTGGAGAGTCAAGACTTCGACACATGCCTGATAGAATCGAGGGCGGCAACAATTTCTTGAACGACACCGTGCTTCAGAACCGTCTTCCACTCATCTATCAAGGCCGGAGAAGTTTTGGGATGACCTCTCAGCCCATTTTTCCCATATCGTTTTCACCCGACCGACGACGTGCTCTCGTACAGCACGGCCCCTTCAGGAGTCATGATCGTGATCGAGATCCAGACACACGCACCTTTCTCCCTCGGCACGCTGATCACGATCGGGTCGGCGGCGCCGACCTCCTCGAACCGTTGCCGTTCCGCACTCGCCCGGGTGGTGCCGTCCACCCGCACCTCGTAGGTCGCCAGATAGTCGGAGACGTCCGTGCCGGTCGGGACGAACGAAAAGATGACCCGGTCATCGAACGCTCCTGCCGTCTCGTAAAAGGGCCCGATATCGCCTGGGAGATCGACGCGGGCCGGTTTTTCCACAGGAGTGGGCGGGTGTTCGGGCGGCGGTGCGGTGCATCCCGAGACGAAGAGAGCGGCACACAGACAGCAGAAAAGAACAAGAGATGTGGGTCGGGAGTTCATCACAGGATAAACAGGGGACAGAAATAAAAATATGATGGCAGGGGCGGTCCCACCTCAGGGAAAGAACAGAGAGAAACCGCCTACCGGGCCACCGGATCAGAACGGTACAAAATCACTCTTCAGGGCCGTCCACTCCGGGACACCCCTCCCCCTGGCTCCGTCCGCATCCGGCGATCCGGATCGCCTTGCCGTGGACGAGGGCGTCGGCGACTTTGCGTCTGGCCTCGTGGAGGTCGCGCCAGAGGGTCTTTCTCGAGACGCCGACCGCTTCGGCCGCCGCCGTCTGGTCCAGTCCTTCGAGGTCGACGAGCCTGAGAGCCTCCACCTCCTCGGGCAGGAGGAGGACGACCTCCCCAGGCCGTCCGCAGAGGGGGCCGAAACACCGGAACGAAGCGCCCCCCCGGATCATCCGCTGGGCCCTGGGCCGTCCCCGTCCACGGCCGCACCACCGGCCCTCTCCACTGTCATCCATCCAGACCGAACTCCCCGGCAAGTTTCTCTTTGATCCGCACAAGGGCCTCTGACGCCGGTGAGTCGGCGGAGGTGACCGGCACACCCCGGCGCACCGCGGCCACCACCGCCGGGTCGAAGGGCACCTTGCCGAGGAGGAGCAGTCCTTCGTCCTCGCAGAAATCTTCAATCTCCTGGCAGACGCCCGGTTCGAGATCAAAACGGTTGATGACCACAAAGATCCGCACGCCGAAACGCCGGGAGACGTTGACGACCCGCTTGAGATCGTGGAGGGCCGAGAGCCCGGGCTCGGTAACGGCCACCACGGCGTCCATCCCGCTGACCGTCGAGATGAGCGGGCACCCGATTCCCGGCGGACCGTCGGCAAGGAGAAGCCGACTCTCGCCGGCCATCCGCTCGGCCTGTTTTCTCACTTCATGGACGAGCAAACCCGAGTTGCCCGAGCCCGGGTACAGCCTGGCATGGGAGAGATGGCCGCGGAGGGTCGAGGAGGCGAGCACCTCGCCGGCCTGGTACGGGCGCATCGTCACCGCTTTGGCAGGGCAGACATGGACGCAGACGCCGCACCCCTCGCACTTGAGGGGGTCGACGTAATACTCCTTCGCCTCTTCGTGGATCGCGTCGAAGCGGCACGCGGCCTC
This sequence comes from Methanofollis formosanus, assembly GCF_019633745.1. Taxonomy (NCBI): domain Archaea; kingdom Methanobacteriati; phylum Methanobacteriota; class Methanomicrobia; order Methanomicrobiales; family Methanomicrobiaceae; genus Methanofollis; species Methanofollis formosanus. The sequence goes on along the minus strand of NZ_CP037968.1, from coordinate 1,833,565 downwards.
GCACCGTCCGCAGAAGAGACAGACCTCATGGTCGATCTCGGCCTTCTCAAGACCCATGAAGGGTTCGGAACCGATCAGATCGCCGCCGAGGAGGAGGCCGAGGTTGGCGGCCTCCACATCGCAGTCGGCGAGCACCTGCCCGGTCGCAAAGAGATCGGCAAGGGCGGCGGCGACCATCGTCTTCCCGGTCCCGCCCTTCCCGCTGATCACGGCAAGTCGGATCATGCCTTCACCTCACAGCGTCCGGCGACCTCGTCCCAGAGCCCGGCGAACCGCTCCTCCCACCCCGGGAGATCGCGGGCGATGAGCCCGCCGCGGTTCTGGACCGCCGCGACCTCGCGGTCGAAAGCGATGGTCATCAGGACCGGGAGGTCGTGCTCGTGGCAGAAGGCGAGGGCCGCTTCGTCCTCGCCGTCGCTCCGGTTGATCACCACACCGGCCGGAATCCCGAGGGCCGCGGCCGCCTGCACCGCGAGGTCGAGGTCGTGGAGACCGAAGGGCGTCGACTCGGTGACCAGGATACAGAAGTCAGTTCCTTCCAGGGTCTCGATCACCGGACAGGCGACGCCCGGCGAGGCGTCGTAGACGATCCGTCCCTCGTCACCGGCCGCCTCCTTGGCGGCGGCGACGACCTTCGGTGCCAGGACCTCGCCCTCGTGCATCACGCCCGAGACTAGGGTGAGGCCGGGGAGAGGATGCGAGGTCTCGACCACGCCGACCTCCCGGCCGACCTCGGTGATGGCGGCGGCCGGACAGACGAGGGTGCATCCACCGCACGAATGGCATAGTTCGGCGAAGAAGAGGACGCGGTCCTTGAGGACGGTGAGCGCCCCGTACCGGCAGAAATGCCCGCACTCCCCGCAGAGAGTGCAGCGTTCGGGATCGATCGCGGGGACCGGGACCGGTACTCCCTTCTTCTCGCTTTCTCCGGGAAAGAAGAGATGGAGGTTGGGCTCTTCCACGTCGCAGTCGACGAGGGTCACCCCGCCCCGTCGTGCGAGGGCGTAGGCAAGGTTTGCCGAGACCGTGGTCTTCCCGGTCCCTCCTTTCCCGCTGGCTACCACGATCTTCATGGCCGGGGATCAGAGGATCTCTGAGAGACCGCCCTGCGTATATTTCTCAAGGGCCTGAGCCACGGTCGCCGCGTCCCCGAAGCTGTAGGCCTTGATCCCGGCCGCCTTGAGAGCGGTGGCGGCATTGCCTCCCATCTGCCCGGTGACCAGGATCGTGGCGCCGTGGTCGACGAGCACTTGGGCGGAACGCGGGCCGACCCCGCCGGCGGCATCGACGAGTTCGTTCTTGACCGAGACAAAGGTTCCAGCCTCGGTGTCGGCGAAGACGAAGTACGGCGCCCGCCCGAACCTGGGTTCGACCGCGGCGTCAGCGCCCTCACCCTTCGCGGTGATGCAGACGATCATTCGTGTCCCTCACAGTTTTCGTGTCCCTCTTCGCCGTGGGTGCAGGTGCTCTCCCCTGAGGCAAGGTCGCCGGCGGCGTACGCCGCGGCTACGGCGTCGATCTCCCCGGCGATCCCGAGGAAGACCTCGATCCCGTTCATATGGAAGAGGTCGACGGCCCGCGGGCCCATCCCGCCGGCGATGACGGCTTTGACATCGTTCTCGGCGAGGAAAGCCGGGAGACGCCCGGGCTCATGGCCGGGGCTGAGGAGGTCGGCCTGCCTGGCGAGGTTCCCGTCTTCAACCTCAAAGATCGCGTAGCTCTCACAGTGTCCGAAATGCGCCGAGACGATCTCTCCGTCCTGTGCAATTGCGAGTTTCATCTATATTCCACCTCCGCGGCCGGCGGGGGCCTGAGCTGACCGCCGGTGCGCAGACATATTTTGTACTCATATGCGCACAATGAAAAACCCTCCGGTCCTGGCAGAGCGCAGGGGGAGGGGCACCCCTCCCGTGGTGGGAGAGACGCATCATCTCAGAGGAGCGCACAAATTATTTCAGGGGACAGGGCGATGTATATCAGTCTGATCTTTCCGGGCCCGTAGCTTAGTGGTGGAGCGTCCGGCTCATAACCGGACGGCCGTGGGTTCGAATCCCTCCGGGCCCATTCATCTTCTTTTTCATTCCCCTCAGGATAAGGAAAACGATCCGCACTACCGCACCCTCATCCTCTCGCGTATCCAGTCCCATGCCGCCCGTCTTTGATTTTCCCTGAAGAACCTGACGTCGGTATCGGGAAAGAGAAAAAAGAACGGTTGGACCGCGGTCAGTCTCCTCTCCCATTCCTCCCCGCCGACGATCGCCTCCCTCTCGATAAAGAGGACCTTCGAGTCCTGCCTGATGTCCTCGAGCATCGCCCCGAAGTCCTCGCCCTTGAAGTCGACGATATCGATGAGGATGCGAATGGTACCGTACCGCTCGATCGCCTCGTACAGTGCCGGAATGAACACCTCGGTGTAGTCCTCATCGGTGACTTCGCCGCTGATCCTGAACCCGAGCACATTTCCCGCCCCTTCCGGCAGTTCTTCAATCATCGGTATCTCCTCATCGCATCTCACAGGGGCCCTGGCACGGGGGGTGCCAGGGAGATGGAGCATCCTGGACGGGATCGAATAAATATATTGTGCGGGGCGGGCCGGGCGGTCTACTCATCCTTCTCAGGGTCGGCATAATAGTTCGCGAGCACCACCCCGGCGATGATCAGGAGACTCGCAACCGCATGGTAAGAGAGGAACGTCTCCTGCAGCACGAGCACCCCGGCAACCACCGAGACCACGACCGAGAGGTTCTGGATGATCCCCACCCGCGCCGCTTCCAGTTCTTTCAGGCTGTACATCGCGAGGAACGAGGTCGCGACCGAGGTGAAGAGGGCGAGGTACAGGATCTCGACGAGAAAATCGGTACTCCCGAGCAGCACGAGCGTGCCGTCGAGGTCCAGGCCCTCGCACCCTACCGCCGCAGCGAGAAAGACCACGCACCCGCAGAGCATCATGAGAAAGGTGAGGCTCACGGGGTCGATGGTGCGCGAGAGGCGCCGGCCCATCACGATGTACAGCGAGGTCGCAAAGACCGAGAGGACGGTCAGGACCAGGCCCGTCATACTGACCCCGGCCTCCCCGGTCCCTTCCATCAGGAAGAGGTAGACGATCCCCGCAATGGAGACGAAAAAGCAGACGAACTGTTTTGCATTGACCCGCTCGCCCAGGATCGCGAGGCCGAGGATCCCCACACAGACCGGCGTGAAAGCCGAGATGATCCCGGCCTCCGACGACGAGATCGAGAGGAGACCGAAGGCCTGCAACGAGAAGAAGAGGACCGGTTGGGCAAGAAGGAGGATCAGAAGATCGCGGAGCCCGGTCCGGGGGAGGCGCACGCTGATCACCCCGACGGCGACCAGGGCCAGCATCACCAGCAACGAAAGCGTAAATCGGAAGGCAAGCGTCGTGAACGGTTCGGCAGAGTCGAGGGACTCCTTGACGAAGAGAAAACTCAGGCCGATAAAGGAGGCATTCAAGACGGCTGCCAGGTACGCGATCGTCCTCTGATCCATGGAATCTCAATAAATTTCGAGAACAGAGCAGATACGTCTTTTTAAAATCGCCGATTGAATAATTTTGCGATTATTTTCATCGAGATCTCAGGCCCGGTCAGATCCCTCCTGTAAGGATAGGACAGAGCGACGATGGAATGCTTCTTCCTTTTCGCGAGGAGCGGATCCCCCACGACGAGGATAGACGGAGCGGCAATTCGATGCTGTTCCTGCGTGGTGTCATGATCCGAAAAACGCCAGGAACATGATTTCGTGTTCGATCACCAGGATCACCGCGAGTGGACGGCGAAGGCGGACGTCCGGACCGACGACGACCCTTCCACCTTCGCGCCCGGTTTGCACCCCGCGGGTGAAAACCAGACGACCACGGGAAAGAGCCGATCCTTATCCGGATCAGAGTACAGAGTACATAGAGAGAAGTGTGTACAGGTACCCCTGATAATTTGCACACGATCTGGAGAACACCCGGCACCGGTGAGAGGGATGGGTTCCCGGCCGTGATCCGGGCGCGGGTGTAAACGACCGGGAGTACGGCGCATGCGTGCTCCGATCATCGAACGATGGCTGCCAGCGAGATCTCACCGGGTGCAAACCGGGCGCGAAGAAGAAAATGAGTTCTCCGGCCCTGTAGAAAATTTCGGCTCTGTAGAAAACATCCTCTTTTCATCACCACAACCCCCCTGTGAACTGAATCCATCACCTTCCCTCATGCTCACGCCGGGGGCGGTTGCCGCCCGGACCCCCGGGATTGCGATAGGGTCGGGAAGGCGGAAAGATGACTACAGAGAGGGGGGTGCAGTCCCCCTCCCTATCGTGATGCGGGGGGACCGGGGGGCGGCCAGCCCCCCGGCGAAGAGAACCATCAAGATGATTTCTACAAAGCCAAAATTTCTCCTTTTCCTGGATCGAGCATCATTCAACCGCCTTTCCCCATCGATCGCACCGGAGGCGGCAATGCAACAGTCTTCCCCTCTCTTCTCCTCCTCCGAGGGGGAGCGCGGATCCCTGCCCACCAGTGACCCACAAGAATGTTCAATCGCGTATGCCTGAACGCGGGGTTCATGCCGTAAAAGCCCCATCAACGGATCTTCGATCGTCACGATGCCCGGGATGGCGCGAAAAAAACGTTCTCAGGAGAGAAGAGGAGACCTGGAAAAAATACCTGAATATCAAAATTTCATGCAACGGCTACACGGTCTGGCCCGCCCTCCGGTCAACCCCGCCACCGGCAGATATATATGTTTATTTTTATATTTCGGTGTGCCTGGTGATTGTATGGTCACTCGTGAAGAGATCTATAACGAATCCAAACGGGAAATCGCGGACAGTCTCCCGAAGATCATCGTGGAGATTGTCATCGCCTTTCTGATCTGGCTCTTTGCCGTCTACATCTTCATCCCACTCGCCGGAACACTGAGCGACCCGACCTTCCTCGGCCTGATCGGGCTCCAGTCGCTGATCTCAGGGATCGTCATCGTCGCGCTCATCATCATCTTCATCGCCATCCTCAAGGAAGTCATCGACGTCACCAACGCCATTGCAGGGTATGCGACGCTCGCGTTTTCCAAAGGCGAAGTCTCGGAAGAGAAACTCGGCCGCTACCAGACCGGGTTCAGGTTGATCGGGTACGTGCTCCTGGCCGTCATCGCCTACCTCTTCTTCCTGCCGCTGATCGCCGGAATCCTCGGGGTGCTCGCCGGCGTGATCCTGGTGCTCCTGGTCATCTGGGCGATCATCGTCCTCTTCCAGGCGGGGAGGATCTTCTCGACAGAGATCGAAGAGAAGGCTGCGGATTTCTCCAAGCGCGTTGAAAAACTGAAAGAAGAGGGGAAACCGGAGGAGAAAGAAGAGTGATATGGTGACAGACCGGATATGAAAAAAATCCCTATTTTTTCCATTCTCCTGATGATCACGCTCAGTCTCGCCGTTCTTATTGCGCAGTTCCCGGGCTCCCTAGAACCGGCGGCGGCGGCCCTCGGGATCGGTTCGGATGAGGCGCTCGCCCTCTTCATCGTTGTCATGTTCCTGCTGGCCATCCTTTTCTGTGTCCTCTTTGTCCTGGAGTCGGTCGCCATCCTCAGATCACATTTCCCGTCCGGAAGGAAATAACCGGAGAGAGTGGTATGACCGGGGACGCCGATCTCTCGTCGCTCGCCCACCTCATCATCATCGTGGCCGTCCTGACGGCTGGCGTGCACCTCGCCGCCGCCCTGGTGAACCCGGTCCTCGTCGCCTTCGTCCTCTCCATCTTCGCCACACCGGTCGTCCACCGCCTCGAGGCAAAGGGTGTGCCCGGATGGGTGGCCGTGCTCGTCTGCATCGGAGGGATCGTCGGCGTCAGTCTGGCCCTCATCGCCTTTCTGAGCACCTCGGTCATCCAGTTGGACCGGGCGGTGCCCGCCTACCAGGACCTCCTGAAGACCCAGACCGCCGGGCTTCAGGCGGTGCTCGCCGGATGGGGGATCGACCTCAACCTTCAGCCCCCCGCCTCGCCAGGAGACGGGACGTTCGTCCCACCCCTGGAGACGATCCTCGCCGGGCTCACGGTGCTGGTGATCGATTTCCTGGTGATCATCATCGTCACCGTCTTCATGCTCCTCGAGGTCTCCGGAATCACCGAAGAGAAAAAGACCGAGGCGTCGGTCGTGGACCACCTCATCAGGTTCGGCGAGAACCTGAACGGCTACGTGGCCGCGAAGTTCAGGGCAAGTCTGGCGACTGGCTTCGTCACGTCCGCTCTTTTTCTGGCCCTCGGGATCGAGACGCCGTTCCTGTGGGGACTGCTCATCTTTCTGCTGAGTTTCATCCCATTCCTCGGACTTCCCATCGCCTCCGTCCCTCCCATAGGCCTGGCATGGCTGCAGCACGGCCTGGGTGGGGCACTCGTCGTCCTGGTCGGGATCGCCGTCGTCGACGTTGTCGCCAGGAAGGTGTTCATCGCCGACCCCGCCGAACGGCGCCTCGGTCTCTCGCCGCTCGTCATCGTCCTCTCGGTCTTCTTCTGGACCTGGGTGCTGGGCGTCCCCGGCCTCTTTCTGGCGGTCCCGCTCACGCTGATGGCGAAGGCCGCGCTGGAGTTCTCGGAGGAGACGCGGTGGATTGCCGGACTCCTCGGGCCCGCTGAATAATCGGGCAGGTGAGAGGGTGGACAGAGAGAGAGGGAAACTATATCATACCGATCTTCTATCCTGCCGCATGGATAAGGAGGCAGGGTTTTCTCGGTTCAACGCTCTTCAGCACCATCATGCTCTCCCCTCTCGTCGATCTGCTTGCCCTCGTGGGAGATGCGCTTGCAGTGAGCCTGCGGGACTGAAGATGAGATCGACCACGCCGCCGTCAGGGAGATGAGATGACGACCCAACTCCCCCTTCTCGACCTCTTTCTCATCATCTTCATCGGCATGGGGCCGGTCAAGGTGCTGCTCGTGTACATGGCCCTTACCAGGGGCGCCGGTCCCGAGGTCAGGCGAAAGGTCGCCGGAAAAACGGTCGGCACCGCTACGCTCATCGCGATCTTTCTTCTCCTCGCGGGATCGCTCATGATGCGGGTCCTGCATTTCTCCCGCGGTGCGCTCGCCGTCGCCGGGGGCCTGATCCTGCTGGTCCTCGCCCTGCGCATGGTGCTTGCCGGCGGGGAGAACGAAGACCTCGGCCCGGTGAGCGAGGAGCGCCTCATGGAGATGGCCATTTACCCCATGGCCATCCCGCTCCTCCTCAACCCGATCGGCATCGTGGCCCTGACCGTCTTCTCCGGCGAGGCGACAGCCCTCTCCCATCTGCTCCTCCTCTCCGGGATGGTGCTCGGTGTCGCGGTCATCGACTACGGGATCTTCCTCAGTTCCCATGCTCTGGCCCGGCACCTCACCCATGAACGGGTGCTGGTGCTCGAGAAGGTGCTGGGGATCTTCCTCGCGGCGCTCGCGGTGCAACTCATCTTCGGTGGAGTGCTTGATGTCTTCGGCGGGGTGCCGGGGTGAAGACGGGCCCTCTCCAGACGAGCGGAAAAAAGAGAATAGTTCAGAAATCCGACGGCAAAATTACGCCCTCGATCCCGTGGATCACGCCGTTGCCGGCCTCGAGATCAGCCGTGACCACCTTGATGCCGTTCACCGTCACGGCGCCGTCGACGGTCGCGACCTCGATCGTGGTCCCGGCAAGCGTCGTCAGGTTGGTGGGCGTTGTAAGGTCCGCCGAGGTATAGGTGCCTTCCACGATGTGACCGAGGACTAAAGGTCGCAGATCGACCTCAGGATACGCTCGCATCTCGGTCTCCTTGTCCTGTGAGATATACTCCTCCACTCCCTCGTCGAGAGGCGCAAAGACCGTATATGGTCCCGGACCGGAAAGGTCCTCGTTGACGCCGGTCAGGTAAACATAGTCAAGAAATGCGACATAATTCCCTGCCTTGATCATCTCGTTGATCACGGTGTCGGCAACCTCCGCCCCCGTTCCGGTCTCGTTTTCCATCCCGGTCTCATTCCCCGTAACCCCGGCAGGCGTTTCTTCAACCGTTGTTTCAACCGGTGTCGGTGTCGGTGTCGGCGTCGGCGTCGACGGCGCCGGTTGAGTACACCCCGCCATACATGTTACCCCTGCAACACAGAGGAGCACACAGAACAGGATCAGTTTTTTCATCCCAAATCCCCCCATATTCCGCCAAGCGGTTCTACTATCCAGAACACAACTCTTTATATATATTTTTTCATAATAGTCGGACCCATCCCACTGTATGCACTGCCACGGAAACAAAGACCAGGGCCCGGCACGCTCCCGGTTGCAGAGCCGTCGCCACCATTTTATCCATACAAAAAAAGCGGGCAGATATATACCGCCGCATCCCACCCCTTTCTATGCAATGCCCGGTCTGCGGTGCCGCCTGTCTCCAGGACGCAGGGTCGGTTCTCGCCACCCTCCCGGATGTCTTCACCCCCTGCGAGAGATGCGCCGCCGTTCCCCTCGACAAACGGTGTCCTCTCCCTGCAGACTACGAACCGGCGACCCCCTGCCGGTGCGGCCGCCGGTTCATCGACGATGTCTTCGCCGCCTGTTACCTCATCTTCGCCGATGAGGGAGTTATCAACGGCACCGAAGCACTCGGGGCCATCGCCACGCCACTTGTCAACCCGGGGTTTGCGATGAGCGCCCCCCCCTTCCTCTCTGCGCAGAGCCTGGTTCTTCTCTCCCCACACCCCGACCGGACGACGGCCGACCGGATCGTCCACGAGGTGCCCGAGGTGCAGGGTGTCGTGCAGAGCAGCGCGGCCGTCCCCGGTGTCGGCGCTGACGGCACCCTCGTCTCCCACACTCTCCTGGCAGGGTGCGATGTCCAGGCCAACATCTTCCCGACCTCGTTCGGCGACTTCGTGGTGTACAAAGAACTCTCGCGCCTCCACCTCGAGTTCCCGCGCCCGGTCAACCCGAAGATCCGCGCCGTCGAACGGGCGATACGCCGCGAGAACCCAACGGTTTTTGTCGACGCCTGCTGCGGCGCCGGCACTCTCGGCCTCGCCGCCGCCCTCACCGGAACACCTGAAGTCGTCTTCAACGACGCCTACGGTCCCGCAGCCTTCTGGACCGCGGTCAACCTCATGGCAAACCGCGAGGCACTGCTCATCGACGAGGTCGTCCTCCACACCGGGCGCGCCGACCTCCCTGCCGTCGGCAGCGAGCCCGTCCTCGTCGCCGAAGGCCTCGGAGAACAGCACATCGCCGTCTATCAGGGCGACTTCGCTCGCCTCCCGGCCGTCCTCCCGGCGGCCCCACGGAGCCTTACCGCGCTCGACATCTTTGGAAAAGAAGAACGCGAGGCCCAAACGGCCACACTCGATCGGTGGAAGAGGGCCGGCGGAGGGAAGGCATTTATCCCGTGAGCCATAGTACATATGGGGACTAGCCCGGGTGGTTAGGCGTCACCTGTCATCCGAAAACGCCGATACGCGGAGGGCGAAGTCCGAGGAAGGCCTTGGCGATCTGCAGGCGCCCTGTGCTTCCCGACTGAGAAGCCTTGTCCCATGAGGTCGACGGCCAGGGATCGATGCTCCGGAGGGAGCGGAGACCTGTTGTCGCGGAAACCGGTCCAGGCCCGGAAGGGAGCAGACTTACCGTGAACGTACGGCGCCCATGGGGGTGCGGGGTGGAGAAGGGAGGCCCCGGCAAGTGCAGGCACGCATTGTCGACCAAGGACCCGTCCCCAACTCTTGATTTCTATGGCAAAAGTTACGATCATCGGAGCCACCGGGAGACTGGGCTCTTTTGCATCCCATCCCATCGCCGGGATCCCGCATGTGGACGAGGTGCTGCTGATGGGACGGCCGGGCAGAGAAAATCTGCTTGCCGGACTCGCTCATGACCTCACCGACTCGTGTGCCGCCAGAGGGATCTGGACCGAAATTTCCTCGAGCACCAGCGAAGAGGACTGCGCCGACTCAGACATCATCGTGATCACCGCCGGTGCTCCGCGGCACGAAGGGCAGGACCGGATCGATCTCGCCCTCGCGAACGCCAGGATCATCAGACCGATTGCAGAGTCGGTCGGCCGCCACGCCCCGAACGCCATCGTGTTGATGGTCTCAAACCCGGTCGACGTGATGACCGCGGTCGCCCTCCGATACTCAGGGATGGAGCCCAAACAGGTCTTCGGCCTGGGCACGCACCTCGACTCGATGCGGCTCAAGGCCCTCATCGCCGATTACTTCCATGTCCATGTGAGCGAGGTCCACACCAGGATCATCGGCGAGCATGGGGAGAGCATGGTCCCGCTCTGGTCGGCAACGACGATCGGCGGCATCAGGATCTCGAACCTGCCGGCGTTCTCGGGTCTGCCGATCGACGAGATGATGCAGCGGGTCAAGAGCAGCGGGAGTTTTATTATCAAAAACAGCGGGGCCACCATCTACGGCCCGGGCGACGCTATCGCCACCCTTGTCCAGACGATCCTGGGCAACGAGAACCGGATCCTGACGGTCTCCAGTTACATCAAGAGCGAGGTCCACAATGTCGGCGACACCTGTATCGGGGTGCCGGCACGGGTGAACCGCCGGGGTGTCTCGCCGGTACCGATCCGGATCGAGGAGAGCGAACTTGAAGCTTTCCGTGAGTCGGTCGGAAAGATCCGGGGAATCACGAGAGAAATTCTGGAAAAATTGGAGTAGTTTTAGATCATCCGGTTGACGTCGGTGATCTCGGCGCTCGCGATGCCCTCGACGGCGGCGAGTTTGGACTCCAGAGCGTCAGTCGCACCCTCTTCGTCCTCGATGACCGCAGCCACCTTCAGTGCCGAGAGACCAAAGCCGATCGGCTCTTCCTGGATGTCGTCCACGTCCGGCACTGCAACCTTGACGGCCTCTTTCAGCGTCTCAATCGGGATCTCGGCTGACTCGGGCATCAGTTTCAGAATAACAGCTACTTTTCCCATATTGTTCACGGCCCCTGGAATCCGCACTTGGCGCAGGTGTATCCGATGCTCTGTTCCCTGCACTGCGGACAGCGCCTGATCTCATTCCCGCACTTCGGGCACGGGAACCTGGTCGCTCCGTCTTCTGCGAGCGGTGCATTGCATGAGGTGCATTTTTCCATAGCCATAGAAAATCCCCAATAAAGAGTTATTGATCTTTGCACCTGGCGACAATTAAATGCTTGGATGAACGCGGGTACAGACCACCCGCTCCCCTCTGAGGAGCGCAGCAAGACGGCCGGGTACACGGCCATTGACGATTGTCGCCCCGATATGGTGCTCGAAGAGATAGGGGAGGAGGAAAGGATCGACCTCCTCGCAGAGATAGGGTTCACTGACTTCAGAGAGAACGGTACCGTTTTTCCTGAGTCCGTCGACCGATTTGACCAGCACCAGAGGGAGGCCGAGTTCGCCGGCGACCCAGGCGGCGATGGTATCTGAGGTGACTTCCCAGGAGTGGGGAAGGGGATCTCGGGCCCGCAGGAGGGTGTACGGGAGAAGGACCGACGGACGGTCAGGGACCGCGAGGAATCCGGTCGGGTGCAGCCCGAACGAGGAGAGGTACCACCCGTACATCTCCATCGCCGAGACAGCCATCCAGTGGGCCGGGGTGGCGGGGGGGTCGAGGGCGCGGACGGCGTCGGCGAAATCCCCACCGCCGGGCACCAGGAGAGCCGGGCGGCCTGCGGCGAGGATCTCGGCGACGACCTGACCGGCACGGTCCATCAGGCTCCCTCCCATCTTGACGACGACCGGTGGCTCCATGGGATCAGGGTTGGTGAGGGAGGTATAAAAACGAGGACGGGTCCACAGAGATCCATGCTGCGGCGCGCCCCCCTCTGCCTCTTCATCGCCCTGGCGCTCCTCGCGGCGCCGGTGGCGGCCGTCCAGATCGTCGAGTTCTGTCCCGACCCCTACCGCGCCGGGGAACCCGACGAGTATTTCGTCCTCGAGGCAGCGGGGAGACTCGACGGTGTCGCCGTCACCGACGGCGAAGGGACGCTCACGTTCCCGCCAGGTTCGACGGCGGGGGGTCGGGTGACGGTGGCCAGAGAGGCGACCGGATTTTTCCTGACGCACGGCCGCCGACCCGACTACGAGATCATGAACACCGACCCGGACGTCCCGGAGGTGCTCGGGGGCGGAAAGTTCAGGCTGGCCAACAAAGAGGACAGCATCGCCCTTCTCGTCGGCGGGACCGTCGTCCAGGAGGTCGGGTGGCCTGAAGATGTGAAGGCAAGGGAGGGGCAGGTCCACTTTCTGGAGAACAACGTCTGGGACCCGCACCCCCGCCTCCTGGGCCAGTCGCGGTTTTTCCCCGAGACTTTCGAGGACGTCACCGTCACTCTCTTCGTCTCCCCTGACTGCTCGTATGAGGTCTTCGAGAAGGCCCTCGACACCGCAGACGAGCAGGTCGAGGTGAATGTCTACGAGTTCACCCATCCGGGGATCGCGGCGATGCTCGGAGAGGCGAGAGACCGGGGCGCGGCGGTCTCGGTCCTGTTGGAGGGCGGACCGGTCGGCGGGATCCCGCCTGAAGAAGAGGCGGTCGCGGCGACGCTCGCCGCTCACGGGGCCGGGGTCATGATGATGACCACGACGCCCGAGGCCCACGCAAAGTACCGTTTCAACCATGCGAAGTACTTCGTCGTCGACAACGAGAGCGTCCTGATCACCTCGGAGAACTTCAAACCGAGTGGGATCCCCGAACCCGGCACACGAGGAAACCGGGGCTGGGGGGTCTGGGTGGAGGACAGAGAGGTCGCGGAGTATTTTGCCGCGGTCTACCGGTGGGACACCGGCGGGGGCGACATCGTTCCCGCGCCCACCGACGGGAGGCCTGGAGACGATGAGGGATACGGGGAGTACGACCCGGCTTTCTCCCCGCTGACCGTCAGGGGGGCGCGGGTGACGCCCGTCCTCGCCCCGGAAACGAGTGCGCTGGTCACCGATATCATCGCCGGCGCAGAGGAGCGAGTCCTCATAGAGCAGGCGTCCATCAGGAACAGCACCGCAGGCGGGCCGAACCGGTTCCTGGCCGCGGCGATCGATGCCGCGAGGCGGGGGGTGGAGGTGCGGGTGCTCCTGGACGCCGCCTGGTTCAATGTCGAAGGGGCAAAGGACAACGACGAGATGGCGGCCTGGATCAACGAGGTCGCCCGGACAGAAGGACTCCCACTCGAGGCGTGGTGCATCGACCTGGACGCCGCCGGACTGGTGAAGGTCCATACCAAGGGGGTGATCGTCGACAATCGGAGCGTGCTCATCTCAAGCATCAACTGGAACGACAACTCGGCAGACTTCAACCGGGAGGCCGGGCTCATCATCGAAGATCCCGAGGCCGCAGGGTACTTTGCCGCCGCCTTCGAGGCCGACTGGAAGGCAGGAAGACCGATACCGAATGAAGACCGGGACCACAGACCGATCTATGCGGCCGGCATCCTCGTCGTCTTCTTTCTCCTCTACCTGGCGAGGAGGAGACGCTGACCGGATCGTGGGGGGCCGACGAAATACGTCCCCTGTTGAAGCACGATCCTCTTGCCGGCCCTCTTCGATGGGGAGTGGCAGGATGCGTGATCCCGCTGGAAAGAGATCTGCTCTTTCCTGTCCCGGTCCAATCCTCGCGGTCATGCTGACAGGACGGCATGATGATCAGGACGTGCCGCCCCCCTATCACCTGATCTTTCCCGGCGTCTCGCGAGAGGATAGGGCGGGGGCGGCATGGAGCGCGTGATCCTGCTGAGAAGAGGTTGGCCATCTTCTGTCCGGGTTCTATCTCCGGGGTCATGAATACGGAACAGCGTGACGATCCAAATGAGCCGTCCCCTCATCACTGAATCTTTTCTGTCATTTCGCGAGAAGATAGGACGGGGGACGGCACGGGATGGCGTGCTCTCTCCCGTCCGGTTCTATCTCCGGGGTCATGACAACGGGACGGCTGTGGTGCTCAGAATGTGCCGCCCCTCTATCACGGCATATTTTCCGCCGTCTCGCATGAAGAGATAGGCGGAGTGCGGCACGATGCCCGAGTGCTGTTCGTTCGGCTTTGTAGAAACGCTCAAGGATAAGGATCAGGAACCGATCCGTCCTCACGCCAAGGAGCCACAGGAATACTCACATTGCGTATGCCTGAACCCTGGGCTCACGCTCCATTCTGCAAAACGGTGAGAGGAATGATCCGAAGGGACAGTCAGGCAGAAGAATGAACGTGACCGATGAGAGTTTCTGTGAAAGAATCTTTCATGCAGTATGCCTGAGGCGTCTTCTCGTCCCCGCGCCCGGGACTACACAGCCAGAAAAAGAGAGTTCTTTGCGTTCAGACCGCCTCAGCAGCTTCCTGAGGCCTGCACTCGTAGATGATCTGGCGGGCGTCCTTGAAGTTGAACTTCTCGATGATGAGGTTGTTCTCCTTCAGCCTCTTCAGAGCGTACCTGACCGTCCGGGGAGCAAGGCTCGAGCTCCTGACGAGATCCTTGTGCGTCATCGCACCACCGTCCTCAAGGATCAGGAGTACCTTCCTCGAGGAAGGAGGGAGGGAGGTTTGGTGCATACACTATAGTTAACAACGTTAACATAAGAAGGTATCGGGCACTTATATAAATAGAGCGGATATATTAATGGTGTTTGATCTTCCCGAAAAACGTGCCCTCCTCATCCTGATCGGCATATCGGCCCTTCTTATGCTTGTTCACCTGGGCCTTGATCACGCGGGGAGCGCGGCCTTTGCCGCACCCTGGAGCCCCGAGGCAGAGGATGGGGCCTTCGTCCTTCTCCGCGGTGAGGTAAAAAATGTGCGCGCCCTGAGCGGCGGCCACCTCCTCGCCGAGGTGAACGGGACGCGGGTCTTCCTGCCCGCCGCCGTCGCGGCCAGGGTAGAGGTGAAAGAAGGAGCCTTCATGGAAGTCGCGGGAACGGTCCAGACCTATCAGGGTAAAAAAGAGGTGGTGGTCGGGTCGGCCTCCGACCTTACCCTCATTTGACCGGCATCGTCGCCCAGTCAGGGAGGGCGGGGGTAAAGCCGAGAGCCCACATCACGACGGTGAAGATGAAGAAGGTCCAGAGCCCGACCCCGATGAAGTTGAGCACCCAGCCCGAACGCATCAGGTCCTTCATGTCGATGTACCCGGAGGCATAGGCGACGGCGTTCGGCGGGGTGGCGACCGGGAGCATGAAGGCCATCGAGGTACAGACGGCCACGGTGAGCATCAGCATGTAGGGATGGATCCCCATCGAGACCGAGGTCACCGCCATGATCGGCATCATCAGGGAGGCCATCGCCGTGTTGGAGGTCACTTCAGTGAGGAGCGAGACGGCGATCCCGACGATCAGGACGATCAGGACGATGGGCAGTCCGCCGAACATGGCGAGCTGGTCGACGATCACGTTCGCAAGCCCGCTCTTGATGAAGGCGACCGAGAGGCAGATGCCGCCGCCGAAGAGGATGAGGATCCCCCAGGGTATCTTCACCGCCCACTCCCAGTCCATCGTATAGATCCCCTTCTTGCGATCAACCGGGAGGAGGAAGAGGAGGAGGGCACCCGCGATCGCGATCGTCGAGTCGTGGATGCCGGGGAAGAACATGTCCAGACCCGGAATGGTGAAGTCACCGATATACTTGGTCTTCGCAAAGATCCAGGCAAGGGCGGTGAGGACAAAGACCATCAGCGTCCACCTCTCGCCGCGGCTCATCCGGCCGAGATCCTCCATCTGGTGGTCGATGATGTCACCGGCATGGGCCACCTTCGTGGGGAGGTGACGATACGAACCATAGGTGAGCCAGAGCCAGGTGAGCGGGATGAAGATCATGACCAACGGAACGCCGAACTTCATCCACGAGAAGAAATCGATCGCCGGCGCGGCCGGGAAGAGGGCCTTCATCTGGGCGGCGAAGATGCCGTTCGGGGGGGTGCCGATGAGGGTGGCGATCCCGCCGATGTTCGCCGCATAGGCGATGGAGATGACGATGGCCTCAGAGAAATCCCGCTGCTCCGGAGTCATGTCTTTGAGAAGGGTGCTGGCATTGGGGATGACGGTGGTGATAATCGCGATCGCTATTGGGATCATCATCATCGCCGTGGCGGTGTTGGAGATCCACATCGAGAGGAAGGCAGTCGCGATCATGAACCCGAGAATCAGTCGTCTCGGACTCGTTCCAACCACTTTTATGATGTTGAGGGCGATTCTGCGGTGGAGACCCCATCGCTGCATCGACATGGCGATGATAAAACCGCCCATAAAGAGAAAGATGACTTTGTCGGCATAAGGCGCCGTCGCTTCCGTCGGCGTCAGAACACCGAGAGCAGGAAAGAGCACCACTGGCAGGAGGGCGGTTGCTTCAAGGGGGACGGCCTCTGTGATCCACCAGATGATCATCAGAAGCGTGACGGCGGCGACATATCTCGCCGACGTCGGGAGCACGGTCTGGTCGATGGGGGCAAAAACGAGTGCCAGAAACACAAGCACCCCAAGGACTCTTCCTACCGTTTTTTTCATCGGATTGAAAGATTGGAATTGGTAATATTTCTAATATTCTCTTCTGAAGCGGAAACGAACAGATATTCCACAAATCGCGAATTTTAAGATAAATTTCTGATTTTTCAGGCAGATAAGCCGATATCTTGCCCCAAATCAATAGCCCCAGATCTCTGGAATTGCGGCTAAAAACCCAATCTGTGGAGTTTTCCCGGATCCCACCGAAAGAAATGTGCTCAAGTGTCCAGTGGATTCTACAGATGTCCAAAAAAAGTGAAAATCCCGCAGGAACGGGTCAGGGTTACCTGCCCCTCTCTGCAGCCGCAATATCCCCACTTCGGTCTCCTGAAAGGTCAATATCGAGGAATTGCCCGCTTGATGGCAGGGAAAGGTCTAATTCCGGCGTTATATCGAGCAGAATCCTGACGCGCTCTGCCGTGCACCCGAGGAGGTGGCCGCCGCCATTCCAGTCATCGGCAAGATAATGGAGATGAAACCCCGAGACGCCCACCCCTTCCAGATACGCAGGGAGGTAAAACCCGACCATCGTCCCTTCGGTCCGGTCGAAGGAGAAGACATGTTGATCTGCCGTCACCTCGACGAGCGGCGGGTATGGGGACTCCTGCCGGTCAACGCTCCTGGCGGTGAGGTTGGTAAAGGTGCCTTCCACCACCACGGCGCACGGGAGGTTCTCCGAGGGGAGGGCATCCATGATCGCCGTCTCGAGGGCCGGGAGGTCGAAGGGGCCCGCCAGGTCGAGGGTGATGTCAGGGCTGAAGGAAGTGACCGAGGCATAGGGCGTTTTTACTGCGGGATCAACAGCATGCACCGACCCGTCGCCGCGCACCTGCCAGGCCCTGCCGTCCAGGACGATCAACTCGCCGTCAAGGGCGTTGAGGGTACCGATCCCGGTGTCACCCCTCTCCAGCAGAGTGCCGATCTCGGTCTCACCGTCGTACACCCCCTCCAGGAGAGCACTGAGGGTCGAGACCTGATACAGCGTCTCGCCCTCCCCGCCGTTCCCGGCAAAGATGTCATAAAACGAGGAGGAGGCGAAGACCCCGGCCACCGCAATGACCACCAGAAAAAGCACGAGTTTCCATTCCTGAGGTTTCAGGACTCCTCACCTCCGTCCAGAAGAGTGACCGTCGTCTTCTTCCCGACGATCACCGAATAGGTGTCGGCCTCCTTGTTGTACTTCACCTTTGCGTTGGTGAAAAGGAGGGGTGCCCCATATGCTGCGGCCAGAAGGGATTCGTTGCCTTTGTTTCTGGCATATTCGGGGAGGACGGCATAGACCGGTTTCTTCGTCGTGCCGTCGCAGACCTTGACCACATGCCGTTTCTCGTCCCCGATCTCTCCCGACATACGGGCGGCACAGAGGTTGACCTGCCGGCCGACATGGGAGGAGAGCGCACCGAGGCGGGCCGTCTTGGCCGGCCTCTCCAGCGCTCCCCAGCGGGTGAGGCCGTCGGTGCGCAGGACGGCGTACGAGACTTTGATGTCGGTGTTCCTGAACCGATACCCCTCTTTCCCGGCGGCAAGCGCCTCCATCAGTCGCGGGGGCTTGATCTCAGGGCCGCTCTCGAAGGTCCAGCAGCGTTCGGGCTGGCATGGGGCGCCCCAGAGATAGGTGCAGGGGGCATAGACCGTCATTCCGCTCTCGACGAGGGCGCGCTGCACCTCGCGCAGACCAGTGGAGGTCTCCTTCTCGGCGGGTTCGACGATGAGGATCGACCCCCCGGCGGAAAGGAGGCGCGCGTATCCGGCAACCAGCGCGGCTTTCTCCTCCGGCCCGACATCCCGGAGTTCGTTGAGGACATTGGAGAAGACGATGAGGTCGAACGGACCGGCGAGGGTGTCTTCAGGCGGGTGACAGAGGTCGGCCAGGACCGGTTCGTTGATCGAGACCACCCCCTTGTGTCCGGCATAGGGCCCGACGATCGCGGCGTAGGCCTCGAGGTTCTCCTCCGAACGGTCGAGCCCGGTGACCTCGGCGGTCGCCCCTTCGAGCCTCCCGAAATAGTCGACGACCGCGGCCGAGACGACGCCCGGCCCACACCCCACATCGAGCACCCGCAGATGGCGGGGCACAAGCCCTTCGGTCACGAGGCGGTGGAGGAGGAGGTCGGTCTGGACCAGGTAAACCGGGAAGTGATAGGCCAGATAGGCGAGGACGTCGTAGCCCTTCTCGTACGAAATCTGTCGGTGGCGGCCCCGGGCCCAGTACTGCCCTTTCTGGGCGATGACCGCCGCCCGGATCCGATCGAGGACGACCCTGTCGTCCCAGGCCTTCCCGGTTTTTCTGCCGATGTGCTCTTCGATCAACCGTTCCAGCCGTCTCGGCACCCGTGGAGCCGAAAAAAAGACCTCCTGTTTCCTGGCTTCCTCAGGAGAAAGGAGAAGCGGGTCAGAGGGTCGCGTCATAGAGAGATATCGCCTCATGCCCATATACGCTTACGGGCCGGTGACACTGCCGGAGGAGACGAGGCCGGTGATGCACCCGTTTTCGTCCCGCACAATGGCGTTGTGCCAGAGGACCGCCACCTCCCGTCCGTCCCTGGTGACGACCGGTGTGGTCTCTTCCTCGGGCGGGACGACCGTCCCTTCCATCAACCGCCTGAAGTTCCCTTCATACTTCTCGCGCAGGGATGCCGGGACCAGGGTCGCAAACCAGTTCCTGTCCACAAGGTCGGCCTCGCGGTACCCGAGGATCCGGCACCCCATCCGGTTCATCCGTTCGATCGTCCCGTCGGTCCCGATCACGGCGATCATCACCCCGGCCACATCGAGGTACCGCTCGGCCCGGTCCCGTTCCATCCTGACCCGTTCCCGCGCGCGGATGCGCCCGATCACATTGCTCACCTGGGCACCCACCGTCTCGAGGGCATGGGTGGCATAGGCCGGGACCGCCGCCTGGCGACGGGACGCCACGATGAGAAGCGCCACCGGGCGGTCAGGGTACAGGATCGATCTGGTCGCGACGACGGCAAGCGCCTCGTCTGCAAAGGGGGAAAGTGCCGGGTCGGCCGCCGCCAGCACCGCACCGGGACAGGAGAGCACCCCGCCCTCGAGGAGACGGCGCACCGTCGGGCCCGCGGGGATCCTGGCCATCACTGCAGAGAATTTTTCAGAGAGGCCGGATGCACTGACAAGAACAATATCCCCAGTCGTTTCGTCGACCGAAAAAACCGCACCGGCTTCCATCCCTGATACGCGGAGCGAGGTCTGGAGACAGAGAGAGAGCGCTTCCCCGAGACCGGTCGCCGAACCAAGGGCCAGGGCAAGGTCGCGCTGTTCGCGCAGGAGAAGGTCGGCCCTGACATGGGTGGTGATGTCACAGATGATGGAGAGGATATATTTCAGCCCGCCGTCCTCGCCCGTGATCGGGATCTTCTTGGCTTGAAGGTAGTGTTTTTCCCCTTCTCGCAGGGTGACCGCCGTCTCCGGACAGTCGTACGGGGCCATCTGCCTCCGCACCTCGTCCTCGCCGCAGCACATGAAGGGAACAAGGTCGGGCGGGAAGATTTCCTCGTCCCTCTTACCGGCGAGGTCTTCCGAGCACCCGCCGGCAAATGCCTCGGCCGCCCGGTTGAAGAAGACATAGGTCCCGCTTCCGACCTCTTTGACAAAGACCATGTCTGGGATGTTCTGAACGATCGAATGGAGAAACGACTTCCATCCCCTGACCCGCCGCTCTGCCTGCTGCCGGCCGGTGACGTCCCTGGCGACCATCCGGTACCCGGCAAACGATCCGATCTCGTCGAAGTTCGGCGTCCCGCTCGCTTCAAAGACGATCCTGTTCCCGTTCCGGTGGGTCATCGGGATCGAGACGAGGGAGAAGGGCTTCTCCGATCCGATCGCTTCTTCGAGACGGTGCTGCACCTTCTCATGCTCTGCCGGGGGGACGAAGTCCATGATATGATGCCCCTCGATCTCTTCCGGGGCGTAGCCGAGGAGGTCAAAACTCTTCGGACTGACATAGACGAAGGCCCATGCCTCGTCAATGTTCCAGATGATGTCGTTGATGTCCTCGACAAGAGCCCTGAACTTTGCTTCTCCTTCCCTGAGCGCCTCTTCCGAACGTTTCTGCTCGGTGATGTCTTCGAGAAGAATGGTGATCCCGGGACTCCCGTCATTGAAGACGGTCGAGAGGATCTTCATCCTGAAGAAAAGTTCGCCGTCGGCCTTGAGCAGTCTGACCTCCTCAACGACGTCCTGGCCTTCGAGGGCGGCCTCGATACGCCCTCTGATCAGGGGATGGTCGAAGGCCGAGAGACGGGATTCACCCAGCGGTTTTCCGACCACTTCGTCCCGGCTGGCCTGAACGACCTCAAGAACACGGTCGTTGACCTGGACGACGGTGAGCCGGTCGTTGAGGACGAAGACGCCGTCCGCGGAGAGGTTGATCACCGCCGAGAGGGGGACGCGCTGGGAGAGATAAAAGACCTTGGCCTTGCCATAGGTGCGCATCTCAACCTCGCCGGCGATGAGGAGCATATCAAGGTACCGGGAGACGGTGTTTCTATTGACCCCGAGGTCCCGTGAGAGATCGCTGACCGACATGCCACGCGGATTTGCCTTCAGTCGGTCCAGGATCCGGGAGATCTCTTCAGGATAGGGGTTCATGCCGTATTTAATCTGCCACCGGCCACTACTTATCGGTTTCGTTGGTGGGAGGGCATTGTGTCCAGCCATATCGCCACCTACAATGCCATGCAATAACCGAAAATGATATATGTAACCAAAAGCAACATAGTGATCGCCGGTGCCTTGCCGGACCCGGGGAAGTTCGGACAGGGCGGCAGCAACAGACAGGAACACACAGCAGCAGGCACCAGCTATCACCTAACTCAAAGGCATCACGACACACAGGCGGCGCCTGCATACTACCACCTCTCAATAGTCAACATTTATCCGGCGGGGGGGCGGACACCCTCCCACCTGTGCAACAATACACGTACACTCCCTCCAACGGGGGAACTCCTCCCCCGTTTCCCACTCCTACGACAGACATTTTTCTGAGAGCGATAGGGCTCGCATTTTGGTTGTTTGCATTGCTCATGAGGCAAAAGTACGTCTCAGGCATATCGCATGAAAATTGTTCGTCACAGCTTCTCTGGACGATTTTCAGAATGCATCATCCTGTTTTCATCATCGGATCCACCGGTGAACAGGGTCCATCGCCTTCCCTCATCCTATCTTCTCGCGAAAGAACAGAAAAGATCCTTCAATGGGAGGAACGGCACCGTTGATCATCACGCTGTCCTGTCATCATGACCCCGAAGACTGAACCCGGGCGGGAGATGGCCGATCAATTCTCACGGGATCACGCGTGATGCCGTTCCCCGTCCTATCTTCTCGCGAAAGAACAAAAAAGATCCTTCAATGGGGGGACGGCATATCCTGATCATCATGCCGTGCTGTCGTCAGGACCCCGGAAGATAGGACCAGAATGGGAAAGAGGCGATCACGAGGAAGGCTGGATCGTCTTCACAGTCTGATCACACATCCCCTCACCGACAGCACTCTCACCGGAGAACTCCAGATCAATACGAGTATCTCTCTGTACGCCCCAATGTCACAGACGAGAGGTACACGAGATGGAGATCACCGTTGCACGCACCTTCTTCTGGGAACATATCTGGGCGACCCTCCAGGAAGAGACCGACGCCGACCCTGAGGAGTCGGCGCTCCTTCACCTCTTTCTGATCAGACGGAGACGCGACATCGGTTTCGCCGCCCATGTCGCCACCGAAGCGTTCTCGGACGAAGCCGCTAAGACAAAGTTCAGAGAGGCCCTTTCCAGAGCGCTCGCCGAAGAAACCCCCGACCTCACCGGGAAAGATCGGACCGATTATTTCTGGCACCGATATATCGAGAGACTCGAAGAAGGAGACCTCCGCGGCGCACGGCTGATCGAGACTGTCCTGGCCGCAGGTGTCGGGACCGACGACGGATATCTCGCGCCCCCGGTCCCGGCAGGGACATCGCCGGGCGTGCGAAGCTGGACACAGCAGGAGAAGGCGATCGTGACCCGCCTGGCCAGGTGGTCAGACCTTTACTTCGAGGCCCCGTTCTTCACCGACTTTCCGGCGACCCAGATCATCCCGGCCGAACTCGAAACCGCCTCGTTCACCTTCGTCACCCTCGGCGAACTGCTCGGAGGCGCGATCCCGCCGGGCAGTGCGGAGTCGTTCGAGAAATTTGTCGAGAACGCAGCGGCGAGCATCGCTCTCTTCTGGTTCACCGGGATGAAGAGGGAGGAGCAGATCGCCCTGCTCAATACCGCATACCCCTTCTCTATCGAGGAAGAGACCCTCGATGCCTTCGTCGATCTCTTCGACGACTACGAGACGCTCCTCGAGGACGCCACCGACCTGGTCAGGCGCGGGTTCGGCGAGGAGGCCAGGACCGTCTATGCTTATATCATCCTCCACGCCCGGAACCCGATCCACCGGCACGCCGCCTACACGAACCTGGCCGTCCTCTTCAGAGAAGAGCACGAGAGCGGCAGGGCGGTCGAATGTGCGGAGCGAGCCCTCGCCGTCCTTGAGGCTGAGGCGGACCCCGACCCCTATCGTCTCGGCCTCGCCAGGAAAGATGTCGGTGAGACCAATTTCCTCGACGGCAACATCGAGAAGGCCGAAACCGCTATTGCTTCAGCGATCCGGACGGCCGAAGACCTCGCGCCGGCACAGGCCGCCCCCCTCCTCTGGGCGGTCGCCTCATCCCTCAGGCGGACCGGGCAGTTCGAGGATGAGTACGCCGTTTTGACCGGGATCCTGGACCTCGAAGTGACCGGCGAGGCCATGGACGCCGCCATGGAGAGACTCTTCTCGATGGACCAGTACGCCAGGCCCGACGGCACCTTCGACCGAAAAGGGTTGCTCGACGTTGAACGGCGGCGCAGATATCTCGATCATTTCGGGAAGGGCGCCGCGCTCCTCCAGACCTTCCAGTTCGACCGGGCGATCGCGTGCTTCGAAGCGGCGCTCGCCCTTTCCAGGGACACCGACCTCCTCAGGAACACCGGGATCGCCCATCGCCTCTATGGTTCGCCCACGAAGGCCCGCGCCCTCCTGGAGGAAGTGCTCGAGGCTTGCCCGGACGACCTCTACGCCCGCGTCCACCTCGGACTTCTCATCGGCGGGGACGAAGGGAGGGATCTGATCAGCGCGGCGATGGAGGAGGCCGTCGGGCAGGGCGCCGACCTCGCGCTGGTGCTGTACCCGGTGGTGCAGCACGCCGCCGCACGACCGGAGGACGGGATCATCGCCGAGATCGAGCGGTACGCCGACCTCCCGGCACAGGAGGGAAAACGCAGTCTCTTCTACCTGGGGGCCGGCACCGCTCTCGCCGACCTGGGCTTCAAGAAAGAGGCAAACACCTGCTACCGCCGGGCCCTGAAAGCAAACCCGCCCGCGGCGGTGCGGGCGCGAGTGCTCAGGAACATGGGTGTCCTGGCCGCCGAGCAGGGTGAGGATGAACGCGCCGCCGCGCTCCTCGGACAGGCCATCCAGGCCGCCCCGGAAGACCCGACGATCTGGCACCGCCTCGCCCGCGTCAGGGCGGCCCTCGGCGATCCAGATGGGGCGGCCGACGCAGCGCGCGAGGCCGCACGCCTTGCTCCGACAGACGAGAGCTATCAACAGGAGAAGGCACTGAAGGCCGCGAAAAATGAGGTTCCGCCCCCCTCGCTGGAGGATACGATCGCTTCAGAACTCATCGACGCCGGCGAACGTCTTATCGAGCACCAGGCAGGAGTGCCGACGGCGCTCAGGGCCTATGCGGCCGCCGCCGCCCGACTCGGCCTCGACCCGGGTGAACCGATCGGCGAAGGGGATGCCCTCTCAGAGCGGGCGAGACTCTTCACGCTGATCAGAGGAGCCTGAGAGAAGGGCGCGCCGCACCGCCGCGGGCAGGTCGACGGTGTCGGTCACCACCTCGGCTGACTCCTCGAGCATCAGGTTGACATGCTCGCAGGGCCCGGCCCGGCGGAAATCGGTCCTCAGGGCCACGACCGGGATCCCGCGCCCGGCCGCATATCCCATCTCCCACGCCGTCCCCGAATCGGCGTCCGCCCCGTCGACGACCGCGACGACGAGGTCGACCCCCCTGAGCGTCTCCACATGACGCTCGAAGATCTGCCGGCGACCGTTCATGTTGCAAACCGCCCCATCGTCCCCCGCCTCCTGCGGGAGATAGACCTCATAGCAATGCTCCTCGATGAGGTCGCGCACCTGCCGGTTGAACACCCGCTCGGCCTCCGAGAAGAGAGGCGCGGCGAAGTAGATGCGGTAACGCGCGAAGTCGTAGACATCGACCGCCTCGATCTTGGGGAAACGGGCGAGAAAGGCACCGCGCCCCGGCACCCGCTCATCGTACCAGGTCCGGTTCACCCCGCAGCAGGGGGAGGAGTCGACCCCGACGATACAGAGGGGAGGTCCGCGTGCGGCGACGATCGCCCGCACCTCCTCTTCCATCCGGTCGAGGACGGTGCAAAAGCCCGGGGTGTCGAGGCGCTCCACGAAGGTCGCGGGGGGACGGGGCCGTCCCAGATAGGCAGTCTCAGGGCAGGGAAGAGGCACGACCTCGATCCCGAAGCGCCGGCAGCGCTCCAGCACTTTTCTGAATGCCTCGATATCGGCGGGTTTGGTGATCCCCTCGGCACGGAGGGAAGAGTCGAGGACACATGGTGCGCAGAGGACATACATTCATCTTCACTCTGTCCCAAACCGAGATAGATGATACGCCTCTATGCCTTCAGGGACAACTCCTGCGACCCCAGGAAGTGCACGGTCAAGAGGATGGAGAAATGGGACCAGGTGAAGGTGGTCGACTCCCTCGACCGCATCCCCCGCACCTCGCTCATCCTCGATCCGACGGCCGAGCAAGCCCTTTCGCCGGCAGACAGGGGCATCCCCTCGATCACCGCCCTCGACTGTTCCTGGGAGGTGCTCGAGACCTGGACGATCAAGCGGTGGCCGACCCGCCGGGCCCTCCCGTACCTCGTCGCCGCCAACCCGGTGAACTTCGGCAGGCCCCTGCGTCTCACCTCGGTCGAGGCCTTTGCGGCGGCCCTGTATATCCTCGGCGAGGAGGAGCAGGCCAGACAGGTTCTCTCCAAGTTCAACTGGGGGCTTCATTTCCTCGAACTGAACGCCGAGCCCCTCGGCGAGTATGCCGCGGCGAAAAATTCCGCCGAGGTCGTGGAAATCCAGGGGTATTACCTCTGAGATCGTCCCGACAGTGCCTCAAGAACAAAAGGTCGCAATAGAACTACCTCGACGATCGAGACTCTGACCCCTTCTCGCGCAGCGATCAGAGAGGATGACAGAAACCCTTCACCATCTCTCCTCTGCCTCCCCCCGATCGCATCCCGAAAGGGGGAGCCGCGCCCGCGGCGTGAGAAGGGGGGAAGGTGTGATGATCAGACGTGCCACCCTCAATCGTAGACTCTTCACCGCCATCTCGCGCCGAGGGGCGGCAATGATGTGATGCTCCTACCGGGTGTCCCGTTCCGAAAGGGGAGCAAGGGCCTATGCCCACCCCGGAGACCCATGGAATTTTCATCGCGTATGCTTGAAACGAAGGTTCATGGTGAATTCAAGAGAGTCAATCTTACCGTTCCTCTCACCCTCCCGGATCACCCTTTCCTCTCCCTCTTCTTCTCCTTCTCCACATATTCCCGCATCTTCCGCTCTTCCCACTCAGGCCCCAGGAACCGCCCGCCCAGAAACGTCCCCAGGGCATGGAAGAGAAGCCCGACCCCCCAGAAGAGGGTCACCCAGTAGAACCACCACGCCCCCGGCGAGGTGATGGCGTTGATCGCAAAGAGCAGGAGGTTGATGACCAGATAGATTCCCAGGTGCTCATAGAACCCCCGGAGTTCCCGCACCCTCTTTCGTGCTCTCTCATATGATTCGTCTTCCATGACTCTCACCTTCAGATCCGAAGCGCCGGGATGCTCGCACACGCGAGCATCTTCGGGTAGTAGCGGTTCACGTACTCCTTCACCATCCGCCTCGCGGAGAAATGTGGGGCGGTGCTCTTGATCGCCTCTTTCATCGTCTTCACCCATCCATGCGGCACCCCGCGGAGGTCGCGGGCATAGTAGAGAGGGACGACCTCCTTCTCAAGGAGGTCATAGATCGCGGCGGCGTCCCGGGCGTCCCGGTCCTCGCCGACGTACTCCCTATCGAAGGCCCAGCCATTCCGGCCATTGTACCCCTCGATCCACCAGCCGTCCAGGATCGAGAGGTTGGGCACGCCATTGATCGCCGCCTTCATCCCGGAGGTTCCGCTTGCCTCCATCGGAGGAAGAGGATTGTTCAGCCAGAGGTCGACGCCGTGGACGAGGTACTGGGCGACCCGCTCGCCGTAGTCCTCGACAAAGGCGACCCTCCCGCCGAACTCCGGCGACCGGGCGAACCGGTAGACCCGTGCGAGCACCTCCTGCCCGGCACGGTCGGCCGGATGCGCCTTGCCCGCAAAGACGATCTGGACCGGGCGCCAGGGATTGTTCACGATCCGTACCAGCCGCTCGAGATCGGTGAAGATGAGGTCGGCCCGCTTGTAAGTGGAGAACCGCCTGGCAAACCCGATCGTAAAGACCATCGGGTCGAGGAAGACCCCCTCGGCAACGACATTCTCCGGCATATCGAGATGTTCCGCCCACTTCGCCCGCTTCATCTCACGCACCCGGTTGAAGAGTTTGGTCTTGAGCCAGAGGTGGAGGCGCCAGAGTTCCTCGTCAGGGATCTCGTCGACGAGTTCCCATACGACCGGGTTGTCATGCTCCAGCGGCCAGTACGGACAGACCGCCCCGATGTACTCATCGAAGAGTGCCGCCATCCTGGGGTTGAGCCAGGTAGGCAGGTGGACACCGTTGGTGACCGCGTCGATCGGCACCCGTTCCACCGGGAGGCGGGGCCAGAGCGAATGCCACATCTCCCGCGTCACCTCGCCGTGCCGGCGCGAGACGGCGTTGTGGTGGGCAGAAAGACGGAGGGCACAGACCGTCATGTTGAAGCCCGCATCAGGATCTTCCGGGTGCGTGCCGAAGGCGAGGAACTCCTCGCGCGACAGACCGAGGCACCGGTAATATTCCGAAAAGTAGCGGTCGATGAGGTCGGTGGAGAAGATGTCGTGCCCCGCGGGGACCGGGGTGTGGGTCGTGAAGACCGTGGTCCCGCGCACCTGGTCGAGGGCGTCTTCATAACTCATCCCCTTCCCCACCCGTTCCCGCACGCGCTCCACGAGGGCGAAGGCCGGATGACCTTCGTTGAGATGGACGGCGGCATAATGGATACCCAGATACGAGAGAGCCTTTCTCCCCCCGATCCCCAGGACGATCTCCTGGAGGAGCCGTTCCTCCCGCCCACCATAATAGAGACGGTGAGAGATGCCCCGGTGTTCGGGCCGGTTCTCTTCGATGTCGGTGTCCAGGAGATAGAGGAGCACCCGTCCCACCTGGACCTTCCAGAGCGCGACATGGATCGGGGGATCGATGTGCGGCACCCTGAGGACGACCTGGCCGCCCGAGGGATCGAGCACCCGCGTGATCGGGGCGGCATCGCGGTCGAGGGGCTCTTCGATATCCATCTGGAGCCCTTCGGGGCCGATGTGCTGGTGGAGGTAGCCCGAGGAGTACATGAACCCCACGGCGACGAGGGGAACCCCAAGATCGGAGGACTCCTTGAGATGGTCACCGGCCAGAAAACCCAGGCCGCCGGCATAGAACGGGAGAGAGTGGTGAAGTCCGTACTCCGCAGAGAAATAAGCGACGGTGACCGGGCGGCAGGCAGAGTACTCCTCGGTGAACCAGGAACTTTTCTTTCCCATATAGTCCCGGTACCGCTCCATGATGATGTCGTAACGCCTGATATATTCCCGGTCCCTGGCAGCCCGCCAGAGATATCCCTCAGGGACGTCGAGGAGCATCCTGACCGGGTTGTGCCTGCTTTCCTTCCAGGCGCATCCGTTCACCTGCTTGAAGAGGACGCGGGCCGCCGGGTGCCAGCTCCACCAGAGGTTGTAGGCGAGGTCGACGAGTCCGTCGATCCGCTCAGGGATCCGTTCGAACCGTTCCCTCTCCACCGGGTCACCCTTCATCAGGATCGCTCGGATGCATCCAGGTGATATATAGGTATGGCAAATTATGCGTTTATCAGAAATTCGACCTTGGAGGGCGGTTCAGAACTACAAATAATCAAATTTAAATAAAAACAGATGGAAGGATCGCAGGACCATGGAAAAGACATATATAAAATTTCAAAAATCAAAACTCACCTCCCATCCGCCGCTCCCGTCAGGGGGAGGAAGACATACGCAGAAGGTGCTCCTGACGATCGTGCTTCTCATCGGGTTGACCTCCGCGATGATCGGGATGGCGGTACCCTGCGCCTTCCCTGATCTCTTTCTGCAAACTCATCCCACCCCCGGTGATGAACTGGCGGGCGTCCCGGATGTACGACAGAGCAATGAGGACCGATCGGCCGCTGCGGCCCTTCAGGCAGTGATGGCTTTCTATGGTCTCGACCGGGGCGAACAGGAGTGGCAGGAGGCCATCGGTCCGACCAAGGGCGTTGATGAAATGACAGACGCTATGGCACACGCGGCCAGAACAGAGGGCTTTGAAGCGGAGGTCGAGAGAGAGATCGGGACCGACGAACTGACGGCGCTGGTCATGACGGGCGTCCCCGCGATCATCCCGCTCAACGGAGAAGAGTATGTTGTGGTCGTCGAGATCGAAGATGGCGGAATCGTTCTCGAAGACCCGGCAGTTCTCGGCGGACGCACCCACCTGAAAACTGAAGAACTCATTGCACGCTGGACCGACGGGACCGCGGTCGTGATCAGGAGCACGACCCGCGACTGAGGTCGCCGCTGTCCGCCGTCCACGCGGTCAGGTCGCCGGCGACTCCTTCGTCGATCGCATACCGTGTCGTCCGGCCGGAACGCTCCTGCCTGACGAACCCGTCTTCCTCCAATTTTTTCATATGCCAGTGGACCGCCGGACCGGTGATCCCGACGATCTCGGCGACCTCTTTTCTCGACATCCCCGGGTGCCTGAGGACTTCACAGAGGATATGCCGGGTGGTCGGGTTTCTGAGATGCTTGAGCAGACGCTGCTGGGTGAGGGTGTAGGTCCCACTGTTCTCATAATACATCAGGCGACCGTCCTCCTGGAGGACGGTAACCTTGTGGTTCTGGTGGAGGAGGCCCAGATGGTACCTGAGCGTGCCCATCGGCGTGCCGGTGGTGGCCGAGAGGGCGCGGAGGTGGATGCCGGGGCGCGCCCTGATACACTGATAGATCGCACCCCTCAGCGGATGATCGAGAAGCGAAGGCCTACTCTGACGAGACCGGAGCAAGAACCAGGCACCCGACCAGGTCAGGATCTCAAGGGGGGCGAGACAGAGGGAGTACACCAGGACATAAAGGGGGAGTTCCCAGGGAGGGACTTCCGCGGGAGTAAGCGGCTCTCCTGTCGGGGGATGGTCATATCCGGGGGTAACGGTATAAGCGCCGGCTGCACTCTGGACCAGCACGATCAGACCGAAAAGAAACAGAACTGCGTGTCGATCCATGCGGTTCACCCCACATACGTCCTGAAACTATAGTTGAGGGCCACCGGGATCCTGGGACCGCTCACCCGGTAGTACCATGCGCCGCCCTCGACACCCTTCGGGTCAGAGATCCGCAGAAATATCCTCTGGTTCATCTTTCCGTCATCGCCGTCCTCGAACGTGCCGAGCAGGCCCGAGGGGTGCCAGACGGTGAGGGTGAGGTTCTGCTCACCCTTCCCCCAATTGAGATCGACCCAGTGGTTTCTGGTACCTTCAGGCACTTCCTGGACATAATACCCCGGGGCACTCGAAGGAGAGGTCTTCTTGCTGTCGACCACATTATAGATCGGGACGCTCTCTGTTGCACCGGACGCTAGAGAGAGCAGGATATTGGCCCGGGTCGGGATTTCTCCACCAACCAGAATCTTCTCCTCCCCTATATCTTCATCCGTCACGATCCCTGAAGAAACAAAGACTAATTCCTCAACAGGAACGACCCGATATGCATAACCCATATACGAAAGAGCAGGATACGAGCCCATGAGAGGATCGTTGGAGGTCGCTACATCGGCGATAATGACAAAAGTATCCGGGGGTTCTTCCATGGAAGTGAGAGTGATCTCCTCGGCGGAAACATCGAGAACCGATACAGGCACCGTCTCGAAGTGTTCTGCCTCTCCGGCAACCGATGGAGTCAGAACGACGACCAGCACCAGTATCCAGAGAAGAGCCCGCCACTTCATGGGTAGATCTCTGCCTCCCCTGATAATAAACGATCTGGCACAGTCATTTACACGTTCGCCAAGCACAAATTCCTGATCGACGTGTAGACGATTGTGCCACAACGAATTTTATAATCCGGCCCATATTGTGGACCTGCAAAACGAGATGAGTGATCCATGATACGTTGCGAACATCTTTGCAAGGTCTACAACGGCGTGCCAGCCGTCGACGACCTCTGCCTGGAGGTGCCCGAGGGGGAGGTCTTCGGCCTCCTCGGCCCGAACGGCGCCGGCAAGAGCACCACCATTCTCATGCTCACCGGCCTCATCGAGCCGACATCAGGTGCCTGTTATATCGACGACCTCGAGGTCGCCACTCACCCGATCGAGGTGAAGAAGAAGATCGGGTACATGCCTGAGGACGTCGGGTTCTATCCCACCCTCACCGCCGAAGAGAACCTCGAGTACTCGGCGAAACTCTACGGTATGGGAAAGGAGCGCAAAGAACGGATCCAGGAACTCCTCCAACTCGTCGGGCTCGAAGGTGTTACCAAGGAGGTCGGCGGGTTCTCGAAGGGGATGAGGCAGCGCCTCGGCATCGCGAAGGCACTCATCAACCACCCGAAGGCCATCATCCTCGACGAACCCACCGCCAACCTCGACCCCCAGGGCGTCGCGGACTACCGCCGGATCATCAGGCAGGTCGCCGACCAGGGAACCACTGTCCTGGTCTCCTCACACATCCTCTCCGAGGTGAGCAAGGTCTGCACCTCCGCGGCCATCCTCGCACATGGGAAACTCGTCGCACACGGTACCTGGGACGAACTCGCACGCGTCGGCGGCGACGAGAAGGTGGTCATCCGCATCGAGACCCGTACCCCCATGCCCGACCTTCAGAGTCCGGCGCTCCTCGCCGCAGAGTTCGCCGAGAACCGACACCGCGCACGACTCGTCGCAACCGTCGACATCAGGGACGAACTTGCCGACACCCTCGCCCAGGCGGGCGTCGCGATCAGGAGCCTGGAGGCAGAACACCCCGACATCGAGGATGTTTTCCTGTCATATTACCACGCCGCGGAGGACGCTGCATGAGAACCGGAGGACTTGACGTCATCGCCAGGAAGGAGTTCCGCGACCACATCAGGAGCAGGAGGTTCCACATCCTCCTCGGGATCTTCCTGGTCATCGCCGCCGTCGGACTCATCGACGGGGCGGTCCAGTATAATAAGCAGATCGAAGATTACAACGAACGCCTGGCCGACGTCTCTGACGACGATATCGAAGGGGGTTTCTTCGGGTGGAAACCCTCCATCCTCTCGGCCTTCTTCAAAATGTCAGATCTCATCACCACTATCGGGGTCATCCTCGGATGTGCAATGGGGTTCGACCTCATTTCACGAGAAAAAGAGAGTAAGTCCCTCAAGATCCTTCTCTCCCACCCAGTGTACCGCGACGAGGTGATCAACGGCAAGGCTATCGGCGGCACCGCAGCCATCGCCCTCGCGATGGGGATCGTGCTCGTCCTCTCCTTTGCCGTCCTTTTCATCTTCGGAATCGTCCCGAACTTCGACGAGAGCGTACGGATCCTGCTCTTCGGCGGGCTTTCGTTCCTGCTCATCTTCTCGTACTTCGCGATCGCCCTTTTCATGTCGGCACGCGCAAAGGACAGCAGCAACGCCCTTATCTACACCCTCATCATCTTCATCGTCCTTTCCACCCTCATCCCGGCCATTACCACCAACGAGAGCGTGATGAACGCCGTCATCGGTGAACCGCCAGAATTCCCAAATATGGATGGAGATTATTTCGGAAACGGCGGCCTCGTCTCATTTGTCGCGACGTCCTCTTCGACGGAGGAGGGAGCAGAAAACTCCGAGGTCGACCAGGCCTGGAAGGAATATGAAGAAAAATCAAGAGCGTACTGGGACAAGAGACGCACCTTCACCGACACCGTCAACCTGCTTTCGCCTTCCCACAACTATCAGCAGATCGCAACGGCTGTGACCGAGCCGAACTTTGCTTCGACACTCATGAAAAACGGGGGTTTCGGATCGGACACATCTGAAGATCTCCCGGATAACGGGCTTGCAGTCCTCGCAAGTCTCCTGGGAGACCTGACAAAGAACATCATCGCTCTCTTCGTGGTTCCGGCCGCTTTCTTCGGGCTCGCATGGATCAGGTTCATGCGGGAGGATATCAGATGAACAAACAAATTGAACGGGGCCTTGCAGCCCTCTGTGCAGCCCTCATGCTCCTGCCCCTCCTGGTCGCCGCACCCGCGGCGGCCCTGGACAACCAGGCAGATGGGAAGGTCTCCATCCACTGCGACTTCCCGGGCCAGGTGATCGAGGCCGGGGAGACGGCGACCTTCACCCTCTCGGTGACCAACAACGGCAACGCCGACCAGATGAATTTGTGGACAGAATCCTTTGTCGGGTCAAGGGATTGGGAGATGCGCTTCGTCGACGGAGAGGCCGAGGTGAACAAGGTCTCCATCCCAGCGGGCGGGTCGAAGACCGTCACCCTCCGGGTCGAGACCGCGGCCGACACCCAGGTCGGGGAGTACCCGGTGAAGGCCCATGTCGGCGACGGGTCGGTCTGGCTCCATGTCAGCATCTCTAAAACTCATACCGGGGAACTCGGCACTCTCGAACTCACCGTCACCGACAAGGACGGCGAGAAGGTGAAGGGTGCGTCTGTCCTGATCTATGAGGACAAACATGCCGAACCTTCCGATAAGGTGATGACCACCGCGGACGGCAAGATCAGCACCGGCCTCCCGCAGGGAGTCTACGACCTCGTCATCGAGAAGGCCGGGTACAAGGGTGCCGATAAAAAGGACGTCAAGGTGAAGTGCGGGATCACCACCGACGCCGGGACCGTGATGCTGGAGAAGTCCCCGTACGCGGCCGAGGTCACCATCAAGTCCCCGACTATCACCACCCCGGTCGGGAAGAATGCAGTCTTTGAACTGATCTTGAAGAACGCAGGGACCGGCGACGATACCTACGTGCTCTCGACAAAGGACCTCCCCGAGGGGTGGTACGCACGCTACAAAGAGTCGGCCGGCGCCTCAGGCGACCTCTCCGAGATCTTCCTGCGGGCCGGCGAGGAGAAGACCCTCTACCTTGAGGCGATCCCGCCATACGGTACCGGCACCGACGACTACACCTTCCAGACCCTCATCGACTCCGCGGCGGGGCAGTACTCCGACGAACTGACCGCAAAGATCCGCGGGAGTTATGAGATGCGGGTCTCGGCCGACCGCTATCGGTACGAGACCGACATGGGCGGCACGGTCAGTTTCGATCTCAAAGTGAGGAACGCGGGTACCGCCGGGGCACTGACCGGGATCGGCTTTAAAGTGATGGCTCCAGAGGGATGGAGCGCTACGGTGACGCCGACCAACATCACAAGCCTTCAGCCCGGCGAGCGCGACACCGTGAAAGTGACGGTGGCACCGCCCTCCTCCATCGTCGCCTCCGATTACAAGGTCAGCGTCAAGGTGATCTCAGACCAGGGCGAACAGGAGGAAGAGTTCAGGATCGTCGTGAAGGAACAGTCCTTCGCGGCCGTCCTCGGTGTCCTCCTGCTCGTCGCGATCGCCGGCGGCGTCTGGTATTACTTCAGGAAATACCAGCGCCGCTGATATTTTTTTGCTCTGGTGCATTCCTCTTTCAGAGCACGAAGATAGCACCGGGGGAACCCTGTCCCCCGGATCCCTCCCATGCAGTACCCCTGCGACGCCTCCTCGACTCATACTCCCTTCAACAACACGCCTTTTTTTGCCACATCGCACAGGAGCTCACCCACATTTAGAGAATTGACACAGAATCTATATTATAAAAGAGCCCGCAAGGATCATCGGACCAGAAAAAAACGGACTGAATATTCCATGATACGTTGCGAACATCTCTGCAAGGTCTACAACGGTGTTCCGGCCGTCGACGACCTCTGCCTGGAGGTGCCCGAGGGGGAGGTCTTCGGCCTCCTCGGCCCGAACGGCGCCGGCAAGAGCACCACCATCCTCATGCTCACCGGCCTCATCGAGCCGACATCAGGCGCCTGTTATATCGACGACCTCGAGGTCGCCACCCACCCGATCGAGGTGAAGAAGAAGATCGGGTACATGCCTGAGGACGTCGGGTTCTATCCCACCCTCACCGCCGAGGAGAACCTCGAGTACTCGGCGAAACTCTACGGTATGGGAAAGGAGCGCAAAGAACGGATCCAGGAACTCCTCCAACTCGTCGGGCTCGAAGGTGTTACCAAGGAGGTCGGCGGGTTCTCGAAGGGGATGAGGCAGCGCCTCGGCATCGCGAAGGCGCTCATCAACCACCCGAGGGCCATCATCCTCGACGAACCCACCGCAAACCTCGACCCCCAGGGCGTCGCGGATTACCGGAGGATCATCAGGCAGGTCGCCGACCAGGGAACCACCGTCCTGGTCTCCTCACACATCCTCTCCGAGGTGAGCAAGGTCTGCACCTCCGCGGCCATCCTGGCCCACGGAAAACTCGTCGCACACGGCACCTGGGACGAACTCGCACGCGTCGGCGGCGACGAAAAAGTCGTCATCCGCATCGAGACTCGCACCCCCATGCCTGACCTCCGGAGCCCCGCACTCCTCGCCGCAGAGTTCGCCGAGAACCGACACCGCGCACGACTCGTCGCAACCGTCGACATCAGGGACGAACTTGCCGACACCCTCGCCCAGGCGGGCGTCGCGATCAGGAGCCTCGAAGCAGAACACCCCGACATCGAGGATGTTTTCCTGTCATATTACCACGCCGCGGAGGACGTTGCATGAGGACCCAGGGCCTCAGGGTGATCGCCGCCAAGGAGTTCCGCGACCACATCAGGAGCAGGAGGTTCCACATCCTCCTTGCGATCTTTCTGGTCATCGCCACCGTCGGCCTCATCGACGGATCAGTACAGTATAACAAGCAGATCGAAGATTACAACGAACGTCTGGCCGAAACCTCGGACGACGATATGATGGAGATGAAGCCTGCCTACTTTGGGTGGAAACCCTCCATCCTCTCGGCCTTCTTCAAGATGTCCATGCTCATCGTCACCGTCGGGATCATCCTCGGGTGCGCGATGGGGTTCGACCTGATCTCGCGCGAGAAAGAGAGCAAGTCCCTCAAGATCCTCCTCTCCCACCCGGTGTACCGCGACGAAGTGATCAACGGCAAGGCCCTCGGCGGCATCGCGGCCATCGCCCTCGCGATGGGGATCGTGCTCGCCCTCTCCTTTGCCGTCATTCTCATCTTCGGGATCGTCCCGGACCTCGACGAGAGCATACGGATCCTGCTCTTCGGAGGGCTCTCGTTCCTGCTCATCTTCTCGTACTTCGCGATCGCCCTCTTCATGTCGACGATCGCCAAGGACAGCAGCAACGCCCTCATCTACACCCTCATCATCTTCATCGTCCTTTCCACCCTCATCCCGGCCATCGCCACCAACGAGAGCGTGATGAACGCCGTCATCGGCGAACCGCCAGAATTCCCTAATATGGAAAGAATCTATTACGGCGATACATTCGCCGTCACAAGTGTCGAAGTGTCCTCTTCGACAGATGAACCGGCAGAAACCTCAGAGATCGACCGGGCCTGGGAGGAGTACGAGGAGAAGTCCAGGGCCTACTGGGAGAAGAGACGTACCTTCAACGACGCGGTCAATCTGCTCTCGCCCGCCAACAACTATCAGCAGATGGCGATGGCCGTGACCAACCCGCGCCTTGCCGTTTCGATCCACAGCGACGGCGGTTTCGGATCAGACATGAATGACGACCTCCCTGAGAGCGGACTCGGGATCCTGGCAACGCTTCTGGGAGATCTTGCAAAGAACATCGTTGCTCTCTTCGTGGTTCCGGCCGCTTTCTTCGGGCTCGCATGGATCAGGTTCATGCGGGAGGATATCAGATGAACAAACAAATTGAACGGGGCCTTGCAGCCCTCTGTGCAGTGCTCATGCTCCTGCCCCTTCTGGTCGCCGCACCCGCGGCGGCCCTGGACAACCAGGCAGACGGGAAGGTCTCCATCCACTGCGACTTTCCCGGCCAGGTGATCGAGGCCGGGGAGACGGCGACCTTCACCCTCTCGGTGACCAACAACGGCAACGCCGACCAG
This sequence comes from Methanofollis formosanus, assembly GCF_019633745.1. NCBI lineage: Archaea > Methanobacteriati > Methanobacteriota > Methanomicrobia > Methanomicrobiales > Methanomicrobiaceae > Methanofollis > Methanofollis formosanus. The sequence continues at coordinate 1,796,704 of NZ_CP037968.1, read as the reverse complement.
ATGAAGATGTGGACCGAGTCCTTTGCCGGGTGCAAAGACTGGGAGATGCGCTTCGTCGACGGCAAGACCGAGGTGAACAAGGTCTCCATCCCGGCGGGTGGGTCGAAGAGTGTCACCCTCGAGGTCGAGACCGCGGCCGACACCCAGGTCGGGGAGTACCCGGTGAAAGCCCATATCGGCGACGGGTCGGTCTGGCTCCATGTCAGCATCTCCAGGACCCATACCGGGGAACTCGGCACCCTCGAAATCACCGTCACCGACAAGGACGGCGAGAAGGTGAAGGGTGCGTCTGTCCTGATCTATGAGGACAAACATGCCGAACCTTCCGATAAGGTGATGACCACCGCGGACGGCAAGATCAGCACCGGCCTCCCGCAGGGAGTCTACGACCTCGTCATCGAGAAGGCCGGGTACAAGGGTGCCGATAAAAAGGACGTCAAGGTGAAGTGCGGGATCACCACCGACGCCGGGACCGTGATGCTGGAGAAGTCCCCGTACGCGGCCGAGGTCACCATCAAGTCCCCGACTATCACCACCCCGGTCGGCCGGAACGCCGTCTTCGAACTGGGCCTGAAGAACGCGGGTACAGGAGACGACACCTACGTGCTCTCGACAAAGGACCTCCCTGAAGGATGGTACGCACGCTACAAAGAGTCGGCCGGCGCCCCCGGCGACCTCTCCGAGATCTTCCTGCGGGCCGGCGAGGAGAAGACCCTTTACCTTGAGGCGATCCCGCCGTACGGTACCGGGACCGGCGACTACACTTTCCAGACCCTCATCGACTCCGCGGCGGGGCAGTACTCCGACGAACTGACCGCAAAGATCCGGGGAAGTTACGAGATGCGGGTCTCGGCCGACCGCTATCGGTACGAGACCGACATGGGCGGCACGGTCAATTTCGATCTCAAAGTGAGGAACGCGGGTACCGCCGGGGCACTGACCGGGATCGGCTTTAAAGTGATGGCGCCGCAGGGGTGGAGCGCTACGGTGACGCCGACCAACATCACGAGCCTTCAGCCGGGCGAGCGCGACACCGTGAAAGTGACGGTGGCCCCGCCCTCCTCCATCGTCGCCTCTGATTACAAGGTCAGCGTCAAGGTGATCTCCGATCAGGGCGAACAGGAGGAAGAGTTCAGGATCGTCGTGAAGGAACAGTCCTTCGCGGCCGTCCTCGGTGTCCTCCTGCTCATCGGGATCGCCGGCGGGGTCTGGTATTACTTCAGGAAATACCAGCGCCGCTGATCTTTTTTTTCTTTTTCTCATTCTCTTCAGAATTTTCCGGGTTCCGTCAGCCGATCTCCGAAGATTTTATTGCGAATCGAGAATATTTCGGCCGTCCGGGTCACCTCTTTGCCCCTGCAGGACCAACGCTGTATCTTCAGCAGGTCCTGATACCATGGCATGGTCAATGGAACGGAAGTTCGCCCTCCTCGCAGGGCTGTACATCGCGGCCCTCGTCGTCGCCAACCTCGTCGGGAACAAGGTCGCCGTCATCGGCGGGGTCGTGGTCTCGGTGGCGATCTTCTCCTACCCGGTCACCTTCCTGGTCACCGACATCGTCGCCGAAGTCTTCGGGAAGAAGAAGACCACCGATCTCGTCGTCGCCGGCGTCGCCTCGCTCGTCTTCGTCCTCCTCCTCACAGCCCTCTCGGTGGCCCTGCCGCCGGCCGACCGTTTCCCGTACAACGAGGCGTACATCGATATCTTCGGGATGTCGACGCGGATCCTCGTCGCGAGCATCATCTGCTTTGCCGCCAGCCAGACCCACGACATCTGGGCCTTCCACTTCTGGAAGGAGAAGACCCACGGGAAGCACCTCTGGCTCAGGAACAACCTCTCGACGATGGGCAGCCAGCTCATCGATTCCTTCGCCTTCATGTTCATCGCCTTCTACGGGGCGGCGCCGGAGTACACCCTCGGCTTCGTCATCTCCATCACCATCCCGTACTGGCTGGTGAAGGTCGCGGTGGCGGCCGTGGACACGCCGTTCTGTTACCTCGGGGTGCGGTGGCTCAGAGAGGAAGACAGGTCCGAACCTACTCCTTGAAACGAAATAACGGCTTTGTAGATATTATCTTGATGATTTCTACAAAGTCCTTCTTTCCTTTTTCTGTACCGCCCATGCGATCGCCACCGCCCCGATCGGAACGAAGAGCACCAGCCCCCACCCGAAGGCGTTGGCCCAGAGCGGATAGCCCCCGTACGGTTCGGCGACCCCCTTGACAAGACTGAAACCCAGGGCGGTGAAGAGGAGAACCGGGGCGACGTACCTGATGCAGAGATCCCACCAGCGCCCGACGACGATCTCGGAGTGCGCGTTGATGAACCGGCGCATCAGGTCAGCGCCATAGAGATGGCCGACCGCCACCGCCTCCAGCGCCCCCACCAGCACGAGGGCGAAGAAGGAGAGATAGTGATCGGCGATATCCAGCCACTGGTATCCGGAACTGGTGGTGAAGAAGAGACCGAGGAGGAAGCCAGAGATACAGACCGCCGGGACGACGAGGCGACGCGGTAGGTCGGTCTGGTCGATGACGGCGCGGTTCACCGCCTCGATCGTCGCAAAGGCCGAGGCGATCCCGAGGGAGAGGAGCATCAGGAAGAAGAGCACCCCGAAGACCGGTGCGCCGAAGGGCAGAAGCTGGATCGCCGCCGGGTACGTGACGAAGGCCAGTTCGATCCCGCCCCGCACCACCTCGGTGATCGGGACGTCGGCCTGGTGCGCCATATAGCCGAGGGTGGAGAAGACCGCAAACCCGGCGACGATGGAGGTGACGCTGTTGGCGACCGCGATGATCACGGCGTTCTTCCCGATGTCGCTTTTTTCAGGCAGATAACTCGCATACGCGATCATCACGCCCCACCCCAGCGAGAGGGTAAAAAAGATCTGACCGTACGCGGCAAGCCAGACCTGGGGGTCAAGGAGGACCGAGAAGTCGGGGGTGAGGTAGTAGGCGATCCCGTCCATCGCGCCCGGGAGGGTGACTCCTCTTACGACAAAGAGGAGGATGAGAAGCCAGGGCAGGACGACGGTGACATAAGCCATCTTCTCCACTGACCTGACGCCCCGGATCACGGCGACGTAGACCCAGAGCCAGGCGAAGGCCGCACCGGCGACGATGAGCCAGTTGATATTGCCGAAGAGGCCGATGTTGTCTGAGAGGCCGAGGAAGTCGCCGAAGAAGAAAGCCTCGGTGTTCCCGGCGTACGCGAGGGAGGTCGAGAAGACCGTATAGTCCGCGGCCCATGCCAGGATGGTGCAGTAATAGGTCATCGTCAGGAAACCGACCAGCACCGCCATCCACCCGATCCATTCCCGGCCTTCGCCCAGGAGTTTCCGGAAGGAGAGGGGGGCCCCGGCCTTCGCCTTATACCCAAGCCCGAACTCCATGATCAGGAGAGGAATCCCGGCGGTCGCGAGGGCGACGGTGTAGGGGATGAGAAAGGCACCACCGCCATTCGAATAGGCCATGTACGGGAAACGCCAGACATTGCCGATCCCGATCGCCGCTCCGATGGCGGCAAGGATGAATGCCATACGCGAACTCCAGAATGCCTTTTCACTCACGATAATCCAGCTTAATTTGGCCTGAAATCTAAAATAATTATAGAGAATAAGTTCTGAAAAAATTCTCCCGGTAAGGCATCGAGGTGATATATAAAGGATCGGTATTTAGATCCGGATTTTTTTTTGTTCCTGATGATTTTTGTCCGCCCCCCAAAATATAAAAAAAGATATATATTGTATAAGATATTCCATACCTGCTGGGCGGATTGCTCAGACCGCATCTCCGGGCTGCGGGTATCTCTCATTTCCCACTCCACATCATTTGCCTCCTGTGGTCCGGTCATGCGTCAGGCCCCTTCTGCCGATGAGGTGATATCATGAGTACGATCATAATGCGGAGGTGGCTACATCTTGTGGCCTACCTCTTGATGGCCGTCTGTTGCTGTGCAGGTACAGCAACAGCCGCAGAACCGACAAACATTACCGGACCAACTACCATTGATAGCCCCGGGATTTATTGTCTGAACCACTCTTTCTTTGGCCCCTACAATGATACGTTCATCACGATAACCGCTGACGACGTGATCCTTGACGGGCACGGATGGATGATCAAGAGCAATGGCAGCAGCCCTGCCGGCACCGGCATTCTGGTGGACAGGGCGAAGAACGTCACGATCGCCTGTACCCTCCTGAACAACTTTGAAGAAGGCTGTGTGGTCAGTGGCGGATCAGAGGTTACCCTCTGGGGCGTAAACGCCTTTAACAGTGGATCTGTGGGGATCAAACTCGACGGTGCCACGAACTGCATCGTCGATAGCTGCCGGATCACCGAGAACAACGGCACCGGTCTGGAGATCATAAACGGGCTCCTGAACATGATTACCAACAACTACTTCGAGAACGAAGAGAACGTCAAATTCACCGGTACCGTTCAGAGCAACTTCTGGAACCGGACGAACACAACAAAAACCAACATACTTGGTGGTTCGTTTATCGGCGGAAACGTCTGGACGAACCCTGCCAGGAACGGGTGGTCAGACACCTGTGCCGATACCAATAAAGACGGATTCTGTGACGAAGCCTACGAATTGAACGAGGTGAACGTCGACTTCCTCCCGCTCGCTCTCGACCAACCCGCACCTCTCCCCCTTGAGGTCGCCTTTGAAGCAGACGTGACCTCGGGCGAGGCACCGCTTACCGTCCAGTTCATCGATCAATCGACCGGTAACCCCCTGAAATGGGGGTGGGACTTTGGTGACAGCGCCACTTCGACCGAACAGAACCCGATCCATGTCTATGAAACCGCCGGCACCTATGATGTCACACTCACCGTCTCACGCGGCGAGGAGAAGAAGGAAGAAGTCCGCACCGCGTACATAAAAGTCACAGAACCGGCCCCAGCATCTCTTGAGGCCAACTTCACTGCCGACATAACCGCAGGGGAGGCACCGTTCAGAGTGCAGTTCAACGACACTTCGATCGGGAAACCGATCACATGGACCTGGGACTTCGGTGACGGCGCAAACTCCTCTCTCAAAGACCCGGTGCATTACTACCAGACGGCCGGAACCTACAACGTCTCCCTCACCGTTTCTGACGGTACGAACTCGGACACCCACCTGAAAGCCGACTATATCGATGTCGCTCCGTCTTCCTTGCCGCTTGCGGCAAACTTCACGTCGAACGAGACCTCCGGCGATGCGCCGTTTGTCGTAGAGTTCCTCGACCTTTCGACCGGAAACCCGACCGGATGGGAATGGGACTTCGGTGACGACGGAAACTCCTCTCTCCAGAACCCGGTGCATACCTACCTGGAGACCGGAACCTACAATGTCACGCTCACCGTCTCGAACAGCACCACCAACAACACCCTCGTCCTCAAGGACTATATCGTCGTTGCCGGGCCAGGGCCAGAACCGCTTGCGGCAAACTTCACCGCAGACATGACTTCAGGGAGGGCGCCGCTCACCGTCCACTTCACCGACACTTCGACCGGGAACGTGAGCGCGTGGCAGTGGTCCTTCGGAGACGGGACGGCAACGTCATCGCTCCAGCACCCGACCTATGTCTACAAGAAAGCAGGTACATACTCCGTCTCTCTCACCGTCTCCGACGGCACGACTAACGACACCATGACTCGCACTGACTCTATCATAGTCAAAGCCTCGTCGTCGTCGTCACGCGGTTCGGGTTCAGGAGGGAGCAGCAGCAGATCGAATATCGGTGTGAGCAGCGGCCTTAAGACCGGCGACTCGACGGTCTTCCGCTTCAGCGGGATGGGGGTCTCAGAGATCGAGATCACCGCCGCCGACCGCATCGACGGGATCAGGGTCTCCCTTGAGAAATTATCCAAGGGGCCGGAAGGACTTGGCGAGCCGGTCTACCAGTATCTCCTTGCAAACATGACCTACGCGGAGGGGGAGAACCTCGATGAAATCGTCTTCTTCTTCGACCTCCCCTGGTCGTGGCTCCAGAAGTACGGTATCGGTGTCGGAGACGTCGTTCTCTGGAGATTCCATGACGGAATCTGGAACCCGCTCAAGACCGAACTGGTGAAGGAGACCGAGACAAAGGTGTATTATCGGGCCGTCACGCCGGGCTTCTCGTACTTTGCGATCGCCGGCGGCAAAGGAATGACGGTCATCCCCGGGGATACAGCCCCCCGGGTTGGCGCCGATGCCGGGGAGACCCCGACCTCAGAAGGGCCGGGCGAGACTACCGTGACCGAGACCGTGCCGTCTGAACCAGCCGGAAACGCCACCGAGACCGCGACTACTCCTCAGCCCTCCCCCCTGGGGGTTGTGGGGGCGGCAGCGGCCCTGGTAGTTGTCGGGTTTGTCGTTCTCAAGGCGAGGCGGCCATAAAACCATTTTTTTCTTCTCTTTTCCATTCTCCTCTGCAAGGGATCCAAATCTATTCCTGCTGTCCACAGACAGTATAGTGCCATGTTGATCAGAGACATCACGAGCACCCCACTCTTCACTGCCGGAGATCGTACGCGTCTGAGGGAAATTCTTCACCCAAAAAACGAACCTGAGTGCTGCAATCGATGCTCCATCGCCCATGCCTTCCTCGGCCCGGGCGAGGCCTCCCTCCCTCACCGGTTGAAGACCTCCTCCGAGACCTATTATATCCTTGCAGGTGAGGGAATGATGCATATCGGCGATGAATCGGCGCCGGTCGGTGCCGGACAGGTTGTCTACATCCCGCCAGGTGCGGTGCAGAGCGTGGAGAACACCGGCGAGGACGATCTCGTCATCCTCGCGATCGTCGACCCTGCCTGGGATGCCGCAGATGAAGAAGTGTTGAATTGAGGGATCCGGAGAAGTCCTTTTGATCGTTTTCTTCGCCGAGGGGCGGCATGATGCTCGACTTCGATTCACTCCTCGAACGCAAGGAGGAGGATCGAGAATCGATCCAGTTCTGGTATAATATTATCATCCCGTATGCTTGAGGCGTGCTTTCGCTTCGTGAGCAATTACCATGAAAATGATCCTGACGATCATCTCTCCAGGTTTCCATAATGGTTTGAATCCACCACCCGCCTTCAGGACTGATACAGAGATTGCAGATGCATCTCCTGAATGATCGGGCCTCTGCCTTCCCGGCCCTATCTTCGTCCCGGGGGTCCGGGGGCAGCGCCCCCGGCACCGATGTTTGGGAAGGCGTGATGATCCGATGTGCCGCCCCCATCGTAGAATCGTTCCTGGAATCCCGCACCGGGGGGTTTCACCCCCCGGACCCCCCACGACGAAGATAGGTGGGGGCGGCGATGGAACACGATCCCCATCGATTCTCCTCTCTTAAAATGAGAGAGAGCACGTGACGAGAAATTTTCATCCCGTATGCTTGAACCCCACGTTTATGCCCGATTCTACAGAGCCACAAATCCAAAAATAGTCCGGACTATCTGGACGATCGGTGCCGCCACCGGATCCAGAAAAAGATCAGGGGTATGAAGAGATAGATCGCCGTGCTCCATGTAGTTCCGAGCAGAGCGAGGAGAATCCCGAGAAACGAGAGCAGCGGGATGACACCGATCATGCTTCTCCCGAGTGAGAGATCTTTTTTCATGACGTCTGACTTGAGGAGATACTCGTTTCTTTCCACATAGACCCACTGAAGAAAAAGCAGACCGCCAACGAAGAGGAGGTTCCCTTCCAGGACCATCGCGGCGACCGGGGCGTCGGAGAAGTCCCCGGAAAATGCGGTCGAGAAGGGAATCACCGCCACGCCCATCAGGAGAAGAGTGTTGATACTGAGAAACCGTCGGTCGATAAATTCCATCGTCCGGGTGAGGATGTGATGGGAGACCCACATCCCGTGAAGAATCAGAAAGGCGATGCAGTAGTGGACGAAGTCGGGGACAAGATTGAGAAGCGCGTCATCAAGCGCGGCCTCGGTCGAGACACTCGATGCCGCCGGAACCCCGAGGCCCAGGACAAGGAGAGTCATGGCGATCGCAAAGATCCCGTCGGTGAGTGCCTCAAAGCGGTTCCTGGAAAACAGGATCCTGGTATCCGGTTTCGGGCCCATCCATGAGCCAGATCGACCCGCCTGTTCTTAAACGATCCGATCCCGCAGGTTTGGACCATCAGACCGGGGAAAGGCTGTTTTCACTCCCATTCATATTGTTAATCCGTTTTATCACGAAAATTATCGGAGGAGCCAGGAGGTAGATCCCCATGCTCCAGGGCGATCCCAGCATCGCGGCGACGATCCCACAGAAGGAGAGGGCCGGGATGACCGCCGTGATGGGTATCGCCAGAGAGAAGTCGTCCTCACGGCTACCCGGCCTGAGCAGATCACGAGTGGAGGCGACATAGATCCACTGAGCGAGGAGAATACCTCCGACGGCAAGGAGATTTATTTCGAGCACCATCGCCGGAATGATCGAGACGGGAAAATCGCCGGCGAACGAGGTGGAGAACGGGATGACCGCTACACTCAGGAGGAGGAAGGAGTTGAGGTGGAGGAACCGATGATCGATGAACTGCATCTTCTGGGAGAGGCCGTGGTGGGAGACCCACATCCCGTGGAGGAGGAGGAAAGCGATGCAGTAATGGACGAAGTCCGGGAAGAGGGACCGGAGTATCTCCATGATCTCGGTGGAAGTTTTGATCGTTTCCACCGCCGGGACGCTGAGCCCCAGTACCAGGAGCGTCATGGCGATCCCGAAGATCCCGTCGGTGAGTGCCTCGAACCGGCTCTTGGAAAAACCAATCCATCCAGCACATGCAGGGTCGGTGCTCATGTCTCTCAAGAAGTCACGGTGCCGGCAATTAACCGCTTTGATCGGCATCTCATACGATAAGCCGCTTTTTCATCAGCCGAAGTGCAAGGAGAAAGATGAGAGGAGTGGCGGCCGCCATCCAGAGGAGACCGAGAACGAGGAGGTTCCATCCTGTCGAGAGAGTGAGGGCTCGTGCAACATTGACGACATGGGCAAGCGGCAGAACGGCAAGGGCAAGGGCCTGAAGAGGCTCGGGCAGGAGGTCGATGGGGAAGAAGGTGCCTGAGAAGAGAAACATCGGGGTGATGAAGAGGAATGCCGGGTAGTTGATCGATTCGATGTTCGGGATGACGGCGGTGAAGCACATCCCGATGGAGGCGAAGAGAAGACCGGCGACGAAGGCGAAGGGAACGAGGAGGAGAGAGCCCGGAAGGTCGACGACGCCGAAGAGGATGAGGACCGGGAGGATGATCGCGGCGGAGATGAGACTTCGGGTGGCACCCCAGAGGATCTCCCCGGCGATCACCTCCTCGATCGTGACCGGCGTGGCGACGATGGCGTCGAAGGTCTTCTGATAGTACATCCTGACATAACTCCCGTAAGTGCACTCGAAGAAAGAGGCGTTCATCACCGAGACGGCAAAGAGAGCCGGGGCGATGAACCTGATGTACGGGACGCCGTCGATATCGGTGATGAATGCCCCGACCCCGAACCCCAGGGCTAGGAGGTAGAGAACCGGTTCGATCGCCGGTGGGATGAGGTTCACCCGCCAGGTCTTGGAGAAAACATCGAGGTTTCTGCGCCAGACCGCCCATGCCCGTCCGCTGAGGTTCTTCATCATTCCCGCAACCTCCTGCCGGTGAGTTTGAGAAAGACGTCTTCCAAGGTGGCGGGTCTGGTTGCAAGCCTGATCGCCCCGCATTCTTCGAGGAGGGCCTCGGTCACCCGTACCGGCTCGTCGGTCGGGACGAGAGCCGATCCGCCGACGAGGTCGTACTCTATCCCATGCCGCTCGAGGCAGGAGAGGACCAACGGCACCGCCTCGGCCTCAAGGATCTGGCGACCGATCGTCCGGCCGATGAGGTCGGCAGGGGAGCCTTCGACGAGGATCCCGCCGTGGTCCATGATGACGAGGCGGTCGCAGAGGCGTTCCGCCTCCTCCATATAGTGGGTGGTGAGGACGATCGTCCGCCCTTCGGCCTGGAGTCCGCGCAACTGGTCCCAGATAAGGTGGCGGGCCTGGGGATCGAGACCGGTGGTCGGTTCGTCGAGGACGAGGAGTCTGGGGTCGTTGACCAGGGCACGCGCGAGGACCAGTCGCCGTTTCATCCCGCCTGAGAGGTGTTCGATGACGACGTCCTGCTTCTTCTCCATCTGCACAAAGGCGAGCAACCGGGCGATCCGCTCCTCAGCCTCCTCGCCGGGGATCCCGAAGTACCGCGCATAGGTGCGGAGATTCTCATACCCGGTCAATTCGGGATCGAGGTTGTCTTCCTGGGGAACGACCCCGAGGAGCGCCTTGATCTCCCTCGCGTGGGTGGCCGGGTCCATCCCCAGGACCTCCAGATCTCCTCTGCTCCGGGGCGAGACACACTGGACCATCCGCATCGTCGTCGTCTTGCCGGCACCGTTGGGTCCCAGGAAGCCGAAGGCTTCGCCTTCGGTGATAGAGAAGTCGACCCCCTTCACGGCGACAAAATCCCCAAACCGTTTTTCCAGGTTCTCCGCCCGGATGACCTCTTGCATCCCTCTCACCCGGTGATGTACCCGGGGGGAAGTTGTACTTTTCGCCGGGTCGGATGCTCATGGTTTTCGGGTGTGCGGAACAGGGGAGGAGACGCACCACCCGTGTTCAGAAAATCTTTCCCGTCGTCTTCCACCGGGGGGAGGGAGGCCCCCCCGGACCCCCCATGACGAAGATTCAGCGGGGGACGGCATCACGCGTGTTCTTACTCAAAATCGATCGGCCCTCTTCCGTCGAGGTCTATCCCCGGGGTCATGAGAACGGGACGACGTCGTGATCAAAACGTGCCGTCCCGATTGCAGCATCTTTCCCGAGATTTCACACCGGGGAGAACACGCCGAACTCAAATATCGAGATTCACGATTCTGTAGAATCAGGCGTGAACCTCGCGCTCAGGCATACGGGATGAAAATATTCTGAACCGCGCTTCAGCGTGTGGGGGGGATCGCTCAATTGCCGCCCTCCGGCTATCCTCATCGTGGGGGTCCGGGGGCAGCCGTGCCCGGCACGGAATCTCCCGCGTTCACTTAAAGAACAGGCGTTCCGAAGGCCACGGAAAACGGCCCGGGGAGAGGTCGATCTGTTTCAGGGCAAGCGCCTTCTTCTCGATGAGATGCCAGGAGAGGTACGCGAGCGGGAAGGTGAGGGCTATCGAGAGGGAGCAGTAGAGCCAGAGCGGGAGAGAGGGGCCGAGCAGAACCACGATCGTCTGCTGGATCGGGTAGGCATAGATGTAGACGCCGTAGGAGAAATCGCCCCTCTCCCCGAAATTGTTGAGCGGCGCGATCTTGAGATGCGCGATGCAGAGGACGATGTACGGAACGGCGACGAGGGCAACAAACTCATAAACCGGAGAGAATATGGTCAGGACAAGAAGAAAACCCAGGATCCCGGCCGTCACCGGACGGTACCGGTGGTCGGGATGATGGATGGCAAGATAGGTCCCGATAAGGAAGTAGAGAATGAACCGCACCTTCGCAAGACTCGGGTCCTGATAGAACAGGATCCATACCAGGAAATTCGCCGCGATCATGCTCAGAAGGATCCATTTTTTCCTGAGGCACCCCAGGACCCCGAGGAAAGCGACAACGAGGTACATCGAGAACTCCACCGGGATCGTCCAGAGCGAGGCGTTGACAAAAGTGACCGGGTTCTGGTCGAAGAGGCCGATGCACGCACCGTTCATGAAGAACGGCATCGCCATCAACGTGCTCGGCGATAAAAGCGCCCCCAAATAATCAGGCAACGAGAAGATCGTCGCAATCGGGCCGATGATAAACAGGGTGAAAAGAATCGCAGGAAACAGGCCCGGAAACACCCTGAGGATCCGCTTCCAGAGATAGCGTTTGAGATCAGGCTGATAGATCCAGCTCTGTGAGATCAGGTGTCCGCTGATCACAAAGAGGGAGGCGAGAGCGGTGGTCCCGATGAAGATCATCGGGTCGTACCGGTACATCGACCCGTACCCGATCTGGAGAGCATAGGCATGAGAGACGATAATGACCAGCGCCGAGGCAAGGCGCAGGAAATCGAAATTGTTCTCATGCCGCACAGAGGTCATCCAGAGATCAGGTGCACACGAAGAATATAAGCCCTCTCGCTCCGGGGCACCGGGGAGAAGGATGAGCAAGCAACGGAAAATGTTCATCCCGGATGCTTGAGCCAGAGGGGTTCATGCCCGATTCTCCAGAGCCAGGGGACCATGATTTTTCGTTTGATGATCGGTCGGATCGACGACGACGATCCCGACGTTTCCACTTTTGCACCCGGTTTCCACTTGCCGGGTGAAAACCGGATGGCCGGGAGAAAGTATCATTCCTGGCCCTGATCTGCGTACAGAGTACAGAGAGAGAAGTGTGTACAGTTACCCCTGATCATTTTCACCCATTTCAGAGAACACCCGGTACCGGTGATCGTGAGGTGGCTCTCTCTCTGTGATCCGTGCGCGAGTGAAAAAGTGAAAACGTCATGGAGAACCTCACCTGCATGCCCCGATCCCCGATCGAAGGCTTTCGGAGATTTTATCGTCGGGTGGAAACCAGGCGCAAAGGTGAAACATAGATCTCCGGACCTGCAGGATCCCTCCGGCCATCTTATCCTCGTCCTCGATCACATCTCCACCATCGGCTCTGGAGACCACAAAGAGTAGTTTGCTGCCCTCCGCGTATCTTCGCGCGGGGGGACCGGCGGGACGACCGGAGGGATTCAAGAAGATCGTTGATCTTCGAGCGGCCAGCCCCCTGGAGAAGAGAGACAAAAAATTCCTTCACGCCAGGAACCCGGCACATCGCCGACCAGAACTACCTTTCCCACAGACCGACCGACGGCAACGGCCGAAGACCCCCCGAGAGGGAACCTTTATGGTGTTCTGTTGTCACTGAAGCTTTACATGATCAAGGTCGCAATCAACGGATACGGCACCATCGGGAAACGTGTCGCCGATGCGGTCGCCGCTCAGCCCGATATGGAGGTGATCGGGGTTTCGAAGACGAAGCCGAGCGCCGAGGCCTTCGTCGCGAACCAGCGCGGGTACCCGCTCTACATTGCCGAGATCAACCGCAAACCACTCTTCGATGAGGCCGGGATCGAGGTCGCCGGCGACGTCACCGAGATGATCAAGCAGGCCGACGTCGTCGTCGACGCCACTCCCGGCGGGATCGGAGTCAAGAACAAAAAACTCTACGAACTCCACGGCGTCAAAGCGATCTGGCAGGGCGGCGAGGACCACGAGGTCGCAGGCTTCTCCTTCTGCTCGAGCTGCAATTTCGAAGAGGCGAAGGGGCGCCAGTTCACCCGGGTGGTCTCCTGCAACACCACCGGGCTCTGCCGGATCATCCATGCAGTGGACGAGGCCTTCGGCGTGAAGAGAGTCAGGGCAACGATGGTCCGCCGCGGTTCCGACCCCGGCGAAGTGAAGAAGGGACCGGTCGACGCCATCGTTCTCAACCCCGTGGAGATCCCGAGCCACCACGGCCCCGACGTCCAGAGCGTCCTCCCTGAGATCGACATCACGACCATGGCGATGATCGTCCCGACCACCTTCATGCACATGCACGCCATCCAGATGGACCTCGAAAAGGAAGCCACGAAGGAAGAGATCATCGAGATCATCGAGGCCCACCCGCGGATGGGACTGGTCAGGGGCGCCACCGGGATCAAGAGCACCGCGGAACTCAAAGAGTTCGCGCAGGACATGGGCCGGCAGCGCGCGGACCTGTACGAGAACTGCATCTTCGCCGACTCGGTCGGATTCGTCGGGAACGAACTCTTCCTCTTCCAGGCCATTCACCAGGAAGCCGACGTCGTCGTCGAGAACGTCGATGCCATCCGGGCGATGATGAACGGCGCTGCCGACGCCGCAACCTCGATCCAGATGACCAACGAGGCCCTCGGCTTCCATGCCATCTGAAGAAGTTTAATCCTCATCGCACCCCAACTCTTTTTATGGATCCCTACTCTCTTGCAACACGCAATACCGTCGAGATCGTCACCGACGAGGAGTTGCGGGCTCTCCTTCAAAAGCCCGTCAAGCGAGTCTACGCCGGGTACGAGCCGAGCGGGGAGATTCACCTCGGCCACCTGGTGACCGTCAACAAACTCATGGACCTCCAGAAGGCCGGGTTCGAGGTGACCGTCCTCCTCGCCGATCTCCACGCCTTCCTCAACCACAAGGGCACCCTGGACGAGGTGCGGGAGATCGCGGAGTATAACCGCCGGTGCTTCGAGGCCCTGGGGCTGAAAGGAGCGAAGTACGTGATGGGCACCGACCTCCAGCTCAACCCCGAGTATGAACTCCTGGTCCTCCAGCTCTCTCAGGAAGTCACCGTCAACCGGGCGCACCGCTCGATGGACGAGGTCGGGCGCGGCATGGACCACCCGGCCGTCTCGCAGATGGTCTACCCGATCATGCAGATGGCCGACATCGCCCTCCTCGGCGTCGACGCCGCCGCCGGCGGGATCGACCAGAGAAAGATCCACATGCTCGCCCGCGAGCACCTCCCGGGCATGGGCTACCCCTCGCCGGTCTGCATCCACACCCCCATCCTCAACGGCCTGGACGGGAAGAAGATGTCCTCCTCTGCCGGCAACCTCATCTCGGTCGCCGACTCCGAAGAGACGATCAGGAAGCGGATGAAGAAGGCCTTCTGCCCGCCTGAGATCGATGAGAACCCGGTGCTCCAGGTGCTTCAGTATCATATCTTCCCCCGCTTCGAGACGATCACGATGCACCGGCCGGAAAAGTTCGGCGGCGACCTGGAGTTCGCCTCCTACGCGGAGGTCGAGGCGGCGTACGCAGGCGGCAAGATCCACCCGCTGGACCTCAAGAACATGACCACCGACTACCTCGTCGAGATGCTCGCCGGGGTCCACGACGCGGTCGCATAAGGTGAGACAGACCTATGAGTAAGGACAGAGACGGTCGCGAGTTCGACAGGAAACTCGAGGAACTGGGCGTCAGGATCAAAGACGAGGACACCAGGAAGGTCAGGGGAGAGGTCTTCGACGAGGTGACCCTCCTCGCCCTGTACCGTCTTGTCCACAAGAAAAAACTCTCGGCGGTGGGCGGATCCCTCTCCACCGGGAAAGAAGCAAACGTCTTCCTGGGCGAGCGGAACGAAAAAACGGTCGCGATCAAGATTTACCGGATGAGGACGGCGAACTTCAAGGCGATGGCCGATTATATTCTCGGCGATCCCAGGTTTGCGTCGGTGCGCCGGACTCGAAAGGATATCGTCTTCACCTGGACGAGAAAGGAGTTCGCAAACCTCAAACGGGCATATGAGGCCGGGGTTCCGGTCCCTGAGCCTTACGCCTTCGACCGCAACATCCTGATCATGGAGTTCCTCGGCGAGGACGAGGTGCCGGCACCCCAGATCCGGTACGTCGACCTCCCCGACCCGGAAGCGACGTACCGGGAGGTTATCGGATGCATCAAAACGCTGTACCAGGAGGCACGCCTCGTCCATGGTGACCTGAGCGAGTTCAATATACTCTGGATGGACAGACCCTATATCATCGACATGGGCCAGGCGGTCACCCGCGAGCACCCGAATGCCGGCACCTTCCTGATCAGGGATATCAGGAACGTCAACCGTTTCTTCTCCTCGCTCTGCGAGGTGGAGGACGAGGACATGTTGATGGACGAGGTGACCGGGGGAGCGATCAGACCGCTCCGCGAGAAGAAAGACTGGTGATACATATGACTGTACAGGAGATCAGGATCGGAGCACGACGGATCGGCGCCCTCATCGGAAAAAGAGGAGCCATAAAGAGAAAGATCGAAGAGCAGACCGGGAGCGCCATCAGGATCGACAGCGACGAGGGTGACGTCTTCATCGAAGGTGAAGACGCCTTCGGGGTGCTGCGGGCCGCCGACGTGGTCACCGCCATTGCACGCGGGTTCTCCCCCGAACGGGCCTTCGCCCTCTTCGAGGACGAGGACATGACCCTCGAGGTCATCGATCTCTCCGAGATCGATCCCTCCCCCAAACAGCAGGAACGCCTGCGGGGACGGATCATCGGAAAGGCCGGGAAAGGCCGCCAGCAGATCGAGGATATGACCGGGGTCGAGATCTCGGTCCAGGGGAAGACGGTGGCGCTCATCGGGATGCCCGAGAAACTCAGGACCGCGCGCACCGCCATCGAGATGCTGATCAACGGGGCCCAGCACGAGACGGTCTTCTCCTTCCTCGAGAAGAAGCGGCGCGAGGAGCGCGAGGACATGCTGGGGTACTACTACTGACCCGGACTATTGCCGGTGGAGAGAGATATACAAATTTCTCTATATTTCTTGAGATCTGGAAACATATGATCGAGCGTGGAGTGGAAACAAAGGGGTCTATATGAAAGTGACTGACCTCCCCATCCCGGAACCCCTCAAAAAATCGTACACCACAAAGGGTATCGAGGCCCTCTACCCGCCGCAGGAGGAGGCGGTCAGGCGCGGGATCTTCGAAGGCAAAAACCTTCTTTGCGCCATCCCCACCGCCAGCGGGAAGACCATTGTCGCGGAGATGGCGATGCACCGTCAGGTGGCCGACGGCGGCAAATGCCTGTACATCGTCCCGCTCAGAGCGCTTGCCACCGAGAAGTACGACGACTTCTCAGGGAAGGGCCTCTCAGTCGGGGTGGCGACCGGCGACCTGGACCGCCGGGACGCGTACCTGGGCAGAAACGATATCGTCGTCGCGACCTCGGAGAAGGTCGACTCTCTCCTCAGGAACAGGGCCCCCTGGCTCGCGGAGATCACGCTCCTGGTCGTGGACGAGTGTCATCTCATCGGTTCCGAGGACCGGGGGGCGACCCTCGAGATGGTGATCGCCAAACTCAGGCATAAGAACCCGGAGATGCAGGTGATCGCCCTCTCGGCCACGGTCGGGAACCCCGGTGCCCTGGCCGGTTGGCTTGACGCCGAACTGGTGACCAGTGAGTGGCGCCCGGTCGACCTGCGCGAGGGGGTCTACTGGCAGGGTGCGGTCCACTTCGAGGACCATACCCGGGCGGTGCCGGCGGTCTCGAAGGACAACGACCTCAACCTCTGCCTGGATACCGTCGCCGAGGGGGGGCAGTGTCTGGTCTTCGTGAACAGCAGGCGGAACGCCGAGGCCTTTGCAAAGAGGGCGGCGTCAAAACTGAAACTCTCCGACCCCACTCTTGACGCGGCGGCCGAGCGGATCGAACAGGGGGCGACGACCGAACTGGGCCGGACGCTCGCGCGGTGCGTGAAAGGGGGGGCGGCCTTCCACCACGCCGGTCTCGCCGCCGCCGAGCGGCGCGAGGTGGAGGACGGGTTCAGGACAGGCGCGATCAAGGTCATCTCCTCGACCCCGACCCTGGCTGCGGGCCTGAACCTCCCGGCCAGGCGGGTGATCGTGCGCGATTACCTGAGGTTCGGCCAGAACGGGATGGCCAGGATCCCGGTCGGCGAATACAAACAGATGGCCGGGCGGGCCGGGCGGCCGCACCTCGACCCGTACGGCGAGGCGGTGCTCATCGCCAAACGCGAGAGCGACAGTGAAGATCTCTTCGAGACCTATATCGATGCGCTGCCTGAAGAGGTCCACTCGCAGTGCAATGCCGAGAACGCCCTCCGCTCCCATATCCTCTCGCTGGTCGCCACCGGGTTTGCCAGGAGCCGCACCGAGGTGCTCGGCTTTATGGAGACGACCTTCTACGCCTACGAGCACCAGGGCCGCCGTTCCACCATTCAGGAGACGGTCGAACGGGTCATCGACGACCTGATCGCGGCCGAGATGGTCGACGAACTCGACGAGTGGCTCGAGGGAACCGAGTATGGAACCCTCGTCTCCAGATTGTACATCGACCCGAGGACTGCCGAAGCGGTCGTCGATGCGCTGAGGCTGCGGCCCGCGTACGCCGACGTCGGGGTGCTCGAACTCCTCTGCGAGACCCCTGACATGCTCACCCTCTTCCTGCGCAAGGACGACTACGAGGTCGTCGACCGGTTCCTCGCGGAGCGCCGGGACGACCTCTGGACCGGCGTGCCGTACGGCTACGACGACCTCGAAGGCTTCTTCCAGAGCGTCAAGACCGCCATGCTCCTCCTCAACTGGGCCGAGGAGGTGACCGATGAGATGATCTGCGAACGCTTCAATGTGGGGCCGGGCGACATCCACAACAAGGTCGAGACGGCGGTCTGGCTCATCCACGCAACCTCGCGTCTCGCGCATCTCTTCGCCCCCGACCTCGAGAAACCAATCGCTGAACTGGAGATCAGGGTGAAGCACGGGATCAAACGCGAACTCCTCCCGCTGATCAGGCTGCGCGGGATCGGACGGGTGCGCGCAAGAAGGCTCTTCAACGCCGGGCTTGTCACTCCCGAGGATCTCAGGACCGCAGGCGTGGGGAGACTCACTCCCATCCTGGGCGAGAAGACCGCGGCCAGGGTCGTCGCCCAGGCCGGCGGTAAGGTGGACGAGGTGCCGGAACCGGAGTCGGTCGACGACGAACCCCTCGCCGAGGGCCCGGGCGAACACCAGACTTCGTTGAGTGCATTCGGAGGAACCGAGAATGAATGAGTGTGACGTGAGGGAGGCAGTCATCGAGGTGGACTCGCTGCCTGCCTTCCTCAGGACGATGGCCGGGATTGCGGCGGCGCACCAGACCCATATCATCTGTTTCGACGCCGACGAGATGGCCGGGCGCGGGCACGTCGAGAAGGCGGTGAGGCATGCGGTGCGGTCGTGCCGGGAAGGCCGGGCGATCTCCAGGTCGCTGGAGATGGAGGCCCTCCTGTACGCCGCAGGGACAAGACAGTGCCGGATCGGGACCGAGATCGGGCTTCACGAGGGGACGAACCGCTCCTATGTCTGTTTCTGCCCGCCCTCCCCCACGGCCGCCGAGGCCCTTGCCAGAGTGGTCAAATGGGTGGACGAGGACTGGGAGGAGATCGACGCCGCCAGGCAGAAGCGGTTGATGGAGCGCTTCGGGATCACCGAGGAGGAACTCGAGGCCGCAGGCGGACGGATCAGGCTTCTTGTCTACGAACGGGTGGCCCTCCTCGAGATCAACCGATAATAATTGAAAACTCTATTCTGTAAAATCCCCAATTTTTTCGAGATGCAAACGTGAAACAACCGAGCCTCCCACATCTTTCACCGAAGGTGCCGCACCGGCTATCTTCTCACAAGATGGGATGGGAGAATAAATTCGGTGATGAGGGACGGCACATTTTGATCACGATGCCGTCCTGTTCTCATGACCCCGAAGATTGGAGCGGGACGGAAGAGTGGCGATCATTACCCCGAGGAGCACACCAATTCGTGCCGTCCCCCGTCCCATCTTCTCGCGAAATATCAGAACAGATTCAGTGATGAGGGACGGCACATTTTTTGATCACGACGCTGTCCTGTTCTCATGACCCCGAAGATTGGAGCGGGACGGGGAAGAGCACACCACCCCATGCCGTCCCTCACCTATCTTCTCGTGAAATACCAGAACAAATTCAGTGGGGGAGGACGGCACATCCGATCACAACGCCGTTCCGGTCTCATGACCCCGAAGATAGAAACCGGATGGGAAGAGGGCGATTATTACCCCGAGGAGCACACCACCCCGTGCCGTCCCCCGTCCTATCTTCTCACGAGAGAGCAGAACAGATTCAGTGATGAGGGGACGGCACATTTTGATCACGATGCCGTCCTGTTCTCATGACCCCGAAGATAGAACCGGACGGGAGAAGGTTGATCTCCGTCGCCGTCCCCCGCACTATCTTCTCGCGAAATACCAGAAAATATTCAGTGATGAGGGACAGCACATTTTGATCACGATGCCGTCCTGTTCTCATGACCCCGAAGATTGGAGCGGGAAGGGAGAGGAGCGATTATTACTCCGAGGAGCACTCCACCCCGTGCCATCCTCCGTCCCATCTTCTCGCGAGACGGCAGAACAGATTCAGTGATGAGGGAGGGTACATTTTGATCACGACGCTGTTCTATTTTCATAACCCCGAAGATTGGAGCAGGACGAGGAAGAGCACACCACCCATGCCGTCCCTCACCTATCTTCTCGCGAAATATCAGACAAAATTCAGTGATGAGGGACGGCATATTTGGATCATCACGCTGTCCCGGTTTCATGACCCCGAAGATAGAACCCGGACGGGAAGAGGGCGATCATTACCCCGAGGAGCACACCACCCCATGCCGTCCCTCACCTATCTTCTCGCGAAATACCAGAACAAATTCAGTGGGGGAGGACGGCACATCCGATCACAACGCCGTTCCGGTCTCATGACCCCGAAGATAGAACCGGACGGGAGGAGGTTGATCTCTGTCGCCGTCTCCCGTCCTATCTTCTCGCGAAATACCAGAACAAATTCAGTAATCGGAGACGGCACGATCTGATCACGAGCCATCGGCTTTCGCTGACGATCGAAAGGAGTCGAGAAAATTACAGAGCCAAAAAATGAATTGACGCGATCTACCCACGGGCGTGCGAGATGATATGGAGCAGTTCGGGGATGATGATCTGCTCGGTGGCGAGGGTGACCGCACCGGTCGATCCCGGGACGCAGAAGATCGCCTTTCCGCCCGCGACACCGGCAGCGGCGCGCGAGAGGAGGGCCGAGGTCCCGATATCGTCATAGGAGAGCATCCTGAAGAGTTCTCCGAACCCCTCCATCTTCTTCTCAAAGAATGGTTCCACCGCCTCGATGGTGCAGTCGTCTGGGGTCAGCCCTGTCCCTCCGTTGAAGATGACGGCATCCGCCAGCGAGAGCGACTCGAAGAGGGAGGCCCGGATCGCCGCGGTGTCGTCCTTGACGATCGCCCGGTGGACGACATGATACCCCGCGGCCTCAAGGAGATCGCGGATCGCTTTCCCGCTCGTATCGGTCTCCTCGGTCCGCGTCGAGGAGACGGTCACCACCGCGACGGTCACCTCGATCTCTTTGATATGTTCTGGTTTCATTGAGAATCCTCAGTGAGAGATTGATCCTTTCCCCCAGATACTTCTTGTGGGAGAGGGAAGAACCCCCACCCCTTTATTTCCAGTGGAACGAAGGCGGAGAAGACCTGAGTAAAACGAGGAGGGATCACGCTCTTCTGCCACCGGATCTCCTCCGGCACTCCCCGATCATTTTATCGAAGATCCTGGGAGATAATCAGATGAAACAAGATATTTGAACCCGAATCCAAGATCCGGATCCCCTGAGATCACACCCTGATCTCCCCTGTACTCCCCATTGTTTCCCTTTACGATCAGCGTGATCAACTCCGATCCAGTGAGGATCATGAAGAGATCAGGT
Organism: Methanofollis formosanus; assembly: GCF_019633745.1. Taxonomy (NCBI): domain Archaea; kingdom Methanobacteriati; phylum Methanobacteriota; class Methanomicrobia; order Methanomicrobiales; family Methanomicrobiaceae; genus Methanofollis; species Methanofollis formosanus. The sequence goes on along the minus strand of NZ_CP037968.1, from coordinate 1,775,451 downwards.
GAGGATCAAGAACGATCAGAGAAGATCGAGGGGATCTGTGATCACCGATCCGAGATCGACTGATCCTGATTCTGCCTGATCGAGGATCTGTGATCACCAATTCAAGATCCAAGATCGGGTGATCCTGATTCTACCGGATCCAGGATCTGAGATCACCGATCCGAAATCCGAGATCGACTGATCCCGATTCTGCCTGATCGAGGATCTGTGATCACCGATCCGGGATCCGAGATCGACTGATCCCGATTCTACCGGATCCGGGATCTCAGATCATCATCATCACCAATGTGGGATCCGCGATCATATCTCGCGCCGATCCCTGATCCCTGATCACGATCTAGTCAGATCGGCGTGATCGCTGATCTCTGATCAGATCGGATATATAGTACAAGTCGCGAACCATACAACAAGCTGTTTTTCACAATTAAAAAAGAAAACAGGATCCTGTTTTCCTTTTGATTCCACTCGAAACAAAGGGGTGGGGGTGATCGTTCGCGATCTCGGCGTTTCTGAACCTTTCTCAGAAACCGGAGATCATATTTATATAGTATCTCCAATGGAAACAAAGGGGTTATATCCCCTCACCCCCATGAGATCAGTGTTCACCCCTTACTTCTGCAGTTGATACCATGGCCGAAAACGATGATCAACCCCTTGGTCTTTTTCAAAAATTCCTCAGCAACAACCGGATCTTTAAGAATCGGGAGGTGCTCAGGCACTCGTACCGACCGCAGATCCTCCCTCATAGGCGCCCCCAGATCGATGCCATCGCTTCCATCCTCGCACCTGCTATCAAGGACGAGACCCCCTCGAACATTCTCATCTATGGGAAGACCGGGACCGGCAAGACGGCGTGTGTCCGGTACGTGGGGAGCGAACTCGAGAAGGTCGGCGCCGGTGTGGGGACCGGGTGCCGGGTGGTCCACCTCAACTGCGAGGTGATCGACACCCAGTACCGCGTACTCGCGCAGATCGCCAAGAGCCTTGAGGACCTCGACGCCAGCGCGAGTGACCGCGCCCGCGCTCACATCCCGATGACCGGGTGGCCGACCGACCAGGTGTACACCGAACTCAAGAACCAGCTTGAGGCAACCGGCGGGGTGCTCGTCATCGTCCTGGACGAGATCGACAAACTCGTCAAAAAAAGCGGGGACGAGACCCTGTACAACCTCACCAGGATCAACGCCGACCTGCAGGGCGCCAAGGTCTCGATGATCGGGATCTCCAATGACCTCAGGTTCACCGACTTCCTCGACCCCCGCGTCCTCTCCTCCCTCTCCGAAGAGGAGATCGTCTTCCCCCCTTACAACGCCCCGCAACTCTGCGACATCCTCGCCCAGCGCGCTGAGATGGCCTTCGTCGAAGGAAGCCTCGAAGAAGGGGTCATCCCGCTCTGCGCCGCCTTCGCCGCGCAGGAACACGGCGACGCCCGCCGCGCCCTCGACCTCCTCCGGGTCTCCGGCGAACTTGCGGATCGGGAGAACGCCGAACAGGTGAAAGAGAAGCACGTCCGTATGGCCCTCGAGAAGATCGAGACCGACTCGATGATCGAGTGCATCTCGACCCTGCCTACCCAGAGCAAAGTCGTCCTGTACTCGATGCTGCTCCTGGAGGAGATGGACAAGAAGATCTTCACCTCCGGCGAGGTGACCAGGGTCTACCGTGAGGTCTCGCGCATCGTCAACATCGACCCGCTCACCCACCGGCGGATCACCGACCTCATCTCCGAATTGAACATGCTCGGGGTGATCAACACCCGCGTCGTCTCGAAAGGACGATATGGAAGGACAAAAGAGATGTGGTTTGACAGCAACACGAAGAAAATACAGGAAGTCCTCGCGAAAGACCCGAGGCTTTCTGAGGAACGTCTCGCCCAGGTAGACCTCAACCGCCTGAAGGCATCGTTTCGGTGATTGCAATGGATGACAAAGATCGTTTGGTCCTCCATATCCTGGAGGAAAACAGCCATGTTCCGATCGAGGAACTGGCGACCATGGTAGAGCTCCCTGTACACGAGGCCGCGGACCGGGTCAGGGCCCTCGAGGCAGCAGGGGTCATCAGAAAATACTGCGCGGTCATCGACTGGGAAAAGGCAGGAGACAGTGAGGTCACCTCGATCATCGCTCTCAAAGTCACACCAGAGCGCGACTACGGGTACGACAGGATCGCCGAGCGGATCGCGCGCTTTAGAGAGGTGAAGACCCTCCGTCTGGTCTCAGGGAGGTACGACTTCATCATCCTCGTCACCGGGCGGACGATGCAGGAGGTCGCCAGGTTTGTCTCAGAACACATCGCCCCCATGGAGCAGATCAACGAGACGTCGACCCAGTTCGTGATGAAGACCTACAAGGAGAATGGGACGCCGTACGACGAGCGCATCGCCGGCGAACGCCTTCCGTACTCGTTCTGAGGTGTCGCATGCGCAACTTCGTATCTGAGCGGGCGCGGGAGATCCCGCCCTCGGGGATCAGAAAATTCTTCGATCTCTGCATCGGGATGGACGACGTGATCTCCCTTGGTGTCGGGGAACCCGATTATTCCACCCCATGGAACATCAGCGAGGCCGGGATCTACTCGATTGAACAGGGCGTCACCTCGTACACCTCGAACAAGGGGCTTCCGGCCCTGCGCGACACGCTTGCCGCCGACCTCGCGCGCCGGTACGGGACCGACTACTCTGCCGAGGACGAGATCATCATCACGACCGGGGTCTCAGAAGCAGTCGACATCGCGATCAGGGCGGTCACCGATCCCGGCGACGAGGTCCTGGTCATGGACCCGGCTTATGTCAGCTATGCCCCGTGCGTCACCCTCGCAGGCGGTCGCCCGGTCCCTCTTCCCTGTCTGGAGAAGGACCGGTTCAAGATCACTCCCGAAGCATTGATGGAACGGATCACCCCGAAGACCAAGTCGATCCTGCTCAATTATCCGAACAACCCGACCGGCGGGGTCATGAACAGGAGCGACTACCGGGCGATCGCCGACATCCTGGTGGACCACGACCTCCTTCTCATCTCCGACGAGGTCTACTCGGAACTGACCTATGAAGGCACCCACTGCTCGCCGGCCTCCATCGAGGAACTCCGCGAGCGCACGATCACCCTGAACGGTTTTTCAAAGGCCTACGCGATGACCGGGTGGAGGATCGGGTACCTCTGTGCTCCCAAAGAGATCTGCGACGCCGCCCTGAAGATCCATCAGTATGTGATGCTCTGTGCCCCGGTGATGGGCCAGGTGGCGGCCCTCGCGGCCCTCCGGCAGGCTGAGGAGGACAAAAACGAGATGGTGCGGGAGTACCGCCTCCGCCGCAACCTCTTCGTCGAGGGACTGAACCGGATCGGGCTGCGGTGTCACATGCCTCTCGGGGCCTTCTATGCCTTCCCGTCGGTGAAGACAACCGGGCTTTCCGACGAGGAGTTTGCCGAGCAACTCCTGAAGGAGGAGAAGGTCGCGGTCGTGCCCGGCAGCGCCTTCGGTCCGGCCGGCGAGGGCCATATCAGGTGTTCGTACGCCACGAGTCGTGAGGATCTTTCGGTCGCGGTCGAGCGGATGGGCGAATTTGTGGCCCGTCTCCGCGGCTGAGATCCGCGCGATCCCTTTTTTGTCGGTTCATCAGATCCCGATCTGTTGTGTATGACCTTTGTCTGACAATTCTGACCTGCTGAACCCCTTTGTTTCCACTGGAGATGTCGATATTGTATTTTATATATTATTTTCATAACGGATTATGTTGAAGATGTCGGGCGGTTTTTTTCAGTCGCCGACATTTTTGAGGGTGGGGTGCCGACCCCCAATTTCGCGGAAAATTCTCGTCATATGGATCAGAATTGTTTTCCACGCCTTCCCCCCTCACTCGCCATTCGGAGTTCTGAGGCAGCGCCCCCGGCGCGAGGGTTCGGGGATAAAACCGGATCTTCCAGATGCCCTGTTGCGAGGATGGAGATCCACCCACACGCCGAAGCGCTGCTCAGAAAACTTTCATCGCGTATGCTTGAGCCCAGAGTTCATACTCGATTCAACAGAGGTGAAAAAAGGGCTTTGTAGAAATCATCTTGATGGTTCTCTTCGACGGGGGGCTTGCCGCCCCCCGAACCCACCACGCGAAGATAGGCGGTGGACTGCACCCCCCCTTTCATGTTCATTTCTCCGCCTTCCGCCCCAATCTTCATCCTGGGGGGCTGGGGACTCTCCCCCTGGCGTGAGCAGGAGGGAAGGCGATGGATTCAGTTCACAAGGGGTTGAGGTGATGAAAAGAGGATGTTTTCTACAGAGCCCTTTGTAGAATTTTCATGAGGCGAGCGCCCGCCTCAAGCATACGTGATGAAAATATCATCTCAGAACTGGATCGATTCTTGACCCTCATCCGTGCGTTCGAGGTGCGAATCGAAGTCGATCATCATGCCGCCCTTCGGCTATCTTCGTCGTGGGGGGTCCGGGGGGCAAAGTCCCCCGCCGTGAGAAGGCGGTGAAGAGTCTGCGATGAGGGCGACGATGGAACGAAGTCTTCACCAGTTCTCCTGTCTTGAAAAGAGAGAGAGCAAGTGACGAGAAATTTTCATCCCGTATGCTTGAGCCCGCGGCTCATGCCCGATTCTACAGAGCCGAAAAAAGGATCGTCTCTATGAGGTTCTCATATCAGGAAAATATGAGGCTCTCATCAGAAACCTGCCGCTTCGGTTCCCGGGAAATCTTATATATCGTTGAACGTTGCATGCCCTATCATGCAGAAAAGACAGATCAACGCCGTCATTGATCTTGCACTGCTGGTAGCGTTCATTATTGTGGGTTTAACCTCAGTCGTCCTCTTCTTTTTCCTTCCTTCGGGTGGAGGGGGTTTCGGTTGGGTCCATGCCGGGACCGGCGCCACCAACCTCAGGGTCTTCCTGGGGGTGACGAGAGGCCAATGGGTGGATCTCCATAATATCACCGGTCTCATCTTCATGGTGCTGATGATCGTCCATATCGTCCTGCACATTCCCTTCTACCGCACCATCAGGCGCTGCCTCTCAGGGTCGGGAAATGAGAAGTGCGACCGGGAGTGAGGGGTCGGGGCACCTGATGATATACTTTTATCATCATGTATCGCCCCAAATTACATGATATAGACATGTCGTGCACCATCATTGTCGGAGGATTTTTTGGGGATGAAGGAAAGGGCAAAATCGTCGCGCACGTTGCCCACCAGGACCATCCCTCTATTATTTCACGGGGAGGCGTGGGCCCGAACGCCGGGCACACCGTGACGGTCGGAGACCAGAACTACGGTGTCCGGATGATCCCGTCGGGTTTTGTCTATCCTGACGCAAAACTCTGCATCGGGAGCGGCGTGCTCGTCGACCCGCGGGTCTTCCTCAAGGAGATCGATCTGCTTGGCGTCGAAGGCCGGGTCTTCGTGGACGGTCGCTGCGGAATCATCGAAGAAGAGCATGTGGCACGGGACCGGGGCAGCGATCACCTGGCCAAGAAGATCGGGTCGACCGGTACCGGGTGCGGACCGGCAAACTCCGACCGGGTGTTGAGAACCTCAAGACAGGCGAAGGACGTCCCTGAACTCTCGTCTTATATCATCGACGTGGCTGAAGATGTCAACGGCGCCATCGACCGGGGCGAGAACGTCCTGCTCGAGGGAACCCAGGGGTTCGGGATCTCCCTGTACTACGGCACCTACCCGTACGTGACCAGCAAAGATACCTCGGCCTCGCAGATCGCCGCCGACAACGGTGTGGGCCCGACGAAGGTCGACGATGTCATCGCGGTTTTCAAGGCCTACCCGACCAGGGTCGGCGAAGGTCCGTTCCAGACCGAGATGTCCGCGGAAGAGTCGAGTTCTCTCGGCTTCCAGGAGTTCGGGACCGTCACCCACCGTCTCCGCAGGATCGGCGGGTGGGACGGAAAGATGGCCAGGTACTCGGCGATGATCAACGGATGCACGATCGCCGCGATCACCGGGATCGACCACGTCGACCCGACCTGCTTCGGGGCGACCTCCTATGATGCCCTCACCCCCAAGGCCATCGAGTTCCTCGAACAGGCAGAGAAGGATATCGGTGCCCCGATCGGACTGATCTCAACCGGTCCTGACCTCTCCCAGATCATCGACCTGAGGGATGAACTGTGAAGCGCTCACTCCTCCCCATCCTCTGCTGCCCGGTCTGCAAGGGTGACCTTGAACTCAGGGTGGCCGAGGAGAAAGACGATGAGATCATCGAGGGTGCTCTCTTCTGCGGCGCGTGCGAGGTCGAGTACCCCATCAGGGAAGGGATCCCCAACCTCCTCCCTCCGACCGATCAGGACTGAAGTGAAGTATGGACGTCCCCTGTGAGATCCGGCTGAACAGGTACAGGATCAACTCTATCGACCTCCCCGAATCGGTGGAGGCCAGACCAGGGGATATCATCATACTGGAACTCTTCAACGAGGGCTCTCCTCTCCATCTCACCATATCGGCTCCTGATGGTGGGCGGTTCACTGATTTTGTTCACGAAAATGTTTTTTTGAAAGAGGATGCAGAGGTTCAGGTCTATCTCAGGAACGATATCTTCCCTGGCACCTTCACCCTCCAGGTGATCACGGGGTATGGGGCGAACCGCTCTGATCTCGAGGTCTATGTGCGCGATCTGCCAGCCCCGAAGGAAGAAGAACCGGTGGTGGTGCAGCCCGAACCGGAAGCCGCGCCAAAACTCCCGGTGGTCTCCTTTGCGATCGTGACCGCGGCGGCCCTCCTCTTCATCGTCTATGTGGGGACCGGGCTCACGGTCTTCGAGGCTTCGGCCTTTCTTCTCCTCGTTGCAGGGGTGCTCGCGGCGTGGTTCCTGCGGCCCTGACCCTCCTTTTTGCCCTGGTCCTTGACCGGTGCTTCGGAGATCCCCACACGCCGTTTCATCCGGTCGCGCTCTTCGGCCGGTTCGTCGGGTGGTGGGGCCGGCCAACACACTACCCGAAACATCTTCAGCGTGTGGTGGGGGTCGTTCTCTGGACTGTCTCGGTGCTGCTCTTCGCCTTCCCCTTCTGGCTGGCCGAGAGTTATCTTCCGCCTCTTGTCCTCCTCGTCCTCTCGCCGTTCCTTCTCAAGGTGACCTTTGCCTGGCGTTCGCTTGAGGAGCACGCCTCCGCCGTCGAGACGGCACTCTCGAGTGGGGGCCTGGAAGAAGGCCGGCGGGCCGCCGGGATGCTGGTCTCCCGCGACACCGCCGCCCTGGGTGCCGAGGAGATCCGCTCCGCAGCCTATGAGTCGGTCGCCGAGAATCTCTCCGACTCGGTCGTCGCCCCGCTCTTCTGGTTCGTCGTCTTCACTCCGTTCGGGTTGGGGCTCACGGCGGCCGCAGTGTACCGGGCGGTCAACTGCATGGACGCGATGCTCGGGTATCCTGACGAACGTATCAGGCTCGGGTGGTGGCCCGCGAGGGCCGACGACCTCGCGAACCTCGTCCCTTCGAGGCTGACCGCGCTGGTGGGTCTCGTCTACTTCGGGGTGAAAGGACGGTTCGCGCCGGCGTTGCAGACCCTCCAGGCAGACCGGAGAAAGCGGCCCGGACCCAATGGCGGGTGGCCGATGGGGGTCATCGCCGGGGGGACCGGGGTCAGGTTCGTCAAGCCCTGGATCTACACCATCGGTCCTGGAGAGCGGAGCCTTCTGGACGGAGGTCCGGAAATTATCGGGGCAGTTCGGGGTATTACGCTTGGATTTTGCTCGTTTGCGATCATCGCACTATTTTTATTGGGTTGACTGTCCAATAGGTAGGAATAATGAAACTTGAGGAACTGAGGTACGGCACCGAGCTCCTGAAGCGGGGCTTTGCGTCGATGCAGAAGGGGGGTGTCATCATGGATGTGGTGAACGCCGAGCAGGCACGCATCGCCGAGGAAGCCGGCGCCGTTGCGGTGATGGCGCTCGAGCGGGTTCCGGCCGACATCAGGAAGGCCGGCGGGGTGGCGCGGATGGCCGACCCCGAGAAGGTCATCGAGATCATCGACGCCGTCTCCATCCCGGTGATGGGCAAGGTGCGGATCGGTCACTTTGTCGAGGCCCAGGTGCTCGAGGCGGTCGGCGTCGACATGATCGACGAGAGCGAGGTGCTCACCCCGGCCGACGAGGAGTACCACATTGAGAAGATGAAGTTCACCGTGCCGTTCGTCTGCGGCGCCCGCAACCTCGGCGAGGCCCTGCGCCGGATCAACGAGGGCGCGGCGATGATCAGGACGAAGGGCGAGGCCGGGACCGGCAACGTCGTCGAGGCGGTCAGGCACATGCGGGCGATCCAGGGCGAGATCAGGGAACTCGCCGGCATGGACGAGCAGGAACTCCGCGCCCGTGCCCGCGCGATCGAGGCCCCGTATGAGGTGCTTGCCGAGACGGCGAAGATGGGTCGTCTCCCGGTCGTGAACTTCTCCGCGGGCGGGATCGCCACGCCGTCGGATGCCGCCCTCATGATGCAGATGGGCGCGGACGGCGTCTTCGTCGGCTCAGGGATCTTCAAGTCGACCAACCCCCAGAAGATGGCGAAGGCCGTCGTCGAGGCGGTCCACCACTACACCGATGCGAAGGTCATCGCCGAAGTGAGCCGCGGGATCGGCGACCCGATGAAGGGCCTGGACATCCACGAACTCAAGGGAGAAGAGAGGCTGCAGGAGCGTGGCTGGTAAGAAGGTCGGCGTCCTCGCCCTGCAGGGGGACGTGAGCGAACATATCCGCGCCTTCGAGGCCGCCCTCGGAGGGGACGGCGAGGTCGTGCCGGTCCGCACGCCGGCCGACCTTGAGGGCTGCGACGCCCTTGCCATTCCCGGCGGCGAGTCGACGACCCTTGCCCGACTGATCGCCGAGAGCGGTCTTCGTGAAGCGATCCAGACCTTCAAGGGCGGGATCTTCGCGACCTGTGCCGGGATGGTGCTGGTCGCGACCGAGATCAACGATTCGAGGTTTGAACCCCTCGGTATCGTCGACATCACCATCGAGCGCAACGCCTTCGGGCGGCAGCGCGAATCTTTCGAGGCCGGTCTGGCGATCGAGGGGCTCGACGAGCCCTTCCACGCGATTTTTATCAGGGCCCCGATGGCGACGGCTGCCGGCCCCGGTGTCGAGGTGCTCGGCAGGACTGAGCAGGGGATCGTTGCCGTCAGGTGCGGGAAGCATATGGTCCTCTCCTTCCACCCCGAACTCGGCGGCGATCTCAGGCTGCACCGGACCTTCCTCGAAGCTCTCTGAGAGGGCATCTATTTTCTTTTTGGCTCTGAATGTGACCCTCCGTTCACGAGCGTGCGGAAAGGTACGTCGATCCGATGCGCCGCCCCCCGAACCTCCCACGCGAAGATAGGCGGTGGACTGCACCCCCCCTTTCATGTTCATTTCTCCGCCTTCCGCCCCAATCTTCATCGTGGGGGGCTGGAGACTCTCCCCCTGGCGTGAGCAGGAGGGAAGGCGATGGATGAAGGTCACAGGGGGTTGAGGTGATGAAAAGAGGATGTTTTCTACAGAGCCCTTTCACCGTAATCTCGCGCTGGGAGGGTGCACCCCCCGCGACGAGGATCGGTGGGGGCGGCGATGGAACACAATCCCCGTCAGTTCTTCAGTCTTGAGAAAGAGCGATCAAGTGAGGAGAAATTTTCATTAAGTGTGCTTGAGGTATTCTTTAGCCTAATGGGTAATTGAAATGGGCTATTTATTCGTTTTTAGGATCTGATGATTGATATGGGAAGAATATCGTGAATATGGTTCTTTTTCCGGTGCACACTTCAAGAACGCCGTCGATCTGTTCGGAAAGAACCTTGACCAACCTGATCCCGAGTTTCCCCTCGTTTTGTTCGATAATGTCTGGAGGGAACCCGATCCCGTCGTCTTCCACGGTGAGGCACAGATTCGTCGCTTTTTTTTGGAGGCCGACCCGGATTGTTCCGGTTCTTCTCCCCAAAAATGCATGTTTAAAGGCGTTTGAAACAAGTTCGTTCACGATCAACCCAACCGGAATAGCGGTGTCGATATCGAGGGTAAAATCGTCGATGCCGATTTCAATGGCGAATCCGGGCCCGGTGGCATAAGAGTTCTGAATCTCAGAACAGAGGGAGGAAATATAGGTCTTTGCCTCGATCGAAGCGAGATTTTCTGACCGGTAGAGGTTCTCGTGGACAAGGGCCATTGCAATGATCCGGTTCTCGCAGCTCTTGAGCTGTTCGATGGCATCCGCATCTTTGATGAACGATTCCTGGAGGGAGAGAAGGCTTGCGATCTGTTGCATGTTGTTCTTGACCCGGTGATGGATTTCTTTAAGAAGAACGTCCTTTTCCTTGAGAGAATTTTTCAACTTCGTCTCGTATTCTTTCTGCACCGTGATGTCGACGAGTGATATCACACTCTTCTTTGTTTTTGGAATAAGGGCGATGGTCACGATGACGTCGTGAACAGACCCTCCCTTTGCGACAAAGCGGGAAGTATAAACCTGAGGTACATCGCCACTCTCTTTGCATCTCTTCTGATGGTATACAAGCATTTGGTCCAGTTCTGCCCCGTTAAAGAAGCGCTCCCACTTGACGGATCCTTCGATCTCATTCTTTGCATATCCGGAGAGTTCGGCAAAACCTGAATTGGCAAGGGAAATCGTGAGATCTTCCTCGATGATCACCGTGGCGGCGCCTGAGGCTTCGAAGAGGGTCCGGTAGAGATTTTCGGACCTTCGAAGTTCTTCCTCCATCTCTCTCTCTGTGGTGATATCACGAAAAACGAACTGAACGGCTTGATATCCCTGGTTGGTGATCGGAATCATCGTCGCTTCGATATATGGACTCGTTCCATCTTCCAGACGGAGTCTGATCTCGTTGAAATAGGAAGACCAGACTCCAGTGTGGATCTTCTGGAGTTCGTTTCGGACTTTTTCGCGAGATTCGGGATGGATGTATGACCAGAAGGGGCGTTTTTCGAACGCTTCGAGGGAGGTTACTCTCAGCACCTTCTGTGCTGCAGCATTGAGATAGAGAATTTTATCCTGACAGGCGATCCCGATCGCTTCCGGAGTCAGGGTAATGAGGCGTCGATAACGCTCTTCAGTTTCTTTGAGGGCCTCAAGTGTCTTTTTTTTCTGAGTGACGTCCTCTCCTGAGGCGAGGATGGAGTATATCACCCCGTTTTCATCCCGTAGCGGGCGGAGATCCCATGAGATCTGACGTTCCTTTCCATCTCTGGTCAGAACAGGGTTTTCGAATTCCTTGATGCTTATCTGGGAGCCGGAAAGGATCGTAAAACAGGCTGTTTTTACCTTTTCCTTTACATGTCCCGGGATAAAGTGTCCGGTCCATTCCTTCCCGATGATCTCGGATTCGGGGTAGCCAAGGATTGAACAACCTTTTCGGTTGATCATCCGTACGACCATCTGATCGTCTATGACGAGGAGGATTACGCCCGCCACGTCGAGGTAATGCCTTGTCCTGGAACGTTCCTCCTGTTGTTTTTGTTCGGCCGTTTTTATTCTGCTAATATCGACGACGGTGCAGACGATCCGTTCATCCGGTGCCGGTCCCGCGGAGATCAGGACCGGAAGAGACTTCTTGTTGCGGCATCGAAACACCGTCTCGATCTCCTGATTTTTTCCGTCTTTCGTCGTCGATTCGAAGAGTTCGTCGGCCCGCTCGTCCTCCCAGATCTGATCCAGATGATGGAGTTCGCCGTCTTCGCGATAGCCGAGCATCGAGAGAAGGCGGCTGTTTGCCTCGATGATCGCACCGTCACGTTTCAGAAGGAAGATCCCGGCGGCTGATGCATCATAGATGCTGCGGAGGTTACTCTCTTTAACATTCAGTCTGTATGAGAGGATGGAAGTGAGGGTACCGATCCCGGTGAGGACTGTTGCTTTGATGAGGGCCACCGGCACCTCGGTGAGGGCCGGGAAATAGATCAGATGGATTAGCAGGTATGAGGTGCCGATAAGAAATGAAAATTGAATGCCACAGTTCGGCTGTCGATAGGCGATGAGAATAATCGGGAGGTACAGAACTACAGGAATTATGCCCTTTACACCATTCAAAAACCCGAATATGACGATCCCGAAACTCAATATTGTCAAAATAATGGGGAATATAGTCCAGAAGTCAACAGCAGGGCTGCAGACCCCGTGAATATTCCACCGATCATTCCAGGACATTTCATGTCATATGTCGCTTTCCGAGGGATAATACCTTTTCTTTAAGGAATCAAGAGATTTATGATTCAGATTTTCTTCACTTCTTCTTCGATCACCTTCTGGAGATCGATCCAGATGATGAGGTTCTCATCCTGCGTCTTCGTCGTTTTTTCGTCAGTACTCGCCCTGATGATCCCTTTGACGTAGGCCTCTTTTGCCATCGTCTCATCCATCTCGACCACATCATCGTTGCCGACCCGCAGGACGGCATGCACGTCGTCGACGATGATCCCGGTGTTCGACCCGTTTGCGGCTTCGGAGACCAGGATGATGATCTTTCTTGTTTCTGCATTTGTCTTTTCAGGGAGGCCGAGGAGCCTGTTCAGGTTCAGAATGGTGGTGATCTCGCCTCGAAGATTGATGATCCCGGCGATATGTGACGCCGCCCTTGGTATCGGCGTGATCGGCACCATCTCGACGATCTCCCGTGCGAGAGTGATGTCGAGGGCATAGTGAGTGCCCCCGATCTCAAACTCGACGACATCTGTGATATCCATCTCGCTCGCCTATACCCTGAACTGTGCCATCGTCTCTTTCAGTTCATGTGCCATGGAACCGAGTTCGTTGGTGACACTCTCGATCTCTTCGGTCGAGGCGCTCGCCTCCTCGGCGAGGGCGGCAAGGTCGCTCACCTCTTTTTGCGTCTCCTGCGTCAGTCTCGTACCTTCATCGACGGTATGAACGACAGCATTACTCGTGTTTGCCTGGTCTTCGATGGCTTTCGCCATTTCGCTCATATCGTGGGTCACCGCCACGGCACCCTCGACGATCTTGTTCAGGGCAAGGATCGCGTTGTTCACACTCTCGACACTTGCGGTGATCTCGTTGTTCGCAGACTTGATGGCTGTCGCTGTCTTCTCGCTCTTTGCCTGGATGGAGGTGATCAGAGTTTCGATGTCGTTCGTGGCCTTCTTTGATTCGCCTGCAAGGTTTCGTACCTCGCCTGCGACGACAGCGAACCCTCTGCCATGTTCGCCCGCTCTTGCCGCTTCGATCGCAGCGTTCAGCGCGAGGAGGTTGGTCTGGTTTGAGATGTCGGTGATGAGTTTGACGATCTTGTTGATCTCGTGCATCTCCTCATTGAGTTGAGTGATATCCTCCACACTCTCGGTGGCGATCTCGTCGACTACGGCGATCTTCTCGTTTGCCTCCTTGCCGAGGCCCTGGGCGTCACCACCCATCTTTGCCACGTTTTCTGCTCGTTCGAGGACTTCCTGTGAGGTGCTCGCCATCTCCTCGTTCGATGCCGAGAGGTCGCCGATGCGGTGACTGATCTCTTCCATTCTGGTGAGAAGATCCCGGTTGAGGTCCGCGCACCGCTGGCTCGTGATTGCCACCTGTTCGGCGGCCTTTGCGATCTCGCCGGACCCCCTGCTCGCGTCCGAGACTCCGGCCTCCACCTGCTCGACCGCCTGCTGGATCTGAGTCACCACTGTCGCAGTCTTTTCGGCCATATCGTTCAAAGAGTGTTTAAACTTCTGGAAATCCCCTGCGACTGAGATATCATCGGAGAACCTAGCGGTATAATTTCCTTCTGCAAAGTGTGCCGAGACCTGCATCGCTTCGTGAACCGGAGCGACGACGGCATCCATCAGGTGGTTGATACCTTCGATGACGTTGACGTACTCCCCCTGATGTTTCGATGCGTCGGCCCGTGTCGAGAGTTTTCCTTCTCTACCTGCCTCTGCAAGCATCTCCGCGTCGTCCACGAGAGCTTGAAGGTTCTCCATCATGGTGATGAAGGCCGGGATCATCTGGTCGTTCTCTGATCTCCGCCCGGTGCGCTTGAGATTATCAAGTTCTTTCAGGTCGCCCCTGCTGATGCTGATTATCCCTGCCTGGATGTGGAGGAGACGGTCCTGGACGGCATTGATCGCCTCCGCGATCTTCGCAAACCCGCCCCGATAGTTTCCTTCGACTTTCCTGGTGTAGTCGTTCTGTGCCATTCTCTGGAGGACGTCGTGACCCTCCTTGAGACTTTCAAGCCCTTCGATGCAATTGTTGAAACTCTCTGCGAGCTTTTTGAATTCTCCTCCGTAAACCGAGGTATCAATCCTTTCAGGGATTATACCATTTCCGATGAGTTCGGCATCTCGTGCGGCGGTCTGGAGGGGCACGATGACGGCCTCGAGGAGAGCGTTGACACTCTCTGCGATCTTCAGGAAATCACCATCGGTTTCGAGGCTTGCTCGGGCAGAGAGGTTTCCATTCCGTGCTTCATCACCGACCCTGAGGAGGTCCTGGATGGTCTGTTTCTGGGCGGTGATCTCAGGGAAATATTCGATCGCCCCGATAATCGCTCCGTTCCTGTCCCTGAAGGGAACACCGGTACTGTTGATCCACCTGCCGTCCGAGAGATCGATATCGGTGTTCTTTGTCAGGCCCGCCTCCATCGCCATCCGGCACGGACAGTCCTTTGATCTGCAGACTCTGGTGTTATAGAGGTCGTAACAATGTTTTCCAAGGCATTCGTCCTCACTTTTTCCGAGGATCTCGGATGCCGCCTGGTTCATATAGAGGATCCGATAGTCGGTGTCGATGATGTGCAATGGGAGGGGGATGAGATCGATCCCTTCCACGACGATCTCAGACTTCGATGGTCCTTCTTCAGGCTTTACGTCGTCATGTCCGTTTAAATTGAATTCTGTGTCTTTTGCCTCCATTATGGCACCTCTAGATGAAATGAATGATTTTTTAAGCATGATGGAGTCGATTTTCGGTTCAGATCGCAAGGAATCATCTTTTCTGTCATAGATTCTGCTGTCATCAGCGATTGCAGGACATCCGGAGATCTCCCACAAGGTTATGACCATTGCCTATCAATATTGGTAGGCAGATCTGATGACAGATTGTAGATCTATTTTATATATAGAGATTTCCATGTTGTGCACTGGGTTGATAGCGATCTTTCGTAATACCTTTAACTTAGAAGGGTTGAAAAATGGGAAAAGGGAAGGGAATTTGTTTGTCTGGATATCCTGAGAGATCGACCGGGGAGTGTTCGCGGATCATCGAGCTTCTCCGCGAGGAACCGAGAGGTCTCTCTACCTCTGAAATCTCGCGAAGGCTTGGTATGAACCGGAATTCGGTGGCGAAATACCTGAACATGCTTGTCGTATCCGGCCATCTCGAGATGCAGGAGGTCGCCGTCGCAAAGGTCTATTATCTCTCTCACCGGGTTCCCATCTCTGCCATGCTCGATTATTCTTCGGATCTCATCCTCGTGCTCAACGGGGCCGGGAAAGTGGTGCAGCTCAATGAAAACTTCCTCTCCTTCATCGGCATGGAACGTGATGATGTGCTTGGTAAGGATGTGCACTGCCTTGATGCTCCCCTCCTCTCACATCTTCGGGAAGAGGGGTTGATACGCGATGTGCTCAACGGAAGAAAAAAGATCCGGGAACTGGAATTTGAGAAGGACGGAGAGATCTTTTTCTTTGTGGAAAAACGTGTTCTGACGGTCTTCGAGGACGGTGATCCGGGCATGATGATCCTTTTTGAAGACGTCACCGCGGCGCGGCAGGCAGAGATCGAGCTCAGAGAAGCGCTCAAGGAGAAGGAGGCTCTCCTTGCAAATATCCACCAAAGAGTGAGGAACAACCTTCAGATCATATCGAGCCTCCTTGCCCTCCAGGCATCCAGCATGGGGGAGGGAATGGGCTGTGAGATGATCAGAAAGACCGAGGGACGTATTGGGGCCCTGGCTCGGGCTCACGACCACCTCGACCGCTCCCCTGATCACGCGCATGTCGACCTCGGAGATTATCTCGCCGATCTGGTTGAAGACCTCGCGAAGACCGCTTCATTCCCTGCCGAACAGATCATTACTATATTCAACCCCCCCCGTATCCTCCTCAGGCTTGATGCTGCGATCCCCCTTGGTCTGGTCGTGAACGAACTTGTCTCAAATGCGATCTCTCATGCCTATCCTGAAGACAGACCCGGCATAGTGAGGGTGGAAGGCGTGGTTGAGGGCGGGGAGTTCACGCTTCTGGTGCAGGACGAGGGTATAGGGATGCCCGAAGACTTTGATCTCGCTGCCTCCGGGCCCCTTGGTCTCAATCTTGCCAGGAACATTGTCGAGGGCGAACTTGGGGGTTCGATGAAGATTTCCGACGGCACCGGGGCGGGTGTTCGGGTCACCTTCCCTCTCGGAGGTGAAGCACTATGACCACTTTGCGGGTTCTTGTCGTGGAAGATGCCGCGATCATCGCGCTTGATATTGCAAACCGGGTGAAGCGACTGGGGCACGAAGTTGCCGGCGTTGCTTCGACGGCAGAGACGGCATGGGAGAAGGCCCGTGAGACCCGTCCTGATCTGGTCCTGATGGACATCAACCTCAAGGGGGAGCAGAACGGCATCGAGGCTGCATCCAGAATTGCGGAGGAACTCGGGATCAGGAGTATCTTCATCACTGCATATTCGGATAAGGAAATGAAAGAACGGGCCCTTGCCACCCGCCCTCTCGGTTATATCGTCAAGCCGATCAGGGAAGCCGATCTGGAGAAAGTGCTTGCAGCGGCGGAAGAAGAGTTCTTGAAGGGGCGGCGTACCTGATCCCCTGACAGGAGGTCAAGAACAGGGCCCCGGGCGCGATTGATGTGGGGAGGCGTGACGATCCGACGTGCCGCCCCTATCACTGAACCTTCACCGCCATCTCGCGCCGGGGGCGATTACCCCCCGGACCCCCCACACGACGAAGATAGGTGGGGGCGGCGATGGAACACGATCCCCACCGATTCTCCTGTCTTGAAAAGAGAGAGCACGTGACGAGAAATTTTCGTCGCGTATGCTTGAAACGCAGGTTCATGACTAATTCTATAGAGCCGATTTGAGATTTGAAAGTCGGTGCGACCCTAGACCAGTCCCTCGATCCCCTCGGCGATGAGGGTGATCGCGAGGGCGGCGAGGACCATGCCGAAGACGTTGGTCAGGACGCCGCTGACCGTCTCGCCGAGCATCCGCTGGATCGTCCCGGCATACCTGAGCGTGAACCAGGTGAAGGCGAGCGTGATGAGAAGGGCAGGCAGGGTCACGAGAATGCCGCACTTGGTCGAGAGGAGGATCACCGTCGTGATCGCTCCGGGCCCGCAGATGAGGGGCGTGCCGATGATGACCCCGATGTTCTTCTGGTGGCCTGCTGCGTCCGGAGAATACTCGATCCCGAGCGCCTGCTGCATCCCGATGATGAAGAGGAGGAGGCCACCCGCCACCTCGAAGCTCGGGAGGGTGATCCCGAGGAGATTGAAGATCGGGAGCCCGAGGATGAGGAAGGTGATCATCAACCCGCCGGCTACGGCTGTGGCGATGCTTGCCTGCCGCCGCTTTTCTTCGCTCGTGTACCCTCTGGTGAGCCCGAGAAAGGCCGGGATCACCAGGAGGGGGTGGAGGATGATGAAGAGCGTGGCGAAGGCGTACAGAAAGGCGGTGAGGGGGTCTTCCATCTTCACGCTCCAACTGGATATGCTCGTCTATCCGGCAAGTCCAGTCACTCCTTCGGCAATGAGCCTGACGGCGATCGCCGCGAGAAACATCCCGAGCACCTTCCCCATGATGTCGGTGACCGTCTCGCCGAGGATGCGCAGGATATCTGCGGCGTACCGCAGGATAAGCCAGGTGACCGCGAGGCAGAGGATGAGGGCGGCGGCGGTGATGGGGATGCCGCACTTCGTCGAGAGGAGGGTGATGGTCGTGATCGCGCCCGGCCCGCAGAGCAATGGAGTGCCGATGAGGACGCCGGCGATATTTTGCTGTCCTTTCAGATCGTGGGGCAACTCGATGCCGAGTGCCACCTGCATCCCGAGGATGAGCAGGAGGAGTCCGCCCGCTACCTTGAAACTCGCCGGGGAGATCCCGAGGAGGTCGAAGATCGCAAGGCCGAAGAAGAGGAAGACGGTGAGGATGGCACCGGCTACTCTGACTGCCAGCCAGGCCTGTTGTGCCTTCTCTTCAGGCCGACATCCCTCGGTGAGCCCGACAAAGATCGGGATGGAAAGGAGGGGGTCGAGGATGATGAAGAGCGTGGCGAATGCATAGAAGAGGACAGAGAGAGGATTGTCCATTATCCTCTGTACTCGATCCGCGGAGAAATACTTTTCAGAGATCGGTTCCAGTCGGCGTCGGGATGGAGCGAGATCTCCGTCCGATTCCTGGTCGGCGCGGGGGGAGCGCTCCCGATGGTGCAGGGGTCGGAGCGGATTATTTCCCTTGCGTCCACCAATAGAGGAGGGATGATCCGGAACGAGCGTCTTCTGGTCCTCCTGGTCGACGACGATCCCGAGGTCCTGGAAAGGACAAAACGCTGGTTTGAGGAGACCGGGGAGTTCCTCTGTACCACCGCGCCCTCTGCAGAGGACGCCCTCGGCCTTCTGCCCGGCGGGGGGTTCGACGCCGTCGTCTCAGACTTTCAGATGCCCGGGATGGATGGGGTCACCTTCTTTAAAACCCTGCGGGCGCAGGGTTCCCGGATCCCCGGCGTCCTGTACACTGGCATGGGCCGTGACTCGGTTCTTGAGGCCGCTCTTGCCGCGGGCGCCTCCTTCTATGTACGAAAAGGGGTGGGGACCAGGGCCGAACTGGTCGAACTTGCCCATGCTGTCCGGGCAGCCGTGGCGCTCGGCGACCTGACCTGATGGCGAGTCCTCGCGTGAAGAGGGCGCCGGAGATGACACCTCCCTCTTCAGGGTCTCCGTTCTGCCTTCTCGACTCTATCTTCATCCCGGGGTCCGGGGGCAGAGCCCCCGGCGCAAGGATATGGGAAGGCGTGATGATCAGGCATGCCGCCCACAATCGCAGACCCTTTCCCGCCGTCTCGCACCGGGGGGCGAGTGCCCCCCGGACCCCCCACGAAGAAGATAGGCGGGGGCGGCGATGAAGCGACGAGAAATATTCATCGCGTATGCTTGAACCCCGGGATCATACCCAATTCTACAAAGCCTGAAAATTAAAGCATCTTTTTCCTGACAAGCACCATGGCGAGGAGCGCCGAGATCACCATCGAGAAGACGAGGACGATCGCAAAGGCCAGGGGTTCGTCCGCGAACGGGAGGCCGACATTCATCCCGAAGAAACTCGCGATCATCGTCGGGATCGCGAGGACGATGGTGATGGAGGCGAGGAACTTCATCACGATGTTGAGATTGTTCGAGATGATCGAGGCGAAGGCGTCCATTGTTCCCGAGAGGATGTTCGAGTAGATGTTCGCCATCTCGATCGCCTGCTTGTTCTCGATGATGACATCCTCCAGGAGGTCTTCGTCGTCCGCGAACATCCGCACCGGTTTGAAGCGCATGATCTTTTCGAGCACCACCTCGTTGCTCTTCAGCGAGGTCGAGAAGTAGACCAGCGACTTTTCCAGGTTCAGGAGCTGGATCAACTCTTCGTTGCGCAGCGAGGCGTGGAGTTCTCGTTCCACCTCGGAGGAACGCCGATCGATCTGGCGCAGGTAGGTGAGATAGTAGGAGGCGTTGCGGTACAGGATCTGGAGGAGGAACCGCGTCTTTTTGAAGGTATAGAAGGTCTTGACCTTTCCGGCGACGAAGTCCTGGAGGATGGGGATCTCCTGGAGGCAGATGGTCAGGATGTATTGATCGTTGATCGCGATCCCGAGCGGGATTGTCGAGAAGGTGCCGGCCGGTTTGCCGGGGATCCGCACCGGCACGTCGATGAGTACAAGGGTTCTGCCCTCCTCGCTCTCCATCCGCGGCCGCTCCTCTTCGTCGAGGGCGGCCCTGATGTCCTCGGGGGCCATCTCCATGATCCCTGCCGCACGGGTGATCTCGCCCTCCTCGGGCGCCGTGCAGAGGATCCAGGCCCCGGGCTCGATGACGTCGAGTCGTTCGATGAATGTCCCGCGCTCGTCCTGGTGCGTCTTGAAGATCTGGAGCATGAAATCACGTTCAGTTGAGAAATTGTTCTCTTACCGATGGAACGGTCTTGATCGGGATGAATGTGATACTATAGGCTGGCAAGTATAGAACGCCATCGCAAAAAAAGAAATGGGGGGTTGGATCTCAGGTTCTCTTCCACCAGACGCCGGCGAAGACGGCGCCGATGCCGTATATCGCGGCAAATCTGATCATCTCCTTCCAGTTCAGTCCTGAGAGGCCGCATCCAAGGCCCGATTTCACGGCCAGGATATCGATCCCGATCAGTGTCCCGCTCGTGAGGAAGCAGGCGAATTGCTACATCATTTTAGTTATAAAAAAAATGTTTATTGGGTCAGCGATTCTGTTTCCTGGCGCTGATCAGAGATCAGATCCTGTGAAGGAGTTCTGGAGATGGAGTCGGTTTTCTCCTTGAGAAAAGTATCGAGTTCACTGTTCTGGTGGATCAGTGAGGCGGTGAAAGAGTGTTGCGGCCGGTTGAAGACCGATTCGGTCTCCCCGATCTCGACGATACGTCCGCCCGACATAACTGCCACCCGGTCGCACATGTACCTGACCACGTCGAGGTCGTGCGAGATGAAAAGGTACGTAATCCCGTACTCCGCCTGGAGATTTTTCATCAGGTGAAGAACCTGTGCCTGAACCGAGACATCGAGTGCGGACGTCGGTTCATCTGCTACGATAAATGACGGTTTCACCGCAAGCGCCCTCGCGAGCACCACCCGCTGGGTCTGTCCACCGCTCAGTTCATAGGGGTACCGGCGCAGAAATTCAGGTCCGAGCCCGACTTTTTCCATGAGTCCGAGCCGTTCCCTCTCTCTCTCCTTCCGGTCACGCACCCCCCGCCGCTTCAGGGCCTCATCGATGCACGACTCCACGGTCATACAGGGATTGAGAGAACTGGTCGGGTCCTGAAACACCATCTGCATCTTCAGGCGCAGACGTCTGAGATCCCGGTTTTTCAATGCAAAGAGATCGGTGCCTTCAAACGTGGCCGTGCCGGAATCAGGTTCGATCAACCTGAGAAGAAGTTTTCCAAGCGTCGTCTTCCCCGAACCGCTCTCGCCGATCAGGCCGAGACATTCTCCTCTGTTTATCTTGAATGACACATCGCTGACCGCCGGGGTGGCCGTCGATCCGAACAGACCTCTCCTGTAGGTTTTGTTCAGGTCTGAGACTTCAATCATGGTAGATACACCTGACATATCGATCCCTCCGGACCTCTTTCAACTGCGGATGGTCTGTCATACAACGTTCATTGCCCAATTCGCACCGGTCGCGGAAGCGGCAACCGGGCGGTACGGCAAGGAGGGACGGACTCATCCCGGGAATGGGGTGAAGCCCTCTCTGCGGCATCGACCTGAGCAAACCCCGTGTGTAGGGATGGAGCGGCGTGGAGAAGACCTCCTCCGTCGCGCCGCACTCGACGATCTCCCCGCAGTACATGACAGCGATACGATCGCAGACCCGTGCCGCCGCGGCGAGGTCGTGGGTGATGAAGAGCATGGACCGTTCGCGGCTGACATCATCCAGGAGAGCAATGATCCGATTTTTTACCGTGGTGTCGAGGCCGGTGGTAGGTTCGTCCGCGATCAAAAACGAGGGGTTCCCGGCAAGGGCCATGGCGATCATAACCCGCTCATTCATACCTCCGCTGAACTCGTGGGGATAGCAGTTGAAACGCCGTTTTGGATCGGGGATGTCCACTTCGTCGAGCAGACGTATCGCTTCGGCACGGGCCTCATCATCTGAGAGGTCGCGGTGGAGTTCGACCGCTTCGGCGATCTGCCGTCCGACGGTGACGACCGGGTTGAGCGAGGTGACCGAGTTCTGGAGGACCATGGCGATCTCTCCGCCCCGTATGCGCCGCATCTCCTCAGTGCCCGCCTCAAGGATAGACGTGCCGTTATAGAGGATCTCGCCGCTGATGAGGGTGTCTGGCTCCAGCAGGCGCATGATTGCCATGCCGAGAACGGTTTTTCCACACCCGGTCTCCCCGATCAGTCCCAATCTCTCCCCGTTCTTCACGGTGAGGTCGATGTGGTTTACCGCCCTGACCGTCTCCTGTCCGCTCCTGAACGAGACCTTCAGGCCATGTATCGTCAGTCCTTCGCCATTTGTCCCGTTCATGCTATCGCCTCGACATTTTTATGTCTGAGTCTGGGATTCAAACGGTCTTCAAGGCCGAACCCTATCATGGCAAGACCGATTGAGAGCACCGTCACCGCCAGACCCGGCGGACCGATCCACCACCACATGCCGAGGGCAAATGCACCGCTCGAATAGGCGCGGTTGATCATCTGTCCCCAGTCGATGACGGCAGCGTCGCCGATGCCCAGGAAACCGAGCCCCACCCCCATCAGCATGAACCCCTGCGCTGAAAAGACATATTTCACGATGATGAGGGGGAGGACGTTCGGGAGGATGTGGCGGGCCATGATATATGGGTTTGAGAGTCCCAGCGCTTTCGCTCCAAGGATATGATTGGTCTCTGCGAGCGAGAGCACCTGGGACCTGATCACCCTGCACGAATGGGCCCCCCCGATCACGCCCATCAACAGACTGATCACATAGATCCCTGGTGAGAGAAGAACGGTGAGGACGAGCAGGAGGGGAAAGGTGGGGATGGTCATCATCACATCGACGATTCTGGAGATCATCTCGTCTATCTTCCCCCCATAGTATCCTGCAACAATGCCGATCATCGTCCCGATCGCCACGGCGACGAGGGCGCCAAGAAACCCGATGATCAATGTCGCCCGTGTGCCGTAGATCAGGCGCGAGAGGATGTCCTGCCCGAGGTCGTTTGTCCCGAGGAGGTGGTCGGCGGAGGGTTTTGCAAGGGGCGGGCCGCTGAACTCGTCGGGGGCGTACCCGGCGACGAAGGGGGCGAAGAGAGCGAGGAGTACGGCACCGACGACGATCCCCATGCCGGCCTGGAAAAAAATCTCTCTATTCATGGGATCCCACCTGGATGCGGGGATCCGCCATGCTGTACAACAGGTCTGCGGCAAAATTTGCCACAATCACGACCAGCGTATCCATCAGAAATATTCCTTCGAGGAGGGGAAGATCTCTGGCCGAGAGGGCGTCGAAGGTGAGCAGGCCCAGGCCGGGCCAGGAGAAGATCGTCTCGATAAAGATGCTCCCGGTGATCATGTGAGCGCACTGCAGACTGACGACGGTGATCATGGGCAACATTGCGTTTTTCAGGGCGTGGTGCCTGAGAATGTTCTTCTCCTCCACCCCTTTCGCTCGTGCCGTGAGGATGTAGCCCTCGCCGAGGGTCATGAGCATCGAGTTTCTCATGAAATAATAGGTGCCAGGGATCGAGGAGACGGTCAGGACAAGGATGGGGAGGACGGCGTGATGCAGGACGTCGAGGGGGTCGATACCAGAGGTCAGGGCGTCCAGGCTGACGAATCCCCCCAGCGGAAAGAGTCCCAGGGAATAACTGAAGACCAGGATTGCCATGATCGCCCACCAGTATGACGGTACGGCCCCGATGAAGACCATCGCGTTGAGCAGACAGACGTCGGTCTTTGAACCGTTTTTCCAGCCAGAATAGGATCCGATGACGATGCCTGCAACGGCCGAGAGGACGGTCGCCGGAAGGAGGATAACCATTGTCCAGAACAGTTTTTCAGCGATGATATCAAAGACCGGTGCTCCATACTGGAAAGAATATCCCCAGTTTCCCTGGAAGATGTTGGTGATATAGAGGGCGTACTGTTCGAAGAGAGATCGGTCCAGCCCGAATTTCTCTTTGAAAAGTTCGGAGAACTCGGGGTTGATCTCGGCGATGTACGGCATGAGGGACTGGATGTAGTCACCTGGCATGAGGTGGAGCACCGCAAAGGTGATGCTCGCGCTGATCAGGAAAACAACAGCACAATATAAGATTCGTTTAAAAAAATAATAATTTTTGAAAGTATTCATACGTCTTCAGGCTTGCGTGCGGTCACGATCCGCATCGGCATCGACATTTCAGACATTGTAAATACGTTTTCGCCCTGAAGCCCTGCTTTTTCAAAGAGAGAGAAGAGTTCGCTGTTGGTCTTCATGTTCATGTGCCCCTCTCCGGTGAGGGACTCTTTGAGATCCCAGATGAGGGAAGAGAGGGGTTGTGTCCTGTCGTCGTCGATGGTGAAGGTCTGACTGACAAACAGTCCTCCTTTTTTCAGGCAGTCTGAAACATTTGAATAGAACTTCAGTGCTTCGTCCGGTGTGCCGCCAAAGGAACAGGCCTCAAAAGCGATGTCGTAATCGTCTCCGGGATCGTCGACAAGGTAGTCTCCGGTGATCGTTGAGACGCGATCTTCGAGGTCGTATTTTTTGATGAAGTCTTCGGTCACCTCGGTGATGCCGGGCTGATCGAAGATGAACACCTCAAGATCAGGGTTTTCCTGGGCCATCGCGATCCCGAAGAGCCCGTGTCCGCCGCCGAAGTCGATGAGGCGCCGTGCAGATCTGAACTCAGGGAGACCGCAGACGATCTTGAGCGTGGACTGGAGTCTGCCGAGCATGCAGCCGCGGGCGATCCACTCGATGTCTTCGCGCCCATAGTCGTGTTTGTGTGTTCCGGTTTTTTCTGCGGACCCGTTTTTCAGGAGGTCGGGAAGATCCATCCAGATCTTTCTGGACTCTCTGTTGAAGTTCAGGTACCTGGCATAGTAGGGCTCTCCCTCTACAAGGAAGGGTTTGAGTGTGGGTTTTACGACATACTCGTTCCCCGTCTTATCGAGGACTTCCATTGCCGCAAGGATGTCGAGGAGTTTTGCAGTGGCCCTGGGGGTGATGGAGAGTTCGTTGGCTACTGCGTCTGCGGTCTTTTTTTCTGCAAGATGGTTGAAGACGCCCATCTCATGGGAGGTCATGAAGATCTGGCTCGTCTCAAAGCCTCCGCAGATCTCGCGGAGAAAATGACTGTGGTCTTCGATGGGTGGCTTGAATGTTGCGAGTCTCTCTTTCATATCAGATGCCTCCTGATGCGGTCTCAATATAGTCTGCAATCTCGTCGATCTCCTGAAGGTCAAGGTCCATCTCACTGCCGTTGAGACCGACACTGGCAACCCCGGCATTCCTGGGGATGCACCCGACAATATGGGAGGGATCGAGGGATCTGGAGAGGGTCTCCCGGTTGTCGCCCTCGACTTTGTTCAGGATGAAAGAGACCGGTTTTTCGATATTCCTGCCCATTTTTTCGATCTGCGAACAGAGCAGGAGCGACTCGTACGAGGGTTCGACGACCGCCAGGATCTGATCGCATCCCTGCTCGATACCGCGGCCGAAGTGTTCGATTCCCGCTTCGGTGTCGATGAATATGTGGTCGGCATCGTTTGCGCCGATACGGTCGATGAGGTTCTTTGAGAGTGCTCCCATGGGGCAGGCACATCCTTCGCCGAATTCGTGGATCTTTCCGATGGCGATCAGTCCGATGCCGTCTTTTTTCGAGAGGTACTGATCGGGGACATCGGCAATGCTCCACGAATCTTCAAACAGGGTGATGGGTTCGCCCTTCGGCATCTTTTCCATCATTTGTTGAACAAATGCTTTTTTCCCGCCAATATATGCCATGAAGTCGTCGGGGGCTTCCAGGCCGAGCTGGCGGTGGAGGCCGAGGTTTGATTCGTCGGTGTCGATGACCAGCACGCTCTTCCCGCGCGCTGCCATCTTCTTTGCAAGGAGAGCGGTGATGGTGCTCTTCCCGCTCCCTCCTTTCCCACAGATTACGGTTTTCATAGTAGATTCTCCTGTTATTTTTCTTTTTTGACCGGCGAAACCGGTTTGATGTTCGAGAGCTGTTTGATGTCCACGACATTCCAGTACATCGGGTTCACCGACTCCCATCCGGTAAAACGGTCCGAACGGTATGCGACGATCGAGTCGATACTACAGATCGGTACGCACGGCACGTCTTTTGCGAAGATCTCCTGCATCTGATAGCCGATCTCTTTGCGTTCACTGTCGTCGGCAGTGGAGCGCAGGTCGGAGATCAACCGGTCGAACTCGGGGTTACTGTAATCGTACCAGTTCGGTTTTCCAAAGAACTCGTTCGAACCGAAGTGGGTCATATCCTCGGGGTCGTCATGCATCAGGTAGGGCATACCGGAGAAGAACATCGGGTAATTATGGACTTCCTTCTGCCACTGGCTCGAATCGATCTGCTTGATTTCCAGATCGATGCCGAGGTTCTTCCAGTCGTTCTTGAGCACCTCGGCGATCCGTGCTTCATTTCCTGAGCTCCAGATCAGGAAGGTGAGAGAGAGGTCGTTTCCGTCCGGGCCTTCGAGAATGCCGTCGTCATCGATGTCGTCGAAACCTGCCTCCTTGAGCATGGCCGCGGCTTTATCGATGTCATAGTCGTACGGCGGGATCTCGGGGTTGACATAATCATGGGCGACGCCGGGCATCAGGAACGTGGTTGTGGTCGGTGTGGCGTAGCCACCGAAGACGAGGTTGATGATGGTATCACGATCAACGGCGTGACACATTGCCTGCCTGAAACCGGTGATGTTTGCCGGATAGGTCAGGGTGTTATAACTGAGTTCTATGCCGCGGGTGTCAGGGATGGAGTACACGTTGATATCTTCCTCGCCAGCGAGGTCTGTTGCTGTTGCCGCGTCAAGATCCCCGACGACGTCGACCTCGCCTGATTTGAAGGCAAGAATCCTGGAGCCCATGTCCGGGATGACGGTGAGCACCACATTGTTCACATAGGGGACGTTGCCGTGGTAGTCGCAGTTTGCCTGCAGAAGCATTGACTGGTCTGAGACCCGATTCTTGAAGATGAACGGGCCGCACCCGATGAATTTATTGTCCTGCCAGTGGTCGGGGTCATCGACATCTGCCCAGATATGTTTGGGGATGACGCAGATGCCGGGGCAGTGGGAGATTTTGTCTCCAAACATCAGGTAGGGTTCTTTCAGGTGGTATTCGACGGTATGCTCGTCAGGACATTCGACATGGTCGACGGCCATGAGCACCGATGAGATCCATAATTTCTTGGATTTGATGTAGTCATGGGTGAATTGTATGTCTTCTGATGTGACCGGAACGCCGTCGTGCCAGGTCGCGTCTTCGGGCAGGTAGAAAGTCCAGACGGTTGCGTCGTCGGAGACGTCCCAGTCTTCCGCAAGCCAGCAGTCGTAGACGCCTTCATAACTATTTCTGGTGATCAGGCCCTCGTACATCAGGGAACCGGTCGGTGCCCCACCCTTCTTGAGGATGTTGCCCTGCATGAGATCGCCTGCCGATGAGACCGGGATAATGACCTTCCCATAGGGTATGCGTATGCAGTTATGGGCGGCAAGGGAGAGACTTTCCCGGTCAAGGGACTCTGTGTCCAGGTCAAGATAGGATGCCTCCATGTAGGGGATGATCGCCTGCGAGAGTTCTTCGTCTGATACCGTAGTGTCTCCGTCCAGATCGCCGGGGATCCCTGCCGCCGATGCACCGGGAACAAGGACCATGGCGGCCAGGAAGAGGCATGAAAAAATGTATTTCAAAGATTTCATCATGATGGTCACTCCTTCTTCTCCTCAGGTCTGTCTTCACGCCTGCGGTACAGGAGATAGCCCACAACGCCACAGATTACGAGGAGTGTCAGCAGTCCCGGGACCAGCAGTCCAGAAGAATTTTTATCTGTGTTTGCGGTTTTGAGGTCGGGTCTGGACTGTTGTTTCGGTGTTGCGATGGTGACAGGTTTTTTTGCTTCGTCTTTCTCCACGGCGGCAGAGGTGGTTGTGGCGCCTCTCTCGATCGCTGTGCCGGTGATCGCAAAGGTGGAAAAACCGGGGGAGACGGCGGTGTACACCGGATTGATCCCGTGTTTCCCCGAACGGTTTGTGGGGAGCGCCGTCCATGTCGAGTTGTAGCGCATCAGAACGATCGATGACGGTTCAATCCAGTTTTGATCCATCCAGGAGACGTTCACCTCGAAGGTGATCGCGGCCCTGGTGATGTTGCCGGTGTCGTGGCCCGAGGGTGTGATGTTCAGGTAGGTGTATGGAACGCCTTCAGGGGAAGGGAGGTCTGACGGTTGTGAGATCTTTCTGACACTGAGATTCACGTCTTCGAGGGTACGATTTCCTGAGAGACGGATTCCGGTCACAACCCCGTCGTTGTGAGTGAAGGGGTGACCTTTCGTTTCATCTTTCGAGAAGAGCAGAATGTTGTCTGAAGTGTTTTCGATACGATTTTCATAAGTTTCCCAGGTGCTGGTGCCTCCACCGTCGCTCCCGGCGATCATAATCGAAGTCTCGGGAACGGTGCCGTTGGTGCAGTTGAGTACATCGTCCCACTCCCCGGTAATGACCCCACTGCGTGGGCCTATCCGCACATGGTAGACGATCTCTGCATCGTTTATTACCGAGAAAACGATATTTGACCCTGAGATTTTACTCCGGTCTTCAGGATGATCGGTGCCGGTAAAAGTCCACCCGGACGGGATGGTCTCGACGATTCCCCCTGTTTTCATATCTGAGATGGAGAGTATCACCTCGATCTCAGTGCCTGCGGGGGGGCAGGTGTCTGAAACCTCTCTGATAACAGGGTGCTCCCCCGCACTGGTTGGGCATATGATGAGAGCGACCATAAAGATGAGCATGGTGAGATATATGCTCCATTTTGGGCATTTTTTTTGGTACAAAATGGCAGATTCATAACACGAACCCATGGAATCAAATTCACACCGTGAATTAATAAATATTCCTATTTTAGTCTTAATTTTTGTTTCAAATTATTTTTTATCTCTTAAATAGTCTAATATTAAAAATATTTCGTAATATGTTCGTTTCCATCGGTAACTGGGCAGCATCCCGCCCCCCCTGCCCTGTCGCGATGAGAGAATTTCATAGCGTATGCTTGAGGTACGCTCTCGGCTCACGCCTGATATTATAATGCTTAAAATCTCGAAAAAAAGAAAAAAAATTAGAGGAAGATCGGTGCAAAGACGACGGCCACGATGGACATCAACTTGAGCAGGATGTTGATGGCCGGGCCTGAGGTGTCCTTGAACGGGTCGCCGACGGTGTCACCGGTGACACCGGCCTTGTGAGCGTCGGAACCCTTGCCGCCGTAGTTGCCCTGTTCGATGTACTTCTTGGCATTGTCCCAGGCACCACCGGCATTGGCCATGGTGATGGCGAGCATGAACCCTGAGACCAGGGACCCTGCGAGCAGACCGCCGAGGGCGCCCTTGCCGAGCACGACGCCGACGAGGATCGGGGCGACGATGGCGAGGAGACCGGGTGCGATCATCTCTTTCAGAGCCGAGTGGGTGGAGATGGCGATGCAGGACTCATAGTCCGGGTCTGCCTTGCCTTCCATCAGGCCCTTGATCTCCTTGAACTGACGGCGGACCTCGACGACGATCTCGTAGGCCGCACGCCCCACGGCCATCATGGTCATGGAGGAGAAGAGGAACGGGAGCATCGCACCGATGATCAGGCCGATGAAGACCGGGGTGTCAAGGATGTCGATGGCGATGGTCTCGCCGACCGGGCTAACCGCGTGGGCGTACGCCGAGAAGAGCGCGAGCGCCGTGAGTGCCGCGGAACCGATGGCAAAGCCCTTGCCGATGGCGGCGGTGGTGTTGCCGACGGCGTCGAGGGTGTCGGTGATCTCACGGACTTCAGGAGCCTGGTGGGACATCTCGGCGATACCGCCGGCATTGTCGGCCACCGGGCCGTAAGCGTCGACCGCGAGGGAGATACCCAGGGTGGCGAGCATGCCGACGGCCGCAATGGCGATGCCGTACAGCCCGGCGAACTGGTAGGCGAAGAAGATCGCGATGGCGATGATGATCACCGGGAAGAGCGTGGACTCCATCCCCTTCGCAAACCCGGTGATGATGTTGGTCGCAGACCCGGTCTGACAGGACTTTGCGATCTCGAGGGTGGGGTTGCGCTCGAAGGAGGTGTAGTACTCGGTGATCTGGCCGATGAGGAACCCGGCGATGAGGCCGGCGATGGTGGCGACGAAGACGCCGAAGCCGTACTCCCCGAGGAGCATATTGGTGATGAAGTAGGTGGCGACCACCACGAGGGCGAGCGCGACAAGAAGGCCCTTGTTGAAGGCCATGTGAATGGCGCTCGACTCGGCCCGGTTCGTCCTGACGAAGAAGGAACCGATGATGGAGGCGAGGATCCCGACCGAGGCGATGATGACCGGGAGCAGAATGACGTTCATCTGGTCGATGTTCGGGAAGGCGACTGCGGCGGTTGCAGCGCCGAGGAGCATCGTCGCGATGATGGAGCCGACATATGACTCGTAAAGGTCTGCGCCCATCCCGGCGATGTCGCCGACATTGTCACCGACGTTGTCTGCAATGACGGCCGGGTTTCTGGGGTCGTCCTCAGGGATGCCCGCCTCGACCTTACCGACGAGGTCGGCACCGACGTCAGCGGCCTTGGTGAAGATACCGCCGCCGACACGGGCGAAGAGGGCGATCGAAGACGCACCCAGGGAGAACCCTGCGAGGATGTTCACGATCTGGGCCTGTTCCATCCCGGGCATGAAGGTGGTGAGCCCGATGAAGGAGACGGAGAGTCCGAAGAGACCGAGACCGACGACAGACATACCCATGACGCTGCCGCTCGCGAAAGAGACCTTGAAAGCCTCGGCGATGCCGCGACGGGCGGCGTTGGTCGTCCTGCCGTTGGCGTTCGTTGCGGTGAACATGCCGATGTAGCCCGCGGTTGCCGAGAGCACGGCACCGAGCACAAAACAACCCGCAGTGAGCGCGCCGTCGGGCAGTATCGCCGCTATGACGATGGCTAACACCACGACGAACACAGCGATGGCCTTGTACTGCCTGTTAAGGTAGACCATGGCCCCGTTGTGGATCGCCGCGGTGATCTTTTTCATGACCTCGGTGCCCTCGCCTTCCTTTTTGACTCTCATAAAGGAGTAACCTGCAAAAAGGAGGCCCAGAAGAGCACACAGAGGTGCCAGATACACGATTGGATCCATGTTTTTTCTATCCTCCGAGCGATGATTGTTCCATCAAAACCCGGTTGCTGTTCCTCTATGTATCTGATGTTTCAATGATAAAAAGAGAGCGATTTTATTGGTATGGCCGTTCGGCGATCCTGTCCTGACCGACGACTCGAGGCCAATTTCTGCCAGTATGCAACTATTTTCCGGCGCCGTGCCGGTTCAGGACGGTGTGCCTGAAAAATCGAAGACCTCGGGCTCCAGAGTCTGGAGGTCGAGGACGACCGCCAGTGCGGGGGTGGGCACCACGTTCATCTGTTTCTGGAAGGCGGTCTGGGACTGCCAGGTGCCGGCGTTGACCATCAGGACGCCCCGGTAGCGTTTTATCCCGGAGATGTGGACGTGGCCGGTGTGGAGTACCTCGGGTACCGGGTTGATGACGAGGTGGTCGGTCCTCCCGGGTGCGATGGGAGTCCGCATCCCGTAGGTCGGGGCGAGGTGGCGGCGCTTCAGCATCTCTTCCATGATCTCTTCGGGGTGGCGGTACGACGCCCCCGGGATCATCCCGATCATGTCGTCATAGGATCGGCCATGGTACATCAGCACGCGCACCCCCTGGAGACTGACCATGGCCGGGTTCTCGACCCAGATGCAGTTCGGCGGGTACCCTTCCCTGAATTCCGGCGGGATGGCGGGCTGGGGTTCCGCCCCCCGCACCACGTCGTGGTTGCCTGGTGAGAGGACGATCTTGATCCTATGCGGGAGGGCGGCGAGCATCTCGCCGAAGGCGCGGTATTGCCCGTAGATGTTGGTGATAACCAGTTCCTTGTCCTGGTTGGGATAGATACCGATCCCGTCGACGATGTCGCCGGCGACGAGGAGGTAGCCGATGTCGTCCTGGTCGGAGAGCCAGTCGGCAAAACGGTGCCAGGCGTCTTCAAGGAAGGTGTCGGAACCGACGTGGACGTCGGAGATCAAAACTGCCTTGCCCGGGCGATCTGAACGGAAGGGTGCGTTGTTGATCGGGATGTCGGGCCTGATCAGGGTGTCGGCAAAGAAGATGTTGCCGTCGTTGGAAAGTTTGCCCTTGACCCCGATCACCTCGTCGGGGAGGAGTTTTTCGGCTTCTTCGAAACCGTCCCTGGACCGGTTGAAGAGCACCCGCATCGTGGCGGTCGGGTCTTCGAGTTCCACGATCTTGTTGCCTTTGGCGCTGTTCCGGATCTCGGCGACCATCCCGGTGAACGAAGCTTCGTCCTCCCGGTATCGTCCGTTTCTCCCCAGGGCTTCGATCGGGACCGGCTGGATCCGGCCCCGCATGACGGCCGAGAGTTTGGTGTACCGGTCTTTGAAGTAGTTGACATACTCCTCGAATTCCCTGATCCCCTTGGCCGTGTTTTCTTTGCCCTGGAGGACCTCGATCTCGGGATCTGCCAGGAATCGGATCCCGTCGCGCAGTTTTTTTGGTGTCTGGACAGGAGGTGTGGAGGGTATCGAGGAGCGGTCTATCACAAAGGAGTTGGGCGGTGCTCCGGCGATGATCCGATCGATGAGCGCGGGGTCGCCCTGTTCCTTTATGTAGTCCACCACGTCCTGGGTGACCTGAAAGGAGGCGTCCAGGAACCTGGCGACGATCTCCTCGTCGCAGAGCATTGGTGATCTGTTGGGGATGCAGGGTGATCAATTCTTTGCATGAAGCAGATCACGGCACCACCCCCGTGGCACCGATATGAGGAAAGCGATCAGAGATCCCATTCTCTGTCCAATCTGCATCCCAGGGGTCCGGGGGCAGCGCTCCCGGCGTGAGCATGAGGGAAGGCGATGGCTTCGGTTCACAGGGGGTTGAAGTGATGAATAGAGGATGGTTTACCATGAAAATGACCCTGACGATCATCTCTTCAGGTTTGCATGAGAGTTTGAACTTTTCATATCACTTTGAAGCCGATACGCAGAGGATAGAAAATTCTTCTGATGGATCGGCCGCCCCCATCGTCGAGATTCCTCTGGCATCTCGCGCCGGGGGGCGTTGCCCCCCGGACCACCCACGACGAAGATAGGTGGGGGCGGCGATGGAACACGATCCCCCCCGATTCTCCTCTCTTGAAAAGAGAGAGAGCACGTGACGAGAATTTTTCATCCCGTATGCTTGAATCCAACGTTTATGCCCGATTCTACAGAGCCCAATGTTTGGAATAGAGCAATTTGGTTCAGGGAGGGTTCAATCCCTGCGACATTTTTGGGGTCTGATCATCTCCCGAATTTGGCGTGGGGGAAAATTTTATTCTGACCAGACCGGAGTATGATGGTATGGAGGAGATCGACGGCTCTGAACTCCCTGCCAGGAAGGCCGAATTTCTCAAAGCAGTCTATCGAATGGGAGGAGTTGTCCGCACCAACGACCTCGCCGCGGACCTCGGGGTCTCTCCCTCGACCGCGACGAAGGCGGCGGCGGTCCTGGCGGATGCGGGGTACCTGGAACACACGCGCTATCGGGGGGTCTCCCTTACTGGAAAAGGGGAAGAATATGCCCGGTTCCTGGTCAGAAGGCACCGGATCGTCTCTCTTGCCCTGAGCCGTTTCGGGCTCTCCTCAGAGGAGGCATGCCTGGAGGCGAGGAAGATCGAGGCCTGTGTATCCAGGGAACTCGTCGACCGGATCTGCGCGTCCCTCGGTCACCCGATGATGAGTTGCTGCGGCCCCATTGAGCACGACCGTTCTTGCTGTCCTGACGAGCCCTGAGCCGCGGAAGGCGTATATAGGGCGCCCGCGATATTTGGTTACACACCAAATTTCTGGAGGAATCTCAGATGCCAGAGGCGCGATATGGGGGGCAGGCGCTCTGTGGTGCAGTGCTTGTCCTGTCTTTTATTCTTGTTGCAGGTTGCCTGGGGGAGGGAGAGGCCGGTGCAGACGGAAAGGTGCTGGTCGCCGTGACCATCCCGCCGCAGGCAGAATTTGTGGAAGCCGTCGGCGGCGACCGTGTGGACGCGATGATCCTCGTCGGCCCGGGCGAGAACCCGCACACCTATGAACCGACGCCCGGTCAACTTGCCAGACTCGGCGAGGCGGCGATGTATGCCAAGGTCGGATCGGGTGTGGAGGTCGAGAACGCCTGGATGGAGAAGATTGCCGGATTGAATCCGGACATGCTTGTCGTCGACTGTTCTGAAGGGATCGAGATCGTCGACGGCGACCCGCACATCTGGCTCTCTCCAAGAAATGCCGCCACGATGGTCGCGAATATCTGCGACGGACTGATTGCAGTCGATCCCGAGGGGAAGCCGATCTATGAGGCGAACCGGGACCGGTATCTCGCCGAACTCCATGCCCTCGACACGGAGATCGTTGCGTCCCTCGACGGCCGGGAGGGGAAGGCAGTCCTCGTCTATCACCCGGCATGGGGATACTTTGCCCGGGACTATGGGCTGAAGATCGTCCCGATCGAGGATGAGGGCAAGGAACCGACTCCCCAGGGGTTGCAGCATCTCATCGCTCAGGCGCGGGCGGAAAATATCAGCGTCGTCTTCGCCTCGCCAGAACAGTCCACGCGGAGTGCCGAGGTGGTCGCCGGGGAAATCAACGGGTCGGTCGTCCTGGTCAGTCCCCTGGAGAAAGGATATATCGAGAACATGCGGCATGTGGCCGGGGCATTCGCAGGGTCGCCATGAAAAGGGCACCGGTCATCGAACTCTCGGGGGTCACGGTCGACCTCGGCGGGAAGCGGGTCCTTGAAGATGTCAGTCTTACGGTCGAGGAGGGCGACTTCTACGCGGTCATCGGACCGAACGGCGGCGGAAAGTCCACCCTCCTCAAGACGGTCCTCGGCCTGGTCAGACTGGCGGCCGGAGACGTGAAGGTGCTGGGAGGCCGCCCGCAGGAACGTCGTCATCTTCTCGGGTATGTCCCGCAGTACCGCACCTTCGACTTCTCGTACCCGGTGACCGTCGGGGAGATGGTACTCTCCGGGCGGCTCGGTCATCTGCAGGGTTTCCCGAGACGCTACGGGCGGAAAGATCATGAGATGGCTGACGAGGCCCTCGAGTTGATGGGGATCGCCGACCTCGCGGGCCGGGAGATCAGTCGGCTCTCGGGCGGGCAGCAGCAGCGGGCGATCATCGCCAGGGCCCTTGCCGCCGGGCCCAGGGTGCTGATCCTCGACGAACCGACGGTCTACATCGACTCGCCCACCGAGGACCACTTCATGAAGACCTTGGACACCCTCCGCGAGCAGATGACCATTGTCTTCGTCACTCACGACATCGGCGTCCTCTCCTCCCGGGTGACGAAGGTTGCCTGTCTCAACAGGCGGCTGTACACTCACGAATCTCCCGAACTCACGTCCGACATGATCGAGGCGGCTTACGGGTGCCCGGTCGACCTCATCGCCCATGGCGTTCCTCATCGCGTCTTTCCGGAGCATCGGCAGGAGGGGCGGCGATGATCGATATCTTTGCCTACGAGTTCTTCAGAAACGCCCTGCTGGTCGGGTTGCTTGCCAGCGTGGCGTGCGGCGTGATCGGGACCTATGTCGTCGTCAAGAGGATGGTAGCCCTCGCGGGCGGGGTCTCGCACGCGGCCTTCGGCGGGATCGGGCTCGGCTATTTCCTGGGGATCGAACCCCTCCTCGGCGCCGGCGTCTTCACGGTGGCCGCCGCCCTGGGCATGGGCGAACTCTCCCTGCGTCGTCACCAGCATCTCGACACCCTTGTCGGTGCGCTCTGGTCTGCAGGGATGGCGCTCGGAATCCTCTTCGTCTATCTGGCACCAGGCTCCGCCCCCGACCTCTTCGGCTATCTCTTCGGGAACATCCTCCTGGTTCCTTCAGACGAGGTGCTGGTGATGGCCCTCCTCGATCTCCTCATCCTCGGGACGGTCTTCCTGCAGTACCACGAGTTCTTCGCCGTCACCTTCGACGAGGAGTACGCACGGGTGATGAACCTCCCGGTCGAGCGGATCTATCTTCTCCTCCTGGTGCTCATCGCCCTGAACGTGGTGATGCTCATTCAGGTCGTCGGGATCATCCTGGTCATCGCCCTCCTCACCCTTCCGGCCGCGATCGCCCGGGAGTTCACCGCAAGGCTCTGGAAGATGATGGGCCTCGCCGTCCTCCTGGGTGCCGTCTTCACGACCGGCGGGATCGTGCTCTCATCGCTCCTCGACGTGCCGTCGGGAGCGACGGTAATTCTCCTCGGTGTCGTTGCTTACGGGATGGTGATGGGCGGCAAGGCTCTCACATCTTCGTCGTGAGGGTATGGATCGTCTGGTGGGGCGGCTATTTCCCCGAAAAAATATCCGTCCAGAGCATTTCTGCAGATTTCACTCCAGAAGATCGCTTCAAAGCCGAATTTTCGGCTGTGTAGAAAACTCTCACCCATTCTGGGTGTGAGCGTAACTCAACCGCCTTTCCTGCCCGATCTTCATCCAAGGGGTCAGTGGGCGGCGCTCCCGGCACCGATGTTTGGGAAGGCGTGATGATCCGATGTGCCGCTCATAGTGTAGAATCTTCACTGCCGTCTCGCGCCGGGGGGCAAGTGCCCCCCGGACCCCCCACGATGAGGATCGGTGGGGGCGGCGACGGAACACGATCCCCACCGATTCTTCATTCTTGAAAATGGGAGATCAAGCGACGAGAAATTTTCATTCCGTATGCTTGAGACGTTCTTTCGCTTCATGAGCAATTCTAAACTGGAACCGTATTCGATGATTTACCCGGGGCTCTCTCGACGGCATCGATCGATCAGGGAATTCGGCGCTCAGTACATCTGAGTGCGCTCTGAACCCTGCCCTGTCTGCTCCCATATTTATATTATATGCCGGTCCTAACATCTCCCTACAGATGTCTGACAGAGCGGCCCGGAAACCCGGTTTGATCGAACAGATCAGGACAAGCAAGCACCCTGCCGTCGCCATCGGCCGGGACATCGCCTGGGCAGTCGCGGTTGTTGCAGGGATCGCCCTGGTCCTCTTCCTGGTCTCTGGCACCTGGCCCGCGGTGGTGGCGATCGAGTCAGGGAGCATGATTCCGAACATGAACATCGGCGACCTGGTCTTTGTCTCCGCCCCGGACCGGTTCGGCACCTTCCAGACGTGGGAGGACGGCCAGGTCTCGGGATACATGAAGTACAACGACTACGGTGACGTGGTCATCTACCGGCCCAACGGCGCCGACTCTGTCAACCCGATCATCCATCGTGCGCTCATGTGGGTCGAAGCGAACCAGACCGTAATGTTGCCTCTCCAGAATGGGCAGACCGTCGAGTATACTGCTCCGCACGAGGGCTATATCACGATGGGAGATAACAACCCGGCACCTGATCAACTCTCGGTCTATCGTGAGATCGGTGGGCAGATCGAACCGGTGAAGAAGGAATGGGTGGTCGGCAAGGCCCTCTTTGCGATCCCCTTCCTTGGCTACCTCCCCCTCCATATCTTTGAGGTGGCCGTCGTCCTGATCGTCCTGATGTTCATCTACGACTTCCTGGTCGAGCGCCGGAAAGAACAGAAATAACCCGAGGGAACCCCCCCATGCCCAGAGACGATATCAGAACCCTACTCTCCGACACGCTTGCCGGCCACCGGATGACCGAGGAGGAGGCCCTCTCCCTCCTCACAGTCCGGGACCGGCGGGTGTGGGAGATTGCGGCGGCCGCCGACGAAGCCCGGCAGGAGCGTGCCGGGGAGACGGTCACCTACGTGCGCAACCAGAACCTCCATATCACGAATATCTGCAAGAACCTCTGTGGCTTCTGTGGCTTCGGACGGAAGGCCACCGATCCCGGCGCCTATCTCCATGGGAGAGAAGAGGTGGAGCGCCGCGCCCGTCTCGCCCGTGACCGCGGTGTCAGCGAGGTCTGTTTTCTCTCAGGCGTCCACCCGGCCTTCGACGTCTCTTCATATGAGGAGATGATCGGATGGGTCCACGCGATCCTCCCTGATGTGGACATCCACACCTGCAGTCCAGAGGAAGTGGTCTTTGCCTCGGAACAGAGCGCGATATCCACACAAGAAGTGCTGGAACGTCTCCGTGCCGCGGGCCTTGGCACCCTTCAGGGGACGGCGGCCGAGATCCTGGTCGACGAGGTGCGGCAGGTGATCTGTCCGCGGAAGGTGGACACCGCCACCTGGGTGCGGGTGATCAGGGAGGCCCATCAGATGGGGATCAGGTCGACGGCCACGATCATGTACGGGAGCTACGAGTCAGAGGCCGACCGGGTGCGGCACCTTGCGGTGCTGCGCGAGGTGCAGGACGAGACCGGTGGGTTCACCGAACTCGTCCCACTTCCCTTCATCCATACCAACACCCCGCTCTATAAGGCCGGGATTGCGAGGCCGGGTACCACCGGACGGGAGGACATGCTGATGTTTTCCGTTGCCCGTCTCTTCCTGGACAACTTCGAAAACATCCAGATCTCCTGGGGGAAGGTCGGGACCAGGATGGCGCAGCTCGGGCTCATGGCCGGGTGCAACGACCTGGGAGGCACGATGTTCGACGACGAGGTCTCCACCGACGCCGGGGCGGAGGACGCCGATTACCTCGACCCATCGGCGATGTGCCGGATCACCGAAGACCTCGGGCGCCCGTTGCGGCAGCGGACGACGCTGTATGAACTGATCTGAGGAGAGCACTGAACTCAGAACGACTCCCCTTTTTGCCTTCCCGCCCCCCATCGCCATCCCGGGGGTTCCGGGGACGGCAATGAGACAGAGTTCTCACCTCGTGTCTTACTCCGGAGGGGAACACGGGGCCGTGCACACTCCAGAGACCCACAAAATGTTCATGGCGTATGCTTGGGCCCCAGGGTTCATACCCGATTCTACACAGCCCTAAAAAGCCAAAAATAAATACCGTGGGTCGACGCGACCCATCAGTTATTTTTCAGTCTTTTTTCTCTTCGTCCCCTTCCAGAGCCTCGCGCACCATCTTGATCGCGCAGAGATCGCCGCACATCGAGCAGGTGTCCAGGTCCCCGTCACGGGCGTGGACCTTCCGGGCCAGGTCGCCGAACATCGCCGCCTCGAACTGCTCCTCCCAGTTGATACGTCGGCGGGCCTGGGCCATCTTGAGGTCGGGCGCCGATGAAGCCCCTTCTCCGAGCCTGACGATGTCGCCTGCGTGAGCGGAGACCCGCGCCACCCGGGTACCTTCGGCGATATCGTCGATGTCGGGCAGGGCGAGGTGCTCGCTCGGCGAGACCATACAGAGGAAGTCGGCGCCGTGCATCGCCGCCACCGCCCCGCCGATCGCCCCGACCACATGGTCATAGCCGGGTGCGATGTCGGTGACCAGGGGACCGAGGAGGTACAGCGGCGCCCCGTCGCAGACCTCCTTGATCATCTTGACATTATACCCGATCTCGTCGATGGGCATGTGTCCCGGCCCCTCGATGAAACGCTGGACCCCGGCAGAAAGCGCACGTCTCGAGAGACGGCCAAGGGTGATGTACTCGGTCGCCTTGGCAAGACGCTCGGCATCATAAATACACCCCGGCCGCATCCCGTCGCCGAGCGAGACGACGACATCGCTCTCCTCCAGGATCTCGAGGAGATAGTCGTACTCCTTGTAAAGCGGGTTCTCCTCCCCGGTCGCCGCCATCATAGCCACATGGAAGGCCCCGCCCCTGGAGACCACGCCCATGATCCTTGGGTCGGCCTTGAGATCGGCGAAGGCGTCCAGGTTCACGCCGCAGTGGAGTGTGAGGAAATCCACCCCCTGCTGGCAGTGCTCCCTGATGACCTTGAAGAGGAGATCGGCGGTGACGTCGGCAGCCGAACCGGCCCGCCGCACCGCCTCGTAGATCGGGACCGTCCCGAGTGGTGCGTCCAGTTCCAGGATCCGTTTCCGGATCGCCGGGAGGTCGCCCCCGGTCGAGAGGTCCATCAGGGTGTCGGCGCCGTTGGCAAGGGCTACCTTCGCCTTCTCGATCTCGAGATCAGGGTCGCACCGTTCCGCTGAGGTGCCGATGTTCACGTTCACCTTTACGCTGCACCCTTCGCCGACAGCACAAAGACGGTGTGGGCGGCGAGGATTTGCAGCAACCGTGATCCGCCCTCTCGTCACCGCAC
Source organism: Methanofollis formosanus (assembly GCF_019633745.1). Lineage (NCBI taxonomy): Archaea > Methanobacteriati > Methanobacteriota > Methanomicrobia > Methanomicrobiales > Methanomicrobiaceae > Methanofollis > Methanofollis formosanus. The sequence continues at coordinate 1,735,400 of NZ_CP037968.1, read as the reverse complement.
GGGCCGCCTGCCTGGGTGAGAGCCCTTCGTCCCGTGCGATCGCCTCGACCTCGGGAGGGACGCCGTTGAGACACTCCTTGATCAGGGTTTGCATAACACACATCTGTCGGTGTTCCTTATTATTCTGCATGCCAGTCGTCTGGTTGCCAGGAGAGGGATTCCTCGCGAACAGTTACATCTGCGGCGAGGTGCTCATCGACGCCGGGGTCTTCCCCATGGCCGTCGCGCCCTATGCAGAAGAGATCACCGCAATCGTGCTCACCCATACGCACTACGACCACACCGCCCACCTGAAAGAGCTCAGAGACCTCTGCCATGCCGGGGTCTGCGTCCATGCTCTCGATGTCAGGGGGCTCGTCGACGACGGTCCGAGTCTTGCCCCGCTCTTCGTGGCCCGGCCTCCCGGGATCGCCCCCGACCGTCTGCTCGAGGACGGCGACCGGATCGGCGACCTCGAGATCATCCACACCCCAGGCCACACGCCGGGCGGGATCTCGCTGTACCATCAAGAGGAGAAGGCCCTCTTCTGCGGGGACACCGTCTTTCCCGGCGGGTCCTTTGGGCGCTACGACTTCCCCGGCGGCGACCGCGTCGCGTTGAGCAGGTCGGTCGAGCGGCTTGCGGCCCTGGAGGTGGAAGGACTGTACCCCGGCCATGGCGAACCGGTGCGGGAAGGGGGCGGGCGGCATGTCAGGGCGTCGGCTCTCGCTCTCCGGGGCAGTTGATGAGAGGGATCTATTGCCTGGTCTTCCAGAACCGGGCCGTCACCCTCGGGATCGGAGCCCTCGGCGAGGTGGCGTTCAGGGAGGGGTGGCACCTCTATGTCGGGTCGGCCCAGGGGCCTGGTGGGCTTGGGGCCAGGGTAGGTCGCCACGTCCACCTCGCAGCGGATAAGGATCGACGGCCGCGCTGGCACGTCGACCGCCTTCTCCTCTCAGGCGCCTTCGTCCTCAGGGGAGCGGTGTGCGCAGCGACCGACGATGACCTCGAGTGCGGACTTGCCGCCGCGATCGGGGGCGAAGCGGTCGAAGGGTTCGGGTGCAGCGACTGCCGGTGCTTTTCTCATCTCTTCTACCGCCCTGACGAGCCGTTCACTGAAGTTGCCGACGCCTTTACCGCGATCAGGCTTGATCCGAGGATCAGAAAGACCAATATGGGTGGATGCCATCTCAATGTATGAAGGTCCTCGGCATCTCAGGGAGCATGAGAAAGGACGGGAACACCGCCCAGCTTGTCAGGTACATCCTCGCAAAGGTCCAGGCAACCGGTATCGAGACCGAATTCGTCTCTTTTACGGGCAGGACGATCAAGCCCTGCACCGGGTGCGAGCAGTGCAAGGAAACAAAATGGTGTGTCGTCGAGGGCGACGACTGGGCCGACCTTGCCCGGAAGATGCTTGAGGCCGAGGTGGTCGTCCTCGGGTCGCCGACCTATTACTATGACGTCAACGGCCAGATGAAGAATTTCATCGACCGCACGTACTCGCTCTTCCATGACCGAAAACTCGCGGGACGGAGCGCGGTGGCGGTGACCGTCTGCGCCGACCGCGGCTGTGAACGTTCGCTCGAGACGATCGAGGGGTTCCTGAACACCCACCACTTCTCGTACCTCGGCCATGTCTGCGGGAAAGCCTATGCACCGGGTGAGATCATGACCGATGTGAGGGCGGTGAAGAAGGCCGACGGGGTCGCGCAAAAGATCGTCAACCTCCTCCAGCCGAGGGACTGAGGCGGAAACGGAACGGCCGGAGGGAAAGGTCCGGTTCGGTGATCGATGTGCCGCCCCTTATCACCCGATCTGTCCTGCCGTCTCGCGAGAGGATAGGGTGTGGGACGGCACGTCGGTGATCCCGCTGAGAATGGATCGGCCCGCTCCCATCCAGGTTCTATCTTCGGGGTCATGCTGACAGGACGGTGTGACGATCTGAACATCCCGTCCCCCCATCACCGGACCTGTTCTGCAGTTTCGCGAGAAGATAGGGCGGGGGCGGCGAGAAGGCATGCCCTTCCCTCGTTCCGGTTTTATCTTCGGGGTCGTGACGACAGGGAGTATGAAGATCAGGTGTGCCGTCCCCGATCACCGGATCTTTTCCGCCGTCTCGCGAAAAGATAGTGCGGGGGACGGCATGGGGTGGTGTGATCTTCCCCGTCCCGCTCCAATCTTCGGGGTCATGACGATGGGATGGCATAACGATCAGAAGGGCCGCCCCCTATCACTGTTTCGCGAGAGGGGGGGTGAGGACGGTGAGGGATGGTGTTCGTGTCTGCTGCACTTCTGTGATGGAAGAGTCGAGCGCTCCTATCCTCTCGCGAGACAGCGTGACGATCAGACCATGCCGCCCCCGATCATTGAGTCTGTTCTGCCATCTCGCGAGAGGATAGGATGGGGGCGGCACGGGGCGGTGTGCTCCCGCCGAAAAAAGATCGCCCCGCTCCCTCCCGTCCCGGTTCAATCTTCGGGGTCATGGCGGCGGGACGGCGTGATGATCAACCGTGCCGTCCCCCCATCGTAGGATCTGTCCTGTCGTCTCGCGTGAGGATAGGGGGCGGCAGTTGAGCGGTGTCCTCCGAGTGCCCTGTCGCGATTGAGAGAGTTTCTCCGAACAATGGTCAATCACGTATGCTTGAGTCAGAGTTTCATGTCTGATGCAAAAAGTCCTGAAAGAAAGGTCGCGCCGGGATCTCTCCCCCGGCTCTTATCCCTCACGTCACGCCCAGGATCCGTGCCGCAAGATGGGCGGCGTTCTCGCCGCCGTCCACGGCGACACACGCGACCGGCACGCCCCTGGGCATCTGCACCACCGAGAGCAGAGCATCGAGGCCGCCGAGCAGTTTGCCCGAGACCGGCACCCCGATCACCGGCTTCTTCGTCTTCGACGCGACGACGCCGGGGAGGGCCGCCGACATGCCCGCGATGCAGATGAAGACCTTCGCATCGGAGGCCTTCACATACTCGTCCAGGCGCTCGGGATCCCGATGGGCCGAGATCACCTGAACGTCATAGGTGATCCCATATTCGGCGAGTATATGCGTGGCCTTCTCGGCGATTGCGCTGTCCGAGGCCGATCCGGTGATGACCGCAACATCTGGCATGGTGATACCTCTACGTCTTCATCCAAGATAGGGGTGCGGGACGGTTATGCCTTCTCCCGGTCCCTGTCGGGGGCAACCTACATTGCCACGTACGGCGAATCAAACCTGTACCTATGGAAGACGTACGACTCCTGATGCTGCCGGGCCCGGTCCCGCTCCCTGAACGGGTGCTCCAGGCCATGATGCGTCAGGCCATCAACCACCGCGGTCCCGAGTTCGGCGCCGCGTATACCGAAAGCGTCGAAGTTCTGAAAACGTGCTTTGGGACGGAGAACGAGGTCTTTATCCTCAGTGGGTCGGGCACCGCCGGCATGGACGCCGCGATCTCCAACTTCGGGAAGGGCAAGAAGATCGCCTCGCTGGTCAACGGAAAGTTTGGCGACCGTCTCTACGAGATTGCATCACGCAACGGCGATGCAACCGGGATCGCCTCTGAGTGGGGAACCCCGGTCGACCTCGCCGCCCTCGAGGAAGCCCTTGAGAACGGCGCCGAGATGGTGACGATGGTCCACAACGAGACCTCCGCCGGTATCCTCAACCCGGCGAAGGAAGTCGGACGGCTTGCCCGCAAGCATGACGCCCTCTTTGTGATGGACGGCGTCACCTCGGTCGGCGGCGACGAAGTCCTCGCCGACGAGTGGGGAGTCGACGTCGCGATCGTCGGATCGCAGAAGTGCCTCGCCGCACCGGCAGGCCTTGCTGCTGTTGCGGTCTCAGACCGGGCATGGGACCGGATCGTCGAAGATCGGCCGTACTATCTCGACCTTGCGTCGTACCGGAAGAGCGCCCACAAGGAGCCGATGCAGACCCCGTACACCCCGGCCGTGCCGCTCTTCCTCGGGCTCCACGAGTCCCTGATGATGATCAAGGAAGAAGGTATGGAAGCCAGGGTCGCCAGGCACCACAGGATGTCGGCTTCGGTCCGCGCCGCCGTCGCCGCCTGGGGGCTCGAGATGTTCCCGCAGCTCGACGAACACTCGGCCTATTCGAACACCGTCACCGCGGTGCGGATGCCCGAAGGCGTCGCCGACGCCGATGTGCGCGGCACCGTCAAGAAGATGGGCATCGAGATCGCCGGCGGGCAGGACCACCTCAAGGGCAAGATCTTCCGCATCGGTTCGATGGGTGCGGTCAGCGCCCCGGAGATCCTCGCCACCCTCGCCGCAGTCCAGCACGCACTCCGCAAGGCCGGCGTCGCCGGTGTGGGTGACGGTGTCGAGGCCGCGGCAGAGGTGCTGAACCCATGAAGGTCGGGGTTGCCGACACCACCTTTGCACGCGTCAACATGGGCGCGATCGCCGTCGACGAGCTGAAGCGGCACGCCAGCGTGGCGATCGAACGCTCTACGGTCCCCGGGTTCAAGGACCTCCCGGTGGCCTGCAAGATACTCATCGAAGAGCGGGGCTGCGACATCGTCATCGCCCTCGGGATGCCGGGCGGGCAGGAGAAGGACAAACTCTGCGCCCACGAAGCCTCCCAGGGCTTGATGCTCGCTCAACTGATGACCAACCACCACATCATCGAGGTCTTCGTCCACGAGGACGAGGCCAGGGACGAACGGGAACTTGCCTGGCTTGCCGAACGGCGGACACGGGAACATGCCGTGAACGCCGTGAACCTCGTCCTCCGCCCCGACGTGCTGACCAGGATGGCCGGCACCGGGCAGCGGCAGGGCTTCGAGGACGTCGGCCCGGCCAGGCAGTAGACCGGCAGGAATAATAGACGACCGGAAAAAGAATCAATCGAGGAGATCACCATGACAATCAAACTTGGCTTCGTCGTGGCGGAGTTCAACCGCGACATCACCTATATGATGGAGATCGAGGGCCGGGAGCACGCAAAGTTCCTGGGCGCAGAGGTGACCGAGTGCTTCTACGTGCCTGGCGCCTACGACATGCCCCTTGCGATCAAGAAGATGCTGGAAGACGGGAAGGTCGACGCCGTCGTGACCGTCGGCTGCGTCATCGAGGGTGCGACGCAGCACGACGAGATCGTGGTCCAGCACGCCGCCCGCAAGATCATCGACCTCTCCCTCGAGTACAACAAGCCCGTGGCCCTCGGGATCTCCGGGCCCGGCATGACCAGACTCGAGGCCAACGAGCGGATCGACTATGCAAAGCGTGCGGTCGAGTCGGCCGTCAAGATGGTGCAGAGATTAGGATGAGAGCCCTCTCTGAGAAGGTCGGTGCCGTCGCCCCGTCGGCGACGATCGAGATATCGGACGCCGCCAAGCGGATGAAGAGAGAGGGGATAGACGTCATATCCCTCTCCATCGGCGAACCGGATTTCGATACTCCGGAACACATCGTGCAGGCCTGCTGTGACGCCATGAAGAGGGGCGAAACCCATTATGCCCCTTCCAACGGCATCCCCGAACTTCTGCACGCGGTGGCCGAGAAGTGCTGGACCGAGAACCGGATCCCCTGCGGCCCCGAGCAGGTCATCGCCACCTGCGGGGCCAAGAGTGCCATTTACGAGGTGATGCAGGCCTGTCTCAACCCCGGCGACGAGGTGATCCTTCCTGATCCCGCCTGGGTCAGTTACGAACCCTGTGTCCAGATGGCCGGCGCTCGGGTCGTCCACCACCTGATGGACGAGCCCGACTTCCAGATCGACGACTCGATCCTGGAGCGGGTGGGGCAGAAGACCAGGATGATCGTGGTCAACTCGCCCTCCAACCCGGCCGGGACCGTCCTCTCGAATGCCTCGCTGAAACTCGTCGCCGACCTCTGCGAGGATTACGACCTTCTCGCTCTCTCAGACGAGATCTACGAGAAACTCGTCTATGGCAGGGAACACCACTCCCTTGCGTCCATCGGCGACATGGCCGAGCGAACGATCACCATCAACGGCTTCTCCAAGGCCTATGCGATGACGGGGTGGCGGCTCGGCTATGCGGTGGCACCGCTGCCGGTCCTCCGCCAGATGGTCAAGGTCCAGCAGCACTCGGTCTCTCACCCGACCACCTTCGTGATGTGGGGCGGGGTGGCGGCCCTCACCGGCGACCAGTCCTGTGTTGAGGCGATGCGGCAGGAGTTCGAGCGGCGCCGGATGTACATGCTTGACGAGTTCGGTTCGATGGGCTACACGGTTGCCCCGCCCGACGGCGCTTTCTACGCCTTTGTGAAGGTGGAGGGCGACGACATGGCCATCGCCCGCGAGTGGCTCAACGAGGCGCATGTCGCCGCGACGCCGGGCACCGCCTTCAACGCGCCGGGGTGGATGCGGGTCAGCTATGCCGCATCGCTTGAGACCTTGAAAGAGGCGATGCACCGGATCAGACTCTGGAAGAATACGAATTAGTCCGAGGCGGTGCCCAGGAAGATGAGAGGAAGGCCCGGTTCCGGCGGTGGCGGGGGCGCCTGGAAGGGATTCCTCCGGGTTTTTATTTTTGTTCTTCTCATCTTCACTTCTTTTACTGCGGTCGGAGCGTTTGTCCCCGACGATCAGCAGAATGTCCTGCTTCTTCATTCCTATTATGACGGTCTCTCCTGGAGCGACGATGTGACAGACGGGGTGCGTTCGGTCCTGGACGATCCGGGAGAGGGCGTCAACCTGTATATCGAGTATATGGACATGCCGCGGGTGAACTCGCCGGGGTATGTGGAGGGGATGGCCGATCTCTTCAGGGTCAAGTATGCGGCGATCTCTTTTGATCTGATCATCTGCTCCGATGAGTATGCCTTCCGTTTTCTGCGCGAGTACCATGACGACCTCTTTCCGGGTGTCCCGGTCGTCTTCTGTGGTGTGAACTATTTCGAAGACTCGTACCTCGATGACTGGGAGGACTGCACCGGGATCGTCGAGGCCTACGACGTCGTCGGCACCATCGATGCCGCCCTCGCTCTCGACCCGGACGTGCGGAGAGTCTATGTCGTCAACGACCGTTCTGAGACCGGTCTTTCCAATTGGAAGGTGGTCGAGCGGGCGGCAGATATTTATCGAGGTCGTCTGGAGATCGTCTCATCGGAAGGACGGAGTTTCGATGAGGTCATGGGCGAGATCTCAGTCCTCCCGCCTGACACCGTCGTCCTCCTGATGACCTATTATCAGGATCCTGACGGCACCTCGTATGATCATACCGAGGTGATCACCGCGGTTTCGGCCGCCTCTCCGGTCCCGGTCTATGGGGTCTGGGACGTCTACCTGGGCGACGGCCTCGTCGGCGGTCGCCTCACGTCGGGAAAGGACCAGGGGACGGCGGCCGGGGAAATGGCACTGGGGATTCTTGAAGGGGAGTCGGCCTCGACGGTTCCGGTCAAAAAGGATCTTCAGGGAGTGTACACCTTTGATTATCACCAATTGCAACGCTTCGGGCTTCAGGAGTCAGACCTCCCGGCAGGGAGCGTGATGATCCATGCCCCGACATCATCTATCGAGATCGAACGGGACGTCCTGACCGTGGTGCTCGTCGCCCTTGTAATCCTTCTTCTCCTGGTCTTGTATCTTGGATATACGATCCGGGTGAGAAAAAAGACCGAAAATGCCCTGAGAAAAAGCGAGGAGATGTTCCGTGGGATTGCAGAACGCAGTTTCGACATTATCTTCACCACCGACGCCGAAGGACGGTATACCTATCTCTCTCCCTCGTTCAGGAGAGTCACCGGCTACGATCCGGAGGAATTCGTCGGGAAGTCCTACCTCGTTGGTCTCGATAATAACTGGCAGAAAATATCGGATGAAGTAATTGATGCCCTGAAAAATGGCCGGGCGGTGGAGGGTGTTGCGGTCTGCCTCCATGCGAAGGACAGGACTCCCAGGCACCTTGAGATCAATGCCGCACCGATCATGGTCGAGGGTGAGATGGCCGGGGTCCAGGGGGTGGTGCGTGACGTCACCGAGCGCCGGGAGATGGAACAGGCTCGTGAAGAAGCATATACTCAGATCGAGCGGAACATCCTCCAGTTTGCGGCTCTTGGCGACGAGATCCGAAATCCTCTCTCCGTGATCGTCGGGCTTGCCGATCTCAACTGCACCGAAGAGGATGCGGAGCGGATCTTTGAGCAGGCCAGGATCATCGATGCGATCATCGACCGTCTCGACCAGGGATGGATCGAGTCTGAGAAGGTACAGGCCTTCCTGAGAAAGCGGGGTTGACCTGATGGTTTCTCAGGCGCAGGTTGATATGGCCTGCTCTCGATGGTGTGGGATATGCAGATGCAGAACCGGGAGGTGGCCTGACGAAAGACCGGTTTGTCGTCCTCTGGCGTCGGGGCGGAGGGGTTGAGTGTCAGTATCGCACTATCGACACCGGGCGATCCCTGGGAGCGGTCTTACAGGAGATGCGTCCGCTCCTTGAGGAGAATGATATCGGTGTGGAACTGCGGGTGGAAGAGTGTCTAGGTACTATTTCCGCGGTCTTCTTCAACGGGATCCCCTTGCAGGATCTGATCGACGAAGTTGCCGGGGCCGCGGCCTACTGCACCGGGCCGTCGAGGATGGAAGAACTGGGCCGACCGGAGATCACCTATGACCCCGATGCACGAGCGGGGTGTGTCGTCCCGGAGATCGTCTTCAGGAAGGCAATCCTCCTGGCGCTTGAAGAATAGGCCCCTCTCATTTATATGGCATGGATGTTCCAGAGATCACCATGAGTCACTGGATTGTCGACCTCCTCCTCAACCCTGATACCTTCTTCAGGGAGCGGGAGGGGCATGAGGCAGGACTGAAGTTCCCCTTGCTGTTTGTCCTGCTGGCCGGACTTGCTGCGGCGCCTGGAGCATATGTGGTAGCCGGGATGACCGGGCCGCTTCTTCCCCCGGAGGCGCAGTCATATCTCGGGATTGTCATGGCTATTGCGGTAGTCGCAGCGTTTTTCTCCACGATTATCTTCTATATCGTGTTCGTGATCGTTTTTTATCTACTCTCCCTGGTTTTCAAGGGCAGCGGCGATATAAAGAAGAGTTTTGAAGCGGTGGGCTATGGATATCTCCCGCTGGTCGTCGGGTACCTGCTCTCGTCCCTGGCCATCATCTATTATGCTCCGTCTTTTGTGTTCCCACAGGTCGATCTGACCACTCCGGCGGGAGCGGAGGCATTGAATCAGGTGATCGCCAGTTCGCCGATGACGATGATCTCTTCTATTCTCGGGATCCTCTTCATGCTCTGGGCCGCGAACATCTGGATCTTCGGGATGCGGTATGCACGCTCCCTCACCCTCCGCAACGCCGCCATCACCGTCGGGGTGCCGGTGGGCATATATATCATCTTTCAGATAAGTGCGCTGGGAGTTCTCTAAATGCGGACGCTGTGGATATGCTTCGCGGTCTTCCTGCTCCTCCTCCCGGCAGCTGCGGCAGCGGTCGACGGTGAGGAGAATGCAGCGAGGGTGACGGTCCTCGGGACCCAGACCGATCCGACCGTTCTGATGCCCGGCGACGAGGCGACGGTCTCGGTGACGATAAAGAACACCGCCAACCAGAGTGTTCCGATCAGCAGCGCCCGGTTGTATACCGACAAGAACGTGGCGGTCCTTGACAGCCCGTACCAGACGTTCGGGGCCATCGGGCCCGGGAACGAGGCCACTTTCACCTTCAGGGTGAAGGCCTCTCTGCGTGAAGGGATCTTTTACCCGGTCTTTGTCCTCGACTTCAGGGATGCAGGTTCGCTCAGGTATCCTGTCCCGGTGAAAGTGGACGGGACCGAGCCGCGTTTCTCCGTCATCTCCAGGCCCGATTCCTTTGTCAAGGACAAAAAGGAGATCGTGCGGGTTTCGGTGAGCAACCCGCGTCCCGGCCCCATCAACGGCGTCTCGGTCGTCCCATCAGGTCAGAACCTTGAGGTCACACCGACGAGCGCCTTCATCGGGGCTCTTGAACCCGATCAGGCCGGGGAGGTCGCTTTCAACATCACTCCCGCCGAAGAGACCGATCTGATCTTCACGCTCCGTTACCGGAACGGCGACAACCAGCGAAGCATCGAGGTTCCTCTCCCGATCGTCTTCTCTGAGGACAAGAAGCGTGCCGAGATCGTCGTTTCCGGTGTCGAAGTGACGACGGAGGGAGGGCACTACCGGGCGAGTGGCGATGTAACCAACGCCGGCCTCGAGGTGGCGAAGGCGGTGGTGATCACCACGGGTGCACCGGCAATGCCTGTGGACCCGAACCGCGTCTATCCGGTTGCGTCCCTCGATCCCGACGACCTTGCGAACTTCGACGTCACTTTCAGGGTGGAGAATGCCACCGAGATCCCCCTGGTCATCGAGTATAAGGATGTCGACGGGAACACTTACTCATCGACGGCCATGATCGGAGTCTCGAGCACGCTTCCTGCTCCAGGAGAAGGGGAAACAACGTCTTTCCCGACAACAGCGGTTGTGCTTGTTCTTGTCGTTGCGGTGATCGCCGGTGCGGTGATCTTTTATTCGTGGAAGAAGGCGAAGGAGAACGAGAAATAATTTTTTGGCTCTGTAGAAATCATCCTCTTTTCATCATTTCAACGCCCTGTGAACCGAACCCTTCGTCTTCCCACATCTTCACGCCGGAGACGCTCCCACCGGCGCCTATGCTTGAGATAGTGTGCTGATCGGATGTGCCGCCCTGATCACCACGCCTTCAACATCAATCGCTCCGGGGGCGCTGCCCCCGGATCCCCACGACGAAGATTGGGGTGGGGCGGCACCAATCTCTTGAACGAAGCCGTACTTCAGGAACGTCTTCCACTCACCTATCAAGACCGGAGAGTTTTGGGATGACCTCTATGATAATCATCCCGAAGATCTGCTATGAAAGATTTTCATTCGGTATGCTTGAGGCGTGCTTTCGCTTCATGCTCAATTCTACAGATCCAAAAGATAAACCCAGAAAAAATTTCATCTCCTCGTTCTCCGGGAGAAGAAGGACAGGGGTATGAGGGCCCGCTGTCGGTTCTCCGGGATTGCAGTCACTCTTTTGCCATGATCGCGCCGACCACAAGGATTCCGAGGCCGATGATCACGATGGCAAGTTCGATGAGCCCGATCAGGAAGGTCACCACTTCAGGGGTGAGGAGGGTGATCCCGTAGATGCCGGCGGCAATCAGGACCAACCCCACGACAATCATTGCAACACCAGTCTTGTCCATAGACAGCGTCACCGGAGAATGATTGTCCGGTCCTGCATATGAGTCTTGTTCCTCTCTGTGGATCCTGGGAGAACTCGAACTATTTTTTTGCCTTTTCAAAGCTATTTTCATCCATGAAGGTTGCGAATACAGACTGGAACCAGGTCTGGGCGGACAGGGTGCGGGCGAATCGTGCGGTCCCTGGTTTCAGGACTGGCAAAGATCTCTGGGAGGAAAAGAAGGTGGCGGCAGAGTACAGGGTGCCGACCGACCGGGTAGCGGCGACGCTGGCCCGCCTCCCCCTGATGCCGCGACTATCGGTCCTCGATATCGGTGCCGGCCCCGGCACCCTCGCGCTCCCTCTCGCACGGGAGGTGCAGTCGGTCACCGCCGTGGAACCTGCTGCAGGGATGATGTCGGTCCTGGAAGAAAAGGCGAGGGTCAGGGACTGCAGGAATATACGGGCGGTGCAGAAGCGGTGGGAGGCGGTCGATCCCGCGTGCGATCTGGAGGGACCGTACGACCTTGTCGTCGCCTCGTTCTCTCTTGCGATGGAAAACCTGGCGGCGAGCCTCGAGAAGATGGACGCCGTCGCCTCGGGCTCGATACACCTCTTCTGGTTTGCCGATCTCCCGGGGTGGGAACGACACTATCTTGAGATCTGGCCTCCCCTCCATGGGGCGCCGTATAGCCCGGTTCCGAAGGCAGACGTGGTCTTCAACCTCCTCTGGCAGATGGAGTACCATCCGAACCTGGTCCAGATGCCACTCATCCAGGAAGAATATTTCAGGGATCTCGAGGAGGCGGTTGCCCATTATGCGCCGAAGTTCGGGGTGGCCGGTGCAGGAGAGGAAGAGGTGGTGCGCGAAGCACTGGGGCGGTGGCTTGTCAGAGAGGGGGACGGTCTGGTGCTGCGTGAGCGTTCGCGTGCGGCGCACATCTGGTGGGAAAAAGAGGGGGATTAAATCCGTCGCATCAGGCCGAAGACCACTGCCGCCAGGGCGAAGAAGAATACAGGCCCGATCGGGGACTGCTGCGGGGTGGTCTGGGGGGGTGCCGCCGTCGACGAGGCCGTGGTCTCTGTCGGGACGGCCGCCTGTGCCTGCGGTTTTGTGGTGGTAACGATTGAGTTGGATTCCGTGCTCTCGTTTGTCTCTATCGTCTGGTGGGAGGCTGTGGTCTCCGCAAACGTTGCGCCGCCCGGCAGCACGGTGATCGCGAAGTACGAGAACCCGGTGCACCGGGCGCGGTAGATGGCCACACCGTTGGTGGTGCCGAGGTATTCGGTGTCCAGGATCTGCCAGGCGCCGTCATGATAGTGTATCATCACGATGTCCAAGGGTTCGATCCCCTTTTCCGTGAGCCAGGACTCGCCGACCGAGAACTCGATCCAGGCCTCGCAGTTTTCCTGTACGCTCTCTGAACTGGGGGTGATGGCGAGGTAGCGGTAGGTGGTGTTCTCCGGTGGCTCGATCTCTCCTGGGAGAGAGGCCACCTCTTTTGCCGTGAGGATAAGCGATCCGATCGCTCCTTCAGGGATGAGGGCGATCCTGCTGACGGCACACCCCTCGAAGCAGAACTCGTTCTCTTCGCCAGCGCCGAGCTGGGCGGCGGGAGCCTCCCAGTCATCGTCGGATTCGGAGTACTTCCGTGCGGGTGCCATCACAGCTTCTTTGTTGTGTGCAAGGACGTCGGGAATAGACTCGACGCCTGCGATTGACATCGGGAAGTTGGTGAAGATGACGCGCTCGGCCTGGACCCCCTGGTCGTTGAGGGCCTCCTCGATCCCTTTTGCCATCTCGCCTGACTGCATGTTCTCGATGACGTATTTCACGTTCAGGTATTTCTCCGGGTTTGCGTTGATGTCGTCGACGATCTTCGCCGGGGTGAACTTCCCCTGCATATAGAACTCGGGGCCGAAGACGGCGACGACGTTGAGGCCGAGCCAGTTCTCCGTCGGGTCCTTCTGCCAGGCCATCACGACGACGTCCTGCCCTTCGATCCGTTCCCGCTCGCTTGCGGCGATGTCGGCCTCGTCGATCGCATCGCAGTAGGTCTGGAAGTTTTCCTCGAACTCGTCGGCATGCCAGGGCTGTGCGTTGGAGAGGATGTCTCTCACGTTCTTTGCAAAGAGTATCGCCTTTTCAGGCGTGTTCCAGTCCTGTACTTCCATCACCGTCCAGCCGACGGTGCCGTAGTCGTTGGCGTCCATGAACTTCTCGATCGCCGGCATGACTACCGGCTTGTCCATCGAGGAGTCGTGGGCGACGAAGAGATCTGCCGATGCGATGAGATCTTTCTGCATCTGGATGCGACTGTCGATGATGTCGCCCTGCATGTGGGGACAGATGGTGGGGTCGGCGACTGCGATGGCCTCCACATGCTCCCCGCCGATCGCTTGGAAGGGATCGGAGATGACGCTGGTCGTGGCGACGATTGTCATGGGCCGGTCGGGCGGGGTGATGGCCTCTTTGTTGTGGACGAGGACGTCGGGAATGGACTTGACGTCTGTGATCGACATCGGGAAGTTGGTGAAGATGACGCGCTCGGCCCTGATCCCCTGGTCGTGGAGGGCTTCCTCGATCCCTTTTGCCATCTCGCCCGACTGCATGTTCTCGATGACGTACTTCACGTTCTGGTATTTCTCCGGATCCGCGTTGATGTCGTCGACGACCTTTGCCGGGGTGAACTTTCCTTCCATGTAGAACTCGGGGCCGAAGACGGCGACGACGTTGAGGCCGAGCCAGTTTTCGACCGGGTTCTTTTGCCAGGCCATCACGATGACATCCTGACCGTTGATCCGGGCCGCTTCCTCTTCGGTAAGGTCGGTGGCGTCGATCGCCTCACAGTAACTCTCGTAGTTCGCCTCGTAGGCGGTTGCGTTCTCCGGGTCGACCTCGGCGAGGATGGACCTGACCTCCGCGGCAAGAACTTTCGCATTCTCGGGGGTGTTCCAGTATTCGGTCTCCACCACGGTCCAGTCGACCGTGCCGTAGTCGTTGGCGTCGATGAACTTCTCGATCGCTGGCATCACCACCGGTTTGTCCATCGAGGAGTCGTGGGCGACGAAGAGGTCCGCCGATGCGATGAAATCTTTCTGCATCTGGATGCGGTTGTCGATGATGTCCCCTTGCATATGGGGGCAGATAGCCGGGTCGGCGACTGCGATGGCCTCCACATGCTCCCCGCCAATCGCCTGGAAGGGGTCAGCGAGGACGCTGGTCGTTGCGACGACGTCCAGTGCCGCTGCGGAAGGTGTCAGAAGGGCGCAAAAAACAAAAAGGGCGACCACCAGGAATGTGGTCCAATTATTTCCTGTCATTGACCAGATCATGTGTGAATAAATTTATAAATTTTGTTAATTTGTGTGGATGAATATTCGATTTGTCTGAAGAGGGTCCTCCGGTCCCCCTGGGGACCCGTCGTTTCGGAGAGAGCAGCACGGCCACCAGGAAGAGCGCGCTGAAGACGACGGCAGTGAGGGGGCCGACCGGGAGGGAGTACTGGAGGCCGGTCCATGCCCCGACGACGCTCACGCTCCCCGCGATAAGAGGGGCGGAGAGAAAGAGGCCGCGTACGGTGGTGCAGAACTGGTAGGCGATCGCGGCCGGGGTGACGAGCCAGACATAGAGGAGGAGGCCGCCGATGATGTTGAGGGAGAGGGAGACCGAGATCGCGATCATGAAGAGGAGCGCATAGTAGATGGGCCGCACTCTGATCCCGGCCGCTTCGGCGATCTTGCGATCGAAGATGATCGCGGTGATCTCCTTGAAGAAGACCGCCACAAAGAGGACGGCGACAAGGGAGATGAGGGCGAGGGCATAGATCTCCTCCCGGTACAGGGAGGTGACGTTGCCGAAGAGGAGGGCGCTCGCATTAAGGCCTGAACCGAGGTACTGCATGTACGAGATGAAGAAAACCGCGACGGCCATCATCATCCCGAAGAGGACCCCCAGGATGGTGTCGGTCGACATCCTCGCCTTTTCCGAGAGGGGGCCGAGGATGGTGGCGATGGTGAGGCTTGCAAGGATGGCGGCGGCCGTTCCTTCGAGGCCGAAGAAGATCCCGGCGGCCGCACCGGCGAAGGCGGCGTGCGTCATGGTGAAGCCGATGGAGGAGATGTTCAACTGGGTGATGATCACGCCGAGGACGCTACAGGCGATCGAGGCGAAGAGCATCGCCTCGACGGCGTGGCAAACGATGTTGTTCTGGATGAGAAACTCAAGCATGGGGATCACCCGAGTGGGTGCGGACTCTCTCCTCGACCTCCTCGCCCGGACAGCGGGTGTCGAAAGTGAGCCGGCCGTCGTTCATGACGAGGACCCTGATCTCTCGTGCAGGAAGGGCGTCGAAGGCGTGGGAGACCATGACGATGGTGCATCCGGCGTCGGCGGTGCCGGTGAGGATCTCTGAGATGAAGTCGCGGGTGCAGAGGTCGAGGTTGGAGAAGGGTTCGTCGAGGAGGAGGATGTCGGGTTTTTTTGCGAGGTTCTGGGCGATGAGCACCTTCTGCTGCTGGCCGCCGGAGAGTTTGCCGATCGACCGCTCTTCGAGGTCTTCGATCCCGAGGAGGTGCAACGCCTCTTCGGCCGCCCGGCGGTCCTCTTCGCCGGGTTGCCTGCCGTAGCCGAGCAGCCCGTATCTTCCCATCATCACGACGTGGCCGACGGTGAAGGGGGCGAGGGGGTCGAAGGCGAAGTTCTGGATGACGTAGCCGACTCGCCGACGTACCGCATAGCCGTGGGAGAGGACGTCGAGACCACAGACGGTGGCGGTACCGTGAGTGATCGGGAGCATCCCGTTGATCGATTCGAGAAGGGTCGTCTTGCCGGCACCGTTCGGCCCTCCGACGACGACGAACTCGCCCGGTTCGACGGATGTGGAGACATCCCTGAGTACCGGGAGGTCCGATCCCTCGTATGCGGTGTAGACCCTGGCGAGGTTGATGCTGCCTCCGGCCATGTTCAACGCTCTTCGACGGTGAAGAGGTCGTGGCTGTCGAGGTGGTACATCGCTTCGGCGGCGATCTCGATCGCCCGCTCTCCGTCTTCGTCGTGGTGGTCTGGCAGTTCGAAGGATAGCGGCGTGAGTCGGATCGTTCTGTCTCCGTTCTCGAACTCGATGGCGATCTGTTCGCTCTCGACGATCTCGATGTTCTGTTTTCCGAGGGTGCACCCGCTACCGATCTGGACGCCGTCGGCGAGGCAGGATTCGGGTGGCGTGCCGGCACAGAAGACGCGTGCTTTGAGTTCGAAGGGGTTGGTGCAGAAATGTTCTCGTGCGTACCGGCCGATACGATATCCGATGACGATGTACGGGCCGAGATGGCCGTGGAACGCGGCGAGGTTCTCGACGGTGAAGGGGCGGTCGAGGTTCATGAACTTGCATGATGGGTCGATATCCATGCAGGATCGTCTGCATTAATGTTATATATAATTTGATTTTTCACATCAATTGTTATTTGTGTAGTTTTTTGTGGGATAATGCCTGAAACCCGGACTTGAACATACGCGGTAAATAACTCTTCTTCGGTTCAGAGGAAAGATGAAGAGAGGAGGGGGGTACCGTCGACGAACCTGAAAAGAGCGTTGCAGTCTCGAAAAATTCTGGGGTTTAATTTTTCTTGAGGGCGGCAAAGGCCCGTTCCGTCGCCTGCCTCACCATCCCTTCGGCGAGGGGCACGTCGGTGTCGAGACGGAAGAGCACCGTACTTCCGATTTCAGCTACGATGAGCGCGACCGGCCGTCCTGAGAAGAGCACCCCTCCCATACCTGCGAGTTCGGTCTCTCGCATGAGGGGGACTACCGCCCGATCCCCGGCGACGACTGCTTCTCCAATGGTGAGATCGTTCATTCTCTTCTCCGTGTCGCCTTCTGGATGACGGTGCGCATTTCAGGCTGCATGATCAGGCGTGCCGCGGAGACGAGGAGGACGACCGGTCGTCTGATCCTGAGGGCGACCTCCCCCTCTCCGGCAGGTTCACCCGCGGCGAAGAGAGGTTCCATTCTGAGGTGTACCGGTGTCGGCCACAGAACACCGTTCAATGCCTGCACCACGCCGAAGACCTCGCCGGTTGTAACCGGGTCCCCGAATCCGGCGCGAAACCTGAGAGAGATCTTTTCCAGACCGGTATGGGCGATGATCTGCCTGAAATATCCGAACAGATAGCGGAGGATCGGGCCGGCCGCTCTGATCTGCTCCAGGTCGGGCACCCTTCTTTTTTCCTCGGCTTCTTCTTCCTCTATCTCAGGAATTTTTTCACCCGACGGCAGGCAGATCTCTGCCACCGGCGTACGGCTGAGGAGGAAGGTCATCGTCCATCGCTCCCCCCCGTCCACTCTGATCCCCGCGGCTGTCCACCTTGCGCCGAGGGTGATCGCCCATGTGCCACCCTCGAACGACCCCGCTCCTCTGATATGCAACGGCATGAGGAGGATCAAATACATGAAGAGACCGACACATCCTAGAAGGATGCAGAGGAGGATTATTTCACTGCCTCCCATGGTTCAGGACGTCTACTCCTCTTCAGGTTCCTCTGCTTTCTTCTTTCTCTCTCCGATGACAGAGGCTACCTGTTCGATCACCGGTGGGATAGTCTCCCCGATCGTCTCGATCACCTCTGCAACCATTCCCTTCCGGGTCACCGGGAAGAGCTGGACACCTCCCGGACCCTTTACGTCCTTATGAACAACGAGCAGAGCGATGGGATCGACTCCTCCTCCTGCTCCGCCTCCTTCTCCCCTTCCTTCTCCGCCTTTCTCGGATTCTTTTCCGTGGCCTGCTCCGGCGCCAAAAGCAAATCCAAATCGTGCGATTGAAAAGACGACCTTATCTCCAAGGTCGAGGGGTTCCCCGATGACCGCCTTCGCCGTGATGAAGTTCCTGAGCTCTTCGGCGGTGACTCTGACCATCTCTTCTCCTGGCATGGGTACCACGATTGAGCATGGTCAAGATGATATAAGAAGATATGGGCTATGATGTCGACTGGAGGCGAGAATGAGTTTATTGATCCTGTTCGTGAGGGTTATGGAAGAGATTGGTTCAAATTCGAAATTAATAACTTAATTGGGCTAAATATTGGCTTTGTATGGCATTCTGTGTGGAAAAATACTCCATTTAAGTGTTATGGGTACATAGTGCTGCTTGGAGGGATAAATTCTCAATAAAAAGAGATCTTGTATCGATGTGGCGCCCCAGAGGGCTCTTCCGAAATCCCTGGTCGGCCCCGCATCATGCCCTTCTCTGCCCATGGTCTTCAGCCGTTTTGACCACTGGGCCGGGCGGATGCGGCATCGTGCCCGTTGAAGATAAGCCGGCACCATGTCCGGCCGTCTTCGCTACCCACAGTCCCTCTGCTGGAAAAGGTCTGTGGGTCCGACCAATCACGGCCTTATCTTCAACCGGGCGTCTGTTCGGCCCCGTGATGAGGAGTTTTCAGCGTCGGCATGGCCTTCAAGCCGTTTCAGCCATCCCTCTCATCTCGTCACGGCAGGTCAGTCTTCGGGCGCGTCCCCCTGAGGCAGGCACAGGTGGGAGAAAATATATTTATACTTTTTTACGGCCGAAGGAATAAACCCGATCCCGCTCTCTTATTCTCGATGCACCGGACACTCCACTGGCATGCGGTAGGAGTCGAGCAGAACTTGCAGATCGTACGAGATGGACTTCTCGAACAGCAAAACGCCCTCTCACCTGATATTCATCACCTCAGGAGGAAGAGGGAACACTGGATCAATTCTCTTGACCGGATGATTGACCGGGTGATAGCGGTCAGGGCAGAGGTACAGCCTGAAATCGAAGTGGATCTCGGATATGCGATCAAGAATCATGAAATGTTTGTCATTGCTTTTTTTCAGCCAAGTACGAGAAATGTCTTCTCAGAGATTGCAGTTCATTTTAAAAATGGAGGATGCAGGCTCTCGGAGAAGAAATTAACTGAAATGGCAGCGCTCCCTGATGCAGCCGAAACACTTGCCTGGATCGGGGACGCCGCGTTGAAAATCGGGGTTCTCCGTGAACTCTGGACTCCTGAGGTTGTCGATGTCGGCAGGTTATCTGAGCGGCGAAAGGCGTATGAGAGCAACGCGAACATGGCCAGACTTGCGGACCGGTGGAGACTGTACGAACACCGGATCCACTTCGACCCCCCGGTCCAGAAGAAGAAAAAAGAGGTTGAACATATTAAAGGGACGCTCGTAGAAGCGGTGCTCGGGATTGTCTTTCTTCAGTGTGGTCTTGCGGGTGTTGCCGATGCGGCCGGGTTTTTAAGGCCCTGAGAGAGTTCAATACCTTTCATTTATACGCCGTGATAGGTAATAGATCTGGATATCCCGAATTCAAAGGATGATTTTATGGAAAGAAAGACACTTAATCTTCTTTTTGCATCAATGGCACTCTTTGCTGTAGTAATCTGTGCCGTGCTGCTCCTTTTGCCCGCAGGATCCGACGCGGAACCTGAGGTGCTCTATGACGACCAGGTGAATCTCACTCCCGGCACCACTGTCTATTGTACCCCCAATTCAGGGATCCGATATTGTATCGACAATATGAGCCTGTATGGTGCCCTTGCGACATCTGCAGCTGAGAGGGGTTTGATCTTCTCGGTCGAGGACCGGTCCTGGAATCCCCGTCTTCACTCGCAGGTGGTGAGCGAGATCGCCGGTTATCGAGAGACTGAGGGGATGGAATGGAACTGCACGGTGAACGGTGAACCGGTCCTTCTGAGTTCTGCAGAGGACGGGATTTGCAGTCATATTCTCAAAGATGGGGATGACGTCATCGTCTTCTATGGGAAGAAGGGCAGTGGGTCTGATGAAGCCGGTGCTCTTCTCCGCCTCAGGGTACACAGTCTTTCCGGGCATGGAGATGCAACCGAGACCTGGAACCTCGCGCTCAAGGGCGTCTCGGAGACGTCTACCGGTCCTGGAATGTACGCCAGCGCACTGCGGTGTCACGGGGAAGCATATACCGATGCCGACGGAGCTGTCTGGAGTGGCGTCCCGGTCTGGTTTTATATCGGCCTGGTGGACGGGGAGGAATCGCCTCATCACCCGATGCTCAGTTCCCATCTGGCAGCGTCCGGATATCTGGTCCGATTTGCGGCCGCAGACGGCACTACACTTACCCTGAACAGTACGGATCTGGTCAGGAACAATGACTATCTCCTGGCGTACATGAAGGACGAAGAAATCCTCTCTGGAGATCCAACCCTCGGCCCTCTTGTGCTCACCGGAGCAGGTATGGACGGTCAGATCTTTGGCGGCGTCACCGTGATCGATCTGATCGGTTTTGAAAAACCGCCGGCACCCCCTGAAGTCAGGATCGTCCGCTACGCCCGGGATGGGGTCACCACCGTGAGCGAGACTGCCGTGAACACCTCCTGGATGGGAAAGCATCTGGAGGTTCTGGGACACGAGACCAACCCGTACCGTTTCCAGGGGCCGACCTTCGACCCTGAAGACCTCTGGAACCCTGATGAGAATAAAAATCTTGTCAAGATTGAGGACGCCGTATTGGGGACGAGGCTCTCTGATCTCTGCGATCTGATCGGGGGGATGGCGCCAGGGGAGGAGGTCAGATTGACTGCTTCTGATGGCTATGTGACCGAACTGGCATACGAGAATCTTTATGAGCCCACTCCCAGACAGGGCGAGGCAGTCCTGACCTGGTGGAGTGCCGGGGCCGGTTATGCCCCCGCGTACAGAGATGGTCCCCGTCTCTTCTTCCTTGCCCCGGATCACACGTTTGGAAATGAAGACATGCGTCTCTGTCTCAAGAACACCTCCTGGACTCATTACTGGACCGAAGGGGTACAGTACCCTTCGGCAGCCGGGGTATCGGTGCGTGGTGTTGTGGAGGTTGCCATTCTCCCGGCATAATGGTTCAGAGGCTTTGTAAAAATGATCTTGATGGTTCTCTTCGACGGGGGGCTTGCCCCCCCGAACCCCTCGCGCGAAGATAGGCGGTGGGCGGCATCCCATCTATCAGGATCTTTTATTCAGCCTTCTTGGCCCTATCTTCATCTCCGGGTCCGGGGGCCGCGCCCCAGGCGCGGTTGATGGAGGAAGGCGAGATGATCTGATCTGCCACCCTGTCAGCGATGATGGAGTGATGATCTCTTCAGGACATCGGGGAAATTTCTATCCGGGAAGTTCTCGTTCTTCCAGATCCACGGGCCCTGCCAGTCCTCATGCCTCCCCACGATTCTGACCGGGATCTCTTCGATACCAAGTATCAGGGCGATCGAGAGGCGGTGGGCTCCGTCATTGAAGAGAAGATCTCCGTTTCTCCCGATATTGACGGTGACCTCGTCGAGGGGTTCGAAGTGCAGGAAGGGGTCATTGATGTGCTCTGCAATAATCTCTCTTTTGCTCTTATATCCGTTTTTTTTTATAGTTTCATACAATTTGTCGATCATCAGGAACCGTTTTTTCAGTTCTGCTATTGTCGAGCATCCCCATCGTACCCGCCCCTGCTCAAGTTCTTCTGCAGTAGTCTGAAATATCTCTGTCTCTTCCCAGGATCTCCCTTCAAGATATCGGGATCTGACTGCCTGGAACTGGAGTGATTCGATAAATTTTTTCTTCGGGATGTCCCAGTCTCCACTTTGAGCCGCCCCCGAGTCCAGGACGGTGTCGAATTTCATCTCTGAGACACCTCTGATCGCAGGGGGATGTACTCTGATGACCGTATCCTTTACTTCGCGTGGCCAGTTAGGAAGGCCTCGACTATTTTTCAGATAATAGTAGTTGAGTCGATGATACTTGTACAGGCTGACGATCTGGCGGAAAGAATAGTAGAACCCTGGTGAAGAGTTCTTGAGATGAAGAAGAGTTCCGACTATGTGCTTCATAAGCCCAGGATCGGGATTCTATAATATATATTTTATCAATCCCAAATTTTGAATTAAATGGGCTTAATTCTCTTTTTTGCAAATATTTTGATACTGAAATCTCCGGAAATCGATGCCACGGCAATGTATGTTTCAATGCAGCAATGCATATATATGGGCATCTACAATGTTTTGCATGCGCACCAAGATCCTCCTCGACGAGGACGCGATGCCGAAGGCCTGGTACAACATTCAGGCCGACCTGCCGGCGCCCCTTGCCCCGCCTCTTCACCCGGGCACGGGAAAACCGGTGACCCCGGACGACCTTGCGGCGATCTTTCCCCGCGAGCTGATCAGGCAGGAGATGGCGACCGAACGTTCGATTCCCATCCCTGACGAGGTGCGGGATATCCTTAGACTCTGGAGGCCAAGCCCCCTGTACCGGGCGCGACGCCTCGAAGAGCACCTCAAGACGCCGGCGAAGATCTACTACAAGTGGGAAGGCGTCAGTCCGCCGGGTTCGCACAAGCCGAACACTGCGGTGCCCCAGGCCTACTACAACCGGCAGGAGGGGATCGAGCGGATCGCCACCGAGACCGGCGCCGGGCAGTGGGGTTCGTCCCTCGCTTTTGCGACCGCTCTCTTCGGAATGACCTGCACCGTGTACATGGTCAGGTCGTCCTATACCCAGAAACCGTACAGGAAAAGTATGATGCAGGTCTATGGGGCCGAGTGCCTCCCCTCGCCGAGCGAAAGGACGGCCTCAGGCAGAAAAGTCCTTGCCGATTACCCGGACACGCCGGGAAGCCTCGGGATTGCGATCTCTGAGGCGGTGGAGGACGCAGTGAACCACCCGAACACGAACTATGCCCTCGGTTCCGTCTTGAACCATGTCTGCCTCCACCAGACCGTCATCGGCCTTGAGGCGCGGGAACAACTCGCGATGGAGGACACCTATCCCGACACGGTCATCGGTTGTGTCGGCGGCGGCTCGAACTTCGCCGGTCTCGCATTTCCCTTTGTCGGGGAGAAACTTCGCGGCAGGTACCCGGAGACCGACGTCGTCGGCGTTGAACCTACGGCCTGCCCGACCCTTACGAAGGGGCTCTTTGCTTATGACTACGGCGACATCGCAGGCCTCACCCCTCTCCTGAAGATGTTCACGCTCGGCCACGACTTCGTGCCGCCGGCGATCCACGCGGGCGGATTGCGGTACCACGGCGTCTCGCCTCTTGTCGCCCACCTCACCGACGCCGGGGCGATGCGGGCCGTCTCATACCACCAGAACGAGGTCTTCGATGCGGCCATCACCTTCGCCCGGACGGAGGGGATCGTCGTCGCTCCCGAGGCGGCCCACGCCGTGAAGGCGGCGATCGACGCCGCCATCGAGTGCCGGAAGACCGGGGAGGAGAAGGTGATCCTCTTCAATAACTCGGGCCACGGCAACTTCGATTTCGCAAGTTACGACATCTATCTCGCGGGCGGCCTTCCCGACTACGAGTACCCGGCCGAGTTGATCAGGGAATCGCTCGCGCACCTGCCGAAGGTGGGGTGATGCCGGTCCAATCTCTCCTTTTTTAAAGATGTGGCCGGCTCATCCAGATTAGATGACAATAGATCACAATGTTATTATATGGTGATTATTCATGGCAGTTCGGGGTTCAGAACAATGAAACCTGCCATGGCAACGGAGATGGAAGAAAAGAAACAGATGGTCCTCTCCCTCTGCACCTGCACGCAGTGCCCGAGTTTTGAGGACTGTGGTGAAGAGGGTGGTTATTGCTTCCCGGCGATCGGGAAGAGCGGGTGCATCACCGTAGAGGAGGGGTGCATCTGCGGCGGTTGCCCGGTCTATGAGAAGATGGGGCTTGAACATCTCTATTATTGTTCGCGTGGCTCTGAGAAGGAACAGACAGGGACGTGAGAGCAGGGACACTCCATGGCGAGGTACCGCTGCGATATCTGTCAGGTCTTCGAGTACGACTCTGAGAGAGGTGACTCGGCTATCGGTCTCAGGCCGGGCACCGAACCATCGGCCTTTCCCGATGACTGGCAGTGTCCGATATGCCGCTCCGACCGCTCCCACCTGAAAATCATCGAGGTGGAGCCGAAGAAGACGGTGGAACAGACGGTCGTCTGCCCTGTCTGCGGTGCCACCCATTCCATCACCGTGTCACATTATGGCCTCGGCTATGCAGAGGGTTATCTCGGAGAATGGCGGCGGGAGGCCGACCTTCTGGAAGTGCATATGGCCGAGATCCGTCGGATGGCCGCGACGGCTGAGTCGATCCTCGAGCCGATGCGGACACAGAAGCCGGTAATCTCCTGGGACGAGATCCTCGTGCTCGGTGCACAACTGGCAAGACTTCCTCTCAACCAGGACGAACCGGTGAACACCGGGACGGTTATCGGCCCGCGTGCCGATCATCCGCTGGTCATCGAGACCCCCATCTACATCACGCATATGTCCTTCGGGGCGCTCTCGCGCGAGTTCAAACGTGCCCTGGCGAAAGGAAGCGCCGCTGTGGGGACGGCGATGTGTTCGGGGGAGGGGGGGATGCTTGAGGAGGTGCGGGCGGCTTCGTACCGGTACATCTTTGAGTACGTCCCGAACCACTACACCGCCACTCCTGAAGATCTCAGGAAGGTGGACGCCGTCGAGATCAAGATCGGGCAGTCGGCCAAACCCGGGATGGGTGGCCATCTGCCCGCGGAGAAAGTGACCGACGAGATCGCGGCGATTCGGGGTTTTCCGCCAGGGCGCGATATCACAAGCCCTGCCAGGTTCGAGGAGATCAGGGACACCGCGACCCTCAGGGAGACGATAGAGCATCTGCGTAATGCGACCGGCGGGCGCCCGGTCGGGGTGAAACTTGCCGCGGGCCACATCGAGGACGACCTGGCGGTGGTCCTCCCTGCCGGCCCCGACTTTGTCACCATCGACGGGCGGCCAGGCGCGACGGCGGCCGCGCCGCTCTTTGTGAAAGACACCACCTCGGTCCCGACGCCCTTCGCGCTCCACCGGGCGCGGGTCTCTCTCGACCGCCACGGTGCCGAAGACGTCTCTCTGGTGATCACCGGGGGCCTGCGCATCTCTGCTGACTTTGCCAAGGCCCTGGCCATGGGAGCCGACGCCGTTGCAATCGGGACCGCCGCCCTGATGGCCTGCGCCTGCCAGCAGTACCGCCTCTGCAATACCGGGAAGTGTCCGGTCGGGGTGACCACCCAGGACCCGGAGATGCGAGGGCGGTTGCGGGTGGATATCTCTGCCAGGATGCTTGAGAACTTCCTCACGGTCTCGACCGAAGAACTCAGAACGTTCGCACGCCTCACCGGTCATGACGATGTCCACGCCCTCTCGGTCGACGATCTCTGCACGACGAATACGGAGATCTCGGGGTACACCGGGATCAGGCATGTGTGAGAGTGCTTTCATCTTGCGGCTATGGGGGATCGGGCATGAACCGGCCCTGGGCTCAAGCATACGCGATTGAAAATTCTTGTGGCTCTCCGGGGTGGGGAAGGATCGATCCTTGATCCCTCTCCTTGTGTTCGATGAGCGAACAGAAATCAAGTATCGTGCCGCCCCTCTCGCAGAATCTTTCCTGGAATCTCGCGCCGGGGGGTTGCACAGCCGGGAGCCCCCATGAGGAGGATAGGTGGGAGCGGCGATGGAACACGGTCCCCGCCAATTCTCCTGTCTTGAAAAGAGAGATCAAACGGCGAGAAATTTTCATCAGGTATGCTTGAGACATGCTTTCGCTTCATGAGCAATTCTATAGGCGCCAACTTACTCTATTTTGGGTGGCACCGTAGATATGCCTCGTTTTCCTCCTTGATCTCCCACAGCCCCGAAGCACGGATCTTTTTCTGGGTGGTCTTGCGCGGCTGGTGGCCGTCGTCGATGACCAGCACGCCGTCGGGTTTTGTGATCCTGCGGAGTTCTCCGAGGAAGGTGGCCGGATCCCGGATCATGTGGAACATATCGAGGGCATAGACGAGGTCGGCGGTCCCGTCCGGGAGACCAGAGTCGTAGCCCCGGGCGAGGATCGGGAAGACATTGGTAAGCCTCTCTTCCTTCACCAGTCTTTTTACTGCCTCGACCGCCAGTTCATGGATATCGACAGCATAGAGACGCCCGGCCCCACCGACCCGCCTGGATGCCCCTGATATATACCTCCCCGGGCCGCAGCCATAGTCCACCACGACCATTCCCTCCCTGATCCCGATCAGGTCCAGGAGACGGTCGGGCGGTCTGAACCAATCTCTGATCTTGAAGAGGATCGCCATGATACGGAAACTGATGTCGGCCATCTGTTCCCGGTTTTGATCTCTGTCCTGGCGGAGATGCATACCTTCTCTTCCTCCCCCCATGACACATCTTTTTCCCCCGGCGGTGGCATATTCTCCATCTCCTATGACGACGATCGGCCTGGTTATCAACCCCCTCGCCGGCCTCGGCGGCGCGGTCGGCCTGAAGGGGACGGACGGAACGGCCGCCGAGGCGCGGCGACGGGGGGCGGTACCGCGGGCAGAGGCGCGTGCCGTCGAGGCACTCCGCGCTCTCCGGGCATTTCCAATCCGTTTCCTCACCTCTGCCGGGGCGATGGGGGCCGACGCCCTTGACGCCGCGGGCATCAACGACTTCAGGATCGTCCATGTACCCGAGGGTCTGGAGACGACGGCTGAGGACACCCGTGCCGCGGTCAGGGCCTGTGTCGATGCTGACGTCGATCTCGTCCTCTTCTGCGGCGGCGACGGCACGGCGCGGGACGTTGCGGCGGCCGCGGGAGAAACACCAATCCTCGGGATCCCCGCGGGGGTGAAGATGTACTCGGGGGTCTTTGTGGTACGGCCCGCGGCGGTGGCCGAGGTGCTTGCCGGCGACTATGCTCTCCGCGAGGCTGAGGTGATGGACATCGACGAGGAGGCGTACCGGCAGGGCGACCTGCAGGCCCGCCTCTATGCGACAGCCAGGGTGCCCTTCCTCCCCGGTCATGTGCAGTCCGGCAAAGAAGTTTCTTTCGGGAACGAGGCCGCCGCCCTCGACGGCATCGCCCGGTTCATGGCCGACCTGATCCAGGCGGGCGGGTGCGTGGCCCTCGGGGCCGGGGGCACCACCACCGCGATCGCGCGGGAGGTCGGGATCGAGGCGACCCTGCTCGGCGTGGACCTGATCGTCGGCGGAAAACTTGTCGTCGCCGACACCGACGAGGCGACGCTCCTCGCGCAGATCAGGAAGGCGGGCCGGTGCCGGATCATTGTCAGCCCGATCGGAGCGCAGGGGGCGGTCATCGGCCGGGGCACAGGACCGATCACTCCCGCCGTGCTCAGGGCCGCGGGGCCTGAGAACCTCGTCGTCGTCGCCACGCCCGGCAAACTCGACGCAACACCAACACTCTTCGTGGACACCGGCGACCCCGCCCTCGACGCCGTCTTCGGGGAGACGATCCTGGTCATCTGCGGCTACCATAGTGCGAGACGGATGCCCCTGGTCAGGTCTTCAGGGGATTCGTAAACTAAACTTCACAGCGCTTTTTGGGTCATTAAAACCCTTTATGAAACGAATTGTCGAACGGTTCTCTGGAAAAAATCGCAGGTTTTTTTCATGGTAACATCCAATTTTTATCGTGAAACTGCCGGACCTGGTATACCGATCAGACGACCGTCCACCATGGTCCGTCACGCTGGTGCTCGCCGTCCAGCACCTCTTCCTCTTCGTGATCGGCCTTCAGATCGTCACCGCCCTTGCCAGCGTCGCGGGTATCGAGGTTAACGACCTTCTCGTCCTGATCGGCGGCATCGCGATCGCCGCGGGTGCGGCGACGATCGTGAATGCCGTCGGGTACCGGGGGGCCGGCGTCCGGTACCTTGTGCCGTACACCCTTTCGGCCGCATACCTCGGGCCGATGGTCCTCGCGGTCAAGACGGGCGGCCTCTCACTCCTTTTCGGCATGACGGCGGTGACCGGTCTCGTCCAGGTCGGGTTCTCGCGGTACATCTCCCGTCTCAGGAGGTACTTCCCGGTCGAGATCGCCGGGATGATCCTCCTCATGCTCGGCATCATGCTCATCAGCCATATCATGCCCGCGTTCATGGGGAAGTACGGTGCCGGCTCCGGCACCGACATCGCCTCGGTCGTCACAAGCGTCCTCCTCCTCGGTTTTCTCGTCATGGTCTATGTCTATGGAAGGGGGATGCTCAGGACCGCCGGGATCATGCTCGGCATCTGTGCTGGCTGGTTCATCGCCGCCGCCACCGGCGCCTTCGGTCCGGCCGAGATCGCTGAAATCGCCGCCGCCCCTCTCTTTGCCTTTCCTGACCCTACTCAGATCGGCTGGTCCTTCGACGCCGCGCTCCTCCTGCCCTTCCTTGTCGCCGGGTTCTGCACTGTCTTCAACGACCTCGGCACCTTCACCCTCTGCCAGGTGAGCACTAACCAGGAATGGCAGCGGCCGGACTTCGAGAACATCGAGAAGGGCGTGCTCGTCACCGGCCTTGCCACCACCTTTTCCGGCCTGATCGGCGGTGCCGGTGTCGGGGCGTCGCCCGCGGCCGTTGGGGTCTCGATCGCGAACGGGGCCTTCTCCCGGATCATCGGAGTCGTCACCGGCGTCCTTCTCATCCTCATCGGGTGCTCGCCCCTCCTCGTCAGGCTCATGACCTCTCTGCCGCCATCCGTCCTTGCCGCCATCTCCCTCTTTGCAGTCTCCTTCATCATCGTCTCAGGGCTTGCGATCATCTCCTCGCGCATGCTTGACTCCAGGCGTTCCTTGGTCATCGGCGTCCCGCTGGCGATCGGCGTCGGGATCGATCTGGTCTCTGACAAAATCGTCGGGATGAATGACCTCTTATCCCAGACCTTTGGGATCTCTCTCACCGTCGCCGCGCTCCTTGCGATCCTCCTCAATGCCCTGTACCAGGTGGGGGTAAAGGACACGGTGGAGTTCTTCCATGACCCGGCGGTCGCTTCGCCTGCCGACGTAAACCACGCGATGATGAGGGCGGCCAGGGTATGGGGGGCACGCAAAGAGGTTTTTTCCCGGGCGGTCAGGGCAGTGCAGACCTGTATCAAGGACATCGAGACCCAGGGACTGACGGAAGACCCGGTGCGGGTGATCATGCGTTTCGACGAGTTCAATCTGGAGATCTTCGTCTCGTACCTCACGCGGCGGTCCGGCGAGAGGGGGCGGCTGACGACCGGTGCCGGCAGGATGGCCGATGAAAGCGATCTTTCGTGCAGGTGCACGCTCCACCTGCACTTCGACCAGTAGGAAAGAGGAGATGGAGATGACAGAACAGGGAGGCGAACGATGAGCAGGCGACCTGAAGACCTTGTGTACAGCGTCGACGAACGCCCGCCCGCCTCGGTGGCGGTGCCTTTCACCCTCCAGTTCGTGGTCCAGCACGTCGCTCTCTCCCTGATGATCCCGATCATCATCGTCGCGGCTATCGGGGGCCCGCCCGAGATGACGGCCGCTCTCCTCTCGTCCCTCCTCATCGCCGAGGGGGTGGGCACCGCCCTTCAGGCCCTCCGGAGGCGCGGTATCGGGTGCGGTTACCTGATGCCGAACGCCTGCGACGAGTCCTTCCTGGTGGCGACCCTCCACGCCGCCCAGGCCGGGGGCCTCGCCCTTGCGTTCGGAATGACCGCCGTCGCCGGTCTTCTCCAGATGGGTCTCTCGCGAGTCGTCAGGGAACTGCGTGTCCTCTTCCCGCCCGAGGTGATGGGAATGGTCATCACCGTCCTCGGTTTCTCTCTGATTCCCTTCGGGATACAGAGTTTTCTCGGGATGACCGGCGAGGCAAGCGCGGTCGGGATGGTCCCTGCGGGAGTCGGTGTAGCGGCCCTCACCCTTACGGTCCTCGTCATATCACCCAGATTCGGCGAGAAATATGAAGCGAACGCGATCATCGTCGCCCTTGCCGTCGGCCTTGGTGCGAGTTATCTTCTCGGCCTGTACCCCGCCGACGCCCTTGACCGGGTGATGGTGGCCCCTCTCCTCCAGGCCCCCGACATCTCGTACTTCGGGTGGTCCTTCGACCTGCGTTTGCTTCCGATCTTTCTCATCGCCGTGATCGCGACGACGATCCAGACGATCACCAACGTGACGATCGGGCAGCGGGTGAATGACGCCGCCTGGGTCAGGCCCGACATGGAGAACATCAGGGACGGCATCTTCACGATGGGACTCACGAACGTCTTTGCCGGCGCGATCGGATCGCCGGGTGTCTCCACCGCATCGTCGGAACTCGGCATCTCGGTCGCCTCCCGCATCACAAGCCGATTCATCGGTTTCCTCTTCGGGGGAGCACTCGTCGTCTGCGCCTTTGTCCCGAAGGCGACGACCGCCTTCTCCCTGGTGCCGATCTATGTCATCGGTGCGGTCGTCATCTACATCTGCGCTTTCCTGATCATGGTGGGGATCACGACGATGCTCTCCAGGATGATGGATACCCGGAAGGTGCTGGTCATCGGTATTTCCCTTGTCTTTGGTCTCTCGGTCCAGTTTGTTCCGTACGTCTTCGAGGACGTGCCCCCGATCTTCGAACCGGTCTTTGCCTCCTCGATCACCCTGGCCACCATCACCGCCATCGTGCTCAACCTCGCCTTCAGGTTCGGCATCAGGCAGGAGGAGAGCGTCGTGCTTGAACCGGGGTCGGCCGCGGCCAGGGAGATCGAGGCCTTCCTCCAGCGTAAAGGGGAGGAGTGGGGCGCCCGCGAGGAGGTGGTCGTCCGCGCCGCCGCCGCCGCCACCGAGATCGCGGAGGGCACGATGGGGTGCCTCACCGACGGACCGGTCGAGGTCTCGGCTTCCTTCGACGAACTGAACCTCGACCTCGCCCTCAGTTATACCGGGCAGGCGATGGCCTTCCCATCCTCCCGTCCGACCGAGGAGGAGATGCTCGAAGACGACCGGGGTTTTGCCGCCTTTGCGTGGTATATGGCCGGGCGGTACGCCGATACCGCCCGGAGCGCAGAGGAAGACGGGCGGTGCCGTGTCTTCCTCCATTTTGACCACTGAGGGGCCGCATCCTCCTGTTCCTCTCCCGACATCTGTCCGGAGATCTGGTCTGTACTCTCCATCTGGGCAGAGTCAGGCACGGCGGCGGGATCTCTTTGGGCACCAATATTGCCCCTTTGTATATTTTTACAGTCAGTTTCACCCCAATGTCCCCAGACAATATGACACAGAGATACTATTATCAGAAGCCGGGCGAATACGCCCCTGCATGGATCTGCAGGTCACCGAGATCACCGTCCTCCCGGGGAAGGACAAGAACGGCGAGACCGAGCACTTCGACCGGATCGTGATCAGATCGGGGGAGACCCTCGCGATCGTCGGGCCGACCGGATCGGGGAAGAGTGCATTCATCAACGACATCGAAGTCTTTGCCAGGGACGACACCGTCACCGGTCGGACCGTCCTCGTCAACGGAGCGATACCTCCCGACGATTATGTACGCGACCCGGCGAAAAAACCGATCGCCCTCATCACCCAGAACACCAAATGCCTCGCCGACCTCAAAGTAGCGGAGTTTCTTGAGATGCATGTCAGGTCGCGAAAGATCGAAGGGGACGAGATCATCAGCGAGACGATCGCCCTTGCAAACGAGTTCACCGGCGAGAAGATCATGCCTGAGGCGCGGATGACCTCCCTCTCAGGCGGGCAGACCAGATCCCTGATGGTCGCGGACGCGATCTTCGTCGGAAGCACGCCGGTGATCATCCTCGACGAGGTCGAGAATGCCGGGATCTTCAAGGACCGGGTGATCGAGGTGCTCCGGCGCTACCAGAAGGCGGTGGTCTTCGTCACCCACGACCCCCTCGTCGCCCTGATGTGCGATCGAAGGGTCGTGATGCGGAACGGGACGGTCGTCAGGGTCATCGAACACACAGGCGAGGAAGAGGAGGCTCTCTCTGTAGTGAAAAAGATGGACGGCATCCTCTGCCGTCTCAGGGAGCGGATCCGTGCCGGCGAGGCCCTCACCGGCGGGGTGCAGGCACTATGAAACTGGTCGTTATTGCCGGACCCCCTTCGGCCGGCAAGACGGCGGTCGTCCGCCAGGTTCTCAGGAACCTCGGGACCGGGGAGACAGCGGCCTACCTCAAGATCGACGTCGTCCGGGCCTTCGAGGACGAGGAACTTGCAACTGAGTTCGGCATTCCGACACGGAAAGTCTACTCAGGCGACCTCTGCCCCGACCATGCCGGGATCATGGTGATGGCCGACGCCCTCAGGTGGGCAGAGAAGGAAGAGGCGTCCGTCCTCATCGTCGAGTCCGCAGGCCTCTGTCTCCGGTGTTCGCCGTACGTCACCCAGGCCCTCGGGATCGTCGTCCTCAGCGCCATCTCCGGCACCCACGCCCCCCTCAAGATGGGGCCGATGATCGCCCTCGCCGACGTGGCGGTCGTCACCAGGATCGACCTCGTCTCCCAGGCCGAGAAGGAGGTCTTCAGGGAGGGGATCAGGGAGGTGGCGCCCGGGATCGAGATCGTGGAGACGAATGCCGTACAGGGAACCGGCATGCGCTATCTGCTCCAGAGGATCGCAGAGGCCGAAGAGGTGCAGGACGCTGCCACCGTCGAACTTCGCGGCGTCCCGCCCCTCGGCGTCTGCACCGTCTGCGTCGGCAAGAAAGAGATCGGGTGGCAGCACCATTTTGGGGTCGTCAGGAGACTCGGGGACGCGGGCACCCTCTTCCGGGGTGATTAGATGGGGTGGACACCGCCCGGAAAAAACTGCGGGCTCTGCGGGGCGCGGACTTGCGAGGCGTTCATGGAAATGGTCGCCGCAGGGGAACGGTCTCTCGCCGACTGCCCCTTCTCCGCGGGTGAGGCATGTATCGCCGCCCCCGATGCGATCTATACGGGGCGGGACATCGTCGGCAATACCTACGACTTCATCATCGACCCGCTCCCCGGCGAACCCTCGGCCCGAAAGATCATCCTTCCCTTCAGGCCCGACCTGGTTGAGAAGTGGGAGATCGCGGAGGGCGAGATCGTCGTCGGCCGCCCGATGGGTGCCGGGTGTCCGGTCCAGCATGTGATCCGGGTGATCGAGGCCGATCCGGTCACCGGTGTGATCACCGGTCATGTCGTCGGCCCGCAGTTCTCGCGGGGTCAGGAGTACCACGATCTCAGGGCCTATCATATGCTCGGGTTCGAGGGGATGGCCACTCATCTCTCGTCTCCTCCGGTCTTCGGAAAGCGCCAGCGCTTCCTCCCCGGATTCTGCATGATGGCCCTTGCCCATACCGGGGTTACCAATATGATCGTGGAGCGTCCAGAGGGGCTGCATGTGCGGGTGGAGGACGTCATCATATGAAGACGATCTCTGAGATCCGGGAACGGGTCAGGGATGGGAATGCCGTCGTCCTGACTGCATCGGAGTTCAAGAGACGGGTCAGAGACGGGGAACGTCCGGGGCCCGGAGACGTGGACGTGGTCACCTGCGGGACCTGCGGGGTGATGTCGGGGACCGCCGCCCTCCTCTCGGTCCCGGTCGCGCCGCCCGGCACCTTCGGCCGTGCCGAGGCGGTGAGGCTCAACGGGGTTCCGGCCTATCCTGGCCCCTGCCCGAACGAACGTCTCGGCCTCGTCGATATGATCGTCTACGGCACGGCCCATCTGGGGGCACGCTATGGCGGCGGCCACCTCTTTGCCGACCTTGCGGCAGGGAAAGAGGTCCATGTGGAGGTCGATGCGAGAGGGCGGACCTATGAAGCCGAGGTCACCCTCGACGACTGCGGCACCGACCGCCTCTTTACCACCAGGGGCGCCTTCAAGAACTACACCGCCTTTGTAAACTGCTCTGCTGCGTCGGAAGAGACGATCTTCTCGGTGACCGGCCTGAAGGGCTCCTGTGCCGAGGCCTCGGTCAGCGGGTGCGGCGAGATCAGTCCGGTGGAGAACGACCCCGCGCTCAGGGTGCTGGGGCCCGGCGCGCGGGTGCTGCTGAACGGGGCCCCCGGTCTGGTGATGGGCGAGGGGACGAGGAGCACACCGGAAAAACCGAACCTCTCGGTCTTTGCCGAGATGAAAGGGATGGACCCCTGCACCTGCGGCGGTTTTGTCACGGCCGCAGGCCCCGAGTGCATCACCAGCATCGCCGCCCCGATCCCGGTGCTGGACCAGGCCTCGATCGACGCCCTCTCGGTGCTGGACGAGGAGGTCGCCCTCCCGATCGCCGATATCAAGGACCGGCGACCCTTTACGAGGACCACCTACGCGGAGGTCTGGAAGGGGACCGATCACGAGGTGGTCTATGATCCTTCGTCCTGCCTCTTCTGCGAACCATGCCGGGCAACGGCGATCTGCCCGACCGGCGCCTTTATCGCCGGAAAAGGGATCGACCCCTGCCTCTGCGCCTCGTGCGGGGCCTGTGCGGTTGCCTGTACGGGGGGCGCGGTCCGTGCCGACCTCGGCACCCTCGACGTCGCCGGTCTGACGGTCCCGATCACCATGCGGCAGTCAGACCGGAAGAAGGCTGAAAAACTCTGTGTGCGTCTCAAAGGCGCTCTCCTGGACGGATCATTTGAATTATAGGGGTGAAAGGAAAATGCGACACTATGAACTCATCTGTCCCGGGTGCGGAGCGGTCCTTGAAGACCGGTACACGCTTTCGTGTCCGCAGGGGTGCGACGCACTGATCAGGGCCAGATACCGGAGAAAAAAACTGAATCTCAGGAACGAACTCGGAATATTCCGTTTCGCCGACTGGCTCCCGATCGAGGGAACACTTAAGGCCGCGGCCGGGCCGGTGACCTACCGGAGCGAGGGCCTGGCCCGTGACCTCGGGCTCAAGAACCTGTATATCGGTTTCAACGGCTACTGGCCGGAACGGGGCGCCGAGATCCACACCTGTTCGTTCAAAGAACTGGAAGCCCTGCCCACGATGGTCAGGGTGAGAGAGACCGGTGACGGCACGCTGGTCGTGGCCTCGGCCGGGAACACCGGCCGCGCCTTCTGCCAGACCGTCGCCGCCACCGGCGGACAGGTCGTGGTGGTGGTGCCAGAGAAGGCCGCCACGCGTCTCTGGACGACCATCGAGACCGATCAGGTCTGTATGGTCCTGGTGGACGGCGACTACTCGGACACCATCGCCGTCGCCGACGCCCTCTGCACCCACCCTTCTCTTCTCCCCGAGGGGGGGGCCAGAAATGTCGCGAGACGGGACGGGATGGGTACGGTGATGCTCGACGCGGCGGTCACCATCGGCCGTCTGCCTGACCGCTACTTCCAGGCGGTCGGGAGCGGTACCGGCGGGATCGCCGCGTGGGAAGCGGCGATGCGACTGGTCGAAGACGGCCGGTTCGGCTCGGTCCTCCCGCGTCTCCACCTTGCCCAGAACCTCCCCTTCGTCCCGATGGTCAGGGCATGGGAGGCCGGGCGGCGGGAGATTGTCCCGGCGATCGATATGCCCGACGCCCGCACGGCGGTCGCCGTGGTCTACGCCGATGTGCTGACCAACCGGAAGCCGCCTTACGGGATCGGAGGCGGGGTCTTCGACGCCCTCACGGCCACCAGGGGGGCGATGCATGCGGTCACCAACCCTGCCGCGGAGGCGGCGGCGCGCTGGTGCGAGGAGGCCGAGGGGATCGATCTTGATCCGGCGGCCGCGATCGCGCTCGCCGCCCTGGCCGACGCCGTCGAGACCGGATCGGTCGGCCCTGACGAGGCCGTGCTCCTCAATCTCACCGGCGGCGGGTACCGGCGGGTCGCCGAGGATCACGAGCAGTATCGGATCGAACCGGCGTTCCGGGTCTCCGCCGATGTCGAGACCGCCGCTCTTGCCGGCGACGTCCTCTCATGGGTGAGAAACCATGCATGAAGATCTCGTCTGTACGATCCTCGAAGACGCCGGGGTCGACCTTACCCTCACCCTCCCCTGCGACCGTGCCAGGGATCTCTGCTTCCTCCTGCCCGATCGGATCCGGACCGTCGGCCTCACCCGCGAGGAAGACGGCGTCGGGATCGCCGCCGGAGCGGTGCTTGCCGGGCTGCGCCCGGTGGTGGTCATCCAGAGTTCGGGTCTCGGGAACATGCTCAACGCGATCATGTCGCTCACCGTCACCTTTGGCCTCCCCCTCCCGGTGCTCGCGAGCTGGCGCGGGGTCTACGAGGAACGGATCCCGGCCCAGATCCCGTTCAACAGTCAACTCCCCGGGGTGCTCGACGCCCTCGGGATCGCCTATACGATCATCTCCGAGCCCTCCGACCTCCCGCGGATCGGCGAGGTGGTCGAGGACGCCTTCGCCCGCTCCCGCCCGCACGTCGCCCTCATCTCGCCGAAGGTGTGGGAAGGCGAGGCATGCCCTGCGGTCTCCCGTGCCGCGCCGGCACGCTCGCGGCACTCGGCGCTCCTCTATGACAGAGAGATCAGGGAACCGACGATGGCACGATATGACGCCATCAGGGCCCTGACCTCCCACCTGGGAGACGCCGCCGTCGTCTCGAACATCGGTGTCCCGAGCAAAGAACTGTATGCGGCCATGGACCGCCCGCTCAACTTCTATATGCTCGGTTCGTACACGCAGGCGACGCCCATCGGCCTCGGGCTCGCCCTTGGTACCGACCGTCGGGTGGTCGTCCTCGACGGCGACGGCAGTCTCCTGGGCTCGTCGGTTCTCCCGGTGGTGGCCGCCGCCGCCCCGGAAAACCTCACGGTGATCGGTCTGGACAACGGGGCCTTTGGCTCCACCGGAAACCAACCGACCTATGCGGCCGCGGACCTCGATCTCGAACTCATCGCCCATGCCAGCGGCTTTACGAGAACCTGGAAGATCGAGCACCCTGAAGCGTTCGAGGGGGTGATGGCCGCGTCGGTTGATGGCGGCCCGAATTTTATTCATGTGGTACTCAGGCCGGGGAACGCACCGGTCAAAAACATCCCTTTAACACCTCAGGAGATCAGGGAACGGTTTGTTGCCGCCCTCAAGGGCCGTTGAAGGGCTTCCTCCTTCACTCCTCGGCGTGGGGGTCAGACTTGTTCTCTCCGGATGGAGGGCCGGGCTATGAATTCCCCCCTGGAGAGATCTGGTCAGCGAAGCCCCCTGAACCCCGTGAAGAGGATAGGCAGGGCGGTGATGGAACAAGGTCTCCACCAATCCTTTTGTCTTGAGAAAGAGAGAGCACGCGACGAGAAATTTTCATCGCGTATCTTTGAGCGGGTGGTTCGTGTCCGATATTACAGAGTTGTGATATGAGATTTATGTTCGGTATGCTTGAAGCGTGCTTTCACTTCATAAGTGAAATACTATGAGCATATCCCAAAAGTATCCAGAGTTTGATCCATCATCTGGATCGAGACTCTTCTCGGCCATTCTTCTGCCTTCCCGCTTCAAGCGTAATCCCTGGGGTTCCGGGGGCAGCTCCTCCGGCGTGATTCATGAAGGAAGGCGTTATGATCCGATATGCCGCCCACAGAGAGATAAAGAGTGTTTCCTTGCTTTCTCTCGCCGGGGGGAGACCCCCCGGGCCCCCCACGACGAAGATAAGCCAGGGGCGGCGAAGATGGAATGTTCACACCGCTTGTCATGGAGTGATGAGAAGGATCAAAGATCCGTCCACACCCCAGAGGATCGGTGATAAGAAATTTTCATCGCGTATGCGTGAGCCAGAGGTTCATGCCCGATTCTACAGGTTTTGATATTCGGGTCATACCCGTCCGGCAGAAGAAATGCGTCCCAAATCCCTGGAAAGATGCACCGCGATCCAGAGGATTTTTATGTCTGGATACGTGTGGGATGACCCCCCGGATAATGTATTGCTAATTCTCTCGAATGTGGTATTATTGTGGATATTAGGACATAGGTCTCCTGAGATGGAGAGGAAACTTTATATAAAATATCCTCTATGAACCAGCAGTACTGGTTACGTCAGAGTGGCTTTACACGGGGGGACGGCTATTCAGGGACCTATACCAAGAGATCCGGCACCGGAAGGTATCGAAAAAGATCATATCGTCATCTTTACCGGCGGTTTTCCACCCCGGATAGGGGGACTTGAGAAGGTGACCTATGAGTTATCTCAGAATCTCGTCAGGGTGGGCTATCAGGTGGATGTGGTCACCTGCAATACCGACGATGCACCTCAGACTGAAAAATACGGTGAAGTTCATGTTCTGCGTTTCCCTTCTCTGAACCTGCTCGGGGCACGCTACCCGGTCCCTCTCCCCTCCCCTGCCACACTCCGCCTCTTCATCAGGATCCTGAGGGGGAACTATCATGCAGTCTGCACGAATACCAGGTTTTTTTCGATCACCCTGCTGGGGTGGTTGGTGGCAAAGGTCAAGAAGATCCCGCTCGTTCACCTCGAGCACGGTTCATCCCATCCCTACCTTGAGGGAAGGGTCGCCCTGGCACTCGCCGAACTCTATGACCACACCATTGGCTCCATGATCATCAGGGATGCTGCAGCTACGTTTGGTGTATCGGCTGCAGCTGCCGAATTCCTCCGCCACCTCGGCGCTGAAAACCCGCGGGTACTCCACAACGGGATCGACCTTGCACCATTCAGGGCCGCACAGGCCGGAGGCAACGGTCACCATCCTTCGGTTGATATCACCTTCATCGGGAGACTGGTTTACGGGAAGGGGGTACAGGATCTTCTTTCGATCTATCCCTCCCTCCCTGAAGGGGTGACCTTGAAAATCGTAGGCGATGGCCCGTACAGGTTCGATCTTGAGGAGATCGCATCGGGGATGAAAGGCGTTTCATTCCTCGGCACCATCTCACACGATGAGATCCCCGATATCCTCACGTCGACCACTGTCTTTGTCAACCCCTCGTACTCGGAGGGCCTGCCCACCTCGGTGATCGAGGCCTGTGCGGCGGGATGTGCCGTTGTGGCGACTGACGTCGGTGGGACGCGCGAGATCATCACCGACGGCATGAATGGATTTCTTGTTCGTCCGGGAGATCGGGACGCGCTGGTAAATCGGATCACGTATCTCATCGAGCACCCGGACTTCGCCAAAAAAATCGGTGCATCGGCACAAAAATCGGTTGACGAACGGTTTTCCTGGGACGTTATCAGGGGGCGGTGGTACTATGAGATCGAGAGCCTGGTCAGATCGGTTCTGGACAGGGGAGCACTCACACAGGACGGTATCGCCCCCTGTAGTGCCCGTTCTCCTGAGAAAGAGGGTTGAAGGAGCGAGATCATGAATCTGTTGATCTGCAGTTTTGAATATTATCCGTATGGAACAGGGATTGCCAATGTCACCTACAATGTGGTGAAAAAACTTGAGAACCGCGGGATTACATGTACAGTGGCCTCGCCAACTGGTCCAGACATAAGGCTGGGGAACCGCCCCCTCATCATGCGGACCGGGATCGGTGGCCTCTTCCATTACTGGTATACCGTTACCCGAAGGCTCAGGGAAGATGATTATGATGCGATCTGGATGCATCAACCGATGTTTCCCGGCAGGGTGCCGTTCAAGCGATCGGTTGCGACGCTACACTCCACATCATATGGAGAATACACCCACTGGCTCGACGGCACTGCCCGTCACATCAAGGCCTATAAGAGGTTTTCTTCTCTCTGTGAACGCCGGTGTCTGCAGGCGTTCCCGGGCGGTTCTCTCTTTACTGGAGTGAGTCGTGGCGTCTGCAACGAGATCACTGGGATGGGCATAGACGATCAGAGGGTCAGGTACATCCCAAATGGTGTCGATACCGAGCGTTTTTCCCCTTCATCTGATCCTGGAGACTTAAAGGAACGGTTAGGCGTTCCTGATGGCCGGAAGGTCGTACTCTCGGTTGGACGTTTCATCCCGCAGAAGGATCCCTTCCGGATGGTCGATCTCTTCTCGGAACTTGAACGCCTGCGCGACGATCTCACGCTGGTGGCGGCAGGTCATGGCGCTCTCCTCGACGCAACTCGGGAATATGCCGCAGAAAAAGGCGTGAAAAATGCTATCTTTCCGGGCAGAATCCCCTGGGAAGATGTCCCATCCCTCTATGCCATTGCAGATCTCTATCTGATGACCTCGAAATATGAGGGGCAACCGCTTACTCTTCTTGAAGCCCTCTCATCAGGTCTCCCCTGTATCGTCTCTGACATCCCCACACTGGGTCTGGTGAAGGAGGCGGATGCCGGTCTGGTCATCGATCTGTCACAACCCGCTGTTGCCGCCCGGTCCGTGGCGGCGTATATGGAGAATGGCGTCGCCGCCCATGCAACCAATGCGCGTCGTTATGCCCTTGAAAATCTCAAATGGTCGGGTATAGCGGATCAGTATATCAGAGCCTTCGAGGAGGTGGTCCGGACATGAAGGTGCTGATGGTCACCGACAATGTCTCCGGGGGAATCGTTCACTATGTCTCGCAGCTCGCAAACGCCCTTGCTGATGAGGATGAAACGGTGCTCTTCGCTCCGATCGGTATCGAGCGGCAGAACTTCTCGACGAAGGTGAGGGTGGAGGAACTGCCGGTCGGAAATACGCTCCGAAATTTCATTGTGAACACCGCTCTCTTCCCCAGAGCAGTTCGTTTTCTTGCGGCCCTACAGCGGGAAAGGCCCGAAGTGATCCATTTCCAACTCACTCCCCCCTGGTTTCTTCTTTTTTTTCCATTTCTGCGGAAATACCCGATGGTGACCACCATCCATGATGTCAGGCCCCACACGGGGAGCAGGGCATTCGATCAGGTGATCAGCAACGGGGCGTATATCAACCGCTCTGATGCCGTCATCGTCCATGGACAGTGGGCGAAAGAGGTTCTCGGTGCCGGAGAGAAGTGTCATGTGGTCCCGCATGGGGATTATGCCTTCTTCGGTGACTGTGGGGAGAACGCCAGATGTGCCGAAGAAACAGGGACCGTCCTATTTTTCGGGAGGATCGAGGACTATAAAGGCTTATCCTATCTTCTTGATGCGATGTCCGGTGTTGTACGGAGAGTACCCGATGCCAGGCTGGTCATCGCCGGAAGTGGAGATCTTTCGCCATATCAAAAGGCCATAGACCCGGCCTGGTGTGAGGTGCATAACCGATACATTAAAGACGATGAAGTCGCGGGGTTCTTCATGCGAGCATCGGTAGTGGTCCTCCCCTACATCGAGGGTACCCAGACCGGCATCGTCCCGATAGCGTATGCCTTCAGGAAACCGGTGGTCGTGACCGCAGTCGGGAGTATCCCTGAGGTTGTGGATGATGGAGAAACCGGCCGTGTCGTAAGGGCCCGGGACGTTGAAGCACTCGAAGAGGCGCTGAGTGGCCTTCTTATCGATCCGAAACGATGCACTGAAATGGGCGAGGCCGGATACCGGAAGATGCGGGCAGAACTCTCATGGGAGGTCGTTGCCGAGCGGACGCGGGAGGTATACCGCAGCACAATCAGGAGGAAGAACGTAAGTGTTGAATCTTGATGTGAATCGCAGATCATGGCGACAGTATATTATAGTCTCTTTTTCCATGCTCCTCCTCTTCTGGGGTTCGGTTGCTCTTGATTGGACAGGTGCGGGTATTCCTCTTCTCAGACAGATCGCCGGGTTCTTCCTCCTCACGATCGTTCCGGGACTGTGTCTCTTCCATGTGATGGGAATAAACGATGTCGGCGGCGTCAGGGCCCTGGTGTACACCGTTGGCTTGAGCCTGATCCTCTGGATGATCATCGGGTTTGCCATGAATATGGTTCTTCCCGTCTTCGGTGTCAGCACCCCGCTCTCAGGCGTATCTCTCTATTTCTGGGTGAGTGTGGTTCTGATCATTCTTCTGGCTCTACTGGTCGTCGTTGGCCGACGGAGAGAGGAGATACCTTCTGTCGGAACATCTTTCACGATCGGTCCGTCCCATCTCTTCTTCATCCTCCTTCCTCTGCTTACCGGGCTTGGGGTCTATGCAAAGGAAGTATGGGGAACGAATCTTGTTCTGATGGGAATTGTGCTTGTGATCGCCTGTATTCCTCTTCTGATCGGATCGGGAAAGGTCTTCGATGAGGAACTCTACCCTCTTGCTATTTTTTCCATCGGGCTCTCCCTCCTCCTCCACACCGTGCTGATCTCGGGACATGTATGGGGGTGGGATATCAATGAAGAACTCTATTTCGGAAACCTTGTTGCTCAAAACGGGGTCTGGAACCATACCCTGTACTCCAATGTCAACGCCATGCTCTCGGTCGTGATCCTTCTCCCCCTCTACTCGGGAATCTGTGCGATCACCCCGGTCTGGGTATTCAAACTGATTTATCCACTTTTATTCTCTTTAGTTCCTCTCGGGCTTTATGTGGTGTATCGGCAGCAGACATCGCCTTTGAACGCATTTTTTGGAACGTTCTTCTTTGTCTCATTCTATGTCTTCTTCACCGAGATGCTCCAGCTGGCACGCCAGCAGGTCGCCGAACTATTTCTTGTTCTCATTGTGCTGGTGTTCCTGGACCAGGCACTCGACCGTCCGCGCCGTGTCTTCTTGATGGCTCTCTTCGCCTTCGGTCTGGTGAGTTCACACTATGGGCTTACGTACCTCTTTCTTGCCGCCCTCGTTCCTTCGGTCCTTGTCCTGCTGATTGCCGAGCGCGACATCATCAGGAGGGTGGTGAGGCGGTTGATGGGGTGGTGGCCTCATTTTTCACCGGTTCTGACCGGGAAGACTCTCCGACTGATCAGTGTCTCATTTGTTCTGCAATATTGTGCATTTATCCTCATCTGGTATCTTTTTGCCAGTGAAGCCGCTGCTTTCACGTCCGCTGCCGAGATCGTGGAGAGTGTCCTGAGCAGTCTCCATGAAGAACTTTTCAGTTCTGATGCGTCGCAGGGGCTGCATATTATTCTCTCTCCCACGGAGACGCCCCTCCATGAACTCTACAAGATCCTTCAATTCGTCTCTCAGGGACTGATCGTCCTTGGAATCATCTCGGTGCCGCTCTTTGCCGTGCTGAAGTCCCGCTTCTCAAAGGACTACTTCGCTCTCTCCATCATGTTCCTGGGCCTCTGCGTGGCGGGAATAGTTGTCCCGTATTTTTCGAGTGCCCTGAACACTTCCAGGCTCTACCAGATCTCGCTTATTTTCATCGCTCCTTTCCTGGTGTATGGGTTTATGGTGATCGCGGGTCTTCTTGCAATGCCGTTCAGAAAGATCTTGCCCGGGGTTGCTACGTCATGGGGACATGCTCTGATCGCTCTTTTTCTTGCAGTTTTCTTCCTCTTCAATACCGGTTTTGTTTTCGAAGTCGCTAATGATGGGCCGACATCGTTGGCTCTCTCTGAACTTGGAGAGTATCCAGTTTTTTCCGAACCTGAAGTTGTGGGTGCGTCCTGGCTTGTTTCCGCAGCAGGCGATGCCGAACGCAAGGACCGATATATGTACGGCGACGATATTTCCTGGCTGGTCGTACGAGGTTTTGCTGCGACGAATTCCTGGATGATGTCTGCTGAAGGGGGCCATGTGCCCGAGGGCTCGTACCTCTTTTTTGGATCTGAAAATCTCAGGAACGAATCGGTGAAAGTGACCGCACACAGGAAGGTTGTCAGGGTTCCGATCCATCTCCCTCTGCAGTCGATGGTGGTGGGGAGAGGGAAGATCTATGATGGGGGGACCGCGGCAGTCTTCAGGTAATCTGTCTCTGTGAGGTGAGTTCGAGGAGTTTGTGGTATGGGATCTCCACCTTATTGACGACTCCTGCAGGCACGCCGACAGCGACTGCCCAGGCGGGGACATCTTTGACCACGACGGCGTTTGCACCGATCATGGCATTTTTCCCGATGGTGACCGGGCCGATGATTTTCGCACCCGCCCCGAGGAGGACGTTGTCCTCAACCACCGGTTCGGTCTGTCCGTCTATCTCTTTCCCGGGGGACGCCCCTATCGTGACTCCCTGGTTTATGGTGATATTGGAACCAAGGACTGTCCTGGCCCCGATGACGATGCACTGGGGGTGCGGGATGAAGAGGCCGGATC
This sequence comes from Methanofollis formosanus, assembly GCF_019633745.1. Classification (NCBI taxonomy): domain Archaea; kingdom Methanobacteriati; phylum Methanobacteriota; class Methanomicrobia; order Methanomicrobiales; family Methanomicrobiaceae; genus Methanofollis; species Methanofollis formosanus. The sequence goes on along the minus strand of NZ_CP037968.1, from coordinate 1,691,535 downwards.
CGATCTTGGCCTGAGGATGGATCTCGATACTGTTAAATAGCATATCGACGAGGCCGACCAGGCCGCCGAGAAGAGGGATTTTCTTTTTCTCTGCGTGGTTACGCAGACGGTAACAGAAGATTGCCCTGAACCCTCTGGAAAATATAAGGTGGAAAGTCATCGCTCTGATGATGGCGATTCTCCCTTCGGTGACGATGTCTCTGCCGTGGTGGGAGTAGTACCTGTTCAGGTCGGCGAGCAGGGTGGTCGAAAGACCTTCAGGGGACATCGTAAGCCCTTATCCGCTTATGGTGATATATAGGTTTTGCGCATCGGGAGTAAGAGAATTTATATCTCGCGACATCCTTCTTGGGGGCATGGGCCGGTTAACCGGGTCGTGGCTCTTTGTTGTTTTGATCCTCCCGATCATTTCTGGAGTACCAGCGTCTGCAGGAGTTATTACGGTCGCTGCTGTAGGATCTTCGGAGAGTCAGGGGGCAGATTATCTCTGTGATGGCGTCTCTGATCAGGTCGAGATCCAGGAGGCTCTGGATAGGGCGGGAGGAGGTGAGAAGGTGCTTCTCAGACCCGGGATATACCATTGTGATGATTCGATCACCCTTAGAGAGGGGTTTTGTCTGGAGGGTTCAGATAAGGAGACGACGACTCTGGAGTTCGTGGGTGGGTGGATCGGGGTTGTCGCAAAAGATCACACCAATCTACGTCACCTGACAATCTCCGGAAATGGTGCGGTCTGGGTTCGGGGAAGTCATGTCACCGTTCAATGGGTGACGGTGACCGGGGATCCCAGAATGAATGGGGGGTTTACGGTCTGGGCAGAGGGGCGGATCATCGAGGATGTGGTCTTTGAAGACTGCACTGCCATTGATCTCAGCTGGACGGGTTTCAATGTCGATGGGAGGGGAGACTCGATTCTGGTCAGAGGTCTACGGTACGAACGGTGTCAGGCGGTACGGTGCGGTGCCGATGATAACTCCCACCCCTGGTCTGCGGGGTTCATTCTTGCCGAACACAATGATCTTGAAGATACTATCGTGAAGGACTGCTACGCTGAAGATAACTGGGAATCAGGTTTTCATATCGAACCTGCGGTCTCGGTGAAAAATGTGGTCCTGGAGAACTGTACGGCGGTGAAGAATGGGCTCAGAAAAAATTGTTCTTATCCAGAATCGGCCTCTCCTGAGTTGAAGGGGCTTACGTTCGGTGCCGGGTTTACCATAAACAATGCGGCCACTGTGAAGAGGTGCATCGCCGAGGAGAATTACCGCGGCTATTTCCTCTGGTCGACGGACGGAGCACATTTTGAGGATTGTTCTGCGGTGCGATCATATAAAGACGATTATGCCATCGTCCATCATAGTGGGTATACCGCCGGCAACTCGTTTGTCGATTGTTTGAGCACTGAGGCCGGCCGACACGCCCTTTCTATCCGAAATGCTGCGAACCTCAGATTTGAGAATTTCACGGCATTCTCTCCGGCTGGAGATGGCCACTCCTGTATCCAGATCGGTGGCTATGAACCTTCTCTTGATCGAGACTACCCCTGCGAAGCTTCGTTCTTTGATCTTAATATCGAGGGTGGGGGTTCGCCGAATATTGTCTATGTCTATCTCGGGCGTGACCTCACGCTCTCCGGGGAGATCGAGACTGCCGTCTCCTGTCCTCTCCTGATCGCAAGTGACGGTCAGCGAGCGGTGGGCGGGAAAACAACAAGAGGGGTCACCATCGAAGGAATGCGAATCACCATGGGGGGTCCGGGAGCAGGAGTCTGCGTCAGCGAAACTCTCACGGACGCCGGTACGGTGAGTGTGCTGGACACGGTGATCTTCGGCGATTCGGTCTCTACAGGGATCAGGAATGAGGCGCAGGGTGAAGTTGTGGTCTCGAATATCTCGATAGCCAGTGGAGGTGATGAATATGTCGGGGAAGACCGGTCTGGAATACCAATATTCGGAAAAATATTTGATTTTATACGTGATCTGTTTTCAGGAATTATTATGATTTCATGCGGATAAAATGTGCCCTATATCCATATATTTTTTGTATTGGATTATTTATATTGGGATTTGGGAATTTTCATCTCCGTGAGTCTGATCATTCGATTGAGATCTCTTGAATTTCAAATATTGTTTGTAAATAATATTCTCTTTTTTTCCGAAGTCTTTATGTACTCGCGCTCGGTGATGATCAGGGCGTTCATGCTCAGATCTGTCATAACCGCCGTTTTTTTGAATATATTCGAATCGTTTTATGGTCGTTCCTTTGTTGTATATTATCCTGGCTTTAGGAAACGCATTTTAATAATGAATTCCAGATCTAAATCTGATATCTGGTCTGGAATCATCTCCCCATCAGATAATTATTCAGGGATGTTTCTCCTCTGATTTTGTGGAAATTATTTCGTATTTCCTCTCTTTGATATTAAATTCTCAAAAAAATTTTGGAGATTGAATAATTCTAGATCACAATGTTTAAAAGTACATTGTGTGAAAATTGATCTTGACGGGGGGATGAACACGAGGAACATTCCATGAACAGATCAATGTTGCGCCTCCTGCTCCTGGCGTCAGTGCTCATATGTCTGGCGCCTGCGGTCAGTGCTGCCACCCTCAATGTGGCCGCTTCTGACAGTTCGCAGGATGCAAAGACACAGGCAGACTATGTCTGTGACGGAAAATCTGATCAGATCGAGATCACGAACGCGCTCAACGCGGCCGGAAAAGGCGGCACGGTTCACCTTGCCGCTGGAACGTACAAATGTGACGGAAGCCCCAAGATGGCAGCTGGAACAACGCTCATGGGTTCAGGCGAAGACAAGACCAGGATCGATATCCGCGGTACCTGGGACGGCGTATTTGCCAACGAGAACACTCACCTTGAGGGTTTCACCATCTCGGGCCAGGGTGCTGTCTGGATTCAGTACAGCCACGTCTCTATCCAGAGTGTGACCGTCACCGGTGACACGAGGATGAACGGTGCTTTCACGGTCTGGTGCCCCGGGCACGATCTCACTGACATCTCATTCAAGGACTGCACGGCCATCGATATGACCTGGACAGGGTTTAACATCGATGGAACGAGCGCTGGTCTGAAGGTCTCAGACATCACGTACGAGAACTGCAAGGCGATCCGGTGTGGTGCCGACGACAACTCGCACCCATGGACTGCGGGATTCATCCTCGCAGAGCACAACGACCTTGAGAACGCACTGATCAAAGACTGCTATGCAGAGGACAACTGGGAATCCGGTTTCCACATCGAACCGGCCCCGGCAGTGAAGAACGTCGTCTTCGAGAACTGTACAAGCAAGGACAACGGTATCAGGAAACAGGCACGTTTCCCTGAGTCAGACACCCAGCGGGACATGAACCTCATCTTCGGTGCAGGGTTCTTCCTCAACAACGGTGTCACCGTGAAGGACTGCACGGCGATCGGGAACCACCATGGGTTCATGATCTGGTCGTCGAACGGTGCGAAGTTCGAGAACTGCTACTCCAAGGACTCGGAAGCATCTGACTACTTCCTGATCCACTGGAACGGCTTCATCTCTCCGAACGTCTTCACCAACTGTGTGAGCGAGAACGCAGGCGGGTATGCCATCGATGCCTCGAACACCAATGACGTGAGGTTCGAGAACTTCAAGATCATCAACGCGAAGGGTGTCGACGGTTCCATGATCCGGCTCGGGAAGTACTACCCGGCGATTGGTCGCGACCTGCCGTGCCAGAACTCGTACTTCGATCTGACTATCGAAGGCGGGCCTGAGAACATCCTGTATTCGCACTATGGTGTGAACGATGTCATCGAAGGAACGGCAACCGGCAACTATGCGGAGAACCCGTTCAAGATTGTCTCGCCGTCTTCAGGTGTGGACACATCAGGACTGGAGATCAAGAAGTCCACCGATCCGGTGGACCCAACCCCAACCCCGACTCCTGACCCGAACCCCGACCCGAACCCCGAGCCGGTGGAGAGGCACACTCTCCCCGGCACGGTCGAGGCCGAGGACTATGATCAGGGCGGGGAAGGTGTTGCCTATCATGACACCGACGCCGTGAACGAAGGCGGTGCGTACCGCAAGGACGGCGTCGATATTGAATACTGGGAGAAGACCGGTGCGACCACCATCGCCTATGCCTATCCGGGTGAGTGGCTCCAGTACTCGGTCAATGTCGCCGAGGCAGGGAAGTACGACGCTGATTTCACCGTCGCCTCCGCCATGAACGGGCAGTCGATGAAGGTGCTCATCGATGGCGAGGAGGTTGCCGCCGTTGAAGCCCCGAACACCGGTTCATGGGGTGCCTTCACGACAGTGAAGAAGAGTTTCGACCTCTCCGAGGGGAACCACACACTCAAAGTTGCCTTCGATGGTTCGATGAATCTGGACAGGATTGCCTTTGCCGAGAACACTTCTTCAGGATCGGGCCCGGATGACGGTTCGAACCCTGACGATGGTGCAGGCTCTGAAGAGGGGGCTGCGGTCCCCGGTACCATTGAAGCCGAAGATTATGACGAAGGCGGCGAGGGCGTCGCCTATCATGACACCGACGCTGTGAACGAAGGCGGGGAGTACCGTCAGGACGGCGTCGATATTGAATTTTGGAAAGCCAGCGGTGTCACCACCATCGCATATGCATTCCCTGGCGAATGGCTTCAGTACACCATTGATGTCGCCGAGGCCGGGACGTACGATATTGCGTTCACCGTCGCCTCTGCTATGAACGGGCAGTCGATGAAAGTGCTCGTCGACGGAAAAGAGGTCGGGACCGTGACCTCGCCGAACACCGGTTCGTGGGGCACGTTCACGACGGTGGAGAAGAGCATTGAGCTTCCTGCCGGGAAACATACCATCAAAGTTGTCTTCGATGGCTCCTTGAATTTCGACAAGATGGTGCTTTCAGCATCTGATTCGTCGGGTTCGGAGCCTGGAGAAAAGGTGGGGATTGCCCTTCCCGGGACATTCGAAGCCGAAGATTATGACGAAGGCGGCGAGGGCGTCGCCTATCATGACACCGACGCTGTGAACGAGGGCGGGGCATACCGCAAGGACGGCGTCGATATCGAGTACTGGGAGAAGATCGGTGTCACCACCATTGCCTATGCGTATCCTGGTGAGTGGCTCCAGTACACCGTCGACGTCGCCGAAGCCGGGACGTACGATGTTGCGTTCACCGTCGCCTCTGCCATGAACGGGCAGTCGATGAAAGTGCTCGTCGACGGGAAAGAGGCCGGGACCGTGACTTCGCCGAACACTGGTTCGTGGGGGAAGTTCACGACGGTGAAGAAGAGCATTGCTCTCCCCGCCGGTGAACACACCCTCAGGTTTGTCTTCGACGGCTCCCTCAACCTCGACAAGGTTGCAGTCACCGCCGGTCAGGAGTCGGTCTCCTTTACGGTTCAGGCCGAAGACTATGACGAAGGTGGCGAAGGCGTTGCCTACCATGACCGGGACGCCGAGAACAGAGGCGGTGCGTACCGCACGGGCGGTGTCGACATCGAGTACTGGGAAAAGAACGGTATCACCACCATTGCCTATGCCTTCCCTGGCGAGTGGGTCCAGTACACCGTTGATGTCCCCAGAGCAGGGACATACGATGCTGAGTTCAGGGTCGCCTCCGCCATGAGCGGGCAGTCGATGAAGGTGCTCGTCGACGGGAAAGAGGTCGGAACGGTGACCTCGCCGAACACCGGTTCGTGGGGCACGTTCACGACGGTGAAGAAGAGCGTCGCGCTCCCTGCCGGTGAGCACACCGTCAGAATGGCGTTCGGTGGTTCTCTGAACCTCGACAAGTTCTCCTTTGCCAGCGCATCCGGCTCTTGAATGGGGTGTGGTCCGGCGTCCTGCCGTTGGACTTCATCCCCCATATTTTCCGGGATTGAACGGGGGTTCCGCCTTTGCCTTGCGGATCCCATCCCTCACTCCCCGGATTTGCGGTATCAGTGTGTTGAACCGCCCTTTTATCATCGCCCCGCCAAGTTCTCTGGGGTTGTCAACCAGGGCCTGGTGGAGGAGAAAAGTCAGGAACTGTCGTTGCGTCGCATAACGACGCATGAAAATGAACTTGTTCCTGGCAAAGTAGTAGACCTCTGTCGGACTCTTCCGTCCGCCGACACTTTTCCCTCCCTTATGCCAGATCTTCGCATGTGGGGTATAGAGGATCCGATAATGCCGGTTCGCCCTGGCGCAGAAGTCCACCTCCTCGAACTGATAGAAATAACCGGTATCGAAGTACCCGATTTTTTTGAAGACCTCGGTCCTTGAAAGCCAGAATACGCCGTCGATATATGAGTATTCGCGTATCTCGTCGTGCTGTCCCCGGTCGATCTCTGAGTACCCTTCATTGAACATCCGACCGGTGGAGAAGTTGATTTTTTTGCCTACCACGAGGAGTCGGTCAGGGATATAGTAGTCATAGACCTTGCCGGTGACGATTCCTGCGCTCGGGTCCGATTCCAGGACCTCAACCAGGCTCCGGACCATCCCGGGATCGGCGATGGTGTCGTTGTTGTAGATGAGGGTGTAGGGTATCCTGTGCTCCATCGCATAGGCAACTCCGATATTGATCCCGCCTGCGAATCCCAGGTTTTTTTCGCTCTCGATGAGTGTCACTGAGGGGTCGACGGCCCTGAAGGCGTCGGCCGATCCGTCGGTCGAACCGTTGTCGACGACGACGATCTCGCAGGCCGGATAGTCCTGCTTCTGCAGTGACCTGATACATTCCAGCGTGTCTTCCTTGCCGTTCCAGTTGATGATCAGAATGGCTACTTTATCTCTCTCCACTTCGTCTCCCCCGTCAGGATCACCCTTTGGGGGAGGCACATTATATATTCATTGCGGCGATCCGGGATCATATATTTATTGTTAAAAATTCTTAAATTCAATTTATGTGCCCATTATGTGTCCTTATTGAAATTTTAAGATTTAATTCTGGCTATTGATCAATTAAATTTCATTTAATTCTTTTAAATGGTAAGAATATTTGAAAAACTATATATATATTAATTAGAATATCCCTCTCCCATTCCAAGATATGGGGGGGACGGTTACGAGACGATTTATTTTGCTATTGCTGGTTCTATTCTGTATTGCTGTCGTCGGGACAGTTTCGGCGGCAGCCGATGAGACGAAGATCCTGCCCCTGGGAGATTCGGTCACGGCCGGGGCGATCGACGAGCAGACTGGTGTAAATTATCCGAGTTACCGGTATCACCTCTGGAACCTGTTGAATGAGAATGGTTACCAGGTGAATTTTGTCGGAACCCGGACGGCCCCGGATTTCCAGCTTGATTTTGACAGGGACAATGAGGGGCGGCCCGGGTGGCGGGCAGACCATATTGCCTTTGGGAACCTCGATTACGAACCCCAGAACGGGAAACTCTCGGTCTGGCTGGATGCTCTCAAGGCGAAGGGGGAGGTACCCGATCATGTGCTCATTCACCTGGGCACGAACGACCTTCTTCAGCAGGGCTATCCCAAGCCCCCTGCGACGGTGGCTAACGAGACCATCGAGGATCTCAGGGCAGTGGTCGGCGTTCTCAGGGAATACAACCCCAGGGTCACTGTCTACATCGCGGAGATCATTCCGATGAAGATTGCATTCTACAAGCAATATGTGGATGCATACAATGCAGAGATCCCGGGTCTGGTAACATCTCTGGACAAACCTCAGTCCAGGGTCATACTTGTCGACCAGAACTCCGGATTTAATGTCGGCACCGATCTCAGGGATCACCTCCATCCGAACCACCAGGGGGAGGAGAAGATGGCCGACCGGTGGTATGAGGCTCTCTCGCAATCCTTACCAAGGCCTTCAATCCCATCGGCAGATTTTTCCGCGGATCAGCGGAATGGAAAGGCCCCGCTCACGGTCAGGTTCACCGGGAACCCGGGTGGGACACCCCCTTTTGAGTATGCATGGGACTTCGACGGTGACGCGGTCGTCGACGCAACGGTGAAAGATCCCACCCACACCTACACCTCGCCGGGCCGCTACACGGTCTCTTTTAAGGTCACCAATGCTTTCGGGACTGCAGACGAGGTGAAGAAAGAATATGTCATCGTGACCGGCGGTCAGTCCGAACCCTATGTAGAGCGAACGGTTCCCTGCCGGGTGGAGGCCGAGGAGTACGACTATGGCGGTGAGGGCGTCGCCTACCATGACGCCACCTCTGGGAACCAGGGGGGGGCCTTCAGAGATGACGGTGTGGACATCGAGAGCTGGGACGACCTTGGAGTCGTCAATGTCGGTTACACCGCAGAGGGTGAGTGGCTGGAGTATACGGTGGACGTAGCCGAAGCCGGGAACTATCTCATCTCTTTCAGGCTGACCTCAGCCCTGAAATATCAGAGCCTGGATTTCAGCCTGGACGGCAAGTATATGGCGACAGTGCTGGCGCCGCAGAACGGATGGTCGGGCTTCTCCACCGCGCACGTGCCTGCCGGGTTTGCCCTTTCCGAAGGTCGCCATGTGATCAGGGTTACGATGGGCGGCGGCCTGAACCTGGATTCTTTTGAGATCACAAAGGCCGGTCCGGCGGCCCCGGTGGCTGACTTCTCGGCGAACGTCACTTCAGGTTCCCCACCGCTGGCGGTTCGCTTTACCAGTCAGGCAGCCGGTTCCGGCCCGCTCACCTATGCCTGGGAGTTCGGGGACGGCGGGACTTCGACTGCGGAACACCCCGTGCATGTCTATGCCGATGAGGGTGCCTACACGGTACAGCTCACGGTGACCAACAGTGCCGGGAGCGACACCGCCGTCCGCGAGGATCTGATCGAGGTCGGGTACCCCGCACCCCAGGCCGGATTTACGGCGGACGTCACCTCCGGGGAGGCGCCTCTGAGTGTGCAGTTCACCGACACCTCCCGTCATGCGACCGCCTGGCAGTGGAACTTCGGCGACGGCGGCACGTCGACCCTGCAGGATCCGGCCCACACCTATGACGAACCCGGGATCTACACGGTGAAGCTCACGGTCACCGGTCCTGGCGGCACCGCCTCTGCGCAGCATGAGATCACGGCCCTCGCACCGGGTGGCGACCAGACGCCCTTCAAGAACCATGCACTCCCGTGCCGTATCGAGGCCGAGGACTATGATCTCGGTGGTGAGGGGGTCGCGTACCACGACACCGAGGCCGGGAATCAGGGCAACTCGGACTACCGCTCCGACGACGTCGATCTTGAAGGATGGAACGGTGCGATCACGACTTCGTACGCCTATCCCGGCGAGTGGCTCGAGTACACCGTCGACATCCCTGATGCCGGCACATACGCGGCCGCTTTCGTTCTCGCGACGCCGCAGGCCGGGAAGGAGTGCGTCCTCTCGGTGGACGGCGCCGAGGTCGGACGCGTGACCTCGCCGAACACCGGCGGGTGGGGTGCCTACGAGACGGTCGAGACCGAGGTCGATCTGCCGGCCGGTTTACACATCCTTCGACTCACCTTCCCGCAGGGCTGGGTGAACACCGATGCCGTCACCTTCACGAAGGAGGGTCCGGCGGCACCGGTCGCGGACTTCTCGGCGAATGTCACCTCAGGGGAACCCCCCCTGGCGGTGCAGTTCACGAGCCAGTGCACCGGCACTCCACCGCTCATCTACGCCTGGGAGTTCGGTGACGGCGAGACTTCAACCGATGGGAATCCGGTGCATCTCTATGCTATCGAGGGGACGCACCCGGTGACGCTCACGGTCAGCAACGAGGCTGGTGAGGACACACTCGTCCGCGAGGATCTCATCGCGGTCGGGTACCAGCAACCGGTCGCGAGTTTCACCGCGGACCCCTCCTCAGGTGAGGCACCTCTAAGTGTGCAGTTCACCGACACCTCGCTCCACGCGACCGAATGTGCCTGGACGTTCGGCGATGGTGAGACTTCGACTGAAGTAAATCCGGTGCATGTCTACGAGAGCCCGGGCACCTACACGGTCACCCTGACGGTCACCGGTGCGGGCGGCACCGCCTCTGCGGAGGACGAGATCATCGTCACCGGTGCGGGCGGGCAGACGCCCTTCAAAAACCACGCACTCCCCGGCCGCATCGAGGCCGAGGACTACGACCTCGGCGGCGAGGGGATCGCGTACCACGACACCGAGGTCGGCAACCAGGGAAACTCCGACTACCGCTCCGACGACGTCGACCTTGAAGGCTGGAACGGTGCGGTCACCACCTCGTACGCCTATCCGGGTGAGTGGCTGGAGTACACCGTCGACATTGAAGAAGCCGGGAGATACACGGCCGGCTTCAGTCTTGCGACGCCGCAGGTCGGGAAGGAGTGTGTCCTCTCGGTGGACGGCACCGAAATCGGACGCGTGACCTCGCCGAATACCGGCGGCTGGGGCATCTACCGGATGGTCGAGACCGAGGTCGATCTCCCGGCCGGGGTGCATGTGCTCCGCCTCATCTTCCCGCAGGGTTGGGTGAACACCGACGCCGTCACCTTCACGAAGGAGGGTCCGGCGGCACCGGTCGCGGACTTCTCGGCGAACGTCACTTCAGGGGAACCGTCGCTTGCGGTGCAGTTCACGAGCCAGTGCACCGGCACCCCGCCGCTCACGTACTCCTGGGAGTTCGGTGACGGTGGGACTTCAACCGATCCGAATCCGACGCATCTCTATGCCGGGGAGGGTACGTATTCGGTGACACTCACGGTCAGCAACGGGGCTGGCGAGGATATGCTCGTGCGTGAAGACCTGATCGTGGTCGGGTACCAGCAACCGGTCGCGAGTTTCACCGCGGACCCCACCTCCGGCGAAGCACCGCTTTCTGTGCAGTTCACCGACACCTCGCTCCACGCGACCGAGTATGCCTGGACATTCGGTGATGGTGAGACCTCAGATGAAGATCATCCGGTGCATGTCTACGAGGACGCCGGCACCTACACCGTCACCCTGACGGTCACCGGTCCGGGGGGCACCGATTCTGCGGAGGACGAGATCATCGTCACCGGCGAGGGCGTTCAGACGCCCTTCAAGGACCACACTCTCCCGGGCCGCATCGAGGCCGAAGACTATGACCTTGGCGGCGAAGGGGTGGCGTATCACGACACCGAGGTCGGCAACCAGGGCAATTCGGACTACCGTAGCGACGACGTCGACCTTGAAGGCTGGAATGGTGCGGTTGCCACTTCGTACGCCTATCCGGGCGAGTGGCTGGAGTACACCGTCGATATCGATGAGGCCGGAAGGTACACGGCCGGTTTCAGCCTCGCGACGCCGCAGGCCGGCAAAGAGTGCGTCCTCTCGGTGGACGGTACCGCCGTCAGGAGAGTGACCTCGCCGAACACCGGCGGGTGGGGCACCTACAGGACGGTCGAGACCGAGGTCGACCTGCCGGCCGGGACGCATGTGCTTCGACTCACCTTCCCGCAGGGTTGGGTGAATGCCGATGCCGTCACCTTCACGAAGGAGGATCTGGAGGCGCCGGTCGCGAACTTCTCGGCAACATTCATCTCAGGCCATGTACCGCATACCGTCTGCTTCATGAGCCATTCCACCGGCACGCCGCCGCTCACCCATACCTGGGACTTCGGCGATGGGAGCACTTCCGACGAAGAAAACCCACGGCATAGGTATGTCGACGAGGGGCACTACTCGGTGAGACTCACCGTCCAGAACGCGGCCGGTGAGAACACCATCATCCGCGAAAATTGTGTCCGTGTCGGCAATCCCAGGACTATCGCGAATTTCACGCGTAATATCACCTCTGGCGAGGCACCGCTTGCGGTACAGTTCACCGATCACTCTCCCCATGCAACAGCCTGGCGGTGGTACTTCGGAGACGGCGGGACTTCGACCGAGCAGCATCCGGTCCATGTCTTTGAGAACCCGGGGGTCTACGTAGTGAAACTTGAGGCAAAATGTGGTATGTTTGATGAAATCGCCCTCAAGGAGATCACCGTCACCCCCTCGGGTCAGGTCCGGTATCCGTTCAAGAACCATACTCTTCCATGCCGCATCGAGGCCGAGGACTATGACCTGGGTGATGAGTACATCGCATATTATGATGTCGAACCCGGAAACCAGGGCAACTCAGAATACCGCTCCGACGATGTGGACCTTGGTGAGATAGACGGAACTCTTGCGATCGTGGATACCGCCCCGCTTGAGTGGGTGGAGTACACCGTGAACATCACTGAAGCCAGCGAGTATATGGTGACCTTCCACATGGCCCCTGACAATCCGGAAGAATATGGTCTCGTAAAACACTGCCTCCTCTCGGTAGACGGCGCAGAGGTGGTGAAGGTGCCTGCCATGCTGACAGGCGCTGGAGAGACCTTCAGGAGCGTCGATGCGGTGGTCACTCTCCCTGAAGGTCGGCATGTCCTCAGGTTCGCCTTCCCTGAGGGAGGAGTGAATCTCGATGCCGTCACTTTTACCAGAGGGGCCGCGGTGGAACCGCCGGTCGCGGACTTTGAAATGAAACGGCTTTATGAGTTTAGGCACACTCCCGGGATAGCCCCATACCGTCTGGTGAGTACATCCACCGGCACCCATCCCATGACGTACTTCTGGGAATTCGACGACGGATCGACATCGACCGAGGAAAACCCGAGCCATAGGTTTGACTATTATTCAAGACCGAAGATTTCGCTCACCGTCACGAACAGTGCCGGTAGTTCTGAGGTAACAAAAAATCTCCATGAAATATATCTCTACGATGACCGCGATCTCGGTGCAATCAGTTTCGAGGCCAACGTCACCTCGGGCAAGGCCCCGCTGGCGGTCAGGTTCACCGGGGTTCCCCCGGAAGGTACCGTCAGTACCTCCTGGGATTTCGGCGATGGAAGCCCGGAGGTCGAGGACCAGAATGAGATGGAACATCTCTTCACCGAGGATGGGATCTACACGGTGACGTTTGAAGCCGAAGGCAACTATGGGTATAAAAATTCAACCAGCCAGGTGATCACGGTCACCACGCCGGAGGGGCAGGCGCCCTTCAAGGCCCGGTCCTCCCTCTCCCATATCGAGGCCGAGGACTATGACCTCGGCGGCGAGGGTGTCGCCTACCATGACGCCGACCCTGAGGTGAATCAGGGTGGTGCATACAGAGAAGAAGGTGTGGACCTCACGATCTGGGGCAAGGTCACGGCCATCTCGCACACCGAACCTGGAGAGTGGGTCGAATATACGCTTGACATCGAGAAATCCAAAAACTACAAGATAACCCTCGAAGTGGCTACACCCCAGAGCGGCAAGGAATGCGTCCTCTCGGTGGACGACACCGAGGTAGGACGCGTGACCGCCCTGAACACCGGGGACTGGAGTACCTTCGAACCGGTCGAGGTCTTTGTCGATCTCCCGGAGGGCAAACATGTGTTGCGGGTCACGTTCCCGCAGGGCGGAGCGAACCTCGACAGCATACATATTCCCTGGTATGTAGGAGACCCGTCACTCCCATCTGTAGAGACATCGGCGAATGTCACGTCAGGCGAGGCGCCCCTTGCAGTGCAGTTCACGAGCAGGGTTACCGGAACTCAGCCGTTCTCGTACTCCTGGGATTTCGACGATGGCACGACTTCAAATGAAGAGAACCCGCTCCATGAGTTTAACAGGGCAGGGACGTACCATGTGGTCCTGATCGTCGACAGTCCATATGGATCGAGATCATCCAGCCATGAGATCACCGTCACCGGCGAGGGAGGGCAGATGCCTTTCAAGAACCATGCACTCCCGTGCCGTGTCGAGGCCGAGGACTATGACCTCGGTGGGGAGGGCGTCGCATACCACGACACCGAGACCGGCAACCAGGGGAACTCCGACTACCGCTCCGACGACGTCGACCTTGAAAGCTGGAACGGTGCGGTCACCACCTCGTACGCGTACCCCGGTGAGTGGCTCGAGTACACCGTCGAGGTCGAGGAGGCCGGGAGGTACACCGCCGCCCTCCTCCTCGCCACTCCCCAGACCGGCAGGGAGTGCGTTCTCTCGGTGGACGGCACCGGGGTCGGGCAGGTGACCGCACCGAACACCGGCGGGTGGGGTAATTATGAGACAGTCGAGACCACGGTCGACCTTCCGGCCGGGACGCATGTGCTCAGGCTCACCTTCCTGCAGGGGTGGGTGAACGCCGACGCTGTCATTTTCACGAAGGGTGGGACAGCAGCGCCGGTGGCCGATTTCTCGGCGAACGTCACCTCCGGCGAGTCTCCGCTTGCGGTGCAGTTCGCCGACACCTCGCTCAACGCGAACGGCTGGTCATGGGACTTTGGGGATGGAGGGGCATCTGATGAACAGCACCCATTCCATCTCTTCGGCACGTCCGGGGTGTACGATGTCTGGCTCACGGTCGACGGCAGTGACGGGAGTGCCTCGAAGGCCTGCACCGTCATCACCGTCGTCGAACCTGATCAGAAACCCTATCGTACCCATGCTCTTCCATGCCGTATCGAGGCCGAAGACTATGATTGGGGTGGTGAAGAGGTTGCGTACCACGATAAAAACGAAGGGAATCAGGGCAACTCGACCTATCGCTCCGACGATGTGGATCTCGTCGAGATCGATGGTGCCACCGCCATCGGCCACACCGAGCCCGGCGAGTGGGTGAGGTACATCGTCGATGTCCCTGAGGCGGGGGTCTATACGGCGGTCTTCCACGCCCATGCTCTCGATCACGGGGCAAGGTGCACCCTCCATTCTCCTGGTTCGGAGGATGCGAGCGTCTCTGTGTATCGAAGATCAGATGGTATGATCTTCCAGACCTTCTCGGACCAGTTCCGGATCGATTCTCCCGGCGAACAGGTTCTGGATCTCTCATTTGATGAAGGCGAGATGTTCATCGATGCGATCACGGTATTGAAGGGGGATGTGAAGGCTCCGTACGCTGAATTCGAGATGAATGTGACTTCCGGCGATCTGCCGCTCACAGTCGGGTTCACCGGTCAGACCACCGGCACGGGGCCGTTCTCGTACGCCTGGGACTTCGGTGACGGCGGGAGTTCAGATGAGGAGAACCCGACTCATATCTTCACCGACGCCGGTGTCCACACCGTGACGCTCACGGTCACCAGCCATTCGTTATTCTCCTCCTCCATCAGCAAGGAGATCGTCGTCGTCTCACCCGACCCTGTTCAGGAGCCGTACACAAACCACAACGTCCCCTGCCGCATCGAGGCCGAGGACTTCGACCTTGGCGGTGCGGACGTCGCCTACCATGACAGTTCTCCCGGCGAGAACTGGGGCCGGGCGTACAGAGACGAGGGGGTCGACCTTCTGGAGCGTGACGGCGTCATCTTCATCTATGGCATCTGTGCAGGGGACTGGGTGGAGTACACCGTCGATATCCCGGAGACCGGCCGGTATCGTGCGGCCTTCATGCTGGGGCACGATTCTGTGAGCGAAGAAAAACCTGTTCTCCTCTCGGTGGATGGCATTGAAGTCGGTGAGGTGAGGATGCCAAAGATCTATGGAGGTTTCAGGACGGCCGACACGATGGTCGATCTCCCTGCCGGTCGGCATGTGCTCAGGCTCACCTTCCCTGGTGGTGGCGGGCGTATCGACGCCTTCGAGATCACCAGAGGGGAAGCCGAGCTCCCCACCGCCGATTTCAGTGCATTGTATCTGATGGATTATCTGCCCGGTACCCAGTTCTCCAACAACTGTACCGGTACATTCCCGCGTTCGTACTTCTGGGACTTCGGCGACGGCGAGACCTCGACCGATCCGAACCCGTCCCACAGTTACTACGACCTGCCTTACGGGTACTATACGGTGAAACTCACCGTCACGAATAGCGCAGGGAGCGACACGGTCGCGAAAACATTCTTGAAAGGCGATCCAAATATGGTGAAGGCCAGCATGAGTGCAAATACCACATCAGGCGACACTCCCATAGAGATCCGGTTCATCGAAGTAACTTCGATGGGTGAGAGCAACGAAACTGCACTTTTAGACGCCGCCTTCGAGACGAACGTCACCTCGGGCGAGGCTCCCCTGACAATACAGTTCACCGACGTCACCGAAGGCGATGTCAGAGCACAGGCCTGGGACTTCGGGGACGGAACGTCCTCGCTTGAACCCGCACCGGTTCACCGGTACGATGAAACCGGGAACTACACCGTGACCTTCACGGTCGTCGGCTCTGGTGGCGCCTCTAAAGTGGAGGGCGAGATCAGCGTCCTCCCGGTAGAAGAGAAAAGCGACGGGAGGGTTGCATATCCGGTGAGTCAGGGAAGGGCGTCGAAAATGAGAATCCAGACCGTGGAAGATGGGGGGAACAGCCCCTTCACCTTCTTCTCATTTTTGGGCTCTGTAGAATTGGGTATGAACTCCAGGCTCAAGCATACGCGATGAAAATTCTTGGAGGTCTCTGGTGAGTGGATCCTTGTTCCCTCTTCAGAGGGGGACACCAGATGGGACCGCCACTTCATTGCCGCTCCCTGACTATCTTCGTCGTGGGGGTCCGGAGGGTGCGAGATGGGGATGAAGATTCTACAATCTGGGCGGCACGCCTGATCATCACACCTTCTCACATCTTCATGCCGGGGGCTCTGCCCTCCAGACCTCCCACGGACGAAGATTGCCGAGGGGCGGCGATGAAACATGATACTCTCTTTTGCCCTGTTTTGAGGGGGAGGATCCCCCAAAACTCTGAAGTGCTGTCTGGAACAATATCCAATAGCGTATGCTTGAGTTCGGGGTTCATGCCGAATACTCATGAAGAGGACTGACTTTCACTCCAGCCCGCGGGTCCGCTGGTGTGCTCCCGAGAGGACTAGATAGGCCCAGCTGGGCAGGGCGGCCAGGAAGGAGAGGCGCATCTTTTCGGCGGAAAAACGTTCGGTCACGCACGCTTCAAGATAGGCCCGCGCCTCCACCCGCATTCCCTGCCTGAGCATGGATGAGGCAAGATAGAGTTGTTTGCCCGCAATGAACTCTCGCACCTCGGGTATTTTTCTCTTCGGGACCAGACATCCTATAAGTGCGGAATTTGCTTCATCTATAATTTTATGTGTCCAATATGGGTTTCGTGCTTCATCGGCGCTTCTGTTCGTCGCCTCCATATGATAGACCGCTCCGGCCTCCCATGTGAAGACGATCTCTCTGGTGAGGGCGATCCTGAACCAGGTGATCACATCTTCTCCCACCGGGGTCCCCTCAGGAAATCCGCCGACCTCCAGGAGGGCTTCTTTCGGTACCATCACCGCCGACGAGATCACCGGCTGGTCGGCATTTGCGGCGGCAAGAAAGTAACTGGGAAGGTACCCTTCCCAGGGAGGCGTAGGCACCCTCCGATAGTTCGGCTGCCGTCTTTCTCCCCCTTCTTCTTCGATCTTCATCCATGCGGTGGCATAGGCGCCGGCTCCAGGGAAGCGGTCCCGGAGTCTCATGACGGTTGCAAGAAATGTGGGCATCCATTCGTCATCGGCGTCAAGGAAGGCGATCCACTTTGCCTGTGCCTCGCGGATCCCGAGGTTTCGTGCCGCAGAAGCACCCTTGTTCTCCTGACCGACGACCCTAACTCTGGGGTCATGGCCCTCTCCGACCAGAAGGTTCCCTCCGTCGGTGGAACCGTCGTCCACCACGATCACCTCAAAGTCCTGGAATGTCTGAGATAGGACTGATTGAAGTGCCCGCTTGATATACGGAGCCTTGTTATAGAGGGGGACAACCACCGAGACCGCGGGCGCCCTTCCTTCCGGAGTCATGTCATCGATAGTGTTTGGCCATCTTTCAAATATATCTAATTTTCCCTCCCGCACCCTTTGCCGGGGGACAGAAATCTATTTATTTAACATCCGC
This sequence comes from Methanofollis formosanus, assembly GCF_019633745.1. Taxonomy (NCBI): domain Archaea; kingdom Methanobacteriati; phylum Methanobacteriota; class Methanomicrobia; order Methanomicrobiales; family Methanomicrobiaceae; genus Methanofollis; species Methanofollis formosanus. The sequence goes on along the minus strand of NZ_CP037968.1, from coordinate 1,673,803 downwards.
ATCTCTTCACCGGGGGGTGACAGAAAGGTCTTTTTCATCCCCCTTCTGAGAGCGTCGTTTTGTCCAGTGGGGGGAATATGGAAGATCGAGATCGTGCCGAGGTGAACAGAAGTTTTGTGGGGCAGTTTCCCCTCAATCTGATCTCCAATATCCTTCTGTTTGTGGTGAATGTCGTTACCGGTTTCTGGTTGACACCATTTTTCATCTCGACTCTCGGGATCGCTGCCTATGGGCTCATACCTCTTGCTGTCACCATTACGACCTATCTCGGCCTTGCTACGCGATCTCTCAATTTCACCGTCGCACGATACCTCACTGTCGACCTGCAACGTCAGGAATACGCCAGCGCCAATCTTACCTTCAACACGGCCTTCTTCGGGATCGTGGGGCTGACCATCTTCCTGGTCTTTCCGGTCGTCTTCCTCCTCGCTTTCAACGTCGATGCTGTATTCAATGTCCCTCTGGGTGAATTGACCGATGTGATCTACCTATTTCTCGGGATTCACGTCGCATTTCTCATCAGAACGGTAGGAAGCACGTTCAGTGTCTCTTTCTTCGCGAACAACCGGTTGGATCTCTATAATATTGTGGAGGCCTTCGGCCGCATCCTTGAGGTAGGACTGATCGTCGCCTTCTTCCTCTGGTTCGCACCCCGCCTCGGTTATGTCGGTGTTGCCTATCTTGTGACCTCTATCATCCTTCTCGTTCTCATGATCGGTGCCTGGCGGGTGCTCACACCCCAACTCTCGGTCAGACTCCGTTCATTTCATCGAGGAACTCTGAAAGAGATGTCGGTCTTCGGGAGCTGGATGCTCGTCAACGAGATCGGTTCTCTGCTCTTCCTCCAGGTCGACCTGATCATCGTCAATATCTTTCTTGGTCCGTTTGCCGGTGGGGAATATGCCGTCGCTCTTACCTGGAGCATTCTTCTGCGGACGATGGGTGGCGTCCTTGCTGGCGTTCTCGCCCCGATGATCTTCATCTATTATGCCAAGGAGATGTTCGCCGAGATCAAGCGGATGGCACTCTCTTCGGTGAAGTGCATGGGTCTGGCCCTTGCTCTCCCTGTCGGGCTTCTTTGCGGCTTTGGGTCCGAACTCCTGACACTCTGGGTAGGGGCAGAGCATGCGGGTCTTGCCCCACTCCTTGCCCTGCTGGTTATTCACCTCGGAGTGAACCTCGCGGTGCTCCCGCTCAATCATGTCATGATCTCATATTCCAGGGTGAAGATCCCGGGACTTGCAACGATCGCGCTCGGTGCTGCGAACGTCATCCTTGCACTCTGGCTTGTTGTGGGTGCTGGATGGGGTGTTTTCGGTGTTGCTACGGCCGGGGCGATATTTTTCACTGTCAAGAGTAGCGTATTCATGCCGTGGTACAGCGCGAAGGTGCTCTCCCTTCCGGTGAGAGTGTTCTTCAAGCCCCTTGTGACGGGAGCATCTGCCACTCTGGTTATCGCCCTGATATCCTTCCTGCTCGGTGGCCTGGTGCCTATCGAGAGTTGGTTAGAATTGGGGGTTATTTCGGGGGCGATCGGAATCTTATACCTTCTGTTCGTCTGGTGCTGCCTCTTCACCGAGGAAGAAAGGACGATCTTCGGTTCTCTCTTGCCCGCTCAGATCAGAAAATTTTTGCTGCCCTCAACCGGAGGAGAAGGATCATCTCCACTGGAAAAATATTAGATGAGTTCGCTTTTATAAATCTGGCCACATTCAATGCGTCGATTGCTATTTTCAGCAATAGGTTTCGTTTCGATAGATATTTGTATCACTGCTCCATCACCATCATCCATATGCCCCCTGACGGAGAGGATTGTGGATCAGCGGACGAAGGGCCATGGCGGCCGCTTCTGGATGCCCTTCCATTCGTTTCTCTGGTAACGCGGCCTGAGGATCTGAGGATCGTCTATGTCAGTCCGGCCATGGCCGGGATCGTAGAGAGACGATATTGCGATTTTGTTGGGTCCGATGCCTCGCATTTTTTTCAGCATGTCGTTCTGCCTGGAGGAGGATTGGGAGTGCCGGGTGGTGCACCGGATGGCACTTTATGCCGTTTTCTCTCTGGCGGGGAGAGATTTTTTTCCTGGAAGAGTCAGCGTTTCGTCTCTCAGGGAACGGAGTATATCCTCGATACCTTTGAAGAACAGGGTCTCCTTGCATGGGAGGGATCATTTGATCCGTCTTTTCAGGTCAGGCATATAGGAAGTATCATTCTTAAATGGACCCCCGCATTCCAGATCACGTATATCGAGAGGTCCAGTGCCGATTATCTGGGATATACCCCTGAAGAGCTCCTGGGAAAACCTCTAATCGGAACCCTATTGCCCGAGCATGAATCGAGCGCCCGAAAACTCCTCCGTCTTGTTGAAAATGTTTCTAAAGGCCCGGGAAATGGTTCTCAGTGTGAGATTGAGGTGATCAGGAAAAACAGCACACAAGTGCGTATTTTATGGTTCTCAACCGGGCTCAGGGGATCGGATGGAGAGATCGTCGAGTACCTCTCGGTAGGGGCTGTAATTGCGGATCAGGAGCGTTCTCTGCCTGTCTTCAGCTCCCGGTATGCGGTCGTCCCTATCTCCATGGAGGGAAAGGTGACCGGATGGGACGAGGTCGCTATTAAGACCTTTGGCTACTCGGAGATGGAGGCGCTCGGTGCCGATTTCATCGATCTTGTCGTCCCGGAGACCGGACGGCCGTTCCACCGCAGGCTTGTCAGGGCGGTTCAGCACTCTCAATCCTGGATCGGTGGTTTCATCAGTGGTCATGGGTATCGGCAAGGGATATGTCTCAAAAAGGATGGTACACGGTTTCCTGTAGAATTGTCGGTCATTCCCGGCCCCGGGATGCCGGCGTCCCCCTTCTCGGAGGGAGCGGTCGTCGTCATCAGAGGCCTCGCCGAAGAGTGGGAAGCAGAGTGTCGACAGATGCGATACGCCCGGAACATCGGTCTTCTCTCGGGTACGGCGATGGCCTTTGTCGAGATGGATGGTGGCCCCGAGATCTACGACTTCATCGGGAGACAGATCCGGTCGCTGGCCGGGAACAGTATTGTCACCGTGAATTCATATGACCCGGAGGACCGGTCCTTCTGTACGCGGGCTGTTTTTGCTGAAGAAGAGGAGCGCGCCGCCTATGTTGCTGCAGTGGGGTGTGATGTTGTTGGCTCCAGATTTCCGATCACCGACCAGGAAGAGGTGCTCTTCAGCGCCGAACGAGGGATCAGTCGGGCCTCTGGCCTGTATAAGGTGCTAACCAGAACGGTTCCCTGTGATATCTGCACGTTTTTGGAGTCTGAGCTCGGGATTAAGGCGATATATGTGATTCCCTTTGTCAGAAGGGACCGCATATTCGGATGTGCAATTATATTGGTTAAGGAAAGTGCCAGGCTTGAAAACGCCGATATCATCGAGGCTTTCATGAACCAGGCCGCCGTTGCCATCCAGCGTCATTATGTGGCGGAGGCCCTCCGGGAGAGTGAGAAGACAGCAAGGGCGCTTCTGGACGCAACGCCGGACCTCGCCTTTCTGACCGACCATGAGGGGGGGATCCTCTCGTATAACGAACCTGCCAGAGTGGCCTTCGGGGAAGACAGGTGCCTTACCTGCCAGAAGGTAGAGATGATTCTTGGTGCGGAATTTGCTTATCATCTGCACGAGGCCTTTGGTTCTGCGAGGATATCAGGAAAGTCCGTCCAGTTAGAGACGAAAGGGGATGAACAGGTCTTTTTAGTCAAAGTATCTCCGTTCACCGGTCCTGATTATGAAGTGACAAGGTTTGCGGTCTTTATTAGAGATGTCACCGATGCCCGACGGGCGGAGGAGGCATTGATGATCGCGAACCGTCACCTCAACGACACCATCGAACACCTGCCCGATGCGATCCTGGTCATTGACCGTCAGGGGCGTGTGGTGTCCTGGAACCGTGCGATGGAGGAACTGACTGGTGTTCGAAAGGACGAGATCCTGGGAGAGGGGGGCCACGCCTATGCCGTTCCTTTCTATGGGGGGCGTAGGCCCATGCTCATCGACCTTGTCGAGGCCGGGGCCGACGAAGTGCGGGCACTGTATCCTGAAGTCCGGCGTATGGACGGACCGATCCTTTCCTGTGTGAGATCGAATCTACAGGTCGGTGAAGGGCGCCCTCTTCATCTCTCTGCAACCGCCTCGCCGATCATTGACCGGGACGGCAAGGTCGTGGGGAGCATTGAGTCGATCAGGGATGTGACCATGGAGAAGACTATGGAGGAGGAGTACCTCAGAAATGAGAAACTCGAATCGATCGGACTCCTTGCCGGTGGGATCGCCCACGATTTCAACAATATTCTCACTTCGGTTCTCGGGAACATCACGCTCTCCAGGATGAAGATCGAGGACGGACGCTCTCTGGATCATAATCTGAGAGAGGCGGAGAGGGCGGTGAAAAAGGCACAGGCCATCACCCAACAACTCCTCACCTTCTCGCGTGGTGGTGCCCCTGTCCTTGAAACCGTTGAACAGCCGAATTTTTCTTCCATGGTTCTTGAGACTGCAGAATTTGTCCGTAGAGGAATAAAATCCTCTTTTAAAGCCACCTTTGATCCCGACCTCTGGCAGGTGAGCATCGACCCGGCACAGTTCTCTCAGGTCATCCAGAACCTGATGTTCAACGCCGACCAGGCGATGCCGTGCGGGGGAACGATCCGGATTGAAGCCAGGAATAGAATGTTTATTGAAGACGGCACGGTGCCGGCCGGCAGTTATGTTGTCTTCTCCGTCGCCGATACGGGCATGGGTATCCCGGCGGATCATCTCTCCAGGATCTTTGACCCGTATTTTACCACCAAGGGAGAAGGGCGGGGCCTCGGGCTTGCCACCGTCCGTTCGATCGTCAAGAATCATGGGGGGAGTGTCACCGCTGTATCGGATCAGCATGGTTCGGTCCTCACCGTCTACCTCCCTGCGGCTTCAGAAGGGATGGGGGAGATGTCGGGGGGCGTGGAAACGGAAGGCTATTCCGTCGAGAGTGATGCACATATACTCTTCATGGACGACGACGAAGGTGTGCTCTCATCGATCGTCCCTCTCCTGGAAAGTGAGGGCTATTGCGTCACTGCAGCGTCCGAAGGCGGTGAGGCGATAAGACAATATACCGCAGCCTATGAATCGGGCCGTCCATTCGACCTCGTCATCATGGACCTGACTGTTCCCGGTGGCATGGGGGGTGTCGAGGCGATTGATAAACTCCGAAAGACCGATCCTTCGGTGAAAGCGATCGTCTCAAGTGGGTATTCGACCGATCCGGTGATGGGATCGTACCGGGAATACGGTTTTGCCGGCGTGGTCAGGAAGCCGTACCCCATCGACGAACTCTTTGCCGAGGTCAGACGTGTACTCTCCATGCGAGGGGTCTGAGATGTTTTGATCTCTTGCAAGGAAATCTTATTTTGCCCGGTTCGATTTCCAAGAGTCATTATTCGGCTCTGTAGAATCGGGCGTGAGCCGAGCACCCGCCTCAACCATGCCGGAAGAAAATTCCTGTGGGCTTCTGGGATGTGCACGGATCCTTGCTCGCCCTGGGACCCCACGATAATGTTCAATCGCGTATGCTTGAACCGCCGCGGGTAAATGATCGCGAGAACCGTCTTCTCGACTTTGTAAAAATGTTCAGAATGGCTATCTCTGCGGGGGGTTGCTCCCGGTCCCCCGCGCGAGCGATCGGTGGCGGACGATAATACTCTCTCCACGGTCATTGATGGCGCCTTCCCCGCTCTATCTTCATCCCGGGGGTTCGGGGGCAGCGCCCCCGGCGCGGTGTTGCGGGAAGGCACGTCGATCAGATCGGCTGCTCCTATCGCAGCATCTTCACCACCATCTCGCGCCGGGGGGGAGGCGATGAAACCGGATCTTCCAGATGTCCTGTCACGAGGGTTGGGGTCCTGCCCCCACGCCGAAGCGCACCTCAGAAAATGTTCATCCCGTATGCTTGAGCCAGAGGTTCATGCCCGATTCTACAGAGCCCATTATTCTTTTAGTATATTGGCCGGCCTGTGTATTCCGAATGTCATGACGAAGACCTTATCATACTCCCGGAGAATAGCGATCTGATGCTGGACCGTTTCAGGGGGTGCATGCTCGGGGCGGCCGTCGGCGACGCCCTGGGGATGCCGGGGGAGAGTGCTTCGATGAATCTCTCGCATATGTACCGCGGCTACCGGCGGGCGTGGAAGTGGCACCCGAACGCCGGCCTTGAGCCCGGACAGTACACGGAGGACACCCAGATCATGCTCCTGGTAGCGGCCCTTCTTGCATCGGGCACCTATTCAGAGGAACGGTACGCCGCCGAACTCTCGCGCCTCTGCCTCTCCGGAGACCTCAGGTTCCCGGACGGTTCGCTGATGGCGGCCTGCGAGCGCCTGGTCACTGTCGGGCCGGACCGGAGCGGCGTGAACTCGGACACCGCCGGCTGTATCCCCCTGGCGGTCCCCTTTGCCCTCAAATATGCGGACCCGGTCGAACTCTCCGGCCGACTTGCAAAGGCCTGTTCGGTCACTCACACCCACCCCGCGGCTCTGGCCGGGACCGTGACCGTGGGACTCTTCATCTCGGCCGTCCTCCGATCGACGGGGGATCCCTTCGCCATCGCTCTCCGGGCCGCCTCGTCCGAGGACCCCGAACTCGGGGTGCGGCTCATGCGAGCGGTCGAACTCGAGCGCGAAGGGATCAGTCTCGAAGGCACCCTTCCGGTCATCGGCAACGACGTCTCGATCTATCAGACCGTCCCGATCGCCTTCTTCCTGATGAGCCGATACAAAGACCCTGAAAACCTCCTCTATGTCGCGGCCAATGTCGGCGGGAACACCGACACCATCGCCTTCATCTGCGGTGCTTATGCGGGGGCGAGGTACGGCGAGGGTGCGCTTCCTCTCGATCTCCTGGAAGGACTCGAAAACCGGGAAGAGATCGGGCGACTGGCCGGAGAACTCCTCCTGGCTACTCCAAAGGATTAAATTTTCCCTCCGGTATATTCTCCTGTATGGATGTTGCTATCGTCGGGGCGTCTGGCTATACCGGGGGAGAACTGTTCCGCCTCCTCCAGGGCCACTCCTCGGCCGAGGTGGTCGCCGCCACCTCCAGGAAAGAGGAGGGCCGCCCGGTCGCCACGGTCCACCCCCATCTCAAAGGATACACCGACCTCACCTTCACCAACCCGGCAGTCGAGGATATCGATGCCGATGTCGCCTTTCTTGCGGTGCCGCACACCGCGGCAATGAACTATGCCGGCAGACTCCTTGAGCAGGGCATGAAGGTCGTCGACCTCTCCGCCGACTATCGTCTGCCGCGGGGGGTCTATGAGACGGTCTACGGGGTCACTCATACCGACTACTTTGAGGCGCCGTACGGCCTCCCCGAACTCCACCGCGAAGAGGTGAAGGGGAAGCAGTTTGTCTCGAACCCCGGATGTTTCCCGACCGGGGCCACGCTTGCGGCGGCGCCGCTTGCGTCCGGTGCACGCTATGTCATCTATGACTCCAAGACCGGCGTCTCGGGCTCGGGCGTCAACCCGTCCCCCACCACCCACTACCCGAACGTGGCCGACGGGGTGATGCCGTACAAGTTGACCGGTCACCGTCACCTCGCCGAGATGGAACAGGAACTCGGCCGCCTCGGCTCGAAGGCGCGCTGCTTCTTCACCCCGCACCTCGTCCCGGTGAACCGCGGAATCCTCACCACCGCCCATATCATTCTGGACGAACCCATGACCCAGGAAGAGGTCGAGGCGCGGTACCGCGACTTTTACAAAGACGAGTTCTTCGTCCGTCTCCAGAAACCCTCCCTCGGTGCGGTGCGCGGGAGCAACTTCTGCGACATCTGGTTCGAGGCGCGGGACGAGCGGGTCGTCGTCGTCTCGGCGATCGACAACCTCGTCAAGGGCGCCGCCGGGCAGGCGATCCAGAATATGAATATCATCTGCGGGTTCGCGGAGAACGACGGGCTTATGACTCCGCCCTGCATGCCATAATGAGGAGGAGATGGATACCATGAATGTCAGGGAGATCATGACAGGAGAACCGGTGACCGTCCAGGTCGACGTGACGGTCAGGGAGGCCGCGGCTCTCCTGCGCAAACACGATGTCGGGGGCCTGCCGGTGATGGACGGAGAGGACCTGGTCGGGGTGATCACCGAGGCCGACGTCCTCTCGCTCCTCAAGACCGGCGCCCTCTCGGAAGACCTCTGGCTTCCTTCGCCGCTTGAGTTCATCGAGATCCCGATCAGGGAACTGATCAACTGGGAGAAGACCCGGGCGGCCCTTTCAAACATCGGAGAGACGCCGGTGCGCCGGGTGATGTCGATGCCAGCGGTCACCATCGGGCCTGAGGCCGGGATTGAGGAAGCGGCCGGCCTGATGCTGCGCGAAGGGATCGCCCGTCTGCCGGTTGTCGAGGAGGGGCGGCTGATCGGGATCGTCGCCCGCCGGGACATCGTCCAGGGGCTTGGCGCCTCGTACGAGGAGAGTGAAGAGTCGTGAGGAGTATCTGTGCAGTCCGGGGCGTCGAAGCCGCCGGGATGAAAGAGGGGAAGTATGGGCTCGCGGTGATCAGGGCGAGCGGCACGGCCGCGGCGACCTTCACCTCCAACCTGGTCGCCGCTGCCCCGGTCCTGGAGATGCAGGAGGCGATGGAGGCCGGGCGTCTCGACGCCATCGTGATCAATTCCGGGTGTGCGAATGCCTATACCGGCGAGCGCGGGCGTGCCGACGCCACCGAGATGCGCCGGGTCGCCGCCGCGGCCCTGGGCCTGGAACCTGAGCAGGTCGGGGTGGCGAGCACCGGGGTGATCGGACGCTACCTCGACCTCGACCTGATCGGTCGGCAATGTGCGGAGGTCGTCCCGCACCTCGCCCATTCAGAGGAGGCCGAGACCGCCGCGGCGAGGGCGATCATGACCACCGACCTCGTCGAGAAGCATGCCCTCGTGGAGGCCGACGGGTTTACGGTCGCCGGGATCTGCAAGGGCAGCGGGATGATAGCCCCGAACATGGGGACGATGCTGGCCTTCATCTACACCGACGCCGAGATCGGGGCCGACGATCTCCGGGCGTCGCTGCGCTCGGCGGTGCGCCGGAGTTTCAACCGCGTCGTCGTCGACGGGGACGAGAGCACCAATGACTCGGCCTTCTGCACGGCCACCGGCGAGGCCGGGCCGGTGCCGCGGGCAGCGTTCGACGCGGCGCTCGAAGCGTGCTGCATCTCCCTCGCGAAACAGATTGCCGCGGACGGGGAGGGCGCGACCAAACTCCTGGAGGTGCAGGTCGTCGGCGCTCCCGACGAGGCGGCGGCAGAGGCGGTGGCCAGGACGGTCGTGGCCTCGCCGCTTGTCAAGACGGCGGTGTACGGCGAGGACCCGAACTGGGGCCGGGTCGTTGCGGCGGCCGGGCGGGCCGGGGTCAGGTTCGACCCCGACGCCGTCTCACTCACCATCGGCGAGGGGCCGACGCTGACCGAACTGGTCAGGGACGGGACGATCGTCTCCGACCTGGTGCGGGCGAAAACGGCGATGCAGGGCAAGAGAGTCGTCTTCTCCCTCGACCTTGCGGCCGGCGAGGGTGCGGCCGTCGCGTGGGGGTGCGACCTGACCGAGAAATATGTCGAGATCAATGGGAAGTATACAACATGAGGCGTGAAGAAGTCCTGATGGAGGCCCTGCCCTACATCCAGCAGTTCCACGGCAAGACGATCGTGATCAAACTCGGCGGGCACGCCATGGTCGATCCCGAGACCCTGGAGAACGCGATCCGCGACATCGTCCTCCTCCACTATGTGGGGATGAAGGTCGTCGTCGTGCATGGCGGCGGCCCCGAGATCACCGAGAAGATGCGGGCGATGGGCAAAGAACCGGAGTTTGTCGGGGGCCTGCGGATCACCGATGCCGAGACCATGGAGATCGCTCAGATGGTCCTGGTCGGCAAGATCAACAAGGGGATCGTCTCGCTCATCGCCCGCGAGGGGGACCGGGCCGTCGGGATCTCGGGCAATGACGGCAACATCATTCTTGCCAGAAAGATCAGCGCCCAGATGGTGCGGGTCGGCGATGAGGAGCGCGAGGTCGACCTCGGGTATGTGGGAGAGATCGAGGGGATCAACCCGGCGCTGCTCACTACGCTCCTGGAGACCGGGTACATCACGGTCATGGCCCCGATCGCGATCGACCGGGCCGGCCGCAACCTCAACATCAACGCCGACACGGCGGCCGGGGAGATCGCCGTCGCGCTCGGCGCCTTCAAACTCGTCAACCTCACCGATGTCGACGGCGTGATGGATAGGGAGCGGACCCAGGTCTTCCGCCGTCTGCGGGCCGTGGAGACCGAGGAACTGATGGCCGACGGGACCATCTCGGGGGGGATGATCCCCAAGATCGATTCCTGCGTGCGGGCGGTGAAGGGCGGGGTGCCGTACGCCCATGTGGTCAACGGCAACAAGACGCACAGCATCCTCCTCGAACTCTTCACCGACGCGGGCGTCGGGACGATGATCACCGAATAACTGGCGAAACTTTCCTCCTTTTTTTGGCTTTGTAGAATTTTTCATGAGGCGAGCGCCCGCCTCAAGCATACGGGATGAAAATATCATATTGCAGGTTTCCGGGGTGTGAGATGATCCTTGATCTTTCTCCTCGTGAGAGGGGGAAGGCCAGATATCTCTTGACCTGCCGCCCCCTGGCTATCTTCGTCGTGGGGGGTCCGGGGGCACTTGCCCCCCGGCGCGAGACGGCGGTAAAGATTCTGCAATTGAGGGCGGCACGTCTGATCATCGGGATCTGCTATCCGGATCTGCCGAATGCCTCTGCATTCCCACAAGGGCGATATAGCTGACCGACCGATACCCGGCAGGGGTGGACGGTGATGCCCGGCGATCGGACCGAACCTCTCTGGCACGCCCTGCCGGACGAGGAGGTGCTTGCTGCGATCGGATCGTCACCTTCTGGTCTCACCGCCGCCGAGGCCGCGGCTCGCCTCGAAGTCTATGGAAGAAACGCCCTTCCCACGCGAGAACCTCCGTCGATCTTCCAGGTCTTTCTCCGCCAGTTCAAGAGTCCGCTCATCTTCATCCTGATCGTGGCCGGGGTCATCTCCCTGCTGATCGGGGAGTCGACCGACGCCCTCTTCATCTTCGCGGTCATCCTGCTCAACGCCCTCCTCGGGATGGTCCAGGAGTGGAAGGCAGAGCAGAGTGCGGCGGCACTCAGGGCCCTCCTCAGGATCGCCGCCCGGGTCCGCCGGGACGGGACGGAGACGGAGGTGCCGGCCGAGGAAGTGGTGCCCGGTGACATCGTCCTCCTGGAACCGGGAAGCCGCGTCCCTGCCGACCTCAGGATCTTCCGGGAGAATGTTCTCTCGATTGACGAGTCTCTTCTCAGCGGGGAGTCGGTCCCGGCGGGGAAGGTCGCCGGGGCGGTCGATGCCGACACGCCCCTGATGGGCCGGAAGAACATGGCCTATGCCGGGTCCACCGTCATCTCCGGGCGGGGGTGCGGGATGGTGGTCGCCACCGGCAGACAGACCGAGGTCGGGAAGATCGCAACAAGCATCTCGGCGATGGAGGTGACGAAGCCGCCCCTCCTCATCAGGATGGAGCAGTTCTCCAGATGGGTGGGGGTGCTCGTCGTCGGGGCGAGTGCACTCCTCGCGGTGGCCGCCCTTCTCCGAGGTATACCGGCGGTGGAGGTCTTCTTCATGGCCGTCGCCCTCGCCGTCTCGGCGATCCCGGAGGGCCTGCCGGTGGCGATCACCGTCGCGCTCTCTCTCGGGGTCAGCAGGATCGCCAGGCGGAATGTCGTGGTCAGGAACCTCGCTGCGGTCGAGGGACTCGGGAGTTGCACCTGCATCGCAAGCGACAAGACTGGGACGCTTACCGTCAACGAACAGACTCTCACGCTCATCGTGCTCCCTGACGGCGGGCATTACACGGTCCTCGGCGAGGGGTACCGGGGGGAGGGGCGGGTGACCGACGCCGCCGGCCTCCCGCCGGAGGAAGAGGAATTTGTGCGTCTTCAGGAGATGGTCAGGGCCGCAACACTCTGCAACGAGGCGGTGCTGGAGCGAAAGGACGCGGACTGGGCGCACTATGGGGACTCCATCGACGTCGCATTCCTTGCCTGTGGCTACAAGTTAGGGCTCTCTCCCGAGACGGTGCGGGGCGAGGTGGCGCTTCTCGCCGAGATCCCCTTCGAGCCCGAGCGCCGGTATGCGGCGGCCTTCTATCGTGTAGGCGGGTCGGTCAGGGTGGCCTTCAAGGGTGCGCCCGAGGTGGTGATCCCGCGGTGCCCGTGGGCCCCGGCGGGTGCCGCGGAGGTGGCGGCCCACCTGGCCGCAGCAGGATACCGCGTCATCGGCGTGGCGAGCGGTGAGATCAGGGGGGGCGTGGATACACCTTTCGACGAGGAGGACATCCCGTCTCTCACCTTTCTCGGCCTGGCCTGTTTCATCGACCCGCTCAGGCACGACGCTGCGGCGGCGGTGGAGACCTCGAGGGAGGCCGGGATCCGGGTGGTCATGGTCACCGGAGACCATCCGGCGACGGCCCTGGCGATCGCCCGCGATCTCGGCATCGCCTCTTCAGAATCGGCCCTCGTCACCGGTGAAGACCTCGAGGAGGCCGGGGCACCTGACGGCGATTACTTCCGTGACCTGGTCAGGAGAGGGCAGGTCTTCTCGCGAGTCGCCCCACTCCAGAAGTCCGAGATCGTGGCCGCGCTCCAGGGCGTCGGGCACTTCGTCGCGGTGACCGGCGACGGTGCGAACGATGCCCCGGCCCTGAGGCGTGCGAACATCGGGGTGGCGATGGGGTCGGGCACCGACCTCGCGAAGGACACCGCCTCGATCATCATCACCGACGATGCCTTCTCCTCGATCGTGACCGGGATCGAGGGGGGCAGAGGCACGTACGACAATATCAGAAAGGTCACCTATCTTCTGATCTCGACCGGCGCCGCCGAGGTGCTCCTCTTTACCCTCGCGCTTCTTGCCGGCCTCTCCATCCCGCTGCTGGCGGTGCAACTCCTCTGGCTCAACCTGGTGACCAACGGGATCCAGGACGTCGCCCTTGCCTTCGAGGCGGGCGAACCGGATGTGATGGGACGGCGGCCCAGGCCGCCTGAAGAGGGGATCTTCAACCGCCAGATGGTGGAACAGACCCTGGTCTCGGGAGGATATATCGGGGTGACCGCCTTTCTCCTCTGGGCCTGGCTGCTCTCGACGGGGTGGGCGGACGATGCCGCACGAAACGTCCTCCTCCTCTTTATGGTCTTCATGGAGAACGCCCATGCCTTCAACTGCCGTTCTGAACGCCGGTCGATCTTCAGGGTGCCGCTCTCTGCCAATCCCTTCCTGGTCGTCGGCGTGGTTGCGGCGCAGGGGGTGCACCTCCTCGCGATGCAGATGCCTGTCATGCAGACCGTCCTCGGGGTTGCCCCGGTCTCCCTCTCCATCTGGCTCTCTCTGCTCGCCGTCGCCGTATCTCTCGTGCTGGTGATGGAAGGGTACAAGTACGTGAGGAGATGGTGAAAGCCGTTCATTGGAGAGGCAGGATTTCTTAAAAAACAGCTTCGTAAAAATGCCCTGGATAAATCTCTCTGCGGGGGTCCGGGGGCAGAGCCCCCGGCACCGATGTTTGGGAAGGCGTGATGATCCGATGTGCCGCCCCGAATCGCAGACTCTTCACCGCCGTCTCACGCCGGGGGGCTTAACCCCCCGGACCCCCCACGACGAAGATAGGTGGGGGCGGCAATGAAGTGGTCGCCCTATGTGGTGTCCTGATCCGAAGAGGGAGCAAGGATCCACTCACCAGAGATCACCAGGAATGTTCATCGCGTATGTTTGAACCTGGGGTTCATGCCCGATTCTACAGAGCCGAAAAAATCGAAAATGGTCTTTTCAGACCATCTTGGTGCCCCAAACGGTGTGCTCGTACCGTTGCGCCTTCTCGGCGCCCCGGGTGCAGAAAAAGGTGTACTTCAGCCCCATCTCCTTTGGAACCGGACAGGTGGGACAGATACAACTTTTCTCATCGCTGATGCACATGAAACTCTTGCCGGAGGCGCAGAAGAGCATCTCGTTCCCCTCCTTTGCACACCGGTTGTACGACGGACATCCCTGGCAGATGCACATCGATTTCAATCTCTCAACTACCGCCTGAACCTCGTCAGGGGTCATATTCTTCATCGCCTGGACTTTCTCCTCAAAGGTGTCCATATGTCTCCCCCGTTGGAAGAGTGTCGATACGGTATATATGGTTTTTCGACCCCGCTGAAAACTTCTTCAGTGGTGTAAATCCAGTGATGAACCCTCCTCCCCCCGCGTGGACCTGATAGGCAGAAGACGCCACCAATCTTAGAATCGTTCCCCTCTCCGCCTTCCGGTCCCCATCGCCATCCCGGGGTTTTGAGGGGCCGGGCCCCCGGCGTAAGCGTGTGGGACGGCGTGATGATCGGATGTGCCGCCCTCATCGCAGACACTTCACTGCCGTCTCGCACCGGGGGGTTGCACCCCCCGGGCCCCCCACGACGAGGATAGGCGGGGGGCGGCGATGGAACTCGATCCCCGCCGATTCTTCGGTCTTGAAAAAAAGCGATCAAACGACGAGAAATTACCATCACGTATATCAGGGGCGTGTTCTCGCTTCATGAGCGATTCAAAAGAGTCGGTTTTTCGGCTCTGGTGCGTTCTCCCCTCAGTGTCCCTCTCGATCGCGTGGTGGACCATTCCAAAAAAGTATGGGTATCCTGACAGGCCCGGCGTTTCAGGAACCCGCTGATATGAGATTGTGGTGCGTGCTGGTGCTGGTCGTTCAGAGGCATCCGAGGTCTTCAAGAGCCTTCTTGATATCGATCCAGATGATGAGGTCGCCTCCGATCCCCTCTTCGTCCGTCGTCGTGCCGGCCCTGATGATCCCCTTCACATAGGCCTCGCGGCAGAGCGTGGAATCCATCTCCTCGATGTCTTTCTCGGCGACCTGCATCACCGAGTGGACGTCGTCGACGATCATCCCGATGTTGGACCCGCCGGCGACGTCGGGGACGAGGACGATGATCTTTTTGTTCTGCACGGTCTGGTCTTCGGGGGTCTGGAGCAGGGTGCCGAGGTCGATGATATTGGTGACCTCGCCCCTGAGGTTGATCACCCCGGAGACGTGGGGGGGTGCCCGCGGCACCGGCGTGACCGGCATCATCTCGACGATTTCGCGGGCAAGGAGGATATCAAGGGCATATCGTGTGCCCCCGAGTTCAAATGCCACGACATCGATGGTCTCTCCCATGCCTTTCACCTCCTTCGTCAGACCCTGAACTTCTTCATCTCGTCGGCCAGGTCACTTGCCAGCCGGTTGAGTTCGTGGACCGCGCTCCCGATCTCCTCGGTGGAGGCGCTCGTCTCTTCGGCGAGGGCAGCGAGGTCTTCGACCTGGTTGAGGCTTTCCCGTGTCATCATCGTCCCGTCCTCGACGATCTGGACGACGGTGTTGGTGGTGTTTGCCTGGTCCTCGATGGCCCGGGCGATCTCTCCCATGTCGTGCGTCACGGCGACGGCGCCTTCCACGATCTCGTTGAGGGCGAGGATGGCGTTGTTCACGCTCTGAACACTTGCGGTGATCTCGTTGTTCGCCGAACTGATCGCCGTGGCGGTCTTCTCGCTCTTCCCCTGGATGGATGAGATGAGGTTCTCGATGTCGTTGGTGGCTTTCTTCGACTCACCGGCGAGGTTTCTCACTTCCCCTGCGACGACGGCAAAGCCCCGGCCGTGCTCGCCCGCCCGAGCCGCCTCGATCGCGGCGTTGAGCGCGAGCAGGTTGGTCTGGTTGGAGATGTCGGTGATCAGCTTGACGATCTTGTTGATCTCGTGCATCTCGTCGTTGAGCTGGGTGATGTCCTCCACACTCTCATGGGCGATCTTTTCGACGACCGTGATCTTCTCGTTGGCCTCCCTCCCGAGCCCCTGGGTATCGCGGCCTTTCTGGGCCACCAGTTCGGCGCGACTGAGGATCTCCTGAGAGGTGCTCGCGACTTCCTCATTGGACGCGGAGAGGTCACTGATACGTCGGCTGATCTCCTCCATTTTGGTGAGGGTCGTTTTGTTCAGGTCGGCGCACTGCTGGCTGGTGTTTGCCACCTGTTCGGCGGCCTTGGCGATCTGGTCGCCGCCCTTGCTCGCCTCGAGGGTGCCGTACTGGACCTGTTCAGCCGCGTCCTGGACTTTCCTGAAGACGGCGTTCCCTTTGACGATGATCTCGTTGAGCGAATCTTTGAAGCGTTTGAAGTCGCCTGAAACCTGGATCTCCTCTGAGAACGGCCTGGTGTAGTCTCCCTCTGCAAGGGAGGCGGCGACCTTCATCCCCTCCTCAAGGGGCTGGACGACGACGTCGAAGAGACGGTTGACCCCATTCATAGCTTCGGCAAAGGAGCCCTTGTGGCGAGTGACGTCGGCCCTGACCGAGAGGTTTCCTGCTGCTCCTGCTTCTGCGAGCCGCTCGGTGTCCTCGACGAGAGCGGTGAGGCTCTCCTCCATGGTGATGAGTGCCGGGAGCATCCGGTCGTTCTCCGACCGTCTGCCGACCTTCTTGAGATTTTCAAGGTCTGAGAGGTCACCGGCGGCGATATTGGTGCTGACATTCTGTATGACGAGGAGGCGGTCGATGACCGTGTTGATCTCTGCGGCGATCTCGGCGTAGATCCCGTTGAAGTCGTCCTCGATCCGCAGGGTATAGTCGTTCACGGTCATCCGCTTCAGCACGGCATTGGCACTGGAAAGGGCTGCAAGCTCGTCGATGCAACGGTTGATGTCGTCGACGAGAACCTTGAAGTCGCCTTCGTATTCGCCGGTGACTTTTTCGGGGATCTGGCCCCTTCCGATCTGTTCGATGGCGGTTGCGGCGATCTGGAAGGGTTCTGTGATGGCGTCGAGGAGGGAGTTGACGTTCTCCGCGATCTCAAGGAAGTCGCCTTCGGCGTCGAGGCTCGCTCTGACTGATAGGTTACCCTGTTGCGCCTCTTCGCCGACTTCAAGGAGGTCTCTGGCGGCCCTGACCTGGGGGGTGACGTCCTGAATAGACTCGACGGCACCGATGACAAGGCCGGATTCGTCTTTCAGTGGCGTTCCACTGCAGTCGATCCAGCATCCGCCGGCGAGTTCGGTTCTCGCAGTCTCGGTCTGCCCGCTCTTCATGGCTTTTCTGCAGGGGCATGCTTCAGAATTACAGAGGCTGTTCCTGAAAACGGAGTGGCAGGGTTTTCCGATGCAGTCTTCGGCTCGTACTCCGATCAGGTCCGCTGCGGCCTGGTTGAGGTAGAGAATGCGATACTCGGGGTCGATGATCTGGAGGGGGGCGGGGGCAAGGTCTATTCCTTTCAGGATCACCCCGGTTCGGGTGGCCTCGTCCTGAGACCTTTCAGTGATGTCTTCGTAGTCTGGCATGGTCGTCTCCTGTCTGGTGTATGGGTGCGGGGAGTGCGGCCGGTCGCTCTCTGTCGGGTCCCACGGACTGCCACCCCTGGGTGTGGAGACCATGGGTCAGAGGTTCTCCCTCTGTGCCTGGGTGCAGGTCCCGGGTGAATTACCATCTCCATGTAATGCTATTTAATGAGTTCTATTTTTTCTACAGGCATTACAAGCTAATGGGATCATTTCAAATGAATAATATTTCTTTTCCCCTGGCTCGGCGCGAATTGGTGGCTTCCTGGGATCCTGTATGATAAAAGAGAATTTAAAAAAATTTATTTCAGAATTATAGCCCTATTTTCGGATTAAAAATAAATGTTGTTGGTATTTCCGTAGAGATTGAGAATCACGGCAGGAGCCGTGAGACGAACCTGGAGAGTGGGCCCTGTTTCAGATCGATCGCTCCTTCCTCGCACATCTCGTGGCAACAATAGCACCGGATACATCTCTCTCCCTCCACCACGGCCTTTCCCTTCTCGAGGGCGATGGCATTCACCGGGCAGGTGAGGACGCACCGCCCGCACCCGGTGCAGCGTCCGGGGTCGGGAAGAGGCAGGGGCCTGGTGAGGGTGCCGCGCCCCTGCATGAACCTGAGCACCTGCCTGTTGAGGAAGGAGACGGCGGGTCTTGCCGGGTGGGTGGAGGGGTGCCTGAAGTCGGGGACGGTGACCGCCGCCGCGTCGTCGCCGACCACCTCGATCTCATGGAAGTCCGGGCTCACCCATCCCCGGCCGACTGCTGCGTTGATCGTCGGGAGGGTGGCGGGGTCCATTCCCATCAACCGTGCCGTGACGATGTCGACGGCCGTGGGGTCGGCGGCCGCGAGGACGGCCCCGATCGGTCTGGGCGATCCCGACATCGGGCCGTCGCCCTCCATCCCGACGACGGCGTCCATCACATGGAGGACCGGGACGACGCAGGTGTTGAGATCGAGGAGCATCTCGGCGAACCGTTCCGGCTGCCTGAACCGTGCGTGAAAGACCGGTTTCTCAAGGCCGGGGACGACCCCAAAGAGGTTCTTGACGGCGCCCGAGTAGGTGGTGAAGAGATGGGTCTTCGCTTTGGAGACGACGACGATGGCGTCGGCGTTGAGCGCTTCGTTGATGATCGAGAAACGTTTCATCACCGTCCCGTCCGGGCAGGGGACTTCACGCGACGAGGTGTCGGTGCTCAACCTCACCCGCGGGTATGCCGCGGCCGCGGTGAACCCGGCCTTCTCGTAGGCATGCTCCAGGTTGCGTCTCGTATAGCGCGTCCCGGCCCCCGGCGAATCGGCGATGACCACCTCGCACCCGTGTGCGGAGAGGAGACGGGCGACGGCGCAGACCACCGCCGGGTGGGTGGTGACCGCCCGCTCGGGCCCTGCTCCCATCAGAAGATTGGGCTTGAGGAGCACCCGGCTTCCTGGTCTGACATATCTCCCGATCCCGCCGATCAGATCGACGGCCCTCTCGACGGACCGAAAGACCTCCTCGTCGTCATATCGGCGGCAGTGAACGAGGGCGACCTCTTGTCGCGTGGTGTTTGCCCGGATCATCGTATCTCTCTGGTCTCTCTGCCTGAGTCAAAAGGGTATGCATGAATGGACACACGAGCAGCGTCGCCAGGGTGGGCGTGTGGGACGACGTGATGATCCAGACGTGCCGTCCCCCTCGCAGAATTTTTCCCGCCGTTTCGAGAGAAGAGAGACAGGGGACAGCGAGGAGCGGCGTGCTCATCCCCTGTCCGGGCTCTATCTTCGGGGTCATGAAAACGGGACAGCGTCATGCTCAGATCATGCCGTTCCCCTTCACCGGGTTTGTTCTGCCATCTCGCGAGAAGATAGGGCTGGGGACGGCACGGGGTGGTGTGCTCATCTGAGCAATGATCGGCCCACTCCCGTCCGTCGTCCATCTCCGGTGATCATGAAAACGAGACGGTGTGATGATCGGATCATGCCGTCCCCTCATCATCGAATATGTTCTTTCATCTCGCGAGAAGATGGGACGGGGACGGCACAGAGTGGTGTGCTCCTCTGAATAATGATCGGCCTGCTCCTGTCCTGGTTCTATCTTTGGGGTCGCGACGACAGGGCGGCGTCATGCTCAGATCATGCCGTTCCCCTTCACCGGGTTTGTTCTGCCATCTCGCGAGAAGATAGGGCTGGGGACGGCACGGGGTGGTGTGCTCATCTGAGCAATGATCGGCCCACTCCCGTCCGTCGTCCATCTCCGGTGATCATGAAAACGAGACGGTGTGATGATCAGATCATGCCGTCCCCCATCACGGGATCTTTCTCGTCATTTTGCGAGAAGATAGGACTGGGGACGGCACGGAGTGGCGTCCTCCTCTGCCGTTCTGTTGGAAGAAAAAGAATCTTTTCGAATGATCCGAAAAAAGAAGGGGCACGAACGCCCCAAAAAACCTTACTTCTCTTCCCTGACCATCGTGATGGCCTTCTTCGGGCAGACGTCCGCGCAGATCCCGCAGCCCTTACAGAAGTTCAGGTCGATCTTCAGCTCCTCATCGATGACCGCGTCGGGGCAGTGGATCTCGCAGATGCCGCACTGGTTGCATTTCTCCCTGTCCACGACCGGACGGAAGACCCGCCACGACCCGGTAAGCCCGCATGCGCCCTTCTTTGGTTTGCTCAGTGCAAGCCGTTCTCTCATATGACCAGCTCCTCGTAGGCGGCCTCGGCCACCTTCACGTTCCGTTCGTCCGTGAACATCTCCCTGATCGCCTGCCTGACCGACTTGACGGAGACGATCCCGAGTTTTGCCGCCGCACCCAGGAAGGGGGTGTTGATGATGGGCGTCCCTGCGATGGCGAGGTCCTGGGCCAGGGCGATCCCGGTCAGGTCGACATGATAGGAGGTGAAGCCCGGGAACTCCTGGGGGTGCTCGCTGTTGATCAGCACCTTGCCGCCCTCCTTGAGGCCGTGGAGGACGTCCACGGTCTCCATGACCGAGGCGTCCAGGACGACCACCATGTCGGGGTTCCTGATCTGCGAGTAGATCTTGATCGGCGCATCGTCGATCCGCACGAAGGAGACGACCGGTGCGCCCCGGCGCTCGGCGCCGTAGAAGGGGCAGGCGGTCGCGTGTTTCCCGTCCCTGAAGGCCGCAAGGGCAAGGAGACGGGCCGCCGTCACCCCGCCCTGTCCGCCGCGGGAGTGGATACGAATCTCATACATTACTCGCTCACCCCGAACCACATCTCTTCACCGATCCGACGGTTCCGCACGAAGTCGGCGATATCGTCGTACGTGACCTCCTGCCCGCCGAGGCCGGCGATCACGTTGTAGCAGTCGATGCCGGTCTTTGCCTTGAGCGAGGCCGCCACGACCCCGCCGAACCCGAACGAGTAGTCGCGGTCGATGACCACGACCTCCCGGCCCTTCAGGTCGAGGTCGGGGAACGGTCTGAACCAGCGCAGGCGCATCGACCCGGCTTTGATCCCTTCCTTGCGGAGAAGGTCGACGGCCACTTCGGCCTCCTTGCCGAGGGTGCCCATCGAGACGACGACGACCTCGGCGTCCTCGCACAGGTATTCCTCGGCCGGACCGTACTTCCTGCCGAACCGCCTGGCGAACTCCTCCTCGGTCTCGCGGATCACCTCGCGGGCGTCCCGCATCGAGCGCTCGATATCCCACCTGAACCTGAAATAGTCGTCAGGCCCGGTCATCGGCCCGTAGCCCATCGGGTTCTTCACGTCAATGGCGTACGGAAGCCTGTTCGGCGGGATGAAGTCGCCGAGGTCGACGGTCTCCAGGGACTGCATGATGTGCGAGAGGGTGAACCCGTCGAGGTTGACCATCACCGGCAGGAGCACCCGCTCGTCCTCCGCGATGCGGAAGGCCATGAGCGTGGCGTCGTAGGCCTCCTGAACCGTGCCCACGAAGACCTGGAGCCACCCGGTGTCGCGCTGGGAGAAGGCGTCGGTGTGCTCGGCCCAGGTGTTCCACCCCGGCCCCACGGCACGGTTCACGTTCGCCATCACGATGGGCAGGCGTGCGCCCGTGGCCCAGTGGAGCATCTCGTGCATGTACAGCAGCCCGTGCGAACTCGTCGCGGTGAAGGTCCGCACGCCCGTGGCCGCGGCCCCGATGCATGCCGCCATCGCCGAGTGCTCGCTCTCGACCGGGATATACTCGGTCTCGATCTCGCCTGCGGCGACGTAGGCGGCGATCTGCTCGATGATCTCGGTCTGCGGGGTGATCGGGTATGCGGCGACGACCGACGGACGGGCCTGCTTGACCGCCGCGGCGATGGCCTTGTTGCCGGTTGAGATCATCAGCATATGCCTTCCTCCTCCTTCTTGATCCGTGCAAGATTCTTCTCGATGCTCTGCTGGAGTTCGGCGATGATTTCAGGGGTAGCCTTCTTGAACCGACCCTGGGCACGCACATATTCCTCGATCGGGTGCGGCTTTTTCAGTGCCATCCTGGACGGACCCGAGACGGTGAGTTTGCCGTACTCGCGCTCGTACAGCACCCACGACCCGGTCTTGACCGCGAGTTTGCCGATCTCGATCGTCTTGTCGGAGTTGTACCGCCACCCCGGCGGACAGGGCGCCAGGATGTGGATGAACTTCGGTCCCTCGATGGAGAGCGCCTTCTTGACCTTCTTGTACAGGTCGAGGGGATAGGCGCTACAGGCGGTCGCCATGTACGGGGGATTGTGGGCGGCCACGATCTGGTCGAGGTCTTTCTTGGTCTCGGTCTTCCCGGCCGGGGTGGTGGTGGTCAGGGCGCCGAGCGGCGTCGCCCCGGAACGCTGCATCCCGGTGTTCCCGTAGGCCTCGTTGTCGTAGCAGATGTACAGGAAGTCGGTGCCGCGCTCGAACGCGCCCGAAAGCGCCTGGATCCCGATGTCGACCGTCCCGCCGTCCCCGGCATAGACGATGACGTTGGTCTTCTTCCCTGCACTCCTGAACGCCTTGCTCATGCCGGAGGCGCAGGCTGCAGCCGCTGCAAAGGCGATGTTGTACACCGGCACATTGAAGGAGGTGTTCGGATACATCCCCTGGATGACGCTGGTGCAACATGCCGGGACGACCAGGACCGTGTCGGGTCCGGCCGCCTTCAGGACATAGCGGAGGGATAGCGACGAACTGCATCCGGCACAGGCCGCGGTGCAGGTCGTGAGGTACTCCTCCTTTGGTATCTCAGAAATCGTACTCAACTCCTCACCAGAGACAGATGCTCATTATTGATCATTACATTTGTCGGTGTGTTCTTGTAGATTGCTATGGATACCCATAGGTTAGGTGTGTGCTGACTTGGGTTTGTTGGTCCGAACCTCTCTCCTGCCCGGCAGATTTCAGCATGCATAAATGGTGCAGGGACTTACCTCTCCCGCGAAACACCATGACCGAAGAACATGTACCCAATGATGCGGCGGACGGCACCGTCCCCCCGGCTGACTCTGTCCAGCCGAACCGGCCAGGGCCGGTTGAGCAGTCCACAGTATCTCCTCCGTCACCTCCGGCGCCAGAACCGAAAAAAATGAGCGGAAAGAAGAAGGCCGTTCTCGGAGTCTTCGGACTGCTCCTGCTTCTCGCCGTTGCGGCCGCCTTTACCCTTGATGTTGAGTTCGGGGATCCGATACCTGGTTCCACCTACCCGTACACGGTGACCTACAATGTCTGGTTCCCTGACGGCGAACCGGTCACCGTCGGGAACGTCAAGATGATGGCCCTCAGTTATGGCGATGAACTCATTCTTGACGTCAATGGCAACAGAGAAAAAATCGTTCTCGGGCAGGAGATGGAAGTGGCAGAGCATCATGCCAGCATGAAGATCTTTGGCGTCACCCTTCTCTCCACCGACTTCAAGATGTTCATGAAGTACAGGGGGCTTGTCGAAGGAAAAGCGAATTTCTCCCTCACGGTCAAGACCTCACGGCAGATCCCGCAGTTCGTCATCAACCTGCTCCTCCCCAAGGAGATCCAGGCTCAGCCCATGTAGGGCTGCACTCACCCTTTTTTTCAACCTGAAGTCCCTTTCTCGTCTGATAAGGGCCTGTTCTGCCTTCGGTGATGGAGGGAGGGGAGTGAAGGGGAAGGGATAGGCGATGTCCAGGAGGATCAACCCGCCGGGAGGCGCGGCAGGGAGATGCCGCTCCCCCTCTCCCCTGAGGATCTCCCCGATCCATCCGGGTTCCTCGTCTCCTCGCCCGACCATGGCGAGGGCCGAGGCCATGCACCGCACCATGTTCCAGAGAAAACTCTCCGCGGTCACCTCGAAGACACAGAAGTCGCCGTCATCAAAGACGCGGGCGGCATGCACCCGGCGCACCGGGTTGCGCTCGCTCCGCCTGGAGAGGAGGGTGAAGTCGTGCTCGCCGAGAAAAGCCTGCGCCGCCCGATCCATCAGGGCGGTATCGCCCGGGTGCTCCTCGAAAAAATAGCGATAGGTCCGGGCGGTCGCCTCCTTTCTCGGGCTGAACCGGTCATGGACCTCGGCCCATCCGGTGGTCCAGATGTCTGCCGGGAGTTCGTACGGCAGGGCGGCGACCGCCCGTTCCGGTTCGGCGGTCGTGAAGGCGCAGACCTGCCCGGCGGCATGGACGCCGCGGTCGGTCCTGCCGGAAAAGGCGAAGCGCGCTTCCCGGGGGTCGTCGAAGAGTCCGAGTTTCGTGCAGACCGCGGCCACGTCGCCCTCAACGGTCCTGACCTCGGGCTGGACCTGGGAGCCATAGAACCCGTCACCCCAGTAGCCTATCCTGAAGGCCAGTCTCATGTGGGGATCCTGGCCTTGATCTTCTTCCACGAGCTCTTCAGGGACTGCCGGGTGTACGACTTGAGGGGGGTCATCCGTCCGCCGGCCGCGGTCCGTCCGGCCCGGATCGCCTCGAGGATGGAGGCCAGATCTGGTTCGGCGTCGACGAGGGTGTAGCCGTAGCCGACGAACCTCGCCTGGTGGGCGTCGCTCCCGCCGACGCAGGGTTTGCCCAGGGACCGCGCGACCATGGCCGCCTTCCGGTTTGCGGTCCCTGTGATGTAGCGGCTGTTGAAGACTTCGATGGCGTCCACCAGGGACGGTCCGGCCTTCAGTTTCTGGCCGACACCGTGGCGCCACATATGGTACGGGTGGGGGAGGATAAGCACTGCCCCTGCCTCCCGGGCGCGGTGGACGGCTTCAAAAAAGTCCATGCCTTTCGGGAAGGCTTCGGTGACGCCGAGGGCCAGGAGGTGTCCCTGTTTTGTCGAGATCTCGGTCCCGGGGATGACGATGATCGGGCTATCGTACGAGAGCGCGGCGAGCGCGCCCTCGACGGTGTCGTGGTCGGTGATCGCCACGGCGTCGAGCCCGGCGGCCTCGGCCTGTCTGAGGATCTCCTCGATACTGCTCTCACCGTCGCGCGAATAGCGTGAGTGGACGTGCAGGTCGCATCTCAGCATAAGATCATACCATTTTTCGCCTCACGGCTATTAAGGAATGGTATGCGGATCCTGCTCCCTACCGGCGAGGCGACTGCCGGGGTTGTTCGGAAGGCGGCCACCGGTTTTGACGCTGAGGTAGTGGTCACCGGCGAGATCGCCGCGTTTCTCACTCCGGCCCGTTTGCGGGCGATCATCGACGAGGGCGAGTACGACCTGGTCCTGGTCTCCGGGATGTCGACGGCCTCCTTTGCGGAGGTCGAGGAGGCAACGGGTGTGCCGATCTATCTGGGGCCACGCCATGCGGCCGACCTCGCGATGGTCCTCTCGCGTCTTGGCACGGTGGCCCTCTCCCGGACGGTCCCGGCCGACGAACTCTTTGCGGCCGAACGGCGGGAGGCGGCGTACCGGCGGATCGCCGCAGCCGAGGCGTCGGCCGAAGCAGAGGTCGTGATCAGAGGACTCACGATCGGGGGCGGATCGCGGATGAAGGTGCTCGCCGAGATCATGGACGCCCACCGCCGTCCCGACCTCCGTGCGGCGGTGGAGGACTTCTTCGCGCGGGGCGCCGACATCGTCGACCTGGGTTTCGGGTTCGACGCGACGCCGGCCGATGTCGGACGATGCTTCGCAAGCCTGGAAGGGATCGACGGTCCTCTCGCCGCCGACACCCAGGACCCGGCCCTGATCCTGGCGGCGCTCCCGCGGGCCGACCTGGTCCTCTCCCTCCATGAAGGGAACATCCCGGCCGTGGGCGCGGCGGTGGCCGCGGCCGGGGTTGCGGCGGTCGTCGTGCCCGGTGAGGCCGGACTTGAGGCAAATCTTGCCGCGGCCCGGTCAGCCGGGATCGGTGCCCTCGTCGCCGACCCCCTCCTCCAGCCTGCGGGCTCGGGGCTGGTGGAGTCGCTCCGGAACTTTACGGATATCGATTGTCCCATCTTCTTCGGTGCCGGGAACGTCGCCGAACTCATCGACGCCGACTCGCTCGGGATCAACGCCCTCCTTGCGGCGTGCGCCCACGAGGTCGGGGCCGCGGTGATCTTCACGAGCGAGCACTCGGATAAGACGCGAGGGTCGGTGGCCGAGATGCGTCGGGCGACCGAGATGATGGCCGCTCTCGGCGAGCACCCGTACCCCAAGGACCTCGGGATCGACCTCCTCGTCCTCAAGGAGAAGCGCCGTCGGTGCGAACCTCTTCCCGAAGGAGAGGTCGTCGACGTGCCTCCCGCGCCGGAGAAGTTCGTCCCCGACCCGGCCGGGAACATCAGGATCGCCGTTGACGGCGGTATGATCCTCGCCGCGCAGAAAGGCACGGTCTACCGCGGCCAGACCGCCGCCGACCTGACGGCCGCCCTCATCAACGCGGGCTGCGTCACCCGCCTCGACCATGCCGCCTATCTAGGCCGGGAACTGGCACGGGCCGAACTGGCTCTCGCCCTGGGCAGGAGTTATGTCCAGGACGGGCCGTTCTGAACCGGCCCCGGATCCAATCATTCATTGGGCATGGCACCCAACATCCATAGACCTATGAAGATCAGAGGCATCTCTGCCGACCTTCTTGACCTCCTCCTCAGGCTCGGCGCGGAAAACCATCCAAACGAGTTTGCCGCGATACTCAGGGAGACCGACGGCGTCATCACCGAACTCAACCTCGTCCCCGGCACGACGAGCAACGAGGAGAGCGCCAGCGTCTTTCTGGACATGCTCCCCCTCGACACCCACACCGCCGGGAGCGCCCACTCCCACCCGAACGGGGTCATCCGTCCTTCCGACGCCGACCTCGGGTTCTTCCCCAGGACCGGGCGCTACCATCTCATCATCGGGTGGCCGTACGGCCCTGACGACTGGCGCTGCTTCACGGCCAGCGGCCAGCCGTACGACCTGGAGGTGATCCGGTGAGGCGGGTCGTCGCCACCGGCACCTTCGACCTTCTCCATCCCGGGCACCTCTTCTATCTGGAGGAGTCGAAGAAACTCGGCGACGAGCTCTGGGTGATCGTCGCCCGCGATGTCAACGTCCGCCACAAACCGCGGCCGATCATCCCGCAGGAGCAGCGGCTTGCGATGGTCAGGGCCCTCAAACCGGTCGACCACGCGCGGCTCGGGGTGGAGGGCGACATCTTCGACCCGATCCGCGAGATCGACCCCGACGTGATCACCCTCGGCTTCAACCAGTTCTTCAAAGAGGACGACCTGAGGGCGGCCCTGAAGGAGCGGGGGCTGCGGGCCGAGGTGGCGCGGATCGGACGATACGAAGGGCCGCTTGCCAGTTCGTCCCAGATCGTCGGGCGGATCCTTGAAGAGCGGGCCGCCCGCTGAACGCTCCGGT
Organism: Methanofollis formosanus; assembly: GCF_019633745.1. NCBI lineage: Archaea > Methanobacteriati > Methanobacteriota > Methanomicrobia > Methanomicrobiales > Methanomicrobiaceae > Methanofollis > Methanofollis formosanus. Next base: position 1,646,647 of record NZ_CP037968.1, on the reverse strand, counting down.
CTCTGATACTTTTTTCGTACCTGAGGACTTTTCGGCAGTATCGAGGGCTTGAACAATCGCCCGGGCCCCCGGCGTAAGGGTGGGGGACGGCGAGAGGTGATGTTCGTGTCTACTGTTCTGTTGTGATGAAAGCGGTGGGGCGGTCCTATCTTCGGGGTCATGAAAACGGGGAGAGTGTGGTGATCGGGCATGCCGTCCCCTCATCACCCGATCTGTTCCGCCGTCTCGCGAGAAGATAGGACGGGGGACGGCACGTCGTGTGATTCCTCGGAAAAAAGATCAACCCTCTCTGATCCGGGTTCTATCTTCGGGGTCATGCTGACAGGATAGCGTACTGATCAGAATGTGCCGCTCCCCTATCACCGAATCTTTTCTGCCCTCTCGCGAGAGGATTGGGCTGGGAACGGCAATGGCTTGAGTTCGTTTCTGTTGTTTCGTCGTGATTTGAGGAGTCAGGCTCTCCGATGTGGCCTTTGCGGTTCTATCTTCGGGGTCATGAAAACGGGAAGGCGTGATGATCAGAACGTGCCGTCCCTGATCTATGAATCTGTTCTGCCATCTCGCGAGAAGATAGGGCGGGGACGGCACGGGTTGGTGTGCTCCTCTGAAAAGTGATCGGCCCTCTCCCGTCTCAGTTCTATCTTCGGGGTCATGAAAACAGGACGGCGTGTTGATCAGAATGTGCCGCTCCCCTATCACCGAATCTTTTCTGCTCTCTCGCGAGAGGATTGGGCGGGGAGCGGCATGGAGTGATGTGATCCTGCTGAAAAGCGATCCACTCTTTCTCGTCCCGGGTCTATCTTCGGGGTCATGAAAACGGAACGGCGTGATGATCAGATGTGCTGCTCCCCCGTCATCGAATCTTTTCCATCGTCTCGCGAGAGGATAGGATGGGAGACGGCACGGGGATCGTGATCCCGCTGAACTCTCTCCGGGGTCATGACGATGGAGCGGCGTGATGTTCGGCCATGCCGCCCCCGCTCATCCCCCCCTCGCAAGGAGCGGGGATCTGTTCAAGCGCATGTGCTTGAACCGCGGATTCATGCCCCATACTCCTGCCTGGTCGCCACCATTTTATGTGGGGCCGGAGAGATCGTGGTGACATGGCCGGAGAAGGGCGGATCCTATCACGGGCAGACCGGCGCGGGCGTCTCGGGAGAGTGGTCCTCCCCCTTCTCCTCTACCCCCTGTACGCCCTCTTTCTCTTTCTCGTCTTCCCCGATGAAGCAGTATTCTATACCGGCCTGATGGCGGCCTATGTCGTCCCGCCGGTCGGGCGTGAGGCGCTCATCCCGCTCGCCGCCGCCCTCGGCCAGCCATGGTGGCTGACCGCGCTCACCTGCACCTATGTGGACGTCGTCGGCTGCCTCGTCGTCGCCCTCAACTTCGACCTCGTCCTCTCCCTTCCCTATGTCGGGCCGCGGCTGGCCGCTCTGGTCGAGACGGGCAGGGCGGTTCTCGAGCGCAGGGCATGGTTGCGGGGCCTCTCGTGCGCGGGGCTTGTCCTCTTCACCTCCCTGCCGATGGAGGGCTCGGGGGGTGTCGGCGGTGCGGTGGTGGGCCGGCTGCTGGGCCTGGGCGAACGCGGGGTGATCTGCTGTGTCGGCCTCGGGGCGGCCGCCGGTTCGGCGCTTCTCGCCCTTGGTGCCGAGGCCGCCCTCTCTCTTGCCGGCGGAGGGCTTATTATCGGGATCGTTCTTCTCGTCGTTCTCGTCGCCGCGGGCTGTATACTTCGCCGCGTGGCGCTCTTTGATAAGGGGCCGGCACCAACCTACAGGGAGAGATGACAGGGATGCTGCTCACCAACGGAGTCTCATTCCACCCCAACCTGGTGGTCGATCGGGCGGTCAAACTGGCCCTCCCATTCGGACTTGTCGCGGCTCTCCTTATTTCCCTCTACCTGACCACGCCCCACGAGAACTACCTGACCCTCGCGGGGCTGCTCGCGGCGTACATCGTCCCGCCGGCCGGGAAGGAGTCGGTAATCCCGGTCGGGATCGGACTTGGCGAGCCCTGGTGGCTCCTTGCGATGATCATCGTCGTCATCGACCTGAGCACCTCGCTCTTCGTCGCCCTCAACCTCGACCTGACCCTGAAGATCCCGTACGTCGGCCCGTGGATCGGACGGGTGATGGAAGGGTGTCAGTCGTACATCGAGTCCCACCCCTGGCTGGGGCGCCTCTCCACCGTCGGCCTGACCATCTTTGTGATCGTTCCCTTCCAGGGTTCCGGCGGCATGAATGCCACCATCCTCGGACGACTGATGGGGCTGACCCCCGCGGTCGTGGTGGGATGCGTACTGACCGGGAGCATCATCAGCAGTTTCGGGATCGCCCTCGGGACCACCGCCCTTCTCTCCCTCTTCAGGGAGAGTGTCTTCCTGGGGTGCGGGGCCCTTCTCGCGGTCGTTGCCATGATCGGCGGGCTCGTCCTCCTCTGGAAACGGTACGCCCCGGCGGTCTGAACTTCCTCCTCTTTTATCCAACTCCGGAGTTCAGAATTCTCATATAGAGAGGTCGGCAGAGATCGTGTCGGTGATTCCTATGAGATCCCGCACAGCCGTACTGATGATCGCCCTCCTCCTCCTTCTTGCCGCTCCGGCCCTGGCGGTTCCCGGAGAGAAGGGCAACGTCCATGAGAAGGGATGGGCAAAAAAGTCCGTCTCTTCCCAGGACGAAGTGATAACGCCGATCGCAACGCTTGCTGAGAACGAAACCGGGGACATTCCGGACATCGCCGAGAACGAGACCGAGGACGTCCCTGAGATCGCCGAGAACGAAACCGATCAGGAACCTGTGATCAAACCGACCAAGAGGATCCCGCCCGGTATTGCAAAGCGCCTGCCCCAGGATGAGAATGCGAAGCCTCTCCCTCCGGGACTTGCGAAGCGTATCCCCTCCGCGGTGAACGAGACGAACGGTACCGTCGACCTCTCCGAGAATTTCACCTGGCCGCCTTCGACCTGGAAGAACCGGAACCAGGTCAGTACAGCAGTTCACACCCTCCTTGCGGCGGGCGAGATGGACGGCGGGATCGGGGAGAACATCTCGGCGATCGCCAGAGAGTTCAACACCTCGGTCCAGACCAGGATGATGGCCGAGCAGCAGATCCAGGAGCGGCAGGGATTGACCCGTCTCCTCTTCGGCGGCGATCAGGAGGCGGTGGCGGCCCTCTGCCAGAACCTCAACCGGACCTCCGATCAGATCCGTGAGATGCAGCGGCTCGTCGAGAACTGCACCTGCGACAACCAGACCCGGACGCTCCTGATGGAGCAGCTTACCGTGATGGAAGAGGAGCAGGCCAGGCTCTCCGCACTCGTGCAGAACGAGACTGACGACCAGGGCCTCTTCGGATGGCTTATCCCGTGAAGGGCATCCCCTTCACGTTTTCGTCTCTCCTTTTGCTTTTGCAGCCGCCCGTGCGATCATGATGGTGACCAGCACGGCAACGATGGTCACGACGACGGCATAGATGGTCTGTGCGGTCAGGTTCTCCGCCGTCCCAAAAAGTTCCTTGAAGAGTTCCTGGATCGCCCCGTTCCATGCCAGTGCGGCGACCAGTCCGAAGGCGGCGGTGAGCAGTGCCGCGATTTTGTCCAGTACTTCCGCATACAGGGTCATGGCCGGGAGATGGCCGACACATTATATAATCTCTTGGATGCTCCGGGTGCGCTCCGGGGAAGGTCGGCCGCACGTCGTGCGAAATGGGAGACTTTTTCCGGTGCCGGGGGGATGATCTGCTCAGCCATGAAGACAGGAATGGTCTATCTGAAGCCCGCCGAGATCGCCGACCTTGCCGGTCTCCCGGAGGACGAGGTGCGGGAGTACCTCCATGCCCATCCCGACCTCTTCCGCGGCCGGAGCATCGGGCCGGTCCGTCTGTACGCCCCTGCCTCCGTCGAGACGGTGAAACGTCTGGCCGAGGAGGCCGCTGGCGGAGAGGAACAGCGGCCGGTTGCGGCAACGGTGAAACCTGCAGGCGAAGCGGCGGCGGCGGAGGAACTCGAACCCTCCCCGGTCACCCTCGCCTATCTGGAGGCCCGCGACCTCAAGGGCCAGGTGGCGAGGCAGGCGCTGGAGATCGAGGCGCTCAGGGCCGAACTGGAGCGGCAGCGGCGGGAACTCACCGGTGAGATCGCGGCGCTGGAGGAACGTCTCGCCGCCGGAGAGAAGAAGACCTCGCTCATCGCCGAGTGGGTGGACTACTTCGACTTCGAGATTGGTCAACTGAAACGCCCCTTCTTCGAGCGCCTCGCTGGAAAAAAGAGTTAGTTTTTCCTGTTGAGCAGGAAGAGCGCACTGCAGAGTCCGAGCGCCCCGAGTACGGGGAAGAGGGAGAGGGGCGTCTGGGTCTGCGTCGGCGTCGGTACGGGCGTGAGGGCGACGGCGACCTCGACGGTCTCGCCCTGTGCCGGGCGCTGCTGGATCTGCACGATCGCGGCCTGGTAGCCGGGTGCCTCGACGGTGATGGTCTTGTACGGCGTTGCCGTGGTGTAGACCCTCACCAGCAGTTCTCCGTTCTTGATCTCGCCCTTCAGGTCTTCATCGAAGAAGACCGCTGCGCCGTCGACATTGCACTTCACCAGGAACGCGCCCATGTCCCCGCCGATGGGTGCCTGCTCGAGGGTGACGTCGAGTTCGACGGTCTCGCCCTTTGCCGGGTAGGTCTCGATCGGCGCGGTGTAGGTCTCATAGCCGTCCGCCTCGACGCTGATCATCTTGTACGGGGTGCCGGTGGTGTAGACCTCGACGAGGAGTTCTCCGTCTTTGACCTCGCCCTTGAAGTCGCTGTCGAAGTAGACCTTTGCCCCGTCGACATTGCACTTCACCAGGTACGCCCCTTTATCCCCGCCGATGAGTGCGGGCTGCAGGGTCACCGTCAGGTCCACGGTCTCACCCTTTCCCGGGTACTCGAGGATGGGTGCGGTGTGCGTCTGGTAACCGTCGGCCTCGACGCTGATCGTCTTGTACGGCGTTGCGGTGGTGTAGACCTCCACAAGCAGGCGGCCGTCCTTGATCTCACCTTTCAGGTCGTCGTCGAAGTAGACCTTCGCCCCGTCCACGTTGCAGTGGACGGCGAAGTAGCCTTTGTCCCCGCCGATCAGACCGGTGTCGCCGGTTGCTGCGCTGGCAAAGGTGACCATGCCAGCGAAGAGCATGACGACAAGGAAGATGGTGTATTTTCTCTCCATGCTATCACCACTCATCCGGTTATCTTCATTATTTAGAGATTTTTCTATCTGGAGCGCCGGTGTGATACGGAGATTGTATATTTGATGACATGCGGGTAGGGTTTGAGCGTGACGGGTCGGTCGACCTCGACCTGTCGGGGTGCCGGAGTGAGGGGGTAAATATCCTCCAGACAGAGGAATAGAGGAGGGAAAGGTATGCGGGTCAGTGTCGTCGCTGTCGGGAAGGCGAAGGAGCGCTACATCGCCGAGGGGATCGCAGAGTATGAGAAGCGCCTGGGGCCGTACGGGGGGGCGAAGGTCGTCGAGGTGCGGGACGAGCGGATCCCGAAGAACGCCTCCCCTGCCGAGGAGGTGCAGGTCAAGGAGCGGGAGGGGGAACGGTTGCTTGCCGCGGTCCCCGACGGTGCCCTGGTCGTCGCGCTCGACCCGGCGGGGGTGGCATGGTCGAGCGAAGAACTCGCCGAGCACGTCGGCCGGTGGGAGATCGAGGGGGTGCGGGATGTTTCGTTTCTAATCGGAGGGCCTCTGGGACTTTCCGATGCGGTGTATGCCCGTTCCGATCTCCGCCTCTCGCTTTCGAAGATGACCTTCCTCCATACGCTGGTCAGAGTCATCCTCCTCGAGCAAATTTATCGTGCGTTCAGGATCCTGCGGGGAGAACCGTACCACAAATAACGGCCGCGGGTGCCGTCATCAAAACTCATATTATCCCGCGGTCAGTATATTTGTGTGGACGAGCCTGCGGGCGACGGACCCACAAGGGGGACACAATCAGCATGTACTCTGAGATTCCAGACGAAGATTTTCAGCAGCTCAGCGAATATATCAGACGGATGGTCTGCCGGGCGATGGCGGAAGGGGATGGCCGGTCGATCGCGTTCAGGGTCGACCTGATGATCGAGGAGGGACGGTGTCATGTCCTGCCGCCGGTCTGGTCGCCGATGGGCAAGCGGGGTATGGCCGAAGATGACGAGGGCCGGGACGAGCCCTGGGTCGAGGTGCAGGAGGCCGAGGAACAGTTTCTGGTGGCCGCCGAGATTCCCGGGATGCGGGAGGAGGAGATCAGGGTCTGGCAGGAGGGGTCCGTCCTCCACATCGACGCCGCGAACGGCGAGCAAGCATACCGCAAGCAGGTCGAACTTCCCCCCTCCGCCCTCCAGGTGGAGTGGATGACCTACCGGAACGGTGTCCTTGAGGTTGCCTTCGGTCCGGTTCAGGACGATGAAGGTCCGACCGGCCGCTGGGAATAAAATCTTTTTTTTGGCTCTCGAGAATCGGGCGTGCGTCAGGAGTATGCCTCTGCATACTGCGAGCATATCCCAAAAGCTTGAATGAGGATTTGATCCCATCGAGCCTCCTACTGATATGAAGAGGACAGAAACATCGTCTGATCGACCTGCCTTCCTTCATCTTCTTGCCTGGGTTTGCGACCCCCGGACTCCCGGGATTGCGATTGAGCGGGGAAGGCAAAGGAGAAGATCCTGAAGAGAGTTTAGAAAACGCTTTTTTCGTATATGGGGATCAGAATGTCCGCCGTAGATGCCGGGCGATCACATTGGGGCGTTTAAAGCCATTTATATGATTTTAACGGCCATTCGGGTCTTTGAATGCCTTTTCACCGCGAGGTGGCGGATACGTGTTGGGGACAGATCAACGGTGTGGAAAATTGTCCGGGATTTCCGGGATCTTCCGGAACAGGCATATCTGAACGAGTATATTTTTATTAAAATCCTGCGATGCAATTGTTTGAGGGGAGGGGCGCCCTTCGATCATGACATAGCGTGCAGGAAAAGATGATTAACCATACGGTCGTAACGTACCCCGAACCTCATGAAAGACTCTGAGATCTTGATGAATCCAAACGACCTCGTCCGCTTCCTCAAGAAGCCGTCGTCAGAATTTACCAAAGACGATATTATTCGTTTTTGCTATGAAAACGGTATCGAGATGGTGAATTTCCGCTATGCCGCGGAGGACGGCAAGCTCAAGACGCTCAACTTTATCATCTCTTCGAAGGAGCATCTCGACGCCATCCTCTCCGACGGCGAGCGGGTCGACGGGAGCAACATCTTCTCGTTCATCGAAGCGGGGAGCAGCGACCTGTACGTGATCCCGCGCTACCGCACCGCCTTCGTCAATCCGTTTACCGAGGTGCCGACGCTCGAGATCCTCTGTTCGTACTATGACTACGAGGGCAAGCCGCTGGAGAGCGCTCCGGGGTATGTCCTGCGCAAGGCGAACGAGGAGTTCACCAGGCAGACCGGCGGCGTCTTCAAGACCCTCGGCGAACTGGAGTACTATGTGATCAGCGAGCGTGAGGAGCTCTACCCCGGTCTCGACCAGAAGGGCTACCACACCGCCGCACCCTTCGCCAAGTTCGAAGACCTGCGGACCGAGGCGCTGCGGTTGATCGCCAAGGCCGGCGGTAAGATCAAGTACGGCCACTCCGAGGTCGGGTGCTTCAGCACCGAGGACCAGTACTTCGAGCAGCACGAGATCGAGTTCCTGCCCATGCCGGTCGAGGAGGCCGCGGAGCAGCTGATCATCGCGAAGTGGATCCTCCGGATGCTCGGGTACCAGTACGGCGTCGAGATCAGCTTTGCCCCGAAGATCACCGTCGGCAAGGCAGGGAGCGGGATGCACTTCCACATGCTCGTCGAGAAGGACGGCCAGAACCTGATGGTCGAGGAGGGGAAGTTGAGCCCGCTCGCCAGGAAGATGATCGCCGGTATCCTCGATGCCGCCGACGCCCTGACCGCTTTCGGCGACACCATCCCGACCTCGTACCTCAGGCTCGTGCCGCACCAGGAGGCGCCCACCAACATCTGCTGGGGCGACCGCAACCGCTCCGTCGTGGTCCGCGTGCCCCTAGGCTGGGTCGGCGCCCAGCACATGACGCAGGACGCCAACCCGTACGACCGCGGCCTAAAGGCTGAGCGCCCGTCCAAGCAGACGATCGAGTTCAGGGTGCCCGACGGCTCGGCCGATCCGTACCTGATGATCGCCGGTCTCATCGTCACCTCGCTGCGCGGTATCAACATGCCCGACGCTCTCGAACTGGCGAAGAAGCTCTATGTCGATGTGAACATCTTCAAGCCGGAGTACCGCGACCGCCTGGACCAGCTCGAACAGCTCCCGGCCTCCTGCTGGGAGTCGGCCGAGGCTCTCGATGCCAAGCGTGCGATCTTCGAGGAGAATGCGATCTTCCCTGCCGGCATGATCGACAGCAGGGTGGCGTCGCTCAAGGCCTATGAGGACAAGGGTCTCAGCGAGAAACTCTACGGCGACAAGGAAGCGATCGCGGAACTGGTCGACCGCTTCATGCACGTCGCGTAAGGTCTCAGGATAATCTTCCCGATACTATTTTTTTTCGGGGTGGGTGGGGTTTCTCTTTTTCTTCGTGAATGGATTGTTTGTGTTGAGCAGTGTGTGCGATGTGCATTGTCGTCGCTTCTGCATGGTGGAGGCATGAGAACTGGAGAGGCTAATCTTCCTGATCCAATGAAGGGATCGCGGATCTCCTGTCCTCCCTGTATCGTCTGCTGGGGGACTACCTCAAGGCATTAACTTTCTTGAACTCCTTGGATAGGATCCTAACTGGGAGTGACACACTATGCAAAAATGTGAGGATAGTTTTTGCAGAACTGGAAAAATAATAATTTTTTGATGCCTCTAGTCTTTCAGGAAATGTTTTATGAACTTATTGGCCTCCTCAAAGGCTTTTGGAAGTGCATTTTTTACCAACTTATCTGACAAATATATGGTGCTATCCTCCATCTCCGATAGAACCCGCATCGCAGGATACACCACGAATTTGATTGATTTTTTCGGTAAAATCACTGACATGTTCCCTTGATCGGTGGGTAATTTAATCTCTGGATGAGCATCAGCAAGCAAATGTTTGAGTGGGGCGATAATCTGATATTGTCTATCGATGCTCAAGGGTGTAGGAAGGTCAGCATATCTGCCCCAGTTCAGGAGATCAAGGGCTGCAAGACGATCCAATTTCTCATGCACTCTCTGGTTCCAATAATGTTTGAGGCATGAGTGACATGCTGTTTCACATTCTTTGTTCCCACATTTTAGGACATCCTGAACACTCTGGAGTAGCGGACCAATCATGTTCCAAAGGCCAGTGGCATATCCCGCTCCGCTTGACAGACTATCATAGATGTAAATATCAACAAATGTTGTATCTTCTGTTCCGTGAATTCTGTGACCCCCTTTAATGTCATTGAAATCAACGTCCAGAGTACGGCTTGCAGCAAGTAAGAACGCCTCAGTGAGTGTTGTCGCGGCGCTTGAAATCCACATCCCGGGGAATTCAGTGTTTATTTTGGATTTGTCCAACTCAAACTCAAAAACAATCATATCTGTTGCAAATGTGTGACCGAGATACACATTTACCGGGTCATGAGTACACTTTGAATTCACACCACGGAAAGAGTATGGTCGGCCGATATCTCTCAAAGGTTTATCTTTGGATTCATCATCAGTAGTTTGTTCTGCAACTTCTGCAGCACCGCACTTCTGACATACATTAAATCCATGTCCCTTAACGCCCTTGTTGATGATCCTGATCTTATCAGAACGGACCGCGGCCATAATATGCTTGCATCCAATATCCTTCATGTCATTGCGGTCAGGCGTTGCAAAATAGCATGGTTCCTCTGCATATGACTGTTCAATCTCTGCATGTGCTTCAGGGATCGGCTTTCCATCTACAGGAGCAAAACCCCATGGTCGGAGCATCTTCTTTTTCCTATCCTCAGAAATAGGTTCTCCACAGAAGGGGCACCTCCCTCCCAGTGGATATCTTGTATCAGTCCAGCCACATTCTGGGTTTGGACAGAGATATAAATCGGACAGATAATTAGGATCATCAAAGTATGGTCGTGCCTGATTTTCAGGCTGATTGCCTCTTCTGAACTTCGAATGGAAACTGTAGATCCCACCGACTTTGTAGGTTTCTTTGTTTACAACAATTACTTTTCCTGGGGCATATTCACTAATAGCGATATCAAGTGAACGGTCTGGTCTTTGGATAATCTTATTTCCCGATCGTTCTTCAATGTAGAAACCTACAACATTTTGTGGGAATGAGTAGGTTGGTAAGATCCCTTCAAAACTCAAGTGATCCAGAAGACTGTTTGTTTGTTCTTTTTCAGCCCTGCCATCATACAGGTCGCGGTTTTTGAACACGTCCTCCCGGATTTCCTCTAATTTATTTTTGAGCCTCAGTAATAATTTTTGATGAGAATTTTCATCTGTTTTTTTAGCAGAAAGAATTGTTACTTCGAGTTCTGGTTTGAACCGAAATGTTTTCAGAAACTCTACAAACTCGTTATAATAGTTATCGAAGAATGATAATAGTGGGCATTCATATAAATCCGTCCCTTTTTCACTCAAATACTCACTTAAGACGAGCATATTCACATGACGCTGAATGAGTTTGATATTGTCTACATCAATCCATGGGCTGCTGGCATCCCCTGAAATAATTTTCTCAGGGTGATTGAAGTACCAACCATCATGGGGGCCGTTCTGGGCATAGGTTACGATTGTTGATATTGATGTTCCGCGTCTTCCGGCACGTCCTGCTCTCTGTTGGTAGTTCTCTCGCATTGGTGGAACATTCCGAAGGCTGATGGCTGTCAGAGAACCGATATCAATACCTACCTCCATCGTTGTTGTACAACTCAACACATCAATTGGGAGTTCATCGTCCAAGACAAGGTTCTGGAACCGCATCTCGTAATTTTCTGTCGTGGACCATATGTCGTCTCGCTGATCTTTGTAGGATAGTTGTGCTGTATGTTCTTCTGTATTGATGGTATGTATCGGATTTTCAGAATCTCTCTTGATTGCATCGAGAACGGGATCTCTCCAGAATTTGTACCGTTCTAGATCCCCATCACTCATTTCATAGACATCAGATGAACCACAATGTGCACATTTCCCGAGCAGAGTATATGGGAAAATATTGGAACACGTTCTGCAACGATACCACCTATGTTTCTCCTTGAATTTTAATGCTATTTTATCTAGAATTAGGTAATACCTGTTCCCTTCCTCGCCACTTCCGCGACCCAGGAATGTTTCAGAAAGTATGAAAACAATCCAATCAATCTGTTCCTGAGTATATTTCTGCTCTAGAATTTTTTTGAATTTGGATGGTATTTTCTGTAAGTCTTTCTCTTCTACACCAAACCTATCGTATTTACGAAGAGCGATATTGAACCGTATTTGATTCGAAATCTGATTTCCAATAGCAAATGAGTTTGTACAATGATAATATGCCCAAGCAGCGAAGAGGGGAATAAACTCTTCTTCAAGCATCTTGATATCATGTTCCCCAAATGATTCAAGACACTCTACGATATCATATTTATCACAGGGTTCAATCCAACCAAGCCCGAGGTCTGTCAAAGACCTGAAAGGCGAGCAGAGATTTTTCAGGAGTTGTTCAGAAAATAGTCCGGGTTTGTTCTTGTAATCGCTAATGATTCTATCATATCTTACTGATATCTCCCGTCTTTTTGCTTTTTCAATAGTACGTTTGATTTTTCCCAGATCTTCATTAAAGAGGGTCTTATCCCCTCCATAGAATAGACGTAAGTGATTTTGGTCTGCAATCTCCAAAAATGCAGGATAGAGCATATCAAGCGTTACAGCACTCCCTGTGGTTTCAGCCCATTGCTGTAAATGGTTGGCCGCCAGAACTAAAACCGCTCTTGCAGCCTGATCGTCTGCTGTCCGGGTCATATCTTTGGCAAGTACCGCGGCTCTTTGTCTGCTGTCTGAGAATACAAGGACTTTCCTTCCGGCATTTGGCTGTTGCTTAAGTTTTTCTTCGTCAAATATTGCAGGTGGTTGGACAGACAATTGTGATGAAACAATATTGTAAAATGGCTCGTTTCCCTTTGTTGAGAAATCAGAAAAAGAGTAGTAACTCAGCGGTTTTCCACATTTTGGACATTGGCTAAATGTTAACTGCTCTGGCTTTCCTTTTACTGGCTTAAGAGAGTAACAGACTTCTAAGAATCCATCCTCTCTGTCATGAATGTTGTTGAAATGGATGAAACCGGTCTTTGCATCGAGCCATCCATATCGTATTTGTTCATTTTTTCTATGATTATTCTGTGGGACGATGTAGAGATGTACTTCCTTCAATTCGTTTCCAAATATCTCTCCATGAGTGCGCCAGAGATAATTCTTTCCCTCGAAATCCCCCGCATTAAGGAAATATCCTTTGATGAATAGGGCTCCACATCTTCTATCATTGATCAACTCATAGATTTTCCCATGACAATGAGGACAGGTGTCCAGTCCACTGTCTGAGTATATCTCACCGAGAGTTATACCGTCTCCGGTGTGTTTTTTCGGACATTTTGGATTTGTACATGCGTAAAGTCCTTGTAGGCCACGGAAAAACATGTGAAGTCTTGCAGGGAAGAGGACCTGCCTGTCTTTTTTGGCAAGTGGTAGTAGCGATAGAAGAACCTGTGTTGCAGAAAGTGCAGTTTTGGGATCGTCATCTGGGAAAACAATCCTTGCAATTTCAGTGATTCGGGTGGCGTTTCCAGCGGTTTGGTTTATTATCCGCTGTACTGGACTGTATTTAGGCAATGTTTCAAATAACCATGCTTCCAATTCCTTGATACTATTATATGGTGGTCTTGTCCCGTCAAGTTCTTGGAAGAATCTGTGGACTGCTAGTGTTTTTCTTGTATCATCAAGCTGGAAATCATCTAAGGGGAAATTACTTATCTTGTTTGCGGAGAATTCAACGGGATTTGGGAGATCAATCTTTTTATTGGTTCCAATAATTATTGAGAACGTGTCCTTCTCGGATGAAGTGATCTCTCGAAGATATTGTTTTAGTTTGATTTTCTTTACCTCGTTTTCAACTGGAATACTGGCGCTGGTGAGGATAAACCGTACTTTGTCGCGTGTTATTCCTAACTTGTACAATAGCCGACGGATGAGGAGAGCTACCTCTCCCCCTGCGGATCCCCGATACATATGTGCTTCATCGATGACTATCAGGAGCTTGTTCTCTGGAGATTCGTTTAACCAATCCTTTGTGTTTGTCCAGAATGGCTGTTCGATATGCCGAATCAGCATGTATTGGAGCATTGAGTAATTTGTGACGAGAATGTCAGGACAATAATCCTGCATCTCCTTACGGGTGATTAATTCTGCATCCCGTAGAGCAGGTTGATGAATCCCTTTTTTTAGATTTTCAGTATAGGTTTTTAGATCATATTTTGAGGGGTACTTCCCCATTGATTTGAGTTCCGCGATCAACTCGGGGCTACGGTCGATCAGATCGCGTTCCAGCGTTTTTGCCAGTTCTATATTCTTTCTTTTTATGGGTTCGCCGGGATATGGTGTCCTACCCGTGTACATTCCAAATTGGGGGGTGCGTGTATTTGTGAAACCAGTATACTCTGTAAAAAGTGTATGAAACTCTCCATCGTAGTCCCCGATCATTTTCCGCAAACGGCCGATCTGATCTGCGACCAATGCATTCATGGGGTAGAGTAGCAACGCCCTAATGCCCCTTTTGTTCCATGACTCAGGATGTGTTTTTGCTTCAGTTGCAAGATTTGCGACAAGGGGCCACATGAAACACTCTGTTTTTCCAGAACCTGTGCCTGTCGTCACCAAAATGTCATTCCCTTGGTAAAACTCTTCAAGTGCTTTAACTTGGTGACTATAGGGATCTTTGAAAACCCCTAAATGTTTGGTGCTCATTTGAGAAAAGAAGTCTTTGATATTTTGGGGAATATCGGCATTAATTAACCCTTCTTTTGATATCTCATATGTCTGGTTCGATTCGATGTAGGGATCTTTGTAGATTGAGTCTTTTTCATCTAAAAGGTCTGTTGATGCGCTCAAAAGAAGATCGTTCTCACCAAAGTATTGTGCTTGAATGTAGTCCTTCAATTTTCCAACAAGTTCATGGTGTATATGTTGAACACTATATTCAGCCATTTTGTATCACCCGAATGTTCAGATTTTCCAGAAGTTTTGTAATGATTGGGAAGAAAACAGGCGATGTAATAAATTCGGTTCTGTCGAGAATGTTTCGAACCGGCCAAGCTATCATGTAGAGTAACATTTCCTCTCTCCCTGGTAGAGTTGAATGTAATTTGATTTTGATTGCGTCTTTGTAGGTCGTTATTGTGGCCTGTTCTGGATTATGATTTAAATGTCGAAGACCATACATGAATCTGCGAAATTCACGTGTTTTTACAGCGTTATCCGGAAATGAGAGGGCATATATCTTTCCATTTTCGTTTTTAGCAATCCCATAGTCGGCAAGGTTATTTCGATACACTGTTAGTTCCCAGCGATGGTGCAGAGATTGTTCCCAGGAATCAGAGAAGATTCGCTTTGAAAGTGGGTCGAAATATCTTCGAACATCAGATATGACAATGTTTGGTGTATATTTCCCATCAGCATATCTACTATAATCAAGAACGGTGTCTTTTGCATCTATTTTTGGTATCAAAAAAAGTTCTTCTAGCGAGTACACATCCTTTTCAGAAATCCTATTGACGTACCATCCTAACCCATGTATCTCTCCATCTTTTCCGAATGATGTTCCACGGAGTAAAAACAAATCCTCGGCAATTCTTGCGAATTTATCGGGGGGTAACTGAATAGTGTTTTCTGGTCCGGGGACAAGGAATCCAGAGTATTCTAGTCTTTCCTGGATTTTTTTAGCTGGCTGAAAATCTGGTTTATCCTCTGGATAAAACCATTTTCTGACATCTGGATAGAGATCTAAATAGGCAGAAAGGATTATATTGCATTTTCTGGTTACATGATGTTTTGTGTATAGTGTATCTCTTGTATCTTGACATGCACTATTATCCTCAATATTCCGATCTAAAACTGCTGTTTTTATCCATTCTGAAATCGCGGAGTAAAGAACACGGGCAATATAGGCATTTTTGTCTTCACAGGAAAAGTGGTATATCCCCAGTCCTTGCGCCATAATTTCATGGGGATAATGTTCCATGGATTTATTCTCCTCCAAGGAGTTTCTTTACGATTATTTTGAGGTTTTCTCTGCTAAGATGTTCTAATCTCTGGTTCAGTTCATTTGTGGCTCCTAATAATTTGCAATAGGTGACAAGCTCCAGAAGAAGTACCGCTTCCACGTTTTCTTCATCTTTTTCCTCATCCGTTTCGATAAATACAGAGAGTATTGCAGTTCTAGTCAGATTGTATCCATTTGTTGTATTAAGTCCATTTGATAGCTTAACCACCCTTTGATACAGGCCCTTGACCTCCTTTGGATTTCTTTCAATAGTTACTGTACAAATCCCAGGATCCAAGGCCTCGGTTGCAATGGAGGTTATCAAGTCTTCTGAATTGAGAAGGATCATGTATCCTAGTATACTTGGGGGGAGTATCCGCATATTTTCTGCGAAATCAAGTGAGAACAGGATGTATTTTTCGGGTTTCTCATTAAGAATGTCCTTTGCGAGATGCGTATAGCAGTATTCGTCAATGGACCCGATGGCATTTTGAAGAAGAACAACATTACCCCTGGTGTTTTTCACAGCGTTTAACAGTGAAGAATAGTCGTTGTAGCCAGTTGGAACCGAAATAACCTCTGGTGTTTGTGAGTGAAGTGTAACTGAAATGGCATTAGCCATGATATTTGCCTTACATCCTGTAAGGAGTAGGGGTTTTCTCGTCAGATATGCCCCGGCAATGAGTTTGGCTAGGTTCTCAGCATATTCATCGTCAACTCCAATGTTCTGAAGATTGTTCTTCAGATCATCAATCAGATCTTTGATATTAGTACTTTCAAGCAGATCTGATCTATCATAATCTTTTGCCGGTTGAACAAACAGGCCTGAATTTGGCGAGGAAGCAACACTTGTCTGCTCGCACTCTCCAGATGGAATTACTCCTTTAAAAAGTGCTAGATCCCCAAGGAAGTCCCCTGGATTATGCTGTATAATCCTAAGTTTCTGCTCACAATAGGTTTTTAATTGGTCGTTTATTTTTTCTAAATCTTGTTTTTTTTGTTCCAGTCGTGAGCACTCTTCTTGAATGTGTTTAGTCTCTGAAATCTCTTTCTCAAGTTGTTTCTTTGATATCTCTAATGAATCTATGTCTTTCTGGATTTTGCGAGCTTCCTCATGGAGTGACTCAAGATCTTTCTGGATGGATTTCTGTTGATCAACTCTAAACTGTTCACCCTCTTTGGTGATCACCTGCATTTGTTCTTTTTTTAATAAGGCAATTTCCTCATCAACAATCTTTTTTTGATCTTCTTTGTACTTCTGGAGTTCCTGTTTTATGCGGTTATCCTGGTCAGATCTTAGTCGCTCGCCTTCAGATTCAACAGTTTTTTTGAGAGATTTTAATGCATCTGTTTCAGCTGTTTTCTCTGCATTAATTACAAGTATTTCACCATTAATTTCATCGATTGTATTCTTTAGATTGCCAATCTCTATCTCTAAAGATTCTTTTTGCTCGAATAATCCTTGGTTTGCGACATGTTGTATTTTACTAATGTATTTTTTGTTGATCTTTGGGACGTTTTCAATAACTCCTTTTACAAACCCCTCAACTTTATCGTCGGTATTGAGATGTGCATTTATTATGTCAGTTTGCAATTCAAGCCATTGCTTAATCTCTGGAGATAATATAAATGAAGGCTGTAATTTTGGGTTTGATAAGGCTTCGGTGACAATCCTGTTCACTAATTTCTTCTCATCCTCTGAGTAATTCAGGCGAGAGGCAATGCGGTAAAAATATCCTGCAAAGCGGGTTGAATCAGTACGAAGGGTCAGGGTCTCTAACTTATCCTGTTGACTGAATTTCATCTTTTTGTAGATGAACCTTCGAGTCAGGTTTGAACCGTTATCTGGGATTGAATTTTTGTATACTGGATCAAATGAATCAATAACGTCTGTTCTTTTGATTCTATATCGATCCAATGATCTTCTATCGGTTACAAAAAGTAATTCATTATATCGTAGACAAGATGTTGCTTTTGTTATCTCAACACAGAAGTAATGATCTTCATCGCAATCATAGACTACGAGGAGGTTTTCTGAAAATGTGTCTGGGACAACGATACCTTTTTCCAATATCTGTGCGAGTGCATCATCAGAATCCCTCACTATTCTCATATTTTCTATTGATTCTGGCGAAGTTTCAGGATTCTGCAAAAAGATTAGTTCGTAATAATTATATTTGCAAGGGGGTTTGGGATGATGCGAATAGGGTGCTACGTCATAAGCCTCAGAATTGGTACTTTCTTTCCACATCCAGATGCCTAAGTTGTCGTGCCACCATTGATCGGAGTTTTCTTCTAATTTAATCGGAATGAGCATGTTTCCGTTGTCTGGATTGGTGTAGATCGTACCTATAGTATTTACTCGACCTTTTTTACTCCACTCTTTTGTGGAAATATCTGCTATCCTCAAGACTTTGAAGTCATGGTCGCCAAACTTCATTGGAATCCCAATACAGCAACGTACATTGAAATCTTTTTTTGGATTTGCCATTAATTTTCAATCTCCTTATAGAATTCAGAAATCAGATGCTCGTACGCTTTTTGTGGAATTTTACCAGATCTTAATGTCTGGATGAGATAATTACTGACTTTAGGGTACTTTCCAAGATGGCTCAGAATATATTTCACTTTCACGGGGGTCGATATAAACGTGCCTCCCATTAGAATGAGTTCCTGATACGTTTCTTCGTCTTTTTTTGCTGAGAATCTTACCGTTTTCTGGATGCGTTTTGGAATGCTTACCTGATGGACTGTATCCAGTCCATGGCGTACGCAAATCTTGTCCCCCTCGGATAGGTTTCGAAATCCAAGAATGGCCTGTTCATTCCAGTAAACACTTTTCAGTTGTTTTTCTGAGTAATGATAAATATCACATCTACAGTCTGATTTGAAGAACAAATTTGCCTTGTCCTTGAGTGAAAAGGAATCCCCATTTTCAAGTGGTTTTTTTGCGTACTCGAGGGTTATTTCCGGGTGGATGTACTGAGATATATCTTCGGGATATTCGCATGTGAGGGAGGCCTCATACGATCTATCAGAGGATTTGATGTGCGTAGGCGCCCTGACAGGGTGACATAACAACCATCCTACATTATTCGGTATTTTTTGGATTAGTCTGCGAGATTGCCCTTCCGTTTCCTGATAATAAGATGTGTCTGTTTGTGCCAGATTTAGGATATTTGTTGGTTTACTGTAGATTTGGCTATTTCCAACCTGCACATGGGGGGGCCAGAGGGGAATTAGTGGGGGATGCCACTCGACAAGCGTGACCCCTAAACTGTCTGCAAATTCTAGGGCCTCTTTGGTGAATTTGGTAAATTGCACCCGGTAGACCATCCATTTTGATTCGTATCCTATGGTCTTCCCACATAATTTCCCTACATACTCATATTCGAGAAAATCTCCAGTGTTGTCTGATATTCCAAAGGCCGTCGCAAAATAGTAGTATTTGTCTGTGGTGATCTCTCCATTGCCGGATATACAACGAGCATAATTTTTACTGTATCTAAACAGTGCTCCCTCTTCTGGAAGTCCAGATTGCTCCTCTCCCCAGCTTTTAATAATCTCTTGGCTAACTGAAGATTCGTAGTATTCGAGAGAATAATAGTCATATATCCACTTTAACTGGATGTAAGTAGTTTCTCCTGGAATTACCTGATTAAAGAGGATTCTGTTCTCTTTGAGTTCTGCGTTGTTTGGATTAATGATTCGTACTATGAGTTTTTCATTTCTGGCAACTAAAACTGTTTTCTCCTCTAATTTGGGAAAACCGAGAAAAAGTCCGAAGGTTTCTCCTCTCTTCAAAATATAGATCCGTTTTGAATGTCGCCTTGATTTACGTTCCTCTTGTTGTCTCTGATATTGAACTGCATATACACTATCTAAATAGTTAGGGCAACTGTAGTTTTTTGGATTATTGGGACAGTGTCTAAAATAGGTTCTTTCCTCTCCATTTGCCAGTATTACGGGTTCTCCACACGCAGGACAAAATAAAAACTCGTTATTTGGCAGATAGGGGTTATTTGCGAAAACTTTGGCGTAGACGAGTTCTTCAGATCCGGAATGTCTCTTCCATATTGCATAATCCACTGAAAATCCTCTTCAAGCAACGATGTCTTTCTTCAGCTAACATAATATCATCGAATTAACTCTCATGCTACTCTTCTGTCTTGTCCCATGTATGGGAGTATCGGGATCTTGCCATACCCGAAGGAGCGCATTTTTTGTGATATGATATAGTGTCTGGAGTGCGCCCCATCCCCCCGTGATTTCGGATGCATGAACAGGTGACTAATTGTTTGGACCGGAGAAGATGCCCACCAAAAATGGTGGAACTAAAATAATGAAGATATAAATGACGCGCAGGAGAATATTATCCTCTTTTATGGTACATGAGTGTCTGCACAGATCTGATCCAACATGTCGCTGATCTATAGGCCTGCTCATCAAGAGCATCAGAACAGGAACCAATTTTGATTTATCAAAAAATTACAAAAGAAAGATTGGCTCGCTGAAATCTGACTCAGGATCTCTGCTGTGTGAAGACGATGCAAAGGCCGTCGGTAAAAGAAACCGATCTAAGATATGGCGAATGTCGCAGGGCGCTGAAAGAAGAACCTCCGAGTGAGAATCATCCACTATCCTTGGGTCGCTGCCTTTTCTGGCCGCTCTTAGTGCCATGTACAGCCTGAAGCAATCGCAGTCAAGCATTTATCTCATCGCTCGATGATAGGGATCATGCATTCGGGGGATGGAAACCAAGTTGCCTGTGAACCCCCCCCTACTGTCATGATGCATGTTGCACTTGACATCTAGATCCGGGACAAAGCGATTTCGTTCTCCGTCGATTCACCCGAATCCTTCAAAGTTTCCATCGACAGAGTCATCGCCTCGCTCGATCCCTCGATCGAACTGCTTGGTTTAGGAGAGGCACTCCACGGCGGCGAGGAGATTCTCATACTCCGCAACAGGCTCTTCTGGCACCTGGTGGAGGTGTACGGTTTCCTGATCAGAACTTTTTGTTTCCGAAACGGAAACATTCCGTTCACGAATCGGAAACACCATGAGAGAAACAGGATGAAGCGAACTCTTCAAGATGGAGGAACGGATACGCATCCTCGTGTATGTGGCAGGGCAGACGTACGTCTGGCAGGAGAATGCCGGGAGTGTCGCACCGACAAGGGTGTGGAAAGGGAGATGATGATGCTGTTCGTGCATGGTAGACCGCCCGCACCGGCGGTTCCCGTGTGGAGCCGGTGAAGTCGGGAGACGCGAGCAGATCATTCTTATCGTTTTATATGTGATATGCCAATCCCTCTGCATGAGACCGCAAACGATCCTCATTCTTCTCGCACTCATCTCTGCCCCCCTCCTGGTTGCCGGGTGCACCGATACCGCTTCGCTGGACTGTAATCCGCCGACGCCGGGTTCCGATTCTCCCGCGGAACTGGTGGCATTCGTCGAGAAAGCCTACGAGTATGCACAAGTAAACGGACGGGAGGCCGCTCTCCGCGAGTTCAACAACCAGAGCGGGAGATTCGTGGAAGGTGAACGCTATATCTTCGCCTACGACTTCGAGGGGAACACCCTGGCCCTCCCCTTCCAGCCTGACCTCATCGGGGAGAACCGCCGGAATGCAACCGATGCAAACGGCACCGCATTTATCCGGGAGATGATCGAGACGGCAGAGGCTGACGGAGGGTTTGCCCGGTATCAATACGTGGATCCCTCGGACAACTTCACCGTGAAACCCAAACTCAGCTATGTCATGCCGGTGGATCAGGACTGGTTCATCGGCTCAGGCATCTACGATCCCGGGGAAGACGATCCGATCGTGAGCGTGGGCGGCGATCCCCTGGTGAGAGAGAGCCTCAAATCCTTTGTCGCGGAGGCGATCGCGTATTCTGTGGAACATGGGAAGGATGCCGCGATCTCGGAGTTCAACGATCCGAACGGCACGTTCGTCCGCGGCAACCTCTACATCTATGCCTTCGATTATAACGGGACGACCCTGGCGCTCCCCCATCAGCCCCATCTGATCGGAACCGATCTCTCCGGTCTCCAGGATCCTTATGGGGTCAACTACACCAGGATTGAGATCTTCCTGGCCCAACAGGGGGGCGGGTTCGTCTACTATCACTACCCTGATCCGGTCGACAATATGTCCGTTGAGCCCAAAATGAGTTATGTTCGGAATGTCGACGAGACCTGGTGGCTTGGTGCGGGAGTCTATCTGGACGAGACCGCGGGAGCGGATATGCCCCTCTCGTCCGAGAAGATATGACTCCTCTACTCCTCCCCGATATCCTCGTCCCACACCTCGGGATTGGCGGCAATGAACTCCGACATCAGACGCCTGCACCCTTCGTCGTCCAGGACGGCCACTTCGACGCCCCGGGTTCGGAGATACTCCTCAGGTCCCTGGAAGGTTCGGTTTTCGCCGATCACGACGCGGGGGATTTTGTAGAGGAGGACTGCACCGCTGCACATGTCGCAGGGGGAAAGCGTCGAGTACAGCACCGCCCGGCGGTAATCCCCCGGCTTGAGCCGGCCCGCATTTTCCAGGCAGTCCATCTCGGCGTGTAGAATGGCGCTGCCCTTCTGCACCCTGCGGTTGTGTCCCCGACCGACGATCGTACCGTCGATCACCAGCACCGAGCCGATGGGGATCCCGCCTTCGTTCAGTCCCTTTCTGGCCTCTTCGATGGCGGCCTGCATGAATTCATCCATTAAAGCAACACCCGGATAGAGAGAGTGCGTGGCGGCTCATGAACATTCCGGTCGCCGAAATTGCGGGGGTAGAGCGGTCGGGCAGGGAAGCAACCAAAACTTTTTCTCGCCCGGATGGTATTCCACCCGCAGAGGGGGGAAGAGTTTGAGACGGTACATCATCTTTGCAGTACTCGTGGCCATGCTGGTAGGGCACGGCCTTGCACAGACTGGAGAAACCGGTGACGTGGACGCGTTCCAGAAAGCGTTGGAAGAGGACGGGTTCATCGTGCAGGAAGGCGAGATCGGGTATTTCGATCTCATCAAGCTCTATGATTCGGGGGTGCTGCCTTCCGCATATGGAAACAATCCGGCGACAAAGTATCTGGCATACTTCGTTCCGCCGGCACTCGGTGGTACGGTCGACGAACGGATAGCAGAGATAACGAAAACACTTGGAATGAGCGGGAACACATCTGCATTCTGGCATCTCGGTCCCGACGAAGCTGTGGTCTTCGTAGGACAAACGCCGCCGGAGTGCAGGTACTTCGGCTACGAGAATTACCTCCTGGGCAGGACGTACGGAACTGAGGCCCGGTGGCTCTTTGCCAACATCGCCGACTCGCTCAACAACCAGGTCATCAACACGAACGGAACCCCGGGAGACCCGTACAACCGGACGACGATGATCGTCGCCACGGCTGACCGGGGCATTGACGAGCGCGTCCGTGCCGCCGCCCGATCGGCAGGATATTCAGACGGCATGATGAACACCCAGGTGTTTCCCTCATCCATCCTGAACATGGGCTTCGAAAATGACTCAGATACGTTCGCCGTATTTATCCGCCCGGCGCTCTTCACCGACAAGGAGGCCGGCGACGATTACATCAACAACACTCCGGCGACTGTCTTCCGCCTGACGCCCAACACCACGGCCGAACTCGATCCGTATGGTTATCCAGAACTGCGGGTCAAGGGAACCGGGGAGACGGAGCTTGACCTTACGGACGATCTCGACGAACTTCGAAATGCGATCCTTGAGAGGTACAGCGATCTGAAAGCCACCGAGCTTCCGACGGCCCAGGGAGTCCCGACAGGGATTGACGCGATCCAGCGGGGGATCGATGCCGTTGGGCCCAGCAACGATGCAATGTATCTCTGGACCGCGAACCAGGCTGTCAATTCGCCGACGCCGCCCTTCTTCGACACCACGCAGTACTATGACTTCCTGCGAAACCCGCCGATCACCCTCGGGAACGATACGAACGAATTCATCATCGTCTATGGGGTCAACCACGTCGCCACGGGCAAGGCGACGTACTCGAGCTTCGCCGTATATGGAGCTGATGTGTGGAACGGCGTTGGAACAGTCACCGACGCGGATTTCAGCGGTACTGCCGAGGAGTATCTCCCTGACAATCCCAACGCGAAATACCTGTATGTCTACAAGATCGCCAGGGATTGCGAGGGGGAGCCGAATTGCTTTGAGATTCCCTCCGGTATAGGAAGTTACGGCATCGAGATGGACCAGCCGATCTTCATTGCCTGGAGGGGCTACCTGGAGAGTGCGACGAGCACCGGGCCGTCCTACGATGAGATCGTGTACGACCGGGCGATTAAGTTCGATCCGGCGGGTTAGGACTGGAAGGGGCCGGGAGAACGGATCCCGGCTCCAACCACTTTATTAGGCTCTGGAGAATTCGGCATGAACATTTTCTGAGCAGCGCTCCAGCGTGTGGGCGGATCCTTCTCCTTGTGACAGGCGGCGGGGGACGATAGAATGGTTGTTTGCCTGGATGACAGAATGCACGAGTGGAGCGGTCAGGCCTGGAAACAACCAAAACTTTTTCTCGTCCGGATGGTATTCCCCCCGCAGAGGGGGGAAAAGTTTGAGACGGTACATCCTCTTTGCAGTACTCGTGGCCATGCTGGTAGGGCATGGGCTTGCACAGACTGAAGAAACCGGTGACGTGGACGCGTTCCAGAAAGCGTTAGAAGAGGACGGGTTCATCGTGCAGGAAGGCGAGATCGGCTATTTCGATCTCATCAAGCTCTATGATTCGGGGGTGCTGCCTTCCGCATATGGAAATAATCCGGCCACAAAGTATCTGGCATATTTCGTTCCGCCGGCACCCGGCTATCCGGTCGACGAACGGATAGCGGAGATCGCGAAAACGCTTGGGATGAGCGGGAACACATCTTCCTTCTGGAGTCTCGGTCCCGACGAAGCTGTTGTCTTCGTAGGACAGACGCCGCCTGAGTGCAGGTACTTCGGGTACGATAATTATCTCATGAGCAGGACCTATGGAACCGAGACCAGGTGGATCTTTTCCAACATCGCCGATTCGCTGAACAATCAGGTCATCAACACGGACGGAGGGTCGGGAGATCCGTTCAACCGGACGACGATGATCGTCGCCACGGCCGACAGGGGCATTGACGAGCGCGTCCGTGCCGCCGCACGTACGGCAGGATATTCGGACGGCATGATGAACACCCAGGTGTTTCCCTCGTCCGTCCTGAACCTGGGCCTCGAAAACGACTCCGATACGTTCGGCCTATTTATCCGCCCGGCCCTCTTCACCGACAAGGAGGCCGGCGCCGAGTACATCAACAACACCCCTGCGACCGTCCTCCGCGTGACGCCGAAAAACACGACCGAACTCGATCCGTACGGGTACCCGGAGCTGCGGGTCAGGGGAACCGGGCAGACGGAGCTTGACCTTACCGACGATCTCGAAGATCTTAGGAACGCGATTCTTGAGAAACACGGCAACTTGACTGCCACGGAGCTTCCGACGAGTATCGGATTCCCGATGGGGAATGATGCTATCCAGCGGGGGATCGACGGTGTGGGGCCCAGCAACGATGCCGCGTATCTCTGGAGCGCGAACCAGACCGTCAATTCGCCGACGCCGCCCTTCTTCGACACCACGCAGTACTACGACTTCCTGCGAAACCCGCCGATCACCCTCGGCAACGATACGAATGAGTTCATCATCGTCTACGGGGTCAACCACGTAGCCACGGGCAAGGCGACGTACTCGAGCTTCTCCTTATATGGAGCGGACGTGTGGAACGGGGTCGGATCGATCACCGACGCGGACTTCAGCGGGACTGCCGAGGAGTACCTCCCCGACAATCCCAACGCAAAGTACCTGTATGTTTACACGATCGCGAGGGACTGCGAGGGTGACCCGCACTGCTTCGAGGTTCCCTCAGGTATCGGAAGTTACGGCATCGAGCCTGACCAGCCGCTCTACATTATCTGGAGGAGTTACCTGGAGAGTGCGACGAGTACCGGGCCGTCCTACAACGAGATGGTGTACGACCGGGCCATAAAGTTCGATCCGACGGGTTAGGGGCGGAAGGGGCCGGGAGAACGAATCCCGGCTCCAACTGGTTTATTCGGCTCTGGAGAATTGGGCATGATCTTTGGGTTCATGACGAATTACCATGAAAATGATCCCGATGATCGGCCCTCCACGTTTGGATGATGACGTGATCTCTTCAGGCTCTCTCAAGGGCGATACGCAGAGAAAAATATCCCTTCTGAATGATTCTCTTCTCTGCCTTCCCCGCCCTATCTTCATCCCGGGGATCCGGGGGCAGGGCCCCGACGCAAGCGAGTGGGAAGGCGTGATGATCAGAACATGATGCCGTCCCTCTATCACCGAATCTTTCCCACAACCTCGCGAGAGGATAGGGCGGGGGACGGCATGGGGCGGCGATGAAACGGGACACTCACTGGTGCCCTGTCGCGAGGATAGGGATCAATCCAGACTCTGAAACTTTGCTCAGGTAAATCTTCATCGCGTATGCTTGAGCGTTAGGTTCATGCCTGATTCTACAGGTCCGAGATCCATTTTTCTTCTTCGCGCCTCGTTTGCACCCGGCGATATCTCTCCGGCAGCCGTCGATCGATGATCGGAGCATGCATCTGGCGTGCTCCCGGTCGTTTTCACTCGCGCCCGGATCACGAGCGGGAACTCATCCCTCTCACCGGTGCCGGGTGTTCTCCGGATCGTGTGTAAATTATCAGGGGTACCTGTACACACTTCTCTCTCTGTACTCTGTACACAGATCCAGGTAAGGATCGGCTTTTTTTCTCGGCCGCCACGTTTCCACCCGCGGGGTGAAAACCGGGCGCGAAGGTGGAAGAGTCGGGATCGTCGTCGTCGATCCGGACGTCTGTCTTCCCCCCCCTCGAAGAGAACCATCAAATGATTTCCAAAGCCCAAGAATTGTTCGTGAAAAAATACCGCAGAGAAGATCAGATCTCAATAGCGACCTGGGCTGCGGACTGTGCCGAGCGGGTGCTTCCATATTTTGAGGAGGCGTATCCGGGGGACGACCGGCCGCGCAATGCCATCGAAACGTGTCGGAGATGGGCCCGTACGGGCGAGTTCAGGATGGCCGAGATCCGTGGCGCTTCTCTTGCCGCTCATGCCGCCGCCCGCGAAGCGAAAGAACATGACGCGGCCTGTTTTGCGGCGCGTGCCGCAGGTCAGGCGGTGGCGACTGCGCATGTCCCGCAGCATGCTTTCGGGGCGGCGTACTATGCTTTGAAAGTTGTCGCGGCAGTCGGGGGTGACGTTGCTGGGGAACGGGAGTGGCAGTCGCAGGGTCTTCCTGAGCGGTTGCGGGAGGAGATGATGGGCAGGATCGTTGTGCAGGGGATCTCTGTCAAATTGAGGAAGGGGGAGGGGTTTTGATGGTTTATTCTCGAAGGCACGTTTTGATCCAATTATTTAAGACCCCTAATTGTTCTGAGGTATGAAACCAGTGTTCCCCGTTTTTCATAATCGTTAGATTGCAATGAAAACGTTGCACAAATTTTTCTACAACAGTACGATCGGTAAGTTCGTCATGCTCGCCATACAATATTGCCGTTGGAACCTTCCATTTTGTAATAGGATGATTTTGAGCATAGAGGAGATATTCCCACGAAAGAGTTTGTCCAGAGGAAGTGGGGATAATACGTTCGCGCTCAAGCTGTGTTTCCGATACATTGGCCCAGAGCATCATATTGGAAATAAGTTGTTTCATATCAAGAATAGGGGAAACAAAAAGGCTTTTTTCCAGCGGTTCATTTTCAAAACTCAACATCCCGAACCATGCACCGATACTGTTAGCAAATAGAGAAATGTGTGTCCACTGACCTTTGATATATTCCATAACAGACAAGAGTTCCGGCACGACGTGCCACGGGTCAAATGAATTTGTTTCTCTTTTGCGTTCTCCATGTTCGGGCAAGTCGATACTCAAAACTTGCCACGCATAATGACAGGCTATATGAGCAAACGCTTCCGCTTCTTCTTTACGCCCGGCCTGTCCGTGTATGTAGAGATATAATTTATTTGAGCGGGAACCCCAGAGAATTGCTGGAATCCCATGAATTTGAAAGCATTTCTTTTCCATAACTCCTCTTGTGTTTGCTCTTTGAATTAGTCTTCATGCCGATTTGATTCTCGTTAAGACTTGAAGTCAGCGACGGAGCAACACCTGCCTTTTCGAGGAGTTCCATGACTCATACCACGCCTCATTCCGTAGTGATCATAGCAAGTCCTTCTCATCTTCCGCATCTGCCCCGGTTCAACCGATCTCCCTCAGGTCCTTTCGTATCTGCCGCCGCGTGTACCATTCCGCGAGCGTGCCCAGGGCATGGTAGACCGGGTTGACCGGCACATCCACAAAGTAGCGCCGTCCCTTCTGGAGCCACCCCTGGTCGGTCCAGTAGGCGTGGTCCGCAGGAGACCGTTCGCCCAGTTCATCGCAAGGGGCCCTCCCGATATGGAACGCCATCACGTCGAGCAGCCCTGGTTTTGAGCGCGTTCCCCTCCGGAGTGCGGCGAGAAAGGCCCCTGCCGCCGCCTGCAACTTCTCTTCGTTCTCCCGCACCTGGTAGGCAGGGAGAGGGGCCATGGTCGCGTGGGAGGTGATCCCCACCCGGGCGACAACCTCAAAGCCCCAGATGCGGGCCACGGCGTTGAGGTACTCCAGCACATCCTTGTTTCCCATCACGCCGGCGCTGGTGAGGAGAAGCGCTTTCTGCCGGAAGAAGCGGGGGCGGTGGAAGATGTAGGAATGGCGGTCGATGAAGACCTTCATCAATCCCGAGACCTGGAAACCGTATACCGGAGTGGCAAAGATTACCCCGTCCGCGTCGTGCATCTTCTGCTCGAGAAGGGCTGCGTCGTCCTTGATGGGGCAGTGCTCCTCCCCCCGTTCAAAACAGGTGTAGCAGCCGCGGCACTGTTCCAGGTCGACGTCCCGCAGCATGACATATTCCCAATCCACCGGTGCGTTCTCCTGGAGGATCTCGCGGATCCGTTCGGCTGCGTGGTAGGTATTTGCCTTGCGAGGGCTGCCCATAATGACCAGGATCTTTTGAGGCCGGTTTGCCATGGAAGATGAAAGGGATATCTCATACATAGATGTTCTTCTCCCGGACCGGACGCGGAGAATGGGTGGTGCGTGAAAATTGGAGGAAATTAACCGGAGTGAGTACGACGAATATTTCTGGAAGGGAATTTATGCATCACCGCAGGCGGGCGTTATGCGGATGCTGGATGTTGCCGCAACACGGCAGGATGTCATCGACAATCTCCAGGACTCTCTTGAGGGAGAGCCCGATATTGTTGACTGGTAATTGGAAGAGAAGTCATCACAAATCTCCCGGCCGGGAGGGGTTTGTCACTCCCTCCCGCCTATCCTGACGCGGGGGGTTCGGGGGGCGGCCAGCCCCCCGCCAGAGAGAACCACCAAGAAAATTTCTACAAAACCATTTTTGGAATTATTTTCTGAGAATAAAATATTCGGTCCAATCGATTTCGGTCCACTTTCGATCAGGTTTTGATCGGTTTCGATCACGTTTCGATCAAAAAATGTTCAGGGTCTGAACAACACCGGCACCCCTCCCTGGATGATCCCGAAGAGATCGACGCCGGTGAACAACCTATAGAGTACGATGATCGGTGAGAGGGCAAGCACGCTCACCACAATTACCGGTGATATTTTGTTCTGTGTGACCTTGCCTTTCTTCACTTTCGCGCCGGGGGCGCTGCCTCCGTCGAAGAGAACCATCATAATGATTTCCAAAGCCCAAGAATTGTTCGTGAAAAAATACCGCAGAGATGAAGATTGGGACGGAAGGCGGAGAGATTACTCTGGGGAGGGGGTTGCAGTCCACCGCCTATCTTGGCGCGGGGGTTCGGGGGCGGCCAGCCCCCCGCAGAGATGGGTATCCAGAGCATTTACCATGAAAAACTTTTCACGTAGTATGCTTGAGGCGTGCTTTCACTTCATGGCGATTCTACAGAGCCGAATGATCTAAAATGCCTTGATTTGGATTTAACGCTTCTTTCTTTTTCTATTTTTTTTGATATCTTCCCCGGTAAATGGGTTTACGTCTCCATCCATTAGTTTTTCAAATCCGGTTTTTCTTCTCCCATCTCCTGTTTCCATCTTTCGGATCATTCCTGTGAGAGTTTTAGGTCCTCTTTTTTGTGACATGGTTATCTGATTCAGATTCAACGTGGGATATAATAACGTTTGTTATTTTTGTTGATATTTGTATCGACAATTCAAGTATATGGGGGCACTTTGCTTATTTTATCGTCATGCGGAGATCATTTCGATTCTAATATATATCGTATCGCCCTATGGTTGCACATGCTTTTTGATTCTATAATCTACGGCCTGAGAAATCTTATTGTGGTGATTCTTCTCATATTTGTCCTATATAAGGTTGTTATGACTTTATTGCCTCTGATATGATCAAGTGGGAGTGATTTGATGTTTGATGATCTGTTTGGTGATACGATTGGAGCTATAAACCGTTGGACTCCTGAAAAGAATTATAGGAAAGAGGATGGTTACAGGGATGATTTAATACAATATTTACGGGAACGATTAAACCAGGAATCTCCCTTCTCAAATCGGAAGGTAACGATTCAACCTGAAAGCGGGAGATCGTTGTGTGACATTGTGGTGGACCGATCAATAGGTATCGAGTTGAAAAAAGATTTGAAAGAAAAAGCCAAGGTTGATCGAGCGCTGGGGCAGCTTCACAGATATTGGGGTCAGTATCATGACATTATCATTGTTCTTGTGGGCAATACTGATCCCAACAAATATGATGACTTGAGAGAGCAGATTTCTGACTTTGTTGATAGGAATGGCGATTATTCATTCAATCCGAAAAAAATACGCGTAATTGACAAAACCCCTAAAAATCGAAAAAAACGCACTAAAACATCTCAGAATCGCACCCAGATGGGATCTTCAAAAAAGAGAAGTAAGAGATAAGTTTTGATGGCGGCTCACAACTGAAATCGGATCGTCACCACTCTTGAAAAACACCCTCAACTACACCAACAACATCACAAAAGAAAGATGGGCCCGCTGAGATTCGAACTCAGGACCTCCGCCGTGTGAAGGCGACGTCATAACCGGCTAGACCACGAGCCCATGTCCTCGTATAGATAGGTGCAGGGCGGTAATAAACTTTCTTCCCGCCGCCGGGCCGCCTGCTATTTCTCTTCGTGCATGAACCCCGAACCGCGCCGGGCGTGCGTTCCACTGCCCGGAAAAAACTTTTCAAAAGCGATGCATCGACCGGGAATTGAACCCGGGCTATTGGCTTGGAAGGCCAAAGTCATGCCACTAGACCATCGATGCGCTGCATTCCGTATGGGAATACCGTACAATATTCGCGCCGTGAAGATAAAATGGTATTGCCCGAGGGGTTACCTCGGCATATACCTGACTTCTTCTTCGAGCGCCTCGAGCGCCTCCACCCGCTTCTCAAGCGTCGGGTGGGTGGAGAAGAGCTCCATCAGGGTGTTGCCCGAGAGGGCCGGGAGGATGAAGAAGGCATTTGCCCCCTCGACCTCTTGCCGCTTCTCGGCCGGCACCATGTCCATCCGCCCGCTGATCTTGTAGAGCGCGGAGACCAGCGCCTTCGGGTTCCTGGTGATGTAGGCGCTGCCGCGGTCTGCCGCGAACTCCCGGTACCGGGAGAGCGACCTGACCAGCAGCGTGGAGACGATCCAGACGACGATGGAGACGACCCATGCCGCCATCCATGCGCCGCCTTCCCGGCGGTCCGCGATGGAGAAGAGCCAGGCATTCTGCATGATGATCGCCGCCACCATCGCAAGGAAACTCGCAATGGTGAGGGTCATCACGTCCCGGTTCTTCACATGGGCGATCTCGTGGGCGAGCACCGCCTCGAGTTCTTCGCGGGTGAGCAGACGGAGGATCGAATCGGTCGCCGCGACCACCGCATGGCTCGGGCTCCGCCCCGTCGCAAAGGCGTTCGGGACCGGGGTGGGCATCACCGCGACCCGCGGCTTGGGGATCCCGGCCTCGGCGGCCAGTTTCTCCACCACGTCGTGGAGCACGGGATACTCCTCGGGCGACACCTCGCGGGCCCCGGTGCTCATCAGCACCAGTTTGTCCGAGAAGAAATACTGGGCGAACGCTATCACGAAGGCGATAGCGACAAGCGTCCACGGCCCGACACCGAACAGAGTTCCGAGGATCGTGAGGAAGACCAGATAGACCAGGAGCAGAAGTGCCCAGGTCATGATCTGCCTCATCGTGAGCCCCAGATCACGTTTCCATTTCATAGAATGATCAAATATTCACTGTACCCTCTCGCCCCATAATACCTCCGACCGTACTGATAATGGAGAATGGCTATTTGTAGAGGGATATCCAATCTGTTCTGCGAAGTGGAAGCGATGGAACTCGATGAAGTGACAATCAGCAGGGCGATCCTGGCCACCCAGATGGAGACGATGACCGAGTACCTCGAACTCGACGTCGCGGTCGTCGGCGGCGGACCATCCGGGATCACCTGCGCCGCACTCCTTGCAGAGAACGGCCTCAAGGTCGGGCTCATTGAGAAGAAACTCTCCATCGGCGGAGGCATGTGGGGCGGCGGGATGATGTTCCCCAGGATCGTCGTCCAGGACGGCGCAAAACGCCTCCTCGATCACTTCGGGATCGCCTCGACCGAGTTCGAACCCGGCTACCATGTCGCGAAGTCGGTGGAGGCCGTCTCCAAACTCACCGCCGCCGCCTGCACCGCCGGTGCCGAGTTCTTCAACCTCATCGCCGTTGAAGACGTCGTCGTCAAAGGCGACGGCCGCGTCTCCGGCCTGGTCGTCAACTGGAGCCCGGTCGAGATGGCCGGCCTCCACGTCGACCCCCTCACCATCAGGTGCCGGGCCGTCGTCGACGCCACCGGCCACGACGCCACCATCTCCCACATGGTCGCCCGCAAGGGTGCCGACCTCACCATCAAAGGCGAGGGGTATATGTGGGCCGAGCGGGCCGAGAGCAGGATCGTCGACCACACCAGAGAAGTCTTCCCCGGCCTCTGGGTCTGCGGCATGGCCGCCAACGCCGTCGCGGGCGAGTGCCGGATGGGCCCGATCTTCGGCGGCATGCTCCTCTCCGGCGAGCGGGCCGCCGCACTCGTGGCCGCCGCCCTCAGGTCCTGAGCCTCCCCCGCGATCCCGGGTGCGGGATCCGGATGACAACCTTTTTTCATCCCCTCTCCAAGGAATTAATCATGGACGAGGTCGATTCCGATACCCTTGCCGATGCCGCCTACGGCATCTTTGAGATCATGCTGAGCAAAGGGCTCGAAGCACGCGGCGCCCCGCTCTTCTCCCGCGTCGAGGCAGGGATCGACTTTTTCGATGACTTCAATGCGGTCTTTGCCGACTTCGCCAGGGACTATCCCCCCCTCGCCGACGCCCTTCTCGCCCGCTTCGGGAGCGTCGAAGCGGTCTACCGGACGGTCGTGGCCGGCGAGGGCGTCGTCCCCACCATGACCACGCAGATGTACTGGATCACCGCCGACAACCCCGCGGCCCGCGGCCTCAGCCCCACCGACGAACAGGCCGGAAAATGGCTCATCTTCTGCGACACTGCGGAGGTCGACGCCCTCTGGAAAAACGTCCGCGACGCCACCGTCGCCGGTGACCTTGGCATCTCTGCAAAAGTGAGCACCGCCAGGCCCAACCCCGACTCACGGGACGACCGCAAGGTGGTCTATGTCTACACCCGCGACTGGAGCGACGAAGCGGACGTGATGCGGGTGCGCGAACACCTGCGTGCCCTCGGGGTCGTCGACCGGATCGGGTACAAACGCAACCTCGAGACCTTTGCCGGCGAATACTCGGAGAAAGGAAAGAAAGTCACCTATTACAGTGCGTAAGCCATGCCCATGGCTCGGCACAACGAGCACACAAAAGAATGGTGAGGGCCTGCCGGCCCCCCGGCCGGTATGAAACTCCCTCTGTTCTTCCCGAGATCAGGCCTTGCGGTCCTTGTTCTTGGGGCGCAGGTGCTTGTAGCCGCACTTGCGACACTGTGTTGCCCTCACCGCGTTCCGTGCGTTGCAGCGCATGCAGATCTTGACATTGAGCAGCCGTGCTTCAGCTTCGGGGAACCGTGCCATATTTTATCTCACCACGTAATCAGTTCTAAGTACAATGCTGTCCGCCGACTTAAGGTTTATTGATCCTCGAGCCATGCCCTGAAGGCCGCGAGCGCGCGTGCCCGATGGGAGGTTTTGCTCTTCTCTTCGAGGGGGATCTCGGCGAACGTCCGTTCTCCGACGGCGAAGATCGGGTCGTACCCGAAGCCCTCCTCGCCCCGCGCCTCGCCGGTGACCTCGCCCTCGACCACGCCCGAGAAGACGTGGACCTCGCCTTCGTCGTCGGCGTAGGCGATCGCCGTCTCGAAGTGCGCCTGCCGGTCGGCGACGCCCTCCATCAACTTCAGGATCCCGTCGTTCCCGATCCGGTCCTGCACATAGGCCGCATACGGGCCCGGGAACCCCTTCAGGGCATCGACGGAGAAGGCCGTATCGTCCACGATAAGCGCCCGGCCGAGGTGGGCATAGGCATACCGTGCCTTCTCCCGCGCGATGACCCGCACGTCGTCGTCCCGGTACTCCGGGATCTCCATCCTGACATGCTCGACCTCGGCCACCCCCGCGAAGAACCCGGCCACCTCCTCGACCTTGTGGGGGTTGGAGGTGACCACCGCGATCCGTCTCAGAGGTACCGCCCCCGCAGTTCGACCTCGTGCTCGCGCTTCGCGGCCGCCGCCGCGCCCGGGAAGGCCGCGGCGTACCCCCGCATGAAATGCTCCTTCAACTCTGTGGGGTTCTCGGTCGTGCTCTCCAGGATCTGGAAGAGCACATGGAGGTCCACCCCCTGGTCCTCGACCTCCGCCGAGGCATGAGCCAGACCGAAGTCGATGAGCACGCACCGCCCGTCGCGCTCGATCATGTTGGAGGTGGTCAGGTCGCCGTGCACGATCCCCGCGCCGTGGAGACGGCCGACCGCGACGCCCGCGAGTTCCAGGTGCTCGGGCGTCGGTGCGTCCCTGAGCAGGGTGCCCTCCACCCGCTCCATCGTGATCGTGTCCTCCGAGACATCGAAGACGATCGGGGTCGCCACCCCGGCCTTCCGTGCGGCGGCGATGAGCCGCGCCTCGGCCCGCGTCCGCTCGGCGATCAGTCTGGTGTCGAGGGCCTCCGCCCGGTACGACTTGGAGACCCGGCTCTTCGTCACCGTCTCCTCGCCGATGGTGACGAGCGCCTCGGCCCCGCGGCGGGGGCCAGCCTCCGGCACCTCCCGCTCGTCGCCGTGCCGCCAGACCACCTCGACCTCGTCGGTCCGGTAGTGGGAGTTCGCCCTGGAGGCCTCGACCGGCAGGGTCGCCCCGGCCTCCAGCATGATCTTGCCGGTGTAGGCGATCATCGCCCCGTTGTCGCCGCAGAACTGCGGTTCAGGTACAAACAGTCGGGCCCCCCGCTCCTCGCACATCGTCCTGAGCATCTCGCGCAGCCGGGTGTTGGCGGCGACCCCGCCGACGAGCAGCACCTCGTCCTTGCCCGCCTGGGCCAGGGCCCGCTCGGTCACCTCGACGCACATGGCGAAGGCCGTCTCCTGGAGCGAGTGGCAGACGTCCTCGATCGGGGCCGTGCTCTCCTGGGCGGCGGAGATCAGACCGGAAAAGGCGAGGTCCATCCCCTTCACCGTGTAGGGGAGATCAATATAGTTCCCGCCCCGTGCGAGCGCTTCGATCTTCGGCCCCCCCGGATGAGGAAGACCCTTGCTCCGTGCGAACTTGTCGAGCCCGTTACCGAGCCCGATATCCAGCGTCTCGCCGAAGATCCGGTACCGCCCGTTCAGGTACCCGAACACCTGGGTGTTCGCTCCCGAGGTGTACAGCGTAATGGGGTCCACGCACCCCGTGGCCCACCGCCCGATCTCCACATGGGCGACACAATGGTTCACGCCGACCAGGGGCACGTCCAGCGCGAGGGCGAGCGCTCTCGCTGCCGTCGCCACCGTCCGTAAGCACGGCCCGAGCCCCGGGCCCTGCGAGAAGGCCACAGCCTCGATCTCGTCGGGTGCGGTGAGCACCCTTGCGATGACCTCCCGCATCTCGGAGGCATGGTGCTGGGCCGCCTCCCGCGGGTGAATCCCCCCACTTGCCGGCTGGTACGGCTTAGAGTAGAGGGAGATGAGGCCGTCACCAAAAACAGCGGCACTGAGGTTCCAGGCTGTCCCTTCGATCCCCAGTACCTTATCGCCCTTCCGCATTCCGCTTATTTGGTGAACTCAGTATAGCCGCACTTCCCACAGGCAAGGCGGTCCTTGTGCTGGGCCAGGAAGACGCCGGGGCCGCACCGCGGACAGTACTTCCGCTGCGGCACAGCCGTCTCGCCCTCGACCTTGAAGAATGCGCTCCGCTTGACCGCTGCCGCGGGGGCCGCTCCCTTCTTTGCCGCCATGGTTACTCAGCCTCCTCGGCTTTCACTTCGGCGCTGCGCTTGACCAGGTATTCGCGCTCGGTCTTTGCAAGGTCGTCCGCGGTGTCATAGATCCTGGCGACACCCTCGAGCTCCATCTTGCCAAACTGCTTCTTCGTCGAGTCGAGCACCATCAGTTCTCTCTTGGCGTCGAACATTGCGCCCAGCTTCCCGAGGATCTCGGCCCGGGAGGGGGTGGCACCCTCATATGAGAGGGTGAAGTAGAGTTCCCTCCGGCTCAGGAGTTCGTTCCGGTAGTCACGGGTGATCTTGAATTCCATCGATATCCCTCAAATATTGTCGACATGGTTATTTAAAACATGGTGCCTGGCTCTCGGGCCCGACCTATGCGTGGACGAAAAGAGAAAGGAGGTCTTTTGCGGCCTTTTTCAGATCGCCGCTCACCCTGCAGACAACGACCCCCTCGCCGGGCTGGCCGTAGAGAATGACCGAACCCTCCGGGGCGATGAGCGCGAGCGGGATCACCGCAAGGTCTTCCTCGCCCTCGACCATGATCAGGGTCGGCGGGTTCCTGACCGCCTCCTCCAGCGCCGCGGTGAGTTCGTCGGTCAGGGCGCCGGCCGGGTTTTTGACCTGCACCCGGTTGAAAAGAAGGAGAGGCGTTCTCCCACAGGGCGACCGCATCGTATACCCGTCGATCACCGCAACCGCCGGCGTCCCCCCGGCCGCCAGGAAGTTGTGCGTCACCACGTCTCCGACGGTGTAGACGGTCTTCCCCTCGATCGTCGGGAGGGCATCTACCAGTTCGGAGAAGAGTTCTCCGAAGGGCTCTTTGAAACGTTTTCGGTGCTCGTCGGGCAGGAGCAGCATCAGCGGACCTTCAGGGCGTATCTTCCGGGCATATCGATATTCATCCGCTTCGCAATCTCGGAACGTTCCGGGTTGATGATGACCAGATACCCTGCCCAGTCCTCGGTCAGGTTGCTGGACCCGCAGGTCACGCAGACATCGCCCTCCACCACCTTGTGGCAGTCCCTGCAGACCTTCAGCAGTTTCTTCTTCCGCGCCGTCGCCATTACTGCTCCCTCTTCTCCTGTTCGCGTTCCTCCTCCAGCCACTTCTCGGTGCCCAGGCCGGCCTGCCGCATCGTCAGCCCGATCTTGCTCTCCCTGGGCTCACGCTCGTTGAGACTGAGGGTGACCACCCGGCAGCGGATCGCGTCGCCCACCTGGATCGAGCGCCCGGACTCCTGGCAGTTGAGGGTGTTGTTCTTCTCGTCGTAGGTGATGAAGTCGTCCGAGATCTGGCTCACATGGAGCATGGCGTCGATGGGGCCGAGCGAGATGAATGCGCCAAAACCGGTCGTCTCGACCACCTCACCCTCGACCACTTCCTGAAGGGCGAGCCTGAGCACCAGTGCCTCGAAGGCCACGTCATAGTAGACCGCCCCGTCGCCCGGGACGATCTCGCCCTCGCCGACCTCGTCGATCGTGGTCACGGCGATGAAGATCCCGATCTCTTTGTCGATGCTCCCTTCGAGCTGCTTCTGGAGCTCGTCCAGGATCACAATCTCCAGGTCCTCGCCAAGGCGGTGCGGGGGCACCCTGACCTTGTCCTGGAGCGTCACACGATAATACATGCTAACTCCTTAGTAGTTCCAACTTCTTCTGTTTTCTCAGGGAGATGACAGGGACACCCGCGGCAAGCAGGTCTTCCCGCAGACGGCGGTCATTTGTCACCACCATGCACCCTTCGGTCCGTGCATATGCAGCCACTCGTTCGTCGACCGACGGGGCTGTACTCGTACCCTCCACGGTTCTGCAGCGTTCTGCAAAGAGGAGGCCGGCCCGTGCCGCGGCGGCATCGTTCCCTCCTCCTCGTGCCAGGCCGTCCAGTTCTCCGACGACATCCCTGAGCACCAGCGGCTCATACTTCCCCAGCAGGGATCTCAGTTCGTCGAAGAGATCGATCCTGAACTGCACCGGCATCATGAGGGCGTTGGTGTCGAGGAGCACCTTCACTCGGTGAGGGTGCCCATCCCGATCAGCCGCCATCTCCCTTCGACCTGCCGGCTGATGGCGATCCGTGCCCCGACCTCGGCGCAGACCGGACGCTTCAGGACGACCTCGGCCTGGTCCTTTTTGGTGTTGGTCACCACGCCGACGGTGACGGCCGTGCCCACCGAGAGCATCAGCGGTTCGCGGTGCTTCAGCGGGGCGATCTCAAGGTCGCTGCCCGAACCGACGACCCGGTCCATCAGTTTCACCTCGAAGACGAGGTGGTCCCTGACCGGCGGGAGTTCGCCGATATGGCCGGCGACCTGCCCGACCAGGGTGTCGCTCTTGGTGATCGCCGGGTCGAGTTTGCTCCCGAGAGCCATCAGCCCGCCGGGCGTCGCTTCAGCGACCTTGGTCTTGCCGGTGTGGATCGAGACGACCTTGGTCTGGATCGGTTCCCAGACCGTCCGGTTCTCCACCTCGGTCCTGATGCCGGGCCTGACCTCGATCTCGTCGCCGTCCTTGATGACGCCGCTGACCAGCGACCCTCCGATGACGCCGCCCCTCATATCACGCCAGTGCGAACCCGGTTTGTTGATGTCAAAGGACCGTGCGATGAGCATCTGGGCCTTTGCCTCGGGATCGCGTTCGGGCGAGGGGATGTATTCGTTGAGCGCCTCGATGAGGGCACCGATATTGATCCCTTTCTGTGCTGAGATCGGGATGATGGGTGCGTCCTCGGCGATGGTCCCCTTCACGAACTTTTTGATCTGCTGGTAATGTTTGACGGCGTCAGCCTGTGAGACGACGTCGATCTTGTTCTGGACGATGACGATATTCTTGATCCCCACCAGTTCCAGAGCCATCAGGTGTTCCTTCGTCTGTGGCTGCGGGCAGGGCTCGTTGGCGGCGATGACCAGCATCGCTCCGTCCATCAGGGCGGAACCCGAGAGCATCGTTGCCATCAGGGTCTCGTGACCCGGGGCGTCGACGAATGAGACCGTCCTGAACGGCTCGCCTTTTTCGCCGCAGATCGGACAGACCTCCTGCGCCGAGAATGCCTCGCTGCCCTCGTGGTTCTTGCACCGGTAAAAGGTGGCGTCGGCATAGCCGAGCCTGATGGAGATGCCGCGTTTCATCTCTTCGCTGTGTCTATCGGTCCAGACCCCCGTCATCCCTGAGACGAGCGTCGTCTTGCCATGGTCCACGTGACCGACGAGCCCGATATTGACGTTTGGTACCGTTACGTCATGCAAACTGCTTCAAACCTCCCTTCCCATATATATCGCAGTCTTTATAGATAAATCGGTGCCGGTGACGGATCTAAGATTTCCGGTTCATTCCAGGATCGGGCACACACGACGTATGTCCGTCGTCAGATGCGTGTACTGATTTATTGTTACCACAATCGGTATTCTTTATATTATCGTGCGTACTATACCATATCATGCAGCACGACAGCGAACTCTCCAGGATCGGGATCTCTCTTCCAAAGAACCTCCTCGACAAGTTCGATGCGATCATCGGTGCCAGGGGGTACTCGTCCCGCTCGGAGGGTATACGGGACGCGATCAGGAGTTACATTACCTACTATCAGTGGATGTCAGACGTCAAGGGCGAGCGGCAGGGTGTGATCACGATGGTCTACGATCACGACCAGCGCGGGCTTCTCCAGACGATCACCGACATCCAGCACGAATATATCCAGACCATCCAGGCCTCGATGCATGCCCACCTCAGCCATGACCAGTGCCTTGAGGTGATCCTCCTGCGCGGCGACGGTGCCGAACTGAAAAAGATCGCCGAACGGCTCATGTCGCAGAAAGGCGTGGAGTCGGTAAAACTGACGACGATCCCGATCGGGGACGAAGAAAAAGAGGATTAACCTCCGCCTTCGCAGGCGTTGTCGATGTTCTGCCAGGCATCGCTGATGTCTTTGCCGAACTCGGCTTCCTTCCTGACAAGGCTCTCGAGGTCCTCTTCCTTCTCGACATGATGACGGAGCGGGCGGGCGGCAGGCTCGAGGGTGTCGACACGGTACAGGAGGCCGGTGGAATCGAGGGCGGCAAAGGTATCGCCCTCGATCACCTCGATCCTGGCCACCGTCCCGGCTGTCCCGGTCCTGGGATAGCGGACCGCCATCCCCACAGCGACCTCAGTGGCGTCCATGGAGGATGGTGGAGCGTGAAGGTATAAAATAGAACCCCACCCAATCCTCTGTAATGACCCTCACCTTCACCCATATCGAAAAGCAGTTTTTCGACGGCACACATCGTACGAGGTCTCCGGAAGAGACGTTGGAGGTTATCGAGCCCCTCATGCAGGAGATCGGGGTGGTCTCGGTCGAGGAGATGACCGAATCGGACCGGCTCAGGATCCCGTGTTTCTCGGCGTACCGTCCCGGCGCCGCGATGGGTGCGTCGAAGTATCACGCGGGCAAGGGGAAGGGCCCGCTCCAGGCAAAGGTCTCGGCGATGATGGAGGCGGTCGAACGGTATTCGGGTGAGTATCATGGCGACCGTATGGAGTATGCGAGCTTCGAGGAACTCGGCCACCGCCGCGCCCTCGACCCGGAGGAACTCATTCTCCCACGGCCCCTTGAGAAGAACGAGAAGCTCCACTGGACGCCGGGCTGGGACCTGCTCAACGAGGAGGATCTCCTGGTCCCGAGCAATGCCGTCTTCCATCCGTACGACTGTCTGGGGATGACCGTCCCGCTCTTCATCTCCGATACCAACGGACTTGCCTCGGGCAACGTGATGGAGGAGGCGGTGCTCCATGCGCTCCTCGAGGTGATCGAGCGCGACTGTCTCTCGAGCGCCGAACGAAATCACCATATGGGCACCAGGCTCTCGGTCGGTGCGTCCGGGCCGGTGCGCGATCTCCTCGAGGTCTTCGAGGAGAACGGCATCGCGATCCATCTCTGGCTTCTCGACGGGAAGACCGGGATCCCGACGGTCGCCGCGGCCGCCGACGACACGGTCACGAAGGACCCCTCCCTCCTGGTGATGGGGGCGGGCACGCATCTTGACCCGGAGATCGCCGCGCTCAGGGCGCTCACCGAGGTGGCGCAGAGCCGCGCCAGCCAGCTCCAGGGCGGCCGGGTCAACCAGGGCAGGCAGGAGTTCCTGGAGCGGATCGGGTACGACCGGATGAAGCGGATCAACCGGGTGTGGTTCAAAGAGGCAGAGGCCATTCCTATCGAGTCTATCCCGAACCTTGCCACCGAGTATTTTGACGAGGATATCGGGGTGGCCCTCGGCGAGGTCGGGAAGGTGGTCGAACGCGTCTTGGTCTGCGATCTCACCAGGACCTCAGTCCCGGTGGTGCGGGTGATCGTGCCGGGGTTCGAGGTCTCTCACATGAACAAGGACCGGATCCCGACGAAGCGTCTGCAGTAGTGGCTGGGTAAACTTTTTCGCCTTTTTTTCTTCCGGGGTTGCACACGGATCGCGTGTCTTCGTGTTTGTTCACGCCCCTCGTGATCTTCACTCCGGCCTTCCCGGTTCTATCCTCGGGATCGCGACGGGGGACGGCATGTCGCGTGTTCCCTCCGAAAATGGATCAACTTTCTTCCGTCCAGGTTCTATCTTCGGGGTCATGCTGACAGGAAAGCGTACGGATCAGAATGTGCCGTCCCTTATCACTGGATCTTTCCTGCCGTTTCGCGAGAGGATAGGGTGAGGGACGGCACGGGGCGGGGTCCATGTCTGCTGTTCAGTTGGGATGAAAGCGGTGGGGCGCTCCTATCCCCGGGGTCATGACGACGGGGAAAGTGTGGTGATCAAAATATGCCGTCCCCTCATCACCGGATCTGTCCTGCCATCTCGCGCGAAGATAGGACGGGGGACGGCACGAGTGGGCATGACGATCATCCCGGCCGCTCCCCATAACCGAATCGGTTCTGCCGTCTCGCGCGAAGATAAGGCGAGGACGGCATGTCGCGTGTTCCCTCCGAAAATGGATCAACTCTCTCCCGTCCGGGCTCTATCTTCGGGGTCATGACGACGAGAAAGGCGTGATGATCAGAATGTGCCGTCCCTTATCACTGGATCTGTTCTGCCGTCTCGTGAGAGGATAGGACGGGGGACGGCACGACGCGTGTTCCCTCCGAAAAAAGATCAACTCTCTGCTGTCCAGGTTCTATCTTCGGGGTCATGACGGGGGAACGGCGTGATGATCCAAACATGCCGTCCCTGATCACTGAATCTTTTCTGTTCTTTCGCGAGAAGATAGGGCGGGGGACGGCACGACGCGTGATTCCTCCGAAAATAAGATCAACTCTCTCCGATCCGGTTCTATCTTCGGGGTCATGACGAGGGGGAGTGTGATGATCGAAACATGCCGTCCCCTCATCACCGGATCTTTTCTGCCGTCTCGCGAGAAGATAGGACAGGGGACGGCACGACGCGTGTTCCCTCCGAAAAAAGATCAACTCTCTCCGATCCGGTTCTATTGATAGGACGGGGGACGGCATGTCTCGTGATGATCCGATGCGCTCCACTCTCCCGAACGATCTTTGCAGGCCGTCAATAATAGATCAATCGCTTCAACTTCTCTGCGAGAAGCGTCGTCGACCTTCTCGGCGCCCCCTCCTCTTCAAGAGCGGGCTCCCGCCCTTTCAGGGCGGCAAAGATCGAAGCGACGGCCTTCCCGTGCGACGGGCCGTACCCGCCTTCCAGCACGAGGGCCAGCGGGAGGTCGAGGGAGAGGAGCGACGCGGTCAGGTGCCCGTAATCGGCGGGTGCAAGCCGCATCGACCCGTGCGGGTCGTCGGCGAGCCCGTCCTGCCCGGCCGAGACGATGAGCACGTCGGGGCGGTGTGCCCGGATCGCCGGGAGAAAGACCTCTGAGAAGATATGGAGATAGTCGGCGAGTTTGCACCCCGGTGCGATCGGGGCGTTGAGCGAGCAGCCCTTTCCCCGGCCGGCCCCGATCTCCTCGGGCCACCCGGTCCCGGGAAAACTCTCCTGTTGATGGACCGAGCAGAAGAGCGCCTTCTCTGAGGAATAAAAGATCTTTTGCGTCCCGTTGCCGTGATGGAGGTCCCAGTCGAGGATCGCCACCCGGTCGACCTCCTCTTCCAGAGCCTGTGCTGCGGCCACGGCCACGTTGTTGAAGATGCAGAAGCCCATCTGCCGGTCGGGTTCGGCATGATGACCGGGTGGTCGGAGAAGGGCGAACGTGTTCTCGCCGTCCAGGGCCCGCTCGACGGCGATGCAGGCGGCGCCCGCCGCCATCATCGCGGTCTGGACGCCTTGAGGAGAGATATAGGTATTTGCGTCCAGAAACCGCCCGCCTCGGGCCATCTCGACGACCCATCTGACATAGGCGGGGTCATGGACGCGTTCGATCGCCGCCTGGTCGGCGGCCACGGGGGGGCGGACCGGGACATCGGGAGGGAGGCCGGTGAGCACCTCCCGCAGGCGCGCCCCGGTCTCGGCATGGGGAGTGCCTGGATAGGCCTCCATGTCGTGCCTGGCAAACACCTTCCCGGTGACCGCAGCACACCTCATGCCCCGACGACCAACCCCTGCATCACGGCGTTCTCGGGGACGTCGACGGTCGTGCCGGTCCCGACGATCCGGTACGGACCGGTCGCCTTCACGTCGTACGGTGTTCCCGAGGTGGAGTACGGCACCACGAATTCGCCGTTCTCGCTCTCCTGCCGGTAGGTGAAGGTGCGGCCGGTGTTGGTGACGAGGTCCACTTCGATCGTTCCCTCACCCTTGATCCGTGCACCCTTGACGTACTCGAAGACCTTGACCTGTTTGATGTCGGGGCCGTTGCCCGTGTACATGCTCCTGCTCGACTCGAAGACCAGTCTGAAGTGGCGGAGGGCGGGCACCTCCTGTGGTGGGAGGTCGAGGCGGCCCTCGGTCCCGTAGACTGCGGCCTTCGTCCCGGGTTTTGCGTTGGCGTTGAAGGTTTTGGCCTTCTCCTCGGCCGCGGCGGCATCCATCATCTGAGCGTTGGTGATCGCCGGCAGGGTGTAGCCGGACGCCCCTGCTTCGGCATATTCGATGTAGATTGCCTGCGAAGGTTCGGTCATCGAGCCGTCGAAGTTGTGGAGCCTGGAGGTCATGGACTCGAAGTAGGCCTGGGTGTACAGCGCGGTCGTCTGGAGTGTACCCGGGTTTCTGGGATCCTGGACAAGGAAAGCCGGGATGAAAGGCACAGATTTATTCACGGGATCGTCCCAGGTCGCCATGGCATGGAACTTCCCGGTGTCCATCTGGTAGTCGGTCATGATGTACCTCGTGCCGTCGGCCTCCATGATCCTGACCGCCTCGTCCTCGTCTCCGGTCACGAAGAAGGCCGCAGAGCCGTTCGGACCGACAACCCCATGCTGGAAGGGGTTGTTGTTCGGGATCCGGTGAGCGATGGTGGTGATGAAGTGCCCGTAGTCCCACCAGGACATCACGCCGTACGACTCAGGCGGGTACTGGAAACCTTCCTTCTCATAGATCTGGTAATAATCGACGCCCGTCTCCGGCGTGTGCCCTTCCATCCAGAAGAGCGCCTCCTGCCACTGCTGTTCGTCGGGGTGGTTCATCCCGCCGTACCGCCCGACGCTCTCTGAGAGGGCGATGTCTGTCTGGAACGAGGTGACGATGAAGGCGACGGCGAGGATCCCGACCACGACCATGCCGAGGATCCGCACGGGGTCAGGCCCGGGCGCTTTCTTCTCCGGCTTTTTCGTGGTGGTCTTCTTCTTTCCTTTGCCGGTATTCGTCTCTTCTTGTTGTGGTTGAGCCTTCTTTCCAGAGTTTGCAAGCCCTTTCCATCCCCAGTCGAAG
Source organism: Methanofollis formosanus (assembly GCF_019633745.1). Lineage (NCBI taxonomy): Archaea > Methanobacteriati > Methanobacteriota > Methanomicrobia > Methanomicrobiales > Methanomicrobiaceae > Methanofollis > Methanofollis formosanus. The sequence goes on along the minus strand of NZ_CP037968.1, from coordinate 1,602,087 downwards.
ACCGTGCCGGCACAGAGACCGGCGAGGAGGGCGACGTTGGCGGCGAGGTAATACTCGTACCTGAGGTGCTGCCACGTCGAGACGAGGAGCAGGGCCGACCAGACGAGAACGAAGAGGTGTTCGGGCCGCCGCTTCGCAATCGCTTCATAACCCAGGACCGCGAACCCGCCGGCCATCAGGACCAGGCCGTACCCGAAGGCACTCCAGGCCTGCTGGAAGCTCCATCCCATTGCCTCCTCAACGGTGTTGGCCTCCGCGCTCTGACCGAAGAAGGCGAAGAAGTTGCCGACGAGGATGTCGAAGAGCGCGGGCACGGCAACTTTGAGCACGACGGCGACGACCATCCCGATCGCAGCAAGGACGAGGGGGTAGAAGTACTTCGGCCGCTCCTTTGTGGCCTGCGCGAGGAGGTGAAGGGCCCAGGTGCCGGCGATGATCGCGAGATACGCGACCACATGCCCGAGGGAGTATCGTGAGAGCCCGAAACCGTCCACCTTGAACCCGAAGATGAGGAGCCCGACGGTCGCCACCGCGAAGAGCACGGTGTTGATCACCAGGAGGTCGGTGCTCTCCCGGCCCTGCCAGGTGTCGAGGAGGTACTGGAAGAGCGTGTAAAGTGCCACGATCAGGGCGAAGAGGATCATCGTCGGCATCACGAAGAGGCCGAGGAGATAGGCGACGCCTGCGACCGCGCCGAGGACAGCGGGCCGCTTCAGCGTCTCGACGATCTTGAGGTCCACGCTCTGCTCGCGTCCCATTGAGAGTGCGACGATATAGGCGAGGGCGAAGATCGTGGAGAAGAGGGTCTCTGCGATATGGTGGTCGAGAAAACCGAAGAGCGAGCGGTAATAATACGAGCCCGCGACAAAGGCCATGAACGCAGCGGCAAAGAGCCCGGTCTTCCAGTCGGCGAGTCTCCTGCCGATGAGGAAGACGACCGGGACCATCGCCGCGCCCATAAACGCCGGGACCATCGAGGCGGCAACCGCCATCTCGGGCGTGGTCGACGCCCCGCTGATGATTGCGAAGACCGCTGCGATGGTGGTGAAGAGCGGTCCCCAGTAGATGATATCCCCGGTGGGATAGAGGGTCATCGGATCGAACCAGGCATAGGCCAACCCGTTCGCGACGAGCAATTCGACCTGCCTGAAGTTGTACCACGCGTCGTTGCCGAGGAGGTTCACCTCCCCTGATGCGGTAAGACCGGCCATCGGGATGAGTCTGACCCAGAGTGCAAGCACGCTGAAGAGGGCGACCAGGCCGATGACGATGATCTTGTTTCTGGTGTTCTGGTCAAAAGGCGGCATGTACATTCCTTAGTTTTCTGTTTCCATTCCTGTGGATTTATATATTGGCTTGTTTCACCGGGCGGCCCCGCCGCCGGCGAACGATACTCCGGTCAGATAAGAGATTCAAGAACGGCCTCCATCTCGGCGGCGCGCTTTTTCCAGCTGAACTGTTCTGCGTCGATGGTGAGCGTCCCCCGCTCCTGGATCCGTGCCCCTACGTTCTCGATGAATTCGGCCTCGTCGCGGTAGATGGAGAGGTGTTCTCCTCCGATCGCCTCCATGTCCGGGATGGGCCTGGAGAGGATGGGTTTTCCACAGGCCGAGTACTCGAAGAACTTGTTCGGGAGGGCGATGTTCGCCCACTGGGGCGGGGAGAGGGGGATGGTGCAGAGGTCCATGGCGGCGATGAGTTCTGGCAGCGCCGCATGCTCCACCGTACCGGTGAAGGTGACATGCTCCTCCATGCCGAGTTTCTTGACGAGGGCTTTGATCTCCTCGAGATAGTCGGTGAAGAGCGAACCCCCCACGATGAGCAGGTGCACTCCGCCGTACCGCGCCCTGAGTTCGGGAAGAACGCGGACCAGGTTGTCCACGGCGTACCACCGTTCTACAGACCCGGCAAACCCGATCACGTAGTCGTCTTCGGGGATGCCGAGTCTCCGGCGCGTGCCCGACCCGTCCATCGGCCTGAAGATCTCGGTGTTGACGCCGTTGGTGATCACCTCCGCCTCGAAGCCGTACTGCCCGAGTTGTCTGGCAAGGGAAGGGGAGACGGTGGTGATATGGTCGCTGTTGCGCAGGTTGTGGCTGGTGACCGCCCAGACGGTGTCGTGGACGAGTTTTTTCAGATATGGGTTCTTGTAATACGCGGCTGCAGAGTCTGGGAACCAATCTTTGAGGTCGAAGAGAACCGGGATCTCTGCTCGTTTCGCCGCCCGGATCGCCGCGGTGCCGGCAAGGACATGGGCGGCGACCACCACGTCGATCTCGTTCTCCCTGATGATCCGCTTCATCACCGCCGCGTGGTAGGGCGCGTTTGCGGTGTAGTGGAGGACCGGGCTTTTGAAAGGGAAGAGGGTCGCCTCGTGGACGTGGAGGCGGGTCGCCCGCTCGGGCCCGTCGCTCACATGGAAGTGCGGGACATGGACCTCATGCCTGGTGGCGAGTTCCTCGAAGATGTAGTGGTGGCGGGAGGGGACCGGGTGGTGGATGTAGTCCTGGGTGGAAACGAGCAGAATTTTCATATGTGTCACCTGAGGGAGTGGGTGTTTCTGTCGCCTCGCCCGATACCGCGGTACGCGAAACCCGCCTCGATCCAGGGGTCGGGTGCGACGAGGTTCCTTCCGTCGATGACGGCCGGGTGGTCGCACCCGCAGAGGGCCTTCACCCTTGCGGGGTCGAGGCTGCGGTATTCACGGTGGGCGGTGAAGAGCGCGACGGCGTCGGCGCCGGAGAGCACGGTATCGAGATCGTGGGAGATCGCCACGCCCTCCGCGTGCCCGACCCAGGGATCGTGGACCCTGACCTCTGCGCCGGCGGCGGTCGCCGCCTCGTAATAGGTCTCCGAAGGGCTCTCGCGGGCGTCGTCGGAGTCGGCGAGGAAGGCCCAGCCGAGGAGGGCGATTGTCGCGCCCTCCAGACTCTTGCCGGTCTGGTCAAGTGCCGATCCGGTCAGGGTGAGCATGTGGCCGGGCATGAAGTCGTTGATCCCCCGTGCGAGGGTGTACAGGGACTCCCGGCCTTCGGGAAAGTCGAGGGCCTCTGCCCCGATGGCCCTTACCCCCCGCTCGAGGTGGAAGGTGTCTTTGGTGAGACAGTGGCCGCCGACCCCGGCGCCGGGCCAGAGGATCGCCCTGGTGATCCCCTCGCCCTTGAGCGAGGCGATCCCGGTGCGGACCTCGTAAAAGTTGACGCCTATCGCCTCGCAGTACAGGGCGAGCTGATTGGCGGCGGCGATCTGGAGGTCGCGGAAGGTGTTCTCCGCGGTCTTCGTCACCTCGGCGGCGGTGGCGGTCATCGGGATGACATGACCGGTGGTGAGGAGGGGGGCGTAGAGCTCGACGGCGCGGGCGGTGCTCGCCTCGTCGATCCCGCCGACGCAGCGGTCGTGCTCCCTGAGGTTTCTGAGCAACCGTCCGACCATCACCCGCTCGGGCGCGTGCGCCAGGGCAAAGTCCTCGCCGGCGACGAGACCGGAGGCCTCTTCCAGCACCTCCCCGGCCATCCCGGCGGTGGTGCCCGGCGTGACCGTCGACTCGACGACGACGAGCGTCCCTTCCGTGAGGTGCTCGCCGACCGACCTGAGTGCGCTCCTGAGAGGGGAGAAGTCGGGGATAAGGTCTTTTTTGTTCCTGAACGGCGTCTGGACGGCGACGGTCACGGCGTCCAGGTCGGCGACCGGGGCATAGTCCCCGGTGGCCCTGAACGTCCCGGCCTCGACGACCTTTGTGATCAGGTCGGCAAGCCCGGGCTCTTCCCCTTTCAGCGGGCATTCGCCGCGGTTGAGGGTGGCGACCTTCTCCTCCGAGACGGGAGAACCGCGTTCGAACCCGATGACTTCTGTGATCTCTGGCAGGTCTGCGAAGAGGGCGGCGGCCGGGGTGCCGACATAGCCCATCCCGACGACCCCGATCTTTTTGATCGGCCCTCGTGTCCTGATCCGTTCGCTGAGTGTGTCTGTCATGGTATGTCTTCTCTCTCAGGCAAGGAGCCCTTTCTTGATCTCCTCGCAGACCCTGAGGTTTGCCAGCCCCTGTTCGGGCGTGACCGGGAAGGGCGTTCCGTCCCGTGCCGCCCGGACAAAGGTCTGGAGCTCGGTCTTGAGGGGTTCGACCTTGTTGACGAGTACCTTCTCGATGATGTTCTCCTGCCGGTAGTGCCCGTCTTCCAGGCCGTAGGCCCCTGGTTTGCGGTAGACATAGACCTCCTGGGTCATGAAGTCGCCCTCGATCGTCGCCTCCTCTTCCTCGACATAGATCGTCCGTACCTTCTTGGAGGCCTTGCGGGATGCCGAGAGGTAGACCGGCGTGGTACCGAAGGTGAAGAGCGCCGAGGCGATGTCCTGGGTGCCGGTGCTGGTCAGGGTGTGCGGCCCGGAGAAGAGGGCGTTGAGCACGACGTCGATGTCGTGGATCATCAGGTCCTCGACGACCGAGGAACCGGTGACCCTGGCAGAGGTCGGGTTGTGCCTGGAGACCTGGACGTAGAGCGGATGGGTGACCAGGCCCCTGATCTCCTCGACGATCGGGTTGAAACGTTCGATGTGCCCGACGCCGACGGTGATGTCGTCCGGGATCTCGCCGAGGAGCCGCTCACCCTCCTCGACGGTGAGGCAGATCGGTTTCTCGATGAGGGTGTTGACCCCGGCGTCGATGACCTGGTGAGCGGTCGAGAAGTGATACGGGGTCGGGACTGCGACAGAGACGCACTCGGCCTTTCTGAGCAGTTCGTCCATCGAGCGGCAGACCTCCGCGCCGGTCGTCGCCGCGACCGCTTCTGCGGCCGCAGTGTCGAGGTCGTAGATATAGGTGGTCCCGACCTCTTTGAGTTCTGAGTAGACCCTGACGTGGTTCCGGCCCATCGCCCCGGTGCCGATGACGCCTGCGTCCATCTCAGGCCACCTCGTTGATCGTGCCGGCGATATATGACCGTTCCTCGTCGGTGACGGCCGGGTGGACCGGGATGGAGAAGACCGATGCGGCAAGCCGTTCGGCGACCGGGCAGGCCGAGGCCCCTCTCTCGTAGAGCGGCTGTCTGTTGATGGGGACGGGATAGTGGACGGCCGTCCCGATCCCCTTCTTCTGCAGCCGTGCCATCAGGTCGTCGCGGCTCAGCGGGCACGCCGGGGTGACCCGCAGTACGTACTGGTGCCAGACATGAGTCCGGTCAGGGGTGACGACCGGGGTCAGCACTCCCTTGAGGTGAAGATGTCTGGTATAATAGGTGGCCGTCTCCCGGCGGCGGCGGTTGAATGCAGGGAGTTTTCCGAGCTGCACCCGCCCGACGGCGGCGGCGATGTCGGTCATCCGATAGTTGTAGCCGAGTTCGGTGTGGAGATATTTCTCTGCCTGGCCGTGGTTGATGACCCTCCTGAGATGGTCGGCGTACTCGTCGTTTCCGGTCGTGACCATCCCGCCTTCCCCGGTGGTTATGTTCTTCGTGGCATAGAACGAGAAACAGGCGAGGTCGCCGAGCGATCCGGTCTTCTTCCCATGATACTCTGCGCCATGGGCCTGGGCGGCGTCCTCGATGAAGATGAGATCCTGATCGGCACAGAGGTCGTTGACGGCCCCGGCATCGCAGGGCTGGCCGTACAGGTGGACGCCGATGACTGCCTTCGTCCTGGAGGTCACCAGCGTCGCGGCCGACTCGGGGTCGATGGTCGCCGTCGCCTCTTCGACGTCGGCAAAGACCGGGGTCGCCCCGCACATCGAGACTGCCGTCGCCGTGGCGATGAAGGAGAAGGCCGGGACGATCACCTCGTCGCCCGGTCCCACGCCTGCGGCGAGCAGGGCGGCATGGAGGGCGGTGGTCCCCGAACTCGTTGCCACGGCATGAGAGACCCCGCAGAACCCGGCAAACTCTTCTTCAAACTTTGCGGTCTGTTCGCCCGCGGCCACCATCCCAGAGGCCAGGACGGCGGCGACCGCGTCCGCTTCTTCGGTCCCCAGGAGGGGACGAGCGATCGGGATACCCATCTCAGTCACGCATCCCTTCAGGGAGGTCGACGAAGCGTGCCGGCGAACCGATCGCCATCATGTACGCGGGGACGTCGTGGGTGACAATGGAACCTGCGGCGACGAGCGCCCCTTCGCCGACGGTGATCCCCGGGAGGAGCACCGCACCGGCTCCGATGGAGACTTTATCCTTGATCACCGGTCCCTGGAGAGGAGGTTGCCCCCTGGGGGGGTAGCGGTCGTTGGTGAGGACGGCGTTCGGCCCGATGAAGACGTGGTCACCGATGAGCGTGTTGGTCGGGATGTAGACCATGCTCTGGAGAGAGACGTGGCTGCCGATGACGCAGTCTCCCTCGATCACCGTCGCCGTCCCGACGGCCACCCGGTCCCCGATCTTGGTCCGCTCCCTGATCATCACGTTGTGCCCGGTCGAGAACCCGTCGCCGATCTCGACGTCGCAGTAGATCACCGTGCCCGACCTGAGGACGGCGTCCCGGCCGATGACGGTCCCGGGATACTCCTCCTCCCCCATCCGATCTCTGGAGGGGAACCCGAGGGTGACCGGATCAAAGATCTGTGCACCCTCTCCTACGCTGTTCCTGCCATATTCGATCATTCGACGGTCACACTCTTAGCTAGGTTTCTAGGTTTATCGATATCCCGGTTTAAGGCTCTGGCGGTATGGTACGCCAGGAGCTGGAGGACCACCGAGACGGTGAGCACCTGGACGATCTGGTGGTCGTCGGGCACCGGGATGAAGACGTCGACGATACTCTCGGCCTCGGTGTCGCCCTCGACCCCGATCCCGATGACCGGGGCGCCGCGGGCCTTCATCTCCTTGATGTTGGAAAGTATCACCCCGTAGGTCGGCGAGGGGGTGCAGATCGCGACCACCGGCGTCTCCTCTGAGAGGAGGGCGAAGGGTCCGTGTTTCAGTTCGCCGGCCGCGTAGCCCTCGGCGTGGACGTACGAGATCTCCTTCATCTTCAGCGCCCCTTCGAGCGCCACCGGGTAAAAGACCCCGCGGCCGACATAGAACATCTCCGAGGCGTTCTTGATGATCGCGACGGCGTCTTCGAGTTCGTACGAGAGCACCCGCTCGACCGAGCAGTGGACGCGGCCAAGCGTCTCGGTGAACTTCCCATCGCACATCTCGTTGAGAATCGCCATGAAGACTGCCAGTTGCGCGGTGAAGGACTTGGTGGCGGCGACCGAGATCTCGGGCCCCGCACACATGAAAAGAGTCCAGTCGGCACTTCTGGTGATCGAACTCCCGAGGACGTTGGTGATCGCAAGCGTCGGACAGTTCCTGGCTTTTGCACGTTGGATCGCGGCAAGCGTGTCCGCCGTCTCTCCTGACTGGGTCACCGCGATGACCATGTCCCGGATCGGCGGGGTGTAATACTTGAACTCTGAGGCGAGTTCCACACTCACCCGTTTGCGGCTGTACTCCTCTGCCAGGTACCGGAAGATCAGCGCCGCATGGTACGACGTCCCGCAGGCGACCACCGTCACCTCGGCCGGGATCCTGAGCATGGCCAGGCGGCTGTCGTTCTCGATCGATTTGACGGTGTCAAAGAAGACCTGGGGCTGTTCGTAGATCTCCTTGAGCATGTAGTGTTCGAACCCACCTTTGCGGGCGTCGTCGATGCTCCAGGTGATATGGTCGACCAAGCGTTCGACCGGAACCCCGTCATGGTAGACATCGATGCGGGCCGGGGTGAGGGCGGCGATGTCGCCGTCCTCCAGATACACCGCACGCTGGGTGTGTTCGAGAAGAGGAGTGATGTCTGAGGCGCAGAGCACTTCGCCGTCTCCGACCCCGAGGACCAGCGGACTGCTTTTGCGGGCGGCGATGATCCTGGGATCGTTCTCCGCGATGGCCAGGACGGCGTACGACCCTTCGAGGTGGCGGAGCGTTTCGCTGACGGCGGAGAGGAGGTCGCCCTCATAATATTCCTCGATGAGGTGGGCGATCACCTCGGTGTCGGTCTCGCTTTTGAACCGGTGTCCCCGCTCGATGAGTTTTCTCTTGAGAAGGGCATAGTTCTCGATGATCCCGTTGTGGACCACGGCGATCCTGCCCGTACAGTCGGTGTGGGGGTGGGCGTTGGTATCGTTGGGCACGCCGTGGGTCGCCCAGCGCGTGTGGCCGATCCCGATCTGTCCGGTAAGGGCGGTGAGATCTGCTTCGTTCTCTGAGATCCTTCCGCTCCGTTTCACTACCCTGATCTGGCCGTTTTCTGTTGCGACTCCGAAGGAGTCATACCCTCGATACTCAAGCCTTTTCAGGCCTTCGATAACGAGAGGGGCAGCGTCTCTCCATCCTATGTAACCCACGATCCCGCACAAACCGCATCACTCTCTCTAGTCCTTCAGCCTATTTTTCAAGATTTTATATAATTCTTGCTCCGTCAGGGACTTCGCCATAGATCGTTTTTCCATCTTCCACCCCTGCACCATTGCCGATGATGCAGTTTTTGAGCACGCAGAATGGGGCGGTTTTGACATTGTCCCCGACGATGGCCCCGAACTTCGCCCTGATCAACTCGCCCTCGATGGAGAAGATGGTCTTGTACGGGACGGTGGTCATGTGATCGCCGAGGTGCGATCCCATCCCGACGACGGCGTCGGTGATCCGGGCGTGCGACCCGACTCTGACATCGTCGAGGATGAGGGAGTGTCCGATCATGGTGAAGGGTTCGATCTCGGCCCTGGCACCGATGCTGGTGTCAGGGAGCACAACGCAGTTGGGACCGATCGCGCAGTCCTCGCCGATCACCACCGGTCCGAGGATGGTGGTGTTCGGGCCGATGGTGGTCCCACGGCCGATGGAGACCGGACCCCTGATCACCACGTTCGACCCGATCGTCCCGGCGCGTTCCTGGGTGACGTCCCGGAGGAGGGCGGCGTTCAGTCTCAGGAGGTCCCAGGGGTAGATGGCATCCTGCCAGTCGGCGGCCCTGACCGCCTTGAGCGGTGTGCCGGCGGCGATCATGGCGTTGACGGCGTCCGGGATCTCGGTGGTCTCGAGATAGGCGAAGAAGCCGGGGTCGAGGGAGAAGATCCCGGTCGAGACGGTGAACCCGGGGGCTTCGTCCGGTTTCTCGATGACCCGCGTGACAAGGCCGTCTTTGATCATGAGCACCCCGAAGTTGGAGGGGTAGGGGTGTTCCCAGGTCAGGACGGCGTTCTTCTCCTGCATGATCCGTGCGATGGACGCCGTGTCGATGTAGTTGTCTCCGGGCAGGAGGAGGAAGTCCTCCGTGATGAGCGGGGCGGCGCACTGCAGGGCATGGGCGGTGCCAAGTTGTCGTTCCTGGACGACGACCCGCACCGGGAGGTCGAGGCTGTTGAGGTGCCTGATCACCCGCTCTTTCTGGTAGCCGACGACGACGATGATGTCCCTGATCCCGTTCTTCTCCAGTGCCCGCACGATGTACTCGAGGATCGGGCGGTTGGCCACCGGCACCATCGCTTTGGGCACCGTGTGGGTGAGAGGGCGGAGCCGTTTGCCCTCTCCTGCCGCAAGAATAACTGCCTGCATCTTCTTCACCTACCTGATGACGGTCCTGTCCTGCAGGGTCCCTTCGACGAGACTGTGCGGGCCGATAAGGGAATAACTCCCGATGACGCTGCCGACGTTCACCGAGCAGTTGATCCCGAAGAGGACGTGGTCGCCGATGATGGCCCCGAATTTCTTTCTCCCGGTCGAACGCCCATTGACCTTCACGATCCCGTGGTCGTGCCTGAGGTTTGCCACCTTTGTCCCGGCACCGAAGTTGCAGTGACTGCCGACGACCGAGTCGCCGAGGTAGTTGAAGTGCGGGACTTTGGTCTCGGCAAAGATGATCGAGTTTTTCACCTCGACCGAGTGGCCGATGTGACAGGAGTCACCGATGGTGGTCGAGCCCCGGAGATAGGCGTGCGGTCCCACGGTGCAGCCCTCGCCGATGATGCAGTCCCCCTCGATGTAGGTCCCGGCCTTGACGACCGAGTTTTTGCCCAGCACGAGTTTGCCGTGAACGACGACGCCTTCCTCGACGACGCCCTCGCGTACCTCTCCCATGCCGGCGAGCAGGGTGGCGTTGGCGTCGAGGAGGTCCCAGGGGGACCCGACGTCCATCCAGGTGCCGAGAGGATGGGCCCGAAGCCGGCCTTCCCTGATGTATCCCTCGAGGGCGTCGGTGAGTTCGTACTCGCCGCGCCCCGAGAGGGAGATGCCCTCGGTCCTGGCATAGATCTCCTGGTCGAAGAGGTAGACGCCGGCATTGATCCAGGTGCTCCTGGGGTGCTTCGACTTCTCCTCGAGCCCGGTGATCAGGTCGCCGTCCAGGGTGACGACGCCGTAGTCCTGCGGGTGGTCTGACTCGTGCACGCCCATGCAGGGGGCGTCCGTCCGGCAGAGGGTGGCAAGGTCGTCACTCTCGACGATCATGTCTCCGTTGAGCATCAGGAACCGCCCGGTGGTCAGGCCCTTCGTGGCCATCAGGGCGTCGCCGGTGCCGAGCTGGTGGCGCTGGGTGACATAGCGGATCGAGACGCCGAACCGGCTTCCGTCGCCGAACCACGCCCGCACTTCCCGCTCCCCGTACCCGACGACGAGCACGATGGCGGTGATCCCGGCATCCCTCACGGCGCAGACGAGGTGTTCGAGCATCGGGCGGTTGACGAGGGGAAGCATCACCTTCGGACGGTCGGCGGTGAGCGGACGCATCCGGGTGCCCTCGCCGGCGGCGAGGATGACACACTCCATCAGGCGTCCCTCCCCTGGCGTGCGGCCCGCAGCCGTTCTTTCCCGGTCTCCATCATCCGTTTTGCCGCGGCCGTGTCCCTGCCCTGGGCGGTGAACCGCACCTTCGGCTCGGTCCCGCTCGCCCTGACCAGACACCACCCGTCCTCCTCCTCGATCCTGACGCCGTCGGTCGGGACGGCGGCGCCCATCGCGGTCATCACCGCACGGGCGTCCTCGAGCCTGACCGAGTCGCGCAGGATCGGGTAACTGGGCATGGCGGCGATGGTCTCGGCGAGGTCCCACTCGCCGGCGATCTCGCAGAGGAGTGCGGCCGCGTAGATCCCGTCCGGGCAGAAGGAATTTTTCGGGAAGATCCATGCTCCTGACGCTTCTCCGCCGAAATCTCCCCATTTCAGGAGTTCTTCGGAGACGTAACTGTCCCCGACCGGGGTCCGCCGCACCTCGGCGATCTCTTCGATGGCCATCGAGGCGTCGGCGGTGGTGACGACTCGTTTTGCGCCGAGGTAATCGGCGAAGAGCATCATCAGGTGGTCGCCGCTGATGTACTGTCCTGCGCCGTCGAAGGCCATCATCCGGTCGGCGTCGCCGTCATGGATGATCCCACAGGCGGCGTGCTGGTTTCGGACCATGGCGGGCATGTACGGGAGGTGCTCTTCCAGGGGTTCGGAGGGCCTGACAAACCGACCTTCAGGGTTGGCGTTGAGGGCCAGGACGTGGACGCCCTCGTCGGCGAGGAGGCCGGGGGTGATCACGCTGCCCGCCCCGTTGCCGCAGTCGACGACGGCGTTCAACCCGTCGGGGATCCGCACGCTCTCGAGGATCGCTTTCTTGTGGACCGAGACGGCGTCGAGGGGGCGGACGTGCCCCTGCTCCTCCCACCCGGCCGGCCGGGCGGCTTCGACCGCGGCCTCGGTCTCCTGCTGCTGGACCGAGGTGAAGGCCGAGCCGTCGGGGTTGAGGAGTTTGATCCCGTTGTACTCCTCCGGGTTGTGGGAGGCGGTGACCATCACCCCGAGGGCGTGGTCGCGGGCGGCGCAGGCGACGGTCGGGGTGGGGGCGATCCCGCAGGCGTAGACGTCGGCGCCGGTCGAGAGTATCCCGGCGGTGACGGCGTCGGCGATGAGCGGTCCGGTGGACCTGGCATCCCTGCCGACGACTGCACTCTGACCGTTCTTTCCGACGGCAATCCCGACCCTGACGGCCAGTCCGGCGAATGCTCCTGAGTATCTTCTTCTGATCCCTGAAGAGCCGAAAAGCATGGGTGGTAATGGTCTGTCACAGGATATGAGGTTTCGGATCGGGCGCGCTGTCCGGGAGGAAAGGGGCTTTTGAAGGCCGGGTGGTGTCTCCCCCGGGTGCGGGAGGGTGGGAGAGATCCGGTGATCAGGGGACGGCACACTCTGATCATGACGCTTTCAGTTTTCATGACCCCGAAGATAGAACCTGGACGGGAGAGAGTACACCAACCTGTGCCGTCCCCGTCCTATCTTCTCGCGAAGTACCAGAAAAGACCTGTGACTGCGGGACGGCATGTTTGGATCGTCACGCCGTCCCGTTTTCGTGACCCCGAAGATAGAACTGGACAGGAGAGAGTACACCAACCTGTGCCGTCCCCCGCTCCATCTTCTCACGAGGCGGCGGGAGAGATCCGGTGATCAGGGACGGCACACTCTGATCACCACATCTTTCCCGCTGTCATGACCCCGAAGATAGAACCTGGACGGGAGAGCACCGATCCATTTTCTGAGGGGACACACCCCGTGCCGTCCCCTGCCCCATCCTCTCGCGAGACGGCGGGAGAGATCCGGTGATCAGGGGACGGCACACTCTGATCATGACGCTTTCAGTTTTCATGACCCCGAAGATAGAACCTGGACGGGAGAGAGTACACCAACCTGTGCCGTCCCCGTCCTATCTTCTCGCGAAGTACCAGAAAAGACCTGTGACTGCGGGACGGCATGTTTGGATCATCACGCCGTCCCGTTTTCGTGACCCTGAGGATAGACGTCGGACGGGAGCGGGCTGATCATTATTCCAGGGGATCAAGCGCCCTGCCGTCCCCCGTCCTATCTTCTCGCGAAAGAACAGAAAAGATCCGGTGATCGGGGACGGCACATTCTGATCGTCACGCCGTCCCGTTTTCGTGACCCCGAAGATAGAGCTGGACAGGAGAGAGTACACCAACCTGTGCCGTCCCCCGCTCCATCTTCTCACGAGGCGGCGGGAGAGATCCGGTGATCAGGGACGGCACACTCTGATCACCACATCTTTCCCGCTGTCATGACCCCGAAGATAGAACCTGGACGGGAGAGCACCGATCCATTTTCTGAGGGGACACGCCCCGTGCCGTCCCCCGCCCTATCTTCTCGCGAGACGGCAGGAAAGATCTGGTGACGAGGGGACGGCATGATCTGATCATGACGCCGTCACGTTGTCATGACCCCGAAGATAGATGTCGGACGGGAGCGGGCTGATTATTATTCCAGGGGATCAAGCACCCTGCCGTCCCCCGCCCTATCCTCACGCGAGAAGACAGAATGGTAGAGAAGATTCTTGGTGCGGAATTTGTTTAGCCCTATCCTCACGCGAGAAGACAGAATAGATTCGGTGATGAGGGGATGGCATGTTGTGACCTCCACACCCGCTCCCTCGTCGTGACCCCGAGGATAGAAGTGGGACGGAAGATGGCTGATCTTTTTTCGGAGGAATCACACTCCATGCCGTCCCCCGTCCTATCTTCTCGCGAGACAACAGGAAAGATCGTGCGATGGGAGACGGCACATTCTGATCGTCACACTGTCCCGCTGTCATGACCCCGAAGATAGATCCCGCACGGGAGAGGTGAAGATCATGAGGGCCCGGTGCCGCCCCTCGGCCATCTTCGTCGTAGGGTTTACCCCCGGCGCAGGAGTGCGGAAAAGAAAAGGAAAAAGAAAAAGTTCAGTTCCCGTACGGGCACCAGTGTTCGATCCCGAGGACCGTGGCCACCCCTGCGGTCGACGGGCCAAGAAAGATCATCGCTTTTGTTCCACGGGCCGCCTCGACCGTCGCCAGCCCCTCGTCTGAGATGATGCCAGGCCCGGTGACCAGGAGGACGTCGGCGTCCTCCGGTGTGACGGTGAGCGACGCTCCGAGCACTTCGGCGACCCCCTCTGCTTCGCCGACGAGATAGGCCTGTTTGCCTTCGAGCGTTGCGGCGAGTTCGGCGAGACATGGGGCATGGTGCGCCTGGTCGCAGGCGTTCATCTTTCGGTTGATGCAGAAGAACCCGGTGACGGCGTTGATGATCGCACAGGCCGCGGTCCGTTCGACCGGGCGCTTGAGCGGGGCCCCGTACATGAAGGAGATGCGGGTCGAGATCTCGAGGGGTTCGGTGGTGACGACGTGCCCGGTTCGGTCGCCGAAACGGGCCTCCACGCAGACTCCCCGTGGGTACTGGCAGAGCGGCCTGGTTGTGTTCCGGGCAAGGGCGACGATGCCGTCCTCGCACCCGGAGTCTTTGATCTGTTCTTTGAGTTCGGTAACAGCAGATGCGATCAGATTCATGTTCACCTCATGAGATGGGTTGGTCGGAGAGGATCACCCGTGCCGGCGACCCGTCGAGTCCTTTGAGCCTGAGTGGGAGTGCCGCCATATAATAGTCGCCTTCGGGCACGCCCGAGAGGTCGAGGAGTTCGATGATTGCCACTTCATTGCGCAGGAGCGTGCGGTGGACCGAACCGTCCCCGTCATAGGCTTCGATGGAGGGGGAGTCGATCCCGACGCAGGAGATCCCCTGTTCGACGAGGAAAGATGCCGCGTCCAGGGTAAGGTGGGGAAATTCTGGGTCGAACGCGGTTTCCCCTGAGAACCATGTCCTGAAAAGGAGGCGGTCGGCCTCCTCGACCTGTCCCTCCAGGTCGGCCCGTGTGATGGCGGTCTGCTCGCCGAGGTCGAGGACGCGGCACCGCCCGATCAGGCTGGCCGGATCGACCAGATCGATCGACTGGTCGTTTTTCAGATAATGGGAAGGGGCGTCGATGTGGGTGCCGGTGTGTGTCGAGAGGGAGAGGAGAGAGAGGAGATACTCCCCGTGATCTTCCTGCCTGAAGACCGGCGTCGGGTCGCCGCCAGGGAAGATGAGGATATCTTCGGTGAGGGCGCGGGTGACGTCATAGAACAAGGTCTCGCTCCTCCCATCCGTGTCTCCCGATGAGCGGGACAAAACAGACCGCCCCCCAGGACCGGTGGATGATCTCGTCGCCCTGCCGCGTGTATACGACCAGGAACTGGAGCTCGCGCCCGCCGACCGGGGCGACGAGTCGCCCGCCGTCGGCGAGTTGATCAAAGAGCGGTTGCGGGACCGAAGGCGTGCCGGCGGTGATGATGATGGCGTCGAAGGGGGCGTGGTCGGGGAGGCCCAGCGTCCCGTTCGCCGCGACCACATGGACGTTCTCGGCGCCGACCTTTGCCAGGTTCTGCCGCGCCATGACGGCGATCTCGGGGAGGCGTTCGATGCTCCAGACCTCGCGTGCCAGTTTCCCCAGGATGGCCGCCTGGTACCCGCTCCCGCTCCCGATCTCGAGCACCCTGTCCTCAGGCCCAACCTCAAGGAGTTCGGTCATCACGGCGACGATGTATGGCTGGGAGATCGTCTGTCCGCTTCCGATCGGGAGGGGGTGGTCGCCGTAGGCCGCCGCCCTCAGGCCGGGGGGAACGAAGAGATGGCGGGGAAGATCGCGCATGGCAGAGAGGACTCGG
This sequence comes from Methanofollis formosanus, assembly GCF_019633745.1. Lineage (NCBI taxonomy): Archaea > Methanobacteriati > Methanobacteriota > Methanomicrobia > Methanomicrobiales > Methanomicrobiaceae > Methanofollis > Methanofollis formosanus. The sequence goes on along the minus strand of NZ_CP037968.1, from coordinate 1,586,626 downwards.
GTGTCCGATACCCCCCGCGCCCGGATCTGGCGTTCCACCATCTGGTGGCGTTCATGCGTGAACTCCTCGCTCATTTCTTCAGAACCCCGATTCTGCGGCGTCGATCGCGGCGTCGATCTGTTGCTGGAGCACCGGCGGCAGTCCTTCGATCCTGACGTCGAGGAAGCCGCGGATGATCGTCGCTGTCGCCTCTTCTTCGGAGAGACCGCGGGCCATCAGGTACTCGATCTCGTCCTTGGCGATCTTGCCGACCGCCGCCTCGTGGGTGAGTTCGGTGCCGGTGACCTGCCCCTCGATCTCGGGGATCGCGTGGATGGTTCCATCTTCCAGGATCAGCCCGCGGCACTCGATGTGCCCTTTCGTCTCCTCGGTCGTGCCCTGCACATGCCCGCGGGAGATGACCGTCCCGCCCTTGGTGATCGCGCGGGTGAGCAGTTCGGCACTGCTCCCCTTGCCCTGGAGGACGGCGCGCGAACCGAGGTCGAGGTGCGAGCCCGGGTGGGCGACGACGATGGACGAGAACCTGGCCGTGGCGTTTTCTGCAAGCCGCGCCTCCGGGTACATCTGGACCCGTGACACTGGCTGCATGCAGATGTAGTTGGAGAGGAAGACCCCGTTCTCTTCGACGACGGCGGCGCTCCGCGGGTAGACCGAGATGTGGGGGTTCCAGTTGTGGATCATCGTCGAGGTGATCTGGGCGTCTTTCCCGACATAGAACTCGGTGATGCCGAGGTGCGAACCACTTTTGGCCCCGGCGGCACTCGCGCACCCGGAGATGACATGGAGCTCCGCGCCCTCCTCGGCGATCATGATGTTGTGCACCGTCTGGACCGGTTGGGCCGAGAGATACAGGCAGGCCTGAATCGGGTAGACGGTCCGAGTTCCCTTGTGGGCAATGACAACAACGCCCCGGGGTTTTTCCTGTTTTGCCACGTACTTTGTGTACTTGTCCTTGTCCTTCTTGACGGCGTTCCAGTACCGCTCTTCCATCCAGTCGTAACGTTCGAGGGCGTCCTGGAGGGCGATGACCTCGACTCCTTCGCTGGAGCAGGTGGTCTGGACGATCTCCTGGTCCATCTGGAAGAAACTCCCGCACCGGTTCTCGAGTCCGACCTCAAGACCGGTCTCGGTGAGCCGTTCTCGCTCGGATTCGGGCAGTCTGAAAAACTCGTTCATATCTGCTGGCATGCGAGGCACTCCTTGTAGCCTTTCACCTTGATAACATTCAGGATCTCGCGCGGGTTCCCGTGGCACCTGATCTGGCCGTCGATCATCACATGGCCGAAGTCGGCCTCGACATAGTTGAGGATGTGGCCGGTGTGCGTGATGATCAGGCCGCTCTTCTGGCGGTTGACGATGTGCTGGTCTTTCTGGAGGAGCTGGGCGATCGAGTGGCCCATCAGCGAGATGTTCTCCAGGTCGACCCCGCTCTCGGGCTCGTCGATCATCACGAAGTCAGGCCGTTGTACCATCAACTGCAGGGCTTCGCTCCGCTTGATCTCCCCGCCTGAAAACCCTTTATTGATATCGCGTTCAAGGAACCCTTCCATATTCACCGCACGGGCAAAGGCCGGGATGTCGCCGGTCTTCCCCCCGGATACGGCCTGGAGAAGTTTACCGAGTTTCAGGCCCGAGATGGTGGGAGGGCGCTGGAATAACATGCCGATACCCAGTTTCGCCCGTTCGTGAATGGGTGTGTGGGTGATGTCCTTGCCGTTGTAGACGATCCGCCCGTCGGTGATCTCGTAGTTGCCAAACCCCATGATGGTCATGAGGAGGGTGCTCTTCCCGGAACCGTTCGGTCCCATCAGGACATGAGTTTCCCCGTCATTGATCTGAAGGTCGATCCCATGAAGGACCTCACGGTCCCCGACTTTGACCTTCAGGTTCTCGATTTTGAGCATGGGTATCTCTCCAGAGTATGTCAGGCGGCGGGGATAAATACAGTTATCGTGTCCTGGCAACACTTTCACCCCGCGCCCGGTCCAGGGTCATATACTTCCCCGTCGCCAGCATGAATATGGAAGACACGACTTTCTCTGCACTTGCACAGCGGGCAAAGGCATACCCGACGGTCCAGCGCAGGAACCAGATCTCCAGGGTCATCTGGAGGGCCCGGTCACAGGGCCATGAACCGGTCTATGCCGGGAGTGGGTGGTCGAGGAGCCACTGATAGGTGCCGGGCCGATCGTGGCGGTGCTCGACGATGTAGTTGTAGACTCCGGCGATCAGGTCGTACCGCTCCACGTCGCTCTGGTAGGCACTGAGGTTCTGGTTGTACGCCTTCACGTCCCTGTTGAACGGCATCACCTCTGCGTTGTAGCCTGCAGTGTCTCCGGTCTCGAGCAGGGCGGTGATCGAGGTCTTCTCTTCATGCAGTCTCTCTTCGAGGTTTCTGAGTGCCTCGGAACGGCGGGCGATCTCCTCATTGAGTGCTCCGACGATTTCTTTTGCCTCCTGTTCTCGTACGATAATGTAGGCGGTCTCGGCACTGCTGCGATATCTGGCGGTCCCGTTCCCGATCCCGATCACCTGGGGTTCCCCGGTGAGGGTCACCCCGCCGGCGAGGGAGATAGGGACGGCTCCGACGAAACTCCGGTCGGTCGTCTCGATATAGGCGTATCCGGTCTGCCCGAAGGTGTTGCTGTCGCTCGCCACGCCGACCGCCATGTGGCCGTCGTCCACGAAGTTGAAGAGGACAACGTCGTAGCCCGCCCTGGAGAGAAGGGCCGCGAGCAGGAGACTCTTATCGTCGCAGTCCCCTTTCCGTTCGGCGACGGTCTCGATCGGGAACTTTGGCGGGGTGTCGGGAGGATGGACCTGGTACGGGATCGCCTGCACGAACGCGGTGATCATCTCAAGGTACCGGTCAGAGTCGAGTTTCTTCTCGTCTCGCACATTTTCGAAGGCTCTGAGGAGTCCGACGTACAGGTCTTCCTGATGGGGGTCTTCAAGAAAGGCCTGATAGTATTCGGCCATCCAGACCTCGTCTGCGAGGTCTTCGTAGAGAACGGCGTTTTTCGACCCTTCCCGTGCGCCGCCGTACACCGCGGCGTCGACCGGCATCTTCAGGTGGTATTGCTCTTTTTCGAACGAAAAAACGAATTCTGCGGGATCGAGGTTGTCGTTTCCGGCAACCGGCGTGATGGACGGGTATACTGCCGCCGGTCTGAGGAAAGGCACCACTCCCGAGACAATGAGGACACTTGAACAGAGCAGGGCGATCACCACGATGCCTGCCCACTGTGGTATGGTACGCATGCTTCACGTCTCCCCCGGTATATGTATGGCGTGGGAGTTCTTGAAAACCAATATATATATCTATCTCACTCGTCCGGCCGGGATGATCTGATTATCGAGAGAGAACGGGATTTGATGGACAGGAAGATCCTGATGAGGCCTCGAAGCGGGTTCAAGGGACTGTTCGGCTAGAGTCTATTTATTTTCTGGTAATATTTATATCCGGTGCGAGATGTCTCTGGTGCACCGTCGGAAGGTGACGGTGCTGAGGTGTGAGCGATGGTTGAGATAAACCAGATCCCGGCGGAGGTCCGCTGGAGCCTTGCGACGCGGGCGATGACGGCAGTTCCGATCGCATATAGCCGGGCGGTGCGGAGACGGTTTGGGAACGGCTTTGAGGACCTGGACGAGGAGGTCTGGGAGGAGATCGGAAAAAGTCAGGCAGGCCTGGCGCGTGCCTTCAATTTTCCGCTCAGGGATGCTGGAGATGTTGCCCGTGCATTTGGAGCTCTTTCGACACTTCTTCTTGGGCCGGAACTCCAGGGTGAGATGAAGGTCGCTGCGGACCGGGATTGTGCAGCGTTGTATACGACGGCATGCCCGATGGTCTCCAGGGCCCGCGAGATCGGTGAGGAGACACCGTCGCTCTGTCCGGCCTGCCGGACATACACCGCGACGGCGGTGGCCGCGCTGAATCCAGAGTATGAGGTAACCTACCGGAGCGGGATCTGCGTCGGCGACCGGAGGTGTGAGATGAGGATCGAGCCGCGGCGCTGATCCGCCGGATCTCGGAGATGGTCTCTGTGGGGCGCGACCTGATCGAGGAGATCCCGCCCATGGCGCGATGGCGGATTGCAGCGCGTGCGGCCTCTCTCCTGCCGGCCCTGTACGCCCGTGCGCTCAGGGATGAGAGAGGGACTCCTGAAGAGCGGGAACAGATGGTCTGGTACGCCCTGGGACAGGAGGTGAAAGCGATCGCCGCGACCTTCGGTTTTCCGACCGGTACCGCCGAAGAGGTCTGCGAGGCCTTCAAGGCGGGTACGAACATGATATTCGGGCCTGACTTCAGGATCTCGGTCCTGGAAACATCTGATGAGACGGCGACTCTCATCATGAAAGGTTGTCCTCACCAGGGGACGTTGCGTGAGGCCGGTGCCAGTGGGGAGACCGGGTTCTCATGGTGCCTGCCCTTCGCTCTTGCGGCGGTCGAAGCCCTGAACCCGGCTTATAGCCTGCGTTTTGTCCGTGCCAGGTGTATGGGGGACAGCCAGTGCGAGATGACGGTCCGGAGAGAAGAGGAGAAGTGATCGATGTATCCAGGAATGTTTAGAGGGCACAAGGAGGCAGTGTCATGAAAAATCTGCTGGTCACCGGCGCGCCGGCGGCGGGGAAGACGACCCTGGTGCGGCGGGCAGTCAAGGGTCTTCCGGGAGTTGTGGGATTCTATACCGAGGAGATGCGGGAGCGGGGCGAGCGAACCGGGTTTGAACTGGTCGGTTTTGACGGCCGCAGGGTACTTTTTGCCCATATCCACTCGATCAGCCACCACCGTGTCGGGCAGTATGGCGTCGATCTCGAGGCGTTCGATGTCTTCCTCAAGAGGACGCCCTTCGACCGGCCTGATACCGGTCTGGTGGTGATCGACGAGATCGGAAGGATGGAGTGTCTCTCGGAGCGTTTCAGGGACCTGGTGACCGATCTCCTCGACGGCCCCGTCCCGGTGGTGGCGACGGTGGCGCTGCGCGGCGATCCGTTCATCGAGGAGGTGAAGGCCCGGCGTGACGTGGAAGTGACGGTGGTGACCAGGGAGAACCGCGACGCCCTGCTTCCCCGGTTAAGACAGTCGGTCGCAGTTCTTATGGAAGGACAAAAGCCCTGATATGCTCTGCGGGGTAAGGTCTGGTGGATGGAAGGTACGTCCGTCATTGCGGTGGATCTCGGGGCGACTCACTACCGTGCGGCCCTTGTCACCGCCGATGGCTGTGTGAGTGGTTTTGTACAGGGGGATACCCCGCGAGAGGGGGTGTCGGGCGAGGTGGTGACCCGGGCGGTCGGGGACGCGGTCGCCTCGGTCCTTGGCCAGTCCCGCGCTGCGGCGATCGGGGTGGCCTCGGCCGGTCCCCTCGACCTGGTCGGCGGCCGGGTCGTCTGCTCGCCGAACATGGCTTTTGATGAGGTGCCGCTGGTCGGTCCGCTCTCCGAACGGTTCGGCCTGCCGGTCAGGCTTCTCAACGACTGCCGGGCCGGGGCCCTGGGCGAGCGGTGGCGCGGAGCCGCACAGGGCGTGGACGACCTGGTCTACCTGACCCTCTCGACCGGGATCGGTGGGGGTGCGGTGGTCGGTGGGCGCCTTCTGTTGGGCAGGGACGGGAATGCCGGCGAGGTCGGTCATCTCTTTGTGGACGCCGGGTACGCCCTCCCCTGCGGGTGCGGGCATCGTGGGCACTGGGAAGCCTATGCGTCGGGTACCGGCATGCCCCGGTTTTTCGCGGCCTGGCTGGCAAAAAAAAATCTTCAAAATCCTTCCTTTGACACCTCGTCCAGTCGGGGGATCCTGGGGGCGGCGGCGCGGGGCGACCCGCTGGCCGGTGCGTTCATGGACGCCCTCGGCGAGATCAACGCGCGGGCCCTCTCAGACATCATCATCGCCTATTCGCCCGAGATGATCGTCCTGGACGGCCCGATCGCACAGGCCCACGGCGATCTTTTGATCCGGCATATCGTTCCACATCTCGATCGCTACCTCCCGACCCCTGCGATCATGGTCAGTCCTCTCGGTGGCCGCGCCCCGCTCCTGGGTGCGGCGGCCTATGCTCTTGGGCTCAGGTGAAGGGGCTCCTTCGCGGCACCATTCTTTGCGAGGATCTGGAGGTCATCCGCTTCCCGCAGGTCGGGCAGAGGGGCACGTCACCTCGTGCCGTCCCCCGCCCTATCTTCTCGCGAGACGGCAGAACAGATGCGGTGATGGGGGGACGGATGTTCTGATCATCACGCTGTCTCCTTTTCATGGCCCCGAAGATTGGAGCGGGACGGGAGAGGGTCGATAAATTCTCAGCGGGATCATCCTGCTCCGTGCCGTCCCCCCTCTCCTCTTGCGAAAAGGCAGAGCAGATCATCTGAAGGGGGACGGCATGTCTGGATCATCACGCTGTTCCATCGTCCCGACCCCGAAGATAGAACCCGGACAGGAAAGGCCTGATGATCTCAACGGGTTTTCTTCCCGAGATCCCGGTTGACGCGGGGCTCTCTCCGTATTCCTCACTCGAGATCCTCTTTCCCGAAGACGAAGACCTCTTCGATCGGCGCCTCGAGTTCGCGGGCGACCCGCCAGGCAAGGCGGAGAGAGGGGTTGTACTTCCCCTTCTCCAGGAAGACGATCGTCTCCCGCCGCACCCCGACCCTTCGAGCCAGTTCTTCCTGGGTGAGACTGAGGCGGGCCCGATATTCACGCATCCGTGTCTGCATCCGGCATCACGGGATGGTGGTCACGATCCGCTCTTTGTTCAGGAACCTCGTTGCCCAGGCGATAAAGGCAAGGAGGGCCGCGGCGACGGCGGTCAGGACACCGACCGTCCTCCACCCGACCCCCATGGACAGGTCCATGAGCCCGTTCACGAGTGAAAAGGAGAAGATCACCAGGAAGATGATGATGACATTGATGATCTGGTTCTCCTTCATCCCGAGAAGGAACTGGACAAAACCCAGGCCGCCCACCGCGGCGGCGATGAACGCCGGCACCACCACCAGGAGATGGACGACGATCGGGAGAGAGGGGAGAAGGGTCTTCCCGCCGAGGACGGAGGTCGCTCCCGTGATCAGCGCAGCACCGACAAGCGTGAGGGCGTAGGCCGGGACGACCGTCCCGATGACCTTCCCGGCCCAGAGGTTCCTGAGCGAGAGCGGGGTGCAGAGGAGGGTCTCGATGGTGCCTTCGGTCTTCTCGCGCAGGAAGACCAGGCCGGTGAAGATGTAACCCAGGAAGACCCCGACGATCACCGGGAGCGTAAAGAGCGCCTGGTCGATCGAGGCATTCCCGGCGGCGCCGAGGGTCAGGACCGCCGGGGCCATCGTCAACGAGAAGATGACGACGACCACGATCCCGGAGATGACTGTCTGTTTCGACGTGAGGATCGACCTCATCTCTTTCCTGGCCACGGTCATGACGCCGCTCATGCCGATCCCTCCGCCTGGTGCACGGCCGCAAGATAGATCTCTTCCAGGGACTGCTGTTCTTTTCTGACTTCTTCCACGGCACAGTCTGCCATGACCAGTGCCCTGACCGCCGCTGCCGCGCTCTCGCCGGTGAGAACGGCGGTGACGCTCTCACCCTCTTCTTCGACTTCTTTGATGCCCGGCATGCCCCGCAGGACCCCGGCGGCCCGTCCGACTGAGTCCGGGTCGCCGAGGACGACTTCGATATGGGTGCCTTCTTCTCCTTCTCGAAGTCTCTGGACGGTGTCGAATGCCCGGATACGCCCCTGGTGAAGGATGGCGACCGATGTGCAGACCCGCTGGACTTCGTCGAGGTTGTGCGAGTTGAGGAAGACGGTCATCCCCTCTTTCTTCGAGAGGTCGAGGATGAGATCGCGGACCATCCGTTGCGCTTCGGGGTCGAGGCCCGAAGAGGGTTCGTCCAGGAAGAGGACCTCGGGGTCGTGGAGGACAGCCCGCGCGATCCCGAGTTTCCGTTTCATGCCGGTCGAGAAGGTGCCGACCAGACCGTCCTTGCGCTCTTCGAGGCCGACGAACCCGAGCATCTCCGCAACTCTCTCGTCGGGGTTCTCCAGGTCGTAGAGCCTGGCAAAGTAGTCGAGGTTCTCCTGTGCGGTGAGTCGGTCCGAGAGTCCGTTGTTCTCGAGGAGCACGCCGATCCGCCGCCGCAGGGGATCGTCGGCCCCCAGGTCCCCGCCGAGGACCTGTGCGCTTCCTGCATCCGGACGGAGAAGTCCCAGGACGCAGCGGACCGTCGTGGTCTTCCCGGCACCGTTCGGCCCGAGGAATCCGAAGACCTCACCTTTTTCGACGGAGAATGAGATCCCCTGCAGGACCTCTCTCCCGTTGAAGAGCTTTTTCAGATTTTTGACTTCAATGATGCTCATAGAGTGCTCCTTTTCTGGTGGTGTGTTCTGATGGAAGAGAGGGCGATGGTCGCGAGGGATCTGGAGTTCTCAGTCATCGCTTCCGCCTCTCTGCCGGGATGAGATCCTGATCACGCCTTTTTCTGTCACCATAAAGATGAGAACCCCGGCGATCGCCGCGACCGGGAGGGAAAAGAGGGCATGCAGCTTTGGGTCGCCTGCCGTTGCCGCCCAGAGGACGATGAAGACGGCGATCGTCGCCGATCCCGCGGCAAACCCAACAGACCATGCTCTCCTGACGATGTCTGCCGGGAAAATGGCCATCTCGTCCAGGTATGTCTGTCGCAGGGCCGGGAGAAAGATCCCGATCATGCCGCCGAGGACCAGGGCCAGGGTGACCGGACTCATCTCGTCGACGACGTCGAGCCAGACGAGGGTGAGGCCGAGCCATGTCACAAGGAGGCCGGCGGCGCTGACGATGAACCTGCTTCGCGTGAGGGTCATTCCACATCGCCCTTCTCACTGTGCTTCCATCTGAAGAATGTCGCACTGATACCCATAGTATACAATATGGCCACAAGCACAGCTGTGGCCTGTAGTTCAATGATACCGGTGAAGTCAATGCAGAGGAGGATCAATGCGAGCCAGAATGTGATGATCCACGAGTCGGAAAACGTCGCCCTCTGGATTTTTCTGTCGCGCTCGTCCGGATCCTCTGCATCTTCTTTCCGCGATCTGAGATAGATCCCGGTCATACTCGTGACGATCAGGGCCACCCCCGCCACGATAATGAAGAGGGCAATCCGCGGCTGATCCGTAAAGACGGTCCCGGCGGGTATCGCCGCGGTGATGAGGAGAAGTCCTGCGACAAGGCCGATCCAGGGGTTTACTCTTCTTTTTTGCTTCATTCCATATCACCCCGTCTGGAGAGCCTCCAGTGGAAGGCGAGGGCCGTGCACCCCATGACGATGATGGCGCTCTGCAGGTCGAGAACCGGCGTAGTCGACGATGTCGACGGCCACGAGGAAGACGAAGGCGGCAAACCACGACCCGGTGATCCGCCGGGCCGGGATCGATCTGTTCCTCTCGTCGGGAGGTTCCTCCTCCTTGAAGATGACCCTGAGGGGGTGAGGAAGAGGATGAATATCCCGACGGTCAGGGTGATCCAGTCAAGGATCCCTGCATGCGGCCCTCTCTGTCACTGCCCTAGTGATGTTATGGATCTCTAACATCCTCTATTTGAGGATTGTGGTGGATTTCTAACAAAGGTGTTGAATCGGGCATGAACCCCGGGCTCAAGCATACGCGATTGACCATGATCGTGGGTCTCTGGAGTAGGCATGGATCCGTGCTCCCTCTTCGAAGCAAGAGATCAAAGAGGACCACTATCGAATTGCCGCCCCTGTCTATCCTCGTCGTATTCACACAATGGCCCTAATATGTCTCCTCTTCCTCCCAGACCGGTCTGCGCCGCCGCTTCTCCTTCTTCGGCGGTTTCAGGTACTCGGAGACCGGTGGACTTGCCATTATGCGCAGCCCGCCCGCGGTGGAGAGGTTGCGCATCTCCCGGCGCACCTCGGTGAGAAGTTCGTGGACGACGATCCGTTTCTTCTCCTCCCCCTCCTCCCTGACAAAGGAGAGGCGGTGGAGGGAGTAGAGGCCGATGAGGAAGGCGAAGAAGAAGAAAAAGTCCCAGTGCTGGAAGTCGAGGGGCCGGAGGATGAGGACGCCCGAGGGATCGCTGAAGGTGATGGTGAGGGCGACCTCACGTGAGGCGAAGAAGTCGACGAAGATCCCGCCGAGGGCCGGGGCGATCCCGGCGGCAAGATAGGTGGTGATGCTCGAGGCCATCAGGTATGCGGTGGCCTTCCCCTTGGGTGCGAGTTTGAGCCCGATGTAGTTGGTCGAGAGGGTGACGCCGGCGGTCGAGAGACCGGTGAGGATGTGGATGGCGATGAGGATGGGTACGGTGAGGATGTAGGGGTCGGGGAGGGTGGTGAAGGTCCAGCCGATGATGGCCAGGATGAAGATCGGGCCGCTGATCTGCAGGACCGACTTGTGGCTGAAGACATCGGCGACTTCCCCCCAGACCCTGAAGAAGATGATGGAGACGATCTGGCTCATCACGGCGAGGGCGATCACCCAGGAGATGTCGAGACCGATCCGCTGGAGCATGTAGACGGTGAAGAAGGGGGCGGCGAGGTTGATGGCGAAGTTCCAGGAGCCCAGGAATATGAGGAGGTTCTTGAAGTTTCTGTCCGCGAAGGGTTCCTTGAGCACCTCGCTGAAGTCGGGCTTCTGGTCTTCGCCAAGTTCCGGTTCCGGCGTTCTGGCAAGGAAGATGACGCCGATCAGTCCGGCGATGCATCCGCCGAAGAAGAGCAGGGCATAGGCCGTGACTTCGCCTCCCGGTTCGACCTTCCAGGCGTCGACGAAGAGAGCGGCGACAATTGAGAGCGGGACCGCGAGGGCGGTCGAGATCCCCATCCGGCGCGAGAAGAAGGCCCCGATCTTCTGCTGCGGGATGAGGTCGTGCATCCAGGAGTTCCAGGAGCAGTGGGAGATCGAGGAGATGGTCGAGTAAAGGAGCATTGCCCCGACAAGCACCCAGACGCCTGAGCCGGTGCCGAAGAGGAAGGGGATGGCGGCGATGAGCAGCCAGACCAGTCTGGCGGCGGTCGAGGCGGTGACGGTGATGAGTCGTCGGTTCCGCACTTTCCTGATAATATAGACCGCCGGGACCTGGAGGAGTTCGGCGAGTGGGGGGATGGCGGCGAGGAGACCGATGACGGTGTTGGAGGCGCCGAGCTCCAGGGCGAAGGCGACGAGAAACACCCCGCCGGTGAGGGTGACCATCGCCTGCGTGGCGAGGCCGTCCCAGATGACCATCGAGAGCCCCTGCTTCTTCTCGCTCTTGCTCAACGATGGTTTTGGTTTGAGGTCCGGGAACATCGGTGCCGCCCCCCGCGGCTTCCCGGTGAATAGGTGTGGTGCTATGAAAAGGTTGTGAATGGATCGATTCGTCCGTGTTCGCGGTGATCCGGGGTTCTGGGTTGGGGTCCGGTGACCGCGCCCCGGGCGCGAGGATCAGACGTGCCGCCCTCCATCATACGATCTTTCCTGCCGTCTCGCGAGAAGATAGCCGAGGGGCGGCGATTGAACAAGGTCTCCATCGACTCTCCAGTCTTGAAAAAGAGCGATCAAGCGACGATAAATTTTCATCTGGTGTGCTTGAGGTTTGCTTTAACTTTAGGGGAGATTTTAATATGGCCCTTTCTTGGCAGGCCGGATCAGAGGGGGTTTTGGTGATGCCGACACCCTGATATGTTGGGAATATCTAACTTGATGTTAGATATTTCAAACTTCAGAGGATCCGTATCATGGACAACAAACAGTTCAAGATTGTGAAATTCTTCATCGTCATCGCCATGGGCGCCGGGATCGGGGCGGCGGTGGCGGAAACGTCGCCGCTCATTGCGATCGCCGCCTGGTTTGCCGGTCTCTTTGCCATCCTCCTCCTTCGAAAACGGTATGTCCGCGGCGAGGTGGAGAAGGACGAGATGACCGGGATGATCGCGGGGAAGGCGGCGTACCTGACCGTCATGATCGCGGCGCCCGCGCTTGCGGTCGGTGGGATGGCGCTCATCGCGGCCCGTGAGGTCCTGCCCGCGTACGAGATGGCCGGATATGCGATGGCCTACACCTCGGTCGGGCTTCTCCTCCTCCAGGTCATCTTCGTGACGGTTTTTTACCGGAAGATGGCGGACTGAACCAGGGATGCTTCCCCTGGTTTCGGCCCTGTAGAATTTTTCATGAGGCGAACGCACGTCTCAGGCATACGGGATGAAAATATCATCTCAGAACGGGATCGATTCTTGACCCTCGTCCTTACGAACGAGGAGTGAATCGAAGTCGAGCATCATGCCGCCCCCCGGCTATCTTCGTCGTGGGGGTTCCGGGGGGCACGGCCCCCCGGCGCGAGATGGCAGGAAAATCTCGACGATTGGGGGCGGCTGATCCATCAGAAGAATTTTCTCTCCTCTGCGTATCAGCTTCAACGGGATCGAGTGAGTTCAAACTCTCATGAAAACCGAAAGAGAGGATCGTCTGGATCATTTTCATGGTAATTCAGCACGGGGCGAGAGAACGCCTCAAGCATGCGGGATGAAAATTTCTCGTCGCTTGATCTCTTTTTTCAAGACAGGAGAATTGGTGGAGGCACGTCTGAACGACGTGCCTTCCCCACCATATGCACCGGGAGCAGCGCCTCCGAACCCCCAGGATGTAGATTGGGCCGGGAAGGCAGAGAAAAAGATCCTGAAGGCGGTGTTGCCGCCCTTGACAGAACCGTCGATCCAGAACTCTTCTCCAGAGCCACGGTTTCATCGTTTCTTCGGATCTGAACGCCCTTTTTCCCCTGGGTTCAATGATTGTAGTTAACAATCCCGGCACGATCAGATGATATTTCGAAAACTATATGGGATGGTTCATGCATTGATCTGACAATATTCAGGGCTCTGATATTTCATTTATTGTTTTTTGATCCCTCGATCCGGATCAATCGTCCATATGCGATGATTTCGAGCCCGGTATGCCCCAAAATTCGTACTCCCGGATAAAATGTGACGTGAAAGACTATGATGTCGAACAGATTGAAATGCATCGCTGCGCTCCTGGCGGCCTTCATGCTCCTCGCACTCCCCGCGGGGGCATCGGATCTCGTTGAGAGCGGCGAAAATATCTCTTGTGATGACGGTGCCGGGAACGACACCCTCGCTCTGAGTGCCGAAGAAGACCCCGCCCCTGCCGGCGAGGTCGCCGCCGCACCGACCGATGTCAGCATCGAGGCGAACTTGGAGAAGGTTGTCAGGAGCAATGACTTCTGTGTGACCATCGGCGGTGCGTCCAAGAAGCAGTATTACCTCTTTGTCGAGGACGTTGGCATCAGTGACGCAGGGTATCCGCTGATCAGGATGGGCTGGCCTGGCGTTGACATCATTGGCGACGCCCCCTTCCCGGACGCGCCTGCTGCTGCCATTGCGAACGAGAGACGTGCCGGGGACGGTACCCACTTCCCCGACCGGACCGCTGCAATCGTGCAGACCGGTGACAGCGGCGCGATCTATGTCGGTTTCTCGACCACCCCCGACACCACGCCCCGTTCCTTCACCATCAGCGTCGTCGACCCTGAGGATGAGAACAAAAATGACGCCGTCGGGGTGACGATCGAGAAGGGAGAGGTCACCATCACCGCAGAGGGGGCGGGTACCTACTACCTCGGTGAGGAGATCAGACTCACGGGTACCAACACCGAAAACGACGAAGTCTTCCTCTTCATGACCGGGTGGGACCTCTGGAACCGCAACGGCGTCTCGCTTGAAGACATCGGGCTCAAGACCGATCTCGACATCGACGGTGCGGTCAGGTGCGATGTCGAGTCCGACGACACTTGGGAGTACCGCTGGGACACCGCTCCCCTCGGTGCCCTCCTGGACCAGGACACCTACACCATCTACGCGGCCAGCAAGAGAGAGAACGCCGACGGCCTCGTCAGCCAGACAAACCTGAAGGACGTGAAGTACCAGACCATCGGTGTCTACCTGAAAGAACCGAAGGTGACGCTTGATGACGGTGCGTCCATGGTTGCCGGCGGCGACGAATTCACCGTGAGCGGGTATGCCGATGGCGATCCTGACGAGGTTTTGATCTGGATCGTCGGGAGAGAGTGCCCGGCGTTCGGCGTGGTCGCACCGGTTCAGAGCGATGGTTCCTTCGAGTACACTCTCGGGGGCGACGTGACCAGGAACCTCCCTGACGGGCAGTACTTCGTCGTCGTCCAGCACCCGATGTATGACAGCGTCTTCAATGTGTGTCCCGAGCCAGCGAATGGGAAACCGTACCAGATCCGGGACGGAGAGGGAAAGCAGATCGACCTCGGCGGTTATCTTCCCTCTGAAGCCGTCGCCACCCTCCTTTCCGCCATCGAGGGACCGGGGTCTGACGACATCCATGCGGAGACCTCTTTCACCGTCGACGACGACGGGATGACGGTTGCCGTGGAGGGGACGGGCGTCTTCGTCCTGGGCGACGAAGTGACGATCTCGGGCATCAACACCGGGAGCGAGAAGGTGTATCTCTTTCTGACCGGCGGGGACCTCAGCGACGGTGTCGCGCCCGACGATCTCGGTGCCGCGGCGTCGGAGGGGAACTATGTCGTCTGTGAGGTGGCGGCCGACGACACCTGGGAGTATCGGTGGGACACCGCCGCCCTCCGCGGCGCTCTTGCTGCCGGCACCTACACTCTCTATGCCGCGGACCGCGACCATGACCTCGGCGGGCACGCGGTGGACCGCAGCCACCTCGACGGGGTACGGAATTCCACGGCGGCCCTGACTCTGAAGCCGCCCACTCTCTCCGCTTCCTTCAATAGGAGCACATATATCCTGAAGGGAGAGGGCCTCGAGGTCTCGGGGACGGCGACCGGCCACCCGGCAACCGTCCGCCTCTGGGCCCTCGGGGACGGCTCCAAGGTTCCGGGCGTCTCGGTGCCGGTCGCCGACGACGGCACCTACGAGTATGTGCTGGGGACCGGGGAGTCCGCCGCCCTTTCCGGGGATGTCAGGGTCCTTGTCCAGCACCCGATGATGGATGGCGTCTTCAACGTCTGCCCGGCTCCGGCGGATGGGAAGCCGTACCAGATCGAGGACGCCGCTGGGAACCTCATCGACCTCGGCCCTCTCTCCGCCTCTGAGGCAGAGGACATTCTTGTCGATGCGATGACGGCGTCGGGGTCTGACGATCTTTATAACGCTCTCTCCATCATGATCGGAGAGCACGGCGTCACCTCCGCCTTCGAAGGAGATGGGAACTACGCGATTGGCGACACGATCACCTTCTCCGGCACCGCCGCAGACACCGACACACTCTACCTCTTCGTGCACGGCCCGAACCTCGGTGATGGGTGCCCGCCCGACAATCTTGGTACCCCTGTGTCAGATGGAAACTACGTTGTCTGTGAGGTGGCGACCGACGGCACCTGGGAATATCAATGGGACACTTCCTCCACGGTCTGGCCGCCCGACCCCGGCACCTACACGTTCTATGCTGCAGCCATGGACCATGATCTCTACGGACATGCTATCGATGCCGCCCACCTGCACCGGGTGAGGCATGCCGCGGTAGACGTGTCCTTACACAGGCCCACTCTCACCGCCGCCCTTGACCACTCGAGTCTCAAGCAGGGCGACGTCCTGCTGATCTCGGGGGCGGCCACCGGGAGTCCCGAGACGCTCCAGTTCTGGATCTTCGGCGCGAACCGTCGGGTCGTCGGGGCACCGGTGCCGGTCGCCGACGACGGAACCTTCGCCTACACCCTCAAGGCCGACGAGACGAAGAAACTCTCAGGATCGTATTCGGTCATCGTCCAGCACCCGATGTCCGACGGCGTCTTCAATGTCAGGCCCTCCGCAGAAACGGGGAAGCAGTCCTGGCTGGTGACGGCAGAGGGGGAGACGATCGATCTCGGCGAACTCTCGGCCGAAGACGCCGTGGCCGCCCTGACCGATGCGCTGCACTCGCCCAACAGCGATGACAGCTACGAGAACCTCAGCTTCGTCGTCACAAAGGCCACCGCACCCTCGGGCGGCGGTGGAGGAGGCGGAGGCGGAGGCGGCGGTGCCGCACCCCGTCCCCCTGCTCAGCCTATCCCTCAGGTGGTCGAGCAGATCGGGAGCGCCTACCTTGAGGCCAGCGCGAACGGCACGGTCGAGACCGGAACCGTCGTCCTGACCGCTGAGAAGCGCGGCTCCCTCTCCCTCGACGCCGGCGTCACGGCACGGGACCTCTTCGGCAGGCCCCTGGAGAGGGTCAGCGTCAAACAGGTCTCTGCCGGGAGCCTCCCCGACACCGGCGACGACAACACCCTCAGGCAGGTCGGTCCCGGCCTGAAGTGCGGGCCCGACGGGGCGACATTCGAGCCCGCGGCGGAGATCGTTTTCACCCTCACCGAGGACGAGTGGGAGAGCCTCGGCACCGGCGAGGAGTTCGTGGTCAGGTGGTACAACGCGAAGACCGACGCCTGGGAACGGCTCAGCACGAAGATGAACCCGGCGAAGCGTCAGGTCATCGCCAGGGCGCCCCACTTCACCACCTTTGCCGTCTTCGCCGAACCGGCATCGGCACCGGTGGCCCCCGCTGAAACCACGTCTGTCGGGGCGACGAAGACGCTCTCTGCCGGTGCCCAGGTGGAGACATCGGACGGCGTACCGACAACCGAGGAACCGGTTTCGTCGGGTGGCGCCCCCTGGATGACGGTGGCCGGGGTCGGTGCGGCCCTGGTCCTTGCCGGCGTGATCTGCGCCTTCTGGAAGAGGAGATAAAAACAATCTTTTTTCCGGGGGGGTTCACACCCCTTCCATCTGCTCTGCCGGGCAGACATTGCAGATCGAGAAGGGGACGTCCTCCTCTTTGTCCCGGATCGGGCAGAGGTATTTCCCGCCCCGGCGCTCGACCGTGAACCCGCCCGGAAACGGGGTGCCGACCGGGTGGCCGGGGCCGTCCTCGACGAACATCGCATACCCGGTGACAAGATAGTAGAAGAAGGTGTTGAGCGGCCCGCCAAGACCGAACTCGGTCTCTCCCTGGTTCCGGAGGCAGCCGTCGGGGACGAGGGCGACGAACCGCTCGAAGCGCTCGCGGTCGGTGATCGCCCCGTCCATCTGCCTGAACTCCCCGCTCCGGTACGCCTTCATCGCCCGGTGGTAGGCGCCGAAGAGTTGCTCCTCGAAGTACGGGCGGGCGCGGCTCCGGTAGGGTTCGGGGAGGGGGTCGACCTCCTTCTTCATCCCGCCGCCGATGACCTGGAGGTCGAAGAGAGCGTATCGTTTCAGTTCCTCCGCGATCGCCTCGCCGAGTTCGCCTCTGGTCCGGCAGGCGGCGAGGCGGCGGACGGCGGTACGGATGCGGTCGGCGGCGTCTGGCATCATGGGTACGTTTGGTCCGGGAGGATATGAGGGGTGCGGGTCACGCCCTCTCTGCTCGCCGGTAGGTGCCCCTCACCCGTTCTGGGATGGTGACCGCCTGGAAGGTCTCGGCAAAGTAACGGTCGGTCATCCCGGCGATGAAGTCACGCACCTTCTCGCCGTCGCTTGCGTGGTCCAGATATGGCCGGGAGACCCAGGGGGCGTCGAGAAAGTCGGTGCAGATGGGGGAGTCCGCCTTCCCCCCCGCCAGGTCGGCGGCAAAGTGGTCGAAGAGAGTGACGAACATCGTTCTGATCTTCTCCTGCTGGGCGGTGAGTCTGGGATTCTGGTAGATGTGGTCGATGCTGAACTGCTGCATCCGCGTCACCGCCTCCGCCGCCTCGCGGGAGAAGGCGATCTCCGCTTCTTCGAAACTCTCGTTGACGAGGTCTTTGATGAGGGTGTCGATGACCGTCCAGTTGATCGTCTGGTAATTCTCGATGCCGAGGCTTTCACGGCAGATCGCCGCGAGGTCGTCGTCGTCCTCCTCGATCAGCCCGACCTCGATCGCGTCCTGGAGGTCGCGGCCCAGGTAGGCGATGACGTCCGCGGCCCTGACGACGCACCCCTCCATCGTGGACGGGAGGACCGGCGGGTCGTCTGCCCCCCGCCGGATCCGATCGCATTTGGCCGCGAGCGTCGCCGCGTCGAGGGGGCCGGTCGGGCGGAGGCGGCGGACGAACCGTTCGCCGTCATGGCAGAGGATGCCGTCCAGGGTCTGGAGGGTGAGGTCCAGGTCTTCGATGACGTCGAGGGACTGGATGCTCTGGAGGTTGTGTCTGAAGACGCCGATCCCCTCCCGCACGCAGATCTCGTTGAGAAACTCCTCGCCCTTGTGCCCGAAGGGCACATGCCCGATGTCGTGGCCGAGGGCGATCGCCTCGATCAGGTCTTCGTTGAGCCCGAGGGCCCGGCCGATGGTGCGGGCGATCTTGGAGACGAGCTGGACGTGGAGGACGCGGTGGGTGATGTGGTCGTTGTCGATGAGAAAGAAGACCTGGGTCTTGTCGATGTAGCGGGTGTAGGCCTTGGAGTGGAGGATCCGGTCGGCGTCGCGGTAGAAGGGCGGGCGGATGACGGGCTCTTCGGGTCTGAAGGGGTCGGTTTTTCTCCGGACGGCGTCGGCGTTCCGGGTCGCCCGGGGTGAGGCGAGTTCATCGATAGACGCCTGCCGCGCTCTGATTTTTTCAAGTATCCCGGGTTTTATGTTCATCTGAATGGCAGGATCTCATCGTCGGTACTATATAGTGGGTGCGGCCGGGTTGAAGAGAGCCGTGCGGTCTTTCGCGTCTGGATCTCTTTTTTAAGAATCATTTGCCGTTGAAAGAAGTTTCGGACTCTTCCAGATCTTCCATTCCCCGTGAACGTCATTTCATAATCTTTAAACCCTCTCCCGCCTCACCCCCCGCCATCCCATGATCTCCCCGTCGCCCCGGAACGGCGTCGTTTTCCTCGGTCTCTCGAACGGCCTTCTTCTCGGCGCCGCCGCCACCGCCTTCCTCTGGCTCGCGACAGCCTCGCTCCTCCTCGTGATCCTGAACGGGCTGGTGATCCTTCTCGGGGCCGGGACGCTCCTGATCTGGCGGTTTCTCGGCGGCCTTTCCGACGCGCTCGTCTTCCTGGAGATCGGGGGCATCACCGTCCTCGAGTTCGCGATCTGTATGGGGTGCGTGCTGGCGAGCGGGTGAGACGGGAGCGTTCTCGCCCCCAGACCCGTTCGAAATCGATGTAGCCGTTGTACGGGTCGGTGCGTATCAGGCGGACGCGGACATTTTTCCCGACGTAAAGCCCGAGTTCGCCCTGCATCACCCGCCCTTCGACCGGGGGTGCGAGGAGCCTGACGTACGTCCCTTTCTCCGAGGCGCCGGTGACGATGGCGTCGAAGACCTCGCCGGTCCGGTCCTGCAAGAGCACCGCGGCCGCGGCCTTTCGCATGAACCGCTCCACCTTCTCGGAGGCGATCTCGCGGTTGGTCAACCATGCGGCGAGGTCTTCGAGTTCATCGCGGGTGTACGGGCACCTCTCCCCGCGGAGGGCCGCCTTGATCAATCGCTGGATGACGACATCGACGTAGCGCCGGTTCGGGGCGGTGCCGTGGGTGTAGTCGGTGACCGCGAGGCCGAAGTGGCCGTACGGGGGTTCGCCATGTTCGAGGGGCAGATAGATCCCGTGCCCGATCAGTTTCACGATCGTCAGGGAGAGGTCGGGGAAGCGTTCGGGGTCGGCCTTCTTCCGCCTGGCAAGAAACTTCGAGAGGGCCTTCGCGCTGGGTCTCGCCGGGAGGTGCCAGCCATATCCGGCGGCGGTCTTCACGATCCCCTCCCAGTTCTTCGGCCGCAGCACGACCCGCTGGATCATCGGGACACCGGCCCCGTCCAGGAATGCCGTCATCGCCCGGTTGGCCCCGATCATGAACTCCTCGATGAGGCGGCGGGCTGCGTTCTGCCGCGGGACGACGAGGTCGGTCACCGTCTCCTCCTCCATCACGGCCCTGGCCTCGATGGTCTCGAGGTCAAGTGCCCCGTGCTCGGTTCGGTATCTTCGCAGGCGGCGGGCCGCTTCGTCCTGGAGGAGGAGTTGCTCTTTCAGGCCGGGGACATCGGCGAGAGCCGCGGGCGGGCCGCCGACGCCGTCCAGCCAGTCGCCGACCTCCTCGTAGACGAGTTTCGCCCGGTTGGAGACGACCGCCCGGTAGACCCGGCCCGGCCTGGTGCTCCCGTCCCTGCGGACGGTGTACTCCACGACGACCGCGAGGCGGCCCGGCCCGCCCGGGAGCAGCGAGGTGATCCCGTGCGAGAGGCGTTCGGGGAGCATGGAGAAGGTCTCGACGCCGGTGTAGACGGCGGTGCCGTTGTGGGCGGCGTGCCGGTCGGTCGCCGAGGCTTTCGGGACGGCGGCGTCCACGTCGGTGATCGCCACCCTGACCAGGATCCCGCCGCGGCGGGCGCGTTCGCAGTGCTCGATCTGGTCGAGGTCAAGGGAGTCGATGTTGTCGATGGACGACCAGAGGAGGGACCGGAGGTCGGCGACGTCCTCGGGTACGGCCGGCGCCTCGATCGCACCGACCTCCCGCTCGACGGCCCGGGAAAATCCGGGATAGAACCCGTAGGTCTGCATGGTGCTCCGTGCGATCGCCTTCAGGTCGATGGGTGCGTGCTCGTTCATCGCCGGTCGAGGGGAGATCCGTCCCGGAGCATAATTATCTTCTGGCATGCGGCGGTCGGAGTCGCCGGAAAATAGGTGGTTGGAGGGAGCGAGGCGTCGGCGATCTGAATGTCGCGGGGAATGCCGGGCCCCCTTTTTTGTCGTTTCACCCGGTCGAAATGATCGGCGTGCCGCTCCTCTTCAGGCGGTGATTTGCACTTTTGCAATGGTTTTCACTCTTTTGCTCCCGGTTTGCGCCGCGAACGCCACAGCCTGTGTCGGCAGATCCGGGAATGGCGGGGCGAACGCCTGAATCTTCCCCGCCGTTTGCACCCGTCACGGTTTCACGGCCGGAGACACCCGGCCACCGTGATCAGGTATGCCGTGTGCTCCCGGAAACGTGTGCAAATTTACCGGGGTACCTGTACACACTTCTCTCTCTGTACTCTGTACGTAGATCCGGGTCATGAACGGCTTTCCTCTGCGGCCGTTACGTTTTCACCCGGCGGGTGGAAACCGGGTGCAAAAGTGGAAACGTCGGGATCGTCGTCGATCCAGACGTCCGCCTTCGCCGTCCACTCGCGGTAGATCCGATAATCGAATGAGAAATAATGTTCCCGGCGTCTCATCTCGACCCCGTACCGCTCCTCGGCCACCGTGGCGTCGATGGGGCTTACCGCCGGGCACTTGTCCAGGATGCCGGTGTAGGTCGCCTTGCTGTTGCAGTAGCCGTGGAGCAGACGGTAGGTCTTGTTATAGGAAAGCCCGAGGGCATCCTGGAGTTGCCTGATCGTGAAGATCTCCAGGCCCATCGCCGCGATCGTCTCCAGCGCCGCCGCCTCGTTCCTGGTCTGTTTCGTTTCCTGTCCGCCGGCGTCGCGGTTGATCGCAAGGAACACCCGGCGGGCGGTGTCGAAGTCTTCGCGGGTGGCGATGAGGCTCCCGTCCTCGTCCTGCTCGCGCTGGTAGGACTTGAGGAGGGCGGAGGCCTTGATGAGGTCGAAGAGCATGGCCGGGTTGCGGCGGTTCCTGGCCGACTGGAAAGAGATCCGCGTCGCGAAGGGGATGCGGACGTAGACGGTCCGCTCCTTGAGGATCTCCCAGATGGCCCGGCAGACGTGCACGTCCTCGTCCTGCTCCCGGTCGCGCCGGCGCTGTGCCTCGGCCTCTTTCATGTGGCCGAGCACCTCCAGATCCTGATGATTCGAGTCGTCGATCCAGACGGTGAGCATGCGGTTCATCACCTGGTCGTCGCCGACGCTCTTGACCTTCGCAAGCCACCAGACGCACCGCTCCGGGATGGTGCAGATCCGGAGGCGGCGGTCGGAGGTGAGGGTCCGGTGCTCGATGGGTTCTCTGAACCGGGTGGTGGCGTTTTTCAGGAGTTCCTGCATATCGTCGGAGAGGGAGACGTCGTCGAAGAGAAAGACGCTGCCCGGCCTGAGGTCGTCGTGGTAGTAGAGCGCTTTGTCCGAGACCGTGCCCGTGATCTGGAAGGCTTTTGGGATGAGGTCGAGCATGGTCTCGCAGGTGTGGGTCTTGCCTTTCCCTGAGATGCCGGAGATGGCGACGTGGAGGCCGTGCGTGTTCTCGACCGACTGGGAGGCGATGGAAAGGACGAGGCACTCCGCGACGGTGTGGTCGCCGACGTGCTCCCGGTGGAAGGTGTCGAGGATGAAGGCGAGAGGGTCGCCGCGGGTGAGGACCTCCATCGCCCGCTCCCTGAACGCGTCGGGTTCGGGTGCAGGCGCGGGGGGTGTCCTCTTCTGTGGTTTATTTCCGATCTTCTGCTCGTGCATGCCTCGCAACTCAGGCCACCGCTGCGCCCCGCCGCCGCAGCTTGTGTGGTGGCACCCGGCATAGATGGCGCCGCTCGGGAACTGGATCGCAAACGCCCCGTCGCGGTGGGCGTCGCTGAACGGGCAGTCCTCCAGGACGTAGAGCGTCCCGCCCTGCCAGGGCCTGGTGCTCCGCACGCCGATCCCGTGCGCTGAGAGCCATGCCCCGAGGTCGACGGGCGCCTTCTTCCCCTTCGGCGGGGCCGGTGCATCGACGGGGAGGGGGGTGGCGATCGCCCTGAGCAGGTCGGCGGTGACGATCTCCGCGTGCTCGGGCACCGCGAGGATCTTCGCTCTTCGGTGCGGGCGGTCCGGGGTGTGATCGCCTTTGCGCGAGAGCGTGCCATAGAGTTCCCAGATGCGGGCGGCGTTGAAGTTCGCCGTATCGACGACGACGGAGTCGTTGGAGAAGACAAGGTCCAGGGTGGCGAGCACGCCCTTCACCAGGGCGGTCGCCTCGTCGTCGTTGGGCAGGTCGATTGCATAGAGCAGATGGGCGCCGTTCCCGGAGTCGGCCTTTACGGGATCGGGGAAGCCCTGCTCGGAGAGCCAGCGGGCGATCGCGTCGGCCCGCTCGATCGCCGCGGCGTGCTCCTCATCCGTCGACGACACCCCGCTCGGCCGCACCGGGTCGAGGTCGATGGGCAACCACCGGCGTCTGTTGATGTCGGCGTCGGCGGTGGTGGGATCGGAGCGGGTCAACCGCATCTTCACGCGGTTCGCCCGCCTCGCGAGGAGCGCCGGGTCGACGACGTTGAGCGTGACATAGATCCCTTTCACCTCGGGATCGGCGTCGAGCGCCTCGGCGGCGGCCGTGAGTTTTGCAAAGTCGTCGAAGTACCCGGAGTGGGTGAAGCGGTCGGCAAGTGCCCTGAGTTCCACGACGCCGCCCTTGGGGAAGAGGGCGTCGAGGGCGTCGGCGATCGGGTTCATCGTCCGGCGGGTCGACGGGTTGTCGGCAGTCCTCCTTGAACCGGTGTTGGCGCACGTTTCAATCCGGGGGCTGCCGGTTGTTTTTTTCTTTCGGTGCATGGGGGAGAATGGGTGAGCGGGGTCTTAAGGTTGCCTTATGGGAGGGTCGGGGGCTCGCCGGGATGGTTGGTGGGAAGGCATGAGATCGATGGGTGCAAGGACAAGGGTCACTGATGATCATACATGCCACCCTCATTGCAGGATCTTCACCTCCATCTCACGCGGGGGTGGCGATTGAGCGGTGTTCGTGCGGTATGCTCGAAGCGTGCTTTCGCTTCATGCCTGATTCTTAAGAGCCTGAAATTATCGTCTTGAAGAGTGCGGGTGGTGAGGAGAGCGGGGGTGCTGGCGGGGCAGGGGACGGATCATGTGAGGTCTTTGAGTTCTTCTCTTTTGATCCCTGCCTGTCGGAGAATTTCAAGAAGAGTACCCGTGGGTAGATCCTTTGCATGGGCCGGGACCGTCACGCGCCGTCCTGTCTCTGGGTGACGGTAAAGGTGGTGGCTGCCCCGTGTTCGTACCAGGACAAACCCTTTCCTCTCAAGGATTTTGATGACTTTTTGCGGGGAGAGGACAGGGATTTTAGGCATGTGCTTCGACGGTCAGCGTATATTCAAGGGTATCTTCCTCGGTCGGGATCTCTTCTCCTCTTTCGGTCAGGTCTTCCAGGTACAGTTCGATCGCTTCTTTTGCCATGGCGATCGCCTCCTCGATCGTGCCACCGAAGGTGACGCAGCCCGGGAGTGTCGGTACCGTGACGGTGTAGCCTCCTTCCGGTTCTTTCCGCAGAAGAATGCGATAATTGACGCGGCGCATGTCTCTTTCCTCTCGTGTTGGATCGATCTGTTGTGGAGGGGTTATGGCTGAAATAGATTTTGTGATGAGTGAAACCTCTCTCTTCTCATGATTATTCTCTAAGGATCGACTCGATCCGGCTCCGGAAAACCGGGAGGTCGGTGCGTGCCGTCTCCCAGACGATCCTCATGTCGACGCCGAAGTAATGATGGATGAGTTTGTCCCGCATCCCGGCGACGGCACGCCACTCCACCTCGGGGTGCGCCTCCTTGAAATCGGTCGGGAGATTTTTCACCGCTTCCCCGATGATTTCGAGGTTTCTGATCACGGCGTCCTGTGTTTTCGTATCCTGGAAAAAGTTCTCAAAAGTAAGGGTGGCCGTATAGCGTTCGATACGGTCGATGGCTTCGAGGATGTCGTGACAGGAGAGAACTGGGTCGGGCTCAGACATAGGCCGTTTCCGCCGCGATCCTCTCCTTCATGATCGGTTTGATGGCGTCGGGGGTCACCAGGTCGACCGGCGCTGCAAGCCGTTCCGAGAGGAATTGCTCCAGTTCCATGAAGGTGAAAAAACCGACCGGCCGGGAGAACTCGACCAGGATGTCGATGTCGCTCTCCGGCGTCTGTTCGCCGCGGGAGACCGACCCGAAGACTCCGATTCTCGCGACATGGAATCGGGTCGAGAGTTCGTCTTTGAGGCTTGCAAGGGTGGCAAGCACCTCCTCCCGGGACTGCATGAGGGGAGATCTGGAGGGGATGGGGATAAAGGTTGTGACGGGTGGGATTTGTGAAGGGTTTGAGGTGGTAGGACGATTTTTTCTTTCATCGGTGGGGAGATCTGACATCTCTGACCGTATAGAGATCAGGCTCTTCGTTCAGGAACGTGGAGAGCGACTGCTCTGAGAGTTTCATCATCGCCGCCGCCTCTCTTTCATGAAGGAGTTTGTCGATCGTTTCAGTAAGCATCCTGACGCTCTCCTTGATCTCTTTAACGTCTGCTTCGATGCCGGTCATGGTCTGTCCTCCTCGATTATGCACTCCATCGAGGGAGTGGCCAATCAATCTTTGCGTCCGGCATATCATTGCCGTTGCGGCGTGAGGTCTGCCGGCGTTCCGGGCAGAAAGATGTCGCTCGGCAGAATAAAATATATAGTATTTTCATCTGAATTTTCTTCTCATGAAGCAATCTGCTCTGGTGATTCTCATATCACTCCTGATCGCGGCGGTCCTCCTCGCGTCGGGCTGCACCGGGGTGCAGCAATCCGAAACGCCCCCGACCCCCACCCCGACGGAGACGATCGTTCCCGCGACCACGACCGCACCCGCAACACCGGCGGTGACGCCGTCGCACACCGAAGACGAGATGGTGGCCTTTGTCAAAGAGGCGGTGGCCTTCGCGAACGAAGAGGGGAAGGCCGCGGCTCTTGCGGAGTTCTCCGACCCCAACGGCTCGTTCACGCGGGGCGACCTCTACATCTATGCCTACGACTTCAACGGGACGACCATTGCCCACCCGATTAACCCTGAGATGATCGGCGTGAACCGCCTGGACGAGGCCGACGTCAGCGGCGACCTGTATATCAAGGAACTTCGGGACGTTGCCCTGAACGGCAGCGGGTTTGTGTATTTCCATTATGTCGACCCGGCGCAGAACATGACCGTCCGGCCGAAACTGGGTTATGTCGAGAAGGTGGACGAAACGTGGTGGCTGGGATCGGGGATCTATGGGGTCGAAGAGGCGGGGAGGGACTGAACTTTTTTTTTTGTTTTTTTTTTTTGGTGTGGAGGGGTGGCGACACGCGTGAATGTTCCGGGTTCGATACTCTTATGTTCCACTGCTGGTGATCATTCTCCTTGATGACTGCCGCGGCACAGATCACCATCTCGGAGGAGACGCTGGCCCTGCTGAGGGAGATGGGATGTGAAGGTGAGAGCGACGATCAGATTATCAGGCGGTTGATCGAGGAGCGGGCGATCGTCTCGCTGGACCGGCGCTGGAATCACATCCTGGAGGAGGATGAATTTTACCCGGTGGAAGAACTCTGATGTACAAGATCCTGATCTCCCGGACGTTTCAGAAGCAGTTTCGTAGACTGCCGGCCGGGACGCAGGAGAGGATACGGCTCTCTCTTTCTGGACTGGAGGAAGATCCCTTCAACCCTCGTCCGGGTACCGATGTCAAACCTCTTCGCCACACCTCGCCGCAGAAATATCGCCTCAGGGTCGGGGGTTATCGTGTCATCTATACTGTTGAGGGCGATACGGTCCGAGTCGTTGATGTGATGACGCGGGGGCGGGAGTATTCGGGGGTTTGTGAAGAGTTTGTGCCGTTAGCGTGGATAGGTTCGATCCAGTGATGGATCTTTTATCAGGGCTGTGTTGAGATCTTGATCGTGCTTCTCACAAGAGGGGGGTGGGCAGAAATCGAGCATCTTGCCGCCCCTCGGCTATCTTCATACGTGGGGGGTCCGGGGGGTCTCCCCCCGGTGTAAGAAGGCAGTGAAGATTCTATGATGTGGGCGGTCGGTCTGATCAACGTTTCTTCCCAAACGCTTGCGCCGGGAGCACGGCCCCCGGAACCCCTGGATTGCGATTGAACCGGGAAGGCGGATGAGAAGATCATGAAGAGATAATTTCCCCCGCTGATCCCATCGGTGCGTCAACGACCCGGAGATTCCTCTCCGCCATTCGCACGCCGAACAAAAATACTCCAGATCAGAAAAAAAAGAAAGTTATCCCAAAATCTCCGCCCGCACCGTCACAAACACCGGCCCGCGAAGATCGATCTTCTTATTATTATCAGTCAGGTACCGCATCGCGTGCCCCGCGATCCTGAGATTCACATCGGACGGCACCTTCGCCATCTTCACCTGCACGCTCGTCTCCTCGCCGCAGCGGACGGCCTCCTCGATCCTCGCCGCCGCCAGCGCCGCGATCGTCTGGATGTACGAGAGATGCGCCGGGGTGCCCTTCTTCCTCACCTTCCCGAACTGCGGGGTGTCGGGGACGCCGAGCACCTTGCCGTCCTGGACATAGATCTCGTTGAAGGTCGCCGGACCGCAGAGCTTCGAGTCTTCTTCGTCCTCGACGACCGAGACTTTGACCTGGCGGCCGAAGAGGTCGCCCTCCCACGCGACGAAGGCGCAGGGCGACGGTTCGGCCGCGTGTTCGGTCGCCGTCGCGACGACGGCCTCGGCGATCTCCCGTCCGAGTGCGGTCTGCGGTTCCTCACGCGGTCTGACCGCCCGTGCGATGTCCAGGTCGGTGAGGTGCTGCGGGAAGAACTGCGGGTACGTGAGCGCCCTGATGTCGTCGGCCTGATACTCGATCATCGCCAGACGCTCGACGCCCAGGCCCAGGTTCATCACCGGCACGCCGACGCCGTACTGCGCCAGGGCCGCCGGTGAGTACATCCCGAAGGTGGCGACCTCGACCCACCCGAGCTCCGGGTGCTTCGCGTAGACCTCGGTCTGGGTGTCCGGGATATAATATTTGGAGCGCTTCTCGTCGGGACGGAACTCGAAGTCGGTAAAGCCGAAGGCCGAGAGGAGCGCTTCGGAGACCGCCTTGCCGTCCTCGATCGTCACGTCCTCCCCGGCCACGATGCAGGAGGCCGAGTGATAGGTCATCAGCCTGGTCGGCCCCTCCTCCTGCTCGCGGCGGAAACAGCGGTCAATCGAGAACATCCTGACCGGCAGGGCCGCCTTCTCCCACATCGCCCCCAGGGTGAGGAACCATCCTGAGGTCATGTGCGAGCGCAGCGTCGTCCTCGAGGACTCGGGCGCGAGTTCCCTGAACTCGGGGAAGACCTCGTCCATGATCCTGACCACCAGGGCGTCGTCGCAGGAGAGGACCGCCGCGAGTTCGTGGGTCAGTTCGTCCCCGTCGACCGTTCCCTTCTTGTAGCCGTGGAGCGTCTCGCGGAGTTTTTCTTCCTCCTCGTCCGTGACCTCGCGGCCCAGGATCGTTCCGATCTCCTCCAGGCGCTTCTTGCCGATCCCCACGTTCGGACGCGGCAGACCGCCCAGGTAGAAGACCCGGTCCAGGACGGCGCTGGCCTCAGGCCCGAACTGCTTGTACACGTCCTGCTCCTCGATGAAGAGCGGGACCCGCGCCTCCGCAAAGCCCATCTCCAGGTACACCTCACGGAGCCGCTGGATCGTCTCCGCGATCGGGTGTGGGCGCGCCCGCGGGTAAAACTTCCGCGGGTACGTCCCGGCTATCCCTGGCTGGTCCAGGACCTGCGGTCCCTCGTGCCACGCCGCCTCGAAATCTTTGCGTGCACGTTCCTTCCATTCTTCCGGATCAAACCTCATTCTCCTCTCTCCATCAAGACGACCCGCGAAATCGGGGACTCGTCGGTGATCTCGTATTCGCAATGTTCGGCGACCGCCTCGGCAAACCGGCGGACCTCGGCGTGCTCGGGCATGTTCTCCCGTGACAGACGGTTACGACTGTATCCAAGATACATATATCCCTTGATCTCGATATACTTCGGCCTCGCCGCGTCGTACATCGCCGCATACCCGGCCGGGTCGAAATCGTTCATCCCCTTGACGATCGTCGTGCGGACCGCCGACCGCCTGGACGCAAGCAGCCCCAGGCTCTCCTGGATTTTGTCCCAGAAGTCCTCGATGGGGTTGCAGAGCTCGAGATAGGTCTCGCGGTCGGGAGCGTCCAGGGAGATATAGGTCTGGTACGGGTGGCACCGTTCGATCATCTCCGGGTGCGTGCCGTTCGAGACCAGGAAGGTGGTGTAGCCGTCGTCGTTGAGGAGGTCGATCAGTTCGGGCAGACGCGAGTAGCAGGTCGGCTCGCCCGAGAGTGAGATCGCCACCATGTCGGGCTCGAGCGCCTCCTTGAACCGCTCCTGCGTCACGTACGGCGAGACCTTGTAGCCCGAGAGCGCCCGCTTCTGGAGCCTCCTGAGGTTCGCAAAGATCTCTTCGGGCGGACACTCCTCCGCCTTCTCCACCTCGTACTCGAACGACCGCCAGCAGAAAAGACAGCGCTGGTTGCACGTGAGCGTCGGGGTCATCTGCACGCACCGGTGGCTGGTGATCCCGTAGAACTGGTGCTTGTAACACATCTCGCCCCCCTTCAGGGAGCGCTTGTTCCACATGCACGGCTTGACCGCCGCCGTGGACTCGGGGGAAAAAAACTGATAGCCCTGCTTTTGCAGGGCCCCTCGTGGGCTTTCGTCCTCACATCGTCGTGATCGCATCGATACCAAGCGTCTCCAGGGCTTCCTTGAGGGTGTTCTGCGCCGCCTTCACAAGGGTAAGCCTGCTCTGCCTGGTCACCCCCTCGCTCTTCAGCACCGGGACGTACCGGTAGAAGGAGTTGAAAAGGTCGGCGAGGTCGCGGGCGTACGCCGCCAGCAGGTGCGGGCGGAGATCGCGGACCACCTGGTCGATGACCGCCGGGAACCGGGCGATCTCTTTGGCCAGGGCCACCTCGTGCTCCTCGGTGAAGACATAGGCCGGTTCAAACTCCCCGGCCTTCTCCAGGATCGAACAGGCGCGTGCATGCGAGTACTGGACGTACGGGCCGCTCTGCCGCTCGAAGTCGAGGGCCTGCTCCCAGTCGAAGACCGTGGACTTCTCAGGCGAGATCTTGACGATATCGTACCTGACCGCCGCGAGGGCGACCGACCGCGCGATCCGCTCGCGGTCGCACTCGGGAAGTTCGGGCCGGCGTTCCGAGACCTCGAGGAAGGCCTTGTTCGTCACCTCGGCGATGAGTTCGTCGGCCGAGATGAACTTCCCGGCCCGCGTCGACATCGAACCCTCGGGCAGGGAGACGAACTCGAAGTTGACGATCTCGGGCGCCTTCTCGCCGAGGAGCTTCAGGGTGCACTGGAGCTGCGCCCCGATGAGCTTGTGGTCCGCGCCCAGCACGTCGATGATCCGGTCGAAGTTCCGACCCTTCCAGGTATGGTAGGCAAGGTCGCGGGCCGCGTAGACCGACGTCCCGTCCGACCGCCTGATCACGTAGTCCTTCTCGAACCCACACTCGGTCAGGTCGAGGGCAAGCGTGTCCTCGTGCTTCGCCTGGGGCATCCGGTCGATCCGCTCGATGATCCGGTCCATGTCGCCATTGCGGACAAAGTCGGACTCCCAGACAAACCGGTCGTGCACGACATTGAGCCTCCTCATCGTCGTCTTGAACCCGTCGAGACAGTGGGAGACGACCTCCCTGAACATCCTCTCGGTCTCGGGGTCGCCCTCTTCGATGAGTTTCATCCGGCGGTCGATCTCCGCCTTGATCTCGGGCTTCGCCTCGATCGCCCGGTTGGCGGCCACATAGACCCTGGCGATGTGGTGGTCTTCCTTCTCCTCCTCGTCAGCCGGGATATCGAGGTTGTCGAACCCCCACGAGACGATGGCGATCTGGCGACCCATGTCGTTCACATAATACTGGACCTCAAGGGGGTAGCCCGCCTTCCTGAAGACCCGCGCCAGGGTGTCGCCCAGGATCGAGTTCCTGATATGCCCGACATGGAGCGGACCGTTGGGGTTGGCGCTCGTGTGTTCGAGGAGCACCCGCTCGGGGTGTGCCGGGAGTTTCCCGAACCCGGGCTCCAGCGCGGCCTTCAACGCCTCCTGGACGTACGTCCCACCCACCGTGAAGTTGATGTACGGTCCCTTCGACTCGACATCGACCCCGGCCGGCGCAAGCCGCTCTTTCAGTTCGGCAGCCAGTTCGCCTGCAATGACCACCGGCGACTTGCGCCGCGTCTTTGCCAGGGCAAAAGCGATCGTCGTTGCAAAGTCGGCGTGTTCCCCCCCATCGACGACGTCGACCTCTTCTTCTCCGGTGCATGCCCGGAGCGCTTCCTCAATCTGCTTGCGTGTTTCGAGGAACATCAGTATCCCGTCCTGTATCTGAGAATCGCTGCGATCCCGCCGAAGGCGGAGAAGAGCATCGACCCCTCTTCAAATTCGTCTGATATGATCTCGACGTTCGTCCCGCTCTGGTCGGCCAGAGCCGTCAGTTCGTCGATGATGTCGGTCTCCTCCTCGATCTGGAGCGGTGCGCTGCACTTCGGGCAGATCCCGAGGTCGAGGTTCCTGACCGTCTTGCCTGGCTCGTTCCTGATCGTCTCTTCTCTCGAGTGGCCGCAGTTGCCGCAGGTGATCTTCAGGCGGGTCTCCCGCAGGCGTTCGGAAAGAATGAGGGTATCGACCGACCCCATCTCCAGGTTGCGCCGCACGCTCTCCTCGCCGTAGGCGGCGGCCCCGTCGTCCTTGACGAGTTCTTTCAGGAAGCGGTCCATCACCTGCTTCTCCTGCACGACCTCCATGCCCTTGAGGGCGTCCTGGGCGCTGTCGACCAGTTCGGAGAGGCCGCTCTCGTTGGTGTAGGCCACATCGAAGAGCCCGAGCACCCGTTTCTGGACCTCGTGGTGAAGGTACCCCCCCTCGTTGAACTCCTCCTTCGTCGGGGACGGACCGCCGATGAGCAGGCCCTTGAACCGCTCGAAGAAGTCCTTCTCGGCCATGAAAATCTCGCTCGAATGGTCGCCGACCTTCTTGTAGAACTCGTTGATGGCGATGAGCCGCAGTCGCTGGAAACGAGCCGAAGACTGACCGCCCTTTCGCTGCTTGCCCGGGACCGTCGAGGTCGCTCCGCCGATCGGTTCGATCCGGTTGCCCCGCAGGAAGCCCCAGTAGGCCTCTCGCCGGTCGATGACCAGGAGCCCGTAGACATACTTCTCCTCGAGCATCTCCTTGAGAGGCTCGAGTTCGAAGGAGGACGAGCACCGGTACATATAGAGGTTCAGCGGCTCGGGCGGTTGGACGATATCGCACTGGAGATCGGTCCGGTCGCCGACCGTGCTGACCGTCCCGCAGAAGATGGCCATGCCGTTTTCCGGCGGGGTCTTGAAGTACTTGAGCCTGGAGAGGATGGAAGAGATGGCGCTCTGAACGTTGGTTCTGGTCTGCTTGCTCTTGATGTTCGAGCACTGCCCGAACTCGTCTCGCAGCTGGGCCGTCACGTCATAGATCTGTTTGTCGGGCGGGATATAGAGCGAGATCAGTTCGGTCCCGCTTCCCTGCTTTGCTTCCAGTCGCTCGAGCATCTTTTTGAACTCGTAGCGCTGCCTCGCACTGTCCATCTCCACATTCTCGGTCATCTCTTCGCTCACCAATCTTCAAAGCTACTATGTATTCTCTTCAATGTCAGATAAATTACGCGCGTTTCCGGCGTCCGGGCCCTCATCTGAGGCACCGGCAGATGATCGCGATCGTCTTGGCGTCGGCGATCCGGCCGTCCCGGCACATCGCCTTCACCTCGGCGAGCGGCACCCGGACCACCTCGATCATCTCGTCGTCGTCGGGCTCGTACTCGTGCGACGGCGTCAGCCCCCGAGCCTCGAAGAGGTAGATCTGCTCGTCCGAGAACCCCGGCGTGGTATAGATGAACCCGTGGGGGATCATCTCCGCCGCCGCAAGTCCGCACTCCTCGATCAACTCCCGGTGCGCTGTCTCGACCGGTTCTTCGCCGGGATCGAGGGTGCCGGCCGGGGCCTCGTAGATGTATTCCCCGATCGCAAACCGGTACTGCCGGATCAGATAGCAGTGGTCATCCTCGATCGGGAGCATCACCGCGGCGTTCCCCGGCCTCACCACGACCCGCTCCTTCTCCCGTCCGTCCGGTAGGGTGAACCGGTTCAACTCGACTTTCAGACGTTTTCCTGAATAGATCTCTGTCATGCTCTCTCCCTGTATGGTATCGGGTCCTCGATCCCCAGGGCCCTGAAGGCTTCGAGCCTGAAGTGACAGGACTCGCAGACCCCGCAGGCGGCGTCCGAACTCTGGTAGCAGGACCAGGTGTGCTCGTACGGCACGCCGAGGGCCACGCCCTTCCTCAGGATCTCGGTCTTGTTCATCCTGACGAAGGGCGTCATCAGGGTGATCGGCTTTTCCCGGGCGGTCCCCAGGTCCACCGCACGCTGGAACGCCTCGATGAACTCGGGCCTGCAGTCCGGGTACCCGGAGTAGTCGGAGGACTGGACCCCGATAAAGACGGCGTCGGCGTCCCGCGACTCGGCATAACTGACCGCCATCGCGAGAAGGTTCCCGTTCCTGAACGGGACATAGGTCCTGGGGACACCCTCTTCCTCCTCGTCCCTGAAGTCCTTGACAGGGATCGAGGGGTCAACCAGGGCGCTCGCCCCGAACTGGCTGAAGTATCCCACGTCCACCTCGCAGAACTCCTCGGCACCGAGAAGCCCGGCGATCTTTTTTGCACAGGCCCGTTCCTTCTCCTCGGTCAACTGGCCGTAGGTGAGGTGGAGGGCCAGGATCTCGTAGCCCATATCGGCTGCGACATAGCTGAGGGTGGTCGAGTCCATCCCGCCTGACAGCAGGCATACCGCTCGCATTGTTATCTCATCTCCAGGTGTTTGTGGAGCTGGATCTGGAACCGCACCGGCAGGCCCGACTCGAGCACCCAGGCGGCGATCCCCCGCTCGTCCGACCCGTAGACCGGCGAGACGAAGATCTCGCCGCGGACCGGGCAGCGGGTGATGACCTGCTCGGCATACTCCAGGTCGCGGGCATCGCCGACG
Organism: Methanofollis formosanus; assembly: GCF_019633745.1. NCBI lineage: Archaea > Methanobacteriati > Methanobacteriota > Methanomicrobia > Methanomicrobiales > Methanomicrobiaceae > Methanofollis > Methanofollis formosanus. The sequence goes on along the minus strand of NZ_CP037968.1, from coordinate 1,552,962 downwards.
ACGAACTTCACCGAGTCGGACGGCCTGATATGCTGGAGAAGAGCGATGTCGCTCTTCTCCCCTGACGACGGACACTTCACGTCCATGCAGACCGACGCAAACGGCTGCACCGGCCTGAAGTCGACGGTCCCGTTCGTCTCGATCTCGACGGTGTAGTCCATCCGGTGAAGGCGGCGGCACATCTCGGCCACCTCCTCGACCTGGAGCAGGGGTTCGCCGCCCGTGATGCAGACGTGCCGCCGACGCATCCGCCAGACCTGGTCGAGGACGACGTCGACACTCGCCTCCTCACCGTGGCGCGGGTCCTGTGCCCCCGGCGTGTCGCACCACCGGCACCGCAGGTTGCACCCGGCAAGACGGACGAAGGTGGTGGGACGGCCCTGGTGCCTCCCCTCCCCCTGGAGAGAACCGAAGATCTCACAGACCCGCATACTCGATCTCCGCGTAACAGGTCTCGGCCTCCCAGACCCTGATCTTGGTCACCTTCGCATCGCTCCCCTCGTCGGCACACGCCTCGTTGATGAGGGCGGCGATGACCTCCGCGAGCACCTCGCTCGTCGGGTCGCCTCTCGTGGTCACGACCTCCTGGAAATGCCCCAGGCACTCGACCATGGGGTCGTCCTCATTGAGGACGACCTGGTGGTCGAAGCGGTCCACCACATCCTTCATGGTATTGAAGTCGATGAGGATCCCGGTCTGCGGGTCGGGCGTCCCCTTCACCCAGACCTCCACCTGCCAGCGGTGGCCGTGGAGCCGGTTGCATTTGCCCTGATAATGGAGCAAACGGTGGCTCGCGTCAAAGTGCGTGACCTTGTAGATACAGGTGACCATTACGTATCATTCGACGGGTAGGGATATAAGATTATTATAGAGTACGTCCCATGAATACTACCAGATTTCAGGATGATGGACAATACATAAATTCAATCCGCGCTTTGGTATATACCACAGTGAGGAGTATCCACATCCAGGAATTCGACTCCAGAGAGGGTATTCAATGGGAAAGGGAAAATTTGCAGCCAGAAAGCTGAAGCGTGAGGCCAACAAGACTCGTTGGAACGACGTGAACTACGCACGTCGTGAATTAATGCTCGACATCAAGTCCGACCCGCTCGAGGGCGCCCCGCAGGCCCGCGGCATCGTGCTCGAGAAGATCGGTGTCGAAGCAAAACAGCCGAACTCCGCGATCAGGAAGTGCGTGCGCGTACAACTGATCAAGAACGGTCGTCAGGTCACGGCATTCGCCGTCGGCGACGGTGCGATCAACTTCATCGACGAGCACGACGAAGTGACGATCGAGGGTATCGGCGGCCGTCTCGGCCGTTCCAAGGGTGATATCCCTGGTGTCCGTTTTGCAGTGACCAAGGTCAACGACGTCTCGCTCCCTGAGATGGTTCTTGGCCGTAAGGAGAAGCCGCGCAGGTGATTGTGATGACTGATGTAGAAGTTCCTGTCCAGGCAGAAGAGCAGCCGCAGGAAAGCGGCGTGAAGAGGCTCCTCTTCAACAAGTGGGACCTCTCTGAGGTGCAGATCAACGACCCCGGTCTTGTCAGGTACGTCAACCTCACCTCCATGATCGTGCCGCACTCCTGCGGGAAGCTCTCGCAGCAGCAGTTCGCAAAGAGCGAGATGCTCATCGTCGAGCGGCTGATCAACAAGATCATGCAGACCGAACACAACACCGGCAAGAAGCAGCTGGCCATCGGGATCGTCGAGCAGGCCTTCGAGCGGATCTACCAGAAGACGAAGAAGAACCCGGTCCAGGTGCTCGTCGATGCCGTCGGCAATGCGGGCCCCCGCGAGGAGACCGTCCGGCTGAAATACGGTGGTATCAACGTCCCCAAGTCGGTCGACACCGCCCCGCAGCGCCGGGTGGACGCCGCGATCGGGTTCATCGCCACCGCGACCTACAACGGCTCGCACAAGAGCAAGCGCTCGGCCTCCGACGTCCTTGCCGACGAGTTGATTGCCGCGGCCAAGGCCGACGCCAAGTGTTTCTCGGTCTCCAAGAAAGAGGAACGCGAGCGTGTTGCCAAGGCTGCACGGTAAATACTTTTTTTTGAGTTCTGAGGCACTCCCATGACTAGAAGAAAAAAGATGGTAGAGCGGGTCACCGAGCTGATGGACAAGCCGGAGCGGATCCGTAACATTGGTATCGTAGCACACATCGACCACGGAAAGACCACCCTCTCTGACAACCTGCTTGCAGGTGCCGGCATGATCTCCGAGGAACTCGCCGGTCGTCAGCTCTTCATGGACTCCGACGAGGAGGAGCAGGCCCGTGGGATCACCATCGACTCCTCCAACGTCTCGATGGTCCACGAGTACTCCGGCGACGAGTATCTCATCAACATGATCGACACCCCCGGTCACGTCGACTTCGGCGGCGACGTCACCCGTGCGATGCGTGCGGTGGACGGTGCGGTCGTCGTCGTGGACGCCGTCGAGGGTACCATGCCCCAGACCGAGACGGTGCTGCGGCAGGCCCTCAAGGAGGGTGTCAAGCCGGTTCTCTTCATCAACAAGGTCGACCGCCTGATCAACGAGCTCCAGGTCGATGCCACTGAGATGCAGATCCGTCTCGGCCGCGTCATCGACAAGGTGAACAAGCTCATCAAGGGCATGAACGAGAAGATGTACAACGACGGCTGGAAGCTCGACGCTGCACTCGGCACCGTCGCCTTCGGTTCGGCGCTGTACAACTGGGCCGTCTCGGTCCCGTTCATGAAGAAGTCGGGCGTGAACTTCGGCGAGGTCTTTGACCGCTGCCGCGCCGAGGACATGAAGACCCTCGCGAAGAAGAGCCCGCTCGCGGAAGTCCTTCTCGATATGGTGGTCAAGCACCTGCCCAACCCGATCGAGGCACAGGACCGCCGTGTCCATATCATCTGGCACGGCGACTACGAATCCCCGGTCGGCAAGGCCATGATCGACTGCGACCCGAAGGGCCCGATCGCCATGATGGTCACCGACATCTCCTTCGACCCCCACGCGGGCGAGGTCGCGACCGGTCGTCTCTTCTCCGGCACCCTCAAGCGCGGTGACGAGGTCTTCATCTCAGGCACCGCCGGCAAGGCGAACCGTCTCCAGCAGGTCGGTATCTTCATGGGCCCCGAGAGGATCGAGGTCGAGACCCTCTGTGCCGGCAACATCGCCGCCGTCACCGGTCTCAAGGACGCCATCGTCGGTTCCACCGTCACCTCGATGATGGACATGACCCCGTTCGAGTCTCTCCAGCACTACTCCGAGCCGGTCATGACCGTCGCCGTCGAGGCGAAGAACATGAAGGACCTCCCGAAGCTCGTCACCGTGCTCAGGCAGGTCGCCAAGGAAGACCCGACCGTCAAGGTCACCATCAACGAGGAGACCGGCGAGCACCTCATCTCAGGGATGGGCGAGCTCCACCTCGAGATCATCACCGGGAGGATCGCGAGGGACAAGGGTGTCGAGATCGTCACCTCCCCGCCGATCGTCGTCTACCGTGAGACCGCTTCCCAGAAGGCCGGTCCGGTGGAGGGCAAGTCCCCGAACCGCCACAACAGGTTCTACATCGAACTCGAACCGATGGCCCCTGAGGTCGTCGAGCTGATCAAGAGCGGCGATCTCTCGATGAACCTGCCCGAACTGGAGCGGCGTGAGCTCCTGATGAACGCAGGCATCGACAAGGACGAGGCCAAGAACATCAAGGCCATCCAGGGCACGAACGCCTTCTTCGACATGACCAAGGGTATCCAGTACCTCAACGAGACGATGGAACTGGTGCTCGAGGGCTGGCGCGAGGCACTCGCCGGCGGTCCGCTCGCCGAGGAAGAGGTTCAGAACCTCAAGATCCGCCTCATGGATGTGAAACTCCACGAGGACGCCATCCACCGTGGTCCGGCCCAGGTCATCCCTGCGGTCAGGTCGGCGGTCAAGGCCGGTATCCTCATGGCAGGCGACACGCTCCTTGAGCCGATGCAGAAGATCCAGGTCACCGTTCCGATGGAACAGATGGGTGCCGCAACGGGCCAGATCCAGGGCCGGCGCGGGCAGGTCTTCGACATGCAGAGCATCGGCGACACGATCACCGTCGTCGGTAAGGCGCCGGTGGCCGAACTCTTCGGGTTCGCGGGCGACATCAGGTCGGCGACCGAGGGTCGTGCGATGTGGTCCACCGAGTTCGCCGGGTTCGAGACGGTGCCTGCCGGCCTCCTCAACGAGGTCGTGATGAGCATCAGGAAGCGTAAGGGTCTGAAGGAACAGATCCCGAAGCCTGACGACTATCTGGCGTGAATTCCCTCTCTCCAGAATAATTTTTTTCGATGTGGACAGTGGCGGAGTCCCTTCTGTCTCTCCTGGCTGCAGGCAGGAGGGGCGTCGCTGACTCTGTGCCGTGCTGTTTTTGAAGAGGATGCCGGGCGACGGCGTGTATTTTCCGGGTGGTTTTTTTCTTCGGTGTGAGCAGGCACGAGGCGTGATCTGATCAGGTGTGCCGTCCCTGATCGTGGAATCGTTCCGCCGTCTCGCGTGAGGGGCGGTGCGGGTGCGCGTTCCCTCTGAAAATAGTTCTGACTCTCTTCTGTCTGTGTTCTATCTTCGTGGTCGCGAGGGCGGGACAGCGTGACGATCGGGCCGGCCGTCCCCATCAGGAGAGATTTTTCTGCCGTGCCCCCCGGACCCCCCGCGATGAGGTAAGGTGGGTGCGGCGTCGTGCGTCTCCTCGTTTGACGTCGATCGGTTTTGTCTTGAGTCCTGTTCTCGGATCATGATTTTTCTGTTCTGATGGGGGGACAAGCAACGCTCAAAATTTCGAACCCCTCCCGTCTTCATCCCCGCCCCGAGGAGCCGCCGGGGGTACCCCCGGCGCGGATGACGGGAACGGGTGAAGCGAGGTCTGAGATCTGCTCGTACTCGACCCGCAGATCCCATCCGATCCCGAGGTCACGATACCGACGATCATACCACGGGGACGTGGGATCGACGAATCTTCCCTGAGCCCAGAGGCGTGTTAGAGAGCATATCCCAAAAGTGATCCCATAGTCACATTGCTGAATTATAAATCACATGTGATTAAAACTCCATATCGTGGCATTCAGCGAGATCGATGATAACCTCTGGTCAATCATCAGCGATTACCTTCCCCCTCAGAAGCCTCACACTGGACGACCGCGTTCTGATCTTCGTCTTTTAATGAATGGAATTCTCTTTGTTCTTACTACTGGATGTACATGGAGCGATGTTCCCGAAAAATATGGAACAAAATCGACGGTACATCGATTTCATCAATATCTCTGCGAGAACAGGGCCTATCAGGGCATATTTTTTGATCTTCTTCAGCGAGGATACGATCTCAAAATCGTTGATCTTTCCCATTGTTCGATTGATACGAAGTCTATTCCCGCAAAAAAAGGGGTATCATCGGATTTGATGGCCATAAGAGAATAAAAGGGAATAAACTAAGCGTATTGGTCGATCGAAACGGTAGACCACTTTCTTGTGTTATATCCCCTGCAAATATCCACGATTCAACACTTTATATGCAAACCCTTGAAGGATTCACGTCTTTTGGGAATAAATTCAAACCAACATTCATATCCGCAGATCCAGCGTACGATTCAATAAAAATAAGAGCATACAATGACCAAAACAGAATAAAGAGCAATATTCCAATAAATACAAGAAACACGAAAGATCCAAAGAAAAAAAGAACCGTAACCTTTGATCCAGAACTTTACAAGAAAAGAGGGGCCATCGAACGATTTTTTAGTTGGATTGAAGCATTTAAGAAGATTGCTCCAAGGCATGAAAGAAAAGAAGAATCATTCCTCGGATTGATCACGTTCGCATGTGGAATCATGATCTGGAGAGTTTTGGGATGACCTCAGACAGTATTCGCCGGCGGCATCAGAGATGTGTGTCACCATCGAGCTTCTGAAATTCCATCTCTGTTCTGTTTTTTTCGCTTCAGGGGAGGTGATGGACAGATCCCATCGTGCCGTTCTGGTGACCGGATCGCTGTTGTCCTCGATGTAGACGGACAGGAGATTTTCCAGTCCGACCCGCGTTCCGAGAGGTTCGTGGTCATGTAACGAGGGATGAAGGGTGGGGGCGGCATATGACCAGTTGTTCCAGCATCGGCCTGATTCACCTGCCCATTTGCTCCAGGAATCCTCTCTCCATCTATGGAATCCTGGGTCCATCGAGAATGTTTGTTGTACGGCGTACCATTCGTGATCGGGATCGGCTTCGACGGTATGGTAATAGAGTTCGAAATTGTTCTCGACAGCCCCGTACGGCCTGGCTTCATAATAATAGTCGCCTTCAGAGAGGGTGATCCACCCGTCCGGGACATCCGGGAATGAAAGAGGGTCGGGCTCGTTTCTGATCTCTTCGAGCCATTGACCGGCTTTCTCGTGGACGGCCTCGATGTCGCTCTCGTCATCGACGACGCCCATCATCTGGTGGGTCGTACCCTCTTCATCGATGGAAAACCCGTAGGCCACGATCGTCCCGTTCTCCGGGATCATCGGATATGCGGAGGCGAAGATCGGTTGGTTCCCGGTGCCCGGACCGATGTGGCGGCTCAGGTTTGCGGTGAGGTTCTCTTGGAGATCCATGATCTCGGCTTCTGTCATCGGGTTGTCCAGGTCACGGAGTTCATAGACGTACGGCCGATCCGTCTGCATCGCATCGACACCCATTACTCCCGTGATGCTCAGAAGCACGAGTGAGAAGAGTATGAGATGATTATTTCCTCTCAAATTCCTGAATTTCATATGGCCTCGCCTTTCCGGTTCGAGAACATCGACACCGTCGCCACGGATTGCGACGGCGCGTCTGACCAGGAGATTCGTCCGTCGATATATAAAGTTATTAATCCGGGTCTATGCATCTCCCGATGGAACAGCGTGTCTCTCGGACCCCCGCGCGATCGATGGGCGTGGGACGGCAATATCCTCTTCATGTTCATTGACTTCGCCTTCCCGGCCCTATCTTCATCCCGGGGGTCCGGGGGCAGCGCCCCCGGTACGGTGGTGCGGGAAGGCGTATGATCGAAATGTGCCGTCCCTTTCTTGTCGAATCTATTCTGTCGTCTCCCACCGGGGGGTTGCACCCCCCCGGACCCCCCACGACGAAGATTGGCGGGGGACAGCATGAAGTGGTGTGCTCCTCCGCTATTCTGTCATGAGAGGAAGGATCGGTTTTTCTGTCCTGGCCGTCCTGCTCCTCTCTTCAGGGTTTTGGATCGGGGACGGCGTGACGATCAGGAACGCACCGTCTTCCTTCACCTGGTCTATTCTGCTGTCTTGCGTGAGGATCGTCGGTGTGTCCTGCCCCTCTCAGAGGACGAGCGTCCCTCCGCCGATGATCGTCTCAAACTCCTCCTCGGCGAGCACGACCGGCACGTACTCGATCCCCGATTGTCCGAGGTTTCTCACGAATGCCCGGAGATGGTTCTCCGAACCCTGCATCAGCGAGGTGTACACCTGCGTGATATCGGCGTTGTCCGTGCGACCCAGCGCCTCCTGCAGGTCGACGATGTCGGTCTCCTCGATCGTTGCGGCGATCCTGAGGGCCGCGGTCTCCGAGGCCGCCCCCTCGGTCGTCAGTGTATCGTACATCTCCTGGAGGCTCTCGTTGGTGAATCGTCCCGCCTCCGCCTGTGCCGGATCGTCGAGGCCATAGCGGTCGATGAGGGTTTTGAAGGCGTCCATATGCGTCTGTTCGGATTGTGCGATGTTTTCAAAGATCTGCATGCCGAAGAGGTCGTAGAAAGAGGTGTAGGCATCGCGGGCCAGTTTTTCTTCTTCCCTGAGATAGAGGATGTCGGCCTCTTCGGTGGCGTTCAGGCCGCCGGAGATCCCCGCGGTGATCTGCGGGCCGTCTCCCGGACCGTTCCCCTGCCGCTCGCCTCCTCCTCCGGTGCACCCGGCTGAAAAGAGGGCTGCTATGATGAGGAGCGCGATGAGGATCGTCTTCCTGTCCATGGCGGGGGGATCGTCGGAGGTATGATAGTTGTATGGGTGCCGGGGAGGTGAACGGCGCCGCTGTCTCTACCTCAGCAGCACCTTCACGTACGGCCTGGGGCAGAGGACGCAGGCGCAGAAGGCTTTGCGTTCGCCGACGGCGACGACTTCAGTCTTCAGGTTCTTGATAGTTGCCGTGAACCCCGGTTCCCTGCTCTCCATGTACTGGAGGAAACGGCGGAGTTCGAGGAAGGGGCGGGCCGGTTCGGCGACGAACTCGAAGGCCTCCAGGTCTGCCTCGATGGAGGAGGAGCGGGCGAGGTCTTCGTCGAAGTAGACCCAGACCTCGATATCGTCGGTCTCTTTCATCGCCCTGAGGGCGGCGAGGTCGACGGTGTCGCCCGGTGTGAGGTCGGGTTCTGCGATTTGTGCGGTTGAATTCCGTCGAAGAGACATGAGATGAGATCGTTTTGATCCGTGATGAACGATCCGGTGCTCGGTGATCCCCACCGGCGGTATCATGTCAGCACCACATGCTTCACCGCATGCCAGGCCAGCGTGAAGGTGACCAGCGTGAAGAGGCAGAGCGCACCGAAGGCGAGGAGGATGTCGCCCGAGGTGTAGCAGTACTCGTGCCCGAATGCAAAGAAGTGGTCGCCGATGGCGAAGGACCGGATCCCGGTGACGAGGTAGGTGAGGGGGTTGACGACCGCGATGGCCTTGAGCACGGTCGGGAAGTTCTCGACCGGATAGAGGGCATTGGACGTGAAGAAGAGCGGCATCGAGAGCAGCGTGATGATCCCCTGCATCCCCTCGTGGCTCTCCTGCTTGAGCGCGATGGCCGAGGAGAGGAAGAGGAAACCCAGCGAGAAGACGCCGACGAAGACGAGGATGCCCATGACTGAGACGAGCGCCTCGGGGAGCGACTGATCCTGAAAGAAACTGACCCCGATGAGGAGGCCGAACGCCATGATGATCACCGACTGGATGCAGGCCTTCGTGACGCCGGAGAGGCCGATCCCTGCAAGCAGGTGACTCCGCGGCATCGGACTCGCGAGCATCTCCCGCATGAGCCCGAAGGTCTTGTCGAAGATCAGACTCATCCCGCCGGAGAGACTGGTGAACATCGAGGTCATGGCGATCACTCCGGCCGCCATGAAGGTCAGGTACCCGACCGCGGTGACCCCCGGGGGAGGAGGGGCGAACGAGCCGAACCGGTTGAAGTTGCTCGACATCGCGATCCCGAAGAGCGCCATCCAGATCGCGGGCTGGAGGAGGGATGAGATGAGGAGCGACCTGAAGCGGACGAACCTGAGCATGTCGCGCCAGAAGACGGTTGAAAACTCCCATGCCATCCGCCTCACCTCCGTCTCCTCTGGTGAGGATGGACTTTGCCGGTGTCCTCCTCGCGGATCGCCCTGCCGGTGTAGTGGATGAAGACGTCGTCCATCGAGGGTTTCTTGAGGTTGACCGCGGCGAGTCCGATCCCGTCGGTCGAGAGGGTGTCGAAGATCTTCGGGAGACACCTGGTCCCGTCCTCGTTCGTGACGGCGGTGATGCCGTTCCCGACCGTCCGGATCGAATGAATGTTCTCGACACCGCCGAGCAGAGCGGCGGCACGGTCATTGTTGTCGGTCTCCATGTAGATCATATCGTTTCCGAGGGTGTTCTTCAGCTCGTCGGGCGTCCCGCCGGCGATGATCCGGCCGTGGTCGATGATGCCGATCCGGTCGCTCAGGCGGTCGGCTTCGTCCATGTAGTGGGTCGTGAGAAAGATGGTCGTCCCCTCTTCGTTCACGCGCCTGATATACTCCCAGATCCGGATCCTGGTCTGGGGATCGAGCCCGATGGTGGGTTCGTCCAGGAAGAGGACATCCGGCCGTGTCATGAGGCCCCTGGCGATCTCAAGCCGCCGGCGCATGCCGCCGGAGAGATATTTCGTCCTGACGTCGCGTTTCTCGGTCAGATCGACGACGTCCATCAGTTCCTCGATTCTGGCTGTCCTCTCTTCACGGGGCATGGCGTACAGACGTCCGTGAAACTCGAGGGTTTCCCGGACGGTGAGGTCGCGGTCGAGCACCTCGTTCTGGAAGACGATGCCGATCGATCGCCTGACGGCCGCCTGGTCGGAGGCGACGTTATGTCCGGCAACCCTGACCCTCCCATCCTGGAGGGGGAGGAGGGTGGTGAGGACGTTGATCGTGGTGCTCTTGCCCGCGCCGTTCGGGCCGAGGAGGGAGAAGATCTCGCCGCGCCTGACCGAGAAGGTGATCCTGTCGACGGCCGTGAAGGTGTTGAACCGATGGGAAAAGGCTTCCACTTCGATGATGTCCGGGATTGTTGCCTCCATTGTAATATGAATTCATAATATCTTGTACAAGATACATATTCTGATTTTGATCGTGGTTTCTGTATCGTGAAGGTATGATAATCGTATGTCGCTATTATTGGCCATTATATGGATCTCAGACGGAATTAATCTGATTATTCCAGGCCTCTCCCCGGTGCCCGCCGCGAAACTCCTCGGGGTATGCGGGCCGACGGTCTCATAGTGGGTCGATACATGATATTATTAAAAAAAATTGGGTTCTTTTTTCATAACACCAATTATGAAAAGTTTATTACGATGCGGACAAGACGTTTCTCCGAATGAGTTGCCATGCACGGAGGAACATCCTCCCCTTCACTGCGATCATCGGCCAGGAAGAGATGAAAAAGGCCCTTCTTCTCAATGCGATCAATCCCAGGATCGGAGGGGTTCTGATCCGAGGAGAGAAAGGGACCGCAAAGTCCACTGCCGTCAGGGCGCTTGCAGAACTCCTTCCTCAAATCGAGGTCTCGGAGGGGTGCCCGTTCAATTGCAACCCGGCCTCTCTGCAGGAGATGTGCGAGGCCTGTGCGGAAAAAATGCAGAACGGCGGGATCACTGCAGAGAAGAGACAGGTCAGGGTCGTCGACCTCCCGCTGGGGGTGACCGAAGACCGGCTCTGTGGGACGATCGATATCGAGCGGGCGATCAAGGAGGGGGTCAAGGCGATCGAACCGGGGATCCTCGCGGGGGTGAACCGCGGGGTCCTGTACATCGACGAGGTCAATCTCCTCGACGATCATGTAGCCGACGTCCTCCTCGACGCCGCCGCGATGGGAGTGAATGTCGTCGAACGCGAGGGGATCTCCCTCTCGCACCCGGCGCGCTTCATCCTCATCGGGACGATGAACCCCGAGGAAGGGGAGCTCCGCCCCCAACTCCTCGACCGCTTCGGGCTTCAGGTGAGCGTCGAGGGGATCGAGGACGTTGCGGAGCGGATGACAATCGTGAAGGTCGCCGAGGCATTCGAGGCAGACCCCCGGGAGTTTCGTAGATCCTGCGAGCGTGATCTGGAGGATCTCAGGGAGCGGGTTCTCGAAGCGCAGCGGCTGCTGCCTTCGGTCACAATCTCGGACGATATCCTCGAGCTCGTGGTGGGCACCTGCGTCCAGATGGGGGTGAGGACACACCGCGCCGAGATCACCGTCGTCAGGACGGCCAGGACGATCGCCGCCTTCGACGGACGCACCGAGGTCGATGCCGAAGATGTCAGGGAAGCGATGGAACTGGCCCTCCCCCACAGGATGCGGAGAAAACCCTTCGAAGAACCGAAACTTGACCAGGACCGTCTCGACGAGGCGATGGAGCACGCCGAGCAGCAGCGCGAGGAGCGGTCCCAGGACCGGGGGGAGGCGGACGAGAGGCCGCCCGAGCAGGAGGAGGACGGCGACGGTGAGAGGGGGGAGATGCCCGACACCCCTCCTCCGCAGGGCGGCGAGGTCGAAGAGCAGGTCTATGATATCGGTACTCCGATCGATCCGTCCAGGGTGGAGATGTCGAGGCGGCGCGACCGGGTGAGGCGGCGGAACCTGAGGGGGAGACGGGTGGAGACCCTCTCCGCGACCCGCGCGGGCACGGTGCTCTCCTCGCGGTACCCGACCGGCACGAGGGACATCGCCCTCGACGCCACCCTCAGGGCGGCGGCCCCCTACCAGCGCCGCCGGGACCGCAACGGGCTTGCCGTCGCGATCCGGGAGGACGATCTCAGAGAGCGGGTCAGGGTCGGCCGGGTATCCACGTCGTGTCTTTTCGTCGTCGATGCGAGCGGTTCCATGGGTGCCGAGAAGAGGATGGAAGCGGCGAAAGGGGCGGTCCTCTCGATGCTCCTCGATTCATACCAGCACCGGGACCGGATCGGGCTGGTGGCCTTCAGGGGGACGGAGGCCGACCTCCTCCTCCCTCTCTGCTCGAGCGTCGACCTCGCACGCAAACGGCTCGAAGACCTGCCGACCGGGGGCAGAACCCCGCTCCAGGCCGGGCTCTCCAGGGGGCTTGAGGCCCTCCTCAACGAACGGAGAAAGAACGGGGAGATGATCCCGATGATGGTGCTCATCTCGGACGGTCGGGCAAACAGTCCGGCGGGAAGCGAGGTTCGGGAGGAGGTTCTCGGTCTCGCCGGGGAGATCAGGGCGAACGGGATCCACACCGTCGTCATCGACACCGAGACGACTGGAAAGACGCCCTTCGGGATCAGGCTCGGTTACTGCCGGGAGATCGCCGAGCAGGCGGGGGGACGGTACTACCGCATCGGCGACCTCACCCCCGAGGGCCTCAGGGAGATCGCCGCCCGTGAGCAGACGGCGGTGTCTTCGGTGTCAAGGATGGGGTGAAAGAAGAGAGGTGAATTTCTTCACTGCCGCCCTCGCGCCCGGGGAGCGTGATCCCGCTGAATAGGATCGCCTCTCCCCCCTCCCGGTTCTATCTTCGGGGTCATGACGATGGGGTGTGTGTGGTGATCGGGTGTGCCGTCCCGCAGTCACAGGACTTTTCTGGTACTTCGCGAGAAGATAGGACGGGGGACGGCACAGGTTGGTGTACTCTCTCCTGTCCAGTTCCATCTTCGGGGTCATGACGACAGGAAAAGTGTGATGATCGGATGTGCCGTCCCCCATCATTGGATCTGTTCTGCCGTCTCGCGAGAAGATGGGACGAGGGACGGCACGGAGCGTGTGCTCCCGCTGAAAATTGATCGCCCTCTTCCGTTCCGGGTTCTATCTTCGGGGTCATGACGACGGGACGGCGTGACGATCAGAACTCGCCGTCCCGCCATCACCGAACCTGTTCCGCCGTCTCGCGAGAAGATAGGGCGGGGGACGGCAAGGGGCGGTGTGCCCCCGCTGAAGAAAGATCAATTATCTCCCGTCCCGCTTCAATCGTCGGGGTCATGCCGACAGGAAGGCGTGATGATCAGACCATGCCGTCCCCGATCCCTGAGTCTTTTCTGTTCTTTCGCGAGAAGATAGAGCGGGGGACGGCAAGGGGTGGTGTGCCCCCGCTGAAAACAGATCGACCTTATCTCGTCCCGCCTTAATCCTCGGGGTCACGGCGACAGGAAAGGGATGATGATCAACCGCGCCGTCCCCTCATCATCGAATTATTTTCTGCCATCTCGCGAAAAGATAGGACGGGGGACGGCACGTCGCGAGATCCCTCCGAAATACAGATCAGCCCCGTCCTTCCTGGTTCAATCCTCGGAGTCGCGACGACGGGGGAGGTGTGGTGATCAGTCCGGCCCCCCCCCTTCATCACCGAATCTTTCCCCCCGCCTCGAGCCGGGAGGGAGATCCCCCTGCTGTTTTGGGATCCTCTCACGACGTGGCGACGGTCACGCACTCTGCGAGGGTGCCGATCCTTGCCACCGCCCCGCACATCGTCGGGACATACGCGAGGGCCTTGCCGGAGTTGACCATGATCCGGTCGTAGCGGTCGAGGGCCGGGGAGACGACGACGCAGGTGTCGGCATAGACCTTCGCCCCGCTCCGCTCGATCGCGGTGACCGCCTGCGGGTGGTCGGCGATGACGCCGCGGGCCGCGAAGACGAAGAAGGGTTTTGTCACCGTCTTGCCGGTGAGGAGCGTGGCGAGCGTTTCGAGTTCCTCGGGGGAGAGGTGCGGGCACCCGACGGCGACGGCGTCGACGTCCATCGCGGAGAAGACCTCGCGCACCTCGGCCATGCTCACCTCGATCGTCTCGGGGACGTCCTTTTTGAAGGTCGGGAAGCGGGTCTCGGGCGTGATGGTGTCCACATGGAAGAGGGCCACCGCGCCGCTTGCCGCCATCGCTGCGCCCATCGCCTTGAGCTGGTCGCGGTTGGGCCTGATACCGGTGAAGAACGGGATCCTGTTCCCGATGCTCTTCCCGGCCACGTACCCGAGCGCCCCGAAATCCGCGGCGTCCTTCAGTTCAGAAGGCTCGTCGATGACGACCCCGACGTCGGGCAGACGGTTTTTGAAGATGTGCAGCCCGTAGAAGGGGGTCTTCCCGATGATCGCCGCGGCCAGGGCCGCCGGTCCGCCCTCGCGGTTGGTCCGCGCCCCGATGACCGAGTTGGCATAACAGACCGCCGAAGACTCGGCCCATGCCAGGTGCTCGCCGAACTGCGTGATGGAGAGATAGTACGGCGTGCAGGTGCACTCGAGTTCGATCCCGAGTCGTTCGTAGGCCTCGACCACCTCTTTCTGCTTTGCCGCAAAGTCCTCAGGGATCCCCATTTCCTTCCAGCGCAGACGGTCCATTCCGATCGGGTTGAGGACCGTCGGGACCACGACCTTTGCGTCCATCTTGCGCAGCCACTCGAGCCCCCACTTCCCGATGGTCTTGTATGAGGCCCCGCTCACCTGGGCGCTCGTGATCGGGATGAGTTCGTCGGCCCCGAAGACCTTCCCGAGGCCGACCAGGAGCTCCATCATCTTCTGACGGGTCTCGCCATATTCACCATTCAGAATCTGTTCATCTTCTGGTTCCAGTTGCATCATTCATCCCATCCGGCACGTACAAATTTCTCTTCTTCTCCCAGGGTCATCGTGGCGTCGACCCCGATCTTCACGTTCGTCCCGTCGCCCTCGCGGCAGGGGTCGAGGGAGGAGCCCCGCACCCCGGTGACCACCATCAGGTCGCGGTCGCCCCGCACCCTGGTGGCGATGGCGTACTCCACGTCCTCGGGATCGAAGGGGTCGATGTCCTCGTCCACGACCACCACATGCTTGAGGGAGGTGTGCGCCGCGAAGGCCGCCATGATCGCGTTCTTCCCGTCGCCCTGCGTGTTCTTGCGGACCTGCACGATCCCGTGGAGGTAGCCGCACCCGCCGGTGGTGAGGACGACGTTCCTCACCGTCGTCACTCCCGCCACCGCCCGGTAGATCTTGGGCTCGTACGGGACTCCCATCAGGAGACGGTGCTCGCTCCCGCCGGGAAGGATGGAGTGGTAGACCGGGTTCTCCTTCGTCCACATCCCGGTGAACTCGATGACCGGCTGAATCCGTTCGAAGTCGTAGGTGCCGGTGATGTCGACGAATGGGCCTTCCTCGGCGGTCTCGTTCCCGATATAGCCTTCGAGGACGATCTCCGCCTCAGGGACCAGGACGCCGTTGGGGCACTCCCAGACCGGGAGCTCGCCGCCGAGGAGTTCTGCGGCAAACTGGAGTTCCCGGCCTTCGGGCACGCGGGTGCAGCTCGCAAACGTCACCGCCGGGTGCGCCCCGATCACCATCGCGATCGGCAGGCGCTCGCCCCGCGCCAGGGCCTCCCGGTGCATCACGTAGGTGTGCCGGCCTTCCACCAGGCGTGCGGCCACCCGGTCCTTGCCGGTGACCATCATCCGGTGGATGGAGGCGTTCTCCACGCCGTCGAGGCGGGAGAAGACGATCCCCGCGGTGATGTACGGGCCGCCGTCCTTCGGGTAAAAGGTCATCACCGGGAGCTCAGAGAAGTCGGCCGGGCGCATCTCGAGTTTGCCCATCGGTTTGAGGTTTCCGTCGTAGTTCGCCGCGGCCAGCCGCCGGATCAGCCCCTTCTCGTCGGCGCCGAGGGCCGCGGCCAGGGCCCTGCGGTCGGCGGTGAGGTTCATCACCGCCTCTTTCCCGTCGCAGTCGTGGAAGTAGAGGACCCGGTCGGTCTTCACCGCCATCTGCGCCGCCTCGAACCTGGTCGAGACCGGCCGCTCGATCTCGTCGACCAGTCCCTGCTCTCGCATCTCGTCGATAAACTTACGCATCATCATACCCGCTCCATCGTGTTCCGATATCGTGTTCGACGCCCAGGTGGTCGAGGATCCGCGCCACCACCATGTCCACCAGGTCGTCGATCGTCTCTGGTCTCCCATAGAATGGGGGGCTTGCCACCATCACCGTTGCGCCGGCCTCGTCGACGGCGAGCATGTTCTTGAGGTGGACCCTGGAGAGCGGCATCTCGCGCATGACCAGGATGCACCGTCGCCGCTCCTTGAGACAGACGTCGGCGGCCCGGGCGATGAGGGTGCTCGAGAGCCCGGCGCTGACCGAGGCCAGGGTCTTCATCGAGCACGGGACGACGACCATCCCGTCGTACCTGAACGACCCACTGGCGATCTCGGCGGCGAGGTTGTGGTTGTCCTCCCTGATCACCGGGAGGTCGGTGAGGTCGATCCCTTCGTGGCGTGCGATCTCCTCGGCGATCTCGGAGACCACCAGGTAGACCGTCGCCTGCTCGCTGAGCACTTCGAGGAGGCGGCGGGCATAGACGATCCCGCTTGCCCCGGTCACCCCGACAACATATTTCTTCTTCATTGCTCTTCTTCTCCTCAGATCGGCAGCCGGTCCTGCTGGGTCGGCCGCTTGATATGGAGCACCTCGGTCGCCGCCTGCTCCACCGCCTCCCGCTGGTCCGGCACGGTGTAGACCCCGAGCCGCCACTGCTGCCGGCGCGTCTCGTTGAGGGTGGTGAGCAGGGGCGAGACCTCCTCGAGTCCAACCAGGGCGTGGTGGTCGCGCACCCGCACCCCCATCGACATGTCGGTCGGGAAGGAGGGGATGTCGACGAGCACCGTCCAGGGCTCGACCCCGGCGCTCTCCGCGATCGCCCTCGCGATCTGCCGGCTGTCTCTCATCGAGGTCCGGCCCTGCACGGCCGCGGCGTTCACCCGGTCCCGTCCCACATAGGCCGCCCGCTTATAGAGCCTCCTCGTATACAGTCGCGCCGCAAGGTCGGCGGCGACGGCGTCCGGCGAACCGAGGAGACGGGTGAAGAGAGCGGCGTCGTCCATCCGCATCAGGGCGCCCACGTCCTCGCCGGTCCCCTCCAGGTGGGAGAGGAGGGCGAGGTGGAACATGCTGGTGGCGATCCTGGAGACATGGTGATAGTAGACGACCGGGCGCATCAGGGTCCTGGCGATGAGCAGCGACTCGGCGGCGTTGATCCCGCTGAAGTCGAGGCCCACGCCGTTCTCGGTGAGCACCGTCGAGCGGACGAGCCGTCCCGCGTCGACGAGCCCGTATGGGACGCCGGTATAGTGGGCGTCCCGCAGCAGATAGTCCATCCGGTCCACGTCCAGGTCGCCGTGGATCAGTCCCGCGTACCGGTGACGGCCGTTGATGACCGCCGCCACCTCGGCCGGGTCGAGCCCGCAGGTGTCGAGGAGCGCGGCGGTCGCCCCGGTTGCCAGGAGCCGCTCCACCTCCTCGTGGCCCCACCCGAGCAGTTCGACCATGAAGGCCTCGCTCACATGGGAGAAGGGACCGTGCCCGATATCGTGCAGGAGTGCGGCGGCGGTGACGAGATCGGTCTCGTCAGGCGCGAGGTCGAGGTGGCGCGAGAGGGTGGCCGCCAGGTGCATCGTCCCGAGCGAGTGCTCGAAGCGCGTGTGGTTGGCGCCGGGATAGACGAGGTGGGCGAAGCCGAGTTGCCTGATGTGGCGGAGACGCTGGAGCACCGGCGAGTCCAGGAGGGTGAGCGCGGTCTCTCCCACTTCCACGTCTCCATGCACCGGGTCTTTGACGATCTTCATCAGGCGTTCTGTTAAAAATCTTCATGTATGGACAATTAAACTATTCTCTATGATTACCTTCCTTTCAGGCGGGACCGGCACCCCGAAACTCCTGCGCGGGATGCGCAATCTCGTCAACGACGATCAGATTGCGGTCATCGTCAACACGGCGGAGGACATGTGGGTCTCTGGCAACCACATGTCCCCTGACATCGACACCGTGCTCTACCTCTTTGCCGGACTCCTGAACACCGATACCTGGTGGGGGATCAGGGGCGACACTTTCTCGACCCACAAGTTCCTGGAGCAGTTCACCGATGCCGAGTTCATCGGGATCGGCGACAAAGACCGGGCGGTCCATATAGCGAGGGCCCGGATGCTCTGGGACGGCGCCACGCTCACCGAGGCGACGGAGGGCCTGGCCCGGGCCCTGGGGGTGCAGGCCCGCGTCCTTCCGATGACCGATGCCGAGGTGACGACCTATGTGGAGACACCCGAGGGGCCGATGCATTTCCAGCAGTACTGGGTGGGGCACCGCGGCGAGGTGCCGATCCAGGGCGTGGTCAGGAAGGGAGAAGCCGCGCCAAAGGCGACGCCCGAGGCCCTGACCGCGATCCGCGAGGCCGACGCCGTGATCCTCGGACCGTCCAACCCGGTGACGAGCATCTCGCCGATCCTGGAGTGTGCGGGGATCAGGGAGGTGCTCAGGGACCAGTTCGTCATCGCGGTCTCCCCGTTCATCGGGGACCGCCCGGTCTCGGGCCCGGCCGCCGCCCTGATGGAGGCATGGGGGATGGAACCCTCGTCGGCAGGGACGTACGAACTCTACAAAGACTTCGTGGACGTCTTTGTCCAGGATAGGCGGGACGAGACCGAGGTGCCGGGTGCGATGCGTCTCGACACTCTGATGTCCAACGAGGGGAAGGCCGAGGCCCTTGCCTGGGAACTGATGGCGGTGGTCAGGAGCGCCGCTCAAAAGAGAGCCTGAGCCCGACGCCGGTCTCGCGGACCTTCGCCACCCCGGCGAGGGCGAGGGTCGCGGCGAGGCCGGTGCAGTGGCAGGGATGGATCCGGTCGGCGCCGAGGTTTTTGAAAAACCGGCAGGTTCCCTCGATCTGATCGGGCGGTGCGTCGAGGAGGTGGAATCCCCCGATGACGTCCGCCACCTTTTTTTCGCCTGAGACCTCTTTTGCGTACTCGACCGTCGAGCAGATTCCGGCATGGGCGCACCCCGTAACGATCACCAGTCCTTCATCGGTCCGGCAGGCGAGGGCGGTGTCGTCGGGAACCAGGTCGGGCGCGCCCTCCGACGTCCCGATGGCGGTCTTCCCTTCGAAGTCGAAGCACCGCGGAATCTCGCCGAGGAAGATGATGTCCTCGGTGATCTCGACGGGTGCCTGCGAGAGGCGCACCTCCCCGTACCGGGCAAGCCCCTCTGCGGTGGTGTTCATCCCGATCTCGGCGCCGTCGAACCGCACGCTCCTGAAGAGTGCGGGGTGGCCGAGGAACTCAGGGCTCTTTTTGTTCCCTCCGGTGACATGGTGGCGGAGGAGGGGGCCAAGCCCCCAGGTGTGGTCGAGGTGGCAGTGGGAGAAGACGACATGGTCGGCGTCGCAGGGGGCGATCCCCATCGCCAGGGCGTTCCTGAGGAAGACGTCGGAATACCCGAGGTCGAAGAGCACCTCGGTGTCCCGGTCCCTGATGTGGATGGAGAGGCCGGGCTCGCCGAGGTAATAATGGTCGGTGAGGACGGTGTTGTCGCAGAGGGGGGTGATGTCCATGGGGATGGTGGGGAAGGCGGTTTGATAAAGGTGTGGTGATCAGGGGTGCCGTCCCCCATAGCGAGGTCTTTCCTGCCGTCTCGCGTGAGGATAGGACGTGGGACGGCATGAACCGGAGATCCCACTGAGAATTGATCAGCACTCTCCCGTCTGAGTTCTATCTTTGGGGTCATGTCGGTGGGATGGCGTGATGATCCAAACGTGCCGTCCCCTCATCACTGAATTTGTTCTGGTATTTCGCGAGAAGATGAGGGCGGGGGCGGCGAGCAGGCGTGCCCTTCCCCCGTTCTGGTTTTATCTTCGGGGTCATGACAACGGGGCTGGTGTGGCGGGCAGAACATGCCGTCCCTTCATCGCAGGACTTTTCCGCCGTCTCGCGAGAAGATAGTGCGGGGGACGGCACGTGGTGGTGTGCTCCTGCTGAATAATGGCCGTCCTCTTCCCGTCCGGATTCTCTCTCTGGGGTCATGAAGGGGGGGCGGTGTGAGACCACCCGGACCCCCCGGGATGAAGATAGGGGTGGGGCGGCACTCACCTCTTCATCAATATCGCTCTGCCTTCCCGGCCCTATCGCCATCCCGGGGGTCCGGGGGCAGAGCCCCCGGCTTGAGAGCATGGGGGAAGGCGTGATGATCAACTCCCCCCTCTTCGCAGAACCTTCACCGTCGTCTCGCACCGGGGACAGGTTCATACCCCCGGCGGCCCACACACCCCACATGCCACTCAGGAAGGGCGGCGAGCGGGCGGCCCTGAAGGTCGCCGTCGTCCTCACCCTGGTGTATATGGTGGTCGAGGCGGTGGCCGGGGTGCTCTCGGGATCGCTTGCCCTCATCGGGGATGCGGGGCATATGTTCAGGGACGTCCTCGCCCTCCTCCTCTCCCTGGGTGCAGTGGTCATCGCCGAGCGCCTTCCCACCAGGACGCGGACCTGGGGGTATCACCGGGTGGAGGTCTTCGTCGCCTTCGTCAACGGACTGCTCCTCATCGTCCTTGCGGGCACGGTCGTCTGGGAGGCGTTCAGGCGTCTCGCCGATCCGGTGCCGGTCGCCGGGCCCCTGATGGCCGCGGTGGGGGTGATCGGGCTTGTCGTGAACCTCTATGTCGCCTGGAGACTGCACGGGAGCGAAGACCTCAATGTCCGTAGCGCCTATCTCCACGTCGTCGGCGACACCCTCTCCTCGGTGGCGGTCGTCGTCGCCGCGGCCTGGATCGCCGTCACCGGCCAGACCGTCGTCGACCCTCTCCTCAGCATCGGGATCGCCCTCCTGATCCTCGTCGGGTCGGTCTCGCTTCTCCGGGAGACGGTCGGGATCCTCCTCCAGTTCGTGCCCTCAGGGATTGATTTCGACGAGGTGGTGACCGCAATGGAGGCCGTCGAAGGGGTGGAGGAGGTGCATAACATCCACCTCTGGGCCCTCTGCTCGCATATCAACGTCCTCGACGCCCATGTCGTCGCCTGCACCGATGACATCGTGAAAATCGAGGAGATAAAGAGGGAGATCAGAAGAAGACTCAGGCGGTATGATGTCCAGTACAGCATCCTCGAGTTCGAACCCGAGCCCTGTCCCGAGTCCGCGCTGCTCAGGAGGTTGAAGGGGAAGGGGGAGTGAGGAGTGGTGATGGAGGCGGGAAGACGCGGGATCAGAGTGCCGCCCCCATTGCAGGATCTTTACTGTCGTCTCCCGCCGGGGGGTTGCACCCCCCAGACCCCCGCGCGAAGAGAGGCGGTGGACGGCAACATGTTCTTCAGGATTGTTTGTTCTGGGATCCGCGTGCCGCCACCTCTGCCGGCGCACCAGTTCACCCAAACCGGCCGTCGATCCATTTGATGATGTCGTCTCTCACCCGCCTGAACCCCTGGAGCACCTCCCCCTCGCTCCCGGAGATGGCCCGCGGGTCGGGGAACTCCTCGTGGATGACGGTCTTTGCCCAGGGGAACATCGGGCAGATCCCGCCCTCGCAGACAGTCACGACGGTGTCCATCTCCTGCTGAAAATAGACCGAGAGGGCCTTCGTCTCCTGACCGGCGAGGTCCACCCCGATCTCGGCCATCACCGCCACTGCCCTCGGGTCGATCTCGACGGCGGGGGCGGTGCCGGCAGAATAGACCTCGTACCGCTCGCCGTAGCGCGCCCTCATATACCCCTCGGCCATCTGGGAACGGGCGGCATTGTGGGTGCAGATGAAGAGCACTTTCTCTTTCATGCACCCTCCTTGTCGCGGTCTGTTATAATGGTCGCGCTCTCCTGCGAGAAAAGAGAGATGAACGGCTGCGGCCCTTCTCAGACCGCCTCTCGCAGCGCTGCAACGACCCGTGCGATCTCGTCGTACCGCACCTCTGCCATGCTGTTCTTGACGACCCCGAGATCGGTCGCCACGATATGGACGTCAGGCACGGTCCCGAGACCTTCGAGTTTCTTTCGTCCGCAGGCGTCGGTGCAACCGTCGAGGACGATCACCTGACCGCCCGCAGGGACCGCACCCGGTGCCAGGTCTCTGGCCTGGACGACATCGTCGAGGGCCGAAGGGTGGCGCTGTCTGAAGGTCGCCGCTGCCTGCGTCGTCAACGTCCCGGTGTTTGAGACGCCCGAACAGGTCACCAGCACCACGCCGTCCATGGAGGTTCACTCATCGTTACAGCCGCATCCGCATCCGCCGCCACAGCCACAGTTTTCCTGCTGCCCTGGCTTTCCTTTCCCTTCCCAGGCCGCGGAGACGACGCACTCGATCTCCTCGTCCGAGATGGTGAGGTCAGAGGACTTGGCGACCCCCTGTTCGGTGACGACGATCACTTGGTCAGGTGCGATCCCCTGGGCCGCCGCGATCTTCGAGGCACAGGCGGTCGGGCACCCGTCGAGGACGACGACCTCGTCGGCCTCGCCGCACTTTTTCATCACCGGCCCCACGCCGGTGGCGAGCTGCGCCGTGCAGGCCGGACTGCCGAAGCCCTCCACCCTGAGCTGGATCGCGGCGAGGTTGGTGATCTGCCCGACATTGGCGGCACCGGCGCAGGGGAAGATGATCCGCTTCGGCCCCTCGCCCTCGCCGCCGCCGCACCCACAGCCACACTCCGCCATCAGGCCACCTCCGAGAGGATCTCCTTGACCTCGTCGACGGTCGGGACGCGGCCCTCGACCTTCATCTCGCCGTCGACCGCGAGGGCCGGGGTGAGGAAGACGCCGCGGTCGGTGATCGCATTGATCTCCTCGACCTTGACGACCTCTGCCTCGATCCCCATCTCGGCCACCGCTTTCTCAACATTCTTTGCCGTCCGCTTGCACTTTGCACAGCCTGTGCCAAACACTTCAATTGTGACCATGGTTGTTCACCTCTTTTTGATAGATTTTGAGGAGCGCTTCGCCGTATATCGTCTCCGCGCTCTTCGGGATATAGTTGTAGATCTTTGTTCGCTTCACCAGTTCTTCGGTCAGTCCAGACTCCGAGGTGATCTCGAGCGCTTCGACGTCTGCGATCACCTTATCGAGCATCGAAAGCCCGACGACGATGCCCCCGACGTCCACCTGTCTGATACGTCTGAGGGCCTCTGCTGCACAGCATGGCTTGTCTTCTTTCATGGTCTGTTCACCCCATGATGGTCCCGTACACCAACCCGGCCAGCGCCGAGAAGAGGATGACGAGCACGGCGTACACCGCCGTCTTCTTCGCTCCCATCACCCGGTAGATGACCATCAGCGAGGGCAGGCTCACGCTCGGGCCGGCAAGGAGGAGCGCGAGCGCGGGACCGCCGGCCATCACGCCCGAGGTGTAGCCGAAGGTCGTGCCGATGATCGGCACCTCCAGGAGGGTGGGCATGTACAGGATCCCGCCGACCACTGCCGCCAGCAGGGTCGACTCGATCGAAGTCTCCCCGAAGTACGGGGCAAAGGTCTCGGGCGGGAGGAAGGAGGCGAGCATCCCCAGGGCAAAGGTGCCGATCAGCAGGATGGGAAAGATCTTCTTTGCCAGGTCCCAGGTCTCGTAGCCCCAGTCGGTCACCTCATCCCGCTCGAAGAAGTAGATGAGCAGGACGGCGACGGCGAGGGTGAGGATATACACGACCGGGAACTTGATCGTCCAGGGGAGTTGCGAGGCCCCGACGATGAGGATGCCGACGAGTGCGGCGAAGAACCCGAGGGTCGCCCAGCGCGGCCGCTCGTCCTCGCCGTTCCCGTAGGTCCGTGCCGGTGCGGTTGCCCGGAGAGCCTCGTCGTGCTTCCTGAAGACCGCCGCCATGATGAGGCCGATGACGATGGCAAGGAGCACGGCCGAGACGGCCCTGGCAAGGCCGAGATCGAAGCCGAGCACTTTTGCGGTGTAGATGATCGCCAGCACGTTGATCGCCGGGCCGGCGTACAGGAAGGTGACCGCCGGGCCGATGCCGCTCCCTTTCTTATAGATCCCGGCGAACATCGGGAGGATCGTACACGAGCAGACGGCGAGCACCGTCCCCGAGATGGATGCGATCCCGTAACTGACGCTTTTCTTCGCGTCAGGGCTGAAATACTTCAGGATCGCGTCCTTCTTGACGAAGGCGGCGATCGCCCCCGCGATGAAGAAGGCCGGGACCAGACAGGTGAGGACGTGCTCTGCAAGATAACTGATGAGTGTGTCGGCGCCGGCAAGGAGGGCGCCGGTGATGGGATCTGTCATGATGGCTCACCGAGTGTTTCAAGATTTGTTGAAATAATGTCCTGGCCCGAACCTATATAGAGTTACCCATTTCATATCGTTTTGAAATAGATCATGGCAATTCCCGGACCTCTTGAAGATGACCTTGCAAAGATCGGTGGTATCGAGGGACTCAAAGATCTGATCCCGGACGATGGCGCGCTCGAAACACTCTCCGCTCGGTTCAAGGCCCTTGCAGATCCGATGCGCCTGAAGATCCTCCTCCTCCTCGCTCCCGGACCGTTCTGTGTCTGCGTGATCAGGGAAGTGCTCGGGATCGCCGACTCGCGCCTCTCCTATCACCTCAACGTCCTCAAAAAAGCCGGCCTGATCGCCGGCGAACAGCAGGGCACCTGGATCATCTACTCGCTCACCGATGAGGGGGAGGAGTTCGCCGCCCGCCTCGCCGGTGCCGGTCATGGCAGGGCATAGGCCGCCGCAAACCCGAGAACGACGTACTCGATAAAGATCGCTCGTGATACCGGGAGCAGGGGGACACTGCCGGTATGCATGCGGCGCGCGGTGACGAAGGCATCAGCGGCGCTGCAGAGCCAGGCCCCGCCGGCGATGAGGCCACCGATAACCGTTGCTTCCTTCAGCCCGAAGGCACAGAGGACACAGACGAGAAACCCTTTTCCCAGCTGACCGTTTGTGACCTGACCGAATCCCGGGAGTCCCGCCGAACAGAGAGCGGCGACGAACGGATTCAACTCTTCTTCTCCGGCAATCAGGCGCGTGCCGACGGCCGGGACGATCAGGAGGGCAAGGATCCCGGCGGCAGTCCAGAGCAGGGTCTGCTCCTGGGGAGTGCGGGAGGCCGCGATGGCGATGAAAGGTGCAAGGACCAGAAGAGCAAGGGGGAGAAGAAGGGCGCGTGTCGAGACCGGGGTCTTTGCCATAATATCTTCTTATTATATCAGTTATGCGAATTAGTGTTTTCATCTAAATTGACATAATTTAAGTATTTTATTGGAATATATCTGTGTATTCGATACTCGAAGAACAATTCGGGGATAATTGCATATGGATCGCCAGGACATGCTCTCGGTACTTATTGGGGTCGTCATCGTTCTCGTCGTCGCCCTTGTCGTGAAACCCGCTCTTTACGGTGGGTCAGGGGGCGGTGCCGATACGCCCTGCGCTATTCAGACGCCGATCCCTGCCCCGGAGATCTCACGT
The DNA here is from genome assembly GCF_019633745.1 of Methanofollis formosanus. Lineage (NCBI taxonomy): Archaea > Methanobacteriati > Methanobacteriota > Methanomicrobia > Methanomicrobiales > Methanomicrobiaceae > Methanofollis > Methanofollis formosanus. The sequence continues at coordinate 1,527,561 of NZ_CP037968.1, read as the reverse complement.
CCCACCCTGGCGCCTGCCCCCTCCCATGACGGAGGGGAAGACCTCGTCAGAGAGTTCAGGTGGACCGCCATCGACGGCGGCGTCCATACCGCCACCCTGAAAATACCCTTGTCGCTCTTTGAGAGGGAACGGCAGACCCCGCGGATCCAGGATCCCTCCGCCTGGGGACGATACGCTCTCTCGGAGGACGATAGTCCATATGTCAGGGAACTTGCCGAAAAAATCGCCTCCTCTCCCTTCAACGTCCCGGAAAACGACTATTATCAGGTGATGGACATCATCTTCTTTGTCCAGCAACTCCCCTACGCCCTCGACAACGCCACCGAGAGTTACACCGAGGGCAGGGTTCCACCCACCGGCACATATGCCGGGGAGGAGGTTGAGTACCCGAAGTACCCGGTGGAGACGCTCGTCGACGGGAAAGGAGACTGCGAAGACTCGTCCATCCTCACCGCCGCCCTCCTCAACCAGATGGACTATGATGTGGTCCTGCTCCACTACTCAGATCACCTGGCGGTGGGGGTGCAGATACAAAACTTCGATCCGTACTATGTCAACTACACCCCGAAATATTATGATTACCGGGGGAAACGCTACTACTACGTCGAGACGACGGGTTATAAGCCGATCCCGAATCCAATATCCGGTCAATATGACGGCGGACGCTGGGGAAAACCGTTCCCCGTCGGCGACGCGCAAGAAACCGGAATCGGGAGCGTGGGATCAGAGAAACCCCGGATCATCCCGCTCCACTATCTCGTCGTCCCCGCGCACCATACGATCCGTCCGGCACACCCGGTCCCCGGGGGTGAGGGATGATGGTGGACCTGAAACTGCCTGACCTGGACCTCTCGAAACTGAACCTCTCCGACCTGAAGGTTCCCTCACTCTCGGGGAACCTGAAAAAGATCTTGATGGCTCTCTGTGTCGTCATCGGGTTGCTCGGCCTTGGTCTCGTCGGGTGGACGCTGTATCATTCTCAGGAAGAGCAGCACGAGATCGGGGCTCTCAGAGATGCCATCGCCTCATCAGAGACCGATCTCGCCGGCCTTGATAGAGAGGTCTCCGCTCTCATTGCGTCTGTCGGAAAATATCCGTCTCTCAAGGAGTCGGATGCCTATATGGCTACATTCCGCTCACTGGCCGGGCGAGGCATCGATATCACAGAGCGGCACCGGAAGACGATCGAGGCGATTGCCGTTCCAGAAACCTATGAACGTGTCAGAACAGGGTATCTGCAGGCTCTGGACCACCTGAACCGCGCCTACACCCTCTGGTCCGCCTCGGCGGAAGCCTATGGCCGCGGCAGTTATCGGGATGCGGAAGAACGTATTGACGAGGCCGACAGTGAGTGGCAGGCCTATGATGCGGCCATCGCCGCATATAATCAGGAAATCGTCCTGATGCAGCAAAAAGGAGAGATGCCCTGATCTACACCAGGTATTTTTTCGGCACCTGGACCACGACCGAGAAGGATCTGAGGTACTCGGGATAGATCACGAAGTAATACTCCCTGAACCCTTCACGCAGGGCCAGTGAGCCTGAACAGGACGTATCTGTTTTTGTACTATTCGTTCCTTTACTGAAGTCGGCCCGGTCGAGCGAGACCTCGCCGACAAACCTGTTCGGGTCGTTTGGATCCCTGATCTCTATCTTGAAGCGTGCATATTCTGGGTTGGAAGCGGCGACCGTGTAGTTGAGTTCCCAGTACGGGGTGGGGACACGATAGATCTCGGTGGCCATCACGCCGGTGGAGTTCTCAGAGGAGATCGTGGCGTAGTTCATCATCGCCCGGGTATCGATATGCAGGTCGTCCGGTTGCTTCATCGTGGGGATCGGCGTATCGGTGGGGGTGATGTGATAGGTGGCCGGGTCGACGAGTTTCACTTCGTAGGGTTCTTTCCCATCCCATTGGCCGGGCGGAGTCGGGACCGGCTGGAGGGGTTTGTTCCCTGTCTGAGAGGAGGATGCGGGGGTGAGAGCCGGTGCGTGGGTTGTGTCGGACTGTGTGCCGTCATCTCCCGGCAGTGTACACCCGCAGGCAAGAAGCGACACGAGCAGGACGAAACAGACGAGAAGGTCTCTTCTCTGCATACGCATCTATCATCTCCGCTTTTATTAAGCCGTTTCCTGATGGCCGCCGGCATCATAAAGACCATATCCCCCCTGACCCAATAAATACTGGATTAGACATGCGCGTCCCAATCAGCGAGGTAACACCAGAAACCGAGCGTGCAGAGGTCATGGGCTGGGTCCACGAGATCCGTGACCTCGGCGGCCTCACCTTCTTCCTCATCCGCGACAGGACCGGGATCGTTCAGACGACGGTCGTCAAGAAGAAGGCATCCGAAGCGGTTCTCCAGGCCGCAAAGGACGTCTCCAGAGAATCGGTGGTCCGGGTCGCCGGACCGGTCAAAGCCATCGCCAAGGCACCGGGCGGCAGAGAGATCACCCCCGAGACCTTCGAGATCGTCTCGCCCTGTGCCACCCCCCTCCCCCTCGACGTCGTGGAGAAGGTGCCGGCCGACCTGGACACCAGGCTCGACGCCAGGTTCCTCGACGTGAGAAAGCCGCGGGTCGCCGCGATCTTCAAGATCCGCAGCACTGTCACCACCGCCACCTACGAATTCCTCAGCCAGCGCGGGTTCTACAACATCGCCACCCCCAAGGTCGTCGCCGCTGCGACCGAGGGCGGGACCGAACTCTTTCCGATCGCCTACTTCGAGAAGGAGGCCTTCCTCAACCAGAGCCCTCAGCTCTACAAGCAGATGATGATGGCCGGCGGGTTCGAGAAGGTCTTCGAGGTCGGGCCGATCTTCCGTGCCGAGGAGCACAACACGGTTCGGCACCTCAACGAGGCCACCTCCATCGACGTCGAGGTCTCGTTCGCCGACGACAGGGACGTGATGGTTCTTCTCGAAGACCTGGTCGCCCACATGTACGCCACCGTCGCCGACCGGTGCGCCGACGCCCTCACCGACCTCGGCGTCGAACTTGAAGTCCCGAAGACTCCGTTCCCGAGGCTCCCGTACGCCGAGGCGATCGAGATCGCCGCCGCCAGGATCGATGAGCCGATCAAGTACGGCGACGACCTCTCGACCGCGGCCGAGAAGGCGATCGGCGAAGAGATGGGTCAGCACTACTTCATCACCGACTGGCCGACAGCCATCAAGCCGTACTATGCCATGCCGTACGAGGACGACCCATCCATCTGCAAGGCCTTCGACATGATGCACCCGAGAATGGAACTCTCCTCCGGTGCCCAACGTATCCACCAGCACGATCTCCTCGTCGAGCAGATCAAAGCGAAGGGGTTAAGCCCGGAGAGCTTCGAGTTCTACCTTAGACCCTTCAAGTACGGGATGCCCCCGCACGCGGGCTGGGGTATGGGTATGGAGCGGCTGATCATGACGATGCTCGGTCTCAAGAACATCAGGGAGGCCGTGCTCTTCCCGCGTGACCGACACAGAGTAGTGCCATGAACTTTATCACCAAGGTCCTGCCGACGACCGTCGTCGGGAGTTACCCGGTCGTCAGGGCCGGGGGGCTGCGCTCGCTTCTCGACCCGCTCAGGGGGGCGGTCGAGACAGCGGTCGCCGACCAGGTCAGGGCCGGGGTGGACATCATCTCCGACGGGCAGGTGCGGGGCGACATGATCACCGCCTTCGTCTCCCGTCTGCCTGGTATCAAGGGGCAGAGCGTCGTGGGGCGGGTCCAGCCCCCAGCCAATCCCCTCACCGTTGCCGATACGAAATATGCACTCTCCCAGCACTCCAGGGTGAAGGGGATCATCACCGGCCCCTCCACCCTTGCGCATGGCCTGCGGATCGAGACCCCGAACTACCGCGGCCGGGAGGAACTGGTCCTCGACCTGGCCCAGGCCCTGGCAACCGAGGCGAGAGCCCTGGAAGCCGCCGGAGTGACGATGGTCCAGATCGACGAACCGATCCTCTCGACCGGCGCTGCGGACCTTGCGGTCGGCCGGCAGGCCGTCGACCTCATCGCCTCGGTGCTCAGGATCCCCTCCTGTCTCCATGTCTGCGGGAACCTCGGCGAGGTCGTCGACGAGGTGCTCAAGATCCAGGTCTCCGTCTTCGACTTCGAGTTTTCTGAGAACCAGGAGAACCTTGAGGTTCTCTCGGGAAAGGATCTCAGAGGGCGTCCGATCGGCTACGGGTGCATCGCCTCGGCCGATCCCGGTGTGGAGAGCGTGGAGACCGTCGAGAAGCGTCTCCAGAAGGGGATCGACCTCTTCGGTGCGGAGAACATGCTCGTCGACCCCGACTGTGGGCTGCGTATGCTCGAGCGCGAGGTGGCCTTCCAGAAACTTTCCACCATGACGAAGGCGGCCGATCGGCTCAGGCCTGAATATTGAGCATAAGGGGTCTGGTGGACCTTCATATTTTTTTGTCAGAGTGTTCCTCTGATCATCTCCCTCTCCTCGTGCCCGGGGACTGCTGCCCCCTGTTCCTCCCGCAGAAGATAGGAAGGAGGACGTTAACTCCCTCTTCAGAGCATCAAAAATGCCATCCCTGCCCCTATCTTCGTCCCGGGGGTCAGGGGGCAGCGCCCCCGCCGCAAGGGTGTGGGAAGGCGTGATGATCGGATCTGCCGCCCCCAATCGTCGAGATTTCCCTGCTGTCTCGCGCGGGGGGAAACCCCTCGGACCCCCCACGACGAAGATAGCCGGGGGGCGGCACGATGCTCGAATTCGATTCGCTCCTCGAACGCACGGATGAGGGTCAAGAACCGATCCAGATCTGATCTGATATTTTCATCGCGTATGCTTGAGGTGGGGCGGTCGCCTCATGCTGAATTCTACAAGGCCCAAAAAATAGAACCCTCCGGCCTCAGACCACCCGCTTGGTGGTGGAGAGTTCGAGGCCGTCGGCCAGAATATTGTATGGCACGAGCTGGTTGGGAAGGTCAAGGCCATGCATTTTGAAGATGCCAAGCATCCGCTCAACTTCCGAACCGGTGATCCGCTGGAGAAGTTCGATATATCCGTCGGCCGCTCTCGTTAGCCTGATCTCTTCCTCTCTGGTGTGGATTCCCTTATAGAGGAGGAGGATAACGTTTGAGTCCTCTGCTTGCGTCTTCTTTTTCAGTTCCCGGATCAGGTCGAGAGCGGCATCGATGCCGTCCCTGAGGATGATGGTCGAGAGCGAGTCGAGGACGACCCTCTCGCCTAGGACGAGTGAGGGGAGGTTCTGGTTCGTGACCGCTCGTGCATCGTACATCTTTTCCGACGGTTCGTCGTCGATCATCAGGTACGACCCGTTCGGCTCGCTCTCTTCTTCTTCTTCACCCCGCCAGAACTGGGCGCCGAAGAGGTCGAGGCCGTCGGTCGGGGTGCCCGCGACGATGATGACCGTTCCTCTAGGAATGCCCCCGCCGAGGGCGAGATCAAGCCCTACAAGCCCGGTGGACCGTAAATTGTCCTTTTCCACGCTTTCCTCCGCACTACACATAACGATGTGCAGCAATAAACCTTACCAGTTATTTTGCACGCCTCTTTTTGAACCCTTCTGAACGATCCGGGTGGGGCCCTCCAGCCCCCCTTAAAAATGAGATTATTCTGTCGGGTTTGCGGTATGCTCTTCTCGAAGCGTCCGCCTGAGCAGTTTCCATCCGCTTACCCTGGGGAGGTGGTCGAGGACGACCATGCTGCGGGGCACCTTGTATCCGGCGAGCCGCTCCCTGCAGTACCGGTTCAGTTCGTCCATGGTGATCGACTGCCCCGCGTTCATCACCACGGCCGCCACCGGCACCTCGCCCCGGCGTTCGTCGGGACAGGCGAAGATCGCGACGTCCGCAATGGCGGGGTGGTCGATGATCACGTTCTCGACCTCGGTCGGATAGATCTTCCACCCGGACATGATGATCATGTCCTTCTTCCGGTCGGTGACGAAGAGCACGCCGTCCTCGTCCAGGTACCCGAGGTCACCGGTCAGGAACCAGCCGTCGGGACGGAAGGCCGCCTCGGTCGCCTCGGGCATCCCCCAGTAGCCCAGTGCCACGGACGGGCCACGCAGCGCGATCTCGCCCACCTCGCCGGGCGGGAGTTCGCGGTCGGGGTCGTCTTCGGCGACCACCTTCGCCTCGGCGTACCCGACCGGCGCCCCGACCGAACGGTAGCCCTTGTGGAGATCGTAGGTGTCGGGCCTGGTCGCGGTCCCTGAACCGATGACGATCGTCTCGGAGAGCCCGTATGAGTTTACGATCGGAACCCCGAACCGGCGGTCGAACTCTTCCCAGATCACCGGGAGGAGCGGCCCGCCCCCTGATATGACCGACCTCGCACTCTTCAGGGCATCTTCGGTCTCGGGCCCGGCCCGGATCAGGGAGTGGATCACTGGCGGCATCGCCGCGAGCACGGTGGCCCTGTATTCCCGGGCGAGACCGAGATACATATCCAGGTCGAAACGGTCCATACAGACCCAGGTGCCCCCGGCCTTCAGGGTCGCCAGGCCCCATGAGAGACCGACATGCCCCATCGGATAGATCCCGAGGTAGACGTCGTCTCCGCTGAGACCGAGCACCTCCTCCTGCGTGGCGAGGGCGTTCATCCAGTTGCCCTGCGTGAGCATCGCACCCTTCGGCCGCCCGGTGGTCCCCGAGGTATACTGGAGCTGACAGAGGTCGTCGGGCCGGCACCCGGCCGCCTGCCCGAGGGGGGAGGCGTTCAGGAGATCGTCCCATGCGGTCTCTCCCTCCGCGGCGACCCCGACAACACAGGTATGTCTGAGGGCCGGACATCTCTCCTGCACCGCCCTGACCGTGGGGACGTGCGCCTCGTCGGTGATCACCGCCACCGCCCCTGAATCGTTGAGGGCATATGCCACCTCGTCTTCGTGGTAGACGGCGTTGGTCGGGACCGCGACCGCCCCGATCCGCCAGATCCCCAGGTACGAGAGGAGGTATTCGGGGGAGGTGTCGAGATAGATACAGATCCGGTCGCCTCTGGTCACGCCGCGGGCCGTAAGACCTCCGGCGATCGCGGCTGCGGCGTCCCGCAGGTCTGCATAGGTATAAGCCCTCCCGTCTTTTGCGAAGACGAACGCCGCACCATCGCAGGTCCTGGCGTTGACGTCGAGGAAGGTAGTGATGTTTTGCATGGACGACTCCTGATAGCCAGATATTATCTTCAATGGATATGTATGTACATCATGTTATATACTGTACCCCTTCGGGTGCAGGATGGAAGAAGAGGGGGCGGGGGGTTCCCGGTTCACTGATATTCCGGCGGCTGGACCTGTTCGGGCAGACCGCCCTTGAAGTGCTCCCGCACCCGGCCGTAGTAGTCTTTGATCCGCTCGTTCATCGTCGGATGTACCCTCTTGGCCGCCAGTTCAAGCTGTTCCTTCGTGACGACGGGTTGTTTCTCCCGCATGGCAAGCATCCCGGCCTCGCGGCAGAGGGCCTCCAGGTCTGAACCGACATAGCCCTCGGTCATCTTGGCGATCGCCCAGACGATCTCGTCACGCACCGGGTCGGCGAGCGGCGTGCCGCGGGCGGCGAGCTGGTCGGTGAGGAGCCTCCGCCGCGCCCAGGCCGAGAGGGGCTCGCCCGCTCCTTTCTCGACTCCCGCGACGGCGTCCCTGAGATTTGCAATGGTGGGCGATCCCTCGGTCGGCAGAGCGGCGACGCTCTCCTCGATCGCCGAGGTGTCGAGCCCGTCGGTCATCGCCACCGCTTCGTTCATCGTGGAGCCCTCGAGTGGCATGTGGCGCGTGTGGATCCCGAGGATCTTGGCCCGGCCTTTCCGGTCAGGCGCCCCGATATAGACGAGCCGGTCGAAGCGGCCCGGCCTGAGCAGGGCGGGGTCGACGATGTCGGGCCGGTTCGTCGCTCCCATCACCACCACGTCGCCTCTCTCGGTGAGCCCGTCCATCTCGGTCAGGATCTGGTTGAGCACGCTCTCGACCACATGGCTCTCCGCCCCTGCTCCCCTGGCCGGGGCGAGGGCATCGAGTTCGTCGAAGAAGATGATGGACGGCGCCACCTGCCTGGCCTTCTTGAAGACCTCGCGCACCGCCCGTTCGGACTCGCCGACCCACTTGGAGAGGAGCTGCGGCCCCCTCACCGGGATGAAGTTCGCCCCGCTCTCCGAGGCGACGGCCTTCGCGATGAGCGTCTTGCCGGTACCGGGCGGGCCGTACAGGAGCACGCCCCGCGGCGGTTCGATCCCCAGGTCTTCGAAACGCGTCCGGTCGGTGAGTGGGTACTCGACGGCCTCGCGCACCTCCTCCTTCTCGGACTCCAGGCCGCCGACGTCTTCCCAGGTCACATGAGAAACCTCGAGCAGCACCTCGCGCATGGCACTGGGCGAGACGTCGCGGAGCGACTCGCGGAAGTCGCCGGCCTGCACCTCCATCGTCTCCAGGACCTCGGGCGGGATCTCGTCCTCTTCGAGATCGATCTGGGGCATGTACCGGCGCAGCGCCCTTATCGCTCCCTCACGCGCCAGTGCCGCAAGGTCGGCGCCGACAAAGCCGTGGGTCTGTCTGGCCATCTCCTCGAGGCTGACGTCCTCGGCAAGGGGCATCCCGCGGGTGTGGATCTTGAGCACCTCGGTCCGGTCGCGTTCGTTCGGGACCGCGATCTCGATCTCCCGGTCGAAACGTCCCGGCCGCCTGAGCGCCGCATCGATGGCGTCGAGACGGTTCGTCGCCCCGATCACGACGACCTGCCCCCGCTCCTCGAGCCCGTCCATCATGGTGAGGAGCTGGGCGACCACCCGCCGTTCGACCTCGCCGGTGACCTCCTCGCGCTTCGGGGCGATGGAGTCGAGTTCGTCGATGAAGACGATCGAGGGTGCGTTCTGTCGGGCGTCGTCGAAGACCTCGCGCAGCCGCTGTTCTGACTCGCCGTAATACTTGGAGATCACCTCGGGGCCCGCGATGGAGATGAAGTGCGCCCCGCTCTCGGAGGCGACGGCCTTGGCGATGAGCGTCTTGCCGGTGCCCGGCGGCCCGTACAGGAGCACGCCCTTCGGCGGGTCGATCCCGAGTTTTCTAAAAAGTTCGGGGTGACGCATCGGCAGTTCGATCGTCTCCCGCACCCGCTGCAGTTCGTCTTTGAGCCCGCCGATGTCCTCGTACGAGAGTTTTTTGCCGCCTTCGAACCCGGCCGCCGGTTTCTCTGAGAACTCGACCTTGGTGTTCTTGGTGATGATGATCGCATCTTCGGGCTCGACGACGACCGCCTTGAAGGCCACGATCTGGGGCTGCATGAAGGGAAGCCCGGCCTGGATCGGGACGGAGTCGTTCTTGGCGATCGGGAAGTCGATGAGGTGGTTGACGACGCTCTGGTAGTTGATCGGGACCTGGCGGGGCAGATCTTCGGGCGGTGCGAGGACGACCCGTTCTGCCTCGACCTCGGTCTCGGCCTTCCGCACGAGTACTTTGTCCCCGACCGCGACCTCCGCGTTCTCCCGCGTGAACTTGTCAACCCGCATCTTTCCCTGCTGCCAGTCGGAGACCATCGCCCGCCAGACCTTGGCGATGGTCCGACGTTTCCCGACGACCTCGACGAGGTCGCCGGGCGAGAGTCGCAGCTGGAGCATGGTGTCAGGATCCAGGCGTGCCTTCCCCCCGCCCTGGTCCTCCGGATATGCCCTGTCGACTTTCAGATACATTTCAGGCATTCGTTACAATCATATACGCCCTGATTTATAAGTACTGCCACAGTATGCGAATTCTTCTCTTTGATCCCTTTCACGGTGCGGCGGGCGACATGACCATCGGGGCGCTCCTTGCCGTCGGTGCGGACGAGACGGTTGTCAGGAGGGCGATGGCCTCGGTGGTGGCCGACCCGCTCTTCTCCCGCGTGAAAAGGTGTGGGATCTCGGCGGTGCGGGTGGAGACCAGGGCCGGCCCGGCCCACCGGCACCTCCACCAGGTGCTTGAGATCGTGGAGGGTGCCGACGCGCCGCGGCCGGCGATCGAACGGGCAAAGAGGGTTTTTCAGAGGATCGCGGAGGCCGAGGAGAGCATCCACGGCGAACATGCCCACTTCCACGAGGTCGGGGCCGACGATGCGATCGCCGACGTGCTCGGGGCGTGCACGGCCCTGGAGAGTCTTGCGGTCGACGGCGTCGCGGTGATGCCGATCGCCCTGGGGTCAGGGAAGGTCAGGGCGGCCCACGGCCTGATCCCGGTCCCGGCCCCGGCGACCCTGGCGGTCCTGGCGGCGTCGACGCTGGAGACCAGGTTCGGCGTCGGGGACGGCGAACTCTGCACCCCGACGGGTGCGGCGCTCCTGGCCGAGTTCGCAACGCTCCGGCCCGCCGACCTCGGGCCGGCGAGCGTGACGGGGATCGGGTACGGTGCCGGGACTCGTGACCCCGAGGAGACGCCCAATGTGCTCAGGGCCGTCCTCCTGAATGTGGCGCCGCCGGCCCTCGCGGACGAGGTGGACGTGCTCGAGACCAACGTGGACGACGTGACCGGCGAGGTGCTCGGCCACTGCATGGACCTCCTCTTCGCGGCCGGGGCGCGGGACGTCTCGGTGCTCCCGGCGGTGATGAAGAAGGGGCGGGCCGGTCATCTGGTCAGGGTGGTCTGCCGTCCGGCCGACGGCCCGGCACTCACCGGGATCCTTGCCCGCGAACTCGGTACTCTCGGGGTGCGGTGCATCCCCTCGGTCCACCGGAGCGTGCTGGAGCGCCGGGAGGTGCCGGTCGAGGTCGAGGTCGGGGGCGAGCGGCGGACGGTGCATGTGAAGGTCGGGTATCTTGCCGGGGCGGTCTCCTCGGTGAAGGCCGAGTCCGACGAGGTGCGGGCCTGGGCCTCGTCCCTGGGCATCCCGGTGAGGACGGTCGCCCGTCTCGTCGAGGAGGCGGCCTGGAAGCGGTTTGAAGGGAGCGATGCATGAGGGCCGCGAAGATGAGCACCGGTTCGATACCCCTCGACGACCTTCTCGGCGGCGGGCTGGAACGCCGGACGATCACCCAGGTCTACGGTGAACCCGGTTCGGGCAAGTCGACCATTGCGGTGATGGCCGCGGTCGCCTGTCTGCGGGGCGGGGAGGCGGTGGTCTACATCGACACCGAGGGCTTCTCGGCCGACCGTTTCGAGCAGATCGCCGGCGGCGAGGCGGAGGCCCTGGCCGACCGGCTGTACCTCTATGAACCGGTCGATTTTGTCCAGGAAGGCGTGATGATCAACGAGTGCGAGGCCCTCCTGCGGGCGCGGAAGGTGGGGCTGATCGTGATGGACTCCGCCACCGCCCTGTATCGTTCAGAGCTCGGGACAAAGAAGGACGGCCTCAGGACGCTTTCCCGGCATATGGTGCTTCTCCTTGGCTACGCAAAGCGCTACGAGGTGCCGGTGCTGATCACCAATCAGGTCTACCAGGACATCGACACCGATGTCTACTTCGGGCTGGGCGGGACGGCGCTGGGCCATCTCTCCAAGGCGATCCTGCGCATCGAGAAGCGGAAGGACGGAGTCAGGCGGGTGGTGCTCGAGAAGCACCGCTCACGTCCTGCCGACATCTGTTTCGACTACGTGATCACCGACGAGGGGATCCGGAAGGTCGAGCGGTAGACGCCAACCTTTTCTCGGTTATCTCTCTGCCCTCTCCACTCAATCCTGGTGAGGGGGTCCGGGGGTCGCAAACCCCGGCGCGATTGATGGGGGAAGGCATGAGATCGATCGGCAAAAGGATAAGGGCGACTTGGTATCGGGGGCCGCCCCATTGCAGGATCTTCATTGTCGTCTCGCGCCGGGGGGTTGCACCCTCCGGGCCCCCTCACGACGAGGATAGGCGGGGGCGGCAAGGGGTGCCGTTCCTGTCTGCGCTTCTGTCGTGAAGGCGCGACCGGGGATATCTACTGGTTCACCATCTGAGTGATGACGAACCGCTCCGGGGAAATCTGCCGCGCCGAAAAAAAAGAGGGGTTTTTGGATCCCTTCACCCTTCGATGACGCCCGAGAAGACCGTGGTCGCCGGGCCGGTCATGGTGGTCTTCTCGCCGCACCCGATCACCAGGGGGCCGCCGCGGGTCTCGACCCTCACCTCGGGGCCGACAAGCCCCAGGTGGTGGGCGACGGCGGCCGATGCGGTGGCACCGGTGCCGCAGGACTCGGTCTCGCCCTCGACGCCCCGCTCGAAGGTCCTGATCCTGAGCGATTCCCCGCCGTTGAGCTGCACGAAGTTGACGTTCGCGCCCTTCGGGAAGGTGGGGTGCCGGCGGATGGAGGGTGCGACGGCCATGATCTCGACTGCTTCGAGGTCGTCGACGAAGACCACGGCGTGGGGGACGCCGGTATTTGCGGCGTGGACGGTGAACCCGCCGATCTCCTCGGTGTACTCGCCCTCCCCGAGTGCCGGGATGGTGGAACGCTCGAAGGCCGGGTCGACCATCTCGATCGTTGCCCAGAACTCGCCTTCCTCGTCGTAGCCCATCTCCACCGGCATGACGCCGGCGAGGGTCTCGACGGTGCAGGTGTCCCGGGCATATCCCGCGTCATGGGCGTACTTTGCCAGGCACCGGATCCCGTTCCCGCACATCTCGGCCTCGCTCTCGTCAGGCTGGAAGAGGCGCATCTTCACGTCTGCGGTCTCGGAGGGTGAGATGAAGAGAACCCCGTCGCCGCCGATCCCGAAGCGGCGGTCGCAGTACAGGGCGGCGAAGGGGGCCTTCATCTCGTCGGGGATGACCGGCCCGTTCATTTCGTCGATGAGGATGAAGTCGTTGCCGTTGCCGTGGAGTTTGGTGAACGTGATCTCCATAGAATATACTGGGGTGCGGGGGGATTTGTCTGTAACCATTCGGGTAGGGCGAGGAAAAAAGAGAGTATAACGATCGATCTTCATCAGGGCATTGCCATGAAAAATGTCTCTGATGGCTCTGTTGATCCCCGAACTTTTTCCGGATGCGAGCGTGATGATCAGGCGTGTCGCCCTCATCGCAGACTCTTTCCCTTCGTCTCGCGCCGGGGGGGAACACCCCGGACCCCCTACGACGAGGATAGGCGGGGGCGGCACAATGCTTGATTTCTGTTCGCTCATCGAACGCAAGAAGAAGGATCAAGGATCGATCCATCCTCACACGGAGGGGCCACAAGCATGTTCATCGCGTATGCTTGCGCCCGGGGTCCATGCCTGATTCTACAAAGCCCCTCTGATATTTCTCCATAGTCTCCCTGAACCTTCGGTTCACGAGCGGTTCGTCACGGGGTCTGGAGCGTGACCGGTATGTTGATCTCTGGAGTGCGGTCAGATGTGACCACGATTTTCACTGGGATGTCTTTGATCCCCCGCTTTTCACCGTAGAGTTTGAGGATCCGATACCAGACCCCGGTCTCGTTCTCGCTGGCGGTGTAGTTTTCGCGGACCATGACCTTGACATAACCCTGGACGTCGTACCCCAGGCTGAGTATCGGGCCGTCCGGGTAGAGGTACGGCATCATCTCCTTTTTCTGGACCGTTGTATAGGCCTGGAGACGACTGATCCAGGCCCGCCGGTGCGTCTCGTCGGTGAGGTCGGGGAGGGTGCCGTAGGTGCAGACGACCTCCTCTCGCTCCTGGATCTTTTCGACCACATCGTACCATGTCTCGTCACTGAGGGTGTCGGTCTTGCCGGTCCTGATCTGGTGTGAACTCCTGATATCCTGGCCGACAAGGATCAGGCCGACCGAGACCGCCAGGAAACATGAGACCAGCAAGAGGGCGACATATTCTTTTTTCATAGCATTCTGCCTCGTGGGTGCGGATGTGGATTTTCTGAACAGGGATCGGTGGGGGAGTCAGACATATCCCAGACCTCTTCTTCACGGTGATGGGATTTATCTTTTCGGGTCTGATTTTGTGTTTTTTTGGATCACTATTCTTGATTTTGAAGATGGGTCGTCATTTTTTCCTCTCTGGAGTCAGGTGAACGGCCCCGGTCGCAAAGTACTGGCCCCAGCTCTCCTGCCTGATCCCGTGCCGTGCCAGTTCCTCGCCGCTCAACTCTTCGGGGTTGGGGAGGGGGTCGATGGTCATGTTCCATCTCTGCATGATCTCCTCACCATGGATCATATCTACTGCGTCGGTGACGGTGCTCTGGCAGGAACGATCCGGCGGGAGGCGGAGATCCCATATAGCATAATGAGATATTGTGGAGGTGGTGGCGCCGAGTTTTGTGAAGGCCCACTCCCATGCCACGCACCTGTAGTATTCATCGGCTGTCTCCCTGATCACCATCCCGCGCTCAGGGTCTGAGCGGCCTCCGAAGTACTTTGGATTCTTTAGATGGGGGAAGATGATGAAATCTATCTCGGGGGTATCGACCCTGACCTCTGTGTGCTGTCCGGTGATGGCCCGGTACTTCTGGCGGTCCGGGGATGCAGAGGTTGCGACACTGTATATTCCGCACGTATGTCGCCACTCGCCGGACATCCATATCGATCCCCAGTTGAAGGTGCTGTTCAGGGAGACGGTGACGTCAGGTTCCGCCGCCGGCGTCCATTCGACCTGATAACTCGCCCCATCTTCGACGATTCCTGCCGGCGGATCGCCGCTCTCGACCGGTGCTCCGGTGGTGAGACTTATGCCGAATGAGAGGATGCAGAGGGCGAAGAGTGCCGCGATGAGTCCGAGGATCTTTACGGGCTGCGGGATGTCGTCCATCATTGTGTGTCTTCCATGTTGGGTATGCGGTTCCGTCCGGTCGGTCCTCTTCTTTCCCGAGACCTGCGTGCCTTCACCTTCTCCTGACCAGAGCGATCAACGATGCCCCGAGGAGTGCGAAGATGCCGGTCAGGAGATCAAATCCCGGCGTTGTTCGACGCTGTGGCTCCAGTTCGAGGTCGAGTTCGTCTGTCAGGTTTTCAAAGATGATATCGCGCTGGAGGGGGAGATAGCCCTCCTTCCTGACGGTGATATTCTGCCGATACCCGATCGCGTCTTCGATCAGGTAGTGCCCGTCATCGTCTGTCGTGGTCGTCACCGAGAGCGGATCATTATCGAGCGAAAATTCCGACTCAAATCTCACCGATGCGCCGGCGATCGGGGTGCCGCCGGGATCGCTCACCCTGCCCGAGACGGTGATCGCCGGAGGCGGGGGCAGACCGATATGGACAGTCACGTTCAGGCTTTTCTCGGCCTGGTTCCCGAGCGTGTCGACGGCGATGACGGTGAGGGTGTTCTCACCGGTCGCGACCGGCACCGAGCATGCGAACTCCGTTCCGTTCCCGCACGAGACTTCCCCCACTCCACTCCTGACACGCACGGACTGTATGCCGGAAGGGGCGTCGACCTCGCCGACGACGGCAACGTGGGGCGGAACGACATCGATCCAGCCCTCCGCCCCGTCATGGGGGGAGGTTATGGTGATGGTTACCTGCTCTTCTGACAGGAGGGCCGAGCATGATGCGGGGAGCGCGATCAGTGCGAGGAGGATGGTGAGAGAGATGGATATTGAGAGTCCTCTTTTGGGAGGAAGGTTAGGACAAACCTCATGAGGGGTTTCAGGTCTGATCAAATATTTCGTCATTGTTATGCTCCGGGTAGGTGGAGGCACTCCGGGACAGAATCGGTCTCCACAGGTCAGACTATATTCTTTATTTTATATTTGGGTTCTGTGTGGGTTCTCTGCATTTCAGGTGCTGTTCGGGTGATCTTTTTTCATCAGCGGCCGAGAAGATCATCATTTCCGGAGGAGGCACACGCTCTCCCTCATGGCAATTCAAGAACATAAGTAGCGGGGCGGCGATGGCCAGGTGATCCTCCTGCTGCCCTATTGTGATGGGAGTGAGTGGGATCTCCAGTGTTGCCTTCCCGACCCAATCGCAATCCTGGGGGTCCGGGGGCAACGCCCCCGGCGAGAGGTTGCGGGAAGGCACGTCGATGAGGCGTGCCGCCCTCATCGTAGAATATTCCCCGCCGTCTCGCGCCGGGGGGAGACCCCCCGGACCCCCACGATGACGATAGCCGAGGGGCGGCGAGATATTGTGTTCCCCCTGTTGTTCTGTCGCAAGGGAGTGATAAAGAACTCTTCCACACTTGGCAAGATCGCCTGTGAACAATTTTCAGCCCGTATGCTTGAGCCCGGGGTTCATGCCTGATTCAACAGAGCCAGAATTTCAGTTTTAGTCCGGGGCACTACCCAGAACGCGGGGTTCATGCTCAGCACTCTCTGTTCCCGTGCGAGGGTGTCAGGGCAGGTACCCCACCACAGCGTCGAGGAACCGCTCGACCATATCCTCCGAGTACGGCCCCTTCTCATAACCCGTGACGATCGTCATGGACTCGCGGAAGGTGGAGAGGGAGATGAGAAACCCGTACGGCCAGCAGACACAGGGGAGGAAGCAGAGGTTCCGAAGGTCGAGGGGATGACCATCCTTCCCGTCCACCGGGAGAAACTCTGCGGCGTCGAGGACGCCGATGTTGGAGAAGACCGGGTTTTTGAGGCCGGTCTCCTCGTACCGCCGGATCATCTCGTCGAAGAACGCCCTCACCCCCGGCATGCCGCCGGCATAGATCTCGTCGTAGAAGAGGATGCACCCGATGCCGAGGCCGTCTGCCTTGCGCCGTTTCGTCACCGCGGTGACCTGGTCGATGATGTCCTCCAGGCCGGTGCCTTCTCCGGCGGTGAGGGTGACCTCGTAGGCGACCGAGAGGTTCATGGGCGGGCACGCTTCCGGGTGGTCGAGGTGGCGGCGGAGGTCTGCCGAGGTGAGGATGGAACGGGGTGCGCCGAGGTCTGAGGGGTCGTCTCTGATTTTCAGGTGAGCGAGGAAGAAGGCGGCGATCATGATGTCGTTGACGGTGGCGCCGTGCCGCCTGCCAAACTCCTTTGCCTGCCTGAGCCGATCGGGAGAAAGCGTCCGGTGTGCGATCCTGGGTGTGCCTCGTCCCTGCCTCACGATCGGGAAGCGCCACCGGTCGACGAAGGGCTCTTCCTCGTCGCGGGCCTGTTTGATCTCCTCCGCGGTGAACTGCGCCAGAACTCTCTCTGTCCCCCGGTCGTACCACCCGAGAGGTGCGGGCCTGAAGTCGGGGTCTTCTTTGATCTCCCGGTAGACCTCGAAGAGGCGGCGTGCAAGGTCGATGATCCCTTTCGCGTCGCAGAAGCCGTGATGACAGGTGACGACGATCCGGTCGCCGTCCTCCTGCCGGGCGAGGCTCACCCGCACCTGCGGTCCCCGGCGGACGTCGAGGGGGGCCGGCGGTCTGAGGTGTTCTCCGGGTGGGAGGATCACAAAGGCCCGCTCCCACTCCTCCTCTGCGATCTCTTCCCAGCAGGGCATGCCCTCCTCTTCCTCTGCGAACCTCGACCTGAGGTAGGGGTTGGAGCCGAGGAGACGGAGAGTGGCCTTCTTCAGCACCGCTTCGTCGACCTCCCCGTCGAAGGCGAGGAGGAGGTGCATCGTCGGGTCGTAGAGGCGTTCGAAGTAGACGTTGAAGAGGTCGAAGGCGGGTGCCGGCTGAGAGGACATAGGGTGTAATCTCTCCGGTGGGGGATATGTGCTTTCCCACCTTCATCACAGGATCTTCACTGTTGCCTCGCGCCGGGGGGCGAGTGCCCCCCGGAACCCCCTACGACGAGGATAGGTGGGGGCGACGATTGAACAAGGTTTCCACCGATTCTCCAGTCTTGAAAAGAGAGATCAAGCGACGAGAAATTTTCATCCTGTATGCTTGAACCAAGGGTTCATGCCCGATTCAACAAAGCCGAAAAAAGTATCGGCCATCGGGGTGATGGCCGGGCGTCAGGGATCATTCACGCTGTTTCCATGTCGGGTTGGATCTGCGGGGCACGGACGAAGAGCACCGGGGTGTTGCCGGTCCCTGTTGCATTGGCGTGTGATTCGATGATCTGATAGATCTCGTCGATGGTCTCCCGGTCCGCCGACGCATTTTCGTCGAGAAATATCATGATGCAACCCAGATAATTGATACCATAGCCGAAGACCGGACCGTCAGGATAGAAGAAGTGTTGATCTTCGAGATCGGCGTCTGCGGCCTTGAGCGTGACTGGGAGGTTCTGGCCCTTCCGGATCTGTCCGTAGGCGGCATAGACCTGCCTGGAGAGGAGCGAGTCCAGGTCATTCTCGCTGATCCCGGGGATGACATGACGGATGGCCTCTTTTTGTTCCTCGATCTGTGCCTCTCTGTTCTGATCGATGAGAAGAACACTGACGATGACAACCGCAACAAGGACCACCGCAACCAGAATGAAAATCTTCCCTCTTCTCAAGGGTGGTTTATCCATAATTTTCCCTCCTTTCATCAAGCACGAATCATCACAGCCACAATCCGAACCCCGGAACAGAGATCCACCTTGAGAAGAGGATCAGCAGCACTGCACTCGTTGCAAGTGAGACGAATGCAGCGCGGTCTTTTGACTTCTCATGAAATTTTCGTATGCCAGAGTAGGTGATCAGGGTGAAACAGAGGAGAAGCAGCAGACCTGCATAGGGGATTTTTAGAATGACCGCCGCCCACCAGAAAAGGACGGTCGGGAAGAGGGCATAGATCGCCGACTTCATCGTCCTCTCAAAACCCTGGTGTTCGTCGACAAAAAGGAGGAAAAAGTGCTCGATGAGACTGACACTCAGGAGTATGACAGCCCAGGTGATCATACTCTGGAGTGGGCCGAATGCGCCGAACAGCATGCCCCCGATAAGATACGGTGCGGTGGGCTCGTGAACCGGATACATCAGGAGAGTCCTGAGTGTGGAAAGGATCGATACCGCAAGAACGACGGTGAAAAAGAAGAGGAGATCCTCCTGGAGTGACTTTATTCGGAGTTGATCGAAGAGGCGCCCCGGACCGGTGAAGATATTTTTTATCGGCAGATCTTCTGACATGGTTCACGCTCCATCTGCGGGATCGATTGCATCTCGATGGTTTGAAATATTATTTTCCTATTATATACGGTTTCTATTTTGACCCTCTACGTTTCGGGTTCTGCTGTGGGGAGTTCTGCGCCGGGAGTCTCCCCAGGGCGCGAGAGTGTGGCAAAATTTCTCCTTCGATCACTGGATCTATCGCGAGTGGACGGCGAAGACCTTTCCACCCTCGCGCCCGGTTTGCACCCAGGTGGTGGCAACGTGGCGGCCGAGGAAAAGAGCTGATCCTTACCTGGATCTGCGTACAGAGTACATAGAGAGAAGTGTGTACAGCTACCCCGGATAATTTGCACACGATCCGGAGAACACCTGACACGGGTGATCGCGAGGTGGGTCTCTCCGGCCGTGATCCCGGCGCGAGTGTAAACAACATGGAGCACCTCGCATGCATGCTCCGATCATCGATCGAAGGCTGTCGGCGAGATATCAGCCGGTGCAAACCGGGCGCGAAGAAAAAAATTGGCTCTCTGGTTCTGTAGAATTGAGCATGAGACGTGCTCTCGCCTCATGAGCAAATCTACAAAGCCTTAAATTTCTTTCTTGAACTGATCCTCCAACGTCGTACCGGTGTTATCTGACATCCAGTCTCAGGAACGCGACATATGCCAGTCCGAAAAACGCGACAGGGATGAGGAGGAGAGCCACGATGTTCTTCCAGAGATGGCCAAGGACCTCGGCATAGTCCAGGTCGTCCTCGTCGAAGTGCGACCATGCCTCGTCGGGGGCGCCGTGCATGTTCAGGTACATCAGGGGCTGGGTGACGGCGCGGGAGACCTCTCCGTAGGTGGCCCGGGGAGAGAAGAGTTGTGCGGCAGAGATCACGGCGTTCCGCATCTGGTCATGGTCCCTACGTTCCTCCTGGTAGGCGTTCCACTCCTCCCGGGCTTCGTGCTCGAAGACCGTCGGGGCCGTGGGCGCCGGGCCTGCGATTACATCGGCGGCAAGGGTTCAGGCCGCCGGGACGACGGACGAGAGGAAGAAGAAGACGACCAGTGCATAGAGCAGCGCCTTCCCGCTCCGGTCGGCGACGACCGACATGGCAAGTGCGATCGCATACCCACAGGTCAGGTAGAGGAAGGAGACAAGTCCGAAGATCAGGATGAAACCCGACTCATCGGACGAGGGCACATGGCCGGAGATGAGAAGGAGGGCGAGCGCGATGCCGAGGGCGACCGCCATGGCGAACGCCACCGTGACGATGCCGCCGAGGGCTTTGCCGGTGATCACCTCGTCCCGGTACACCGGGTGGGAGAGGAGCATCTTCAGGGAGTGGTCCTCCTTCTCGCCGGAGATGAGGTCGAAACCGACGGCGATGCCGAGTACCGCACCGAGGATCGACATCGTCTCGCCCATTCGCATGAAGACGTCCAGGATCGAGGGGCGGACATGCGCCAGCGAAGAAACAACGCCGATGCCGGTGACCTGGAGGGTCTGCATGTAGCGGTCGAGGGCGTCGGTGTAGTCCTGGATGCCCTGCCATGCACCGATGGCCGCGATGATGAGGAAGAGGGCGAGGACGAGAAGGAAACGTCGTCCCCTGATGTTTTCGGAGAATTCCTTTTCCGCGATGGTGCATATCCGTCTGATCTCCATCTTCTCACCTCAGGTCGCATCGGGGTGGTAGAAACCGTCCAGCACCTCGCCGGAGTGGGCGTCGACAAATGCATTGGCCATACGTGGATACTGAAGCGAGCGGTAGTGATCGTCGTCGAAACGCACCTCCCATACAAGCGGGACCGCGTCCGTACTCCCGTTATTCCCGTCGCGCCACCAGAGGTCGGCCGTATGGACGGTAAGGCCGGGCAGGTCGCCCCAGGTCTCCTTCAGGTACGCCCTGACGGCGTCCTTTGCATCTTCACCTGAAATCGACGGGACCGTGTCGGCGGTGCAGAGGTCCTCGTCGGTCTTCCACCGTTTCGAGTACTTACAGATCTCGCCCGTCACCGCATCGACAGAGATGGAAAAGCCATCGCTGAGGCACGGGACGCCCCTGATCAGGCGAGCATAACTGAATGAATACCTGTCGGCCACGGTTCCGACCGATCCGCTGGAGAAGGTGTTATATCGTTCTGAGGTCAGTGTCAGGTCGGCACCGTCGCGTTTTTCATCGACGTACGCTCTCGCGACCTCCCGCGCCTCGTCCATCGAAAGTACGGGTTCGGCAGGCCGACCCATCATCTGCGATCCGGTGGAAAATCCGATGAGGTCACCGGTCGCGGGATCGATCCACGCCAGGATCTTTTTTTCGTCCTGCGTCCTGATCTCACATTCGTAGTAGGGACTGTCTCCATTGGTTATGAGTTCGACTGTCGTCCGGTCGACCATCGCCTCCGGGAAGAGGGCGAGGGCGATTTTTTCCGCCTCCTGTGCGTCTATCTGCGTTTTCGGTGTTGGGACGTCTGTGGGTGATGTGGGGCCTGCCTCTCCTCCCGACGGCGCCGGAAGAAGGCCGCTCCAGAAAATGACGACGAGAAAGGCGAGGAGGGCGATGAGAGCGAAAAAGAATTTTTTCATGATATGGTCTCCCGAGAGGCACCGGTTGTGGTATCCACTCCCTTGAGTATATCTAGCGTTTTATATATGCGTTCTGTGCGGGTCGTCTACGCGTCACGAGGACTGCACGCCCTCACCGTCACACAGAAGGGATCTGAACCCCAAAAAAATGAAAAATTCCCGGATTCACCGGTTCCCCCACTTCTCCAGTGCCCTCGCGAGTTCGTAGTGATCCTTCGCGTACTCCTCCGCAGACACCCCCTCCATAAACGCATCGACCGCCTGGCGCATCGCCCTTGCTCCGGCCTCGGTGCCGTCCGGGTGGCCGTGGATCCCACCGCCCGCCTGGAGGACGATGTTGGTGCCGAGGGTTCCGATCTCTGCCGCCACCTTGCCCGGGTGGAGGCCGCCGCTCGCCACCGGGAAAGTGGGTTTGAGCCCGAAGAACGGCTCGGTGAGAGCGAGGTTGTCGCCCTTCAGTTCGGAGACATCGTGGCTCATCTTGCCCGAGACCGTGCCGGTATGGAGCTGGTCGCCGCCGAGCATCCGCACGATCCGTGCGATCGGGCGCATCGCGATCCCGTGCTCCGGGTTGCGGGTGATCGCCCCGTGCATCGTCCGGTGGACATGGATGGGCACCTTCACCGACGGCGCCTCGGCCAGGGCCTGGAGGGCGGTGAACCCGCAGGTGATCACGTCGATCATCAGCATGTTCGCCCCGAGGTCCAGGGCGTGCTCGGCCCGCCCCACGATCTCGTCGGCCCTTGCCGAGATGTTCACCGCATACAGCACCTGCCGCCCGGTCTCCTCCTTCGCCTCGTCGAGCCGCGCCATCACCGCCTGGAGACGCTCGTCGAGCGGGCAGAAAGTCTGGTCGGTCAGGGTCTCGTCGTCCTTGATCAGGTCCACCCCGCCGACCGCCGCGTGATAGGCCACCTCCGCAGTGTCCTTCGGGTTGAGGCCGACCTTCGGCTTGATGATCGTGCCCACATGCGGCCGATCGGTCGTCCCGATGAGTCGCCTCACCCCTTCGAGCCCGAACTTCGGGCCCTTGAACGGAACCAGCGACTCCGGGAAGTCGACGTCCAGGAGCCTGACCGCCTCCAGACGTCCGAGACCGAAGAGGTTGCCCGCGACCACCGAGAGGTACTGCGGGACATTGCCGGCCTCGAAGATCTCGGCCGGGTACCGAACCTGCGTCACGTAACCCTTGCCCGAAGGTTCGAGGGCGAGCACCTCTCCGTCGAGACGGCGGACGTACTCGGTGGTGGTCGTGATGTCGGTCCAGGTGCCGGTCGTCTCCTCCTCGACGATCGCCTGCGCCGCCTGTTCGGGCGTGGTGTCGGCCCGCGGGCGGAAATAGTAGGTTGCAGTAACGTCCTTCATCTTTCTCACTCCTGCATTCTCTCGTTGAACTCAAAATTCTTGTGGAACTCCTCGATCCCCCAGCCCAGATGGTCTCTGATGATAATATAGGCCATCGTCGGCGGGATCGCCCCCATTTCGGTCACGATCTCGTCCACATACCGCGCCGGGGTGACGTCGAAGGCCGGGTTTCTGACCCGGACGTGCGGGAGCGTCGCCGCCACCGCCGGGTCCAGCACCTCGTCGGTCTGGCGTTCCTCGATCTCGATCCGCTCTCCCAGGATCGATCGTGGTGCGAACTTGTAGGTCTCTGCCGCCACCAGCATCGTCGTCCGTGCCTCATGGGCGGCCAGGGCGATCTGGGAGGTGCCGATCTTGTTCACCACCGCCCCATTCACCGTCACCGCGTCGGCCCCGGTGACGACCAGGTCGACATCGTTGATAAAGGAACGGACCGCCGAGTCGACGATGTAGTTCGTCTTCACCCCGGCATCGTTGAGGGCCCTGATCGTAAGTATACCCTGGTTTCTCGGGCGCACCTCGGTCGCGAAAACTTCCAGGTCCTTGCCCTGCCGGTGGGCGGTGAGGATGCAGGCAAGGGCCGCCTCTGAGTTGCAGTGGGTGAGCACGACGTCGCCGTCGGAGATGTGTCGGGCACCGATCTCGCCGATCCACTCGATTGCATGCTTCGAGGAGAGGAGAAAGGAGTCGGCCGCCCGCCTGATCGCGGCCTGCGCCTCGGGGACGTTGCCGGCCCCTTCCATCGCCTTCATCACAAAACGGACGGCATTCGGGAGAGAGACCGCCGTCGGTCTGGTGGCCAGCAGGGTGCAGGCCGCTTCGCCCATAAAGTGCCTGAAAGACCTGATGTCGGAGCCTTCAAAGGTCTCTGCATGGTCTTTCAGGGCGGCGGCCGCGGCACGGGCGATTCTCCCCGCACCCCGGATCTCCATCGATCGGATCTGCTCGGCGGTCTCGTTGAGCAACATACTTAATGGGAGTAGATGAATATCCCATCACATAAGGTTAACCTGTGAGTATCATGAGCATTGCAGTGGTATTTGACAGCGCCGGAACTCTTCTGAGGAGTTACCGGACGGCACGAGATGTCGGGACCGGGGAAATCCTCCCCGACGTCGAGACGACCCTGCTCACCTGCCGCGACCCCGCCCGGGTGCTCATCGCGCTCAACGCCCACAGCAGGGACGTGATGGGGGCACCCGACGATCAGTTCCTCTCCGAGTACCTCTGTGAACGGAAGGTCGGTTTCGGGGTGTCCTGTCTCAGGCAGGTCACGCCGCACGAAGAACTCGCGAACCTCCTGTACGGGGACCGCGAGGCCCTGGTCGGGGATCTCCAGGCCTGCATCAAGGACGTCTGGGGGATCTTGAAAGAGGAGGAACTGGTGGTGATGGACTCAGGGGCCATCCTCAACCTTTCGAAGCGGGGGATCGAGTTCACGGTCACCGCCGGCGGCCGACCGTTCAAGGGGGCGAAAGAGACGATCGAGAGTCTTCATGCCATGGGCGTCGCCACCTACATCGCCTCGGGCGATCGGGCCGCCAAACTGGAACAGATCGCCGATCACCTCGGCATCCCGCGTGACCAGGTCCACGGGATCGCCACGCCCTCCATCAAGGCCCAGATCGTCGAGGACCTCCAGGACTACTATGAGACGGTGGTGATGGTCGGGGACGGGATCAACGACCTGAAAGCATTCAGGCGGGCCGACATCAGTATTCTCTCAGAACAGCAGTCGAGAGAGAAGCCCGAGCAGTTGACCCGGGCGGCCGGGTATATCATCAAAAATGTCAGGGAAGTCGTCCCAATTGTGCGGGAACTCTCTGATGATGGTATTGTCTCAATATAAAGGATAATATGGTCTGACCTCAAGAGTACGTTTGAGGAATCAAAGGAGTAGAGCATGACCGCGTTGATCACAGTCGAGAACCTCTGCATGGATTTTGGAGAGAAGAGGGCGCTCAACAATATCAATTTTGAGGTTGAGGAGGGAGAGATCGTCGGGATCATCGGCCGCAGCGGGTCGGGGAAGACGGTCCTTCTCCACCTCATCAGGGGCGTCGATCAACCTCCGACAGAAGGAAAGGTGATCTACCATGTCGCCGCCTGCGAAGGGTGCGGATGGGTGGATGTCCCGAGCAGGGCCGGAGAAAAATGTCCGAAGTGTGGCCAGATGATGGCCCCGGTCGACGTCGACCTCTGGAACCCTGAGAACGAACAGATGAAGAGGCGGGTCATGGCAAGGACCGCAATCATGTTCCAGCGGACCTTTGCCCTGTACGGGAACGACCGGGTCATCGAGAATGTCCTCCATGCCCTTGAGGACATCAGATACCCGCCATCAAAGGCGGTCAACCGCGCCGCCGACCTCCTTGACGAGGTCCGTCTCTCCCACCGGATGATGCATATCGCCCGTGACCTCTCGGGCGGCGAGAAGCAGCGGGTGGTGCTTGCCAGGCAGCTTGCCAAGGAACCGTTCACCCTCTTTGCCGACGAACCGACCGGCACCCTCGACCCCGGCACCGCGACCCTGGTCCACCGGATGCTCAAGGAAGCGGCCGAGAAGAACGATATGGGGATGATGGTCACCTCCCACTTCTCCCAGGTCATCCAGGACGTCGCCGACCGGGCGATTATGCTCAAAGACGGCGAGATCGAGATCCTCGGCAAGCCGGACGAGGTTATCGCACGCTTCATGGCGGGGTACTCCGACACCGAGACCTACGAGGAGGCCGAACTCGGGGAGAACGTGCTGGTGGCGCGCGACGTCATCAAGCGGTATCTCTCGGTCGACCGCGGGATGGTCAAGGCCGTCGACGGCGTCACCTTCGAGGTGAAGGAGAAGGAGGTCTTCGGGATCATCGGGAAGAGCGGTGCCGGGAAGACGACGCTCTCCAGGATGATCTCAGGCATCATCGAACCGACCGGCGGCGAGATGAACGTGCGGATCGGCGAGGGGTGGGTGGACATGACCAAGCCCGGCATCGAGTTCCGCGGCAGGGCCAAGGGCTATATTGGACTTCTCCACCAGGAGTACGACCTTTATCCTCACCGGACGGTCCTCGACAACCTCACCGACGCCATCGGGCTTGAGTTCCCCAAGGAACTCGCGGTCAGGAAGGCGATCATCACCCTGAAGATGGCCGGGTTCCCTGAGGAGAAGAGCAGGGAGATCCTGGACCGCCGGCCGAGCGAACTCTCGGAAGGCGAACGCCACCGCGTCGCCCTGGCACAGGTGCTCATCAGGGAGCCCAGGATCGTCATCCTTGACGAACCGACCGGGACAATGGACCCGATCACCAAGGTCGACGTGAAGCACTCGATCATGCATGCCCGCGAGGAGATGGACGAGACCTTTATTGTGGTCTCGCACGACATGGACTTCGTGCACGACATCTGTGACCGGATCGCCCTGATGCGGGGCGGCAAGATCATCGCTCTCGGCGACCCCGAGGAAGTGCTCGCCAGGCTGACCGACGAAGAACGCGAGATCATGGGGAAGCCCACGGCGTAGAGGAGGAGAAGATCATGCAGGTCCTGCTCGACGGCAGGCAGGTGGCCCTCCCCGAAGGAGCGACGCTTGGCGACCTCCTCCCTGACCATGAGTGGGAGTTCGTCGTCGCGGTGATCAGGCCGGCGACCCGTGAGGCCGCCCGGACCGAGCATATCCGCTTTATGACCACGGCCGGCGAGGTCGTGATCGAGATCACCTCACTCTATACCGAATATTTCGGCGACGGTGCGGCCCTGCGCGAGGCAGGGCCGCGGGCCCTGCGGTGGAGCGACCGATACGCCGCGGCGTTCGGGCCGCTGGTCTCCGGCGTGGTTCCCGATCGCACCCCGCACCGGTACGCCCGCGGCGACGTGGTGCTCGGGTGTGCCGGCTACGACCCGGCAAAGTCGCTTCTTCTCTTCTGCCGCGCCGATCACCGGGCCGACTTCGGGGCCGGTGCCGACGGCGGGGTGATCGGCCGCGTCGTCTCGGGCCGGGGCGTCATCGATCGCTGGACTCAGGGCGACGAGATCACCGGGATCGAACGGATCGTCTCCTGGGCCGACCGCACCACCTCGTTTGTGACCCTCGACCCGGCAACACCCCTGGAGGAGGGGGCCGAGGTCGTCACCAGGGTCGAGATCAGCGCCGAAGGGTTTGCCGACGGTCGTTCCGACACCAAGACCGCCGGAAGCGTCGAACATCTTCTCCTCTCCCTTGAAGGGGGTTCCTTCTCGGTCGGCCGGGCGGCGAGCACCCATATCAGGGACGAGACGATGGCTCCGATGGATGTCCTGATGGACCGCAAAATGCCGCGGCATGAAGGTGCGGTGACGGTGCGGACGGCCGGAGGTTCCCGCGGTGCGGTGTATATCTACCGCGAGGAGATCCCGAGTCACCCTGGCCACACCCTCGTCGGCCAGGTCGTTCACGGGATCGAACTGGTCAAACTTGCAGGGAAGGGGCAACGGTTTGCGGTCTCGGTCGACCCGCCGCGTTTCGACCTGGTGGGGCTCTCCCTTGCCGATGCGTTGGCCATCGCGGAGGAGCGCGGGATCGAGGTGACGCTGGACGGCGAGGGCGACGACCTGGTGGTCGTCGGGCAGAAACCGGGGACCACCCTGGAGGCCCTGGCCGCCGGGGCGGTGACCCTCTCGGTCCTGCCAGCAGAAAAGGTCGTCTCCATCACCCTCGACGACGAGGCCGCTCCTCTGACCTGCGACATCTTCAGGCGCGCCACCGGTCTGAAGACCCATTTTGTCGGTTCGATGCCGGTCCTCTTCACCTTCGAGGACGTCGTCCTCTTCAAGCCGAAGATCAAAAAGAAGGTCAACATCATCCCCGAGAACACGCCGCACGATCTCGTGCCCGCCGGTCTGCTTGCAATGACCAACGAGTCCCGCCGGGGTGCGGGGATGGTCGGGGCCCGGGCGACCGACAACTCGGAGTTCGGGCCGACCTCAGAACCCTTCGACGGCACGAACATCATCGGGAGCGTGCTCGATATGGAGAAACTGGCTGCGTTTACCGAGGGAGAGAAGGTCTATATCAGGGAGGTGCGGAAACATGGCTGAGTACGTCCCGAAATATCAGGGGACGGTCACGAAGTACGTCTTCGTTGAGTCGCCGCTCCTCACCGCGAAGGATCTCGCGGTGAAAGCCTACGAGATCTCTGCCGGTGTCATGATCAAGGAGACCTGTTTCGGTCTCCAGGTGACCGGGAAACCCGAAGAGGTCGAGTCCCTTGTCGAGGCGATCCGGGCGTTCGACCCGACGCATATTTTCATCAAAGACCGGGGATTTCCGCCCGGCGACGAGCGCCGGTGTCGGGCCAACCTGGGCGGAGCGCGGCCCGGGTATCTCGGGCACGAGTTCGAGATGCAGCGGGTGAGGTACATCTCGCACGGGCTTGCGCGCGTGGCCGGGATGGACACCGGGGAGATTGAGGAGGCCGCTGCCAGACGGCCGGATGAAGAGCGGGCGCATCCGCTCGACCTGAAGAAACTGAAGGAATTGATCGAAGCTGAGGAGCCCTAAGAATGGTGAAGGTGTTTATCTATCCGGCGACAAGCCTCATCCTCTCCGACATGGTCGCCAGGTTCGGGCACGAGCCCCTGGGATCGGCGATCGGCATACGTGAACGCATCCAGACCCCCGGGTTTGAGAGCCCCCCGCTCCAGATCACCCCGGAAGAACCGAAGAAGGGGTTGAAATGGGCGGCGGTCGAGGTGCCGTCGGGAGTGCGCGGCCGCATGGCGGTGTACGGTCCTCTCATTGAGGAGGCCGAGGCGGCGATCATCATCAAAGACCCCGACTATGCCTTCGGGTGCATGGGGTGTGCGAGGACGAACGAGTTGATCCAGTTCCATCTCAGGAACAAGGGGATCCCGGTCCTCGATGTCGCCTACCCGACGAGCGACGAGGAGGGCGTCGGGTTTGTCGCGGCGCTCAAGGAGTTCCTGACCGGACTGGAAACGGAGGGGTCGGCGTGACCGAGAAGGTGCGGATCGCGCAACTCTCCTGTGGTCCGGAGTACTCGGGGGTCCAGAAGGAGATCTATGATGCGGCCGAGATGGTGGACGCCGAGGTCTTCTTCCCCGACATCGCCCTCGTCGACGTGCAGCAGGGCTTCTCCGGGTTCGGGCTCGACGTGAGAAGTCCTGACCTCAAACTCGCGATCGCACGGGCAAAGGCCCTGGTCGAGGGACGGATCGACGCCGACGCCGTCTTCATCGCCACCTGTTTCAGGTGTGCGGAGGCGGCGATCGTCAGAAACGAACTGCGCCGGTACATCCACGAGAACTCGGCCCTCCCGGTGGTCTCGTACTCCTTCACCGAACGGACGACCTCGGGCACCCTGCTCACCAGGATGGAGGCCCTCACCACCATCGCCAGGCGGCGGGCCCTCCTCGCCCGCGAGGAGCAGGAAGGGATCACCCTCGGGATCGACTCGGGGTCCTCGACCACCAAGGCGGTGGTGATGAAGGACAACGAGATCGTCGGGACCGGGTGGCTGCCTACCACCGAGGTACTGAAGAGCGCCGAGGGGGTCGTCGACCTCGCCCTCCAGGAGGCGGGGATCAGGTTCGACGAGATCGAGGCCATCGGTACCACCGGGTACGGCCGCTATCTTATCGGGAAGAAGTTCAATGCGCAACTCGTCCAGGAAGAACTGACTGTCAACTCGAAGGGTGCGGTCTACCTTGCCGACCGGCAGCACGGGCCGGCGACGGTCATCGACATCGGCGGGATGGACAACAAGGCCATCTCGGTCCAGGACGGGATCCCGGGCACCTTCACGATGGGCGGGATCTGCGCCGGGGCGTCGGGCCGGTTCCTGGAGATGACCGCAAAGCGGCTCGGGGTCGACATCACCGAACTCGGTCCCCTCGCGATGAAAGGAATGGGCGACACGGTCCCGATGAACTCGTACTGTATCGTCTTCGGGACGCAGAGCCTGGTCAACGCCCTCGCCGAGGGGAGCGCCCGCGAGGACGTCGCCGCCGCGGCCTGCCACTCAGTGGCCGAGCAGGTCTTTGAGCAGCAGCTCCAGGAGGTGGATATCAAGGAGCCGGTGATCATGGTCGGCGGCACCTCGCTCATCCAGGGGCTGGTCCGTGCGATGGGCGACCTCCTCCAGACCGAGATCGTCGTCCCGCCGCATTCCCAGTATATCGGGTCGGTCGGGAGTGCGCTTCTCGCTTCCGGGTATATCAGGGGAGAGTAGATGCCAATCGAGTACTTCGTGGTCGAGTGTCCCGAGGAACGGGGGAAGAAGGCCTACGAGGATGTCGCCAACGACGTCCTCCTCGACCTTGACCTGGTCAGGATCGTGCAGAAGATCCACATCTTCGTCGACCCCGGGGTGCCGCTCTTCGTGGCGGTGGGGACCACCCATCCGGCCGGGGCCCTGGTCAGGATACGGGACGCCGCCGACGTGAACGTGGACGAGGAAGGCCGGGCGGTCCTCTCGATCGGGAACGAGACCTATCTTGCGCCGATGCTCGAGGCCCTCTGGGCACGCTACGGCAAGGAACATGTCGATCAGCCCGACCGGTTCTCGGTGCTGGTCACCGTGCCCGCCGGTGAGAACCCGCGCGGGATCGAGGAGATCGTCATCGCCGATCCCGAAGACGGGCTGTACAAAGATCTGGTCTATGCCCTCCAGATCATCGCCCCCGAGGGCTTCAAGGTCCGCCGGCAATACCACCGGGCCGGGGTCTTCTATTATGTGGCAAGCGAGGACACCCTCCCTGAGGAGGTGGTCGAGACCATCGTCGCCGAGAAATTTGAGAAGGTCGGGGTGGTGCTGTGATCTTTGTTCCGATCACCTACAAGGGCGGCGTCTACCGCCATGACGAGGTCGTCGACCTCATCGAAGATCTGGGCGGATATATTGTCCAGAAACACATGATCGCCCAGGAGGTCGTCCTCCAGTGTCTGGTCCCGAGAGAGGACGTCGACCTGATCCGCGAGGTGGGCAAACCCCTCGGCGGCGAGGTGATCGTCGCCCCGCTGGTGGGCACCGAGATCGCCGTCGTCTCGCCGAGTCTGGAGATCCATCATCTCCCCCATGCCTCCTGCGATGTGGCCGAGTATCTCCGGCGGGCCGGGGCGAAGACCAACATGGTCGGACTGGCCCGCGGATTCGGCAAGCGGATTGCGAACCTCAATGTCGAGGAGCGGGACGTGATCAACGAGCACGACCTGGCGGTCTATGTGCTCGGCTCCTTCGAGACCTGCATCGAGGAGAAGTTCCCGGCCCTGCGGCGGGGGATAACGGTCCCGATCGTCCTGACCGGCGCCCCAGACGCAGAAAGGCTGAAGGCGATCATCGACCCGCCGGTGGAGGGATATGTCGGGGGCCTGGGAAGGTGCATGCACCGGACCAAGAAGCCCGAGGAACTCGCGACCCTGGACGCGATGGTCGAGGAGGTCTCCAGGGCGCTCGACGAGCGGCGTGAGGCGATCGCCAAGGATCCGCTCTCGGTCTCGCCGGCGAGGCTGATGGACGTGATCATGGAGAACCTGCCCGCGATTCACATGGTGCACCACCCGACGCCGGTCACGGTCCAGATCGCGGGGCTGCGGGTGAAACTCCCGTATGACGAATATGCACAGTCACTCAAGGAGATTGAGATCGAAGGAGGCGTGACCGTCGGGGATGTCGCCGAGGCGCTCCCGTCACGGATGCGCAACTACATATGGGTCAGGATTAAACCCTTCTCCGAGACCAATCTCATGGTGTGACGATGGACTACGAAGAGAAACTCGCCGCCATCCTCGAGGAGGGCACCGCGGAGACTGCAGCACGCTGGCTTTCTGAGATTGAGGGGGAGTTCGGCCGGGCGCCTCTGATCCTGAAAAGGATGGGAGAGCGGCCTGAGGTGCTGATCTCCCATCTTTTGTACAAGAACTCGGTCTTTGAGACCAGCCACCTGGACCCCAAGTGCATCGAACTGATCAGCCTTGCTGTCGGCGCCGCTCTCAAGTGCCGCCATTGCGTGGAGTACCACATCCAGGCGGCCAGGGCCAAGGGTGCGACTCGCGACGAGGTCCTGGAGACGATCCTCATCGCCGGCCTCGCGTCCAATGCCTCGGTCCTCGCCGATGCCTACCGGGTGATGGACGAGGAAGCGCCTGCCGATGCCTGCCTCTCCTGCGACATCCAGGCCTCGAACGGCGACCTGTAGGTACAGCCCCCCAGACGGGGATCAATCATCCGCTCTTCTTTCGAAGTATCGTATTGATTATGGACAGTCCTTCTGATCGATCTGCCTTCCTCCATTCTTCCGCCGTTCCCTGACTATCCTATTGCGAGACGACGGAAGAGATCCTGCAATGGGAGGCGGCACGGTCGATCCCCACACCTTCCTCATCGTCGTGACCCCGGGGATGGACCCGGGACGTGAGAGGGCCGATCCATCTTCAGCAGGAGCACACCCATCTTCGCCGCCCCCCGGCTATCTTCTCGCGAGATGGCAGGAACGATCATGGGATAGGGGGCGGCATGTTTGATCAGCATGTCGTCCTGTTGTCATGACCTCGGAGATAGACCTGGGCGGAAGATGGTTGATCTTTTTTCAGCGGGATCACGCGCCTCGTGCCGTCCCCCGTCCTATCTTTTCGTGAGACGGCAGAACAGATCCGGTGATCAGGGACGGCACGTTCTGATCATCACGCCGTCCTGTTGTCATGACCCCGAAGATTGACCATGGACGGGAGAAGGTCGATATTTATCGCCGTCCCCCGTCCTATCCTCTCGCAAAACGGCAGAACATATCCAATGATGAGGGGACGGCCATTCAGATCACCACAATGTCTTATTTTCATGACCCCGAGGATAGAACCAGAACAAAAGAGGGCCGAACATTCTTCAGCGGGATCACACCGCCCCTCGCCGTCCCCTGCCCTATCTTCTCGCGAAATGACAGAACAGATCATGTGAAGTGGGACGGCATGGTTTGATCACGACGCCTCCCTGTCGGCATGACCCCGAAGATTGGGGCGGGACGGAAAAGAGGTGATCTTTTTCAGCGGGAATACCACACCTTGCCGCCCCTCGGTTATCTTCTCGCGAGATGGCAGGAACGATCGTGGGATATGGGGCGGCATGTTTGATCAGCATGTCGTCCTGTTGTCGTGACCCCGAAGATAGAACCGGGCGGAAGATGGTTGATCTTTTTTCAGCGGGATCACGCGCCTCGTGCCGTCCCCTGTCCTATCCTCACGCGAGAAGGCAGAACAGACCCGGGATGAGGGGACGGCATATTCTGACCACCACACGCGCCCCGTCGTCGTGACCCCGAAGATAGGCCCCGGCCAGGAGAGGAGCGATCATTCTTCAGCAGGAGCACACCACTTCATCGCCGTCCCCCGCCCTATCTTCTCGCGAGACGGCAGGAAAGATCCAGTGATCGGGCCGGCGTGTTCTGATCATGACGCCGTCCCGTTTTCATGACCCCGAAGATAGGAATGAGACGGAAACGGGCCGATCATCATCCAGACATGAAGACCCCCCTGTGCCGTCCCCCCTATCTTCTCGCGAAAAGGCGGAACAGATCCGGTGATGAGGGAACGGCGGATCTGATCATCATGCCATCCCGTTTTCATGACCCCGAAGATAGAACCGGGATGTGAGATGGCTGATCTTTTTTCGGAGGGATCACGCCCCCTGTGCCGTCCCCAACCCAATCTTCTCGCGAAATGACGGAAATGATTCAGTGATCGGGGGTGGCCCGCCCGATCATCATGCCTTCCCGCGCCCGTGCGCCCGGGCCTCTCTCGAAACACCCCATGGTTTTCATGCTCCCCGCGGTCACATCCTCCGGGACACCCGGGATTATGATTGGTCTGCTCTCTGTTCGGGAGAACCACCGGTCCAGAAGATTTCTCCACAGCCGGGGAAACTATTTTATTTCACACTCCGGATAAAAGGATACGAGTGCAGGCCCTCTGTAAGGCCTGACCGGGGGGAACAATGGCCGAACTCTGCCTGGGTTTTGAGGTGCACCAACCTTTCCGTCTCAATCCCGAGTTCATACCAGAGATGGCGAAGGGACGGCGGGACCTTGCGAGATATTACTTTGCTCCGTCCAACCGGGAGATCATCGGCCGGGTGGCCGAACGGTGCTATATCCCGGCGACCGAGATCCTGCTCGACGCCCTGGACGAAGGGTTGCGGTGCGCCCTCTCTTTCTCCGGGACGGTCATCGAACAACTCGACCGATGGTGCCCTGACGCCCTCGCGCTCTTCACCGAGGCGGCCCGCCACCACCGCACCGAGGTCCTGGGCCAGACCTACTATCACAGCCTGGTCGGATTTTTTGATGAGACCGCCGAGTTTGTCGAGCAGGTCAGGATGCATGCCGCGCTGATGGAAGAACTCTTCGGGAAGAGGCCGAAGGTGGCCGAGAACACCGAGTTCGCCCTGAACAACACCCTCGCCGCCGCGGTCCGCGACCTGGGGTTCTCGGCCGTCTACACTGAGGGGGCCGGCTGGGTGCTCGGCGAGCGGAGCCCGAACGAGCCGTACACCTGCCAGGGGATCCCGGTACTGATGCGCAACTGCCCCCTCTCAGACGATATCGGGTTCCGGTTTTCGTGGGAAGAATGGGACAAGTACCCCCTCACCCCGGAGACCTATGCCGGATGGACCGCCGCCTCGCCGGGCTCGTGCGCCCATGTCTTCGTCGATTACGAGACCTTCGGCGAACATCACGCCATCGGGACCGGTATCCTCGCCTTCCTGGAAGACCTCCACCCGGCATGCGAGGAGGCCGGGGTTGCCTATCTCCTTCCCTCGGAAGCCGCGGCCCTCCCTCCTGCCGGCGACCTTGACCTCCCCTGGATGGTCTCCTGGGCTGACATGGAGAAGGACGGTTCGGCCTGGCTTGGGAACTCCCGGCAGAGAAGCGCCTTTTTCGCCCTGCAAAATGCGCCGGCACGGGCGCAGCGCCCCGAACTCTGGCGGTATTTCGGGACGAGCGACCACTTCTACTATCTCGCCTCCAAGGACGGGGCCTGCGGAGACGTCCACACCTATTTCTGTCCCGACAACCTGGACGGGCAGACCGGGGCCTATGAGGTCTACTTGCGCGTCCTCTCCCATCTCGACACCCGCAGCCTCCCGAAGGGCCGCCGGGCGCTCGCCTCGCTCCCGGCAGAGAAGGCCTTCCACTTCTTCCACCCGGACGGGACGTACACCGGCAGGTCGGCCCACAGTCTCCTGGAGTTCGAGCAGGTTCTTGCCGAGGTCCCGGAAGACTCGGTCCTCTGGCACCTGCACCGCGGCGACTATGTCAGGTGGCTGGAGGGGGTCTTCGGGGAGCGCCGTCTGGCCGGCACCGTCGCCGCCTGCCGGACGCCCGGTGCGATCAGCGACGCCGTACAGAGGAGGAGGTCTGAACTGTGCAGCCGTTGAAGATCGCGTTCTTCTGCTGGGAGTCGCTCCACGGCCTTCGGGTCGGTGGCCTTGCGCCCGCGGCGACCAACCTCGCCGAGGCCCTGGCCCGCGAGCACGAGGTCCACTTCTTTACCAGAGGGGGCGGCCCTGCCGAGAAAAACGGCGTTATCTACCACTATTGCGACCCGAAAGGATCGAACATCGTCGAATTCTGTCGCGACCTCTCCATGCGCTCTCTCCGACTCTTCAAGAAGGCCGACTCCCCGCCCTTCGACCTCCTCCACTTCCATGACTGGCACTTTGTGGAGGCCCTCCACCGGCTCAAAGGTCGCAGGACTGTCCTGTCCTTCCATTCGACTGAGTACGGGAGGAACGGCAACAAGAAAGGAGGATGGTGGGAGTTTCGCGAGATCTCGGGGAAGGAGTGGTACGGGGCATACATTGCCGGGCGGGTGGTCGCGGTCTCAGAGACGCTGCGGCGGGAGGTGATGGACCTGTACAATGTCCCCGGCTGGAAGGTGGACGCGGTCAGGAACGGGATCGACCCTGAACTCTACGGCCATCTGGTTGATGCGCGGGAGGTGAAAGAGGAGTACGGGATTCATTCCCATGCACCTCTTGTCTTCTTCGGGGGCCGTCTCGTCTATCAGAAAGGGCCCGACCTCCTCGTCAAGGCGATCCCGGCGGTTCTGAAGAACCGGGGGGACACGCAGTTCATCTTCGCCGGGGAAGGAGATATGCGCCACTGGCTGGACAAACGCCTCAAGGGCGCCCCTGCGCAGGCCCTCGGATATGTGGAGGAGCCCAAGTTTGTCAGACTTCTCAATGCCGCCGATATCGTCGCCATCCCGAGCAGAAACGAACCTTTCGGGCTGATCCTTACCGAGGCCTGGAGCGCCGGGAGGTGCGTCGTCGCCTCCGATGTCGGCGGGCTTTCCGAGAACATCGAACATTTCGTGGACGGCGTGAAAGTACCGGTCTCTTCCAGGGGGATCGCGGACGGGATCAACGCCGTGATCGGCGACCATGACCTCTGTACTTCTCTCGGTCGCCGGGGAAGAGAAAAGGTGGAGCGGGAGTTCAGGTGGGACGCGGTGGCCGGGAAGATGCTTGAGGTCTATCGGAAGGTGCTCTGATGGGGGTGGGGTAATCATGGGGTCTGAACGGTATGTGGCCACCTTAACACCCGGAGATCTCTTCAGGGACTGGCTGGTCTCGCTCTACGACGGCCGGCTCCGCGACCCCGCTTGCCGGGTGAAGGTCTCCCTGATCAGACCGGCGTCGCACACGGTCTGCCGCTACACCTCTGAAGAAGGAGACCTGGACGTCGTCGTGAAGTTCTTCGCCGAACCGACCGGGAGAAACCGGGAGTACGACCCGGCGCGGGCGATGAAAAGGGAGTATCGTATGCTGAAAATGGCACAGAAGGCTCAGGTTCCGGTTGCGGGGCCGGTCGCCGTGAACAGGACGTTCAACTGCGCCCTTGTCACCACCTATGTCCCCGGCACCCCGCTCGGCACTCATATCAAGAACCGGTCGTCTCTCTCTTCCCGCCTCTCGGCCGTGGCCGGGGTGATGCGCCGGCTTCATGCCAGGAGTTCCTCGTCGTACGAGAAGACCAGGGAGTTCTCGACCTTCCATGACGTCCTCGATCAGGTCGGACTTCCCGACGATGACCGAGACCGCTTCAACCGTCTGCTCGGCGAGTGGTGGCGTTCGGGCGACCTCGACCGGCGCCGCGGCTGCATGATCCACCGGGACGCCACGCCGGCAAACTATCTCTTCACAGAGGACGGAGTGACCGCCATCGACTTCGAGAGTGCCTGGACACGCGCCCACCCGGTCCACGACCTCGGGATCCTCTGTGCCGAGATGAAAAATCTGTTCAGGAAGCGGTACGGTGATCCCGGTGCCGCCGAACCATATGTCGGCCATTTTCTCAGGGAATATGCAGGTTCGACCGACGAGTTCGAGGCGATCACGACAGCGTTCCCCTTCTTCATGGCAGAGGGGTATCTCAGGACGGCCAGACTGAAGGTCGATGACGGGGATCGGCGGTGGTTGATCAGGGAGGCTGAACGATGTCTGAAACGGCGATAGACCTGGACCGGGTGGAAGGGGTGCTCTTCGATTGTTACGACACCCTGCTTGACGTCAGCACCGACGAACGGAGCCTCGAGTCCTACCGGCACCTCTGTATCTGGGCGGCATATCAGGGCGTGCGCATCGATCCTGAGGTGCTCCGTGACGAGTACCGGCAGCGGATCGGGGAGGCGATGGAGGCGGTCGGCGGAGAGTATCCCGAGGTGAGGGTGGAAGACATTTTTGCCGGGATATGCCGGGACTATGCGGTCTGGCCGGTCGACACCGCGGACCTCAGCATCCACTTCGCCCGTTCGTTCAGGGCGGCGACCGCCAGAAAAGTCTGCGCCTTCCCGAGGACCCGCCGTCTCCTCTCGGCCTTCGATGGCTACCGCCTCGGGATCGTCTCCAACGGGCAACGGGTTTTCTCGGAGATCGAACTGCGGATGTTCGGGCTCTACCCCTTCTTCGATACCGTCGTCTTCTCCTCAGACATCGGGTGCAAGAAGCCTGACAGACGGATCTTCTTTGCCGCGCTCGGCCGTCTCGGGATCACGCCGCAGGAGGCCCTTTTTATCGGAGACTCCCGGAAAAACGATCTCGAACCCTCAAGGGCACTCGGGATGCAGACCCTTCATATCAAAGAGGCCTGGGATCTCTTTGTGGTCTGAGAATATGATCGCGTAAAAAGGCTCTGCCGGGCTTTGTAGAATTTGGCATGAACTTTGGGCTCAAACATACGCGGTGAAAATTCCTGGTGGTCTCCGGTGTGTGGATCCGTGCTCCCCTGTCGGAGCAGGACACCACATGGGACCACCACTTCATTGCCGCCCCCCGGCTATCTTTGTCGTGGGGGGTCCGGCGGTACAACCCCCAGTGCGAGACGAAGGGAAAGATTCTGCGATGAGGGTGGCACGTCTGATCATCACGCCTTCCCACACCCTCCCACCGGGGCTCCCTCGAAACACCTCGTGTTTCGGCTCTGTAGAATCGGGCATGAGCCCCTGGCTCAAGCATACGGGATGAAAATTTCTCGTCGTTTGCTCTCTCTCTATTCAAGACAGGAGAATCTGGGGGGATCGAATTCCATCGCCGCCCCCACCTATCTTCGTCGTGGGGGTCCGGGGGGTTTCCCCCGGCGCGAGATGGCAGGGAAATTTCGACGATGGGGGCGGCCGATCCATCAGAAGAATTTTCTATCCTCTGCGTATCGGCTTCAACGTGATATGACAAGTTCGAACGCTCATAAAAACCTGAAGAGAGGATCGTCAGGATCATTTTCATGGTAAACCATCCTCTATTCATCACTTCAACCCCCTGTGAACCGAAGCCATCGCCTTCCCTCATGCTCACGCCGGGGGCAGAGCCCCCGGCGAGAAGATGGGGGAAGGCGGTTGAATCATACTCGAACCAAAAAAAGTGAGTTTTTCCACACAGCCGAAAAAAGATGGTTTAATTCTCCTTCGCCTCTCCCCTGAGGGCGATCCCGGCGGCGACCGAGAGCACACCGAAGAGGATGGAGAAGACGCCGAGGTACAGGGCGACCAGGACGATTCCGCCCATCAGCGGATAGACCAGGAAGAGCAGGCCGAGGATGATGGAGAGGATCCCGGAGAGCGCGAGGAGGACCCGATGGGAACGTCCTTCCATCGCGAAGATGGCGATGCCGAGGTCGGTGGCCCCCATGACGAGGGCGAGCATGCCTATCACGCTCACGATGACCGCCGCAACAAGGAACGGCATCGCGACCGCTACGATACCCAGGATGACGACGAGGATCCCCATGATCATGGTGAGGGTCGTTCTCGACTCACCCACCGGCCGTGTGGAACCGAAGGCGGCGAGCGTGATGCCGTAGACGATCACCAGGAGCCCGAAGAGGATCATCAGGAGTTCAAGGGTGATCTCGGTCCAGAGGAGGACCACCGCCCCGAAGAGGATCGCGGCCAGTCCTCGTATCACGAACGAACCCCATTCTTTGGGGTTGATTTCTACAATCTCCATCTCGAATTCTTCCATTATCCATAAGGGATGAGAAAAAAGTATTTATTCGTGCCGGGTTGCCTCCGGATCTTTCTTTGAGCGCCTGATCCGGCGTGCGGCCAGGGTGGCAAGGAAGACGGCGAGGATGCCGGTGAGGAAGATCCCGTCGAAGACGCCCGCCCCACCGATGGAGAGGACAGCCGGGGCACCTCCGGCGATCGCCTCAATCGTTCCGGGAGTTGCCAGGTTGAGAAAGTCGGCCCCGATAAGTGTCCCGATCGTCCCGCCGATATATGCCGCAGCGCCTGCGGTCGGTCCCGCACGCGTGAAGAGGATCCCTGAGGCCGCCCCGACGAGCGGAGCGATATAGAAGGGCATCAGGATCCCCTGGCCCTCGACAGGGAAGGAGAAATAATACGAGACCACCGTCACCACCGCCACCGAGAGGATGGCAGGCATGGGGTCGACCCGCCGCTTGAGAAGGACCTCCGCGGAGATCGCGACCGGGACAAGACACCCGCCGACGTTCACCGCGAGGGTCACGCCGTCGATCATCATCAGGGGTATGTCGATGAAACTCCCGATCAGGGCGCCGAAGGTCATGAAAAAAGCGTGTGAGATCTTTATCCCGGTGAGCTCGAAGGCCTCCTCACTGATCAGGATGAAGAGGTAGAGGAGGAGGACCGGGATCATGACCGCAGCGAGAAGTCTGATCTGGTCGGCCGAGAATATCGGGATGAGGGCGACGGTCGGGACCCCGCTCAGGATCATCACCCTCTACTGCTCCTCCTGGATGATAATACTCTTCCTATTTTCAGGGCCTTGTAGAATTCGTCATGAACCCCGGCTCAAGCATCCGCGATTGAACATTTTCAGAGCAGCGCTTCAGCGTGTGGGCGGGATCCCTATCCTGGCGACAGGGCAACAATGAGTATCCTTTTTCGTCGCCGCCCCTCCGAATGGTTATATCAGGGCGCGGAGATCGGGGTGTCATGTCGTACCGGTACAGAACCTCCCTTCTGTTGCTCCTCCTCCTGCTCCTCTGGTCGGGAGGATGTATGGAAACGCCTGCATGGACCGATCTCTCGGTCGAAGAGGCCCACACTCTCATCCGGGAACGTGCAGGAGATCCTGGCTTTGGAATCCTGGACGTCAGGACACCGGAAGAGTTTGCCGCCGGTCATATCGAAGGGGCGGTCAATATCGATTGGTACGGGCCTGACTTCAGGGAGGAGGTCGGGGCCCTGGACCGCGAGACGGCCTATCTCGTCTACTGCCGGACCGGCGTCAGGAGTGCCGAGGCGTCGGCGGTGATGATCGAAGAAGGGTTTGGCGAGGTCTACAATATGGAGAAGGGGATCACCGCCTGGAAGGAGGCCGGTTACCGGACTGTCACCTGAATCTCGTTCCCGACGATGACGGTGGTGGTGTCGCGGTGCACGGCCCGTCTGAACTCGTCGTAGATGGTAACCCTCACGCTCACCTCTGCGCCGGGGGCGGTCCGCACCGGCGGGAGTTCGATCGGATCGGCGGCAGAGACATCTGAGACGATCCGTCCGGCCACGGCGTCTGTGGTCTCTCCGTCCACCTCGATCTCGAAGGTGATCGAGTAGGGCGCCGGTTCGGTGCTGTTCGGATAATATCTGATGATGAGTTCGTCCTCAGCGCCGGCGGTCACTTCGGGGATGAAGTCGACCGGCGGCGGGAGCGATCCGTCGGGCTCCCCGACACAGCCCGAGATGAATGCGGCAGCCAGGAGAACGGCGGCGAGACCGGCCAGGGCCAGTTCCTGTCTCACGGTCTCTGCCTCCCTCGTTCATCCTTCCAGTAGTCCCGCTGGTCTTGCGAGAGGTCGGGGGGCACCGCCATCAGGCCGGGGGGGAGGGGGGAGAAGAAGGTCTGGTCGGCGAGATAGTCGATCCCGAACCTGACGATCCATGAGCGCAGGATGGTCAGGTTCGGGCAGAGCGCCACTTCGTCCCGGCGGTACTGCTCGACGGTCTCAAGGAAGAAGGCCTTCTCTTCCGGGGAGAGACGGTCTTTGAAATATCCCAGGGCGTGGAAGAGGACGTTGATCCGGGATGCGGCCCTGGGGGGCCGTTCCAGGGCGGTGCGGAGGTGCGCCTCGTACGTGGCGGTGACCTCTTCGACCGACCGCTTCTCCTGGTTTGCCGCCACTCTCCCAAGCGTCTGGAGTTCTTTCTGGCTGTATGCCATCAGGAGAAGTTTGTTTCTGGCGTGAAAGTCTGCGAGGGAGTGTATATCTCCGTGTGCCCTCGCCGCCCTGAAGGCGGCCAGGGTGAAGAGTCTGACGAGGAAGTGTTCTCTGATCCGTCGGTTTCTCAGTCTCCCCTCGTCCTCCACCGGGAGGTCGGGGTGGCGGGTGAGCACCGCCTGCGCGAAGAGGCCGGCGGTCGTTCCCTGAGAGGTGCCGCCCTTCATGGACCGGTATATTTTGACCCCCCTGGTCCCGCAGGAAGGTGACCTGGACTTGAGGAGAAACCCGTCCACCTCCCCGAGGCCGTCGAGGAACGAAGCGGCAAAGTCGGTCATCATCTCGGTGACGTCGCGGTCGGTCTCATGCTGCACAAGCCTGATCTCATCGTGCTCTTCGACCAGTCTGACCGGTTCTCTCGGAATCCCGAGGCCGATCTCCGCTTCGGCGCAGACCGGTACGAACTCGACGTGCTCTTTCATCCGCTGCACAACCTCGCTCCTGATCATGTCCCCGTTCCACCGGCAGTGGTCGAAATCGATGCACCTGCTCACCACCACCCTCGGTCGTTCAAAGGTCTGCATGCTCCGCACCCCCCTGAGGGGGAAGATGGGGCCGGGGGAGATAGACGTTTCCCCTGGAGCAGGTGCCAGTCATGCCCTCCATGCCGGACCTGTAGAATCAGGCAGGAACCTCGGGCTCAAGCAGACACGGCGAACATTTTCTGAACAGCGCTTCAGTGTGTGGGCGGATCCCCATCCTCGCGACAGGACATCTGGAAGATCTGGTATCATCGCCGCCCCCTGGCTATCGTCGTCCATGGGGGTGCAGGGGACGCTGCCCGATGCGAGTGGGTCGGGAAAGGTGAAGGGAGATCATGAAGAGGGTTCTCTCGATCCCGACGTTCTCGTAGAGAGAGGCGGCAGAGGACTGTGTCATCGAGGTACAATCTGATTGGTGACCGATTGTTCTTGACGCACCATGAGCGGCCGGATACTATATCTGAGATCATCCCCTCTCAGGGGTGGGGGCCGTCGTGCATGTCGTCCGATCTCCGTGCCCTGATCAGGTTGGGCCGCCTTCCCTTCGTACTCGGGGGTTTCTGTCTTTTCGCCTATGGAAATCTCGTAGCCGGACTTGCCGGGGCATCTCCCGCCGCCGCAGAACTTCTCCTCGGCTGCCTCGTTCTCGCCGCGGGGCAGCTCTCGGTCTCCTACTCCAACGACTACTACGACCGTCGGGCCGATGCCCTCGGGGAGCGGACCCGCATATCGGGCGGGAGCGGGATTCTCGTCGACCGCCCCGACCTAGCGCCGGCGGCCCGAAGGATCGCCCTCGGGCTGATTGCTCTTTCCCTTCTCCTCGCGCTCTGCTTCAGTCTCATCTATCCGGTTCCCTGGTATTTCCTCCCCTTTGTCCTGACCGGGAACCTGATGGGCTGGTATTACACCGGCCCGCCGCTCTCGCTTGCCTATCGGGGTCTTGGCGAGGCGGCGACCATGCTCACCTTCGGGTTCTTCATGCCAGGCATGGGCTATCTCGTCGCGGCAGGCCATCTCGACCTCTTCTTCTTCACCGCCTCGTTCCCGCTTCTTTTCCTGGGCCTCGCCTTCATCGTCACCGTCGAACTCCCTGACATGGAGGCGGACCGCGCCGCGGGCAAACGGAATTTCGTCGCCGCTTCCGGGAGGACGGCCGCATATCGTGTGGCTTTCCTCGGCTGTGCGGCCGCGTCCGTACTGTTCTTCCTGGCGGGATCGGTCCATCCGGTCTTCTGGACGGTCTCCTTCCTCTCCCTCGTCCCGCTCGCGGTCACGGCCGTCCACCTGCGTGCGTCCCGGCCAGACCGCGACGGTGCCGTCCCGGCCGCGGAACGGGCCATGGCAGGGCTCGTCGCATGTATCCTCCTTGCCGACCTCACGCTCGTTCTGTCACTCACCTGAGCCCCCCGCGCTTTCCCAGAGCCCGAAGCGGTTCTGTTCGGTGTCCTCGCAGACCGCCAGGTGCCCCATCCCCGGCACCTCGGTCTTCCCGGTCAGCACCCGGCCGCCCAGGTCGACGACCTTCTTGAGATATGCCTCGATGGAAGGGACGTCGATATAGATCATCATCTGCTGACCGCGGAACTCCCGTCTGAAAAGGTCGCCGCCGACCCCGCCGCCGGTCTCGACCATCCAGAAGTCTTCCTTGAACTCTGCCGGGAACGGCCGGACATTCCAGCCGAAAAGATCCTGATAGAATGCTTTCGCCCTGCCGGTGTCGCCGGCAGGGATCTCGAACCAGGTAACGGTGGGCATGGGGCAGACTCTGCCGCACGCATGATAGTCTTTGAGGTCGTGCCGTCACCTTCCGATCCGTCGCCGCCTTCCGGTCCCCCTGCATCAGGGTTGGAGCGAAGACGACGATTAAACGGCCCCATAGAATTCGGCATGGACCCGCGATTCATCCCTGATTCTAACGACTCCAATCTCGCAGAATTCCTCAAAAATCGTCCGGATTGCCGGCCGGATGGGGGAGCTATGGCCGGTCATATTCGCCCCCGACGGCACTGAGAGGAGTTGGAATACCTTTTGCACTCGGAAGGAGCAACAAAGGGGCGATTTGGACCCGGGATCTGCCCCCCGATTCCTGAAAGGACGTTGTTCTTCCGGGATTCTCAAATCTCTTCAATCCATGCCCGGATCGAGGGAAGCGATCCCGAAACGGAGGTTGATATGGGCGTATTCCTGTCGGGTCCGGGTCGCCCCTTCCGGTCCCGCGCCCCCCGTCATTCCTTCCCGGTGCAGGCGAGGGCCGAGGCGACGAGAACCAGCGTTGCGTATCTGATCGCCGCAGTCTGGTCCGGCGCGAAGCGTGAAGAATGCAGGTACGGCCCGGGCTTTTCGCCGAGCATCGTCCCGACCCTGAAGTAGACGAGCGGCACCCCTTCCTGGCCATAGACGGCGAAGTCCTCGCTTCCTGAGAGCGGCGGGATCTCGATGACACTCCCCTCGCCGAGCATTTCCTCCACCGCAAGACTGCACCGCCCGGTGAGGCCGGCGTCGGTGACCAGGGGGGGCACCGACTCGTCGATGACCGTGACCACCGGCATCAGATCCTCGGGGACGCCGGCGGTTCTGG
Source organism: Methanofollis formosanus (assembly GCF_019633745.1). NCBI lineage: Archaea > Methanobacteriati > Methanobacteriota > Methanomicrobia > Methanomicrobiales > Methanomicrobiaceae > Methanofollis > Methanofollis formosanus. The sequence continues at coordinate 1,483,036 of NZ_CP037968.1, read as the reverse complement.
CGGCCCCCGCGGCGATCCGGCGGACGGCCTCAAGCCCCTGTTCCCTGACCGGATGATGGTGATAGCGGAGGTTCGCCTTCATCGTCACCTCGTCAGGGATGGTGTTGTGCTTGCTCCCGCCGTGGACGGCGGCGACGGTGAGCACGAAGAACTCGTTCGGGCTGATCTCCCTGGACCTGATCGTCTGGAGGGCGAGGATGGTCTCGGCGGCGATGACGACGGGGTCCTTCGCCTGGTCGGGGTGGGCGGCGTGCCCGCCGACCCCCCTGACGGTGATGTCGATCGACTCGCCGCCGGCCGAGAGGACGCCGCTCCGTGTCCCGATCATCCCGGACGGGATGTCCGGGCCGGCGTGGACGGCGACGGCACACGTCGGTCGTGGGAACCTGGTGAACAGGCCGTCCCTGAGCATCGCTCGCGCCCCTGCGACCGTCTCCTCGGCGGGCTGACCGACGAAGAGGAGCGTCCCGGACCATGCCTCCCGCACGCTGGCGAGCACCCCGGCGGCCCCGACGAGGGCAGTCATATTGATGTCGTGGCCGCAGGCATGCATCACCCCCGGACGCCTGCTCGCATACGGGAGCCCGGTCTCCTCCTGAACCGGCAGGGCGTCCATGTCGGCCCTGAGCATCATCACGGGGCCGGGGCCGTTCTCGAGCACCCCGATGAGGCCGTGCCCGCCGATCTCCATGGTAACCGTGATGCCTGCGGCCTCGAGTTCTCCGGCGAGTTGCCGTGCGGTCTGCACCTCCTCCCCGGAGAGTTCGGGGTCGGCATGGAAGTCCTGGTAAAGGGCGACGAGCGCCGGGAGCTTGCGGCTGATCAGATCATCGATCTCGGTTCGTACTGCTTCACGCACCTGCCATCACCATCCCCATCTTGGCGTGGAGATATATGAGTCATCCTCCCGAACCCGCCCGCCTGACTACCTCGGTGAGGCTGAGGGGCCTGACTGTCCCATCCTCGAAGACCGGCACCACTCCGTCCACGGTGCAGAGAGATGCGCCGGGCGTGACCGTGACCGGCAGACCGTTCTCCCGCTCCCCTGGCGTATGAATCGAAACTTCAGGCGGACGGGCGATCCCCTGGTGTGCCGGGCGGGCGGCGGCGTCTTCGTCGGGACAGGTCGGCATCGGCACGATCGCCCTGAGGGCGTCCATAAGGGCGGCCCGAGCCGTATCGGTATCCCCGCGGATGAAGATCGTTCCCCCGCCGCTGTTGGCGAGGGCGGCGATGGTGCGGGCAAGGTCGGGGCTCTCGGCCGGGAGGATTTGGTCGGGCTCCATCAGCATCGACCGGGCTCCGCCCTTCCTTCGGCCCTGGAAAGAAAAGCCCTGACGACGGCAAGATACTCCCCGGTATTTTCCAGGTGATGCTCGTGCGCCGCCCCCTCGAAGACGGCGATCTCAGACCTGGGCATCATGTGGTGGTAGTATGCCGTCGTCGCGGGAGTCGCCTCATCGAACTCCCCGCAGGTGAAGAGCGTGGGCACCGTGATCTCACGGAGTCGTCCGGCACGCTCGAAGTCCCTGAGGCTTCCGGTGATGGTGAATTCGCTCGGGCCCCACATCTGCAGGTAGATCTCGGTGTTCAGGCGTTCGAATGTCCTCGTCAGGCACTCAGGCCAGGGATCGAGGCGGCATACGTGGAGGCGGTAATAGGCCATCATCGCCTCCTGGTATGTGGGGTCGTCGTAGACGCCCGCCTCTTCGGCGCGGAGGATCGCCTGCCTGTGGGGTTCGGGGAGGGCCTGAAGATATCTTCGCCCGTCTGCGGCCCATCGCGAGGCGGAGAGGCAGGGCGCGGAGAGAACGAGACTTTCCACCCCTGCGGGGCGAGACGTGAGCATGTACTCGACGGCGAGCATCGTCCCCCAGGACTGGCCGAGGATGTGGACGCGGTCGAGGCCGAGCTCCTCCCGCACCGCTGCGAGTTCGTCCACCGCGCGTTCCAGCGTCCAGAGGGATGAGTCAGCCGGGCGGTCCGAGTTCCCGCAGCCGAGCTGGTCGTAGAAGACTACTGGTCTCCCTCCAAGCGAGGCGAGGGGTGCGAGATAGTCCCATGTGCAGCCGGGACCGCCGTGGAGGGCGAGGAGCGGAGTGCCGCTCTGTTCTGCCCCGGCGAAAGAGTACGCAACCCGTCCGCCGGGCACCTCTGCAAAACCTTCGGCAGGGATATCCATGTTCCTCTTCTTGGCGTCTAACGGGATGAAGGTGATGCCATGATCAGGGGATGAAATGATCCTGATCGAACACCGGAAAAAGGGGCTCTGTAGAAACCATCCTCTTTTCATCCCCTCAACCCCCCCGTGAACTGAATCCATCGCCTTCCCTCATGCTCACACCGGGGGAGAGCCCCCGGACCCCCGAGATGAAGATTGGGGCGGAAGGCGGAGAAATGACCATGAAAGGGGGTTGCAGTCCACCGCCTATCTTCGCGCAGGGGGTTCGGGGGGCGGCAAGCCCCCCGTCGAATAGAACCACCAAGATGATTTACCATGAAAATGATCCTGACGATCATCTCTTCAGGTTTGCATGAGAGTTTGAACTCGCCATATCCCTTTGAAGTCTATACGCAGAGGATAGAAAATTCCTCTGATAGATTGGCCGCCCGAAATCGCCAAATTTTTCCCGCAATCTCGCGCCGGGGGAAAACCCTGGACCCCCACGACGAAGATAGGTGGGGGCGGCGATGGATTGAGGTCTCCACCGATTCTCCTGTCTTGAAAAGAGAGAGAGCAAACGACGAGAAATTTTCATCGCGTATGCTTGAACCCCAGGTTCATGCCTGATTCTACAAAGCCGAAAAAGAAAAGAATCGAACTTGTTTCAAAACGCTGAGGGGGAGATTTGAACTCCCGAGGGGCTCAACGCCCCACGGGCTTTCCAGGCCCGCGCCCTACCACTAGACTACCTCAGCACGTGCCTTATACTATTTGTGCCCCCGTGTTTTAATGCTATCCTTTTTTCTGCTGGGGCCTGCTGGTCCAGTGCGTGGGGTAGGTGCCGGGCGGCATCATCACCGTCCGCGGGGCGACGACCAGACCGGTCTGCCCGGGCTCGTAGGCGTCGGCGTCGGTGAGTGCCTCGCCCAGACAGATCAGTTCGCCCTTCCCGGTGAGCACCGCGACCATCTCGCCTTTTTTGTACTTTGTCTTTGAGAGCACGCCCACCCCGGCGAGGACGGCCCCGTGACAGAGGGCGTCGACCGCGGTGTCCCGCACCACCACCCGGTGGAGGTCCCCGATCCCCGCGGCGGCCGGGAGGATCAGGGCTTCGAGTGCCGACGTGTCCCCTTCTTCTGCGGCTACGACAGCGTCCCTGAGGTCATGGAGGGAGTGTGCGTTCTCTTCGGTGAACTCACCCGAACGGGTCCGGCGGAGCTCCTGCATGTGGGCGCCGGTCCCGAGTGCCAGGCCCAGGTGGTGACAGAGCGACCTGATATATGTCCCGGCGTCGCAGACCACCCTGAAGAGGACAAGCCTCCCGTCGATGTCGAGAACTTCGAGTTCGTAGATCTTCCTGATCCGCAGGCTCCGCTTCACCGCACTCCGTCGCGGTGGGCGCTGGTAGATCCGGCCGGTGAACTCCTTTGCGACCTCCTCGACCATCTCCGCAGGCACATCGCCGTGGAGGCGCATGGCGCAGACGTACTCCTTGCGCTCCTTGAGAAGGACGGGGGCGAGTCTGACCGCCGGGCCGATCATGATCACCAGCACCCCCGAGACCATCGGGTCCAGGGTCCCGGCATGCCCGATCGGCACGCCGAGCATCTCCCCGACCCAGGCAGAGACCTGATGGCTGGACGGTCCCTGCGGTTTGTCGACGACGACCAGTCCGGCGGCGGGCACGCCGGCGACTCTCCGGCGTTCAGGCATGGGTGCTCTCCTCCTCGGTCCATCTGTTCAGCGCCGCCAGCGTCCCGGCAAGGGACCCGTCCCCGACGACGTCGGGGGGGATCTCCTCCATCGCCGCGGCCGTCACCCGACCGATGGCGGCGACGACCTGCCCGGGACGTCGCGTCCACCTCGCCTCCCTGAACGAGGAGGCGCTGGTGAAAAGAACCGCGTCGGCCCGGCCGGTGTCGAGCGCCTCGCCAGACGGGACGAGGTGATAGGAGGGGTACTCGCACGCCTCCCCGCCGGCCGACCGGATCGCCTCCAGGAGGCCGGGGTTCGGGACCGCGGCCCGCGGGATCCCGACCCGCCGCCCTGCCAGCCATTCGCCCAGGTACGGGGCGAAGTCGGCCGAGTAGAAGGAAGGAAGGGTCTCGGCCTCTATCCCGTGCCGCGCAAGGGTCCGCGCCGTCTGCGGACCGATGGCGACGCTCCTCACCCCGTCGGGGAGCGAGAGTTTCGGGGCGATGACCTCTGCCGGGAGGGCGCTGGTGAAGAAGATGCAGTCGAAGGCGCCCTGGTTCGCTTCGGCCACGAACCGGGCGATTGCATCTTCGATGAGTTCGGCCCTGAGTGGCGAGACGGTATAACACTCATGGCCGAACTCGGCACAGAGGGCGGCGTCCCTCCCCGCCTTTTCAGGGAGCCGGGTGATCGCGATCAACATCGGAGGAATGTTCGGTGCGGCCTGAATATCACCGTTTCCCTCCAGGCCCGTGGATTTTATATACCCGGCCCCCGAGTCTCCTCTGTGCTCGCCTCCCTCCTCCTCGGGACCCTGGTGGGAGTGGCGCTGGGAACGGTCAGCGGACTGGTGCCCGGCGTGCATGTCAACACCATGGCCGCCCTCCTCCTCTCCCTCTCCCCGGTCCTGGCCGTCACCCTGGGGGCCGAAGCCCTTGCCGCCGCGCTCGTCGCCGCCCTCGTCACCCATACCTTTCTGGACTGCGTCCCGTCCACCTTCCTGGGGGTGCCGGACGCGGACACCGCGGTGATGGTGCTTCCGGCCCATGCTCTCTGTATGGAGGGGCGGGGTGCGGAGGCGGTGCGGATCTCCGCGCTCGGGAGCGCCAGTGCCGTTGCCTGGGCTCTTCCCCTCGCTCTTCTCTTCCTCGTTATCCTTCCGCTCATGCAGTCCGCGATCGACTGGGGGATCGGGCTTCTGCTTCTTGTCGTCGCCTGTTCTCTGGTCGTCTTCTCCGAGTCACCCGAATGGTCGGCCGCTGTCTTCCTGGTCTCCGGTCTCCTTGGACTGTTCGTCTTCAGGTACTCCTTCCTTGCCTGGCACGGGGGCACCTCGGTCCTGATGCCCCTCCTCTCCGGCCTCTTCGGGGTGGCAGTCATCCTCTCCGCGAGTGGCGGTCGGATGCCTGCACAGGGCGGTGCAGTCTCGTACCCGGAGAGACGAGAGGTGCTGCGCTGCTCCTTCACCGGGTCGGTCGCGGGGGCGGTCGTCGGGTGGCTTCCCGGTCTCTCCAATGCGACCGCCAACGCCCTCCTCGCCTCGGTCATCGACTATGGCCAGGACCGGCGGGGCTATCTTCTTGCCACCAGCGCTGCGAACACCGCCAACGCCTTTCTCGGCCTTTCGGCCCTGTACGCTCTTGGCAGGACACGAAACGGGGTGATGGTCGCCCTCGCCACCTTCGACCTCCCGCCACTCTCGCTCCTCCTCCTCGTCGCGGCCATCGCTGCGACCATCGCCTATCTCCTCACGCTCTTCTGTTCGGGTGCGGCCGCCCTCTTTGCCCGGGTGAAACTCGGCCCCCTCCACACCGCCGTGGTCCTCTCGGTCGTCGTCCTCTCGTTTCTTCTCTGCGGGCCCTTCGGGCTCTTCGTCCTTGCGGCGGCGACCCTGGTCGGGACGGTCCCAGGACTGGTTCAGGTGAGGAGGGTCTCCTGTATGGGGGCGGTGATGGTCCCGGTCATCCTCTCCTCCCTCGGGCTGGTGGTTTTTTAAGTTCTGTTGAGTTCTTTCATCCCGCTCCGTGGGGGTCAGGGGGCAATGCCCCCCGATGCGAGACGACAGTGAAGATTCTGTGATCGGGGTCGCCTGTGATCATCACACCTTCCCCCCACTCGCGCCGGGGGCTCTGCCCCCGGACCCCCGGGATGGCGATTGGATGGGAAGGCAGAAGGTTGATCGTGAAGAGGGTCGTGCCCTCCTCCTGAAGAGGAATTACAATGAAAATGATCCTGACGACCGTCTCTTCAGGTTTGCATGAGAGTTTGAACTCGCCATATCCCGTTGAAGCCGATACGCAGAGGATAGAAAATTCTTCTGATGGATCGGCCGCCCCCAATCGTCGAGATCTCCCTGCCATCTCGCGCCGGGGGGCCTTGCCCCCCGGACCCCCCACGACGAAGATAGCGGAGGGGCGGTATGATGCTCAACTTCGATTCACTCCTCGGACGCAAGGATGAGGATCAAGAATCGATCCAGTTCTGAGATGATATTTTCATCCCGTTTGCTTGAGGCGTGCTTTCCCCTCATGAGCAATTCTACACGGCCAACAGAGCCCCCTTCTAGATCAGTCCGAAGGTCGCGGCGATATAGAGGACATATGCCCCGAGAAGTCCCGCCGCCCAGACCCGGGTCAACCGATCACCCAGAAGAAAGAGGGGGATGACTGCCGCGGAGAAGGCGGCGGTGACGAGGACGTCGGTGAAGTTCCCGATCAGCACCGGGCTGATCAGGGCGCCAACCCCCATCACGAAGAGGAGGTTGAAGATGTTGCTACCCAGGATGTTCCCGACCGAGATCCCGCCCTCGTTTCTGAGGATCGCGACGAGCGAGGTCGCGAGTTCCGGGAGCGAGGTGCCGATCGCCACCATCGAGAGCCCGATGATGAAGGTCGGGACGCCCAGGGACGTGGCGATCGCCACCGAGGTGTCGACGACGAGTTGCGCACCGATGGCGACGGCCACCAGTCCGCCGATGGTGAGGGCGATGTCCCGTCTCCCGTGCGACCTGACCTCTCCTTCATCGTTCTGCGCCCCGCCGCCCCGCCAGAGAAGGGCGAGGATAACGACGAAGGCGACGAGCATCGCGGCTCCGGCCCAGACGTCGAAGACCCCTCGCATCGCGAGGAGGAGGAAGACGACGGTGGCGGCGAGCATCAACCCGGTCTCTCTGAGCATCATCCCGGCGGTCGCCCTGCTCCCGACGATCTTCGGGTTGATGATCGCGCAGAGAGCGAGGACCAGCGCAATGTTGGCGATGTTGCTGCCCAGCACGTTGCCGAGTGCGATCCCGCTGTCATTGGCGATGATGGCGTTCACGCTCACCACGAACTCGGGGAGCGAGGTACCGAAGGCGATGACCGTGAACCCGATGGTCGCCGCCGAGACCCCGAAGCGTGCCGCAAGTCCGCTGCCCCCACCGACGAAATAGTCCGCACCCTTGACCAGAAGAACGATGCCGATGATGAAGATGATGCCCTCGATGATCATTGCCTGTCAGATTCCTATCCGTAGATCTCTTCCGCGCCTGCTATGTTAATGCTCCCTGCATGCCCACACTTGTACCATGGAGCGCTACTGGTTCGGGGACCTCGACGGTGGCCGGTGTAGTCCGGCCGGGTCCGACCCCGAGGCCCTCGCAGGACGGATCCGGGCCCTTGGCCCCGAACTCCTCATCCCCGACTGGAGGGTGGCGGAGGAGTGCGGCGCCGTTTCCGACCGGCAGGAATATCTCGCCTCGCTCAGGGCCGCCTGCATCGCCCTGGCCAGGGCGCGGGTCGCGGAAGAACTCTCGGCAAAGGACATGGAACTTCTCCAGATGGTCAGGACGCTGGACGAGGTCGACCATGTCATCAACCTCCTCCTCGAACGTGCAGTAGACTGGCAGGCCGTCATCGACCCCGGGTTCACCAGGAAGTACCGGCGGGGCGGGAAGGCCCTCGGCGGCAAGATCATGCGGAGTCGTTCCCCGCCGCTGCGCCAGGTGGGTCGGGAGATCGATGCCCTCGGAGAGATGCGGCGGCGTCTGGCGCGGGACGTCTCCAGGCAGGCCGACATTGTGCTCCCCAACACCAGCGCCCTCGTCGGCGGCCTGGTGGCGGCGAGGTTGATGGCCGCCGCGGGCGGTCTGGCCCCGCTCTCCAGGATGCCCGGGGCGACGGTGCAGGTGCTCGGGGCACGTTCGGCCCTCTTCTCTCATATTCGCGGGAGTGCCCCGTCCCCGAAACATGGCGTGATCTTCCAGCACCGGCGTGTTCACAACGCTCCCAAAAATCTCAGGGGGCGGGTGGCCAGGGTGCTTGCCGCCAAACTGGTCATCGCCGCGCGCATCGACTATTACCGCGGGGAGGCGGACGAGGCATTCCTCGAGAAGGCACAGGCACGGATCGACGCCGCAGGAGAGTCGGCATGATCTGGCTTGACGGTGCCCTGGTCTCGCGCGGCGAGGGCGGGGTGTATGGAGAACGGACGGTCGGCGAGTACCGTGTCTGGGATCCCTACCGCTCGAAGTTCGCGGCCTATGCGATGCTGGGCGGCGACTTCGACCTCGCCCCCGGCCTGCGGGTGCTGTACCTCGGGGCGGCCAACGGCACGACGGTCTCCCATGTCGCCGACTATGTGGAGGTGGCCTATGCGGTGGAGTTCGCGCCGCGGCCGATGCAGGACCTCCTTGAGGTCTGCAGGCCCCGGCAGAATATTGTCCCGATCATGGCCGATGCCGGGCGGCCGGCGGCCTACCGCGGGATCGTCGAGGAGGTGGATCTCGTCTACCAGGACGTGGCCCAGCCCGACCAGGTGCGGATCGCTCTCGCAAACCTCCTCTTCCTTCGGCCGGGGGGGACGTTCATCCTGATGCTCAAGACCAGGAGCGTGGACATCAGGAAGGACCCCAGGGAAGTTGCGGAAGAAGCCGTAAGGGCGCTGGAGGAGGGCGGGCTTGCGGTGAAGGATGTGCGCTGGCTCGAACCCTATCACCGCGACCATGCGGCCATCGTCTGCGAAGCCCTGAAATAAGATCTCCACCTTCTTTTTGTCATGGCCCGCAGGTGTTTCTTCAATCCGTTCAGCCTGCTGATGATCGGTTTTCTCTTTCTTGTCCTCCTCTTCCTGATCCCGTTCCTCTTCCTCAGCCTCATCGGTTCGGCCTTTGCCAAACTCGGTTTCTCGCCGCTTATGGTGCTCCTCCTCCTCCTCTTCACGCTGGTCGGGAGCCTGGTGAACATCCCGCTCACCACGGTCAAGACCGGTGGGCCGGTGCGGATGGAAAAGACCTACAGCCCCTTTTACGGCTGGGTCTACCGGATCCCCGAGGTCGCGCCCGAGACGACGGTGGCGATCAACCTCGGCGGGGCGCTGATTCCCTCCCTTGTCTCGGTCTACCTCCTGGGTCGTGCGCTGCTCATCCCTGGAGGGTCCACGGTCTTTGTCCTTGCCCTGGTCGGGGTGCTGATCGTCACCCTGGTCACCCACCAGGTGGCCCGCCCGGTGCCAGGCCTCGGGATCGCCACGCCCTTCTTCGTCCCGCCGCTGGCCGCTCTCATCGTCGCCCTCGTCCTCTCGCTCTTTGCAGGCGGCGGCGAGGCGGCGGTGATCGCCGCGCCGGTGATCGCCTATATCTCGGGGACGCTCGGGACGCTCATCGGCGCCGACCTCCTCAACCTCAGGCGGCTCGGCGAACTGGGTGCTCCGGTGGTAAGCATCGGGGGCGCGGGCACCTTCGACGGGGTCTTCCTCAGCGGGGTGCTCGCGGCCTTCCTGGCCTGATCTTTTTTTGTGCAGGAGCATCGATCAATCCCAGGATTGAGACTCTTCTCAGCGATTATTCCTCTGCCTTCCTCGCTTCAATCGCAATCCTGAAGGTTCCGGGGGCAACGCCCCCGGCAGGATGGTGCGGGAAGGCGTGATGATCTGGTGTGCCGCCCTCATCACAGACTCTTCACCGTCATCTCGCGCCGGGGGGCGTTGCCCCCAGGCCCCCCCACGACGAGGATAGGTGGGGGCGGCGATGGAACAGGGTCTCCACTGATTCTCTTGTCTTGAAAAGAGAGAGGAAGCAAGCGACGAGAAATATTCATCCCGTACGCTTGAGGCGTGCTCACGCCTCATGCCCGATTCTACAGGGCTGTTCTCAGATATGTTCCCGGTAGAGCGCGTCGAAGGCCCTGAGCTGCGCCACGTAGACCGCCGGATCGTTCTCCTTGTACTCAAGACTGGTCTCGATTGCGGGGTGCGCGGCGATGAAGGGGACGACCTCCGCAAAGTCGAGGCCCCCATCGGGGTGGTCGAGGGCGAGGTGTTCGTCGGTGATCGAACCCCGCCTGCTGTTGGAGAGGTGGAAGAGGTGGAGGGGGAGGTCGGCGAAGGGGGCGAGGATCTCGGCGTACGGGACGCCCAGATAGTTTGCCGTGCAGAAGAGGTGGGCGAAGTCGAGGCAGTAGCCGCGGATCCGCCCGCCGCCGAGGCTCTTGAGTTCGTCGGCGGTGTTGCCGAGGAGAGGGTAGTCTGCGTAGACCGAGGGGAGGTTTTCGAGGACGAACCTGGGGTCGAAGAACTCGTCGAGGAAGGTCTCGAAGGTGGCCGCCGCCTCCTCCTCCTTGCCGGTGAGGTATCGGCCGGTGTGGAGGACGATCGTCTCCGCGCCGGTAAGGTCCGCGGCCTCGGTCGTCTCTTCGAGGGAGAGTTCCATCCATGCCCGCGCTTCGGCCTTCGACCAGGTCTCGTAGGCCGTCGGTGCGCAGGGGTTGAGGCCGTGGCCGTGGTGGGGGGCGTGCACGACGATCTTTACTCCATCATCGGCGATCGTCTCGATGTGCCGTTTGAAGGTCTGCCGATCTTCGGGGTTCACCTGGACCTGGATGTGGTCGATCTCGCCCGCGTGGTACATCGCTGCCAGGGCCGGGAAGGTCTTCTCGTCGTCGGAGCGGACGCCTGCCCCGACCAGGTACGGCCGTTTCATGCCTGACGATAGCACCGGCTCAAGCATCAGTCTGTCGGAAAAGGAGTAGCCCGGAGCAGATTCGAACTGCTGTCGGAGGATCCAGAGTCCTCCATGATTGACCGCTACACTACCGGGCTATGGGCCTCTATAAGTTCTACGTCACCAAAGAAAAAGGTGACGGCTGGACCAGGCCCTGTTCTCATCCCGGACACTTCAGGCGAGTCCGGCGTTTGTTGGGTGTCCGGGTTATTCTCTGGTTTTTTCGGGATAAAAGAGGTCTATGAACCGGGGGAGTGGACCGGCGGAGTGATGACGGGTTGAGGTGCGCGCCGCAGGGGGTGCCGGCGGCGGTCGTGTGGAGGTGCGCAGGTGCTGGGGGTATCGTTGCACCCGGCGGCTCTGATCGCCATGCATGAGTCGAGAGCATTCTTGTGGGTTTTTTTTGGGGTGTGCACGGATCCGTGCTCCCCACGGAGGGGACACCGGGTGGGGGCACCATCCGGCTGCCGCGCGTGTCTATCTTCATCCCGGGGGTGCGGGGGCAACGCCCCCGGCCGATGGTGTGGGAGGGCGCGATGATCCGATGTGCCGCCCCACCTGGAGGATGAGGAATGCTAAACTGTTTTCTCCCGCCGGGGTGAGACCTCCCGGAACCCCCCAGGACGAAGATCAGCGGGAGGCGACAGCACAAACTTCTGATCAACGCGTGCATCATAAAATTCTTCCAGTCGCATATCCTGGCAGAGGGGTTCGGGATGACCTCATTATTTGAGTGATGACCGGGTGCGCTCGATCACTCCCGTAATCTCTGTACCCTCGCTACCCCCCGGTTTCAGGCGACCATCTTCAACCACGAGGTCATGCGCTCTCACCGGCGGGGGGTGGTCGAGATCCGTACAATGAAGGAGAAGGGGAAGAGCGGATACGTCCCTTCACCCTCCTCTTCCTCTGTGGCCCGGTCATGCCCGGCACGCCGCCGGGCGGCATGGTGTTGCCGCTCTGAAATCCTGAAATCCGCCAATAAATTTGAATTTGCGCAATTCTGGTGCGTCTGACGCCCGCCATCATGCGGGGTCGACCACAAAGGATATATTAAGTGTTACCCTAATAATGTCGTATATTCCGGCAATCGGAGTATTGGGCATGGTGAATCCGAATTCGACACCTGTCGAAGTAGGGTTGTCGTGCTCACCACGTTTCACATTAAGGAGGAATTGCATGAAGAGCACTTCAAAGATGATGGTGATCACCGCCGTCTTCCTCGTTGCAGCAGCTCTGCTGGTCATGCCGGCAAGCGCTGAGAGGAATATTGGCGCCGGTGGCACCTTCTTCGCGTATGAGGAGAATAACAACCTCAACTTCGCCGAACTTAACGCGTCGGTATATCCCGCGCTCGGAGAAGATCTTAAGTTCCTGACCAAGTACGAGGAAGACAACCCGGAAAAGGGTCAGGTTAACCAGTTTGAGCTTGCGAAGCAGGCCGATGGGTCTTTCAGGATTATCACTGACCTGACGACCTACGACTATGATGCCACCGACTTCGGCACCTACTTCGCTGAGGGCGACTCCCAGGAGTCGACCACCAAGGTCTACCTCCGCGAACCCAAGCTCACCCTTGATGTCGTTCTGGACAACGACAGGTCTTCTTCCATTGCGGGCAAGACTGTGACCCAGAACACCAAGATCGCCTTCAAGATCGGCTCCGGCAAGGTCGGTACCAACTACCGCGACGGTGCTGATTTCGCCCAGGCCAAGATCGAGTTGAAGACTCCGGGCGGCGCCGTCCTTTACCAGATCGGTGACGTGAAGCTCAACAAGATCGACCTTGACGCCTCGACGATCTTTGTTGGTGGCAACGCCGACCTCAGAGACCTCACCACCGACACCTACACGGTTCGGGCAGTCTGGGACAGCCCTGCTGGTTTCTCCGACTATGCTGCTGACTCCAATGAAGCGACCTTCACCGTCGGTACGGTGGATGTCTCCATCGAGTCCAACAAGGAGAACGTCATCAGGAACAACCCCTTCACCATAACCATCCGCGGTGACTCGAAGAAGACGTACTTCGTGTACATCAAGGACGCGGCCATCAGCTCCGCCAAGTACCCGATCCTCAAGTCGGGTCAGAACGGCGTTACTATTGTCGACACCTTCGTTGGCGGCAAGGACGCCAACGCGGCAGCCATGGCAAACCGTGAGAGGGCCAAGGTCGCGGGCACCTTCGCGAACGTCTCCACCACCGCTGGTGGCACCCGTTCCATCGAGTTCGCTACCAACAGCAGCACTGACGACCGCTCCTTCACCATCAAGATCGTCGACCCCGACGATGCGTCCAAGGACGACGATGTCAAGGTGAAGGTCGAGGAGGGTGAAGTCACCATCACCGCTGAGGGTGCAGGCACCTACTACCTCGGTGAGGAGATCAAGCTCTCCGGTACCAACACCGACAGCAAGGACGTCTACCTCTTCGTGACCGGCCCGAACCTCGGCGACGAGAACGGCGTCTCTCTTGACGACGTCACCGCCAGGGCGAGCCAGGGCAACTACGTCCACCGCCAGGTCGAGTCCGACGACACCTGGGAGTACCGCTGGGACACCTCCAACATCGGCGGCGTCATTGACTCCGGTACCTACACTGTCTACGCTGTCAGCGCCGACGTCGACGACGACGGCTTCAACGTCGACAAGAAGAACCTGAAGGGCGTCAAGTACCAGACCATCGGTGTCTACCTGAAGAAGCCGTTCCTGACTCTCGACGATGTTGCGTCCAGAGTCGCCAGGGGCGACGAGCTCAAGGTGACCGGTGTCGCTGAGGGCAACCCCGACAACGTCAAGGTCTGGATCTTCGGCAAGAACTACCGTGACCTCGGTGTCTCTGAGACCGTCGAGGACGATGGCACCTTCGAGTACACCCTTGAGCGCGACACGACCGAGGACCTCGCCACCGGGCAGTACTTCCTCGTTGTCCAGCACCCGATGACCGACGGTGTGTTCAACGTCCGTCCTGCCACCCAGGCTGAGATTGACGACGCCGTGGCTGCCGGCAGGCTTTCAAACCCGACGCAGTACGTCATTCGTGACGCCACCGGCAACCTCATCGACCTCGGCAAGCTTCCGGCCTCCGAGGCTGCGACCGCGCTGATCGACGCACTCAACTCCCCGAACTGTGACGACACCTACGCTAAGGTCTCCTTCCAGATCGAGGAAGCTTTCATCGGCATCAACGCCATCGGTGACCAGTCCATCGGCACCAAGTTCACCATCTCCGGCACCACCAACCTGGCTGTCGGGAACGACCTGAACATTGATGTCAGCGGCGCTTCCTTCAAGCCGACCGAGAAGACTCAGGCATCCGGCTTCTCCGCTGCCTCCGGTCAGGTGAAGGTCGAGGCTGGCGATGACTACAACAAGTGGTCCTACGAAGTCGACGCTGCCGACTTCAAGGCCGACCAGTACACTGTCTCGGTTGAGTCCGTGGACGCTGATGTCAGCACCAGCGCTACCTTCAACGTCCTTGAAGGCCCGGTTACGCCGACTGAGACTGTGACCCCGGTCGAGCCCACGACCACTGCTCCTGTCCAGACCACCACCACCGCTCCGGTCGAGCCCACCGCGACTCCGACCCCCGGCTTCGGTGCCCTTGTGGCCCTGATTGGCCTTGGTGCGGTTGCGTTCCTGGTCATGCGCAGGCACTAATCTTCCCCCTTTTTTTCTGCACGCTTCTTTATACTGATTCAATCCCGATCTCCGGTCGAATAAACTCCGATCCGGGGACGCAGGCCGATACTCTTTAGAGAGCGGAGAGATATTCTCTACTCATGAAGCTCACGACCAGGCTGATCGATATCGGGAACCGCGGCGTCCTCCTGAACGCCGTCGACGCCCGCGAGATCAGCGTGCGGGACGGTGACCGCGTCGAGGTGAAGAACCTGGCCACCGGCGAGACGGTCTCGGCCTTTGTCGACACTACCGCCACGATCATCGGGCCCGGCACGATCGGGGTCTACCGGCCGACCCAGGTGCGGGTCGACGTCCTCGACGGCGCCGAGGTGGAGGTGCGGGCCGCCGACCGTCCGGCAAGCCTCGCCTACATCAAACGGAAGATGGACGGCCAGCGGCTGAACAAGGAGGAGACCTATGCGATCATCAAGGACGTCGTCGCCGACGACCTCTCGCCCAGCGAACTCACCGCCTACATCGTCTCCACCTACACCAACCCCCTCGATATGGACGAGGTGGAGTATCTCACCAGGGCGATGGTGGACACCGGCGACCAGCTTCGTTTTCCCTCCTACCCGATCGTGGACAAACACTCCATCGGCGGGGTGCCGGGCAACAAGATCTCCCTGCTGGTCGTCCCGATCGTCGCCGCCGCCGGCCTGAAGATCCCCAAGACCAGTTCGCGGGCGATCACCGGCGCCGCCGGCACCGCCGACCTGATGGAGGTGCTCGCCCCGGTGGAGTTCACCGCCACCGAGGTGCAGCAGATGACCGAGAAGGTCGGCGGGGTGATCGTCTGGGGCGGGGCGACGAACATCGCTCCGGCCGACGACCGGTTCATCACCGTCGAGTATCCCTTCAAGATCGACGCCCGGGGCCAGATGCTCGCTTCGGTGATGGCCAAGAAGTATGCGGTGGGAGCGAATCTGGTGGCGATCGACATCCCGGTGGGGGTGCAGACCAAGGTGCCGAGCGTGGAAGAGGGGCACCGTCTCGCCCGCGAGTTCATCGACCTCGGCGAACGTCTCGGGATGCGGGTGGAATGCGCTCTCACCTACGGCGAGTCCCTGGTCGGGCGCACCATCGGCCCGAAGGTCGAGGTGCAGGAGGCGCTCGCGGTCCTGGAAGGGGCGACCGAACCGAACTCTCTCATCCAGAAGAGCCTCTCCATCGCCGGGATCATTCTGGAGATGGCGGGGAAGGCGGCTCCGGGCCAGGGCTACGCTCTGGCGCAGGATATCCTCGCCTCAGGCAAGGCCCTCGCCAAGATGAAAGAGATCATCGAGGTCCAGGGCGGAAACCCGGCGGTGACCGCAGCTGATATAGTTCCTGGCACGTACCAATACGTGGTAAACGCTCCCACCACCGGGTACGTGATCGAACTGAACAACAAGGCGTTGATCAGCCTTGCCAGGGCTGCCGGCGCCCCCCAGGACCAGGGTGCGGGCGTCTGCATCCATGCCAAGAAGGGAACGCGCGTGCAGGCCGGCGAACCGATCATCACGGTCTATGCGGACCGGAAGTGGCGCCTCCAGAAGGCGCTAGAGGAAGGACGTCGCCTGATGCCGGTCGTTGTCGAGGGGATGCTCCTCGACCGCGTGCCGGGTCGGCACTGGACAACACGAGGTGGACAACAGTATGGGCAGTAAGATGAGGTCGATATTCACCTATCTCATGCTCGGGGTCGTGGCCGTGGCACTGATCTGCAGTGCGGTGCAGGCCACAGACGTCGATATCACGGTAAAGGACGCGGACGACGGGTCGTACATCAAGGGTGCGTCGGTCTATATCAACGACCATTATGAGGGCAAGACCGATTCAGACGGTGAGTTTTCATATGAGTACGACGGCAACAGTCGCTACACCCTCAAGGTGACGAAGTCGGGATATGAAGACTGGGACGATCGTATCGATGATGACGAGCGTTCGGTGGTCGTGCGGATGGATCGCGGCACCGTGGACTTCACGGTCTCGGTGTACGACGCCGGGACGGTCCAGCCGATCAAGGGTGCGAGGGTGGACATCACCGGTCAGTCGACCGACTTCGACGACTATGAACGGACCGATGCCGCCGGCTGTGCGTCCTTCGACCTGGAAGACGGGGAGGAGTATTCGATCGAGATCAGTGCCGACGACTATGCGGAGATCACCCGTGAGATCGAGGTGGACGGTGATACCAAAAGTGTGCAGTACTGGCTCTACCCTGAGGGCCAGTTCGCCTTCAGGGTCGCGGACGCCAAGAGTAATTCCCCGATCGGCGGCGCGACGGTGAAGGTCGACGGGAAGAGTGTGGGCACGACCGACGCCAACGGAGTGGTGACCATGGTCCTCAACGATGACGGCTACTACGACGTCGAGGTGACCCATCCTTCCTATCTCACGTACAGCAAAGAGGTCCATCTGGGTGAGAATGTCGTGCTCGAGGATATCCTGCTCACGAAGTCCACCGCGTCGCTCTTTGTCTCGGTCTTCGACATGGAAAAGAAACCGATTGCAGGTGCAAAGGTCGTGGTGGACGGGAAGGATGCCGGCACCACCGACGCCTTCGGAAGGCTCGACCTCGATGCGGTCGTCGCCGGCACCCATAGTTTCGAAGTGAGTGCCTCCGGGTATGTCGGCCAGACAAAGAGCCTCAAGACCGGCGAGGGGACTTCCGACCTGGTCTTCGAACTGGTGCGTGCGAAGGTCCCGGTCTCGGTGCTCGTCGAGAACCCCTCCCACGAACCGGTCGGCGAGGTGAAGATCTGCGTGAACGGTGCGGCGGCGGGCAGCACGTCCTCCTCCGGCATGCTCTCGCTGGACCTCGCGCCGGGCACGTACAATATCACCGGTACGATGGACGGGTATCATGAGGCCGTGCAGGAGACGGCGGTGAAGGCCGGGTCGTCGGGCGAGTCGGTGGTCCTGACCCTTGAACCGGTGGGCCTGCCGCTCGGGATCATCGCGCTCATCCTGATCGTGGTCGTGGCGGTGGTCGCGGTCGCCGGCGTGGTTGCCACCGGCCGGGTCGAGCTCCCGAACCGCCGCAAGCCGGGTCGCCGGGCGCCGCCCAAACGGCGGCAGTTCTGATTCTTCTCTCTTTTTTTTGATACCCTATATAATGGTGTTCTCTTTCGATCTTGTATGCTCACTTTTTGTGATCCATTCTATGGCATTATATTGATTAATTATCAAAAATAATGCCTTATTTCTGAAATAATAAAAAGAAAGCATTTATATGGTGGGTATGAATGTGTACGTACCTTGAGGAAGACTATGGGTCAAATACGATACTGGGCGTTCCTGATGGGTGTCCTTCTCCTCTGTGCGGGGGCCATGGCCGCAGAGGGCCCCCGGATCGCCGTCACGTCCGCCGAGGAGTGGCTCGTCGCGGGCAGCGGTGCAGGGACCGCCGTTACCGCCACGGTGACCGATGCCGGGGGGAGTCCGCTCCCCGGCATGAACGTCACCTTCTCCTGTGGCGCTGCCATGGGCTTGTTCTCCCCTGTCACGGCCACAACCGGTCCAGACGGGACGGCGACGGCTACCTTTGTTCCCGGGACCGGGAGCGGCACCGCCCTGATCACCGCGACGGTGGAGTCCGGGGGGGCGGAAGTCTCCGGCACCTGCGAGCAGAAGATCGACCATGCGCCGCCGTACCGCCTGCAGTCCCTGGACTATGAGAGCAGGGTGAGCGTCGACACCACGACCGGGATCGTCTTCTCGCTGGAGGACGAGTACGGCAATCTGGTCGACGCCCGCAGGATTGCAGAGACCTTCAGGTTCGGTGTCGGGTCGCCGGACGGGAGCGCCGGGATCTTCGACGGCACGGCTTACTGCGACGATGTGGTCCTGCCGGTAGGTGCCGACGGGACGGTCCGCGCAGAACTCAGGGTCGCCCGGACTGCCGGTGAGAATGTCGTCTTCGTCGACCTTCCCGAGCCGGTGGCAGACCTCTATCTGACATTCTACGGGATCGGGGACGGGGCCCCCAGTTCGATCACCGCCTCGGTCAATCCTGGCGGGACTCCCCCCTATCTCCCTGCCGACGGGGAGAGTCGGTTTACGATCACCTATACGATGAAGGACCAGTACGGCAACCCGGCCGGGAACCGCTCGGTCCGGGTCACCTCAGACGTGGGGACGGAGACCGTCGCCACCTCCAACTCGGCCGGCCTCGCCCAGGTCACCTTCGGGCCCAGGGACGTGACCGGGCTGGTGACGATCACCGCCGTCTCGGTGGACGACCCCGCGGTCTCGTGCACGGTGGTGGTGGAGTTCGTCCACACCGATCCGGTGGACATGCTCCTCACCGCCAACCCGCAGACGATGCCGAGCTATGACGTGAACGCGGGGAGTGTCGCGGAGGTGCGGGCCAAGGTGATCGATGTGAAGGGCAACCCGGTCCCGAACGAGACGGTCACCTTCTCGCTCGGCACCGTCAACACCGGATCATACGGGGTGACTGACGCCCCGGCGCTCCTCGGGGATGTGGCCACCACCGACGAGAACGGGTATGCGACGATACTCTTCAGGCCCGGCGGGTTCACCACCGATCGGGACGACCCGGCCTACAGTTCGGCCGCCAGCGGGACCGGCGTGGTCTCCGCGACATGGGGGAGCGTCACCAGGGAGATCGAACTCCGCTGGGTGAACTTCCCCTACCTCTCGGTCTCCGCGTGGGTGGAACCCGAGAGCGGGCAGGTCGCGGTGAACGAGACGATCGACGTGAACCTCGCCCTGAAAGGCGACGGCTGGGCCCTGCAGCCCGAACCGATCGACGTGGTGCTGGTCATCGATAGGTCCGGGAGCATGCGGGGGGAGGACAGTTCCGGAGAGGTCCGATTGGTCAGTGCAAAAAACGCCGCTTCAACCTTTATCGATGCCATGGATCCGCGACGTGACCGGGTGGGGCTTGTATCTTTCTCTTCCACGACGACCATTGACAGGGGCCTGACCGATGATTTCTCTGGTGTCAAGACCCAGTTGGATGCTCTTAGAGCAGATGGTTCGACGCAACTGCGCCGGGGGATCTACGAGGCCATCAGGCTTCTCCAGGAGCAGGGGCGGGACGACGCGGTGAAGGCGGTGATCGTCATGACCGACGGTGACTGGAATACTGATGCTGATCCGCTCGGACGAGGTATAGGGTTGCCTGATGGCGTTGGGAGATGGAGCGGAAGTACGATCCTGTATGATTACTATGAGTATTACGACGGCCTCGGTGGGACACTCGATTATGGATGGGTTTCTGTTCCATATGCTAAGTGGTGGGGCGGAGGTTACTATTATCAAGACGAACGTCAGTGGCACTGCCACGATGGCGAGGAGACAAACCAGAATATGGGTCGCTTCGCTCTGGATAATGGAATAAAACTCTATCCGATCACCTTTGCCTACAGCCCTGGTCCGGAAGTCACCAATACGATGGAGACGCTGGCCTCATTGACCGGTGGGTTCTACGCACACGCTCCCGGTGGCGACGAACTCGCCGGGATCTACAAGCGGATCGCCGGCGAACTCAAGACCGAGGCAGGCGTCGACACCACCATCGATCTCTCCTTCGAGAACGTCGAGGTGAACGGGGCAGCGGTGCCTGGCGACGATGTCTTCGAGTACATCTACGAGGACGGTATCTCGACGGTCATCGAGAGCTGGGTCGAGAACGAGTCGGGCAGGTACGTGGTGGTCCCGTGGCACACCGAGGACCAGACCGCCGACTGGCAGGACGACCAGTCCCTCCACTATGATGTCGGGACCGTCAGGCTCGGCCAGACTTGGACGACGTCGTACCGTCTCAGGGTAAAGACCGACGGCAACATCAATGTCTTCGGGCCCGGGTCGACCATCTCCTTCAACGGCGGCGCCGATCAACTCACCCTCCCCGACACCTTCATCTCGGTCCGTCCGGAAGGCACCGAGCCTGTTTTCGGGAATGTGATCCTCGATCTCTCCGACCTCCACCAGGTCGGCACCGGCCCGGTCACCGAGTTCCTCAAACTGGGGTGGGACCTCGACTATAATGGGACCGAAACGGTGGACCAGAAGATCTGGTATTCGACCGACGAGAACCGGCATACCCAGACATTATTCATGCAGATGCCGCCCCGTTCTGCCGCAGAGGTCGGCGCGCAGACGGCCGAGATCGATGTGCGGAGCATCCCTGCGGGCCAGTATTATGTCTGGGTCCATGCAACCGCCCCGGATGCCGGGGATGATGAAATCCCTTACGACGGGGAGATCACCATCGGCACCGGGGACAGCACCAAGATCAGGCTTGAGTAGTGCTCGGGCCTGATTTTCTTGTTTTTTCTTTTGTTCTGGAATATTGTAGTTTTTTGATGGCCCGTGCGGGGGCTGATCTTTTTTCTGACCAGTCTCATATTTTCTTTATTATCACGTAATCTGAATGAATTCTTCGGGATTTGGTATATCGAAATTGTGGGCTTTAAAAAGATCTTTTTTGAAGAACGTGCCTGATCGGATCCGATGTATTGAACAATCTATATATTTGATAAGATAATCTGATCTTTATATGGTGGACCGATCCTATCATGAGTGCCTGTTCATTTTTCTCGGGCTTCTGATCATCTGCATGACGGTTACGGCCTCGGAGAACCTGCAACTATCGGTCGATACCGGTTCGGAGTGGGTGGTCGGGGGGGGCACCGGCGGGGTGGTGGTGACCGCGTGGGTGAACAACAGCGACGGGAGTCCGCTGAAGGGGGCCGATGTTGTCTTCTCCTGTAACACTACTATGGGTTCGTTCTCCCGGACGACAGGCCAGACCGATGAAGATGGACGGGCGATGACGACGTTTCTGCCGGGGAAGAAGAGCGGCACCGCACTGATCAATGTAACGGCCAGTTCCGACGAGGGGCATACGGTGAATAGGAGTTGTGAGCAGCAGATCGATCATGCGGAGCCATATCGACTTCGGTCTTTTGAGTGCAAAAATGAGGTTCCGGCCGGTTCGACGACAGAGATCGTACTCTCAATGGAGGATGAGTATGGGAACCTGATCGATGCTCGTAATGAGATTGAGAACGTGACGTTCTATGTCGGATCACCGGGAGATCGCGCTCATTTTGGGAATGGGGAGAAGGAGATCGTCGTCCCGGTGGATGGAAGCGGGGTGGTCAGTGTTGGTCTTACCATCGATACGAAGGCAGGAGAAAATATTGTGTATATCGACCTGCCGGAGGGGATAAAGGACGAATACCTCACGATAATAGGCACTGGAGATGAGATGCCGTACGAACTCACCGGTGAGGTCGACAGTGATTGGGTTCCGGCGAACGGCAAGGATCTCTTCACCATCACATACACAGTCCTGGATCAGCACAAAAACCCCTGTAATGGTACCGAGATTGCCATCAGCACTTCATTAGGGGAGAATGAGGGCCAAACTGTTCTGACGAATCGGGCTGGCCGCGCGACGATCACTTATGGACCCAGGAACACGGTAGGCAAGGTGACGATCACCGCAACGACACTTCAGAATGAGAATTTGATTGATACTCAGGTTGTCGAGTTCACAAGCACAGCGCCGGTCCGGATGGTCCTCACCGCCTCTCCCCGAATGATGCCGAGCGGCGACGTCCCGAACGCCAAACCCGCCAGGGTGATGGCAAAAGTCGTGGATATGAAGGGGTACCCCGTCGCGGGAGAGAAGGTCACCTTCACCATCAAGAGTCCTCATGGGGATGCACAGATAGAACCGCCATACTGGGCTAGCCCAGCAGGAGACAATACAACGGAGGCGTTCACCGATGAACAGGGTTATGCGGTCGCGCTTCTTTATCCTGGGTCGTTTGAGGTTGGGGAATATTCGCCTGCCCGCGCAGGTTGTACAGTTGGGGCGGTGTGGGACTCGTATCCAGAGCAAACTGTGGATCTGGAGTGGACCAATGTCCCGTATCTCAGTGTCCTCACTAATGTCACCCCCCCGAAGGCAGCATGGAACGATACTGTTGAGGTGGATATCACGTTGATCGGGAATGGATACAAACTCCAGCGCAAACCGGTTGATGTGGTGCTGGTGATGGACAAGTCAGTTAGCATGAGATACCGAGATAATAATGGCAATATTGTTTTAAGCCTCAGTAAGTCGCGGCTGAATGAAGCGCAAAATTCTGCGAAGGATTTTGTTAATCAGATGGATCTGGAGTGTGGTAGGGGTCGGGTTGGACTTATTGTGATGAACGAATTCGCGAAGAAAGCGCAATCTCTGACCAACGATTCTCAAAAAATAAATGCGGATATTGATGATCTGGCTCCAATACCTTCCTTTAGTTTGACAGTTCTGCTTAATATGGCAAAAGATGTACTAGATGGTAAAACTAACATGAGGGATTCTTTAAAACTTGCAATAGATGAGTTGAATTCTTCAGGGCGACCAGATGCTGTGAAGGCCGTTGTGTTGATCTCAGATGGAAAATGGAATATTAATGGTAACCCTCTTGCCCAGGGGATCGGATGGACTGAGGAGTATGATTTTTCTAAATACTACTTTGAAGATGAAGATTATCATTACTACTCGGACATAAAAGGAGAGGAGACACTGAGTTATTCTTTTGAAGGACAGTGGTGTAAAGGAGATAAAAAATATTTGAGATATCATCGATATGATAGGCCATCAAGATTCATCTATGGTGACACCTATTGGGTTCCAGATATACCCTCGAAGAATGACACAACCAGAGGTAAAATCGCGTGCTATGATGGTCAGTTCACCAACCAGAACATGTCCGTCTACGCAGCCAATAATGACGTAATTCTCTACACCATCGGCTTTGCGTCCACGGATCTGACCGAGATGGAACCCTATATGGTGACGCTCTCTGAGTCAACCGGTGGAAGATACACCTGGGCGAAAAACGAGACCGAACTCAAGAAAGTATATTCTGAGATCGCCGGTGAACTCTGGATCGAGGCCGGTGTCAACACCTCGCTCGCCCTCGACTTCACCGATGTCACGGTGAGCACCAACACGTCGGTGTTGACGGCGGCAGGGGATGAGGTCTTCGAGTATATCCCTGAGACCCACGAGAAAATGGTCTGGTTCAATGAGGATAGTGTTGAAGGGTATCCGAAGAGCCGTAATGACGCAGAGAACTGGACGAAAGGCAGACTGGATTTCGACATCGGGACCATCAAACTCAACCAGACCTGGCAGGCCACCTTCAAACTGAAAGTCCGGCCGAATCCAGATGCCATCGGCAACGTCAAGATCCTGGATGAAAACTCGATATTGACCTTCAACGAGGCCGATACCCTCAGGGTTCCAGACACCTACCTGACCGTGATGCGGAGTTTGAACAATGTTCCTCTCGGAGACGCCTCTCTCACTCTCGATGGCCTCAGGGAAACCGGGATCACACGCCAGACCATGGATATCGCCTGGAACCTCACCTACACCGGCAACAGCACGGTCACCGAAACGGTCGAGTACCGTGCGGAGCACGGTTCCTGGGCATTGGCAGAGACCAGGACCGCGGGGAAGGGTGAGACCCATGAACGGGCCAGACTTGATATCAGGGATCTGCCGTTGACCACCTATTACATCAGGGTCGTGGCCGACACCGACGATGCCGGTTCGCGCCACTGCATCATGCAGGTCGACCTCGGTGCGCTCCTGAACGATAAAACATACCTGAAGATCGAGTAATTGTTCTGGTTTCAGGGCGGGAAGAAGAGGCCCTCTTCTTCCTGAATTTTTCGTTTGACCCGGCAAGATCAGCCGAGCCGTTCCCCTCTTGTGACTGTACTGATCTGAAACGAAAAGATCGGAGAACGGACCCAGCGGGAATCGAACCCGCGTCCCTGGGTTCGAAGCCCAGGAGGATATCCTCTACCCTATGGATCCCTGAAAGCGGAGTCGTGCCGTGTGATCCCCTCGCCGGTTTGGAAAAAGAAGCCGGCCGGAAAGAACAAATGGGCTCTGCCCCGCTATATATCATATCACAAGATATTAAGCCTTTTCCGGCACCATCAACTACTACAATGATCCTCTCATCTGCCGAGATCCAGTCGCGCCTGACGGCCCCCGAGGGGGCGGGACGGCTGGTCATCACTCCGTTCAGTGACGCCTCCCTCCAGCCCGCCTCCTACGACCTCCGGGCCGGTGAGGAGATCACGCTCGCCCCCCGCACCGTCACCCTCGTCCCGAGCATGGAACACGTGGAGATCCCCGGCGACCTCGCCGCCACCCTCCGCTGCCGCTCCTCCTATGCCAGACGCGGCATCCTCCTCGGCGGCGGCTACGTCGACCCCGGGTTCAGGGGAGAGCTCACCCTCTGCCTCGCCAACATGGGAGCCGATGAGGTCGTCCTCCCGGCGGGCGAGCGGGTCGTGCAGATGATCCTCCATGAAGTCAGCGACGGCGCCGTCTGTTACCACGGGCGCTACCAGGACAGCGAAGGAGTGGTCGGAGCCAGATGAGCCAGATCCGGACCGAGCGCAAGTACATCGAGATCCTCAGGATTCTCAAGGAGCACCCCGACCCGATGGGCGCCAAGAGGCTCTCCGAACTGATGGCAGAGCACGGCTTCGTCCTCTCCGACCGTGCGGTCCAGTACTACCTCCGCTCCCTCGACGAGATGGGGTTCACCGAAAAGATCGGCAACCGCGGCCGGGTTCTCACCCAGAAAGGCCTCGCCGAGATCGAGAGCGCCCTGGTCGGCGAGCGGATCGGGTTCATCATCTCCAAACTGGAGCGCCTTGCCGTCAGGACCACCTTCGACCCCACCACCTGCACCGGCGACGTCGCCTACAACCTCTCGATCGTCCCCGACGCCGAGGTCGACCGGGTGAAAAAAGCGTTTGACGCGGTACTTGCAATAGAATGCGGATTTTTCAGTTCGTACCACCTCGTCGACGACGACCCCCGCCTCCCCCCCGGCCACACCGGCTTCATCACCGTCTGTTCGGTCACCATGGACGGCGTGCTCCAACGCCTCGGCGTCCCGGTGGAGATGAAATACGGCGGCAGACTCGCCGTCCTTGACGGCCGCCCCTCCCGGTTCACCGACCTTGTCTCCTACCGCGGGACGAGCATCGACCCCCTCCAGCTCTTCATCTCGGCAGGTCTCACCTCGGTGCGCGAGTATGTCACCACCGGCACCGGCACCGCCCTTGCCAATGTCAGGAAAGTCCCGCTCCCTGCGCAGAGTTATGTCGAAGAGATCGCGGGCGCCATGCGTTCGGCCGGTTTCCTCTTCCCGGTTACCATGGGAGAAAAAGTCTTCAATCTTTCAGAAGAGCCTTACCGCCTCTCCATCGTCTCATATTCCAGCATGAACCTCATCGGCCATGCCGTCGAACTGGGGTGTGCGATCAGGACCGAGATCGGCGCGGGCACCATCCCGTTCTCCAGGATACTTTCTCCGTAGAAGAGAGGCAGCGTGCTCGCCACCCCCGGTGGTAGGTGAATGATGCCCTCAACACTCTTTTGGCCCGGTTCTCCCCTCTACCCGGACCCCGCGACGGGATAGACGGAGGACGGCACCGTATGCGTCACGACTGCAGGTTCCAAAAAAAAGTATCCGCCCCCTGAATGACGGCCTGCCACGAGGGGTGGGACGAGCGTCGCGAAGATCGGATCCGGCCGGTTTTATCAGTGGGGTCATCCCAAAACTTCGCTGGCCTTGATAGGTGAGTGGAAGACGTTTCTGAAGCATGGTGCCGTTCAAGAGATTGGTGCCGCCCCTATCTTCGTCGTGGGGGGTTCCGGGGGGTCTCCCCCCCGGCAGGAGAGAGGAACGAAACATCCTTTATTCTCTCTGTGGGCGGCACGTCTGAACGGTCTGCCTTCCTCCGTCACTCGCACCGGCGCCGCCGGCCCCGCACTCCCGGGATGGCGATTGAAGTGGGGGAGGCAGAGGAATGGCTGGAAAGTATCTCGATCCTGATGATTGATCGAATCCAGGGTACTTTTGGGATGTGCTCAGTATCTGCACCGCGGTTCGGAGATCGGGACTGCAATCTCCGGGCCGAAAATGCCCGGACGACGGGAGCGGATCAGTCACATGATCCAGTCGATCCCGCCGGTCTGCTCCTCTCCTCCCTCGTCTTCCTCTTCATCTTTGAAGACCGAGATCTTTCCCTTGCCTGGTACGATCTCCTTCGGGGCCTTTTTCGGAGCGAGTTTTCCCCCGCGCAGGACCGAGTCGACAGGCGTCGTCACATCGGAGAGTTTGACCTTTTTTCCCTCCAGGATGTCATCCTTCGCCTTTTGTACGACACTTTTGAGGCGAAGACGCCCGCCATTGAAGACCCCGTCGTTTGCCGGCTTGATCATATCTCTGAGACGGATATTCTCACCGCCGAGAAGATCGTCCTTCGCCATCGGGAGCGTCTCGACCTCAATCCCTTTGAGATCGACCTCTTTCGGTTTCTTCACGAAAGCATGACTCTCGGTCGCCCCGAGGGCCGCGTCCTTCGGCGCCTGCGGGAGACCGACCGCCGTCATCCTGGTAATGTCGCGGGGCGCCTGTTTCCCGACACCCGGGACGATGACGGCCCGGTCGTCGTCCTCCGTCCGCTTGAGATGATCGCTCGAGAGGTTGAGCCTGAGAACCCCGTCGCCCTCGCCGTGCCTCTTACCTTTTCTCCCCCCCTGAAGATCGAGCATCTCATCATGCTTCTCGGGGGCGTCGTACTTTCTCGGCATAGAATAGTCTTCTGTCACGCGATCTCCACCTGAGGACGGCACCATGAACGGAGCAAGCGGGTCTTCCGCCGGCCATCCCCCAGTCTCCATTTCTGCATCCCCCCCGACGACCAGGAACTCCTCGTCTGCCCCACCGTGCATCGCCTCTCCCTCGAGTTCCATCCTGTACTCCTCGCGGAGGAGCTGCAACTCCTCGACCCTGGGCACATTCTGCACACCCGAGAGAACGATGATGATCCCCACGAACCTGGTGTTCTTCACCGGGTAGTCCCCGGACCGCATCTCCAGCCCGGCGATACTCCGGTCGATCCACTTCCTGACCGTCACAAACCCCTTGAGGCTCAGTTCATAACTCGGTCCCGCCACCAGGACCAGGGCCTTCTGGGCACTGGTGAGGTCGCAGGGCACTGAAATCTCTTCGTAGATCGCCCTCTTCGCAAGTTTGACGATCCGGGCCGCCCTCTGATGCGACCCCTCCATATATTGCCTGGCCGTCTTCCAGAAACCCAGGATATCCAGCGGACTGGTATGGAGACGTTCGACCGCATACCCGACCGCAACCGTCCCCATCCCGGTGAGCGTGTTGAGCACCTCGCCGGCGTCAAGGACGAGCTCGCCGACATCAAGCCCCTCGCTCCCGAACTCGCCGGCCCTCAGAAGAAGACCGATACGCCGGGCGATCTGTTCGTTGAGGAGTGAATTCACGAGGCGGGGGTTCCGGTCGTACGAGGCGTTGCCGAAGGGGTCGGCAATCCCTCGCGTCCCCGACGTCCTGATCTTCTTGTACCACGTCTCGTTGTCGAAGACGATCGTGGCGTCGGTGAGTTCCTGGATAATCTCCAGGTCGTCGGCCGCTTTTGCCGAGACCTTCTTTCCCTCCCCCACACGGGGGAGCGTGACCACCGCGAAGATCGGCTCGAGGAAGGTCTCTCGCATCTGGGGCATGATGCGGGGGATCAGGTCGACCATCGTCCCGCCAAGGCCCGCGAAAAGAAGGATGGCATCGATCTCCACCGTATCGATCCGCTGGATCCGCGTCATCACCTCCTCGATATCGATATTCGTCTCGACATCATAGGGATTGGCCGGATCGATCGGGGGGAAGAAGACCTGCGAATCAGAAGGAAGAGCGTCGAGCTGGAGAAGAGTGTTTGCGTCAAGGTCGATGGCGAGAGCACTCATGCAGAAGACCTTGCTGCGTCGGTCATGGTCATAAAGTCGGTCGACTATCCTGTTACCCGCACCACCAAGTCCGATTGCCAAGACCCGCATCTCTACTCACTCCGCCCGGTACGATTGCGATCGTTTCGCCGCCCGGGCTGTACACATATCTTGGGTATTTGGGCCGGTGATCATAAATACTTCTCCTTGTATCAGTTCACGGCGCATCGGGCCTTTCTACCTCATGTTCTCTTTCAAATCTCTGTGTTGTCCGGGAATGGTCTGTATCCCCTTTAATCTCTGGCATTCTGGTTCGAATGACAATACTTTTATCTTTGTGCGATAACTACTCTCTCTGAGGTGAAATGCCTTGAGTTATGGAATTGAATTTGTGCCAGGCAACATCAGCGTAAAGCAGGTTGTCAATTACACCAAGCTCGCGGAATCGAAGGACATCGACTACGCGTGGATCACCAACCACTATAACAACCGCCACTGCTACCCGACGCTGGCGGCTATCGCCATGAGCACCGACACGATCAAGATGGGCCCGGGTATCATGAACACCTTCACCGACACCCCGGCAGCCATCGCATCGTTCATGTGCACCCTGAACGAGATCTCCGACGGCCGTGCCGTTCTCGGTATCGGACCCGGCGACCTCTCGACCCTTCCGAAGCTCGCCATCCACGGTGAGAAGCCGGTCGCCCGCCTGAAGGAGGGTGTCCAGCAGATCCGTGCACTCTGTGCCGGCGAGGAAGTCAAGAAGACCGGCGAGATGCAGTTCTTCGACTACGACGGTGCCAAGCTCACCGGTGTCCAGCTTCCGGGCAAGAAGGGCATCCCCGTCTACATCGGCGCCCAGGGCCCCAAGATGCTCGAGCTCGCCGGTGCCATGGGTGAGGGCTCCCTCATCAACGCCTCCAACCCCAAGGACTTCGAGATCGCCATCCCGATCATCAAGAAGGCTCAGGAAGCTGCAGGCCGCAAGAAGCACGACGTCGGCGCCTACACCGCCATGTCCATCGACAAGAACGAGAAGAAGGCCCGCAACGCCGCGAAGATCGTTGCCGCATTCATCGCTGCAGGCTCTCCGCCCGCACTCCTTGAGCGCCACGGCCTCGACGCCGGCAATGTTGCCGCCATCAAGGACGCCCTTGGTCGCTTCGACTTCAAGGCCGTCGGCGGCCTCGTCACCGACGCCGAGATCGACGCCTTCACCATCGCGGGCACCCCCGACATGGTTGTCCAGAAGTGTGAGGACCTCAGGGCAGCCGGTGTCACCCAGATCATCTTCGGGTCCCCGCTCGGCCCCGACATGACCAACTCGATCCGCCTGCTCGGCAAGTACGTCGTCTGAGCCCTGTAACAGGGTTCTCGATAAAACCATTTTTTGGAGGAAGTTCCCCGTCCTCCTTCTTTTCAGGAGTTCTTTCCCGACCTTTTGGGTGCATTTATCTCTCCAGGCCTCCACAATTGAACTGCAGGCATGTTTACGGTTGAAGAATATGCAGCCGGCCGCGTCCAGATCCGTCGGGAACACCTGACCGGTCTCACCGCCAGGCTCTCGCCAGAACGGATCAAGCGAGACATCAGCCCGCCCTATGCTCCTCCCCCCAGTGAAGAGTGCCCGTTCTGCCCGGGCAGGGTCGAGCACGAGACGCCCACCTTCTCCGACGGCACCAGGATCCGATGTGGGGAGAGCGTGACCTTCCCGAACCTCTATCCCTTCGCCTCCTGGCATGTGGTGACCGTGATCACCGGCGCCCATGCCGTCGATCGCTTCTCCCGGCGACACCTCGAAGACGCCTTTCGGGGCATCTCTCGGGCACTCTCCGGCCGGGAAAACTATGCCTCCATCAACTGGAACTACCTCCCGTCCGCCGGGGCGAGCATCGCCCACCCCCACCTCCAGGGGATCGCCGATCCCGGGCCAACCGCGCTCCAGGGCAGGTATATCCGGGAGAGCAGGCGGTACTTCGGAGACCACGGCCGGTCGTACTGGGCCGACCTCGTCGAGCACGAACGCACCTCGGACCGGTTTCTCTTTGAAGACGACGGGCTGGTCTGGTTTGCAAACTCTGTCTCGGTCGGCGAGCGGGAGGTGCGGGGCATCCTGCCTGCGACAACCCCTGAAGACCTCGGCCCCTCCATCCCGGCCCTGGCCAGGGGCGTCCTCCGGGTGATCGAGTGCTACCGTGCCCTGGGCACGCGGGCGTTCAATATGGCCGTCTACTTCGGGCGCCCCGAAGACGCCGAATATTTTTCTGCCTTCTGTTCGCTCATCGCCCGGGTCAACCCCAACCCATCCTCGATGACCGACTCGGCCTTCATGGAACGCCTCCACCTCGAGCCGGTGGTCATGACCCTGCCCGAGAGCCTGGGGCGGACCTACCGGGAGATGGACGCTGAAGGGTTGATACGGGTCTGAAAAAGAGGTTCTCGAGAAAATTTTGGTGGCGTGTGGCCCGTCTGATCGATGTACCTTTCCCCATCCTCACGCCGGGGGCACTGCCTCCGGACCCCCGTGATTGCGATTGGGTCGGGAAGGCCACGTCAGAGATCCTGATCCTATCCCTTACGACAAAATAACGGATAAGGACACCTATCATTGCCGCCCCCGCCTATCTTCACGTCCGTGGGGGGTCCGGGGGGCAAGGCCCCCCGGCGTGAGACGGCAGGGAAGATGCTGCGATTGAGGGCGACACGCCGGATCGACGTGCCTTCCAGCAACCTCTCGCCGGGGGCGCTGCCCCCGGACCCCCGTGATTGCGATTGGGTCCGGGAAGGCCGCGCCGGAGATTCCGCTCCCATCCCTCACGACAAAATACCAGATGAGAAAATCTTTCATTGCCGCCCCTCGGCTATCTCCGTCCGTGGGGCAAGGCCCCATCGGCGCGAGACGACGGTGAAGATTCTGCGATTGAGGACGGCCCTCTTGATCATCACGTATCCGCTCCTTGTACCGATCGATCTCATGCCTTCCCTATCCTCGCGCCGGGGGACTCCGCCCCCGGATCCCCTGCATCAAGATCAGTTCGTGAAGGCCACGTCGCAGATCATGACGATGACATCTGCGAACTCCTCGATGATCTTGCTCACGACAGTACAACAGACATGAACCCCGACCACCTCTGCTCCACGGCGTTGAGCGATCGACTCCGCCCAGAGAAAACCCCTCGCCGACCTTCAGGTCGACGGCAACCCGGAACTCAAACAGAACAGAAAAAAAGAAAAGAAAATATTTACTCCGGCTTGGAGATGAGCGTCGTCTTGGAAACGATGACGCCGTCCTTCTTGTGCGGCTTGCGGATGATGCCGTCACCGGCCTTCTCGATCTCGCGGGCCTCATCACAGAGGTACGCGGCCTGGCGCATCATCTCGTGGGCGGAAGCAACGATCGGGACATAGTTCTCAAAGCCCTTCGTCATGAAGCAGCCCTTGACGTTGACGCCGGCGACCGCCTGGGCGATCTCATAGGCGGCACGGGCCTTTGCGTAGGCGTACGGGTTGGAGAACTCGTCTGCAACAGCCTTGTCGGAGGTCATGACAACCTTCGGGAGGACGAGGTCGGCGCCCTTCTTCCCTTCCTTGACCTGGTCGATGACCTTGTCGAGCTCGAACTGGAGCTTGCGGAAGGCACCGGTGAGGGCGAGGACCTTGACAAGGTTGCCGTTGAAGTCTGCCATCTCGACGGGGTCGAGGAACTCACGGCGGGCCCCGATCATGGAGTCGGCCTTCATGATGATGTAGCCGAACTGGCTCTCCTTCAGAGCGGCGAACTGCTCCTTCTTCCCGGTGACATCGTCGGTGATGACAATGCACGGGATGCCGGCCTCAGCGAGCTGCTCACGGGCGCCGGTCGGTCCGGGGAGGATACCGTTCGGGGAAACGACCACACAGAAGTCGGGCTCCCATGCCTTCATGTTGACGACGACACGGTCGATGTCCTCGGGCTGGAGCTTGGTACCGCTCGTGGCCATGAAGGTCTGCATGTCCTCACGGTCTGCACGCTCGTCGAGGAGGAGTTCTGCCATCACGCCGCTGGCAATGTTGCCCAGTTTGGCAATTCCTACTTTAACTACCATCTATACACCTCTCAAATTTGAGAACAGACTAACTATTAGCGAGTTCTCATATAAAGATTGTGAAACCCCGTCTGCTCGGGATCACGACAGGGTTAAAGAACATTGTTTATGATACATGAAGTTAAATTTATACTCTAATGAAACAGGGGCTTCTCACCGACAGACAGAAAGAAGTGCTACGGTACCGGAAGATGGGGCTCACCCAACAGCAAGTCGCCGATATAATCCAGACCTCCAAGGCAAACGTCTGCACCATCGAGAAAGCGGCCTACGAAAATATCGACCGGGCAAAGGAGACCCTTGAGTTTTTGTACACCCTCGACTCGGATCACCTCTGCACCATCAAGGCCGGGACCGACCTCATCGAAGCGGCCTCTTATATTTTTGAGGAAGCGGAGAAACACGGGATCAAAGTGAAGTACAATACCATCGAACTGATCAACCGCGTGCACGAATCCAATCCCGGCAAGTTCAGGGCGCGCTATGTCAGGGAAGACTTCGAGGTCTACATCAACCAGGAAGGCGACCTCTTCTTCGGCTGAAGAACCGCCTCTCTTCTCCTGTTCCCCCGCTATTCAGACCATCCCGATCTCCGCGGCCGGGGGGTGCGGACCTGCACCCCCCGGAGGAATCACAAACGTTTATATTCAATTTTGGTGAATAATTACAGAACCGGAGACGATGGTATCCAGCGCAACCGGACACAGTATAATGGCCACATGGTGGTAGAATGGCCATTCTGTAACCGTTTGCCGGATAATTCGACAGCCCTGCACCCCGCCGCGGGTCAGGCTGCAATGCCCCGGTTGCCCCGGCAGGGGCGTGACCGAGAAGGACTCATCCCAGTCCCAAGGAGCTGACAGACGCAGGATCTGATCGCTGCATAAGGGCCTCCGTCAGTGCAGACGAGCCCGGTCCGGGTCTCGACCCGGCATGCACAGGATCAGGATCTCTTCGCGAGACGAGGTAATTCCGGAGCACACCGGAATGGACTCCATACACAGGAGACCACACCACGGCATACTCGCTCCCGACACCACCACAGCAGGAGAAACACCTGTTGTGCGGAGAGCGTGCCCGATCGTTCGTTTCCCTTCAGGGAAATCGGAGTGGTGCGGTCCCGGTTCGCGATGTTTGTGCAATCCCGGTGGAATCTGGCATACCCGTACCTCGAACGAGGTGCGGATGTGCGACAGAGTCGCACGCTCGGATACAACCAAACGTAGAGGATTGATTAGAACATGCCGAACATACACAGACCGCGCAGGGGCTCCCTTGCCTACAGTCCGCGCAAGCGGGCAAAGAGCCAGGTACCGAAGTACCAGTCCTGGCCCCGGCACGAAGGCGAACCCATGCTGCAGGCGATTGCAGGGTATAAGGTAGGTATGACGCACGTCGTCGCTGTCGACGACCACAAGAGCAGCCCGACCGAGGGGCGCGAGATCATGGTGCCGGTCACCATCATCGAAGTGCCCGTCATGAAAGTCGCTGCCGTGCGCGCCTACGTAACCGACACCTATGGAAAGCACCCGCTGACCGAAGCCTGGGCCGAGAACCTTGACGCCGCCCTCGCAAAGCGGGTCACGCTGCCCAAGACCCACGACCGCGAGGCCACCCTCAAGACCATCCAGGAGGCCGTCGCCGCAGGCCAGGTCACCGACATCTTTGTCCTGATGTACACGCAGCCGGCGGCGCTCTCAGGCGTGCCCAAGAAGGTGCCCGAACTGATGGAGACCAGGATCGACGGCGGCTCGATGGAAGACCGTCTCAATCTTGCGACCTCCCTCCTCGGCACCGAGGTCGACCCGCTCTCCCTCTTCTCGGAGGGGCAGTATGTCGATGTCACCGCCGTCACCAGGGGCAAGGGCACCGAGGGTCCGGTCAAGCGCTGGGGCATCCAGGTCAGGAAGAGAAAGCACTCCCGCGGCGGCAAGAAGCGCCACATCGGGAACCTCGGTCCGTGGACCCCGCACCACGTCAGGTGGCAGGTCCCGCAGATGGGCCAGATGGGGTACCAGCAGAGGACCGAGTTCAACAAGCGGATCCTCAAGGCCAGCACCGAAGGCGCTGAGATCGTGCCCGAAGGCGGCTTCCTCCACTACGGTGTCGTCAGGAACTCATACATCATGATCAAGGGCTCGGTCCCCGGCCCGGTCAAGCGTCTCGTGCGCATCCGTCCGGCAATCCGCCAGGGTGAGCACGAAGTGCGGGCACCGGCCGTGAACTTCGTCAGCCTGGAGAGCAAGCAGGGGTGAATAACGGATGAAAGCAAATGTCAGATCAACCGACGGGTCAGTCGTCCGTGAGATTGAACTCCCGGCTGTCTTCGATGAACTCTACCGGCCCGACCTGATCAAGAAGGCGGTCCTGGCCATCCAGAGCATGAGGCTCCAGCCCCATGGCACCGACCCGTTCGCCGGGATCAGGAGTTCGGCCGAGAGCTGGGGTTCAGGGCGCGGCGTTGCGCAACTGCCCAGGATCAAGAACGGCTCGAGAGCCGCCAAGATCCCGCAGGCCAAGGGCGGCCGTGCGGCTCACCCGCCCAAGACCGCAAAGATCCTCAAGAGAAAGATCAACAAGCAGGAAAAGTGGCTGGCCCTTCGTTCTGCCGTCGCAGCAACCACGGTGCCGGAACTCGTCTCCGCCCGCGGCCACCGCTTTGAGGGCGACGTCCCGTTCGTCGTCGACGAGACCTTCGAGGCACTTGAGAAGACCTCCGACGTCATCAACGCCCTTCAGGCCCTCGGCCTCTATGCCGATATCGAGCGGGCAAAGGAGAGCAAGAAGGTCCGCGCCGGCCGCGGCAAGATGCGTGGCCGCCGGTACAAGCAGCGCAAGAGCCTGCTGATCGTCACCGGTGACGCACCGCTCCGTGCAGCCCGCAACCTCGCCGGTGTCGACGCCGTCTCGGTCTATGACCTTGACACCGAACTCCTCGCCCCCGGCACCCAGGCCGGCAGACTGACGGTCTGGTCTGAGAGCGCACTCAAACTGATGGAAGAGGTGGAGTGAAATGGTGCTCAAGCATCCGTACGTTACGGAAAAAGCGATGATGATGCTCGAGAACGAGAACAAGGTTCAGGTTCTCGTTGAGCGGTCCGCTTCCAAGGCCGAGATCAAGCGCGAGGTCGAGAAGGCCTTCGAACAGCCGGTCAAATCGGTCAGGACCATGATGACGATGAAGGGCCAGAAGAAGGCCATCATCAACTTCGAGAACGATAACGCCGCCGAGGAGATCCTCAGCAGGCTTGGCGTCATGTAAGGTGGTGGAGATGGGACATAGAATTATTCAGCAGAACCGTGGCCGGGGCGGCCCGACCTATCGGGCGCCATCTCACCGGTACAAGGCCGAGCTCAAGCACGCCTGCCCGAACACCGAGACGGTGAAGGGCCAGATCGCCGATATCGAGCACGACCCTGCACGGCACGCTCCGATCGCTCTCGTCACGCTCGAAGACGGGAAGAAGGTCTACATGCTCATCACCGAGGGCATGGGCGTCGGCGACGAAGTCGCCTGGGGCCCTCAGGCCGGTGTCAAGAACGGCAACACCCTGCCGATGCGTGACATCCCGATCGGTGCATACATCTGTAATATCGAGGCGCGCCCGAACGACGGCGGCAAGTTCGTCCGTTCAAGCGGTGTCCAGGCCATGCTCGTCGGCAAGTCCGGCGGCAAGGTCGCCGTCCAGATGCCCAGCGGCAAGCAGAAGTGGTTCCACGAACTCTGCATGGCCACGATCGGGATCGTTGCCGGCGGCGGCCGCGGCGAAAAGCCGTTCGTCAAGGCCGGGAACAAGTATCACAAGATGAAGTCGCAGGCCCAGAAGTGGCCCAGATCGTCGGGTGTAAAGATGAACGTCATCGACCACCCGTTCGGTGGCGGTGGCCACCAGCATCCGGGCAGGCCGAAGACCGTCGCCCGCGGCACCTCTCCAGGCCGCAAGGTCGGGCATATCGCAGCCCGCAGAACAGGGAAATGGAAGAAGTGAGGGGATTGAATGGCAAAGAAAACACAAAAGAGGCTTCCGAGGCGGCGTGAGGCGTTTACCTACCGCGGCCTCTCCATCGAGGATCTCCAGCAGATGGGGACGAGCGAATTGATTCCCCTGATGCCGTCGAGAGCGCGCCGCAAGTTTAACCGCGGCCTCTCGCGCGAGCACGAGAACCTCCTCGCCCAGGTGCGGGCCGGTGAAGACCACATCCGCACCCATGTGCGCGACATGATCATCATGCCCGAGATGATCGGCAAGACGATCGAGATCTACAACGGCAAGGAGTTCATCAGCGTCGAGATCCAGCCGGAGGCGGTCTTCCACTATCTGGGCGAGTTCTCACTGACCAGAAGGAGAGTCAGCCACGGTACCGCCGGTATCGGTGCGACCAGGTCCTCCAAGTACGTACCCCTGAAGTGATGGCAATGGCACGGACTGGATATTCAATGCAGGTCAAGGGAGAGACCTTCGCTCGCGCCAAGGCGAACGAACTGCCTGTCTCCCCGAAGCACTCCATCGAGATTGCCCGGTTTATCAGGGGCATGAAGGCCGACGCGGCCATCGAGTACCTGGAAGCCGTCGTGGCGAAGAAGAAGGCGATCCCCTTCAAGCGCTTCAACAGGAACGTAGCGCACAAGAAGGGCCTTACCGGCTGGGACGCCGGTCGTTACCCGGTCAAGGCCTCTGACGAGTTCATCAAACTCGTCAAGCAGGCGAAGAAGAACGCGGAATATGCCGGGCTCGATCCCGAGAAGCTCGTCATCGTCCACACCTCCGCCAACCGCGGCCGGGCGATGCGTGCGATCTTCCCGCGTGCAATGGGCAGGGCGACGCCGAAGATGCGTCAGAGCGTAAACGTCGAGCTGATCGTGAAGGAGGTCGAGTGAACATGGCAATAGAGCGTAAATTCGTCAGTGACGGTGTCACCAAGGCACGCATCGAGCAGTTCCTCAACCGCGAACTCAAGCGCGCCGGCTACGGCGGGATGGACATCGTCCGCACCCCGCTCGGCACGCAGATCACGATCTTCGCCGAAAAGCCGGGGATCGTCATCGGGAAGGGCGGCAAGCTCGTGCGGCAGCTCACCCAGGACCTCGCCACCAACTTCGACATCGACTCACCGCAGGTCGAAGTGCAGCAGGTTCCTAACCCGAACACCAACGCCCAGATCATGGCCGAGCGGCTTGCCACCGCCCTTGAGCGCGGCTGGTACTTCCGGAAAGCCGGGTCGAGCACGCTCCGTCGTGTCATGGAGTCCGGTGCCCTCGGGTGCGAGATCATCCTCTCCGGCAAGCTGACCGGGGCCAGGTCGAGGGTCCAGAAGTTTGTCGACGGCCACATCAAGCACGCCGGCGAACCGAGCGAGACGATCGTCGAGAAGGGCTTTGCCGTGGCGGTCAAGAAACTGGGCACCATCGGAGTCCAGGTCATGATCATCCCGGGCGACGCCAAACTCCCGGACGAGTTTGAGATTCTCGAACCCAAGCCGCTGGCCGAGGTCGTCGAGATCGTCGAGCCCGAGGTCATTGAAGACATCGGCGAAGACGTCGACGCCGAACTCGAGGAGTTCGTGGAAGAAGTTCCCGAGGCTGCGGAGTTCGTTGAGGAGGAGCAGTAAATGGCGATCTTCAGGGCACACGAAGTCCGCCAGCTCTCTGACGTGGAACTGGCCGAACAGCTCGAGAAACTGAAACTCGACCTGATGCAGGCTCGCGGAAAGGTCAGTGCAGGCGGCGCCCCTGAGAACCCCGGTCACATCCGGGAGGTCAGGCGGACCATCGCTCGTCTCCAGACCGAGCAGAACGCACGGAGGGCCGTTCGCCAGGCATGATCACACCGCAGACCCTCCTTCGGCACGAGTTCACCGGACTTGCAGTCTCTGTGGTGAAGGCCAGGAACCCGGCATATGTCGGGATATCGGGCCGGATAGTAGATGAGACTCGCAATATGCTGGCGGTCCTCACCCCTGCGGGAGAGAAGAAGGTGGAGAAGAAAGACACCGTCTTTCGCTTCACCCTTCCCGACGGGGTATGCGCCGAAGTGGATGGGTCTGCCCTTGTGGCACGACCTGAAAAACGGATCAGCATGCGCAA
This sequence comes from Methanofollis formosanus, assembly GCF_019633745.1. NCBI lineage: Archaea > Methanobacteriati > Methanobacteriota > Methanomicrobia > Methanomicrobiales > Methanomicrobiaceae > Methanofollis > Methanofollis formosanus. Next base: position 1,444,534 of record NZ_CP037968.1, on the reverse strand, counting down.
AACCAGATAGAGGATAGAGAATGGCGAGAGATATAGGGTTAAACGTCCCGCTTCCTGAGAAGGAATGCAGCGACGTGAACTGTCCGTTTCACGGCACCCTGCCGGTGCACGGCCAGGTGATCACCGGCAAGGTCGTGAGCGACCGCATGAACGGGACGGTGGTAGTCGGACGTGATTACCTCCACTTTGTGCGGAAGTATAAGCGGTACGAGAAGCGTTCCTCCAAGTACCACGCCCACCTCCCGGAATGCCTCGATGTGAAAGTTGGTGACACAGTCAGGATCGCCGAATGTCGGCCCCTGTCCAAGACGACCAACTTCGTAGTTGTCGAGGTGATCTGAGATGAAAGCAAAGATATCCAAGATCCCGAGGGCACTTGCCACCGGGTCGAGGCTTGTCTGCGCCGACAACACCGGGGCCAGGGTTGTTGAAGTCGTCTCAGTCGTCGGATACCACGGTGTCCGCAGGCGTCAGCCGAAACTCGGTATCGGCGACATCGCGACGGTCTCGGTCAAGAAGGGTACGCCCGACATGCGGCGCAAACTTCTCCGGGCCGTCGTCATCAGGCAGCGTAAAGAGATGCGCCGTCCGAACGGCCTGCGGGTCGGTTTCGACGACAACGCCGCCGTGATCGTCGACGAACGCGGCGAGCCGAAGGGAACCGAGATCAAGGGACCGGTGGCCCGTGAGGTCGCCGAGCGTTTCCCCAAGATCGGGTCCACGGCAACGATCATCGTGTGAGGTGTGGTGCATGGTACGGATTGCAAGCAAACAGCCCAGAAAACAGCGGAAGGCACGCTACAATGCAGCCACGCATCAGCGGAGCAAGTTCCTCGCGGCACCCCTTTCCAGGGAACTCCGTGAGGAATACAAGAAGCGCCGCGCCCGCGTCGTCGCCGGCGACACCGTGCAGGTGCTCCGCGGCGAGCACGCCGGGACCGAAGGCGTCGTCGATAGCGTGGACACGACGAAGGGCATGATCGAGGTGCACGGTGTCACCGTGACCAAGGCCGACGGGACCGAAGTTCCGCGCCCGGTGAACGCCTCGAACGTCATGATAACCAAACTCAAGACCGAAGACCCCCGCCGGGTAGCAAAGCTTGAGGAGAGGAAGTAAATGTCACATCTGAAGAGACTGACCGCGCCGATGGCCTGGCAGATCGCCAAGAAGGAGAACACGTTCGTCACCAGGACCTGTCCGGGCCCGCACAACGCGGCAGCAATGCCGGTCGCTGTCTGGCTCAGGGACGTCATGGGCCTGGCCGGGAACATGAAGGAGGTCAAGCGGATCCTCCACCAGCGCGATGTCATCGTCAACGGCAAGCCGGTAACCGACCCCAAGATCGGGCTTGGCATCTTCGACATCGTCTCCATCCCGAAGATGGACAAGCACTACCGTCTCCTGATGGACAAGCGTGGCCATCTGGTTGCGGTCGAGATCGACGCCGAGGCTGCAAAGACCCGGCTGTGCAAGATCAGGAACAAGACCATCGTCAAGGGCGGCAAGGTCCAATTGAACCTCAACTTCGGTGCCAACCTCCTTGCCGACAACACCTACAAGCCCAAGGACTCGGTTGTCCTTACCCTCGGCGAGGGCGAGGAGCGGTTCAAGATCGTGGACCACTTCCCCTTTGCGGTCGGGAACGTCGCGATGGTCATCGGCGGGAAGCACTCCGGCAGGATCGGCACGATCGCCGAGATCAGAACGGTTCCGGGCAGCATCCCGAACCGGGTCATCCTTGAAGACGAGAACCAGGAGTCTTTCGAGACGGTCGAGGGATATATCTTCATGATCGGTCGTGAGACGCCTGTGATCACCGAATGGGGGATTGAGGACTGATGACGAACCCGATGCAGGAACTTCACATCGACAAAGTCGTCGTGCACATGGGTGTCGGCGAGAGCGGTGAGAGGCTTGTCAACGGTGAGAACATCATCCGTGCGATCACCGGGGCCGAGCCCGTGCGTGCCTTCGCCAAGAAGACGCAGCCGGCCTTTGGGGTCCGGAAAGGCGCGCCGATCGGTGCCAAGGTAACCCTCAGGGGCCAGAAGGCCGAAGAGTTTGTCCAGACGGCGTTCGATATCGTCGAGAGGAGACTCTCCGCATCAGCCTTCGACAACCAGGGCAACTTCTCCTTTGGTATCGAAGAACACACCGATTTCCCGGGACAGTCCTACGACCCGCAGATCGGGATCTACGGGATGGACGTCAACGTCATCCTTGAGAAGAAGGGCATCAGGATCGCACGCAGGATGATCGCACGCCGAAAACTTCCGGCAAAGCAGTGCGTCACTCGTGACGAAGCGGTTGCCTTTATGACCGAGCGGTATGGCATGGAGGTGCAGTGATGGCAGACAAAGAACAGAAGAAAAATTTCGGACGCGGCGCAAACGAGTGCCGGATCTGTGGCAGGAAGCAAGGTCTCGTCCGCAGGTACAACATCATGTTCTGCCGGCAGTGCTTCCGTGAGTGGGCCCCCAGGATGGGCTTTAAGAAGATGAACTGAGGTGGAGTGAAATGGCACGACTGAACACGATTGCAGATGCGATGAGCGCCATCAAGAACGCCAGCGACGGCGGGAAGTCCTCAGTCATCGTCGAACCCGCGAGCAAGCTCCTTGGCGCCATGCTCGGGCTCATGCAAGAAGCCGGCTACATCGGCGAGTTCGAATACGTTGAGGACGGCCGTGGCGGCCAGTTCAAGGTCACCCTCATCGGTCGGATCAACCGCTGCGGTGCGATCACCCCGCGCTTTGCCACGACTCTCGAAGAGATGGAGTCGTGGGAGACGAGGTATCTTCCGGCAAAGGGCTTCGGGCTCCTCATGATCTCGACTTCGAAGGGTGTCATGTCGCACGATCAGGCCCGCCGTGACGGTATCGGCGGCGAACTGGTGGGATATGTGTACTGAGGTGGAGGAGAATGACAACTGAGAAGAGAGTAGCGATCCCTGAGGGGGTCACGGTCTCGATCGAGGGTTTCACCGTCGCGGTGAAGGGCCCGAAGGGCGAGATCTCACGTGACATGCGTTACCCTGGCGTCTCCATTGTCCTTGAGGACAGTGAAGTCGTCGTCTCCACCGAATCGACCAGGAGGCGCATCGTCGCCATGATCGGCACCTATGCGTCCCACATCCAGAATATGGTCGAGGGTGTCACGAAGGGCTTTGAGTACCACATGAAGGTGGTCTATGCTCACTTCCCGATCCAGATCAAGCTCCAGGGCGATCTCCTCTCCATCAACAACTTCCTTGGGGAGAAGCAGCCGAGGATCGCAAAGGTCCTCCCTGGCGTGACGGTCAAGATCGGCAACGACGAACTGACCATCACCGGCATCGACAAAGAGCGTGTCGGGGCGACCGCAGCGAAGATCGAGCGGGCAACCAAAGTCCGTAAGCGCGATACGCGGGTCTTCCAGGACGGAATATACATGGTGCAGAAGGCGTGATGGACATGGCAGACGAAAAGATTCGGTTAATCCGTGTCCGGTCCCAGAAGACCGGATGCAAGTTCCAGCGCCAGTGTCTCCACTCGAAGAAGAAACTGAAGGACACCTGGAGAAGACCGCGCGGTCTGACCAGCAAGCAGCGGAGACAGTACAGGGCAAAGGGCGCACAGCCGCAGGCTGGATACAATGCCCCACTGGCGGTGCGCGGCATGCACCCGAGCGGCTACTTCGAGGTGCTGGTCAACAACCCGGCCGAGCTCGAAGGGCTCAACCCGGAGGAGCAGGCGGTTCGGATCGCCAGCGGCGTCGGGAAGAAGAAGCGGATCGATATCCAGCAGAAGGCCCTTGAGGCCGGGCTGAAAGTGTTGAACGCAAAGGACCTCTCGAAGGCGCCGGTTGAAGAGGCTGTCGAAGAGGACGTTGAGGAGGTTGAAGCAGATGAGTGATCTTTCAACCCAGAAGCGGCTTGCAGCGGCGGTACTCAACTGCGGGGTCAACCGCGTCAGGTTCGATCCCACGCGCCTCTCCGACATCGAGTCCGCGATCTCGCGCGCCGAGATCCGCGAACTCGTCGGAGAGGGTGTGATCAAGGCAGCGCCGGTGAAGGGCATCAGCCGCGGCCGTGCACGGATCCGCACCGCCAAGCGCTCGTACGGTCACAAGAAGGGATACGGCCGGAGGAAAGGGAAGGCCGGAGCCCGCAACCCGTCGAAGAGCCAGTGGATGCAGAGAATTCGGGGTATCAGAGGTACGCTCCGCGAGATGCGGGATGACGGCACCATCGACCGCCACACCTACCGCCGTCTGTACCGGCGGGCCGCAGGTGGCCAGTTCAGGAGCCGGGCACATCTGAAAACCCACATTGAGATGATTACCAAAGGGAGGGTTGAGTAACTATGGCGACCGGAGCACGGTATTTTGTTCCATTCCGCAGGAGGAAAGAGGGTCGGACCGATTATTATGCACGGGTGAAACTCCTTCTCTCCGAGACCCCCCGGATGGTCGTCCGCAAGACCAACCGCCAGATCATCTGTCAGCTGGTCGTGCCCGCTGAACAGGGAGACCAGACTCTGATCTCGGCCTACTCCAAGGAACTGATCGGTCTTGGCTACGAGGGTTCGACGTCGAGCACTCCGGCGGCCTACCTGACCGGGATGCTCTTTGCGAAGAAGGCTCTTGCAGCAGGCTACGACGAGGCGGTCCTCGACATCGGGCTTGCGCGCGCACAGTCGGGCGCCCGGGTCTTCGCCGCACTCAAGGGTGCGGTCAATGCGGGGCTTGAGATCCCGCACGGTGAGGAGATCCTCCCGGACGACGAGCGGACCAGCGGTTCGGTCATTGCAGCATATGCTCCTGAAAGAGCCGGGAACCTTGTCGAGAACGTTGAAGAAGTGGCAGAGGCCATCATGAAGGAGCTGGAGTGAAATGGCATACGAACAGGAACCCTGGATCCCGCTGACCGGGCTCGGCCGTGCCGTTGCGGCAGGCGAGATCGCGAGCATCGACGAGGTGCTCGAGAGCGGAAAGCCCATTCGGGAGGCTCAGATCGTCGATGCCTTCCTCCCTGATCTGGACGACGAGGTCATCGACATCTCGATGGTCCAGCGGATGACCGACTCTGGCAGGCGTGTCAAGTTCAGGGCCGTTGTTATCGTCGGGAACCACGACGGGTACATCGGTCTGGGACAGGCCAAGGACGCGCAGGTCGGAAACGCAATCCGAAAGGCAATTGATAATGCAAAGACCAACATCATCAAGGTACGCCGCGGCTGCGGGAGCTGGGAGTGCGGGTGTGGAACCAAGCACTCCATCCCGGTGCAGGTCAAGGGCAAGGCCGGCAGTGTCAAGGTGACGCTGATGCCGGCACCGCAGGGGATCGGTCTGGTCACCGGTGAGATCGGCAGAAAGGTGCTCGACTTCGCCGGTGTCAAGGATGTCTGGGCCTTCTCAAGCGGAAACACCCGGACGACCATCAACTATGCCAAGGCGACCTTCCATGCGCTGAAGGCAACGAACATGATCCGGACTGGAGGGGCAGAGTAAAATGTTTGCAGTCGTGCAGGTACGCGGCGTCGTGAACACCCGCCGCGACATCAAGGACACGCTCAAGATGCTCCGTCTCCACCACATCAACCACTGCGTCCTGGTTCCTGACACCCCCGCATATCTGGGGATGATCAGGAAGGTCAAGGACTATGTCGCCTATGGTGAGGTGGACGAGCGGACCGTTGCGACGCTCCTCTCGACCCGCGGCCGTCTGGCCGGGGACGTAAAATTCACCGACGAGTACGTCAGCGAGCACTCCCAGTATGGGAGTATCGAGGAGTTTGCGGCGGCGCTCTGCAAGGGCGAGGCGATGATGCAGGACATCCCTGAACTCAAGCCTGTCCTGCGTCTCCACCCCCCGCGCAAAGGGTACCGGACGATCAAGCGCACCTTCCAGCAGGGCGGGGCGCTTGGAAACTACGGTGAGGAGATCAACGATCTCCTCTACAGGATGAGGTGAAGACGATGCCCACAAACACACGCTCAAAGTACCGCGGTTCCAAGACCTGCGGTGGCGGGACGCACAAGAACCGCCGTGGTGCGGGTAACCGCGGCGGTAAAGGACGGGCCGGACACCGTGACCACCGCTGGACCCATTTCCTCCTCGCAGGTGAGGTCCACAACGGTAAGCACGGTTTCGTCAGTGTCACCAAGACAACGGTCCCGGTGCTGGACGTCGGGGATGTCGACCAGATGGTCGATTTCCTCCTCCAGATCGGGATCGCCGAGGAAGAAGAGGGTGTCATCGCCCTCGACCTCACCGAGATTGGGGTCGAGAAGGTCCTCGGCGGCGGGCAGGTCACCCGTGCTCTGAAACTGACCGCGGCGGCGTTTTCAGCGCAGGCTAAAGATAAGATTGAGGCGGCCGGCGGTCAGGCACTGACCGACTGAGCCCCTCATTTTTTGGTGGGAACCACATGGGGAATCTGCTGGATAGAATGGAGCCTTTGCTGGCGGCGATGCCGGCGGTAAAGTCTCCGGAGGGTCACGTCCACTTCAAGAACAAGTTGGTGTGGACCGCTGCAATCCTGTTGCTGTACTTCTTCTTGACCAATATTCCTGTCTTCGGTCTCGACCCCAGCTCCCAGGACACATTCCTGTACTTCCGTGCCCTTCTTGCCGGTGCGAGCGGGTCTATTGTGCACCTGGGTATCGGGCCGATCGTGACGGCGTCCATCGTGCTCCAGCTCCTGAAGGGTGCGGACCTGATCCAGATCGATACCTCTGAGGCGCGCGGACAGATCATGTACATGGGGCTCCAGAAGCTCTTGATCTTCGTCATGATCGTCCTGGAGGCGGCACCGAACCTTTTCGGCGGTTTTATGCGCCCCGACATGGAAATAGCCCAGGCGCTCTTCGGAGGGAGTGCGGCTGCGGTCTCGTTCCTGATCTTCCTGCAGATCTGTCTGGGTGGGGTGCTGATCTTCCTCATGGATGAGGTGGTCACCAAGTGGGGTCTGGGCTCTGGTGTGGGGCTCTTTATCATTGCCGGTATCTCCCAGAGTCTCATCAACGGCTTCTTGAACTGGGAAGCAGTGGCCGACCCCTATCCGGTGGGTTTCTTCCCCAGGCTCTTTGCGATTGGCGTCTCCGGCGGAAATTATCTCCAGTACTTCGGGGCTGACCTCCTGGCGTTTGTGACGACGATCGCGATATTCCTGATCGTCGTCTATGTGGAGTCGACGAGGATCGAGATCCCGCTCGCCCATGCACGGGTCAGGGGCGCCAGGGCGCGTTTCCCGGTGAAACTCATCTACGCGTCCGTTCTGCCGATGATTCTGGTGAGGGTGCTCCAGGCGAACATCCAGATGTTCGGGATGTTCCTCTCCAATATCGGTATCACGGTGCTCGGCCGGTTTGAGAACCAGACGCCGGTCGATGGTCTGATGTATTTCCTGGCCCCGATCAACAGTCCGCAGGACTGGATGTGGTGGGTCCACGACCTGGGGCATGCTCCCTGGGAGGTCATGCTCAGGCTCGGGATCGATTTCACATTCATGGTCGTCGGCGGTGCGGTCTTCGCGCTCTTCTGGGTGAAGACGGCGGGTCTCGACTCGAGTCATGTCGCCAGACAGATCCAGATGTCCGGGATGCAGATCCCCGGGTACCGGCGGAACACGCAGGTGCTGATCAAGTACCTCGACCGCTACATCCCGAGGGTCACGGTCATCGGCGGTGTGCTCATCGGTCTGTTGAGTGTGTTTGCAAACCTCTTTGGTGTGATAGGTGGAGTAACTGGTACCGGACTGTTGCTGACGGTCAGTATCACCTACCGCCTGTACGAAGAAGTGGCAAGCGAGCAGATTATGGAGATGTACCCGTTCATGCGGCAGTTCTTCGGGAGAGAGTGAATGACCGGAAAGAGAGTGGTGATCACCGGTGTGCCTGGTGTGGGCAAGACCACGGTGATCGAGGAATCGATGAAGCGGCTTGCAGAGGAGGGTACCCCCTACAAAGCCGTCAATTTTGGCACCTGTATGTTTGAGACCGCGAAGGCGGAGGGGCATGTCGAGGACCGCGACCAGATGCGGACCCTTGATAAGGATGTCCAGAAGGAACTTCAGCGGCTCGCCGGAAAGCGGATCGGTGAGATGGAAGGGAACATCATCATCGATACGCATGCCTCGGTGAAGACGCCGGGAGGATATCTTCCGGGTCTGCCCGAGTGGGTGCTCGCCGAGCTTCATCCCGACATCGTGGTGCTGGTCGAGACCGACGACGATCAGATCCTGATGCGCCGGATGGGTGACGAGAGTCGCCGGCGCGACCCCGAGGGCAGCCGGTCCATCGCGGAGCATCAGGGGATCAACCGCGCCTTTGCGGCGGCGTACGCGATGATGACCGGGTGCACGGTCCAGATCGTCAGGAATGACAACTACCTCCTCGACCGGGCGGTCGAGGCGATGACCCAGGTTCTGAGGTGAGGGATGGCGGCTAAGGATCGTAGCAGCATAATCTTGATCGCCCTTACGCTGGTGCTGATGGTCTCGTACGGCATCCCGTGGGTGAGGGAAGGCGTCGGCGGTGCAATGGATATGATCTTCGGGCATCTCGTGGACGTCTATGGCATCCCGTTCTTTGTGCTGATTATGATCCTCTCGGCGATCACCGGTCTGTACTCCTCGCTGATCCAGAAGTATACCATCGACTATGAGAAGATGCAGCGGGTCCAGGGGAGGATGAAGGAGTTCCAGAAGGAGTTCCGTGAGGCGCAACTCGGTGGCGACGAGAAGAAGCTGAAGAAACTTGAGGCGAAGAGGGACCGGATGATGCAGGAGCAGATGGAACTGTCCAAGCAGCAGTTCAAGCCGATGGCGTTTATCCTTATTCTGACGGTGCCGATCTTCTTCTGGCTGCTCTTCCGTCTGCCGAGTGTCGAGCAGACGATGACGCTCCCCTATGCGGGAACGCTGAATTTCATGGACGTGGTCCTCGGGTTCTTCCCGATCTGGATCCTGTGGTACATGATCTGTTCGATTGCGATCAGTCAGGTGATCAGAAAATCGTTGAATATCGGGGGACTGTAGATGCGGATCACGATCAGCGGGCCGCCGGGCAGCGGGACGACGTCGCTTGCCCGGTACCTTGCTGAAAAACACGGGCTCAGGGTAATCTCGGCCGGTGAGATGTTTCGGGCGCTTGCCAGTGAGCGCGGGATGAGTCTTGCCGAGTTCGGGAAACTTGCCGAATCTGACGCTGCGGTGGACAAACTCATCGATGCGCGCCAGAAAGAGACGGCCGAGGCTGAGGACAATATCGTGGCCGAGGGGAGGCTTTCGGGCTGGATGGTCTCGAACGCGGACCTGAAGATATGGCTGTCGGCGTCGTTCGAGTGCCGGACGACCAGGATATCGTCGCGGGACGGAGAGGGAGAGGATGACGCACGCAGGCATACCGAGGAGAGGCAGGTCTGCGAGAGGGGCCGTTACCTTTCCTACTATGGGATCGATATCGACGACTTCTCGGTCTATGACCTGGTGCTCAGTTCCGAGCGCTGGGATGTCGAGGGCCTGGGCGCGATCGTCGATGCGGCGATCGCCGGCCTTCATGCATAATTCTTTTTTTGGCGCGGGAGAATCCGGCGTGAGGCGGGGGCATGCCGCGCGGGTACTGTGATCGTATTCCGACGGTATTCGGGATGTGAATCCTCACCCGGATCAAAGGTCTTTCTTCCGGCTCTGTCGAATCGGGCACGGGCCCGGGGTTCGTGCCTGATTCAACAGAGCGGATCTTATTTCCCGGGGGGGGTCGTGCAGATCCGGACTCCCTGAGACGCCAGAGTATTTATGAGGGCACACGGCAGAAGGGGCCTCATGCTCAGGACATGTGTCGTCTATGAGAGCAAATACGGGACGACGGCCGAGGTGGCCAGGGCGTTCGCCCTCGTCCTCGGGCCGTCGAGGACGTGCCGGCCCGAGACGTTCTCAGAGGACCTGAAGTCCTCCGACCTCTTTGTGATCGGCACTCCCATCTACAATGGTGAGGTCGCCCCCTCGATCCGGCGGTTTGTTGAGACCAACGCCTCGTGGCTGCGGGAAAAACCGGTGGCCCTCTTCTGCACCTGCATCAAACTCCACAGGGGACGGACGTACCTCACGGGACTGCGCACCTTCCTCGGCGAGGATGTGCCGGCCGTCGCCTTCGGCGGACGACTCAGAACCGCCGACCTCGACCGTGACGACAGAAATGCCCTCACCTTTTACGGGAAGAGGACCGGGTTCATCCTGCAGGACCGCGACCTTCTCGATCTAAAAGCGGTCGCAGCATATGCCCTGGCCCTGCGCGAGAAACTGGAGTGTATCGACCTGATGCCCGAAGAGGAACTCAGGGCCAGGGCCGACCGCTTCCTCAGCGCCCATTCGGAATGTGTGCTGGCCACCGGCCACGAAAAAGCGGTGCGGGCCACCCCGGTCGACTACCACTACGCCGATGGGCAGATCTATATCTACAGCGAGGGCGGGGCGAAGTTCGCTCATCTGGTCCAGAACCCCCGCGCCTCGGTCGCGGTCTACGATCCCCACACCTCCATGGAGGACGTGCGCGGCATGCAACTCACCGGCAGCGTCGAGGTGATCAGGCCGGGCGAACCGGGGTACGAGGAGGCGCTCGCCCTCCGTGGTCTCACGAGAGAAGCGCTCGCCGCCTTCCCGGCAGACCTCAACGTGATCCGGATCACCCCCGACGAGACGGTCTACCTGGACGCTTCCCTCGGAAACGAAGGTTATGCCGTGCGGCAGGTCGTGCGGGACCGGACGTTCATCCCTTCACCGCGGCAACAAAGGCTCTGACCAGTGCGGGATCCTTCACTCCCGGCCTCGTCACTCCGCAGATCTTCACCCGCACATACCCATGCTCCATGCCGTACTCTCTCATCTTCTTCCCTGATGGACTCTCCGGGTGGAGAAGATAGAACGTATGAGAGAGAAAGCAAAGATTTCGGCTGTGTATAATTCTGCATGGGGCGAGAGGGGGTCTCAAGCATACATGATGAAAATTTCTCGTCGTTTGCTTTCTCTCTCTTTTCAAGACAGGAGAACAGGTTGATACCTCGCTCCATCGCCGCCCCGTCCCTATCTTCGTCGTGGGGGGTCCGGGGGGTTTCCCCCCGGCGCGAGATGGCAGGGAAATCTCGTCGATGGGGGCGGCCTATCCATTAGAAGAATTTTCTATCCTCTGCGTATCGGCTTCAACGTGATATGACGAGTTCAAACTCTCATGAAAACCTGAAGAGAGGATCGTCTGGATCATTTTCATGGTAAATCATCTTGATGGTTCTCTTCGACGGGGGGCTTGCCGCCCCCCGAACCCCCCGCACGAAGATAGGCGGGAGACTGCAACCCCTCTTTCATGGTCATTTCTCCGCCTTCCGCCCCAATCTTCATCCTGGGGGGCTGGGGACTCTCCCCCTGTCGTGAGCATGAGGGAAGGCGATGGATGAAAGGTCACAGGGGGGCTGAGGTGATGAAAAGAGGATGGTATACCATGAAAATGATCCTGATGATTATCTCTCTGTGTTTGCATAATGGTTTGAATCCACCAAACACCTTCAGGACTGATACACAGATTGCAGATGCATCTCCTGAATGATCGGGCCTCTGCCTTCCCGGCCCTATCTTCGTCGTGGGGGTTCCGGGGGCGGCAGTTGGGGTGTGCATCCACCTGCAGTCCTGCTGTGACGAGCGTCATCAAGGATTTTCCCACTGCCCAAAATGCTATAACCTCACGCGCCTCCCGGGGGGTTGATGGCACGGAGATACTGGGACGAGACGACCGAGACGATGGATCGGGGCGACCTCGACGCCCTCGTCGACGAGCGCATCCGCTACACCGTCAGGTACGCCGCCGAACATTCCTCCTTCTACAAAAAATGGTTTGCAGAAGAGCAGATCGATCCGGCCGCCGTCACCTGCCACGAAGATCTCCTCGACCTCCCGGTCATCTCGGGCCAGGTGATCAGGGAACACCAACCGCCGGCCGCCGCCGACTTCGCCTTCCGCTCGGTGAAATGGGACGAAGTGTTCACCGTGCACGAGACGAGCGGGACGAGCGGCGTGCCCAAGACTTTCTTCCTCACCTGGGAAGACTGGGAACGATATGCCGAGAAATATGCCAGGGCCTTCACCGCCCAGGGGATCGGCACGGGCGACCGCCTTGTCCTCTGCACTTCCTACGGGATGAACATCGGGGCGAACACCATGACCCTCGCCGCACGGGACATGGGTGTCGCCGTCATCCCGGAAGGAAAATGCACCTTCCCGGTCAGGGTGGTCAGGAACTACCACCCCACCGCCATCGTCGGAAGCGTCTTCAAACTTCTCAGGCTTGCCCGGCGGCTCAGGGCGGAAGGGATCGAGCCGCAGGATTCAGGGGTGCAGAGGCTGGTCATCGGCGGCGAAGGGTTTGCCGCGGAGTCGCGGGCCCACCTGGAGAAGGTCTGGGGCTGCGAAGTCTACAACACTTACGGCTCCACCGAAGGCACCATGTGCGGGGAGTGCCAGGTCAAAAACGGTCTGCACTGTCCTGAAGACCTCGTCCACGTTGACCTGTACGACCCGGCGCTCCGGCGTTTCGTCAGAGACGGAGAAGAGGGCCGTCTCGTCCTTACCACCCTTCTCCCTCCCGGCGGAAAAGCCGGCACCCTCCTCCTCAACTACGACACCGAGGACTGGAGCCGGGTGGTGAGCCGCGGCACCTGCCCCTGCGGCCGGACGCACATGAAGATCGAACCTCCCTGGCGGGAAGCCGAGAGCGTGGCCGTCGCCGGATGTGCGGTTAACCGGGTCGATATCGAACGGGCGGTCTTTCAACCGGAGAACATGGCATACCTGACCGGCGAGTATGAGGCCTTCGTTTATGGCGAGGAGGACGAGACGGTGCTTCGGGTCAGCATGGAGTGCGAAGATCTTGCCGCGGCCGACCGGAACACCATTAAAAACCGTTTTCTCGAGACGCTCTTCAAAGACAAGCCCGACCTTGCAGAGGCCTGCGAGGAGGGCAGGTGCAGAGTGCTCTTCCACTTCACCGCGCCGGGCGGACTCGAACTCGCCGCGGTGAGAGGGCGACCGAAACGACTGGTGGACCGGAGATGAGATTCAAGCCTTTAACATGAGAACAAAGTTAAATAGACAGATTTAATAGTTCTCACGACGAGGTGATGAATAACCGGAGTTGTTAGGCGCACCTTTCGGGCACCAACTTCGGGCTCAGTTTCTGGCACCCAACACCCTTTTTTTTATTGTAAATGGGGAAAGAAAAAGAATAATTCAGGAACTGCCCAGGACCGGTGTCCCGTCAGCAGTCCAGAGGTTGCTACGCGACCAGATGACCTCGCCGCCCCGTACAGCATAGGTCTCGAGGTAAAAGAGGTCGATCCCTTCCATCTCGGCAGCGATCTCGACATCCCGCGGAACAACCAGGAGCATCTTCTTGGCCTGCACCTTCTTTGAAAGAAGGCTTTCGGCCGCAGTCCGCATACGGGCCACATCAACAGACCCGATCAGAGGGGCAATCCTGACGTTCACCGCGATCTGTTCGAGAGAACCGGGGCGGCCCCTGCTCAGGATAAAGTCGGGCGCGGAACCGTCAACGTCAGCACTGCGCTCGAGTTTCCAGCCTTCTTCACCTCTGTACGCCCTTTTCAGGTCACGTTCAACCGTGTTGTAATAAGCTTCTTTACACGCACCCATTGTAAATTCACTCTCAGTACCTATTCCGCAAGCAACATTAAAAGCGTTGTTCAATGTACCTGATGGTCCATGAACGGACAACATCGCAAAGACATCAAACCCGGGATTACTGTGGACATCGTCCTGAAAGCAGACCAGAAAACCGGAAAACGTACCCGGGGCGTCGTCGCAGCCATCCTCACCAACTCGTCCTTTCATCCCCATGGGATCAAAGTCCGCCTCAGGGACGGCAAGGTGGGGAGGGTCCAGGAGATCCTCGCACCTTCAGGCGACCAGGAGGGCGACAAACGGAATGGTCCCAACACAGAAAAGCGTTGAGAGAAACACTCCCTGGGAAGCCAATTTCGTATCGGTGTGACATTCTTCTGCGAGGATCGCCGCAAAGGCAGCGGCGGGCATCGCCGCCATGATCACCGGCACTCCCAGCAGATAGGGGTCATGGACGAAGGGCACGAGAACGGCCCAGACGATGACCGGCATCAGGAGAAGGCGCGCTCCCGTAACCGCATAGACCCGCCACCCCGCGAAAACCTCGGCGGGGTTGATCCGTGCCAGCATCGCTCCGACCACGATCATCGAGAGGGGGGTGGTCAGGGAACCCAGCGACTCAAGCGCCCCTGCGACCGGAAGGGGCGGGCGCATCGAGGTGACGAAGAGGATCAGGCCGATGATGACCGAAACGATCCCTGGGTTGAGCAGAATTTTCGGATCAAAACGGCCCTTCTCCCCGGCAGCGCCCCACTTGAGCATGATGATCCCGATGGAGAAGACCAGCAGGTTGAAAGGCAGGTTAAAGACTGCAGTGTAGAAGAGCGCCTCCTTGCCGAAGATCGCTTCAACGACCGGGAATCCCATGAACGCCGTGTTCGAGAACATCAGAATGAACCCGTACACCCCACGCTCGGTTTCGGGTGCCTTGAGTATTCTGGGGAGCTCCCAGGCGACGACCAGGGAGATCGCATAGAAGACGACCGAGATGACGAGCATCTCTCCGCATGCCGTCAACCGCTCCGGACTGAACGGGACCATCATCGAGGAGATGATCAGGGCCGGCAGGGTCACCTTCACCAGCAGACTGCAGAGTCCGCTGGTCGTCTTGTCGTCAAAGACATCAAGACGTCGGGCGCCGTATCCTGCCAGCACCAGGAGAAAGAGAAGTAAAATTTGGTCAAAGACCGTGACAAAGTCCATAACATAAGCCTCTGTATGGGACATTTCTTGGATGCGCCCACCTAAAACCCATTAATTCCCGATATATAGGGTAAAAGGAGGGTGGAGATCATTGGATCGGCGATCTCACACGCCAGAGAGGGCATCGTGCAGTGCCTTTATAAATAATGTCTGTTTCTATAAAAACGTTCCTGTGGGGTTAATGGAGTAAATGGGGATAAATTAACATATGGCATTTATTTGAGAAATGCAATTACCATAGATGAGTGAGAGCAATGCATCACTTTGAAGACAAAACGGTATTCCAACTCTACCTATCGGTCAAGAATGACATCGAACCGATGGTCAACGATATCCAGCGTGACGCAGTCGACCTTCTTGGCATCATGGCACAGAAAGGCAACGCTGAGGCCTTTGAAGCCCTCAGTGATCTTGCCAACGCGCCGATGATCCACCCGATCCTCCGCGAGCAGATCAGGCAGGCCGCAGGGATCGCTCCCACCGTCAAGAACTAGACTGATCGGCGTTGACTGGCAGGACACCACTCAGGACTTTTTTCCGGTGCGGACCCCCCGCGCCGGGCACCCCACACGCCGGCATTGCGGTTCTGGAGAATTCGGCATGAGGCAAAAGCACGCCTCAAGCATACTGGATGAAAATTTTTCTTCGCTTGCTTTCTCCCTTATCAAGACGAGAAAACCGGTGGAGACCTTGTTCCATCGCCGCCCCAACCTATCTTCGTCGTGGGGCGGCACGATGCTCGACTTCGATTCGCTCCTCGAACGCACGGATGAGGGTCAAGAACCGATCCAGATCTGATCTGATATGTTCATCGCGTACGCTTGAGGTGGGGCGCTCGCCTCATGCAATTACCATGAAAATGATCCAGAATATCCTCTCTTCATGTTTGCATGAGAGTCTGAACTCGCCATATCACGTTGAAGCCGATACGCAGAGGATAGAAAATTCCTCTGATGGATCGGCCGCCCCCATCGTCGAGATTTCCCTGCCATCTCGCACGGGGGGATTGCACCCCCCGGACCCCCCACGACGAAGATAGCCGAGGGGCGGCATGGTGCTTGACTTCGATTCACTCCTCGAACGCAAGGATGAAGGTCAAGAATCAATCCAGATCTGATCTGATATGTTCATCGCGTATGCTTGAGCCTGGGGGTTCATGCAAAATTACCATGAAAATAATCCAGACGATCCTCTCTTCAGGTTTGCACGAGAGTTTGAACTCTTCATATCACATTGAAGCCGATACGCAGAGGATCGAAAATTCTTCAGATGGATCGGCCGCCCCAATCGTCGAGATTTCCCTGCTGTCTCGCGCCGGGGGGTTTCACCCCCCGGAACCCCCCCACGACGAAGATAGGTGGGGGCGGCGATGGAATAGGATCCACACCGATTCTCCTCTCTTGAAAATGAGCGATCACGCAACGAGAAATTTTCATCGCGTATGCTTGAGGTGCGCTTTCCCATCATGAAAAATTACTATGAAAATGATCCCGACGATCGTCTCTTCAGGTTTGTATGAGAGTTTGAACTCGCCGTATCCTGTTGAAGCCGATATGCAGGGGATAAAAAAATTCTTCTGATGGATCGGCCGCCCCCAATCGTCGAGATTTCCATGCAACCTCGCGCCGGGGGGTTGCACCCCCCGGAACCCCCCCACGACGAAGATAGGTGGGGGCGGCTATGGAACACGATCCCCATCGATTCTCTTCTCTTGAAAAAGAGCGATCAAGCGACGAAAAATTTTCATCCCGTATGCTTGAACCTGGGGTTCATGCCCGATTCTACAGAGCTGATCTTCGAGATCATTTTCATGGTAATCGAGCATGAACCCACGGCTCAAGCATACGCGATTGAACATTTTCTGAGCAGCGCTTCAGCGTGTGGGCGGATCCCGATCCTCGCGACAGGATATTGAGAAGATATGGTTTCATCCCGCCCCCCGGTGCGAGTGTATGGGACGGCATGGGATCGATACGAAAAAAGGATTGAGTTCTCTCCATCACCATTATCGGCCGCCGACGCCGCCGCCGCCGAAGCCGCCGCCGCCACCGAAACCACCTCCACCGCCGAAGCCGCCTCCACCGCCACCGCTGGAGGGCGCGGAGAAGTGGGCGATCGGCATGAAGGCGAGAGGCATATGGGAATAGACCGGCATCCCCACCTCGGCGTAGGAGACGTTCAGGTTCTCCATCGCCTTCTCGACCTGGTCGCCGAGGCCCAGGGCGGTGCCGTAGACCAACCACTCGCCCCACATCGAGAGGTCTTCTGGGGCGTACTTCTGGATCTGTGCCATGTCGGAGAGGAACCTGCCGAAACTGTCCCATTCCAGTTTTTCCTTGAAGTGGTCGTCCTTCCAGTGGCCGAAGAGCGTCGAGGGCATCAGGAAGGCGATGCCCACCTCGGCGAGGCCTGCGATGGAGAGGACGATCGCCGGTACGGCGTCGGCGCCGGTGGCCGGGGCAAGCACGTAGACCAGGACCGCAAGCCCGAGGAGGAACGCGGGCGGGAAGAAGAGGGGCGCGACGAACTTCCGGCCGTCGACGGCGTACCGTCCGGAGAGGCGCGTGTCCACCGCACTGAAGAGCGCCTGGAGGCTGCGCTGGTAACCCTGCACCCTGGCCAGGTCGGTCCTGCCTTCTGCCGCCCGCGTCGCCAGTTTTTCCAGTTCGCCGGAGTCGAAGACGCCGTTGCCCGCGACGCTGGAGATGTAGTTGAGCACCCGCTGTTCGTAGGGGTCGTCGGAATGGCCGCGGTTGACCGTGACCGTGATGCCCTTCGCATCGTCCTTCTCCCTGATGGTCACCGCGCCCTGCCTGTGGAGGTCGAGGAGCGTGGCGTAAAACCCGTTCTCGTCAAAGTCGTTCACGTCGTCTTTGAAGAGGAGGTTCACCTGCCAGGGTTTGAGGACGGTGTTGGGCGTGAAACTGAGATACTCGGGGACGGTGAAGACCTTCTCCCGCCCGTACCTGCGGTACAGCAGAAGGAGGCCGAAGGGGAGGATGACGACCATGAGGGCGGCAAGTGTCCGGAGGGCCGATGCCGCGTGGTACGGGAGGTTGTACCAGAAGGCCCCGTCCTCGGTCTTCTGCCTCACGTCCTCGATCTGGTGCGGGAAACCGCTCGTCTGTTCCAGGTAGGAGAGAGGCAGGATCAGTTCGACCGCCACCGGATCGTCTTCGGCGACGCTTCCGGTGATCGTCACCGTCCCGTCCTGCCGTTCCACCGAGAGGCCGGGCGGATAGGCATAGACCGTCTCGATTCCTTCCCAGTCAGGGAGGGTGATGGTGAGGTGGCGGTATGGGATGTGCTGGCGGACGAGTTTGAGGTTGACGTGGGCCACCTCGGCGTCGTACTCCACCGGCGGGCGCATGACGAAGCGGTACTCGACGGTATACGTCCCGGCACCGAAATATCCCGGGTCGTAGAGCCCGACCTCGTTGGGGAAGGCCTTGCTCCTGATGAGGTCGGTCTCGCCCTCCGTCGCGGCCGGGAAGGTCCTGACATCGCCGGAGGCATCCTTCGCATACCCGATCACACCCTCGGGTACGGTCATCCCCTCGAACTTCACATGCGGGCTTGAAGGATCGACAAAGGTGAGGCGGTCGTCGAAGAAGCGGAAGAGCATTCTGTACTCGCCCGAACTCGCGACGTCATAGGTGTAGCGTTCCACCAGCGTGCCGTTCTCGTACAGGACCGCCTGATAATCGTCGACGACCAGGTCCCCCTCGGTGAGGAAGGGCAGGGCGGCACTGAGGCCGAGGGCCGCGACGCCGAGAAAAAGAGTGACGATGATGAGGGCAGCGATCTGCCGGTTTTCACTCACCACGTCCACCTCAGAACTCGATCTTCGGCGCCCGCTCGATCTCCTCCTCGAACTCGAGGTAGTCGAGCCGCTGGATGTGGGCCATGGAGGCGACGATGTTGGAGGGGATCGTCTCGGTCATGGTGTTGAGTTGCTGAGCGATGTTGTTGTAGGTATACCGCTGGCGGGCGATCTCGTCCTCGATCTGCCGGATGGAGGTCATCAGTTCGGAGACCGTCGCCTGCGTCTTGAGCTCGGGGTAGGCCTCGGCGACCGCGAAGAGCCGACCGATGATCGAGCGCGACTGCCGCTCCACCTCGTTGAGGTCGCCGGGATCGGCCTTGCCGACGCCGGCCCGCATCTCGGTGACCTTCGTGAGGGTCTCCTTCTCGAAGGCGGCGTAACTCTTGACGGCCCCGAGCAACTGCTCGATCTGGTCGAGCCGCTTCTTCATGGCGACACGGATCTGGCCGAGGGTCGCCTCGCCCGAGTTCTTCAGGTTCATGAACCGGTTGTAGATGCTGATGATCCAGCCGATGAGGGCGAGGATGACCAGCACCACGACTGCGATCACAATGATGGTAACTAAGTCCATGGGTTCACCGTACCTGAAAGGTAGAGGTCTGCGGATATGAAAGTATGCTCGGTCCAGGCCGTTTCTGGTGGGATTGAAGCGATCTGCTCTATCAAGAACTATCTATATCCCGGAAGGGCGTGCACCTATCTCTCAGATGTCCTGCCCCACAGTCGCCCTGGCGCGGTGCCCGACCTATGACGAAGATGCCGTTCTGGAGGCGGTGAAGGAAGTTCTTACCCCGTTTGGAGGGATGGAGGCCTATGTCCGGCCCGGCATGCGTGTCCTCGTCAAGCCGAATCTTCTCTCCGCCCAACCGCCCGAGCGGGCGGTGACGACCCATCCTGCTCTCGTGAAGGCAGTGGTCACGCTGGTCCGGGAGTGCGGGGGCACCGCCGTCGTCGGCGACTCGCCGGGCGGGAACCAGACCGAGGCCTCGTACCGGCATCTTCTCACGACGACCGGGATGGCCGGGGTCGTCGAGGAAACCGGGTGCGAGTCGGTCTTTTTTGACGACGAGACCATGACGGTCAGGGCTCCCGGAGCCAGGACTTTTCGCCGGTTCACCGTGGCGCGGGCCCCCCTCGATGCCGACGTCGTCATCGCTCTGCCCAAACTGAAGACCCATGCCCTCACCGGGTACACCGGGGCGGTCAAACTCCTGTACGGTTTTGTCCCGGGAGTCTCCAAGGCGGCCTATCACCTCCATGCCGGCCAGAATCCGGCGACCTTCGCCGACCTCCTCCTCGACCTCCACACCCTCCTCAGACCGACGCTCTCGATCATGGACGCCGTCGTCGGGATGGAAGGGAAGGGGCCGCAGCACGGAGACCCCCGAAAGATCGGCGTCCTTCTTGCCTCGGAGAGTTGCACGGCCCTCGACTATCTCGCCGCCACGCTCGTCGGCCTCGACCCCACCACCCTCCCGACGCTTGCGCGGGCCGCGGCGCGTGGCGAGGGGCCCGGGTGCCTGGCCGAGGTGGAGATCGTCGGCCCGCCGCTGGAAGAGGTGCGGGTCAGGGACTTTGTCCCGGCGCCGACCGCTCTTCGTCCTGCTCTCCCCTCGTTTGTCAGACAACTGGACGGAAGACTGGTGCCAGCCCGTCCGGTCGTCGACGATGAACGGTGCCGACGGTGCGGCGTCTGTGCGGAGGTCTGCCCGCCCGGCGCCATCGTTGTCGGTCGGGACGGTCTCCCGGCGATCGATACCGCCCGCTGCATCAGGTGTTTCTGCTGTCAGGAACTCTGCCCCGAGGGGGCCGTCGATGTCAGCGAGACCTATCTCAGGGAGGACGATGATGGGGAATGAAATATGGACTGGTACTGGATGAAAATTTGATCTCGCAGCCCTCTGGACCGTGGAAGGATCGATCCCCGGGCTCTGAGAATTACCATGGGGTCATCCCAAAACTCCCCTGGCCCTGAGAGGTGAGGGGAAGAACGTTCTGAAGTACAGTGTCGTTCAAGAGCGTGCTGCCGCCCCACCCCTATCTTCGTCGTGGGGGGGTCCGGGGGGTCTCCCCCGGCATGAGAGAGCAAAGAAGCATTTTTTGGCTCTGTAGAATCAGGCATGAACCCCTGGCTCAAGCATACGGCATGAAAATTTCTCGTCGCTTGCTCTCTCTTTTCAAGACCGGAGAATCTGGGGGGATTCGTGTTCCATCGCCGCCCCCACCTATCTTCGTCGTGGGGGTCCGGGGGTTTCCCCCGGCGCGAGATTGCGGGAAAGATTTGACGATTCGGGGCGGCCGATCCATTAGAGGAATTTTCTATCCTCTGCGTATCGGCTTCAAAGGGATATGGCGAGTTCAAACTCTCATGCAAACCTGAAGGGAGGATCGTCAGGATCATTTTCATGGTAAATCATCTTGATGGTTCTCTTTGACGGGGGGTTGACCGTCCCCCGAACCCCCCGCACGAAGATAGGGGGATGACGGCATCCCGCCTATCAGGATCGTTTTTTCAGCCTTCCCGACTCTATCGCCATCCCGGGGGTCCGGGCGGCAATCGCCCCCGGCGAAGCGTGTGGGAAGGCACGTCGATCTGATCGGCCGCCCTCATGGCAGAACCTTCACCGTCATCTCGCGCCGGGGGGCTTTGCCCCCCGGACCCCCCACGGACGGAAGATAGGCAGGGGCGGCAACGAAGGGGTGATCCCGGGGTTCATGCGAATTCTAAAAAGCCGAATGAAAAAAAGGGATTACCGTCTCCCCCACAGGAGGAAGGCGACGGCCGCAAGGGCGGGCAGGGCGGAGAGGGCCGCCTGCTGCGTGGGGGCCGGGACGGGTTCTTTCCCGGTGCTGCCGGACGCTGCGGCAGTGGTCGAGGTCGCGGCCGTAGTTCCCGGCACGACCTCATCTGCGCCTATCGAGAAGAGGGCGAGGTGTCCCCCCGGTCCGGCGGCGGCGACCCGGTTCCCGTCGGCCGAGAGCGCGACCGCATGCACCTTCCCGGTCCCGAGCGTACCGAGGTCTTCGCCCTGCAGAGAGCGGAGCACGACCCCGTCGTCCCCGCCGACGGCGACGACCGACCCATCGGCCGAGATCGAGACCGACGGGAGACGCTCGCCGACGACCTCTTCTCTGACGAGGACGCCGTTCCGGTTCAGGAGAAGGACGACGCCGTGGTCGGCCCCGGCGACGACGTACGATCCGTCGCGGGTGACGGCACAGTTCAGTCCTTCGCTTCCGGTGTCATAACTCCAGAGCAGTCTCCCGTCGCCGGTGTAGGAGTGGACCATCCCGTCCTTGGTGCAGGCCGTGAGATCGGTTCCGTTCTCGGCGAGCGCCACACTGATGACGTCCTCTGTGGTCTCGACCGTCCAGGCCGGTTCGAAGTCGTCGGTGATGTCGGTCCTGAAGACGGTCAGACTTTTGTTGTCGAAACCGGCAGCGATGCAGGAACCTTCCGGGGACACGCCGGTCCCGAAAGCGAAGAACCCGGTGTCGAACCTGAAGGCCCGACCGCCGTCGCGGTCGTAGGCCCTGAGGTCGGCGCCGCCTGAGACAAGGAGCGACCCGTCTTCAGAGACTCCGATGGTCTCTGCATTGTTTGCGGGGATCTCCCATCCTGGTGTGCCGTCTCTGTTGTACCATGAGAGTGTTCTCTCAGAGAGGACGGCCACCCCGGTGCCGTCGGCGTTGAGCGCGAGATCCTTCACCTCGCCGGGGACCGTCACCTCCCAGAGCGGTGCCTCCACCGGTGCGGCCGCAACCGAGAGGCTCGGGAGCGCAGAAAGCAGGAGCAGGGAAAAAAAGAGTGTGGGAACTCTCATCCAATCCTCCTCAGGAGGAGGCACGCCCCCAGCACCCCGGCTAATGTTGCAAAGGCGCCGAACCCAGGGCTCTGTGCGCCGGACGGTGCCGGGGTCTCCTCTTCTGCTCCGAAGAGTTCGGGATGGATGTCGGCCGCCACCATCTCGATGGCGTCCACGATCCTGGGGCCGCCCCGGTCGATGATGTCTGAGGGCACAACGTAGACCCGACCCTCTTTCACTGCCTTGAGGTTCTGGAACCGCGGTTCTTCGCTGAAGTACCGGTAGATGAGGTCGTTCTCCGCACCGTCCATCCCGGTACCCGAGTTGACCAGGATCACGTCCGGGTCGGTGGTGAGGAACTTCTCGAGGGTGACGATCTGCCAGCCTTCGAGGTCGGGGAAAGCGTTCTTTCCACCGGCGATCTCGATCAACTCGTCCTGGAAGGTGCCGTTGCCGCTCACCCATATGGGGTCGTACCAGACGGCATGGATCACGGTCGGACGTTCGGATGTGCCCTTTACCTTCCCGGTGACGGCATCGATCCGCGTCTGCATCGAGGTGACGAGCGCGTCGGCTTCCGCCTCTGTCCCGGTTGCGTCACCGACGAGTCTGATGTCCTGGAGCGTCCCCTGGACCGAGTCGGGGTTGAGGGTGACGACGGTCAGGCCGAGTTTCCTGAGGTGGGTGACCACCTCTTCGGTGTTGCCCAGGGCCGCAAAGACCAGGTCGGGCTTTGCCGCCACCACCCGTTCGATGTTCACCGTGGAGAACCCGCCGACCTTCGGCTTCGTCGTGGCCTCTTCAGGATAATTGCAGTAATCGGTCACCCCGACCACCCGATCGCCCAGGCCGAGGGCAAAGAGGATCTCGGTGTTGGCCGGCGCAAGGGAGACGATCCGCAGGGGTTCTTTCGTGATGGTGACTTGTTCACCAAAATCGTCGGTGACCGTGACCGGTTCCCAGGGGCCGCCGGCTGCCGGTGCGTCTGTCGTGGCGGCGGCGACTGGAGTGGTTGCGGCGGCATCAGGGGTCGTCTCCGCCGCGGCAGTCTGCGCTGGGAGGGCAGGGGAGGTCTGGCCGGGCAGGATGGGGTACGGCCGGCCGAGGAGTGCCGGGACTGCGGCGGCCGTCATCCGGCAGGGGTTGTCGGTGACCTGGGCAGTCCACTTGAAGGGCCCGTCGGGCTGCTGGAGGTCGGTGAGGTACGAGACGACATCTCTCTCGTTCTTCGTCCAGGTCGAGGGGTCCTGGCCCGCAGCGGCGATCGCCTGCGTCACCCATGCGGCCGATGCCACGTTCGAAGACGAGGACCCGCCGTAGTTGAACCCGCCGTCGTCCATCTGGGCGTTTTTCAGATAAGCCAGTGCCTTCTTCACCGCTGGAGAGTCTTTCGGTTCCCCTGCAGCGGTCATCGCCATAATTGATGCGGAAGTGTCGTCGCAGTCGCTCTCCGCGCCCGGCATCCAGCCGAACCCGCCGTCTTCGTTCTGCTGTTCCTTCAGCCAGGCGAGGGGCCTGGTGGTGTCCTCGCCTGTGGCGGCGAGTCCGAAGATCCCCCAGTACGAGGTGTAGACAAAGTCGCCGAACTGGCCCGACGGTTTCATTCGGGCCTTGAGGTCGGCAAGATGGTCTTTCCCGCCGAAATTGTGTGGGTCACCGCCGACGGCGGCGATGAGGGTGACCATCCGGCCGAGTTCGGCGGTTCCTTCAGCCTGAACGCCCTCGCCGGGGTGTTCCCAGTAGTCAACCGCTGAGGTGCCTTTCACGGTCCAGGTCCGGGGGTCCTGGCCCGCGGCGACGATCGCCATCATCGCAAACCATGAGGTGCCCGGGTTGCTCTCCCGTTCGGGTTCGGCAAACCCGCCGTCGGGTTGCTGGCAGGTCTTGAGATAGTCAAGACCGTGCTGTATGGTGTCGTCCTCGGCGTCAAGCGGGTAGGCCGCACCGCCCATGACGCAGGCGGTGCAGATGAGGATGACGAGTGCGTAGAGTTTCTTCAGTTCGATTCCTCCTTTCTGTTCATGAGATATGCGGCGCCCCCAATAAAGAGCGCCGGAATGGTGGCCCAGGCCCAGAGAGGCGTCTGCTGCGGGGTGGTCGGTGCCGGTGTGGTGCCAGTCTCACTCCCTGTCGCCGGTGCTGTCGTCGCAGATGTCGCGGGTCCTTCTCTCTCTCCGAGGGCGACGATGACAAATGACGAGAGGCCGTTCTTTGACTCCGCCTCGAAGTTGACGGAGTCTCCGGTCTCCAGAATCTTTCTGGTCTCAAGGACCTCGATCGTCCCGTCGTCGGCGATGTGAACGATCCGGATCGCGTCGGCGCCCCCGTGCTCGTCCACCCAGGCCGGGTCGATCTCCATCCTGACGGTGGCGCCGAGGATATCCTCGCCGTTCTTCAGGTTGGTCCTCTTCACGTCCATCACCGAGGCGACGCCCAGGAGAGACCGGTCTTCGGCGGTGGCGAAGGTCGTGAGGGACTCTGTGATCTCTGGAGATGGCCGGTCACTGAAACCGGTCGTGATGGCTCCTTCTCCCGGTATCCCGGCAAGCACGAGGATCATGTTCCCCCTGACCCCGGCCGCAGCGGGCATCAGTTCGGCGGTGACACTTCTGACCTGACCGGTTGAGGAATTGTCCTCCTTGTTCATATCGCTGGTCAGGACGGTCAGCAGGAGGCCCGGGCGCATGATGATGACCCGGTCGCCCCTGACGATCACCTCGTCGCCGTCGCCCCCGGCGTCCTGGTGGACCGAGATCCGCGATCCGCTCGCACCGAAGGTCATTGTCACGCCCTCCGGGAGACCGAGTGGGATCTCAGGGCCATCGGCCGGTACCAGGCGTCCCTGTGCCGTTCCAGATCCTTCTTCGTCATCTCCGTTTGAGGTGATGCTGCCGAAGGCGACCTTGAGATAGATCGCCTCGGGCGAGTCCTCGGGCTGTGCCGACATGCTCTCGCTGTAGTAGAAGACGACTTTGTCGTCTTCCTTCACTTTGTAGGTGTTGGCACCGACCGACGGCGACTTGCCGTTGACCTGGTAGACCCATCCGGCCATCCCCTCACCTTCGCGGCCGTTGACGGACTTGAGGAACAGCGTGCCGTACTGGTCGTACCACCCGTCGTCGAGGACATAGGTGGCGCCTGAGGCGTCGAGGGCACCGAGGGCGGTGCGCCGGTTCACCCCATAGGTCTCGCCGCTCTCCGCGGTCACGTTGAAGGTGCCGGGGCCGAGGGTGACTTCCTTCCAGGGGCCGGAGTCATCGTCGTTGAAGTCGCTGCCTCCGCCTCCGCCGCTCCCGGAGGTGATCCTGACCGTCTTCTCAACGGACTGTCCCTCTGCCATCGCGGTGACCGTGAGCGTCCCGGTGATGTGCGGAACAAACTTCGCACTCGTCCCGTGGGCGTAGTAGGGCGTCCCGCCGTTCATCTGGAAGGTCACGTCCGCCTCTTTATCAAGGGTGACCGTGACGGCCGAACCCGGCGACGACGACGCGGCGACGTCCATGGTGAGTGCCGCCGCCGGCGCGGCAAGCGCGATGAGGAGGAGAAGGGGGAGGGCCCACTTCATGTTATGGTGCATTCCACTCCCTCGCTCGTGAACAGACAGTGTGTGGGGTAGTCGTCGATCTGGTAGATGCCTGCGTGGAGCGTGTAGGTGTCGGTTTTTGCCTGAAGGGGCACAGTGACAAGGACCGGGACCTCGACACTCTCGCCGGCGGCGAGGTGGACGGTGCCGGCCCCTGCAAGAGACTCACCATTCCCATCTGTCCCGCTCACCACGATGACATACCACCCTTCGTTCATGGCGGAAGCCGTGACATCGGCACGGAGATTCCCGCCGCGGCTGCCGTCGGTAAGGGTGAGTGCCGAGAGTGTGGCGTCCGACATGCTCACGCGGATCCTGACGACGGCGTCGGCCTCGTCGATGAGCGGGGCATAGGTGGTCTCGTTGACCGGGCAGTAGAAGAACTCGAGGAGGTCGCCGTCGTCGAGGGTGTTTCCGCCGAGGCCTCTGGGGGCCGATTGGTTGTTGATGAAGATGGACCAGGAGCGTGCGCCCGGTTTGGTCCAGTCCTCGTTGGCGATGCCGTCGATCGATTCGAGGGTGAAGGAACCGTACGAGGCGTACCACGCGTCGCTTGCATCGAAGGTGAACCCGCCGAGGTCGGCGGCGGCGTCGAGGGCGCCGAGGTCGGTGGTGCGTGTGATCTCATAGGTGGCCGAAGCGTTGTTCGACGGCACGAAGGTGAAGGTGGTATCGGTGAGACCGACGGTGCCGTCGAAGATACTCTCTGGCCAGGGCGCCCCCTCGCCGAAGGCGTAGAGAAGGTTGTTCTCGGCCCCGATGTACAGGACGCCGTCGGAGACGGCGGGTGACGAGGCATAGAAGGCGGCAAAGGTGCCGTCTTCGGGTGCCTCAAGGGTGTATGACCAGACCTCGTCGCCGGTGACGGTGTCCACCGCATACACCGATCCAGCCTCTTCATTTGTCGCGAAGTAGACCGTCCCGTCTGCGACCACCGGGGAGACCGTGATCTGAGCTGAGGAGAAAGCCCAGCGCTCTGCACCGGTGGCGGCGTCCAGGCAGTGGAGGCCGTCCTTTGCGCCGACATAGAGGTTTGCGCCGTCGACCGCAGGGGAAGACGAGGTGCCGGCGAGGGAGACGTTCCAGCGTTCGTCGCCGGTCTCGCGATCAAAGGCATAGGTGTTGATGGCCCCGGCGCAGAAAATGGCGTTCCCGCTCACGGCCGGTGTCGAAAGGATGACATCAGTGACGCTGGTGTTCCATACCTCATCCTGCGTCACGGGGTCGATACAGAAGAGCGCGGTCATGTTCGAGCAGTAGACCTTTCCGTCGGCCGCTGCGGGTGAGACGAAGTATGCCGCCCCGCCGCCGATCGGAAACGACCAGGCCTCGTTGCCGTCCGGGCCGAACGCATGGAGCGTGGCATCAGAGGCCGAGAGGGCGTACACGTTCCCGTTGTATACGAGCGGGGACGAGGAAAGGCCGAAGTATCCGGTCTCGTCGATCTTCTCGCTCGACCAGGAGGTGGCACCACTCTCTTCGTCGACACAGTAGAGTTTCCCATCGGTCCCGCCGAGGTAGGCCTTCCCGTCGGCGACGGCCACTCCCGAGACCGCCCCGACGGCCGCGCCGCCGAGTTCGTTGGTCCAGAGTTCTTCGCCGGTGGCGGCGTCATAGCAGACCAGTCCCATCGGTTCGTTGTCGGTGAAGTTCATATCCGGCCAGGTCGGGACAAGGACCTTGCCGTCATAGACCACTGGTGAACCGTCGGCGTATTCGGCAGTCTCCACCACCCAGAGGGTGGTATTGGTCACGGGGCCGCCGGCAGATGTGGTCCCGGTCCGAGCCTCGTCCGCGCCGAAGAACGGAAAATC
Organism: Methanofollis formosanus; assembly: GCF_019633745.1. Taxonomy (NCBI): domain Archaea; kingdom Methanobacteriati; phylum Methanobacteriota; class Methanomicrobia; order Methanomicrobiales; family Methanomicrobiaceae; genus Methanofollis; species Methanofollis formosanus. Next base: position 1,416,635 of record NZ_CP037968.1, on the reverse strand, counting down.
GGCCGCAGCCGGCGCAATGATAAGCAGCATCGCGAGGATGCCGGTCAGGGTTGCAATGAATAGGGATCGCATGGTCGTCACACTCATATAAATTTACATTAACTATTTTTTTATTGATAAAATTCTGTGACTATAAGTACATTAATGTGGCGATATGGCGGCCGGGGACTTCAGGTAACTATATTGTTGTTAAGGTAAAACAATTGGATGAAGACTATCATGCAAAAGAAGACCTGGATCGTGCTGGTCGCCCTCCTTCTCCTCCTGGGTGCAAGCGTCATCCTCACCACCGCAATCGGGACCAGCGGCCTCTCCCTCCTTGACCTCAGCCCTGCCGGGATCATGCAGATCCTCTTTGACGTCCGTCTCCCCAGGGTGCTCGCCGCGCTCCTCGTCGGCGCGGGACTGGCGGCCGCCGGGACTGCGATGCAGGGCCTCTTCAAGAACTCGATGGCAGACCCGTACATCATCGGCACGTCGTCCGGCGGCGCCCTCGGCGCGGCACTTTCGATTGTATTTCTTATGGGCTGGGGCCTGCCGATCTTCGCCTTTGTCGGCGCCACCGCCTCGACCGTCGTCGTCTACCTCATCTCACGGCGTGACGGAAAGGTGGCCGTCGAGACCCTTCTTCTTTCGGGGATCGCGGTCTCACTCTTTCTCTCCTCGCTCCTCTCCTTCGTGATGTACATCTCGGGCAAGAGCCTCCACCAGATCATGTTCTGGCTGATGGGCGGCCTCTGGAACGTCTGGTGGGACGACGTCCATGTGGCGCTCCTCATCCTCATCGGGTGTTTCGTACTCTTCTTCTTTGCCAGAGACCTCAACGTCATCTCACTCGGCGAGGAGGACGCCCTGCACCTTGGGGTGGACGTCGAACGCCTCAAACTCGCACTCCTTCTTCTCTCATCATTCATTACCGGGATCGCCGTCTCGGTCGCCGGGGCCATCGGGTTCATCGGGCTCATCACGCCGCATGTGATGCGTATCATCGTCGGTCCCGACCACAGGGTTCTCCTCCCCGCAGCCATGATGGCCGGTGCGGCGATCCTGATGTGGGCCGACACCCTTGCCCGCACCATGCCCAACGAGATCCCGGTCGGGATCGTCACGGCGTTCTTTGGCGCGCCGTTCTTCATCTACCTCTTACGGAGCAGGACACGGACATGACAGCAGAGATGATCAGGGCAGAGGATCTTGACGTCAGGTATGGCGACGTCCGGGTTCTGGACGCGGTCTCCCTCGCCGTGAACGAAGGGACGTTCATCGGGATCCTGGGGCCGAACGGGTGCGGGAAGACCACCCTCATCCGTGCTATATCAAGAGTCATCGACCCGGCGGCCGGCGCGGTCTACGTCGACGGCAGAGATGTCGGGGAGTACTCGCCCCGTGAACTGGCCACCAGACTCGGCGCCGTGCCTCAGGAGACCGCGGTCTCCTTCGGGTTCACCGTCGAAGAGATCGTGCAGATGGGTCGCCACCCGTACCTCGGCAGACTCTCCTCGATGAAAGAAGCGGACTATGCCGTCTGCCGGGAGGCGATGGACCTGACCAGCACCACGCACCTGGCCGACCGGCTCATCACCGAGATCAGCGGGGGCGAACGGCAGCGGGTGCTCATCGCCCGCGCCCTCGCCCAGCAGCCGAAAGCCATGCTCCTCGACGAACCGACCTCGCACCTCGACATCAACCACCAGATCGAGGTGCTCTCGATCATCCGCGGCCTCACCCCGGCGGTGACGGTGGTCGCGGTCTTCCACGACCTCAACCTTGCCGCCTACTTCTGCGACCGGGTGATCCTCATGGAGAAGGCGAAGATCGTCGCCGTCGGCACGCCGGAAGAGGTGCTCACCGACGCCAACATCAGGCAGGTCTTCGGCGTCCCGATGATGGTCAGGACGCACCCGCTCACCGGCAGGCCGTACCTGGTCCCGCGCTACGAACCGGCGGCGTCGCCGACGCTCTCCGGCGGTACGCCGGTGTGCGTCCATGTCGTCTGCGGTGGGGGGACCGGGGCCGAGACGATGTATGCGCTCTCTTCGCAGGGCTACCAGGTCACCGCCGGCGTCCTCTCGGCCAACGACTCGGACTGCACCACCGCCGAAGGGCTCGGGATCCCGGTCGTCAAAGAGTCTCCTTTTGCCCCGATTTCGGAGGGTTCGCTCGCCGAATACACCGCTCTCCTGAAGGAAACCGACGCCGTGGTCATCACCGAGATGCCGATCGGTGCGGGCAACATCGCAAACCTCAGGGCGCTGGAACAGTTTCCAGCCCTCAAGGTCTTTGTGCTCGCGCGGGACGGCGCACCACTCTCGAGCCGCGACTACACCGGCGGCGAGGCGACCGCGCTCTTCTCGTCCTTGTGCCGGAACGGCGCCGTCGCCGTCAGGGACATCCCCGCGCTCGTCGCGCACCTCGCCTCCCTGAGGAGCGGGACGGAGCGATGAGTCTTCCCGGGTGTTCCACGTACTGTCTCATGGACCGCCCCCTCGACGAGGCCCTCGCGCTCCTTGCCGCGGAAACCGATCTCGTGGAGATCCTCTCCGACTCCCTTCACTCGCTCTTCGTTCACCGGGAGGTCTGCGAGTCCTTCGACCTCGCCTACACCGTCCATGCCCCGACCACCGACATCAACCTCGCTACAGAGAACGAGACGATGCGACATGCCTCGGTCGAAGCGATCGCCGGTCTTGCCCGGATCTGCGACGAGGTCGGGGCCCGCCGCCTCGTCATCCACCCGGGCTTCTGCATGGAACCCTCCCTCTGGCAGGCCTCCGAAGAGGCCCTTTCCCGTTCCCTCCACGACCTCGCCACCCTCCAGGACGAGGTCTCGGTTGTCCTGGCGGTCGAGAACATGGGCTCATGGACCTGCTGCCACTTCAGGGACCCCGCGCTCCTCCCGGTCCTCGACGACCTGGGCCTCGGGTTCACCCTCGACGTCGGGCACGCCGCGCTCACCGGAACCCTGGACACCTTCCTTGCAGAGGCGCGGCCCGTCCATCTTCATCTCCATGACAACGACGGACAGAGCGACCTCCATGCCGCCTGCGGCAGCGGGTCCATCGACTTTTCGGCCGTCATGGCGGCGGTCCCCCGATCGGCGACGGCCGTCGTCGAGGTGCTCGACCCCGGAGCCGTGCGGCCGAGTCTGGCGTATCTGGAGGGGGAGAAGAAGAGGGCGTGATTAGGGGGCGGCAGACCGATCAGGTGTGCCGCCCCCTATCCCACGATCGTTCCTGCCGTCTCGCGAGGGGATGGGGCGGGGCGGCGATGGAACAAGGTCTCAACCAATCCTTTTGTCTTGAAAAGAGAGATCAAGCGACGAAAAATTTTCATAGCGTATGCTTGAGGGTCCCTCTCGTCTCATACCTGATTTTACAAAGAGCATATCCCAAAAGTATCCAGAGTTCGATCCATCATCTGGATCAAGGGCTTTGTAGAAATGCTCTGGATGGCTATTTCTTCGGGGGGCTGGCCGCCCCCCAAACCCCCCGCGCGAAGATAGGTGGCGGATTGCAACCCCCTCTTCATGGTCATCTCTCCGCCTTCCGACCCAATCTTCATCCCCGGGGTCCGGGGGCAGCGCCCCCGGCACAAGCATGAGGGAAGGCGATGGATTTGGTTCGCAGGGGGTTGAAGTGATGAAAAGAGGATGGTTTCTAAAGAGCAGGATCAAGACTCTTTTCGGCCGTTCATCTGCCTTCCCTGCTTCAATTGCTATCCAGAGGCAACGCCCCCGGCGAGAGTGACGAAGGAAGGCGGACCGATCAGAGGTGCCGCCCACAGAAAGCATAAAGAATGGTTCCTTGCTCTCTCCTGCCGGGGGGAGACCCTCGAACCCCCCGTGTCAGGATGGGACAGGGGACGGCAGTGCGCTCTTCATGGTCATTGATGGTGCCTTCCCGGCTCTATCTTCATCCCGGGGGTCCGGGGGCCGAGCCCCTGGCGAGAAGATGGAGGAAGGCGGTTGAATCGCGCTCGCACCCAGAAAAGGTGAGGGTTTACCATGAAAATGATCCAGACGATCCTCTCTTCAGGTTTGCATGAGCGTTTGAACTCGTCATATCCGTTTGAAGCCGATACGCAGAGGATAGAAAATCCCTCTGATGGATATGCCGGCCTCAATCGTCGAGATTTCCCTGCTGTATCGCGCCGGGGGGTTGCACCCCCCGGGCCCCCCACGACGAAGATATCCGGGGGGCGGCACGATGCTTGACTCCGATTCGCTCCTCGAACGCAGGGATAAGGGTCAAGAACCGATCCAGATCTGATCTGATATTTTCATTGCGTATGCTTGAGGCGGGGCGCTCGCCTCATGCCTGATTCTACAGGGCCCGTGCTTCAGCAACTTCTTCTCCTCACCTATCAAGGCCAGAGACGTTTTGGGATGACCTCAAAACCAAATTTTCTCGACTCCTTTCGGTCGTCAGCGAAAGCCTACGACTTTCTTGAACTCGCTCACGCTCGTTCCCCTCACGGACGAAGATAACTGCAGGGACGACGAGGCGCTGTGGTCCTCGTCCGCTGTTTTGTCATACGGTAAGTGACGAAATCTTCGCCGTAGCCTGAAACCAGAAAAAAAGAGAGATTGAATTTAGACGAGAAGCGTGATCGGGTGCTTCTCGGCCTGGACTTCGCCGCCGAGTTCCTTGAGGGCCTCGGCAAGGACGATGTCGGAGAAGGCGGCCGCGGTGGCGATACCCTCACAGTTCTCGATAGGCCCGAACATGATCAGGTCCGCACCGAGGGTCATGGCCATGATGTTGCAGCCGATATCAGGGGACGACCATGCGGTCTGCCTGATGCCCTCGATCCCGCCGAAGTGGTGGTGGGACATCTGCTCGAGGAGGACATCCTTACCCTCGTACTGCCCGGCAAGGACGCTCTTTCTCCAGCGCTTCAGCCAGGTCCAGGAGACGGTCATGTTGTGGTAGGCACCACCGGTCGGGAGACCGTGGATCGCCTTGCAAGCAAGGATCTCACGGAACGAACCGCCGGAACCCATGCCGAGCGGAGTGGCCGCCGTGTCGAGGATCGGACGAGTGATACCGCACTCCTCGGCGATGGAGAGCATGGACTGTGCCTGACCGGCGACACCGCCCTCGGCCAGCACCTTCTCACGCCCTGCGACCGACGGGTCGCCGGGGTTGAAGGCGAGGACGATTGCGGAGTTGACATCGGACTTCTTCAGCGCCTCGATGCTCTCGGGCAGGATCGAACCGTTGATCGAGTTGTAGATGGCACGGTCTGCGATCCCGACCTCGGTGACGTACTCGCACGCGTGGATCAGGGCCTCCGGAGCGGAGGAGTCCATCAGGAACGGAGTCTTGTCGTCGATGGAGCAGAACCAGTCGAAGTAGCTCTCGAACGCCTCGCCGTACTCGGCGATGATCTGGATGAAATACGGGTTGCCCGTCTGGTCGTAGAGCTCCTGACAGCGGTTCCAGAGCGCCTCGGCCTTTGCCTTGTCGATCTTTCCCGTGTGGTCGTCAAGCACCGTTTCGTGTTTGTTGTAGAAGATGGACGCGCCGAGCACCCTCGGGTACTCGCCCGGCTGACCGCCGATCTTGATGCCGTTGAAGTCGAAAACGGCCTGTTCCTTCTCGAATTTGAACATTCTGATCTTGCCTCCTTTACATCAACTTGGGGAGCAGGAAAATCAGCATCATGAAGACGATCAGTCCTGCCACTAATCCGTAGAGAATGCCGATGTCCCTGCCGACCTTGCGACCGACACGCTGGGCGACCTCGGCGTTTACGAACTCAATCTTTGTTTCGATCTCGTCGAGTCTCTGCTCGATCTCAAGGAACTGTGGGCTTGCGCCGGCGACTGCTCCGCCTTCTGCGCCGCCTTCGGCTTCCTTGACCTCGACGATCAGGGGGGCCGCGCCGAACGCACCTGGGTCCTTTCCGGCGAGTTCTGAGATCTTTGCCTTGATCTCGCCGAGGTCTTCGGACTCCATGATGTCGACGATCTCGGTCTGCTCCTGGAAACGCTTGACCGCTGCGTCATCGAGGTTCTCGATGAACGGGATAGCGCCCTTTGAGCCTACGACCTTGCCGCCCTCAAGACCGCCCTCGTGGAGCGCCCTGAGCGTCTGGCCCGAGAGGTGGCCCTTGACTTCGGTACCACAGAGGAGGACAAACCTGATGTTCGGGTTTGCAATGACGTTTGCAATAACCTTCTCCAGGCCGAGGTTCTCTGTCTTGCACGACCCGCAGAGTGCGGCGCCTGCATCACAGATACCCTGCTCGTCGAGGTGAGAGCCCATGGTGACGACGGCGACACACGAATTTGCGTCGCCAGAGTGGAAGTCACCCTTGATCAGGGGCCAGCCACTCGCCGGTGATGTCTTGTCTGCCATGTTTTATCCACCTCACATCAGCACCAGTACCGGCACCACGATGAGGAGCAGCGAGATGATCAGCCCTGCTGCAAAGCCGGGGATCCCGGAGTCCATGATGCCTGAGTCGATTTTGTTTGTTCTGGCGAGAATCTGCGACTTGTACTGGATGTCTGCCACGATGCTGTCGATGGCGTTCATCCTGATCGCGCCACCAGTTTTCTTGTCTTCTTCCGCCATCTCAAATCACCCCAGCAGGAGAAGCCCGAGGATAGAGAACGACACAATCAGGCCGATCATCAGTCCTTCGATCTTACCTGAGTAGACACCGGCGGCAAACCTGTCCCGGTATCCGATGTCGGTCACCATCTTCTCGATGGTCTTGAACCTGGCGTGGATGAGTGCGAGGTCGCCGTTGAGCTCTACCGCTTCGCCGACTTCCTCTCCTGCTCCACCTTCTTCCTCCTTGACCTCGACAACGATCGGGGCCGCGCCGAACGCACCTGGGTCCTTTCCGGCGAGTTCTGAGATCTTTGCCTTGATCTCGCCGAGGTCTTCGGACTCCATGATGTCGACGATCTCGGTCTGCTCCTGGAAACGCTTGACCGCTGCGTCATCGAGATTCTCGATGAACGGGATAGCGCCCTTTGAGCCTACGACCTTGCCGCCCTCAAGACCGCCCTCGTGGAGCGCCCTGAGTGTCTGGCCCGAGAGGTGGCCCTTGACTTCAGTACCACAGAGGAGGACAAACCTGATGTTCGGGTTTGCAATGACGTTTGCAATAACCTTCTCCAGGCCGAGGTTCTCTGTCTTGCACGACCCGCAGAGTGCGGCGCCTGCATCACAGATGCCCTGCTCGTCGAGGTGAGAGCCCATGGTGACGACGGCGACACACGAATTTGCGTCGCCAGAGTGGAAGTCGCCCTTGATCAGGGGCCAGCCACTCGCCGGTGATGTCTTGTCTGCCATATTTCTTCACCTCACATCAGCGCAAGGGCGATGATCCCTGCGATGAGCAGTCCGACTGCGATACCATACCACAGGGCGGTGACACTGCCGGCGATAGCCAGTGACTTCTCCCTGCCGGGGAAGGACGCAACGAAGGAACCTTCGCCAGAGAGCATCCCGACGAGGTCGTCGGTGTACTTCTCGAGTGCCTCGACCTTATCGATCACCGGCTGGTAGGAGACGCCTGCTGTGGTGACAACGCCGACCATCGGGTCGACGACCAGCCCGAATTCGGGCAGTACCTGCACGTATCCCATCAGTCCTCACCCTTTGGTTCGAGAATCGGCTTTGCATCGAGCCACGCGAAGGCGTCGCGCTTGGAGAGCTCGATGAAGCGGACATAGGTGTAGTAGAACCCGACGAGTGCGACGATCAGCGAGAGGATCGCGGCCCCGAAGGCAACGAACGCAAACGAGATCGCAGCGACGACAATCATCGAGAGGAACCCGCACTCAGCAGCGAGCATCATGGTCCTGTCCTGCTGTTCGCCGGGGCCGAGGCACGCGTTGAACGGGTGCTGCAGCGCGAGACTGCCGAGCATGAACGAGACCGCAAGCAGACAGCCGCCAAGAAGCGAACCGGCATAGGACGTCGCGGTGAGAGGTCCGAGGATGGCGATCTCCTTTGCGGCAATGGCGTCGAAGCTGAAGCCGCCTGCCATGACGGCAGTGAAACCCATGAGGACGATAGCGCCGATGATGGCCATCTCGGTAAGCGAGCGGACCATGACCGGGATGTTCATCCGCATGATACTGTTTGCGATCCAGCCTGCGACCGCACCGACGATGGCGCCAAAGACTACGGCGGCGATCGGGGCGGAGTAGGGCATCACAGTCTCGACCTTGGTCGCGAGCAGCATGGCGATGACACCGGTACCGAAGGCGATCATACCCGCCGACGGGACACCGGTACCGATACCGTAGCTGCAGAGGTGCTTGATCGTGTCAGTCCCCCAGAGGAGGGCGAACACTGCGGCGAGCCCGCCGAAGAACGCGGCATATTCGGCGCTGATGAACTGGTTGATATAGGTCAGGTACAGACAGACCAGAGAACCGACCAGACCGACTGCCATGATCGTGTTGTGCGGAATGCCGCCTTCGGATGCAGTAACTTGTACGGTCATCTTTTCACACCACCACAATCAGAATTGCAAAGAGCCCGCAAACGGCCGAAGCGGTCGCACACCCGATGATGGCACGCGGGAAGCGCTTGAACTTCGGGTCGTGGGGGCCCTCGATGGTACCCGTGATGTTGTACGCGGCAAGCACGGCGTTCACCAGGAACATACCGATGGCGAAGATCCCGGCGAGCGAGACGGCGATCGGCAGCACTTCAGCGGCGTCGGCACTGAACACAGTGGGCAGCGCCGCGGCGTAGACCTGGAGAAGTTCGTAGTAGATGAGCGTACCGCCGGCACCGCCGAGGAGACCGCCGATGACACCGCCCACATAGGAGATGAACGGCAGACCGTGACCCTCGGTACCCTGGGACTTGTATGCCTCCTGGGTGTCGCCGGTGATCGGGTCCTTGGCGACCTTACCGGACGCGGCCGGGATACCCATGCCGAAGATGTAGATGACGTTGACCATCAGACAGGTGATCGCCATCATCAGACCGCCGCCGACAGCGCCGGCAGCGATGACGACCGCAAAATCGAACGCGGGGTTCGCTGCGGCCCATGCCCCGCCGAAGAGACCGGCGAGACCGGCACCGGCGGCGAGCATCGCCACACCGGTCGCAATACCCGGAGATTGCCCCATAGCAGCCGGGGCACCACCGACCGGCACGAAGTGGACGCCAAAGCCGATGAGAAGCCCGCCGACGATGACGCCGACGAGTGCCGCGATGGCGACCGGAGCCGCGATGTAGGTAATTGCGAGAGTGACGAGAATAAGAACGATACCAATGACTGATGCGACGGGGTTGATTCCTTCGCCTCCACCTGAGCCTGCTGCAATTGCGCTCACGCGGACACCTCCTCAGTGGCTTCTGCCTGGTACGGACCGTAGTTCTTCCGTGCCCAGACTTCGATATACCGGTCGATGATCATGAAGATCAGGATGATCACGACACCGGCGATGATAGCGCCCCACCCTGAGGCGACTTCCTCAAAGAGCACGGTCCTCCAGATCTCAAGGAACACGATCAGGCCGAAACAGACACCTGATGCCGGACCGGCGAGCTTCGCGGTGAACCAGCCGTTGTCGAGCGAGCTGCGCTGACCGGCTTCCGCGTACCTGACGATGTTGCCGGACGCGGAGATCGGCACACCAGCGCCGAACTTCTGGGACTGGTACTGACGTTCCTTACCATAGAACGGGTTGCCGGTCGCAGAACCGGCGGCACCAAGAGCGATACCCCAGACGATGCCCAGAAGGGCCAGCGGGAAGGGGTGACCGAGTGCCGCGATGAGGAGGTAACACATCGCCACTGCCGGGAACACAGCGACAAAGGCATGCGCCATCGTCACGGTGGTGACCGACCTGAGGACATCGATGTATACCGGTTGTTCAAACTTCGCAAGACTGGCCGTCCTTCCGAGGTAGGCCGTCGTTGCATACACACCCTGCACAAAGATCGCGAGTGCAGAAGCGATGACAAGGGCAAGCACCGGGTTCATTCCCGTTGCCATGAATGCCCACGCTACACCTGCGCTGATGGTGACCCACAGACCATATGCGGGGGGCTCACCGGACACAGCCTTGTTGTAAATCCGGTGGATATAGCCCATCTGTGGAGCCAACTGGACCTGAGAGTTCGGGTCACCCTGCGACCCGATGTTGGACTCAGTATCCTCAGCAGCGCCTGCGATAGTAGCAAGGGCACCTGCCAATGCTGTTACTCCAATGCCAAATAATACGCTTTCCATTCGTCTCCCTCCCAGCGCACACAGGATCGATGCACGAGAGTTTCTGTTCGCGTTACCACACAGATGGAGTACAAACTCTTTGTGGTTCATTTAACAGTCGTTTATTATTCAATTAAAGGTTTCGGAAAGCATTTGGAATACTCTCCTGAGATGCTTTAAAATACTAATTTGGGCATAATTCTTGGATTTTTTCATGCCCATTTGAAGTAGATCAAAAAAAATTGTGTTATGGGATTTACCTGGCCGGGATGATGAGCGAGCGCTCGCCTGCAGGCTCGAACTCGCGGATGGCGCCCTTCGCAAACTCGCGCCTCGGTTCGGCGAAGTCGAACTTGAGGGACGGGTCGGCGAAGGCGATCTTGATCAGCGGGTTCATGGACCACGCGTCGCCGCGGCTGTAGTGAGCACTGCCGACGATAGCGGCGTACTCGCCCTGGTGACCGACGTTCATCGCGTAGTTCGGGTAGTTCGGGCCACGGAACTCGCCGATACAGCCCTCGTCGGGCCTGACCGAGAGCGAGTTGGCTGAACCGCACTGGTCCTGCAGGTCGTAGCCGAAGAAGCCGAGACGGCTCCAGCCTTCCTTGTGCAGGAGCATGGAGAGGTACCATCCGTTGAGACCGGCGTTGGAGTTGCCGGTGGCGATGGCGGAGGAGAGACCGGACGCTGCGGCGATAACACCGGCACGCTGGGAACCGCCGAAGTGGTCCTCCATCAGGGTCGGGAACTGCTCGTACTGCTCCATCGCGTTGAGGGTGACCTCGGTGGCGATATCGTTGACGATCTCCTGGGTGGCCGTGACCTTGTCGGCCGCGTTCGGGTGCTGCCAGTCCACCTTGTACTTGTCCTTGATGTAGTCCATACCGTAGTAGGTGTACTCATCGAGGATGTTGTCGGTGTACGCCGCGGTGGCGTACTGGGTGAACCCGACACCGCCGGACATGTAGGAACCGAGCCAGATCTGGTCGAAGAGCATCGTACCTGCACCGACGACCTCAAGGGACGCCTTGGCCGGGTCGTTGGGGTACTTCCGGTCGGTCTGGATCATGTCGGAGAAGTGACCGAACTTGATGCCGCCCGGCTCGTTCGGACCACGGGCACGGCGTGCCGGCAGGATGTCGGCCATCTGGATGACGCCGGCGTGCTTTGCGGCGAAGGACAGGTCGGCGACCGCCGCCTCACCGGCGCACATGCGGTACGCGGCGATGAAGGACATACCGATCTGCATCGCAGACCACCTGGAGGTGGTACCGCCGTCGCACGTCCTGGAGACGATGGTCGGGATGTGAATTGCCTGCCACATCGACTTGCCGACCGCGGCCTTGAGGGCCTCCGCCGACTTGCCGGGGAAGAGCTTCTCGACGTTGATGAGGAACTGGGGCTCGATGTCGTCGGCGAGTTCGTCGTCGCCGGTGAAGACCTTCACATAACAGTCATCGACAAGGCCCGGGTGGGTCTCGACCATGTGCTCCTGAACCACGGCTGCGCCCGGCATGGCGTGGTTGAGGATGTGGAGGTACTCGTTGATCGTCTCGGGGGTGACCTCCTTGCCCAGCCTCTTCTGGAGGGTGGCGTGCGCGAGGTCCATGCCGACGATGACGGTCCTGCGGATGTCGTCCCACATCTGCTGCATGGCAGAGTTGTTGACGAAGTGCAGGTCATCGCCCTCGACATAGACGCCGGTGCCGGAGACCTCGTAGGTCATCAGCTGGCGCTGACCCATCGGCAGGCCGCCGAGGTGGCAGCGCTCGGGGTCGTACATCGAGATACCGCGCTGCATCTCGACGGCCTGGCTCGCCTTCATGAACTCGAGTTTCCTCGGGGACTGGCGGATGCCGCCGAACTTGTAGAACTCGGTCTTCTCGGACTGGACGTCCTGGTCCTGGAACTTCTCCTTGAGCGATTTCAGGAACAGTTTCTGTGCCCTCTCAATCTTTGCCATGTCAATCACTCCTCCTTCGGCATGAAGCCGTACTTGGTCCTCAGCGAGTGGATACGCTGTACGTACTCGACATATTCCTGGTCATCGCGGAACCCGGTCCCGGCGAGTGAGTGGAACATGGTGGTGTGCGCCTTGAGCCAGGCCTCGTCCATCGGCTTGCCGACCTCGACCGCGCGGTCCAGGGGCTCGCCGATCTGGTCCTTAACGTAGCGGACGATGCCGTCTTCGCCGAGGACACAGCGCTGGAGCATGTCGAACATCATGCCGTCCTCTGCGAGACGGAGGGAGTGACCGTGCACGGTCGCACCGCGGATACCGATCCTGGCCGGGTCAAAGACCTCGGTGTTGATGAGCACCTTGGAGTAGCCCTCCAGGTCACGCTCGCGGCACTCGACGATCTGACGGCCGGAGAGCGTACCGGGGTCGATACCGCGGAAGCGGTAGCACTCCATGTACGTCCTCTGGTACGGCTGTGACGGGGCGTTGAACATCGAGTCTGCAAACTGGATGTAGCGGACGCGGTCACCGGCCTTTGCGCCTTCGGTCGGCTCGACGATCTTCCTGATCGGGCAGTCGGGCTCCTGCTGCTCGGCCAGGGGCGGGTGGGCGGTCGGGTATGCTGCACCAGGGGCACGGTGCCCGAGGATCAGGACAATGTCCTCGTCAGTAACATCACGCAGCTTCTCAAGCTGGTAGTCCGGGTTCATCTGCTTGCGCCGGTTCTCGGCGACGACAGTGGTGCCCGGTCCGAACTGTGGTTTGTATGCCATAGACAATTTCACCTTGGGTTGTGTTCTTTCATCAATCTGGTAACGGCTGTGATGACCTCAGCCATTTTCTCCCTGGTAGGGGTCTGGCCACGGGTGACGCCGGAGACGATCGCCTCGACGCTTCCCCTGGTCTTGACCCTGTCGGGTGGGGGCATGACGAGGGCGGTCTTAACGCCCTCTTTTGCGAGATCCTCGTAGTCGATCGGGCACTGGGCGACGACGACGGCCTTGACGTCGACATGCTCCAGAATGAACCTGACCTTCTGCACCACATGAGATCTGACGTTCCCGTGATGGAGGATCGCGACCTTATGCTCTTCTATCTGCTCGATCTCCTGGGGGGTGAGCCCGAAGTAGGCGCCAAGGACCGACCCCGCAATGCCGGGGGCGTCGGGAGGAACACCGCTGCCCGCGTTCAGCACGAGCGTGCTCACCGAGAACTCCACCCCTTCCCTCCTCAGGGCGGATGTGATATCGCAGACCGGCTTTGTCACGTGCCTGCGTCCCGGCGACATCCCGACGACGATCACGTCGGGGCTGCGGCATTCTGATATGGTCCCTCGCTGGGCAAGGCCTCCGCCTTTACCCATGCCCATACTCTCTCTGCAGTCCACTACCTGGGTTACCCTTCCGATCGGCATAGAAATCACTTGGTTCCTTGAATGATAAGCGGCCCGCTGCGACTCTTCGGATCGGTCATCCCGAGAATGAGTTCGTCGGCGTCGGGCCCGTACTTTGCGTAGTCTGAAACGGTCGCTTGTCTCTTGATGAACGTCCCCTCCGAGAAACCGTACGGGAAGTTCACAAAGACTTCGTCACATGCCTGCCTGATGGGGTCGATATACGACCGATCTTCGAGTTCGAGGAGGATCGTTCCCACATGCACCTGGAGTTCCATGTCCTGGTCTCCGACCCTGATCACCTTTCGCATAGGGTGAGGATTCGGTTTGCCCCGGGCCGGGCCGTAGGGAATGGTGGCGGGGAGGCGTGGTCCGTTCAGGACCAGCCTTCGGATCCCACCGATCTCCAGGATCCTGGTGAGGAGACTCTCTACCGTCTCCGGGTTGAGGAAACGCGCAGGCACAATCCTACACTGGGGATATGTGGCTTCTGTCATCAGCGGCTACCTTTATACTTCCTTTGCGATGTTCTGGATCGGTTTCGCGAACTCGTCGATCTGGCCGTAGGTCTCGCCGTAGATCTTGGAGGTGCCTTCCGGTGCGAACATCTGGGTGCCTGCATCGACTGAACAGGCAGCGACCACACACGGAATGGCGAAGCCTGCCGAGTGCCTGGTCACGACGTGGTTGCCGTTGAAGATACCCGGACCACCGCCACCATAGATGGAGTGGCTGAAGAAGGAGAAGCCGACGGCAGTACCCATCACACGACCGTAGTCACAGCCGGGCAGACCGGTCTCGTGCTCAAGCAGGTCGTTGAAGTACAGGAGCGTCGAGGAGACGGCTTGGGCGAACCGCCCGGCACCACAGTTGACCATCGTCCCGGCCAGGGTACCGGCTGCTGCGTAGGCGTTCCAGAGCATCGGGTCCTTGGTGTCGTAGTACTGGAAGTACCCGCCCTTCTTGCCCGGTGCGATGACCTTGTCTTCGATCGCACGCTCGACCAGGGACTGGACGACCGTACCGATCGTGCCGCTCTGACCGTTGGTCTTGACCAGGTCGTAGACCAGGTTGTTGGCGTTGAGGCCCTGGTAGGCATAGCCGAGGAGCTGGGCGCGCTCGAAGGGTCCGATGGCGTTGCCCATCTCGAACTGGCCCGCGTGCTCGAAGGTCGACGAGAGAGCGGAGCCCTGCATGGCGTTGCGGCCGGTGATCATCACGACGTGGTTGGCCGGGATGTTCCTCAGGGCGAAACCGAGACCTTCGTTGTTCTGCGGAATGGACAGGATGGAAGCGACGTTTGCGCCCTTCATGTCCATGGTCTGCGGGTAGGTCCCCCAGACTGCCGCCTTGACCATCGGGGCGTCGAAGGGCCCGATGTCGTACTGGTCGAGGATCGCGTAGGTGGTCGCCGCCGCGACGGCGGTGATCGCCGCGTCGTAGGTGGCGGCGGCCTCGATACGGGCCTTCGGCACCTCGACGAGGAGGAGCTTGCCTCCGAAGTCCTTGATCTGGGTGTCGTCGCCCTCCTCGACCTGGACCATCTCCTGGATCTTTGCCTTGATGGCATCGACGTCCTTGACAATGTCAAGGTCAAGCGTCCGCCCGGCAATCGAGTCGGCCTTGGATCCGACGGCGCCGGTCTTGATGCCCTTCTCGATCCCGGCCACGTTGACCGCGATCGTCCGCTTGGTCATGTCGATGATCTTCTTGATCGCCGGGTTGACAACCGGGCTGATCTTCTCCAGTGCGACCCCACTCTTCAGAAGTTTTCCTTCGTCGTCGTAGAGGTCGATCGTGTCTGAGTATTTCGCCATATAATTCCTCCGGATTTGATGTATTTTTCCAATACAATACAGGAACTGTGCACTGAATCGCTAAAGGAATCGCTGATAATTGCTGCTGTTGCTACTGCACGTCCCTCAAGGGACAATTGCATAATCACCATCTCGCCATATAAGCATTGCTATCTCGGGGGGCGTCTACCGATTTATATATGCGATGATATATGGGGGTCAAGAAAAAAGATTCAAATAGAGGAGCCTGTGGCTCGGAGTGCGTTGTATATATGTGTGAGATATTTTGCAGTGCGTATTACGGGGTGATATTATACTTGGGAAAATATAACATCCTGACTCGCGCTCTCTTTCCGAAAAAAAGAAGATTGAAATTTAGTATTTCTGGTAGATTTTACCGTAGATGACCTGGCCTTTCCGCTTGCCATGGCGCTCGCCCATGTCGCCCTCGAAGAGGGCAAACCTGGCCGACTCACCGTCGACTTCAAGGTCCACGTCCTCCCGGTAGACATAGCCGGGCATCATGACGTCGATGGTGCCGAAGACGTAGATCTCGCCCTTCACCATCTGGCCGCCGATCTTGGACTTGCCGTTGCCCTTCACGATGATGGTCCCGCCCTCGGCGTGGGTGCCGACATGGACGTCGACGTCGCCCTCGACGATGATGGTCCCGCCGTTCATGAAGGTCCCGAGGTCGGAACCGGCATTGCCGTGGACGCGGATGGTCCCGGCCTGCATGCCTCTCCAGTCACCGCGGTAGGCGGCGCCGAGGTAGTTGCCGGCATTGCCGTCGACCTCGAGTTCGCCCCCTTTCATCCCGGTCCCTGAGAAAGCGTCGACATTCCCCTTCACACGGATCCTGCCGCCTTCCATCCAGGCACCGACGTACATGTCGGCCGAGCCCTCGACGACGATCTCGCCGCCGGTCATCCTCATGCCGATGTACTTGACCTTGGTCACATCGCCCTTGATGACGATCTTCGTCTCATCGGCCGTGGCCGCGGCCTTGCCGGCGACCTCGAAGTACTGGCCGAGAGTCTGGGTCTGGTTCCCTTCAAAGACGGACAGCCCCGCGATCTCCGCCGCGGACTTCCCTGCGAATGCATCGGGAGTGATGTTTTCCGCGTCGATAAAGAGCTCGGGCTGTGCCTTTGGTGTCAGTGTTACCGTCTCCATCGTCATCTCCTCACTGGGTTGCGTCGACCTCGATCCTGTACGGGTTCTTCATGAAGACCTTCTCGTTCACCTCGTAGTTCGCCTGCGTGACCGTGTAGTACCGCAGGAACTTCTCGGCGACGTCCCGCTGGACCTGCGGGTTCTCGGCGACCTTGGCGTCGACCCACAGGGTCTTCTTGTTGCCGTTGCTGACGACTTCGCCCTCTTTGACGACGATCTCGCCGCCCTTGAAGAGGTACGCCGCGTTGCCGAAGGCCTTCTCGATAAGCTCGGGGTCCTCCGCCGTCTCGGGGTTGTAGTCGTAGACCGCGACATCGGCCTCGAGGCCGGGCTTGAGGCTACCGTACATGTGGCTGAGACCGAGTGCCTTGGCCGTACCCGCCCTGGTCATCGCCGCGATCTCGTACAGGGTGAGTTCGCGGTCGAGGCCGGAGAGGAGCGTGGCGGACCTGACTTTCTCGGCCCACTTGAGCGCGTCCATCTGGGCCTCACGGGCGTCCTGGCTCATCAGCCACTTCATGACCCGCGGGTACCTGAAGAACGGACCGGCGTTCGGGTGGTCGGTGGTGATGAAGACCCGCATCGGGTCCTTGGCGAGCAGTGCGAGTTCAAGACCGATAGCCCACTGGATACCGCAGACCTTGACATTGGGCGAGTAGATGTACGGGACGACGCCGGCGGCGGTCTCGAGTTCCACATCGGTGTTCGCCCACTTGAGGTGGTTGAGTTCGGTGAGGTGATGCTCGAACGGCCCGTCGGCGGTCATCGTCGTGGTCTCGTCCAGGGTCACGCAGCCGAGATCCATGGTCATGTTGTCATTGTTGTTGACATAGTTCATGATCTCGTCGGCCTTCGACTCCACGTTGCCCCAGTTGTCGCCACCGTACGAGTGGAACTGGACGTGGGTGTGGTGCATGACCTGTTCGCGCCCGAAGTCGTTGTTCGGCTTCTCGCCCTGGAAGAGCTTGAAGGTGTCGAGGGTGGTCTCGTAGTTGCCCGGGTTGCCCAGGTTGTTGGTGTGGATGTGGATGGAGTGCGGGAGCCTCAGGGCCTCGTTCGCGTCCATCAGGCCCTTCATGATCTGGGCCGGGGTGATGTCGAAGTACGGGACCGGGTCGTGGATCGAGTTGCAGTTGAGACCCCAGCCCCAGGCTTCGGTGCCGCCCGGGTTGACGATCTTGATCGCGTACCCTCTGGTGGTCCGCAGCAGCCAGGAGATATAGGCCGCCGCGTTCTCGACCTCGTGGTTCTTGAGGTACTCAAGGACGAACCAGTTGTTCCCGAAAACCGGGTAGGCCCCCTGATCGAGGATCGGGGTGTCCCGCATCTCTTCGTGGGTATGGCGGGCGTACAGGGGCGGCATTGCCGCTTCCATCACGGTCGTGTACCCCATCTGGGCGTACTTGTACCCGGTCCTGAAGACCGTCGGGACCGAGAAGCCGCCTGCCATCCTCTTTACGCCCTTTCTGGGCTCGTAGTTGAAGAGCTTGTCTTCGGGCCGGTAGTTCCTGCCGACGTTGACCTTCGGCCCGGCGACGTGGGCGTGAATGTCCACACCGCCGGCCATCACGGTCTTGCCGGCTGCGTCGACGACCGTCGGGTTCTTGATCTCGGTGGACTGGACGATCTTGCCGTCTTTGATGGCAATATCGACCTTGTCCCCGTTGATCTCAAGCACCGGGTCGAAGACGAAACCGTTCTTGATCAGATATTCTGCCATTTCACGCAACTCCCTTGATCTCCTTTACTCGTTCGAGCACGCGTTCGAGGAACTCCTCGTCGCTGAGCATGCCCTCGGGAGGCTCGACGACCTTTCTGGTCTCGATCGGGACGTTGTCCATCCGGTAGGCACAGCCGCCCTCCTCGACACCGACGAACGCGACCGGCATGTGGAGTTTGCAGACGGCGGTGGTCGGGGTGTAGTGCGGCTCGACACAGACCGACGGGAGCTGTGCGATCTTCTTCACCGAGGAGATCGGGAAGTGTGCACCCGGGTCGGAACCCAGGACAAAGACCGCGTCCACCTCGCCCCTGCGGAGCAGGTCGTTCGAGGTCGAGTCGCCCGGGTTGTAGCGGGCAAAGCCGCGGGAGAGGTCCACGCAGAACGGGTAACCGAACTGCCACCCGAGCACCTGGCCGGAGCCGGTGACGTTGTAGTGGCCGCGCATCGGCATGATGGCCGCTTTGGTGTAGTCGTTGAGGTCGCGGGTGAGCGCGATGGCGATGTCGATGTTGTGGTTCTTCGAGAGCGACTGGGTGACACCCATGCCGAAGAAGATGACCACGAAACGGCCGGACTTGAGGGTCTCGGCGACGTCCTGGATCGTCTCTCTCGGGATCCCGGCGACGGTCTCGGGCAGCGGATTGCCGCGGATGGCGACACGCAGAGCGCTGAGCAGTTCGTAGTCGCGACCCTGCTCGATCTGCATGTGGAGATCGGCCATCTTCGCCGTGTCGGTGCTCCGCGGGTCGACGACGACCATCTTACGGGCCTTGTGACCCTTGCCGGTGAAGAACCCACGCGGGAAGATCGAGTACCTGCTCATGTGCCGCGGGTGGGCGTGGGCAGGGTTGCAGCCCCAGAAGACGATCCGGTCTGCACGGTTCTTGACCTCACCGAGGGTGCAGCTCGGCACACCGACGTCCTGCACGGCGATAAGGGTGGTGCCGTGGCAGACCGTCGCGGTGTTGTCGACGACCCCGCCGACGAGTTCGGCGATCTCGTGGCCTTTCGACTGCGCCTCGCAGTTGGTCGAAGACCAGCCGTACATCAGCGGCTTTTTCGCGTTGCAGAGCATCTGGGCGGTGTACTCGACGGCATCGTCGACCGAGACTTCGTTCCAGTTGCCCTCCTCGTCCTGCTTCATCGGGACGGTCAGGCGGTCTTTCGCCTGGGAGTGAAGGAACTTCTCCGTGCCGATGACGCAGGCATTGTAGACCTCGAGGATCTCTTTGCCGTCGTCGGAGACCTTGACTTCCAGGTCGTCACAGAGCGTTCCGCAGAACGGACAGACTACGTCAGAGATAATCTTCGCCATTAGATCTCACCCCTGCAGGCCTTGCGGACAAGTTCGAGCGAGTCGTACACCGGTTCGTCGGCGGCGACCTCGACCTTGACCGGGACCCCTTTAAAGGTTGGCATTCCGGTCGAGTAGGTGTTCGGGCTGATGACCATGTTTGCCCACGGTCCCATCGGGATGAAGGCGACACCAGGGTGGGGACCCTGGGTGGTCTGGATTGCTTTGACGACGACGCTGCCGTATTCGCTGGTGACACGGACGTTGGTGTTCCTCCAGGCACCCAGGCGCTTGAAGTCGGCATCATCCATCTCGATGATGCCGCAGGCCTTGGTGTAGGCGGGCTTTTCCTTGCCCGCCTCCATGGACACACCCTGGTGGATTGTCCGCCCGGATATGAGGTTTAATTCGATTTCTGGCACCGTAACAACCTCCAGAATTTACTGCTTCAGCTGGTTGATCGGGCTGGGTCCAAGTTCCTTGACGGTCTTGACGACGTCTTCCATGACCATTGCCCACTTCGCACCCTCTGATGCGGAGACGAAGGTCATCCTGAGACGCTTGTCGTCGATACCAAGGTCCTTGAGGACACTCTTGAGGAGGAACATCCTCTTGGCGCACTTGAAGTTGCCTGCGATGTAGTGGCAATCACCGAAGTGGCACCCGGAAACGAGGACGCCGTCGGCACCGTCGGCAAAGGCCTTCATGATGAAGAGCGG
This sequence comes from Methanofollis formosanus, assembly GCF_019633745.1. NCBI lineage: Archaea > Methanobacteriati > Methanobacteriota > Methanomicrobia > Methanomicrobiales > Methanomicrobiaceae > Methanofollis > Methanofollis formosanus. Next base: position 1,396,377 of record NZ_CP037968.1, on the reverse strand, counting down.
GTCGACACGGCCGGTGCACATCACACGGATGGCACGGATGTCAGGCGGATACTGAGTACGGGCACTGCCCGCGAGGTCGGCACCGGCGTAGGAACACCAGTTGCAGATGATTGCGATGATTTTGGGCTGCCATTCTCCTTCTGCCATTACTCTTCACCTCCAAGGAGGAATGCATCAATCTGAGCCACGATCTGCGGGGTGGTGAAGTGCTGCATGTAGATTGCACCTCCAGGACAGAACCCACCGCAGGTACCGCAGCCCTTACACTTTGCTTCGGTCACGTGCATGACCTGCCTGCCATCCTTCTCGACGAGCGAGAGGGCGGAGTACGGGCACTGGCTGATGCACATGCCACAGCCGGCACACTTCTCTTCAAGACACTGGGCGAAGTACGGTTCGAGTTCGACCTTGCCCGTGTGGATCGGGATGGATGCTGCGGATGCCGCACCCTCGGCCTGGGCGACGGTGTCGGGGATATCCTTGGGCCCCTGACAGACGCCGGCGAGGAAGACACCGGCGGTCGTGGTGCCGCACGGGTTGAGTTTCGGGTGAGCCTCAAGCATCCAGCCGTCCTGTGAACAGGAGACACCGAACATCTTCCTGACCGGGTCGATGTTCTCGGTGGGCTGGATCGCAGCTGCAAGGACGACCATGTCGACTTCGAGGTCGACCGGACGGCCGAGAAGCGTGTCTTCGGCATAGACGTGGAGGTTCTTGGTTTCCGCGTCCTCAAGAACGTTGGCCACACGGCCGCGGATGAACTTCGCACCCTCGTTCTGGATACGGTAGTAGAACTCCTCGTACATCTTGCCAAACGACCTGATGTCCATGTAGAAGATGTACGGCTGGCAGCCTGGAATCTTCTCCATGAGCTGGTGGGCGTGCTTGAGCGAGTACATGCAGCAGAACCGGCTGCAGTACGGCTTGCCGACACCGGTGTTGTCACGGGACCCGGCACAGAGCACGAAGGCGACCTTCATCGGGGTCTCGCCGTCGGACGGACGGATCAGGTGACCACCGGTCGGGCCGGAGGCACAGATGAGACGCTCGAACTCGAGCGAGGTGATGACGTTGTCGAACTGTTTGTAGCCCCACTCGCGCTTCTTCTCGATCTCGAACATGTCGTACCCGGTCGAGAGAATGACGGTGCCGACCTTGACGGTCTCGAAGGTGTCGGTCATCTCGAGGTCGATGGCCTTCTTCTCGCCACACGCCTCGACACAGAGCCCGCACTTTACACAGGCGTCGAAGTCGATGGTGTAGACGAGAGGCACGACCTGCGGGTGGTAGATGTAGATCGCCTTTCTCGGGGCCATGCCGAACTCGAAGGGGTTCGGCTTGATGACCGGACAGGCCGCCGCACAGTCGCCGCAGCCGTTGCAGCCGCCGCCGACGATGCCCTTGGCCGCGGCCTCGTCCTGGCTCATGACACCGCGGGCCTTCTTCCTGAGGGTGATGTCGAAGTTGCCGATGTAGCCGTCGACTTCCTCGACCTCGGTGTAGGTGTGGAGTTCGATGTTCGGGTGACGCCCGACGTCCACCATCTTCGGGGTGAGGATACACTGGGAACAGTCGAGGGTCGGGAAGGTCTTGTCGAGCTGGGACATGCGTCCGCCGACGGTCGGGTTCTTCTCGACGAGGTAGGTCTTGATCCCGGCGTTTGCCAGGTCGAGTGCAGCCTGGATCCCGCCGACACCGGCGCCGACGACCATGGCGGCGTGCTCGACCGGGACGCTCTTGGGGTAGAGGTCCTCGAGGAGGGACGCCTTGGCGGCGGCGATCCTGATGGCGTCCTTTGCCTTTGCAGTGGCGCCTTCGGGGTCGTGCATGTGGACCCAGGAGTTCTGGTCACGGATGTTGGCCATCTCGAACCTGAACGGGTTGAGACCGCCCTCTTTCGTGGCCGTCCTGAAGGTCGGCTCGTGCAGACGCGGAGTACAGGCGGCGACGACGATGCCGGTCAGGTCATGGTCCTTGATGGCGTCGATGATCTTTGCCTGACCCGGGGTCGAGCACATGTACTGGTAGTCATCGGCGACGATGACGTTGGGGAGGGTCGCGGCATATTCCTTGACTGCCTCCACGTCGATGGTACCAGCGATATTGGTACCGCAGTGGCACACAAACACACCAATTCTAGGTTGTTTCTTCTCTTCTGCCATTGATATTCCTCCCTTACAGGATCTTGTCCAGGAACGGCTTGCAGTCGATGGCGTGGAGGTCAAGTGCAAGTTCCTGGGGGCTCATTCCCTGGGCAAGGCCCAGCAGTTCGTTGTAGTGGAGTACGGGGATGCCCCACTCGATGCCGAACTTCTCCTGGATCTCGATCTGGCCGCGGTCGAACTGGAGCTGACAGAACGGGCAGACCTCGGTGAGTGCGTCGGCACCTGCCTCGTTGATATTGATCAGCTTCTCGTTCGTGATGTCCAGCGAGTGGGCGAGGTCGAAACCACGAACACCGCCGCCGGCGCCGCAGCACTGCATCTTGTTGCGGTACTGAACCGCCTCAGCACCGACTGCTTCGACGAGTTCCTCGATCCACATCGGGTTCTCGGAGTCGTCGAACCGGCGCTCCTTGAGTGGCTTGAGGAGGTGGCAGCCGTAGTGGACCGCGATCTTGGTGTTGTCGAGGGGCCTGACCACGGACTCGCGGATCTTCTCGACACCGCAGATCTTGGGGTCGTAGTAGAGTTCGGCGAGGTGGTAGACGTCGATGGAGCCCTTGAACTCCATGTCGATCTCGGCGAGGACTTCGTTGGCCTCGTCGCGGAGCTCGTCGTCTTCCTTGAGCCGCTCGTTGACCTCGTAGATCGACTTGTAGCAGCCGTTGCAGATGAGGGCGATGTCGCGGTTCATCTCTTCGGCGAGACAGATGTTGCGGGCGGCCATGGCGTACCAGACGCGGAGGTCGACGGCGCCGAACGCACCCGGTGCCGGGCAGCAGCTCGCGCCCTTCAGCGGGAGAAGTTCGATGCCGACGTTCCGGCTCGTCCTGATGGCGGCTGCTTCACAGCCGGGGTAACGGTTCGGTGCAATGCAACCGAGGAAAAACGCATACTCATGCATTTACTGCTCACCCTCTGAGAGGATTCTGTCTGCATTCTCTTTCATCTGATAGTGGTCCAGGATCTTCTGGATGCCCGGGATGAACTCGGGGTACTTGTGGGTCGTCTCAGGTTCGGCTTCAAGACCCAGTTTGACACGGGCGGCACGGTTCACGTCGTTGTTGGGGACGCCGTGGCCGGTGTTGTAGATGAGCTGGATCGTCTTGAGGAAGTTCCTGGGGACGATGTCCTCCTTGAACGCGAGGTTGCGCATCGCCATGATGACGTCGGTCGGGGCAATTTCGCGGGGGCACCGGTCGCTGCAGCTGTAGCAGGTGGTGCAGAGCCAGAGGTCCGGGTCGGTCAGGGCTTCTTTCTCAAGCCCGAGGACGGCACGGCGCATGAACTTCCGGATCCGGTAGCTCGACCGGGGGGCCGAGGGGCAGGAGCCGGTGCAGGTACCGCACTGGAAGCACATGTGTGCAGGGGTACGGCCGAGACGCTCGATTTCCTTGATAAATTCGGGGTTGCTTTCCGTCGTAGCGTGGAAGTACCTGTCCTGGAACTTCTCTTCCATTGCAGGGTCATTATATCCTTTTGCCATGTCACTACCTCACGCGTTTTCAAGGGCCTTGAGTTCCACTTCGCCGGGCGTGACGCCTTCCTTGACCTTGGAGGTCCGCGGGGTGAAGAGCTTTGCCTTGATCTTGTTGAACAGGTCGGTCTCCTTGCCCTTCATACGGATGCCGGTCCGCTTCAGGACGATGATGTCCTCACCGGGGCAGGCGTTGACACATGCGCCACAGAGGATGCAGAGGTCCTTGTTGACGGCGATGTTCGGCTCCTTCTCGCCCTTCATCTCGGCAACGGGTGCAGGGGAGGGGAGATAGATCGCGTGGGCCGGGCAGATCTCGGCACAGGTCGAGCAGCCGCCGGGGCACTTCTCGGCGTGGAACTCGATCTCGCCCTCGAAGATCTTCTCGACGGTGATCGCCTCGGACGGGCAGTTCTCGGCACACCAGCGGCAGGTGCAACAGTCATCCTCGATGATGTTGACCTTGCCGGGGAGCTTCTTGGTCTCGACCTCGCGGACGACGGTGATCGCCTCTTCGGGGCAGGCTTCGACACAGACCTTACAGGCGTCACAGAGGTTCTCGTCCCAGAGGACGTCGCCTTCGACCGCACCGGTCTCGGCGGTGAATGCCTTGCGCTTCACCGTGATTGCCGGGCAGAGCGAACCGCAGATGCCACAGACCGTACACTTGTCGGTGTCGACCTCGAAGGTGGTCTTTGCGGTCAGTGCGGTCTGGCGCTCGCGCCCGTCCTCGACGCTGCCTTCGTAGGCCGGGACGTCGCGGTCGATCGCGTCACGGGGACAGACGTCCTCGCAGACGGTGCACCGTACGCACTTCTCTTCGTCGATCTTGGCGAGCATGTCGTACTGCGGGAAGCCTTCCCGCTCTACGATGGGGAGAGACTCTTCGCCGTCGATCTTCAGGGTCAGCGAGTTGAAGGGGCACATGACCACACAGACACCACAGTATGAACACTTGACCTCGTCGATGTTCACGGGTGCTGCGTAGCTGATACCCTTGTTCCTCTTGGTCGCACCAACCATGCTGACCGTGATCGCTTCTTCAGGGCATGACTCAGAGCAGATGCCACATCCCGTACACCGCTGGGTGTCGAGAATGAGGTGGTTGACCTGCTTGAGGAGCCGCTGCTCATTGATGATATTCACACCATCTCTTGTCTTGGAGAATTTCGGAAAGATCGCCATGAGTAACCCTCACTCCTTTGCTGTCATCGGGGCCGGAGACCCGGACTGCATTGATCCAACGACCAGCCGTATAACATTGTATGGGCATGCCTCAACGCATACGCCGCAGCCGGCGCAGAGCTCGTGATCAACGTCAAGGACGGTTGCCTTGCCGTTCATCACCTTGTAGATCTTGTCGGTGGTGACAGGATCCACGGTGTTGAGCTCCAGTGCGTCCACTGGGCACGCGACCACACAATTGTTACAACCGGTACACCGTTCCATGTTGACGTGCACTGCAAATGCCATGGTTTCACGCACCAGCTATCTCGATTGAAAATCGATTAAGAAAGAGTTGGCAAATAATATAGATAAACTTTCTGAATCACCACACCCATTAAAAAGGCCCGGAAAGGCTCTCAGACAAGTGGATTATGTTGATTTTGCCCGGTCATTAACTGAAGATCCTCTATGGGCCCTGTGATCCGGATTTTTCGAGCCTTTTATCAGGTCTCGCATGGATGATCGGGTCCGGTCGTCCGGGCGGGCCGTCCGGTCACGGGTGATTTAGAAATGTTCTTCTGTTTCCCTGTTGCAACTCTGTAGCGGTGTACACATAATGGAGTATAACGGTGTGACCATCGACGAGACGTACGCTGAAGCGTTCCCCACCTGGGTGTCCAGGGTGATCATTACCGCCGTGACCGAGGAGTGGGCTTACAAGGCCGCCGTTGAGGCGACCGGGTTTGCCACCTCGGCGATCGGCTGTCCGTGCGAGGCCGGGGTGGAGGGTTTTGTCCCGGCTGAGGAGACTCCTGACGGCAGACCGGGGTATGCGATCCTCATCTGTGCCGGCAAGAAGAAGCTCAAGGAGCAGGTTGTCGAGCGTCTGGCCGAGTGTGTCCTCACCGCCCCGACGACCGCCGTCTTCGACGGTCTGCCCGAGGCCGAGGAGCGGATCCCGGTGAAGCTCCACTTCTTCGGTGACGGGTACGAGTACAAGAAGGAGGTCGGCGGCCGGCAGTGCTGGGCCATCCCGATCATGAACGGCGAGTACGTCGGTGAGGAGGACTTCGGGATCGTCAAGGGCGTTGCCGGCGGCAACTTCTTCATCATGGGCGAGAACCAGATGGCCGCGCTCATGGCCGCTCAGGCGGCGGTCGACGCGATCGCTTCGGTCTGCGGTGTGATCACCTCATTCCCGGGCGGCATCGTGGCGTCGGGTTCGAAGGTCGGGAGCAACAAGTACAAGTTCATGTCGGCGAGCACCAACGAGAAGTACTGCCCGACGCTGCGCGAGCAGGTCGAGGACTCTCTGGTGCCTGAGGGCGTGAAGGCGATCTACGAGATCGTCATCGACGGTGTCGACGAGGAGTCGGTGAAGGAAGCGATGTCCGCAGGTGTCAAGGCGGCGACCAGGGTGCCGGGCGTCGTCTTCATCAGCGCGGGCAACTTCGGCGGCAACCTCGGGCCCTTCAAGATCGAACTCAAGGACCTCTTCTAAATCTTTTTTTTCTGATCGGTCTCGATCGTCCCGGTGGGGTCGTGTCGGGGGATTGGCCGTGTCGGTGTCTGTCGCCTGGAAGACTTGAGAGGTTGTTCGGATTTTGGTGGGTTGATCGCTCTCTGTGTAGGTGATCGGGAGCCGAATGCAACGCGCAGGAGCGGTGGCTTGCAGCATTTTCTTATTTGATCTCGTATCGGCCGATGTGCCGGGAGTGGCCGTGCAGCATCTTTGGGTTCTTTTCTCTCTATCTGGAATGAAAATGGCTATTTTGTGATTGGGTTCTTTGTGGGGGATGTAGTGTTGGGGGGAATGATATCTGGTATCGATAGAAGTGGTTGTTCTTTTTTAAAGTGGATCCGTTTTTGGTTGCTATCTCTATTTGCACGGAATTGCGTCAAGAATTTGGGGCTATATTAATTCGACAATTATATATCTGATGATTTTCTGGGTATTGATCGTTGACAGTGGCCTTAAGTAAATCTTTTATAGTTTACTAGGTGTTGTCCGGCTTCTGTTGGCAGGATCCTGGTGTCTCTACAGGTGCCCGGATCACATGAACGAAAGAGATGATCTCTGATGAAACATGAAGGAAAAGCAATGGTACTGAAGGTGGCGATGGCATCGGCAGTTGTCCTGATGCTCGCCACATGTGTCGCGCCGGCTTCTGCGGCTGAATTTGCTGACAACAACCAGACGTATATCGAGATGGCAAACGGGGCGTTCTATGATCCTCATGGCGATGGCACCTACTATTTCAACTTCTCAAAAGCTGGTGGCGGCCTCAAAGCAATTCATATCACGAACAGCACGACGAACAAAAATGGGGCTGTATATGCCAATCAAAATCTGAACGGGACGTTTTACATCTCAGACACGAGTAAGAACCCGGGGTGCAGTGATTCCGCCATCGTCATGTTCGGAGTGCCGGGAGGGGCCGATACCACGAATCTTGCATTGAGCATCACGGCTTCCGGATACAACTGGACTCTGACACCGACGATTATGTTCCCGTCGTCGGGCAGTCTCACGTACTATAGTAATGCTAGTATCGGCACGTTTGGTAACGGCGATTTCCTTGAGAATGATTTAGAGTTAGAACTCGTTGACTGCAAGTGGCGCCCGTATTTCGATGAAAACTATCCGATGTACTACGGCCAGGACATGACGAACACTTCAGACACCTACAAGGTCATGTTCATCGACACTGGGCTTGGGACTCTGAACGCCACTGGTCTTGGTCTTACGGACAATGGCATGATCAAAGTTGACTATGGCATTACAGGTTATAGCGGAAATGCCCTATTCGACATCTACACCTGGTGCAATCAGTCGGTTCAGGGAAAATCCGTCTCCTGGACGAACAGAATAACAGGTACAGGAAGCAGTGGGTGGACCATCGGTTTCTAATCTTCATTTTTTATTTTTTTGAGTATTGATTCTGTAGATGTTCTCTTGATTGATCCGGATTGTTTTCTCTGTGAGGGGGGGGATCGTTTTTGTGTATATTTCCGATGTTTATGAACTATGTTATGTTGATATATTTAACAGAATAATAAATCGAAAGAATTATTATTTTACTAATTCTCGTTTAATGTATATTGTACGTCGAATGATTCCCAAATTCGATGGCTTTCGAGGTCTGATCATGAAAAAATCTGATATTCATCCCCCTGAAAAAAACCGGCAGAGAAATGTTTCCTCGCCGGTGTGGTTGATCCTTGCGATTTTCGCTGTGGTCGCGCTCTGCGTCGTCCCTGCGTGGGCGGAGAACGTTTCCGCCTCCGGCGCGAACGTATCCGGCATCGATGGCGACATGAACGGCACCGTGCTCTCTCCTCTGGATCCAGAGTCCGGAGGAGACGGCAACGTCACGACATCGATGCTGCCTGTGATCTCGTGGGTGAACGTCACGCCGGCATCCGCCGAAATGACAGTGGGCGAGGTGCGGTCGTTTTCGGCGGCGGCATATGATCCTTCGGGTGCGGTCGTTCCCGATGTCGTGTTCAGTTGGGAGAGCAGTGACCCATCGGTCGGTACGGTGAACGGCACCGGATCGTTCACGGCACTCACCCCGGGATCTGTCGTGATCATCGCCACGGTCGCGAACGGCACCGTGAACGGGAGTGCGGCGGCGACGGTGACGGCCCCGTTGCCCGAGGTTTCGCCGACACCGGTGGACACCATGGAGGTGTTGTCCTCTGTTCGTGACGTTTTCGGGGGCGTGATTCCGGCAGTGGACGACGTGTACCTGAAAGTTGCAAACGACGAAGGGGCGAGGTTCAACGATTTCGGCAACGATACATTTCGGATCAAATGGACCGGTGGGGGTCTGAATGCGGTTCACATCTCGAATTCAAGCGGGTATATGCAATATGGACAGGTCACCAACACCCACGACCAGTCAGGAACTTTTTATGTAACGGAGACCGGAGGACGCGGGTATCATGACGAAATATTCCTCTGTGTTGCAGTAAACGGAACGATTCCCGACGATTTCAAGGTACATATTCGGGCTGACGGATACCAGTGGGTACCGAATCCGATCCCTCATGCAGAACCCGCCCCCGGCACAGAACATTACGAACCGGTGACACTTGATGAGTGGTTCACCAAAGATGATTTTATCTATGGTCCGCAGACATGGCGGCCGGCGGCAGAGACCCGGTATCCGGTATTTCCCGGTCAGGACCTGAGTGATACATCAAATACATTCAGGCTGATGTTCGTCGACCTTAATGGCGGCATTCTTCGCGCTCATCCTCTCAGGGTACAGTACGAGGTTGAAAATCTGAACACCCTGCTGGCTTTCAATGTCTATGGTTATTGCAAAAACGCCGACCCTGGCGTATATAATCTCACTTCCTGGACCAATCGACTGACCGGGCCTTATCCAACAGAATTCAGTGGCTGGTACGTATCCGGTGTTCCGCTGCCTGATGCTGCAACGCTCTCGATTTCGCCTCCTTCTGCTGAAGTGCCTGCAAACGGAAAACAGAGGTTCACGGCAAGAGCGTATGATGCAAATGGTGATGAAATCAAAGGGGCACAGATCTCGTGGTCCAGCAGCGACCCTGGTGTTGGGACTATCGATAATAAGGGAATTTTCACTTCAGTCTCCGAAGGCTCGACGATTATTACCGCTTCTACAAAAGGTGCATCCCAGACTGCATCCGTAACAGTAACCGCTCCTGTTGAGAAGGTTCTGACATCCATTCTTTTAGAGCCGTCAGATGTTGTGATGTACGCGGATCAGATTGAGAACTGTACATTCACTGCAACGGGGTATGATCAGTTCGGAGACGAAATCTCTCCGGTGTTGGTTACATGGTCAAGCACGGTTCCGTCCGTCGGAACCATCGATGAAAATGGTTTGTTTACCGGACGTGGAGAAGGAACCACCATTGTCCGGGCAACTAACGGCAGCGTTTCTGGGAATGCTACGGTTGTAATCAAATCACATCCTGACTGGAACATCAACCTGATCGGAGCGGTGAACGGAATGCTGAATCGTTCAACGATCATCGACCTCTCCAAAGGCGGGCTTCTCTCATATACCGACCCCAGCGGAAAGCTGTGGGAGGGAGTCAGCCTCTCTGCAGTCATCGGGCTTGTCGATGATCAGGATCCTGCAACGTTCAATACGTCGCTGGCATCTCGCGACTATACTGTCACCGTCATCGGCAAAGCAGCAGGCAATGATAAGACCATCCAGATTACCAGCCGTGAGTTCCTCGATGGTGATAAGACCTTTATTGCCGGCTATAAAGTGGACGGGTTCGAGATCCCCGAAGAGCCGATTGATGGAAGAACATACTGGCCGCTGAAGTTGACGGGTTCGGGAATTGCGCATGTTGGTAAAAATATCGAAGAGGTCACAGAGATCTCTCTTGAGTTCCCTCCTGATATCAGAGAGATAAACATCACGCCTGATATTGTAAGGATCTGGGAGAGTGGTGAACCTCTCCAGTTCAGTGGGGAGGCGTACGATCCATCCGGGGCTGAGATCCCGTTTGTTCCATTTAGGTGGACGAGCAGCAACACCTCAGTTGGCGCCGTGAACCAAACCGGATACTTCACTATTATGGGCCCGGGCACGACTGAAGTTCGGGCCAGTTTTGCCGGAGTCGAGAGCTCAGCGACAGTCTATGTCTATCCCGACGACCTTCCCCCACATACATGGATCGTCGATCAGAGCGGCGAAGGTGATTTCAGGACAATTACTGAGGCTGTTGCCTGTGCACGAGATATTGACACCGTCCTCGTCAGGGATGGAATCTATGATGAACTGTTTAAGATTGAGAAAGGGATAACACTCAGGTCAGAGAACGGCCCTTCGGGCACAACCATCACGAATGATAAAAGGGCTTTTATGATCGAGGTTCTGGCTGACAATGTTTCAATATCAGGTTTTACCCTAAAACAGACAGGATCTGCAACATTTGCAAGTAAAAATGCAATAAGAATCACGGAAGGCGACAATTGCACGATCTCAGGAAATATTTTTTCAGATACACAGTATTGTATCTACGTCTATAAGCAGCATGTAAGTAATCTGACCCTCGCTGGGAATAAATTCAACAATTCTAAAACATCAGTTTATTTAAATACTTGTGACCATGCTCTTGTCAGGGACAATATTATCGAAAATGCCTTTGATACGTCAATTAGCATTATGGGAGATGGACGATCCTCTGGAAATATTGTGGAGAACAATACAATCTCCTCTATCTACAATAGAGGTACTGGCATTTCCTTTCTGAGGTGTAGAGACGGGAGAGTCTCAAATAATGTAATTTACAATGGTGTGAGCAAGGGACTGTATATTGTTGATACACAAAACACAGTTGTTAAGGACAATTTCATTGACGAATGCGCGGAATCGAATGTTAATTTAAGAAATTCAATAAAAGACATTACGTTCACCGGAAATGAATTAAAAGGCGGTAAAATAGGATCTTTCTATCTCAATAGCATCAAAGATGGTGACTCCTTCAATGTCTATATGAATAACATCAGTACTCATCCTAATAATCCTGGTGGCTATTTTTACTGTAGAAGTTCCTCTCCCCTAACTCTGAACTCCACGGAGCCGATCAATTACATCTACAACGGCACAACATACACCAACTTTGTCGGAAATCATTATTATCAAACCTACGCTGGCAACGACACCGACGGTGACGGCCTCGGCGACACGCCGTTTGTCGCCGGCGGCGTGAATCACTACCACCCCCTCATCTCCCCGATCGACGCCTATCTCATCCTCACCCCCACGACAGTCACCGTCTCCCCGGCCGCCACAACCCTCGAAGTAGCCGAGAGCGTGAACTTCACCGCCGAGGTCTTCGACCAGCGTGGGGAGGCGATGCCTGGCGCGGTGCCGATGTGGTCAAGCAGCAACACGACTCGTGGTGTCGTGAACGCGACCACCGGGTGCTTTGAAGCGCTCTCGCCGGGAGAGGTGACCGTCACCGCCGGGTGCGAGGGGTGCACGGCTTCTGCGATCGTCACGGTGGTCCCCGCGACGAAAAAGACGGAGACGGTCTCCTTCGAGATGCCGGACTGCACCTTCGCTGAGAACAACAGCGGGGCGCCTTCCATCTCGGTCAACGCGAGCGCCGCCAGCATCAACGGCAGCTGCCTCGCCCTGCAGGGCGACGGCTTCACCCTGACGGTCATGACCACGTCGATGGAGGAACCGGCGGGCGGGCGGATCAACGCGACCTATGACGGCATGGTCCTCGAGACCGATCCCCTCGTCGCCGACCTCCCGCTCCCCGGCACGGTCTCGGGCAGCATCCGCGCCAACCTCACCGGCCTCCCGGCCGGGGCGGGGATCACCACTACCCTCAACCAGACCATCTCCGATGAGATCATCTCCGCCTTCCAGCTCGCCGCGAGCAACGACGGCCTGGAGGTGGACGCGGTCGCCTTCACGATGAACATCGTGAAGACGAACCTGACGAACGGGAAGGAGATCACCAACGCCTCTGTCAGGATGGCCGTCAGCCCGGCATGGGTCAGGGCCCACGGCGGCGTCGGTGCGGTCCGGATCATCAGGTGGGCGGAAGACGACACGAAAGAGGTGCTGGAGACCAGGCTGGTCGGCACCGATCCCGCGGGCAACCTGATCTTCGAGGCATATTCCCCCAACGGCCTCTCGCTCTTCGGGCTGTCGGCGATCTCCCGGCCTGCGGCCGAAGGCCGGTCGTCGTCTTCGGGCGGTGATCTCTCGGACGTAGCGTCATTTGCCGGGTCGGTCCCTGCAGGGGAAGCGCGGTCGTTCTCGGTGGACCGCACCGCGATCGGCCGGGTCACGGTGAAGGCCCGCGATGCCGTCTCCGACCTCCTGGTCACTGTGGAGAAGGCGTCTCTCCCCAAGGACGTCAGGATGCCCGGCTCGACGGTCTATGAGATCGAGAAGATGACCCTGTATCGCGCCGGCCCCTCCACGATCGCGGGTCTTGTCATCGAGTTCTCGGTGCCGAAGACCTGGCTGGATGCACACGGCCTATCTGGCAGCCAGATCATGTTCCTGCAGTACACCGACGAGGGAATGAAGAATCTTCCCGTGACGCTCCAGAAGGAGGACGAGGAGAGAGTTTATTACTCGGCCGAAGCCGACGGGTTCTCGTACTTCGCGATCGTCGCGGGGAAGATCGTCGCCGCGGAGGCGCCGGTGCAGGCGGAAGAGACGCCGGTCCCGACGACTGAGGTGGTGCAGACCGCCGAGACCTCCGCGCCCCCGGCAAGCACCACCGTCCCGAAACAGACTCCGGTGATGGAGGGGCTTGCGATCCTCGCCCTCGGGGCGGCGGTCGTGATGAGAAGAAGATAATTCTTTTTTTTGCTCTGTTGAATCGAGCATGAACCCGGGGCTCAAGCATACGTGGTGAACATTCTTGTGGCTCCCCGGTGTGAGGACGGATCGATCCTTGATCCTTCTTGCGTTCGATGAACGAACAGAAATCGAGCATTGTGCCGCCCCTCGGCTATCTTCGTCGTGGGGGGTCCGGGGGGCAAGGCTCCCCGGCGCGAGATGATGGTGGAGATTCTGCGATTGGGTGGCGGCACGCCTGATCATCACGCCGGGGGCTCTGCCGCCGAACCTTCGGGATGAAGATAGGGGGGGAGGCAGAGGACGAATCGTTTGGATACAGCGTTCATATTTTGTGGGGCGGGCTGAAAACACCTCCTTTCATCTGCGATTCTGCCACTCCCCGAGCATTCGGTAGCCCGAACAATCGCGGCGATTTCCACGCGTCTACGACAGTCATATGTCGCCTCTTCTGGAGAAGAGATGTCTTGATATCTCTCACGCTCATATGGGGCACCACGGGGCCGGAAAAGTCCATGATCCTGCCGGTGTTTCGTGAACAGATGCCTCTCTGCCCCGATTCCACAATCTCTCCAATCTGAACCCGGATCAGCGGCCCTCCTCCCGGATCGGAGGGCAATCTGGACGTGGTTCTCTCTGGCCGGGGGCGGACAGAGGGGGGAGCTGTTCCTCTTGCTCACCTGCGATCCATTTATCCGTGATGCCGCCGAATATTTCGTCAACGAAATTTTCGGTGTATATGCTATGATCGTGCTGACCCCTGATGAAGTGAGAGAGCGCTTTGGACCGCTCTTTGCAGAGAAATTTATCGTGATGGTGGACGAGGAGAAGGGCCTGGCCGAGATCCTGGAGACCTGCCGGCACCGCGGCACCATCGAGTGGGACGTGATGAACCGTCGGCGTGCCGGCGGGGCGCTGACCGCCGCCGACGTCCAGGGGTCGTCGATGACCATGACCGCCCGTCTGGGCGCGTACGAACCCCACTTCGGGGCGGCCGGGCAGGAGATCGGGGGCCAGGCCCTTGCCGGCGTCGAGGTGGAGGGCGACGAGGTCGTGACCACCTGGGCCGGGATCGCCGGTGCCGGTGTCGGCGTCGCGGCGTGTCTCCCGCAGGCGCCCGGCGTGATCAGGGCCGAGTACCCGAGCGAGGAAGATCTCCACATCGGCGGGGCGCGGGCCTGTCGGGTGCGGATCGTCTCGCCGAAGTACGAGAAGGTGAGCATCGGGATCGACGACACCGATACCAAAGAGGAAGGGGCGACCTGGGTGCTGGCCCTCCAGTGTGCCGAGGCGTGCAAGGTTGAAGGAGCAGAGTACCTTAATATGAGACTGGTTCAGCTCAACCCCAAGGCGCCGAAGAAGACGACTAACTGCGTGGGGTCGGTGCTGAACTTCGCGGTCAGGCCCGGTGCGGTCGACGACCTCCTCGCCTTCGTGAAGGACTATATCGAGGAGCACGCGGTCTCGGGGGACACCGGGATCGCCTACTACCGCGGGATCGGCCTGCCCGAGACCGAGTACGCAAGGAAGATCAAGACCGAACTGCTCACCCGGGAGGAGGTGGAGGCCGAGGCGACGAGGCTCGGGATCACCTTCATCGACTCCGCGGCGAGCAAAGGCCGGATAGGTGCTCTTGGAGCTGTGCTCTGGGGCAACCGCGGCGTGGAGGCGGCTGGTCTCTATGGCGAACGACCGGATGGGAGTCTCTGAAGATCTGGTAGACCCGTATGTGATCTCGTATCCCGGGATCGTCGCCGTCGCCGATGCCGGCGGCGACCGGGCCGAGGTCGTTGAGTTCTACGAATGTATCGGCGGGGCGCAGTGGGTCCGCCGCCACTATGCGCAGAGCCCGCTCGTCGAGTCGGCACGGACGGTCGGGCCGACGACGCGCTACCTCCTGCGGACCGGTGCGGTCGACCTCGGGCTCGAAGGCTCGAAGTTCCCCGCGGGGATTGCCGGGGCGTCGGTCGAGGGCGACGAGGTCTCGGTCACCTATCTCGGGATGGGCGGCGGTGGCGTCGGTGCCTCAGCCTGCCGGGCGCGGGGCCGCGGCGTGATCCGGGCCGAGTGCGACGAGTCGGGCGGCGGGAAACTGGCCGGATCGACGGTCTGGCTTCCCCGCCGCGAGCGGGTGGTGATCGGGGTGGACGACACCGACACTCCTGAGGCGGGGGCGACCTGGACCCTGGTCCACAACATCGCCCGGCAGATCGCGGACGAGGCCTCGGTCTACCTCTCGCACACCATCGTGCAACTCTTCCCGGTGCCGGAACGGACAAAGAACTGCGTGGCCTGTGCGGTGGAGTTCGCCTCCACTGATCCCGACGGCCTCATCGAGCGGTTCGCGGCATTACTCAAACGCTACACCCTCTCCGACCAGACCGGGATGGCGGCCTTTGTGGGGTTCGACCCCTCGCCCCTCCGTGAGTATGGCGAGGCGGTGAAGCGGGGGAAGGTCTCGCGTGCCGACCTCGAAGCGGTGCTCCCCCACGTCAGGGTCGTGATGGACGGGAACGGGCTCATCGGAGCGGTCGGTGCGATCCCCTTCTACACCGACTTCGAGGAGGCGCTTGCCCTATGGACTGGCTCGGACTGAAGGCCGAACTCCTGGCCAGGGGCCGGGTGAAGGTGGTCGGGGTGCTGGCGAAGCCGTATATCTCCTCCTCGACGGCCGGGCCCGGCGCCGGCGGCAGAGGTTCTCTTTTTTTCTCGGTCGACGGCCAGCGGGTCAGGCTCGCGGTCGATCCAGAGGCCGACCTGACGCTCGTCCACGAGGGGATGGGGCGGGCGACCATCCCATTCGGGGGAGAACTGGTGCGGGGCATAATCGAACCCGCCCCTCTCCACTGTCCAGGCCAGGCCTACATCACTCTCTCTGAACAGTGCATCTTCTCGTGCAAGTACTGTGCCGTGCCGCTCAGGCAGGGCCGGGTGAAGAGCCCAGACGAGGTGGTCGGGATGGTGCGCTCGGTCCTCGGAGAGATCGACGCCATCTCGATCACCAGCGGGGTGGCCGGGAGCGTGGCGGAAGAGGAGGCGCGGGCGGTCGAGGTCGTCAGGCTTCTTGTTCCCTTCGGTCTTCCGATCGGGGTCTCCATCTACCCGACGCCGCAGACCCCGCGGGTGCTGCGGGCGGCGGGGGTCGCGGAGGTGAAGTTCAACCTCGAAGCGGCGACGCCCGGACTCTTCGCCGAGATGTGTCCTGGACAGGACTGGAACCTCCTCTGGGAGGTGCTCGAAGAGTCGGTCGGGCTCTTCGGGAAGAACCATGTCCAGAGCAATGTCATCGTCGGGCTCGGGGAGAGCGACGAGGAGATGGAAGCGGTCGTCCGTCGGCTCTGTTCCATCGGGGTGATTCCGGTGCTCCGGCCGCTGGCGCCCGGCGCCGGGCTCGCCCACTTTGCCCGGCCGTCGGCCGAACGGCTGCTCCGTCTTCATGCGGTGCTGAAGGAGGCGCTGCACGAGGCCGGGCTCGACCCGGCCGCGGCCCGAACGATGTGTGCGGCCTGCGCTGGCTGCGACCTGATCCCGGGGAGGGACTGATATGCGAGGGATCGAGTGTCTGGCGAACGCTCTCCAGGCTGCGGCCGATAGCGTCTACGGGGTGCCGGGCTACCCGGTGACCGACCTCGCCGCCGCGGCCGGGGCCGAGGTCTGCACCAACGAGAAGGTGGCCCTGGAGTACGCCCTCGGCGACTCGCTTGCTGGCAGGCGGGCGGCGGTTGTCGTCAAGAACGTGGGGATGAACCTGCTTGCCGACCCGATGGTCCAGGCGACGGCCCAGGGGATCGGTGCCGGCGTCGTGGTCGTCGCCGGCGACGACCTCCAGGCCCGGGCGTCGCAGGCGGCCGAGGACTCCCGTGCCTTCGGGCCGGTTGCGATGGTCCCGGTGGTGGAGCCCGAGGGGGGGTTCGCCCTCCCGGCCGCGGTCGAAGAGGCGTTTTCCCTCTCCGAGGCGCTCTCGCGGGCCGTCATCCTCAGAATCCTCCCCGAGACCCTTGAGGCGGAAGCGGCGGGTGCGCCTCTTCCCAGGACACCGGGCTCCGGCACGCTCGCCGACCCCGGCCTGACCAACCAGGGACGGTGGCAGCATGCCCTCCAGGTCATGGCTGCTTCATCGAATCGGCCGGCCCCCGCGGGGGTGAGAGTCACCTACCCCGCGGTGACCGCCCCTGAAGGCCCGCCCGAGCGCTTCTCAGACCGCGGGTATTCCCGGACCCTCTGTCCGAACTGTCCCTTCCGCCCGCTCTTTGCCCTGCTCGCAGAGCGAGGGATGCGGACGGCGGTCGATGCCGGGTGTTCGCTCCTCGCCGTCAACCCGCCGTACCGCATCGGGACGGCCAGTTACGGCCTGGGATCGGCGGTGGGAGTGGGGGCGCGGAGCACCGGAGTGGCCCTGATCGGAGACTATGCACTCCTCCACTCCGGGCTCAACGCCCTCATCGATGTCTACGAAAAGGAGCTCCCGCTCCTCTGTATCGTACTGGAGAACAGGCGTATGGGCATGGTCGGCGGCCAGGAGACGCCCGGTGTGGAGCGGTATCTCGAATGGGCCGATCCTGAATTCTGCCGGGCCGACGACCTGCCCGGACTGCGGCGGCTGATCGTGCCGGCAGACCGTCCGAAGACGGTGATCGTCGGCGGTGAATGCCCTGCTGGTGAATCTCATGAAAAAGTTGCATGTTGAGATCTGTGATGTAACATTGCGTGACGGCGAACAGACGCCGGGCGTCACGTTTACCCGTGAAGATAAGATGGAGATCGCGTCCCTCCTCGACGCGACCGGCGTCGAGGTGATCGAGGCAGGGTTCCCCGCGGTCTCCGCAAAGGAACAGGAGGCCGTGCGGGCGGTCTGCCGGATGGACCTCGGCGCCCGGATCTGTGCGCTCTCCCGCGCGAGAAAGGGTGACGTCGATGCCGCCCTGGACTGCGGTGTCGATATGATCGGGCTCTTTGCCGCCACTTCGGACCTCCATATCAGGACCAAATATAAGAAGAGCCGGGAAGAGGTGATGGCCGAGACCTGTGCGATGATCGAGTACGCCCACGACCACGGAGTCCAGGTACGGTTCGGGGCCGAAGACGCTTCGCGGACCGATCTCAAGGATCTCATCGATGCATACCGACAGGCGACGGAGGCCGGGGCCGACCTCGCCACCTTCGCCGACACCGTGGGGTGCATGACCCCGATGGAGACCTTTGAGCGGATGCAGGCGATCCGCAGGGAGGTCGACCTCCCGCTCTGCATCCACTGTCATGACGACCTCGGGTGCGCCACGGCAAACACCCTCGTCGCCGCGGAGGCCGGGGCCTTCCAGCTCCATACGACGGTCAACGGCCTGGGCGAACGGGCCGGCAACACCCCGCTCGAGGAGGTGCTCGTCGTCCTCGCGACGAAGGCCGGGATCAACCGCTACGACCTCTCGCAGATCGGCGCCCTATCCGACCTGGTCGCCCGGACGTCCGGGGTGGAAGTGGCCAGGAACAAGGCAGTGGTCGGTGCCAACGCCTTTGCCCACGAGAGCGGGATCCATATCGCCGCCCTTCTCGAAGATCCCTCGACCTACGAGTATTACCGTCCGGCGCTGGTGGGGCGGGAGCGG
Source organism: Methanofollis formosanus (assembly GCF_019633745.1). Lineage (NCBI taxonomy): Archaea > Methanobacteriati > Methanobacteriota > Methanomicrobia > Methanomicrobiales > Methanomicrobiaceae > Methanofollis > Methanofollis formosanus. The sequence goes on along the minus strand of NZ_CP037968.1, from coordinate 1,377,626 downwards.
ACCTTTGTGCTCGGCAAGCATACGGGACGGCACGCGATCGAGCATGTGGCGGCGTCCCTCGGCTACCACCTGAATGACGAAGGGGTGCGCTGGGTGCTGCATGAAGTGAAACGGCGCAGCGAGGCGAAGTGCAATGTGACGCCCGAGGTGCTCCGGGACCTCCTCTGCACCGCGGTGCGGGGAAGGGAGGTGCGCGGATGAGCACGCTCTCAGAGCAGATCCTCGGTGCGCCGGCCGGCGAGTATCTCGACCGGCGGGTGGACCGGGCCTTTGCCCATGACGGCACCGGCGTGCTGGCCCTGGAGGCCTGGCGGGCGATCGGCAGCGGGGTCTTCACCGATTCCGACCGCCGCCATCTCATCTTCGACCACATCGCCCCGGCCAACGCCTCGCTGACCGCCGACCTCCAGCACGAGTTGCGTGCCTTTGCGAAGGAACAGAAGGTCCATTTCTCCGACGTCGGCGGCGGGGTCTGCCACCAGGTGATGGCCGAGGGGTGCGTCCTGCCCGGCGAGGTGGTCGTCGGCGCCGACTCGCACACCTGCACCCTCGGTGCCCTCGGCGCCTTTGCGACCGGGGTCGGGGCGACCGACCTCGCGGGGGTCTGGGCGACCGGGGAGACCTGGTTCCGGGTGCCGGAGACGACCGGGATCTTCCTGGAAGGGACCTTCTCCGGGGCGGTCGAGGCGAAGGACCTCGCCCTTGCCTATGTCGCCGCCCTCGGGATGGACGGCGGGACGTACCGCGCCCTCGAGTTCGTGGGTGAGGGGGCCGCTGGGCTCTCGATGGCCGACCGTCTCACCCTCTCGAACATGGCGGTGGAGACCGGGGCGAAGGCCGGACTCTTCTATGCGGACGAGACGACCAGGCGGTACCTCGCCGGGTTCGGGCACGAGGTCGAGGTCCAGCGTCGGGAGGTCGACGGTTATCCCGACGAGGTCACGATCGACCTCGAGAACCTCGAACCCCTCCTCGCCCTCCCGCCGCGGGTGGACACCGTCTGCCCGGTCGCGGAGAAAGAGGGAGTGCCGGTCGACCAGGTCTTCCTGGGCACCTGCACCTGCGGGCGCTACGAGGACCTGGAACGCTTTGCTGCGATCGTCAGGGGGAAGACGGTGAAGGTGAGGACGGTCGTCGTCCCGGCGTCGAGGGCCGTGCTCCTCAGGGCGGTGGAGACCGGCGTCCTCACCACCCTCGTCGAGGCCGGGTGCGCCGTCGGGACGCCCGGGTGCGGGCCGTGCCTGGGTGCACATATGGGCGTCATCGGGGAGGGGGAGGTCTGCCTCTCGACGGCGAACCGGAACTTCAGGAACCGGATGGGCATCGGCGGCGAGATCTATCTCGCCTCGCCCTCGACCGCGGCGGCGACGGCGCTTGCCGGTGAGATCGCTTCCCCGGAGGGATGCCTGTGAGGGCCGAGGGCCGCGCGGTCTGCGTGGGCCGCGACATCGACACCGACCTGATCATCGCGGGCAGGTACCTGCGGACGAAGGACCGCTCCGTCTGGGCCGAGCATGCCTTCGAGGACCTCGACCCCGCCCTTGCCGGCCGGCTCAAGGGGGCGGTGATCGTCGCCGGCCCGAATTTTGGGTGCGGGTCGTCGAGGGAACAGGCACCGGTCGCCCTGAAAGAGGCGGGAGTCGTGGCGGTCGCCGCCCCGACCTTTGCCAGAATATTCTTCAGGAACGCGGTCAATATTGGTCTTCCAGTGCTTGAGTGCGAGGTCCCATGCCAGGAGGGTGAAGCGGTGCGCTTCGATCTCGATGAGGGATGGATCGAGGCCGCCGGTGTCCGCCGGCCTCTCCGACCGCTCTCCCCGCGGATGCGGGAGATCCTCCGGGCCGGGGGCCTCGTCCCCTATCTCAGCGGAGGACGTGGATGATATTTCCCGAAGAATGCAAATACGTGGGGATCGCCACCTCGCAGCCCCTGGGCGAGAAGGTCTACTTCCTCTCCCGCTGGCTGATCCGGGAGACGGCCGAGGGACCGGAGGTGCTCGCGGTCAGACTCGCCGACGGGAACGGGCTGATGCGCGAGGTGAAGGCCGGGTGGGTGCTCGCCACCCCGGACGAGACGGTGGTCTGGCCCGAACCGGTGAACTTCAACGACCGCTCCCGTCTGCTCCGCCTTGCCCGCGAGAGCGGGAAGCGGTGCACGATCTTCACGAGCCCGGACGAGTCGCGGACCTTCATCCTCGACCCGGAACCGGGGAGCCTCCTCACCGTCCATGTCTACGACATCGTCCCGCCGCGGGCCCATCTGGTCGCGGTGCTGGAGGAACTGGAGGGCGTCGGGCTCTTTGGCGACCTCAACATCACCTTTGAATATCATATCAGAGATATCCGCGACCTGGAGGCCGAGGTCTATCCCTGCCGGGCGGGCGGGTTCGACCGGACGCTGGACGCCGACCGCCTGGAAGGGACCGAGCGGGTGGCCGGGTGCCTGACGGCCAGGCAGTTCTGTGCCGAGAACTATGGCGAGGGGATCGAGATCGCCGAGATCTGTCCGCTCACCCAGGTGGCCGAGGAACCCTTCATCGCCCGGTGTTGCCGGGCCGAGCGCGAGGGTGTCGGTGTCTGGAACAAGAAGTTCGGCGGCGTGGTCCATTGGGGTGCGTCGCCGCACACCGTCGACCAGGTGCTGAGGGATATGCTGAAGGAGTGGCGAGAGGATGAAGGTAGCAGTCGTCCCAGGTGACGGGATCGGGGAGGAAGTCGTCCCGGTGGCCGAGGCGGCGCTCAGGCGCCTCCATCCCGAGTGGGACTACTTCCCGGTCGAGGTGGGGTACGGGCGGTGGAAGCGGTGCGGGGCGGCCATCGGTGCCGAAGAACTCCGGGCCCTCCGCGAGGCCGACGCGGTGCTCTTCGGGGCGGTGACCACCCCGCCAGACCCGGACTACCGGAGCGTCATCGTGATGCTCCGCAAGGATCTCGGGCTCTACGCCAACCTCCGGCCGGTCCGCGGGCCCGGCGTGGACCTCACCATCGTGCGCGAGAACACCGAGGGCCTGTACTCCGGGATCGAGTGGGAACTCCCGGGTTCGGCCTGCACCCTCCGGGTGGTCACCGAGGTCGGGAGCAGGCGGATCGCACGCTTCGCCGCGGCGCGTGCGAAGGGGCGTCGCCTCACCATCGGGACGAAGGCCAACGTGCTCAAGTCCGACGCCCTCTTCCGCCGGTGCGCCGTCGAGGAGGCCGAGGCGGCGGGGGTCGAGTGGGAGGAGAAGTACATCGACGCCCTCTGTCTGGACGTGCTGATGCACCCGGCGCACTACGCCGTCGTGGTGACCACCAACATCTTCGGCGACATCCTCTCCGACGCCGCCGCCTCCCTGGTCGGGGGCCTCGGGCTCCTCCCGTCGGCAAATATCGGGGACGACCACGCCCTCTTCGAACCGGTCCATGGTTCGGCGCCCGACATCGCGGGGAAGGGCATCGCCAACCCTGTGGCGGCGCTCAGGAGTGCAGCGATGTTGCTGGACCATGCCGGCGACCGCGAGGGAGCGGCGGCGGTCGAGGCGGCGGTGGAGAACACGCTCGGTGCGGGAATGAAGACGCCCGACCTCGGGGGGTCGGCGACGACGGTCGCGTTCGGTGAGGCGGTGCTGGAGCGTCTGGGGTGAGACGAACATTCGGAAGGGCTGCCCCAATGGAATGTTTGGATTCTCATCTGTTTTTTCATGCCGGGGGCAGCGCCCCCGGCGCGTATGGTGAGGGAAGGCATGATGATCCGACGTGCCGCCCCAATCTCACAGAATTTAGATCGTCATCTCGCGCCGGGGGGAGACCCCCGGTCCCCCCACGATGAAGATAGGTAGGGGCGGCGGTGGAACGAAGTCCCCACTAGTTCTCCTGTTTTTATAAAATGATCCAGCAACAGGAAATTTTCCTCCCTTACGCTGAGGTGTGTTCTCGCCTCATGCTCAATTTTACGAAGCCTAAATTTATTCTTCCGCCTTCCCTGCTCCCTCCTGAGGCGGAGGGCCGTGGGTGAGACAAGACGGGCAATACCTTAAAGCACCCCGGCGGCAAAAGGGGGACGTACCAGCAGGATATAACGCCTATGAAAACCCGTGCTGAAGTCCTCGATATCCTCCGGTCCCTGAAAGGAGAACTCAGAGAGCGATACCATGTCGAGCGCATCGCCCTCTTCGGGTCATATGCCCGCGAGGAACAGGGGGAGGGCAGCGACATCGATCTCCTCGTCACGTTCGGCGCCGGTGCCGACCTCTTTGATTTTGTCGGGCTTTCACAGTTTCTCGAAGAAAAACTTGGTCGTAGCGTCGATGTCGTACCGGAAACGGCACTCCGCCCGGAGATCCGTAGCCAGGTGACGCGGGACCTCCTCTTTGCATGAGACCCTCTCTCCTCTACCTCTCCGACATCACCGGTGCCCTCGAAAAGATCGAGGAGTTCACCGCGGGGATGGCCTATGACGAGTTTCTCCATGACGATAAGACCCAGAGCGCCGTCATCAGGAAGTTCGAGGTCATCGGGGAGGCAGCAAAAAAGATCCCCCGGCCCATCAGGGAGAGGCACCCTGCCGTTCCATGGAAAGAAATGGCCGGGATGCGGGACAGACTGATCCATACCTATTTTGGCGTCGACACGATGCTTGTCTGGAGGACGGTCGTCAACCGCGTGCCTGAACTCCGGCGGGAGATCCAGAGGATCGTCGAGGAGGAAGGCGGGAGATAACCATCGAACGGTGTGGGGGTTCATCGTCTCTCTCGGGACTGTGGGTTCGTCGTGCGGGTGAGAACCTATCCCATCGCCGCCCCCGCCTGTCTTCGCGCGGGGGGACCGGCCAACCCCCTGGCGAAGAGAACTATCCAGAGGATCTTTACAAAGCCTTGATCTTAAAAAGAAGGGCTTTGTAGAAAACATCCTCTTTTCATCACCACAACCCCCCTGTGACCTTCATCCATCACCTTCCCTCATGCTCACGCCGGGGGCGATTGCCGCCCGGACCCCTGGGATTGCGATAGGGTCGGGAAGGCGGAGAGATGACTACAGAGAGGGGGATGCAGTCCCCCTCCCTATCGTGATGCGGGGGGACCGGGGGGCGGCCAGCCCCCCGGCGAAGAGAACCATCACGATGATTTACCATGAAAATGATCCTGACGATCCTCTCTTCAGGTTTGCATGAGAGTTTGAACTCGCCATATTCCGTTGAAGCCGATACGAAGGGGATAGAAAATCCCTCTGATGGATCGGCCACCCCCAGTCGTCGAGATTTCCCTGCTGTCTCGCGCCGGGGGGAAACCCCCGGACCCCCCACGACGAAGATAGCCGGGGGGCGGCACGATGCTCGACTTCGATTCGCTCCTCGAACGCACGGATGAGGGTCAAGAACTGATCCAGATCTGATCTGATATTTTCATCGCGTATGCTTGAGGTGGGGCGCTCGCCTCATGCTGAATTCTACAAAGCCAAAAGAAGTCATTTTTCATACACAATATCCTTTGGGGGTCTTCAATGTCTATATTTCACGAATTCCAGATCGAAGTGCATATCTCTCAGGGCGTTGCACGATTCTGTGTCTTTTAAGATAACGAGGTCTTTTAAAAATGGATATGAAAATAAATCCGTTGGTTCTGCTGTTTTTTTCTGTCATTGCAGTTGTTTTAACGGTTGGATGTACTGATTCATCTCTCAGCGAAGGAGATACACACCTGCAAATACTCGATGGTGGTGCTGAAAATCAAAGCATTTCTTCCATCGACATTCAACCGGGTAATACGCCGGATACAACGACCCCCCCCCTTCCTTCCGCACCTCTGCCGGAACCCGCGTACGCGATCGGGGATGTGATCTCTTATGAGCAGGATTCAGACGTTGCAGAGGTCATTCTGGATTATGACTCTCAAAATGATGCGTATCAAACGGATGTGATCTTCAAATGGGACGAATATGATACCGGTGAATATGGGTGGTATCCGCACAGTGCTCCAGCGGGTACGTGGGGGTATCGCCTGGAAAGAAACGATTCGAGTTGGACCGATCGTACGTGTATGGAAAAATCCTATCCCTATGTTCTGGGACATGCCGATCCTATCGCTCTCAGAGAGGACTATGATTAACGAGGTCATCCCAAAACTCTCCAACTTTACCTTCACAGAAGATAGCGATGGATTCTGGTTGAAAGATCCTCACCCCCTCGTAGCGTAAAGAAGCACCTCTGGCCTTCCCATACGCTCGTGTCGGGGGCTCTGCCCCTCGGACCCCCGGGATGGCGATGGGGTCGGGAAGGCGACGCCGGGAGATCTCGACGAGAGCATCTCTCAAGACGCCCCCTCTCCCCCCTCCCGATCGTCACCCTCATCTCCTCCCCTCCCCCACCCTTCTCCCATGCTACGCGTCGGGTGTCATGTCTCGATCGCCGGTTCCCTGGCGGCGGCGGTGGGCCGCGCCGGGGAGCGGGGATGCACGACCTTTCAGATCTTCTCGCGGAACCCGAGGGGCTGGCGGTTCAAGCCGCTGACCGACGAAGACATCTCCGCCTTCAGAGAGACCCTCGAAGCCTCCGGGATCGGGCCGGTCGTCGACCACATGCCCTACCTCCCGAACCTCGCCTCGCCCAAAGAGGAGGTCTATGCAAAGTCGGTGACGACCCTTACCGCGGAACTCGGGCGGTGCGAGGTCCTGGGGATCCCGTACCTCGTGATGCACCTGGGCAGCCATCTCGGGACCGGGATCGAGGGCGGGAGACAGAGACTGATCGCAGGGATCCTCCGGGCCTATGAGGAGACAGAGGGCAAAACCCTCCTCCTCCTGGAGAACACCGCCGGGACGAAGAACAGCCTCGGCGGAACCTTCGAGGAGATTCAGGCAATCCTGGACGCCCTCCCAGAGGAGCGGGCTGCGGTCTGCTTCGACACCTGCCACGCCTTCGCCGCTGGGTACGATCTGCGCACCACCGACGCCGTCGGCGAGAGCCTCGACGCCTTCGACGACGTCATCGGGCTTGACCGCCTGCGGGTCGTCCACTGCAACGACTCGAAAGGCCCCCTCGGTTCCCACCTCGACCGCCACGAGCACATCGGCCTGGGTGCGATCGGCGAGGAGGGATTCCGCGCCTTCTTCTCCCCCACGGCGATCCGGCGCCTCCCCCTCATCTGCGAGACCCCGGTGGACGACCGGCGGGATGACGCCGGGAATATCAGGGTGGTGCGGGAACTCGCCGGGGCGTGAATCCGGCAGACCAGATCATCATGCCTTCCTCCATCTTCACCCCAGGGGCTCTTGCCTCCGGTATGCGTGGAGCGTGCTCCCCGGTTCGTGCCCAATTTTACACACCTGGAACCTGAGTCATCTCTATACCCCATGCCCACCGATCTAGAGGCACGGGAATTCCATGGACACACAGAGATTTCACCCCTATCTGGTCCTTCTCGCCCTGGTGGCCGGGGCGGTCGCCCTGGTCTTCGGGCTCTCCGGCGACCCGCAGAGCGACCTGGGGCTCTTCTTCTCCACCGGTGCCGAAGCGGCCCCCATCTTTCTGATCGCCACGCTGGCGTTCCTTGCCCTCGACCGCCCCCGCCTGCGGCCGGTCGTCTCGCTCCTGACCGTGCTCTTCGTCCTGGGACTTGCGCTGGTCGGCTGGTTCTTCTCCGTCGCCCCCTGGTATGGCGTCATGGGCGCCGGAGAGATGCCGGTAGAGGCTGCCGTGGTCCTCCTGGCAGGGCTGTTCCTCTCCCTCGGAGCATCTGCGCTCTGTTTTATTCTCTATTCGGTGCGGGTGAGGCGTTTTCTGGCACAGTGGATCCCGATCGACCCCGAGAACTTCGTCCACACCACGGCCTTCGTCGTCGTTGCGGCCATCGCCCTCCTGCCCCTCGTCCCCCTCCTGGTCCTCGGGCACCCGCCGCTCGTCGACCTCATCGGCGATCCTTCCATGGACTTCGGCGCACTCACCCCCACGGAAGCGGCGAAGACCGACCTCTACGGGCTGGTCTGGACCCTCGGCGGTGCGTTCCTCGCGGTGGGGCTCTTCGTGAAACGCTCCCTCCCTGAGGTGCTCGACCGTCTCGGCCTGGTCAGGCCAACCATCCGTTCCTTCTCCTTCGCCGTGGCGGTGGGACTCGGCCTGGTCCTGGTCTTCGGGGTGGTGGACCATCTCATCGTCGCCGTCTGGGAATACTTCGGGTGGTACGTCACCGACGAGGCCTACACCGAGGCGCTCTTCAGCGCGTATCTCACCCCGGTGGCGGCAGTCGTGGCGGCGATCGTCGCCGGCGTCGGGGAAGAGGTGGCGGTCCGCGGCGTCCTCCAGCCGCGCTTCGGGATCCTCCTCTCGGCCCTCGTCTTTGCCGCCCTCCACGCCTACCAGTACGCCTGGGACGGCCTCCTCTCGGTCTTCCTGGCCGGCCTGGTCTTTGCCGTCCTGCGGGCCAGGACGTCCACGACGGTCAGCGCCGTCACCCACGCCACCTATGACCTGGTCCTCTTCTCCCTGATGATCGCAGGGGTCGGCTGGATCTGATCCCGAAGACGCTCCCTCCCCCCCCCCCTCCCTTTTTTTGAGGGTCTGACCGTGTCATATTCTTCTTCGGGGTCCGATAATTTTTATCTGCATAGAGTTATCACAGAACGAATATATCCGCGCCCTCTTATTCTCTTATATGTCATCCGGTAATTTCCCTGTTGTCGTCTGTGGCATTGTGGGTATATCCCGGGTTGAATGGTGAAATTCTCCTGGAATTTCCTCTCATGAACCTCTCGATTTGCTTGAGCTTTCAGGCGCCCTGCAGGAGGTGAAGTCATGAAGAAAAAAAAGTATGATGGACCTGTGCTCGTGCTTGCATGTGCACTGATTCTTGCGACGCTGTGCAGTTGTGCCGTCCCCGCGGCGGCGACCGACATCGTCCCTGACGGAAAGTATCCGATCTGGATCAACGAATCCGGGCTCTACGCCCTGAAAGGAAACATTCTGACCGGAAATGTCTCTTCCGATTGGGCGATCATCATCAATGCCTCGGACGTCGTCCTCGACGGTGGCGGGTATATCATCGACGGTCAAGCGCTCAATGGTTCGAAAGTTGAAAACGGGATCGGGATGGAGGGGAGCAGCGCTGCCTCTCTGAGCAACATCACCCTCAGGGACATTACGATCTCAGGTTTCTATCGCGACATCATGTATGCGTATGTCGATGGAGGGGCGATTGAGGGATGTCGGGTAGCGATGGGCCGTCAATCCGGACTGTACCTCTATCGCTCGAAGAACATCGTCGTCGCGGGCAACACCATCGCTGACAATTTTATCGGTTTTGACCTCTATTCTTCCAATTTCAGCACGATCTACAACAATGTCTTCAAGAAAAACAAGGATGACCTCTTTTATGGGGGCAATCCGAACACCTGGAATGTCACCCGCCGCTCGGGCCCCAACATCATCGGCGGCCCTTCCATTGGTGGAAACTATTGGGGCCGGTACGCGAATGCGACCGATGGGAACAGCGACGGGTTCTGCGACGAGCCCTATGAGGTGTACAATAATGGTGAGGGAGTGGTCTTCTACGACATGCTGCCGCTCTTCTTCACCATCCCCCCGACGATTGAACCTACCACCGAACCAACCGCTGAACCGACCCGGGTCTCTTCGAGTGATGAAGGTGATGACTGGGCTGATCGTGTCAGTGCTCATGGCCCGATCCCTGCAGGCGGTCGGGCGGATTTCACCTTCCGCAATCTCCCGATCACCCGCGTCGACCTCTCGGTGACCTCGCCGGTCGGCGGGGCGCTCGTCGCGATCACCCCGAACGACCTTCCGCCGGATGCCGACGCGCCGGAAGGCAGGGCCGTCCTTGGGGTCTATGAGATCGTGATCAGGTATGTCGACGACAACCTCGATGAATGCCTGGTCTCCTTCGAGATCCCGGAGAACTGGCTTGCAGCGAAGGGGCTGAAGCCAGCAGACATCGTCCTGAAGTACTACGACGACGGGGTGTGGAAGGATCTTCCGACCGAACTCCTCCGTCTTGAGGGCGGGAAAGCATACTACCGTGCACAGGCCTCCGGCTACCCCTACTTTGCGATCGCAGAGACCAGGGGCGGAGCCGTGACCCCGACGCCCGTCGCGACTTCGGCAGAGGCGGAGGCAGAGGACACGCCTGTCACCAAGACTGAGGTTGGGACCGAGGTTGAGACCGAGGCAGAGACAACGGCCGCGACGACGGCACCCGATGCCGCTGAAACGACCGCGCCACAGCCTTCGCCTCTCTCCTGTCTGGCGGCGGCTGCGGCATGTGCTCTCGTCGTCCTCGTGATGCGGCGGGACTAAACTCATTTTATTTTTCGGGCCTGCAACCTGCCGAACCATGCAATGGCCCTGACTGTCAGATATATATCCCCGGCGTGCCATTCACCACTGCCATGATCTGGCGGTGGCCACCCGGTCAGGTTGCTGCGTACGTAGTCCAGGGCCTCATCCTCCTGAACGTCGGATACAGCGTTGCTATCGGGGACTATTTCCTGGCAATTGTCGGATTTTTTGGATTCCTGGTCACCACCGTGCCGTACATCGTCAGCAGACGCACCGACATCTGTATGCCCTGGGAGGTCAACCTCCTCATCGCCATCTCCCTGTACCTCCATGTGGCCGGGCATATCTCCGCATATTACGACCTCTTCTCGCCCTACTACGACAAGTTCGCCCATTTTGTCTCCTCGATCACCATCTCGGTCCTCGGGTTCGCGATGGTTCTCATCGTCGACCGGTACAGCGGTCTGCAACTGACGCGGCCGATGATCATCTTCTTCATCGTGATCTTCACGATGGCCCTCGGTGCGATCTGGGAGATCTACGAGTTCGCCTTCGACACCGTCTTCGGCACCGAACTCCAGCACGGCCTCGAGGACACGATGTATGACCTCATCTTCGACCTGGTGGGGGCGCTGATCATTGCTACGGTCGGGAACTTCTATCTCAGACGGGTGGAGAAAGAGGAGATGGTCAGGATGTTCCTGAACTCCGGGCATTGATGGCGATGGCAGGGGATTTCGAGATCTCGACCCGCCGGTTCCCCGCGCGACCGATAGGCGGGGGGCGGCGATGAAACCATATCTTCCAGATGCCCTGTTGCGAGGATCGGGATCCGCCCGCACCCTGAAGCGCTGCTCAGGAAATTTTCATCGCGTATGCTTGAGCCAGGGATTCATGTTGAATTGCTCATGAGGCGAAAGCACGCCTCAAGCATACGGGATGAAAATATCATCTCAGAACTGGATCAATTTTTGACCATCATCCTTGCGACCGAGGAGCGAATCGAAGTCGAGCATCATGCCGCCCCTCGGCCATCCTCGTCGTGGGGGGTCTCGGGGGGTTTCCCCCCGGCGCGAGATGGCTGGAAAATCTTGACGATTGGGGGCGGCCGATCCATCAGAGAAATTTTCTCTCCTCTGCGTATTGGTTTCAACAGGATATGGTGAGTTCAAAATCTCATGCAAATCTGAAGAGAGGATCGTCTGGATCATTTTTCCATGAGCATATCCCAAAACTCTCTAAGGCTTGACATCCTCTCGGACCGAAGCGCATCTTTCCAGAATTTTTCAACGCTTTCCTCCACTGGGGGACGGCAAGCCCCCCGTCAAAGAGAACCATCAAGAGGGATTCTACAAAGCCCTATTCTGGATATTTATGGGACTTGAAGCACCTCCAGAAGCCAGGTGGCGAACTTAGGCTCGAAGAAAAAAAGAAATCAAGAAGAGCAGAGTGCCGTATCCCGGCAGAAGAAATCTCTACCCTACGTTCATCCCCGCCCCTTCCGGCGACGGGGCGATCACCACGATCTCGGGAGGATCGTTCAACCGCAGATCGGTATGCAGATTCGAGGTCCCGATCCCGCGGCTGATATAGAGCGGCGTCTCTCCCTTCTGGACCAGTCCGGAGAACTCGAAATACCCGGCGTCATTCAACTCCTTCACGCCCGGGATCATGACCTGACCGCCGTGGGTGTGGCCCGCGAGGATGAGGTCGGCGTCCCAGTCGGCCCGGCACTCGGGTTCGTGGATGAGGTAGATGGTGAAGACATCGCTCTCCGGGACTGCGGGGGGATCGGCCATCCCGGCCCACCCGTCGTCGACACCGACGATCCGCACCGGCGTGCCGTCGATGGAGAGTTCGACGACCTCGTTTCTCAGCACATGGACACCGGCGCGCTCGAGTTCGGCCTCGAGCGCATCGGCGAACTCGGTGTCGGTGGTCTCGTCCCTGAGCATGCTCATGTCGTAGCCCTCCACGGTCCGGTCGGTCTCCGAGACGGCCAGCACCTTCTGCAGACCGCTGACCGTGCTCACCCCGGACTTATAATCGTGGTTGCCGAGGACGGCATACACCGGGGCATCCACCTCCCACCAGACCTGCTGGAGGGAGAGGTCGGGTTCCTCGCCATAGACGAAGTCACCGCCGATGAGCACGACCGATGGGTGCATCGCATTGATCTCCTGGATCATCTCTCTGACATGGTCGAGGTTGCTCTCCTTCAGGTGCGGATCGGCGATGAAGATCACGCCCTCGGGCGCCCCCTCGAGGGCGAGGGTGGTGGTGGAACTGCTCTGCCCCTCCCAGGCCATGTAGGTGAAGAGCATGGGCGAGCAGATGACGAGGCCGATGACCACGAAATATCTGGCTTTCAGGTCTGGTAGTCTCACGTTCATGGATGATCTTCCCTGGATCGCGGTTGACCTGTGGGGTATAAAGGTGGTGGTGTGACGGCATGACCGTCGGCCCGGCAAGGTCTCGAATTTATCGCAGAATCGGAGAATATAGAAATTTTAGCGATATGATCAGATTAATATATCACGGGATTGGTCTGGCATCCCGGAGAAGATGCCTGGAGAGTTTTTCGCAGACCCGACCACCCCGGCCGCGCTTACCCGGTATATTCACCTGCCGGTCTGAGAAAAAAGACGCCGCTCCGCGGTCTGGCAATTCCCCATCCTATTTAACCCCTGCCCCCCCAGTACTCTCCTTACGTGAAGGCGACATATGACGGTACCTGGCTCTGGCTCGGGCAGGACGGGCTCGCTCTCTACGAGAGCGGGGGCTACGGCCGGCCCGGCAAGGGGAAGCTCCGCCTCGCCCCTGAGGAAGGACTCTACCTCCTGGTGCGCAAGCGGATAGAACTGCCCGGCTACGACTTCGAGAAACTCCTGCAGGAACTCTCGAAGGACCCGGTCTTCTTCAGGCGCTACCTTGTCTACCGCGATCTGCGGGAGCGGGGCTACGCCCTGCAGACCGGCCCGCACGACTTCCGGGTCTTTCGGCGGGGCGAGCGTCCGGGCAAGGGACAGTCATATTATCTGGTGCGGGTGCTCGCCGAGCGCGACCTCGTCGACTTCGCCTGTGTCGCCGCCGAGGTGGAGACCGCCGGGAATATGCGAAAGACCTACCTCATCGCCGCCGTCGACGACGAGGGCGAACTCACCTACTATGAGGTGAAGGTCGACCACCTTGCCGGGGCAGAGGGCGAGGACCCTGTCGGGGAGGGGACGGCCCGCGGGGAAGCCTTCGGCCCGACCGGCCTGGTCGCGACCGGCACGGCCCCCTGGCTCCTGGAAGAGGGCTACGGCAAACCTTTCGACCAGGAACGGACGATGCTCTCCCCGGCCGAGATCCTCTATCTCATGGACGAGAAGAGGCTGACGCTCACCGAGAACGGCGCTCCGCTCACTCGCGAGGCCTACCAGGCAGTCGCCGCCGGCGCCGACAGCGAGATCGTCGAAAAGGCCGTCCTGTACACCGACCTCCGCCGGCGCGGCTACGCCCCCAAGACCGGGTACAAGTTCGGCCACCACTTCAGGGTCTACGGCGGCGGGGTCAAGCACTCGCTTCTCCTCGCCCACGCCCTCCCGGCCGGGACGACCCTCACCATGGCCGCGATCTCCCGTTCGGTCCGCCTGGCACACAGTGTCAAAAAGAAGATGTTGTTTGGTAGTGTACATAACAACGATATCCAGTATATCGAGTTTGCACGAATAAAAATGTGAGAATCGACATGACACAGGGGATCAATCCATGGGCAAGCAATCAGTCGATCGATGTCGGGAAACTCTTTTCCGAGTTCGGCATCGAGCCGATTGAGGACGTCACCGCCGGTCTCCCGACCGTCCCCTCCTTCATGCGCAGGGGGGTCGTCGTCGGTCACCGGGACTATGGGCTGATCGCAGAGGCGATCAGGGAGAAGAAACATTTCAACGTGATGACCGGGTTCATGCCCTCGGGCCACCCGCACCTGGGCCACCTGATGGTGATGAAAGAGGTGGCCTGGCACGTCGCCCAGGGCGGCACCGGGTACATCGGCGTCGCCGACCGTGAGGCTCACGCGGTGCGGGGGCTCTCCTGGCGGCAGTGCAAGGAGTACGGGCGCGAATATCTCGCGTGCCTGTATGCCCTCGGGTACGAGGGGCACACCTACTACCAGAGCGAGAACACCGCTCTCAAAGACCTCGCATTCGAGGCGGCCATCAAGATCAACTTCTCCGAGCTCTCGGCGATCTACGGTTTCAGCCAGGAGACGGCCCTTGCCCATGCGATGAGCGTCGCCACCCAGGTCGGCGACATCCTGTACCCGCAACTCGACGGCGGTCCGGCCCCGACGGTCGTGCCGGTCGGGATCGACCAGGACCCCCACATCAGACTGACGCGCGACGTCGCCTACAAACTCCGGCTCTTCACCGTGGAGCAGCGGGAGGGATACGTCAGCGTCCGGAGCAAGAACGCCCCCGCGGCTGCGATCGACGCCGTCCACGCCGCGTATCCGGGCTCGAAGCGGTACGAGGCCCATGTGGACATCCCGGGCGCCGACCTTGCCGGGGTCGAGGCGCGGGTGCGCGGGATCGAGATGGAGCACGGCGGGTTCGGGTTCTTCCTCCCCTCCGCGACCTACCACACCTTCATGCCCGGTCTGCAGGGCGGCAAGATGTCCTCGAGCGTCCCGGAGAGTTTCATCTCCTTCTGGGAGAGCGACAAAGACCTCAAGAAGAAGGTGATGGGGGCGCTCACCGGCGGGCGGACGACTCTGGAGGAGCAGAAGAAACTCGGCGGCGAGCCCGAGAAGTGTCCGGTCTATCTGCTCAACCTCTTCCATATGGCTCCCGACGATGAGGAACTCGTCGAGATCTGTCGCCGGTGCCGGGACGGCGAACTGATGTGCGGCACCTGCAAGAAGGAGACGCTTGCACGGACGAAGGAATTCCTGAAAGACTTCAGGGAGAAGATGGACGAAACAGCACACCTGGTGGAAGGATAATGGCTGACCTCACCTTGAATGAGAAGAAACTCCTCGTCGCCCTTGCCCCGCTCGGCGAGGCCGGGGCCGGCGACCTTGCCGCGGCCCTCGAGACGACGGAGGAGGCGGCTGTCCAGTATGCCAACCTCTGCGCCGAGCACGGGCTTGCAGCGGTCGAGCGGCTGAGCACGACGACCTACACCCTCACCCCCGAGGGCGAGGAGTACCGGGAGCACGGCCTCCCTGAGCGCCAGATCTACGAGAGTTTTGCGGACGCGATCTCGATGAAGGACCTCCAGGCCCACCCGCTCTCGCGTATCGGGATCGGGTGGCTCAGGAAGAAAGGCTGGGTCGCGATCACGAAGGGCGTTGCCGAGAAGACCGGCGAGGCCCCGGCGGGCGAGGACGAGATCGCCCTCGTCGACCCGAAGGACGGGATGTCGGGCATCGCCGACCTGCTCAAGCGCAACCTCGTCGAAGAGCACGAGGCGGTCTCGTACCGTGTCGCGATCACCCCCGCAGGCCGGGCCCTCGTCGAGGCCGGGCTCGACCTAGTCGAGGAGACCGGCACGCTCTCCAGGGAAGAGATCATCACCGGGTCGTGGCGCGAGGCAAAACTCAGGCGGTACAGCCTGGAGACCCCGCCGAAGCGCGTGTACCCGGGCAAGGTTCATCCGTACCAGCGGATCATCGACGAGGTGAAGCGGGTGCTCCTGGACATGGGCTTTGTGGAGATGCAGGGCGAGATCGTGCAGAGTGCTTTCTGGGACTTCGACGCCCTTTTCCAGCCCCAGGACCACCCGGCCCGCGAGATGCAGGACACCTTCTACCTGGACCAAACCGAACCGATGCCCGAAGGATGGGAACGGGTCCGCGACATGCACCTTTGCGGCGGCGAGACCACCTCGACCGGGTGGGGCGGCGTCTGGGACGAGGAAGTGGCGCAGAAATGCGTGCTCCGCACCCACACCACCCCGCTCTCGGTCCAGTACCTCATCTCCCACCCCAAACCCCCGGTCAAGGCCTTCGCCCTCGGCCGGGTGTACCGGCGCGAGGCGATCGACCCCACCCACCTGCCCGAGTTCGAGCAGCTGGAAGGGATCGTCATGGACGACGGGGTCTCGTTCAGGCACCTCCTCGGGTTCCTCAAGGAGTTCTACAACAGGATGGGCTTTGACGAGGTGCGGTTCAGGCCGGGCTACTTCCCGTACACCGAACCCTCGGTCGAGCCCGAGGTCTGGGTCGACGGCCTGGGCTGGGTCGAACTCGGCGGCGCCGGGATCTTCAGGCAGGAGGTCACCGCCCCGTGGGGGATCGAGACCCCGGTCCTCGCGTGGGGGCTCGGGATCAGCCGGATCGCGATGCTCCGGCTCGGCCTCAAAGACCTCAGGCAGCTCTACCGCAGCGACATCGAGTGGCTCAGGGAGAGCCCGGCGATCAGGAGGCAGGAGTGAGTCATGGCAGTCATCACCCTCAACTACGAATATCTGGAACGGCTTGTCGGTACCGATAAAGAGACCATCCTCGAACGCATGCCCCTCATCGGCTCGGATATCGAGCGCACCTTCGACGACCACGTCGATGTGGAGTTCTTCCCCGACCGCGTCGACCTGTACTCGACCGAAGGCGTGGCAAGAGCGATGCGGGGATACCTGGGGATCGAGGAAGGACTGCCCGAGTACGAGGTCACCCCCTCGGGGATCGCCTTCTCCGTCGACCCGGCCCTCGCCTCCATCCGCCCGCACCTCGGTTCGGCCGTGATCAGGAATGTCAATCTTGACGAAGCCGGGATCGAGAGCCTGATGGCTCTCCAGGAGTCTCTGCACTGGGCCCTGGGCCGCGGCCGGCGAAAGGTGGCGATCGGGGTCCACGACATGGACACCGTCACCCCGCCCTTCCGGTACCTCGCCTCGCCGCGGGACCGGCGGTTCGTCCCGCTCGACTTCGAGGACGAACTCTCGATGGAGGAGATCCTTGCCGAGCACCCGAAGGGCCGGGACTATGCCCGTCTGGTCGAGGAGTTCGAGCGCTTTCCGCTCATCGTCGACGCAAACGATCAGGTGCTCTCCTTCCCGCCGATCATCAACGGCGAACTGACCCGCGTCACCACCGGCACCAGGAACATCCTCCTCGACTGCACCGGCACCGACGAGCGGGCGGTACGGATGGCGGCCAACATCATCTGCACCGCGCTCGCCGAGACCGGGGCGACCATCGAGAGCGTCGAGATCGACGGCACGCCGTACCCCGACCTTTCCCCCGCAGAGCGGGTCGTGAGCGCGGCCGAGTGCGTCCGCCTCCTCGGGATCGACCTCACGGCCGACGAAATGGCGGCGCTCCTGCGTAAGATGCGCTTCGGTGCCGAGGCCCTGCCAGATGGAAAGGTGCGGGTGCTTGTCCCGGCGTACCGTGCCGACATCATGCACGACTGGGACATCTTCGAGGACGTCGCCGTCGCGTACGGCTTCGACACCTTCGAGGCCGCCCTCCCGCCGACCTTCACCACCGGCCAGGAGCATCCCATCGCCGTCCTCCAGCGCGAGATCCGCTCGATCTTCACCGGCATGGGCTACCTGGAGGTGATGCCCTTCACCCTCACGAGCGAGCGGGTGCTGTACGAGCAGATGCGGCGCGAGCCCTCGCCCGAGGTGCTCAGGGTCGCCAAACCGATCTCAGAAGAGCAGACCGTAGTGCGGACCGAGATCCTCCCGCTCCTCATGGAGATCCTGGAGATCAACTGCCACCGCGAACTCCCGCAGCGGGTCTTTGCGACCGGCGACGTGATCCGCGGGACCCACACCACGCAGACCGTCGCCGCGGTCTCCATCCATCCGGGCGCCGACTTCTCCGAGGCCTACGCCATGATGGAGACCCTCTGCCGCGAGTGCGGCGTGGCGGCCGAGTTCGCCGAGTCAAAAGATCCGGCCTTCATCGACGGCCGGCGCGGCGACGTCCTGGTGGACGGAAAAAGAGTAGGGGTCTTTGGTGAGATCTATCCCGACGTGCTCACCGCCTTCTCCCTCGAGCACCCGGTGGCGGCGCTCGAACTCGACCTTACCGCCGTACCTGGATACCCCGTCCGGCCAGATACTCCTTGACCTGGCTGACGGTCATCTCCCCGTAGTGAAAAACGCTCGCGGCAAGGCAGGCGTCGGCCTTGCCGAGGGCGAAACCTTCCCAGAAATGCTCGAGGGTGCCGACGCCCCCGCTCGCGATGACCGGGATGCCGACGCGTTCGGAGATTGCACGGGTGATCGGGATGTCGAACCCGGCCTTCGTCCCGTCGGTCTCCATGCTGGTGAGCAGGATCTCGCCGGCGCCCCGTTTTTCCACCTCTTGTGCCCACTGTACGGCGTCGAGGCCGGTCGGGTGCGACCCGCCCATGGTCACCACCTCGTACCAGACCTCGCGCCCGTCGGCCAGGACGACCGGCGTCGTCCCCTCCTTCATCTCCGGGTTTGCCCGCACGTCGATGGCCACGACGACGCACTGCGTCCCGAACCGCTCGGCGGCCTCGGTGATCAGGTCGGGGTCGGTGACGGCGCTGGTGTTGAGGGAGACCTTGTCCGCCCCGGCCCTGAGCACCTGCTGGATGTCCTCGATGCTGCGGATCCCGCCGCCGACGGTGAGCGGAAGGAAGAGTTCGTCCGCGGCACGTTCGATGACCGGGATGATCGTGCCCCGGTTCTCTTTCGAGGCGGTGATGTCCAGGAAGACAACCTCGTCCGCGCCCTGTTCGTTGTACCTCGCGGCCAGTTCCACCGGGTCGCCGGCGTCCCGCAACCCTTCGAAGTGCGTCCCTTTCACGACCCGCCCGTCCTTGATGTCGAGGCAGGGGATGATCCGTTTGGTGAGTGGCATGTCCATACGTCTGACCGCTCCGGGCATGAGCGTTGTGGACGCGGGGCCGCAGCACGACTTCATACTTTTTATGGCCTGGGCCGCGTAATAGAGATGGACACGAGGCTCTGGTGAAAATATGAAGACAGGTCAGCAGAAGATGGACTGGGCCAGGCAGTACATGCCGGTGCTCGGCAGCATCAGAAAGGAATTCGAGGAGACGAAGCCCCTCGCCGGCGTGACCATCGGCATGGCCCTCCATGTGGAGGCCAAGACCGCGGTGCTCGTCGAGACCCTGGCGGCCGGCGGGGCCGAGGTGTATATCACCGGATGCAACCCCCTCTCCACCCAGGACGACGTGGCCTCGGCCCTTGGCAAGGTGCCGGGCGTCCACTGCTATGCGAAGCGGGCGTGCTCGAACGACGAGTACTACGCGGCGATCAACCGGGTCCTCGACGCCCGCCCCTCGATCACCATCGACGACGGGATGGACCTGATCCACGAACTCCACACCCACCGGCAGGACGTCCTCAAGGATGTCGTCGGCGGGTGCGAGGAGACGACGACCGGGATCCACCGTCTCCGGTCGATGGCGGCCGAGGGTGCCCTGAAGTTCCCGGTGGTCGCGGTGAACGACACCCCCATGAAGCGGCACTTCGACAATGTCCACGGGACCGGCGAGAGTTCGCTGACGGCGATCATGGCCACGACCAACGCCCTCATCGCCGGCAAGGTGCTGGTGGTGGCCGGGTTCGGCTACTGCGGGCGCGGCGTCGCCAGGAAGGCCCGCGGCATGGGTACGCGGGTCGTCGTCACCGAGGTTGATCCCAGGCGGGCACTCGAGGCCCATATGGAGGGCTTCGACGTGATGCCGATGGACGAGGCGGCGAAGGTCGGCGAGATCTTCATCACCACCACCGGGAACACCTCGGTCGTCACTGCACAGCACTTCCCGCTCCTCCGTGACGGGGCGATCCTCTCCAATGCCGGCCACTTCAACGTGGAGATCGACGTGGCATGGCTCGAGGAGCACGCCGACGCGGTCGAGCGCCGGGACGGCATCGACACCTACGTGCTGGCCGAGAAGAAGGTCCATGTCCTGGCCCAGGGCCGCCTGGTCAACCTCGCCACGCCGAAGGGGATGGGTCATCCGATCGAGGTGATGGACCTCTCCTTCGCGCTCCAGGCGCTCTCCGCCCTCTATATGGTCGAGCACGGGAAGGACCTGGCGCCGGGCGTCTACGACGTCCCCAACGCCATCGACGAAGAGGTGGCGACGCGCAAACTCGCCGCCCTCGGGATCGCGATCGATGCCCTGACCGAGGAGCAGAAGACCTATCTCTCGGCCTGGGATATCGGGACATAATCTTTTTTTTCGGCCGTGGAGAATTCGGCATGAACCTCTGGCTTGAGCATACGCGATTGAACAGAGTTCAGAGAACTTCTCTCAATCGCGACAGCGCACTCGGAGGACAGTGCTCAAGTGCCGCCCCCACCGCAGGATCTTTCCTGTAATCTTGCACCGATCACTGAATCTTCTCTGTCATTGTGCGAGAGGATAGATCGGGGGACGGCAACAAAGATCGACCTTCTCCCGTCCGCTCCTATCTTCGGGGTCATGTTAACGGGACGGCGTCATGATCAAACCATGCCGTCCGACCTTCACCGGATCTGTTCTGCCGTCTCGCGAGAGGATAGGACGGGGGACGGCATCACGCGTGGTTCCTGTTGAAGAATGATCAGCCCTTCCCCGTCCGCTCCTATCTTCGGGGTCATGTTAACGAAACGGCGTCATGATCAAACCATGCCGTCCCACCTTCGCCGGATCTGTTCTGCCGTCTCGCGAGAGGATAGGGGGGGGGACGGCGATGAAGTAGTGTGCTCTCTCCCGTCCGGTTCAATCTTCGGGGTCATGTTAACGGGACGGCGTCATGATGATCAAACCATGCCGTCCCCTCATCATCGGATCTTTCCTGCCGTCTCGCGAGAGGATAGAGCGGGGGACGGCAACAAAGATCGACCTTCTCCCGTCCGCTCCTATCTTCGGGGTCATGACAACGAAACAGCGTCGTGATCAGATCACGCCGTCCCCTCATCATCGGATCTTTCCTGCCGTCTCGCGAGAGGATAGGACGGGGGACGGCAACAAAGATCGACCTTCTCCCGTCCTGCTCCTATCTTCGGGGTCATGACAACGAAACGGCGTCGTGATCAGATCACGCCGTCCCCTCATCATCGGATCTTTCCTGCCATCTCGCGAGAGGATAGGACGGGGGACGGCAACAAAGATCGACCTTCTCCCGTCCGCTCCTATCTTCGGGGTCATGTTAACGGGAAGGCGTCGTGATCGGATCACGCCGTCCCCTCATCATCGGATCTTTCCTGCCGTTTCGCGAGAGGATAGAGCGGGGGACGGCGATGAAGTAGTGTGCTCTCTCCCGTTTGGTTCAATCTTCGGGGTCATGACAACGAAACAGCGTCGTGATCAGATCACGCCGTCCCCTCATCATCGGATCTTTCCTGCCGTCTCGCGAGAGGATAGGACGGGGGACGGCAACAAAGATCGACCTTCTCCCGTCCGCTCCTATCTTCGGGGTCATGAAAACAGGATAGCGTCATGATCAAACCACGCCGTCCCACCTTCACCGGATCTGTTCTGCCGTCTCGCGAGAGGATAGGACGGGGGACGGCGATGAAGTAGTGTGCTCTCTCCCGTCCGGTTCAATCTTGGGGGTCATGAAAACAGGACAGCGTCATGATCAAACCATGCCGTCCCCTCATCATCGGATCTTTCCTGCCGTCTCGCGAGAGGATAGGACGGGGGACGGCAACAAAGATCGACCTTCTCCCGTCCGCTCCTATCTTCGGGGTCATGACAACGAAACGGCATCGTGATCAGATCATGCCGTCCCACCTTCATTGGATCTGTTCTGCCGTTTCGCGAGAGGATAGGGCGGGGGACGGCGATGAAGTAGTGTGCTCTCTCCCGTCCGGTTCAATCTTCGGGGTCATGAAAACAGGACGGCGTCATGATCAAACCATGCCGCCCCCTCGGGGGTTGCACCCCCCGGATGCATGAGAGGTGCTCCCGCATCATGCCCGATTCAACCCGGACTTTTTTGATCCCCGGTCCCGGGAAGAGGCGTCATGCATCCACCTGTTCTGATATATCGAGATTTCCTTTTTCAAACGATCTGTTAACTTGTAATTTATCACAAATCTATTATTCAAACTCCAAACCGGACAATTCATATCCTTTTTTCCCCATATGTCCCGTTTATAAAGAAGATGAGAGCCATGACCACCCCATCACGACATATTCTGATAGTGCTCGTCTGTGTGGGGCTTGCCCTCCTTGCCATGCCCGGTGCGGCCGCCCCCCTGGACCAGTCCTTCTTCCTTTCTCCGAATGAACCGGCCCCTTCCCCCGGGGCAGACGACTCTCCGACTGCCGATGCGGCCCCTGAACTTGAGGCCGCACCCCTGAATCGGTCCCTCATCCTCCCCCTGGATGATCCGGCCGCCTTCCCCGGCACAGACAGCACTCTGACTCCCGGTGCGGTCCCTGGCCTGGAGGTCGCGCCCCTGAACCCTGCGTTCGTCCGTTATCAGGAGGAACAGGAAGCAGCGAACGGCCCCGTGCTCCTCTGTGCGGTCGCTCCCGAGGACGGTATCCTCCCCCCGCTCACCGGACTCGTCCCCCCGCCCGTCACCCTGGTCTGGTCTGATGGCGGTGTTGTCGCTGCGACGGCCGAACCGCCATCGGAGGCGTACTTCAACCTCGCCGACGAGGGCCGCGTCACTGCGGTGAAGGACCAGGGAAAGTGCGGATCCTGCTGGACCTTTGCCTCCCTTGGCTCCCTGGAGTCCGCGCTCCTCACCGACGGGTTCGGCAGCTGGGACCTCTCTGAGAACAACATGAAGAACACCCACGGCTTCGACGCCGGGCCCTGCGACGGCGGCAACGCCTTCATGGCGACGGCCTACCTCTCCCGGTGGTCGGGGCCGGTGAACGAGAGCGACGACCCCTACCTCCTCCCGAACCCCTCTCCAGACTCGCCCGCCGGCCTTGCGCCGGTGATGCAGGTGCAGAACGTCACCTTCCTTCCGCCGCGTGCCGGTCCCCTCGACAACGACCTGATCAAGACGACGATCAAAGAGGAGGGCGGGCTCTATGCCGGGTTCCTGGTGAACTACTCCTGTTTCGGACCGAACGCGGTCACCTACTACCTGCCCGAGAACAGCACCGCAAAGCTCGACGGCGGCCACGGCGTCCTCCTGGTTGGATGGGACGACGCCTACCCGGCCGCGAACTTCGTCGAGACCCCGCCCGGCGACGGTGCCTTCATCGCGAAAAACTCCTGGGGCACCTCGGTGGGGGACGACGGCTACTTCTACATCTCCTACTATGACCGGAGCGTCGGGCGCTTCAAGAACCCGGCGAGGGAGTATATCGGCGACGCTGGGGCCGCGGCGACCGTGCTCTTCACCGGCGAACCCCTCGGCACCGACGACCACCTCTACCAGTACGACCCTCTCGGCTCCACCCAGAGCATCGGCACCTCGACCACGATGTACGGCGCGAACCTCTTTACCGTGGAACACTACGAAGTCCTGCACGCCGTCAGTTTCTACACCCGCGAACCCGGCACCGCGTACGAGGTCAGGGCCTCTTCCCTGGATGGAGGCCTCCCGTACCAGACCTCCTCCGCACACGGGACGATGGCACTCCCCGGCTACCACACCGTCCCGCTCGACACCCCGATGCCCCTCGTCCCGGGCCAGAACTTCTCGGTGGCCATCCGGGTCGCCTCCCCGTCCGACACCCACCCTCTCGCCGTCGAGATGCCGATCGAGGACTACTCGAGCAATGCCACCGCCCAGCCGGGCGAGAGTTTTGTGAGCCTTGATGGGATGGAGTGGGCCGACCTGACCGATTTCTTCCCTGACACCAACCTCTGCGTCAAGGCCTTCACGCGCGACCCCATCAGCGTGCCCGCGGACTATGCCACCATCCAGGCGGCAGTCGACGCCGCCCTGCCCGGCCAGATGGTCTTCATTGAAGACGGCACCTATACCGAGAACGTCGTGATCGACAAACCGCTCGCCCTCGTCGGTTCACGCGACGCCGTCATCGACGGAGGCGACGCAACCGCACTCAGCCTCACCGCGTCCAATGTCACTCTCCGGGGATTCTCGATCACCGGCGGTGACGACGGCGTCCAGGTCGCCGGCAACGACACGACGTTCGTCGACCTGCATCTCAGCGGGTGCGGAGGAGACGGGATCGAGGTTGAAGGCGCTTCAAAGACCTTCATCGCCGACACCGAGATCCTTGATGGCATGCACAACGGGATAAAGGTCAACAATGCCTCGAATGTCTTTGTGTTCGGGTGCGCTCTCACCGGGAACGGCGGCAACGGGATGAGCGTCGACGATGCCTCAAATGTCATCGCGTACCGGTGCACTCTCACCGGGAACGATGAAAACGGGATGAGAACCGATGATGCCGCCGAGGTCATTGTGCTCCAGTGCACCCTCGCAGAGAACGATGACAACGGGATGTGGGCCGTTGATACCGCCGACCTCAGTGTGTACAATTCCAACGTCTCGGTGAACCATGACAACGGCGTCGAAGTCTCCGGTTCCAACTGGACGGTATTCGTCGGCGTGAACGTCGCCGCCAACGGCGAGAGCGGGATCGCCCTCTCGTCCGCCGACGCATTCATGGTGACACGCTGCACGGCCACCGGCAACGCCGAGGCAGGGATTGCCCTCAACTATGTGAAGAACGGGGGGATCTCGCAGAACACGATGGCCGGGAACCGATGGAACCTCTTCTTCGCCCCCTCCGACGGCGCTGAAGACACCGTCATGATCGACGAGACAAACACCGTCGACGGAAAACCGGTCTATGTCTGGAACGACCGGCACGACGAGGCCGTGCCCACCGATGCCGGGATGGTGTACCTGATGGGATGCCGGAACGTCACCGCCGCGGACCTCACGCTCTCGGGCAACTTTATGGGACTGTATCTCTACAACTCGACCGACATCACGGTCAGGAATGTCCTGGCCTCCGGCAACGATGCAGGGGCGTACTGCCGGTACGTCGACAACCTCTCGGTCGACGCCTCGGCGATGGTAGCCAACGGGTTTGCGGGTTTCGTCTCGCAGAACTGCACGGCCCTCGAGGTCACGGGCTCGCGCATCGCCGACAACATCGTGGGTGCGATCGTTGTCGCCGACGATCCGGCCGACACCCTCTTCTGGCGCAACTCCTTTGTCAACAACAGCGCGGGCCACCTCGGCGCGATGGGGGAGGTCACCCTGAACACCACGGCGCCGGTTGCATACCGCTATAACGGCACCTACTACAGCCGTGCCCTCGGCAACTACTGGGACGACTATGCGGGCACCGACACCGACGGCGACGGGGTCGGCGAGACGCCGTACGCCGCCCGGAATATCTTTACCCTGACGAGCGTCAACGACACCTGCCCGCTGGTCGAACCGGAGGACCGGTATGTGCTTGGTGCCCCCCGCAACGACGGCAGGGATGACTGGGGCGGGATCGGTGCCGCCGGCGACCTGAACGCGGGCGCCACCACCTCGATGCAGTTCGAGGGTTCGGCGGTGACCGAGATCACCCTCACCGCTGCAAAGCGGATCGACGGGATCATGGTGACCGTCGCCCGGGCGACAGACGGGCCCGACGACCTGGACAAACCGGTCTACCAGTACCTTACCGCTACCCTCACCTATGTCGGCGACGATGCGATCGCGGAGGCGGTCTTCACCTTCGACGTCCCGACGGCATGGCTGAAGGCGCAGGGCCTCTCCCCCGCGGAGGTCGCCCTCTGGCGCTATCACGACGGGACGTGGATTGAACTCCCGACCGAGATCGTGCGCGAGGAGAGCGGCTCGATCGTCTACCATGCGACGTCGCCCGGGTTCTCGTACTTCGCCGTGGCGGCGGGCCGGACGATCGAACCGGTGCCGACCGTGCCGTCTACGGAGCCCGGCGCAATCCCGGTGAACGCCACCGCGGAAAAACCGGCCGTCTCCGAAACACCGGTCCCGGCCGTCACCACGACGACCGCGAACCCCACACCGACCACCCCGGCGCAGAGTCCCCTGCCCTGGTGGTCGGCAGTGCTCGCGGCCGGCGGCGCCCTTGCCCTCCGGCGCCGCCGGTGAGAGGAAGATATTTCCTCCTCTCCTTCACACTTTTCTCATATGGACCGTTCGCACACTCGGAGTATTCTTGTCCTCTTCGTCGCCGTGATGGTCGGCATCCTTGCCAGCCGTTTTATCAGATCGCTCTGGCCCGACCCGGTCGTCATGTTCGTCGCGACGGCGGGCGTGATCATGGCGGTCGACCTCCTCCTCACCGCCCTCCTGGAGCGGACGGGGTGGGGAGGCGGCCGGGAGTAATGAAAGGCGAGTGGGTTTTGTAGAATCGGGCATGAACGCGGAGTTCAAGCATACGGGATGAAAATATCATATCAGAGTTGGATCAGTTCTTGACCCTCATTCTTGCGTTCGAGGAGCGAATAGAAGTTGAGTATTATGCCGCCCCTCGGCTATCTTTGTCTTCTCGACTCCCTTCGGTCGTCAGCGAAAGTCTGCGGCTCGTGGCACATCTTTGATTTGCCATGGGCCGAAGGCTTTCGAGAGAGTCCCCGGCGAGAAGATGGGGGAAGGCGGTTGAATCGCACTCGCACCCAGAAAAGGTGAGGGTTTACCATGAAAATGATCCTGACGTCATCTCTCCAGGTTTCCATAATGGTTTGAATCCACCAAACGCCTTCAGGACTGATACAGAGATTGCAGATGCATCTCCTGAATGATCGGGCCTCTGCCTTCCCTGCCCTGTCTTCGTCCCGGGGTCCGGGGGCAGCGCCCCCGGCACCGATGTTTGGGAAGGCGTGATGATCCGATGTGCCGCCCTCATCGTAGAATCGTTCCTGGAATCTCGCACCGGGGGGTTTCACCCCCCGGACCCCCCACGACGAAGATGGGTGGGGGCGGCAATGAAGTGGTCGCTCTATGTGGTGTCCTGCTCCGAAGAGGGAACAAGGATCCACTCACCAGAGACCACCAGGAATGTTCATCCTGTATGCTTGAGCCAGAGGTTCATGCCCGATTCTACACAGCCGAAAAAAAGGTAATTTAGTCCCCCGAGGTCTGGGTCGGGAGGTAGGGGATGAGCGACCCGGCAAGTTTGGCGATGTCCATCGACTGGAGGACGACCTTGCCCGGGCCGGTGAGGGTGGTCAGGAAGAGTCCTTCGCCGCCGAAGAAGACCGTCTTCACGCCGCCGGCCAGTTCGATGGAGTAGTCGACGGTCGAGTCGAACCCGACCACAAGTCCCGTCTCGGCCCGGATCGTCTCGCCCGGAGCAAGGTCCATCTCGATGGTGTCGCCGCAACAGTGGAGGAAGGCCCTGCCGTTCCCGTGGAGGCGCTGGAGGATGAACCCCTCGCCGCCGAAGAACCCTGACCGCAGCTTCTTCGTGAAGGCGACGTCGAGGGTCACGCCCTCCTCAGAGCAGAGGTAGGCGTCTTTCTGGGCGATGAACTCTTTTCCGTCCACGTCCACCGGGAAGATCCGGCCCGGCACATTCCCGGCAAACGAGACGAAGCCTTCACTGCCGTTCGGGGTGAACTCGGTCAGGAAGAGGCTCTCGCTGGTGAGCATTCTTTTGATCCCGCCGAAGAGACCGCCCTTCAGGTGGGAGTCCATCTGCATGTTGCCGCTCATGTTCACCATGGCCCCGGCCTCGGCGTTGATCTTCTCGCCGTGCGAGAGGGCGATTTTGACCATCTGGAGGTTGTCTCCGATTATCTCGTACTTCATCTGAGATCGTGTATTCGTCTGGCAGCACTTCCATATGATATCTCTGTTTCGGCCGGGGCGGCGCGCCGGATTTTGTCTCTTTTTTTAAGGTCGCTATGGGGATTTATCATCTATTATGGCGGACCGAATGCATTGTATCGTACGATACAATGCAGGCTCTCATCCGTTACGCCGGAGATTCGGCCTCATCCGTCGCTTTGTCCGGGCAGAGGGTGACGGCCGAAAATCGATTCATTTCAGTATTGTAATATATGGACGTTTCTGTTTTTTTATCGGGCCAATATCGAATCATTATTGAGTATATTTTATTTTTCGCCCGAATCGGTCGAGTTTTTACCATATTTGTTCCTTTTTATGAATGTGCCGGAGATGAGCACCATGACCAACCAGCACCTGCCGATCATACTTCTCCTCTGCCTGTGTATCGCACTCCCCGTCGTGCCGGCGGCGGCGGGCCTCGATATCGAGGCCGCACCGTTGAACCCCGACTTTGTCCGGTATATGGATGAGCAGGAGGCGGCACCTCCCGCGGTGCCTCTGTTCCTTGCGGCCGCACCCGCACCTGAACCGTCGGAGAACGAATATCCCGTCTATCCGAACAGTCTGATCCCTGCGCCCGGCACCCCGCTCTGGCCTGACGGATCCGCTTCCGTCGTTGCGACGGCCGAACCACCCGCGGAACCGTACTTCAACCTTGCCGACGAGGGCCGCGTCACCACGGTGAAGAACCAGGGGAAATGTGGGGCCTGCTGGACCTTCGGCGCCCTCGGGTCGCTTGAGTCCGCGCTCCTCAACGACGGCCTGGGCGAGTGGGACCTCTCTGAAAACAATATGAAGAACACCCACGGCTTCGACGCCGGGCCCTGCGACGGCGGCAACGCCTTCATGGCGACGGCCTACCTCACCAGGGGGTCGGGGCCGGTGAACGAGAGCGACGATCCCTACCTCCTCCCGGTTCCGTCCCCTGAGTCCCCTACGGGGCTCTCGCCGGTGATGCAGGTCCAGAACGTCACCTTCCTCCCGCCGCGGGACGGTCCCCTCGACAACGACCTGATCAAGACGACGATCAAAGAGGAGGGCGGGCTCTATGCCGGGTTCCTGGTGAACTATTCCTTGTTCGGACCGAACGCGGCCACCTACTACCTGCCCGAGAACAGCACCGCGAAGCTCGACGGCAGCCACGCCGTCCTCCTCGTCGGGTGGGACGACGCCTACCCGGCGGCGAACTTCGTCGAGACCCCGCCCGGCGACGGCGCCTTCATCGCCAGGAACTCCTGGGGCACCTCGTCGGGGGACGACGGCTACTTCTCCATCTCCTACTACGACCGGAGTATCGGGCGCTTCCAGAACCCTGCGACCGAATATATCGGCACCGGCCGGGCCACGGCGGCCGTGCTCTTCACCGGCGAACCGGCCGATTCCTACGACCACCTCTACCAGTACGACCCCCTCGGCTGGACCACCAGCATCGGCACCGGGGTCTCGACCACGATGTACGGTAAGAACCTCTTCACCGCGGAGCGCTACGAATTCCTGGAGGCGGTGAGTTTCTTCACCCGCGAGCCCGGCACGGCCTATGAGGTCAGGGTCGCCCTCATCGAGGGGGACACCTCCCGTCAGGTGTATGCCGCCAACGGGACGATGGCGCTCCCGGGTTACCGCACCCTCCCGCTCGACGCGCCGGTGCCCCTCGTCCCCGGCCGGGAATTTTCGGTGACTCTCAGGGTTACCGCCCCGGCCGACACCCACCCCCTCGTCGTCGAGATGCCGGTTGCAGGCTACTCGAGTGGAGCCGCAGCCCGTTCAGGCGAGAGCTTTATCAGTCTCGACGGGGGAGACTGGGACGACCTGACCGCCTTCTTCCCTGACACCAACCTCTGCATCAAGGCCTTCACGCGCGATCCCGTCAGCGTGCCCGGGGACTATGCCACCATCCGTGAGGCCGTCGCTGCCGCCACGCCGGGCGATGTGATCCTTCTCGGAAGCGGCGTGTACAACGAGAACGTCGTCATCGACCGGCCCCTCACCCTCATCGGGAATGGCGACCCGGTCGTCGACGGAGATGGCGGGGACGTGCTCACCCTGACCGGGTCGAATATCACTGTCCGGGGAATCACCCTCACCGATGGCGCCGACGGGATCCTGGTCGTCGGCAATGACGTCACGCTCGCGGACCTGACGGTGACCGACTGCAGTGAGAACGGCATCGCCGTCACCTCCTCTGCATCGTTTACGCTGACCAACTGCACGGCAGTCGGAAATGCCGGGGCCGGCCTGAACTTCGACGATGTGAGGAACGGCACGCTCTCCCGGAACACGATGGCCGGGAACCAGTGGAACCTCCGCTTCGTCCCGGCCGCGGGTTATGAGAGTTCGATCGCGATGGACGAGACGAACACCGTCGACGGCAGACCGGTCTATGTCTGGACCGGGAGACACGACGAGGCCGTGCCCGGAGATGCCGGGATGGTGTACCTGATCGAGTGCCGGAACATCACGGCAGAGGATCTCGCCCTCTCCGGCAACTATGTCGGCCTGGTCGTCTCCGACTCGACCGGCGTCACCGTCAGGAACGTCACGGCCACCGGGAACTTTGCCGGGGCGTTCTGCCGGGGTTCGGACGCCCTCTCGATCAGCGACTCCGCCTTTGTGGGCAACGCGTACTCGGGGTTTTCATCTCTCAACTGTACGGCGACGACCGTCACCGGTTCGCGTATCGCCGACAACACGGTGGGCGCGTTCCTTGCCGCCGCAGATCCGACCGACACGGTGCTCTGGCAGAACACCTTTGCAAACAACACCGGCGGCCACCTCTCCCTCGAAGGGCAGGTCGCCCTGGACTCCACCACCCCGCTCCCGTACCGTTATAATGGAACCTATTTCATGCAGAGACTCGGCAACTTCTGGGACGATTATGCCGGCACCGACACCGACGGCGACGGCATCGGCGAGACACCGTATGCCGTCCCGGGTCTCAACGACACCGCACCGCTGGTCGTCCCCTCCGATCACTATGGGGTCGGCGAAGTCCCGCCCCCGACTCCCACCCCGACGCCGACACCCGTCCCGCCCGCACCCGCACCCGCCGGCGGCGGGGGAGGGGGAGGCGGTGGCGGAGGACACCGTGCTCCTTCCCCGCCCCCGATGCCCTTCCCGATGGAACCGGCCGCCCCTCTCCATGAGGCCTCGTACGAGGTGAAGAGTCAGTCCGCCGTCTCGGCGGTCGACCTGACCGCGGCCGCCGACCTCGCCGGTGTCAGGGTGACCGCCGAGAAGAAAGCCCTGCCCTCAGACATCGTCCCGCCCGCAGCCGCGGTCTACGAGTACGACGAGATCACGCTCTCCCATATCGCCGACGCTGATCTCCGCGGCGCTCTGATCTCCTTTGCCGTGCCCCTCGCATGGATCGAGGCGCAGGGCGCCGGGACGCAGGATATCCTCCTCCTCAGGTATCGTGACGGCGCCTGGGTTCCCCTGAAGACGAGGTTTGTGAAGGAGGAGAACGGCGAGGCACGGTATGTGGCGGAGACACCGGGCTTCTCGTACTTCGCGATCGCCGTTGCGGAGAGGCCGCAGGGAGAGGAATCTCCGGCCACGCCGGCGGTTGTCGAGGAGGCCCCGGCCGGGACACCGCCCTCCGATGCCCCCCCAAACCCGCACCCGACCCCGGTCGGGCTTATCATCCCCTGCCTGGCGGCAGGTATTGCCGCCCTCCTCCTTGTCAGGAGGAGGTGAGGGCTCTTTTTTTTGGCTGCGTCGATACCGGGGGATCTCATAACGTCCCCTGGAACTTCGTTTCGGGAGCGATTCTCCGGAGTCCTGAAAACAGAAGGATATTTTATGAGATTACTCAATACATCTCGATCGATATATAGTTGATCGCCGTTGGAACGATTCTCTCGTACTTCGTCTGAGATTGTCGATCTCTCAGGCAGCACATTCAAAGTGAAAATCCGGTTTCAAGGCGGTTGTGGCGGCCGGTCATCTCTTTTGATGGTCATTATGAACGGTATCGGAATATGATGTGCTTCATCTTGCCGGTTGCTCATGAGGGCGTATTTCATCTCCTTTTCAGTGCCGGTAGGTGGTACGGGCTGAAAATCGCCGAATTCGGGTATCATGACATCTGGAAATTTCTGTTTCGCGATCCAGAAAAAAATTGAATCTCTACCGAGTATATCCCATTTTCCGATCTGGGGGCTCGACCCATTATTATATCTCCATCATTTTATGCATCGTATCGAGATGAAAATCCATGTCCCATCCGCACTTCACGATCATAGTTTTTCTCCTCTGCCTGTGTCCATTTCTCGCGGGCGTGCAGGCAGCGGATCTTGAGATCGAGACCGCACCGCTGAACCCCGATTTTGTCCGGTATATGGAGGAGCAGGAGGCAGCACATTCCAGGGCAGCGACACCCGTACCCCGGACGTCGGAGAACAATTATCCCATCTGCCCGGAAGGCCTGATCCCTCCGCCCGACACCCCGCTCTGGTCCGGGGGTGCCGTCGCTGCGACGGCCGACCCGCCGACTGAACCGTACTTCAACCTCGCCGACGAGGGCCGCGTTACCCCGGTGAAAGACCAGGGACAGTGCGGCACCTGCTGGGCCTTCGCCTCGCTGGGATCGCTTGAGTCCACCCTCCTCGGGGATGGGTTGGGCGAGTGGGACCTCTCGGAAAACAATATGAAAAACACCCACGGCTTTGATTGGGGGCCTTGCTACGGGGGCAACCCCTTCATGGCGACCGCTTACCTCGCCCGGGGGTCAGGGCCGGTGAACGAGTCTGACGACCCCTACGTTCCGTCCTCATCCTCAGTCTCGCCCACCAACCTCGATCCGGTGCTCCATCTCCGGAACGTCACCTTCCTCCCGCCGCGTGCCGGTCCCCTCGACAACGACCTGATCAAGGCGATGATCAAAGATGAAGGTGGTCTCTATGACAGTTTCCTGATGAACTACTCTGCCTTCGGGACGAAATACACTACCTACTATCTATCCGAGAACAGCACTGCATATTACGACGGCGCCCACGCGGTCCTCCTCGTCGGATGGAACGACACCTACCCGGCGGCAAACTTCGTCGAGACCCCGCCGGGCGACGGCGCCTTCATCGCCAAAAACTCATGGGGCGCCTCGAGTGGGGACAACGGCTACTTTTACATCTCCTATTATGACAAGAGTCTCGGGCGTTTCCAGCTCAGGCGGACCGAATTTCTCGGCACCGATCGAATGGCAGCGGCCGTGCTCTTCACCGGCGAATCGCTCGACACCTCCGACCATATTTACCAGCACGACCCCCTCGGGTGGACCGCCAGCATCGGCACCGGTAAGACGACCACGATGTATGGGATGAACGTCTTCACGGCGGAGAGGACGGAGAGCCTGACCACGGTCGGTTTCTACACCCGCGAACCCGGCACCGCCTACGAGGTCGGGGTCCACCTCGCCGACGGGGACCGGGTCAGTCAGGTCTATGCCGCGAACGGGACGATGGTGCTCCCGGGTTACCACACTCTCCCGCTCGACCGGGCGGTGCATCTCACTCCCGGCCGGAACTTCTCGGTGTCGCTGAGGGTCACCTCTCCGACCGACACCCATCCCCTCATCGTCGAGAAACCGCTCTATCGTTACTCAAACCAGGCCACAGCCCATCCAGGCGAGAGTTTTGCGAGCTCCGACGGGGTTTCCTGGTATGACCTGACTGAATTCTACCCGGACACCAACCTCTGTATCAAGGCCTTCACGGTCGATCCCGTCAGGGTGCCCCAGGACCATGCCGCCGTCCAGAAGGCCGTCGACGCTGCGGTGCCGGGGGGGATGGTCATGGTCGCAAACGGGACATATCACGAGAACGTCGTGGTCGACCGGCCGCTCACGCTCGTCGGGGACGGCGACGTGGTCTTCAACGGGACCGGCGGGGGGGACGTGCTCACCCTCACCGGGCCGGGGATCACCGTCAGGGGCTTCGCCCTCACCGGCGGCCGCAACGGAGTTCTGGTCACCGGCGAGGACGCCGCGCTCGCGGACCTGGCGGTGACCGAATGCAGCGGGAACGGCATCGTGGTCGACGGGACCGCCGGTGCCGGCGTGCTCGGGTGCACCGTCTCCGGGTGCGGTGCCGATGGGATCGCCGTCGCCTCCTCCGCATCCTTTACGCTGACCGACTGCACGGCGATCGGGAATGGGGGGTCAGGTCTGAACCTCGCCGCCGTGAAGATCGGCACGCTCTCGCAGAACACGATGGCCGAAAACCGGTGGAACCTCAGGTTCGCCCCGACCCCGGGCTATGAGGGGACGGTTCGGATAGACGAGACGAACACCGTCGACGGGAAACCGGTCTATGTCTGGGCCGGGCGGCACGACGAGGCCGTCCCGGCGGACGCCGGCATGGTGTACCTCGTCGGGTGCCGGAACATCACCGCCGAAGGACTCACCCTCTCGGGCACCTATATCGGCTTCGCCGCCTCCGACTCGGCTGGCGTCGCGGTCAGGAATGTCACGGCCGTCGACAACTACGCGGGGCTCTCCTGTCTCAACTGCACGGCGACGACGGTCACCGGATCCCTCATCGCCGACAACACGGTGGGTGCGGTCCTTGCCGCCGGGAGTCCGGGGGACACGGTGCTCTGGAAGAACACCTTTGCAAACAACCCCGGCGGGAACCTTGCCCCGAAGACGCCGGTCGCCCTGAATAGCGCCGCTCCGATCCATTACCGCTATAACGGCGCCTCGTTCGCGCACGTCCTCGGGAACTCCTGGGACGACTATGCGGGCACCGACACCGACGGCGACGGCATCGGGGAGATGCCGTATGCCGTCGAGGGCGTCATCGACACCTCCCCGCTGGTCGAGTCGGCCGACCGCTATGCGGTCTTTGTCCCGCCTCCACCGACCCTGACCCCCACGCCCGCACCGACCGCGACTGTGACCGCGGCGCCGTCCTCGCCCTCCACCCCCCGCGGCAGCGGTGGCGGTGGCAGTGGCGGCAGCCGGAGTGCCCCACCGCCGCCCGCCGCACCCTCGCCGGACGAACAGGGTGTCTCTCTCCATGAGGTCTCGTACGAGGTGAAGGGCCGGTCGGCGATCTCTACGATCGACCTGACCGCGGCCGCCGACCTCGCCGGTGTCAAGGTGGTCGCCGAGAAGAAAGCCCTGCCTTCCGATATCGTCCAGCCCGCAGCCGCGGTTTACGAGTACGACGAGATCACGCTCTCCCCTCTCACCGGCGTCGATCTCCGCGGCGCTCTGATCTCCTTCGCCGTGCCCCTCGCATGGATCGAGGCGCAGGGCGCCGGGACGCAGGATGTCCTCCTCCTCAGGTATCGTGACGGCGCCTGGTCCTCCCTCGAGACGACGTGTGTGAAAGAAGAGAACGGCGAGGCACGGTATGTGGCGGAGACACCGGGCTTCTCGTACTTCGCGATCGCCGTTGCGGAGAGGCCGCAGGGAGAGGAATCTCCGGCCACGCCGGCGGTTGTCGAGGAGGCCCCGGCCGGGACACCGTCCCCCGAGGCGCCTACAACAACCCCGGAGCGGACCCCGGTTGGGCTTGTCATCCCCTGCCTGGCGGCAGGTCTTGTATTCCTCCTCTCAGGAAGGAGAAGATAAGGGTAAGACTGTGAAGAATCGTTCATGAGGTGGAAGCACACCTCAAGCATACTTTTTCGTCGCAGTTTGTGGTGGTGTGCCAGAATGGAACGGAAAAATCGACTCAGATAATATGCCGGGTAAAATCCCTCCTCACTTTTCATCTGGGAGGGGTCCATTCGCACCTGATCGGCCTGCTGCCCCTATTGAGAACTTTCACCGCCATCTCGCGCCGGGGGCTCTGCCCCCGGACCCCCACGACGAGGATAGCCAGGGGGCGGCGATGAAACCAGATCTTCCAAAGGTTCTGTCGCGAGGATTGGGATCCCACCCACACACCGTAGCGCAGCTCAGAAAATTTTCATCGCGTATGCTTGAGCCTAGGGTTCATGCCTGATTCTACAAAATCCGGACGTTCATAGAGAAACAGATTCCTCTCTTCACTCCGTCCATTCATGGCGTGGGAGGTTCTGAGGCACCCCCGAAAAAACGCTCACGCTCTTCTCCAGAAAAATCTTCAAAAGGAATGGACCCGGCGGGATTTGAACCCGCGGCCTCATCGTTGCGAACGATGCGATCTACCCCTGATCTACGAGCCCGTGCATGGAATCAGTGCCTGATCCTGCCAGGTACTGTTGCCTCTGTTCCCTTATATCTGTTCCTGATGAATCCCTCGCCGCCGGCACCCCCACCTCCCGCGGAGGAGACTCTGACACAAAGGGCGCGCCGACGCCGGGAGAGAAAAAAATGAGATCAGAGAATGATCTCGATATCCAACTTCTCTGCCAGTTCCTTGTACCGGTTCCGGATCGTCACCTCGGTGACGCCCGCCACCTCGGCCACCTCACGCTGGGTGCGCCGTTCCCCGGAGAGGATGGAGGAGATATAGATCGCCGCCGCCGCGACGCCGGTCGGCCCCCGGCCGCTCGTCAGTTCGCGTTCGCCTGCCTGCCGCAGGATCTCGACCGCACGGCTCTGCACCTCGCCCTTCAGGGAGAGCCCCGAGCAGAAGCGCGGCACGTAGTCGATGGGCGAGGTCGGCAGGAGCTTGAGCCCCAGTTCGCGGGAGATGAACCGGTACGTCCGGCCGATCTCTTTCCTCGAGACCCTGGATACCTCGGCGATCTCGTCGAGCGTCCTCGGGACCGAGCACTGCCGGCACGCCGCATAGAGCGCGGCCGCCGCGACACCTTCAATCGACCGGCCCCTGATGAGGTTCTTGTCCACCGCATCGCGGTAGATAACCGCCGCCGTCTCGCGCACGTTCCTGGGCAGACCGAGGGCCGAGGCCATCCGGTCCAGTTCGGAGAGTGCGAAGGCGAGGTTGCGCTCGGTGGCGTTCGAGACCCTGATCCGCCGCTGCCACTTGCGCAGACGGTACAACTGGGCCCGGTTCTTCGAGGAGATCGCCCGGCCGTACGAGTCGCGGTTCCTCCAGTCGATCATCGTCGAGAGACCCTTGTCGTGGATCGTGAAGGTCATCGGCGCACCGACACGGGACCGCTTCACCCGCTGGTCGTGGTCGAAGGCCCGCCACTCAGGACCACGGTCGATGAACTCCTCGTCGAGGACCAGTCCGCAGTTCTTGCAGACCAGTTCGGCCCGCTCGTAGTCGTGGACCAGCTGACGGCTGCCGCACTCAGGGCAGACCGTCTCGCTCGTTGCCTCCCTCTTGACCTCCTTCTCTCTGACCGGGGTGCGGACTCTCTTCTTGAGGGCCTCGCGCTCGCTCTGAAGCATCTTTAGTTTCTCGATTTCTGCCATTTCCCATCACCTTTTGTATAGAGTTTCTCGCCCGCGCTCTGGCTGTGGTCTCCCCGGCAGAAGACCGCGGCATAGGGCGAAGCGACGTTCCCGAATATGTCCACAACTTTCCCGATTGGTCTGAGGCGCCTACTGAACACGTCGCCATAGAGGCGGGGGAGCCTGGCGGCGTCGCATCTGACGATCAGCAGACGAGAGCCGCAAGTTTTAACTACGGTGCCCAAAAGTTTCAATAGAGTAACCTCGGCAAAACTCCGATGGATATGGAGTGATGTATATAAATGAGTTTCGACAGTATTTAAAAGTATCGTAAAAATATAAATGTCGGTTACATCCCGAGTAAATCCGAAAGAATATTTATAGATGCTGATCTCCGGCACTCGTCCTCTGTTAGCCCCGCACCGCGAGCAACAGCCATTCTCTCCTCTGCACTCATCAGGTCGGAGGGCGCATGGGCGTCTGAGTCCACGACCACCATGCACCCGGCCTCCCTGGCGGTCACCGCCACGTACCCATTCGTCCGGTTATGGCCGGCCCGCGCCGTGATCTCCAGGGCGATCCCGTTCTCTGCGGCAAGGCGTGCGTCCTCGGGGGTGATAAATCCCGGATGGCCCAGGACATCGACGTCGGGGCAGACGCAGGCGGCATGGTTCGTCCCCGGTGCCACCGGTTCGACGGTCGTCTCGCCGTGGACCACCACCAGGTCCGCGCCCTGATCTTTCGCGAAGGCGGCGAGCCCGGCGATCTCCTCCGGCGGGACATGGGTGATCTCCACCCCGCAGAGGAGTTTCACTCCGTAGCGTGCGGCGCTCTCCCTCAGGCACGCCGTCGTCTCGACGACTGTCCTGATATTCGAGCAGTCGACATGGTCGGCGATCCCGACGACCTCGTAGCCGAGGACCGAGAGCCGTCTCACCAGTTCGATGGGCAGCAGCTCGCCGTCGCTGAGCGTGGTGTGGGTGTGCAGGTCGTACAGCCCGCTCATCTCTTCACCTCGAGGGCCCGCGCCACCTTCAGGATCAACGCACTCTTGGGGCCCTCATAGTCGACGACGACCCGGCCCTCGCGCTTGTGCCAGTGGGCGGGGTGGTGCTTCTCCTCGGTCCTGAAGGAGCACCCGCATTTTTTGAGGGCGTCCTTGAGGTCGGCGAGGCTCGGGTCCCTGACCGCGAGGGCCTTCGGGACGCGCCGCCCTTGGGCCCGTCTCAGACCGGCATGAAAATAGCAGGGATAGAGGACGCAGACACGTTCCATGACTGTTTAGGTAGATGGTGAACCTATATAGGAGTCACGTTCTATACTCAATGTATGCATCACATTGACGTCCAGATCGAGAAGGATGTGTATGCGGCGAACGACAAACTTGCCGCCGCCAATGCCGCCCACCTCAAGGGACACGGAGTCCGGGCCTTCGACCTCCTCGGCGCGATCGGGTCGGGCAAGACCTCGCTCATCGAACGCCTCGCTCCCCTCCTCAAAGCCCGTGGGCTGAATGCGGGCGCGATCGCCGGCGACGTCTACGGCGACGACGACTTCAAGCGGATCGTCGCCCTCGACATCCCGGCCGTCAATGCCAACACCGGCACGGAGTGCCATCTGGACGCCCACCTGGTGGAGCACGCCATCGAGCACCTTGCCCTCGACGATATCGACATCCTCTTCATCGAGAACGTGGGCAACATGGTCTGCCCCACCGACTTCGCCCTCGGCGCCGAGAAGCGGATCGTGGTCGTCTCCTCGACCGAAGGCGACGACGTCGTGAACAAGCACCCGATGATGTTCCGGGGCTGTTCCATCGGGGTGATCAACAAGGTCGACCTCGCCCCCCTGGTCGGCTGCGACCTCGACCGCATGGAGGCCGACATGCGCCGGTACAACCCCGAGATGCAGATCTTCCGGACAAACATGAAGACCGGCGAAGGGATGGAAGCGCTCCTCGATGCCGTTCTGAAGTGATCAGAAATAAATACAGAGAGCCTGAATATATATAGCACTCTCTATGGGATTCTGGTCTCACAGAAGATAACCTGAGGTGATATTATACAGTGGCAAGGTAGATCCGTCCGGCGCCTCACCGGTGGGAGGAACCACCCGGCAGTCGGTAGGCGGCGGTACCAGCGCGGCCGGGCTCCGGCCGAGACCCACATCGGGGAGAACAGGAACCGCAGCGTCAGGGTTCACGGTGGCGAGAGAAAGGTCCGGGCACTCCGTGCCAACTTTGCGTCCGTCTCGAACCCTGCGTCCGGTGAGACAAAGAAAGTCGCGATCCAGAATGTGGAAGAGAACCCGGCAGATATCAACTACGTCCGCCGGAACCTCCTCACCAAGGGTGCGATCATCAGAACTGAACTCGGGCGGGCCCGTATCATGAGCCGCCCCGGTCAGGACGGCGTGGTCAACGCCGTGCTGATCGAGTAACCCCCTTTTTTTGGATTTTTAAAATTGAGCATGAGCTTCGGGCTCAAGTGTTCTGCGATTGAACCATTGTTCGGAACAGTGTTTCAGGATGTGGACAGATCTCTCTCCTCGCGACTGGAAGATCTCGCGATGGGGGACGGCACATTCTGATCAGTACGCCGCCACGTTGTCATGATCCCGAAGATTGGAGCAGGACGAGAAAGGGGCGATCATTCTTCACCAGGAACATGCGTGATGCCGTCCCCCGTCCTATCTTCTCGCGAAAAGGCAGAACAGATCGACGATGGTGGGGACGGCATGGTTTGATCATGTTGCCGTCCCACTTTCATGACTCCGAAGATTGGAGCAGGACGGGAGCAGGTCGATCTTTGTCGCCGCCCCGCCCCATCTTCTCGCGAGACAGCAGACCAGATCGATGATGAGGGGACGGCACATTCTGATCAGTACGCCGCCACGTTGTCATGATCCCGAAGATAGAACCTGGACGGGAAAGGGGCGATCATTCTTCACCAGGAACACGCGTGATGCCGTCCCCTGTCCTATCTTCTCGCGAAGTACCAGAAAAGATTCTGTGATTGGGGGACGGCAATTCAGATCATGACGCCGTTCTATTTTCATGATCCCGAAGATAGAACCTGGACGGGAAAGGGGCGATCATTCTTCACCAGGAACACGCGTGATGCCGTCCCCCGTCCTATCTTCTCGCGAAACGGCAGAACAGATTCGATGATGAGGGGACGGCACATTCTGATCAGTACGCCGCCACCTTTTCATGACCCCGAAGATAGAACCTGGACGGGAAAGGGCCGCTCATTCTTCACCAGGAACACGCGTGATGCCGTCCCCCGTCCTATCTTCTCGCGAAATACCAGAAAAGATTCGATGATGGGGACGGCATCTTTTGATCACCACGCCATCCCGCCGTCGCATGGGGGGACCGGGGAGTGGCTCTCCCCCCGGCATCCGGAGCCTATAGTTCAGTTATTTAACAACCGTTCACGGCCTGATGTACGCAAACCCCTCGGCCTCTCTCCTCACGATCTCGCCGACCCCCGAGGGCACGACGGTCACGACCCGCGGGAAGTCCTCCCGCGTGAAACCCCGGGCCCTGCAACTGTGGGCACAGACCGCGAAGCGCACCCCTGCTTCGGCGAGGGCCCGGACCTCATCGCCGTACGGCCCGGTGATGAGCAGCACCTTCACTCCGTCGCCGTTTGCCACGACTTCGGCGGCGACATCGTCCCCGAACTCTTCGAGGAGGTGTTCGACGTTTCGCATCGCAGTCTCTCCCTTGCCGGCCTCGGTAAGGTGGACCAGGACCTGCCTATTCTTCACCCTTCACCCACTCCCCCGCCCCCCGGCGGCATCTCCCCCTCT
Organism: Methanofollis formosanus; assembly: GCF_019633745.1. Taxonomy (NCBI): domain Archaea; kingdom Methanobacteriati; phylum Methanobacteriota; class Methanomicrobia; order Methanomicrobiales; family Methanomicrobiaceae; genus Methanofollis; species Methanofollis formosanus. The sequence goes on along the minus strand of NZ_CP037968.1, from coordinate 1,336,545 downwards.
CCCCCTGCGCTCATATAAGTTCTGATCCGGGGGACGCTCAGGCCGTTGTACAAAAAACTCATACCCCCCTTCTTCAAGCCGGGAACGATTAGCAGAAGTTATCAGGTCCACCTGCACATACCTCTATAATGCGCAGAGTGTACTACCGCTTCCCCACCCGCTTTGACCTCAATTTCTCCCTGATGGTCCCGTTCCCCCGGGCAATCGGGGCCATCGCCGCCCTCCACCGTACCCATACCAACCGACGGGAGGGGGGCGACCTCTTCAAGCACCACCTGATTCTGGAGATCGCCGACGACCGTACGCGCTTCCTCCCGGTCGACCTCCTCCCCGGCCTTGCGAATGAGGTGACCGAGTCGGCGGACTTCAGGTTCTCGGTCCACGAGACCCTCCTCCGTCCCGAGGGTCGGGTGCCGGTCTCTGAGAACACCTTCCTCGTCAGGGTCGTCGACCGCGGCCCGCAGTCCGAGGTCTTTGTCGTCAAAGAAGGGACTGGCGGGTCGCTGGACGCGCTTGACGTGAGAGACCGTCTCAAGGGTGCCTGCGAGTGAGTCTCGAAGTCACGGTCGCGGCCCCCTTCAAGCAGATGCACAAAGGGGAGATGGACCGGAGCCAGTTCGTCTTTTTCCTTGCCCTGGACCGGAAATGGATGAACGTCGACCAGGCCAACGCCGTCGTCCGTCTGGCCGAGGCGGCCGGGCTGGTGAAGGTGGAGGACGGCATCGTCTCCCCGCTCATCGATGTCTCGGCCGTTGCGATCCCGCTGGGGTTCAAACCCGGCCCCGAGGTCTTCGATGCCCCGGACCCCTGCCACGACCTCGTCGAGCGGATCGCTCAGGCCACGGAACGCGAGACCGGCGAGGTGGTCGCGGAGATGAACCGGGTGACCGACGAGGAGTTCGACGGCAAACTCCGGGCCGGCGCCGCGGCGGTCCTGCTTGCCCGGCGCTACGGTGTAGAATGGATTGACCTCCTGCCTGCGATCCGGAAAGGAGTGGCAGGAGAAAAATAGATTTATTTTTACTCTGCTGCTGCTTCTTCCTCAGACTTCCCGAAGATCTCCTCGAGAGTCTGGGCACCGTATGCCGAGACGATAGTGTTGATCTGGACGAAGTCCTGCGTGACCTCGTTGCCTCTGATCGTCTTCCTGCGCCGCTCACCGTCGAGTTCAGGGTGGAACCCGAAGCCCTCCGAGAGGAGGATCCGCCTGCGGCCCGCGCCCGGCAGGTCCTTTCTGGCTGCGATCCCGGTCTTATCGGAGCCGCCGGAGATCTGGAGCGTGTAGCCCGCAAGTCCGAGAGGCGTGCCGTCCACCTCGTCGCCGATCTTCTTCCCGACAAATCCGGAGGCTGCAGCCCCGCTGGCCTCAATATTGTAGGCGCGGCCCGCCTTCCTGTCTGAAACGACAACCTTGAAATCGACCATTATCTCTGACTCCTTCTCATCCTGATACTATCAGAACCTGTCTATAAAATTGGATGATACCATTATTAAATACTACTTGCCCCAGAAGGGATTGTCCTTCCTCCTGATCGTGGTGTACTCCTCGAGCACCTCGCGCATCCCTGGGTTCAGGGTGGAGATCATCTGGGTTTCCAGGACTTTCACGTGGTTTTCCGGGATATATGCATAGAGATCGTCTTTCTCGTTGATCTGCCGTCCGACGGTTGCACCTTCGATCGCGACCGCGACCTCGGCGCCGGCGTCAGCCTCGGGAACGTTCTCCTGCGCGACCTGGATGGTCTTGACGGTTCCGACCGCTTTGCTGTCCCTGCGCATCAACCGCACGCCGCTCCTCAGTTTTCCGCCGAGCACCCTGACCCCCACCACGGCCGGGTTGCTCTGCCTGAAGACGCACCCCTCGAGGATGGTGACCTTGGCCGGGAGGATGATCCGTTCGAAGCGTGCCGCTTCGATCTTGCGTTTCTGTTCCTCGACCCACTCGGTGTACTCGTCGATGAGTTGATAGATGACGTCGCCGACGAAGACCGAGACCTTGCAGGTCGGCTGTTTGAGGATCTCGATGGCGTCCGGGAGCAGGGGGGTGTTGAAGGCGAGGAGCACGGCGTTCAAGGGCTCTTTGATCGTCTCGACCTCGATGAGGTCGTGGCGGCTCACCGGCCCGACCTCGGCCTTCAGGATCTTGATCCCGTGCCCCTGCAGTTCTTTGGCCAGGGCTTCGAGGGCTCCGATGGTGTCGGCCTTGATGAAGATCCCTTCGTCTGAGAGGTCGACGTGGATCTCCTCGACCTCGCGGCGGACCTCCTCGTTGATGGCGTCGATATCCTCGGAGGCCGGGATGGCCCGCAGCGGCGATCCCGCGACGACGTTCTCGAGTCTGGGTGCCGAGACCTTGATCCCTGATGCGGCGGTGACCGATTTGACGCGCTCGAATTTTTCCTCGACCAGGATCTCAGACATCGGCCGCGGCTTGAGAAGAGAACGGATCTTGGTGTTGACCACGCCGTCCGTGGTGGCGACGGCCACCTCATCGCCGACCGAGAGGGTGCCGTCGTAGAGGATGACGTCAAGGGTCATCCCGAGGCCGCGCTCCTCTTTCACTTCGAGGACCGTCCCCGTACCCGGGCCGTCGACCGAGACTTCGAGCGCCTCGGTCATGTAGCGCTGGGCAAGGCCGACGAGCATGAGGAGCAGGTCGGGCACGCCCTCGCCGGTGACCCCTGAGACCGGGACGATGGCGATGTTCTTGGCGAAGTCCGAGACCCGGTCGAAGCGTTCGCAGTTGAAGCCCTTCTCGGAGAGGGTGCCGATCAGTTCATAGGTCTTGTTCTCCAGGTCCATCTTCACGCGGTCGCCCTGGGTCTCGAAGGTCTTTCTGAAGGGTGCGTTTTTGTTGACCCGCCATCCGTGGATACGGTCGACCTTGGTGGCGGCCACGACGAAGGGGGTGCGGTATGTCCTGAGAATCTCGAGGGCCTCGATGGTCTGCGGCTGGAAGCCTTCGTTGATGTCCACGACCAGGATGGCCATGTCGGCGAGGGCGCCGCCCCGTGCGCGGAGCGTCGTGAAGGCGTGGTGGCCGGGGGTGTCGATGAAGAGGAGGCCGGGGACGTTGACCTTCAGTTTTTCAAACGCACCGCTCATCTTCTGGATGGCATCAAGAGGGACGACCGTCGCCCCGATGTGCTGGGTGATCGCCCCGGCCTCGCCGGCGGTCACCGAGGATCCCCGGATCCAGTCGAGGAGTGAGGTCTTGCCGTGGTCGACGTGCCCGAGGACGCAGACGATCGGCGTCCTGATCGCGGGTCCTTCGCTCTTCTGTGATTCCTTTTTTTTCTTTTTGCCCATTGGTTCCACGCCCCCTTTCATGCACTGATCTGCAACGCCTCGCTCTGGCGGGTCGGTGGACGGCAACCCGAATATTTTTTGCCCTCCGAAGAACCGGTGCCGTCTCACACGCTCGCAAAATTCCTGCCTCTCCCGGGAGGTAGGTTTTTGACTATATTAAGGCGCCTCCCCGTATTAATGCTCTCCTCCCCCGCGCCTGTTCCGGTATGATGGCCGGATGCGGGCAGACCGGCGTTCTGCGGCCCTCCGGTGCCGATAGGTTAATCTGTGGTGGCATGTAACATAGTAGAAGCCTTTTGCCGGGGTGGGGTAGTTGGTCATCCTAGGGGACTGTGGATCCCCCGACCCGGGTTCGAATCTCGGCCCCGGCCCTCTTGTTTTCGAGTGATCTTCTTCGGTGAGCGGGAGCGTTTTTCTTCTCGGTGGGGGTTTCAGAAAGGGGGTCTGAGAAGACAACCGATCGGCTCTGCAGATCATGCGGGCTCTCCACTCATAGTTGCCAGATAATATCGTGAAGAGCGTGGTGCCGCCTGCTCGAGGGCTTTTCCCCGGGTACAAGAGAGCAGGTTCGCATTCTTCGTTCATTTCGTGGGATGGCCCTTCTGATCGGTCTGTCTCCCCCGTGCCATCGATACCCCTGTTCATGAGGGGGAAGGCGTGATGATCCGACGCGCTGCTCCCTATCGTACGATCTTTCCTGCCATCTCCCATGAGAATTGGGCGGAGGACGACGGTGGCCTGCGTTCGTCTCTGGTGTTTTGCCGCAAGTCGATGAGCGGGGATCTGCGGTGTGGCCATCGCACTTTGATCTTCGGGGTCGGGGCGACAGGGCGAGTGTGATGATCAGACCGTGCCGCCCTCTACCGCACGATCGTTCCTGCCGTCTCGCGAGAAGATAGCCGACGGGTGGCAAGGGAGTGTGATGCCGCTGAAAAACGATCGGCCCTCTCCCGTCCCGGTTCTATCCTCGGGGTCATGATACCAGGACGGCATACTGATCAGACCATGCCGTCCCATCATCATCATCGATCTGTTCTGGTATTTCGCGAGAAGATAGGGCGGGGGACGGCATCACGCGTGTTCCTGGTGAAGAATGATCGCCCCTTTCCCGGCCCGGTTCTATCTTCGGGGTCATGAAAGCGGGACGGCGTGCCGATCAGAATGTGCCGTCCCCATCATCGTCGAATCTTTTCTGTTGTCTCGCGAGAAGATAGCCGACGGGCGGCAAGGGAGTGTGATCCCGCTGAAAAATGATCGGCCCTCTCCCGTCCCGGATCTATCCTCGGGGTCATGATACCGGGATGGTATGCTGATCAGACCGTGCCGCCCCTTATCGCACGATCGTTCCTGCTGTCTCGCGAGGAGATGGGGCGGGGCCGGCAAGGAGGTGGTGGCCCGAGGGAGGGTCATGATCCGACGAAGGAGCATGGATCCACACGCCCTCGAGACTAAAGAGAATTTTCATCCCGTATGCTTGAGCCGGGGGTTCATGCCGAATTCTCCAGAGCCAAAAAACAAATTTCTTCGAGTTGCAGCGAAAAAATGATGAAAACCGGAGGGACCGATCCCCTCTACGCCGTCGCTGCCGCCTGATTCTCCGCTCCGTCCCCGCGGTGGGTGAAGCGGTACATCAGGGAGAGGACCGCCGGCATGACCAGGATCGCTCCCACCAGCGAGAACCCAACGGTGATCACCGTCACGGTCCCGAAGTTCGAGATGATGTTGAAGGCCGAGAGCGTCAGCGCCGAGAACCCGAAGACCGTCGTCATCCCCGAGACCGTGACCGCGGTCCCGATCTTCTGCACGCTCATCTGGATCGCCTCGTAGATGTCGAGACCCCTGGCAAGTTCCTCCTCGCACCGTTCCATGATCAGGATCGTGTACTCCGAGGCCACCCCGATGGTCATGGACCCGAGGGTGGCGGTCATCGGGGTGTAGTCGAGGCCGAGGAAGTACATGATCGCCCCGTTCCACCCGACGATCATGACGATCGGGATGAGAGGCGTGACGGCGTTCGCCTTCCGGTACACCAGGAGGAGGAACCCGAGGATGAAGACGAAACCCGCCAGGACCATCATCGTCTTCGACGTCGCGATGTCGTCCATCAGCGAGGCGAACATCTCGGTGCCGCCGGTCACCCTGGCGTGCGTTCCGGGCGGCGCCTCCATCCACTCGACGTCCTTCTCCATGTTCTTGATCATCGACCTGGCCACGTCCAGTTCCATGTCGACGGTGGTGAACTCCATCACCGCCTCCATCCCGCCGTTCAGGTACCGGGCCTTCATATCCTCCGGGATCCCGGCGAGCACCACCCTGACCTCGCTCTCGGTCGTCGGGAGGACGCCGTTGTTGTACTGCCTGATCAGGGTGGCGATGCTCGTGACGCCGGTGACCTTGTCGTTGGTCCGCAACTCGTACGCCCCGAACTCGTCGATCCAGCCGATGGTATCCATGCCGAGCACATCGTCGCCGGTCACGATGATCGGGACCGTGTTCGTCGACCCCATCGTCCGCGTCACCTTCTTCATGTCCTGGAGGGCCGGCATGTCCTGCGGGACAAAGGTCTCCTCGTCGGCATTGATCGGGACGTCCTGGTCAAGGTATAACCCGGTGAAGGCGACCAGCCCGAAGATCAGCAGGACCGGGACCGGATTTTTCGCGATCCAGTACGCGCTCTTCCCGAGGATATGGTTGTAACGCTCGATGAGCGAACCGCGCGACCCCGCGGCATGCGTCGGTTCCTCCTCGCACCCCTCCCAATCGAGTTCGCAGGCCTCCACGTCGTCGAGTTTCCCGGTCCCCTCTTTCGGCCGGTATTTCATGAGAGTCCCGAAGACCGGGACGACGACCAGCGCCGCAAGATAACAGGAGACGACGCCGATGGTGCAGGTGACCCCGAAGTCGGCGACCATCGGGACCGGGGAGACGAACATGGCGATGAACCCGATCGAGGTCGCCACCATGGCGACGAGCACCGACGGCCCCGCCCTGGTAACCGTCGCCGTCACGGCTTCGGGGATGGATGCCTGCCGCCGCTCCTCGTCGAACCGTGAATGGAACTGGATCGCATAGTCGATCCCGATCCCGATGAGCACCGGGAAGGCGCCGATGACCGTCATGCTGATCGGGATCCCCGCGAGCCCCATGAACCCGAAGGTGAGGATCAGGCCGGTCCCCACGATAAAGACCGGGAGGAGGCGGTAGCGAACATGGGAGAAGAGGAACGTCACGGCAAGGACCATCAGGAGCATCGCCGCCATGATGAGCATGCCCATCGACTGTCCCATCTCCTGCCCCATCTCCTGCGAGAACGCCGGAGTTCCTGAGACCGTGACCGCGACCCCGGCCGGCGGTTCTGAGATCTCGATGACGGTCCTGACATTGTCGAGCACCTGCTCCTGGACGCTGCTGGCAACACCGGGCTGGATGGTGATGCCGACGATGGTCATGAGCCTGGAGGGGAGGTAGCGGTCGAGGGTGCCCGGCGGCGCCTGCGCCAGGACGGCGTTCACCTCGCCCTTCGAGACGGGCATGCCGCCCCCGTTCGCCTGTTTCATCAGGTCGGGTATGCCCGAGACCTGATCGACATACTGCTCGTTTCTGATGTCGTCTTCGAGACTATCGATGTACGCGAGCACCTCAGGGTCGGTGACGTCGTCGCTCTCGAAGATGAGCATGATGGCGTCCGAACCGTAGGTGTCGACATAATGGGCGAGCGTGGCGCCTCGGGGGGTGGTCTTGTCGATGTACGTGTCGTCCCCGGTCTCCATGCCCACCATCGAGAGGCCGAAGAGGGCGAACATGAAGATCGCCGCGGCGATCCCGAGAACGACATACGGCCTGGTGTTGATGGCCCCTGCAAGGAGGGCGTAAAGTCGTTTCATGGTGTTTCCATCGGTGTGTTGGGTGTCTGGGCGTAGTCGGCGATGATCATCTCGGTCACGTCACGGGCGATCGCGTCGGCATCTCTCCCTGCAACCGCTACGCCGTATTCGAGAGCGATCTCCTCAAGTTTGTGAAGGTCGGTGATATGAAACCTGCTCCTCGAGAGTCTCAGGGCCTGCATGGTCATTCCGATGATGAGGGCGATGCCGTCCCCTTCTGCTGTCTCGTCCTCCATCGCGAGAAGATGAAGGAGTTCCACTGCGTCCCGGCAGACTGGCGGAGGCAGAAACCCGGCTTCACCCCAGATCCGTGATGTGGCCGCCTCTTCAGGTCCCGGATCCCCATGATCCGGAGAAGTGGATCGAGGTGAGTGTGCGATCGCTTTGTGCTCCTGGTCCATGATATGCGGAGGGTTCATGCCATCTTTCCTCACACCCTTCGGCAATTCTATCATATAGTGTTGGTGCAACTCGGTGAAGTTTCAGGTAAAAAAACGGCAGAATGTGGTTGAAATTGGCCTCGCCGTCTCTCCGTGATCTCCGCGTGGCGTCGGCGCGCCGTCGTTTCCTGTTCTGGGCGGCGCATCGGGGCCGGATCTGGCTGGATCCGCACCTCCTACCTCCCGTTCTGCCGCGTGGTCCCGTCCTCATCGATAATCATTACCCCTGTTGCAACCCAACAGAGGAGCAATGGCAGATGAGATCGTCCCCCTGCTCCGCAACCTCGGGCTCAACGAGTATGAAGCGAAGATCTATGCCGCCCTCGTCGGTCTCAGAAAGGCCACCGCACGGGACATCCATGAGGTGAGCGCGGTGCCGCGTGGGCGGATCTACGAGATCCTCCACGACCTTGTGCGCCGGGGTTTCATCGGCGTGATCGAGGGTACGCCCACCTCGTTCTATCTTCTCGACCCCGATCAGGTGATCGACCGCCTGAAAGAAGACTCGATCCGCTCCCTGGAGGAGACGCGCGAGGCGATCCATGCGGTTTCCTTCCCTCAGCACCGTTCCCCCGAACCGGTGATCCTGCTGAAGAGCGAGTGGGCGATCGAGAATCATCTCAATTCACTCTTCAGGAAGACGAAGGATCGGATGACCATCCTCTGTCATACCCCCGTGTTCTTGCAGCAGCACCTCAGGGCCCTCAGGGCACTCGACCGGCGGATCGATCTTGCGATCATCGTCCGCGACGCTCGTGCCTATGCCGGGATCGATCTCCCGATCTATGCGGCCAGCGGTATTGTTGCCGGTTTGCTCGACGATCAGCACATGATAACCGACGGGGTCAGCATGGAGTGCGTCATCTTTGTCGACGAGAAAGATTTCATCCATATCGGGGGGACGGGTTCCGAACGCATTGGAGTGTTCGGGTCGAACATCCCCCTCGCGAGATATGTCCAGCGCTCGCTGGCCGGGTGGCTGGAGGAGGAGAAGAGCACCTGCAATATGGGCTGAGGAGTTCTCTCAGAGGTTGTCCCGGATCGTTGCGGCATTACCCTCGCAGAAGATAGACGATGGGTGGCAGACCGATCCGGCGTGCCGCCCCTATTGAGAATATTCACCGTTCTCTCGCGCCGGGGGTTTCACCCCCGGACCCTCCACGACGGAGATAGGCGAGGGGGGCGATGGATTGAGGTCTTCACCCGTTCTCCTGCCTTAAAATGGAGAGATCAAACGACGAGAAATTTTCATCCCGTATGCTTGAGGCGTGTTCTCGACTCATCTCTGATTCTACAGAACCGGAACAGGGCACGTCCCGGCTCTGAAGGCGTTCTCACCTTCTCGCCGCCGGAGTCACAGAACCATGCGGGTTATCTATCATGCCCCCCCATATTCCTTCATGACGGAGAGCGACCGCACCCTTCTGTCAGGCGCCGATCCCGACTTCCTCGAGGAACTCTCCGATTACCTCGACGTCCTGGGCAACCCGGTCCGCCTGCGGATCCTGCAACTGGTCGCCGGGGGGTCGAAGGACGCCAGGTCGATCTCCCGTGCGGTCGGGACGAGTTACGAGAATACCAGAAAGCATCTTGACCGTCTTCTTCTTGCCGGCCTGGTCACCAAAGAGGCCGGGCTCTCGGGCGAGACGGCGACCGGGGTGCACCCGGTCTGGAAATATACGCTGGTCCCGGGCGGCCTCGAACGGGTGGTCCAGAACCTCGCCCTCTTCGGGAACCTCGGGATCGCCGCGGACGCGCACGGGGTCTCGCTCAGGTTGAGGGAGATGCGAGACCAGGTCTCGTCGACGTTCTTCGGCGGGACGCCTCTTCTTCTGGTGGTCGGCGGGCCCGACGACGGGACGGTCTTCCCTCTCGAGGGACGCCGGTATGCCGTCGGGAGGGAGGACGCTGGCGGTGCCGCTGCCGGGTCCGAGGCGATCGCACTCTCTCCGGCCTATACCGCGGTCACCCGCGTCTCCCGCCCCCACTGCCGCCTGGCGATGGCCGGCGGCGCCTGGCAGGTCGAGGACTGCGGGAGCACCGGCGGTACGCAGGTGAACGCCGTCCCGCTCAGGCGGCACGAACACCGTCTCCTCGAGGACGGTGACATCATCGACCTGGCCCGCGGTCCGCAGGGGGCCCGTCTCCTCTTCACCCTCCCGCCTTCCGGGCTGACGGACGACCGTCTGGCTTGATATGGAGGGATGTCCAATGCGGTCTATGTACGGCGGTGCCTGGAGGCGGTGGCGGACCGTAATCGTCCTCCTCTTCCTCTTTATGGTCCTGGTGGTCCCCGCGCAGGCGGTGCCCGACCATGCCGCGAAGGACAAAACCGACCGCGGTCAGGGCCAGGACACTCCTCCGGGTCTGGCACATGCCCCGGGCCAGCAGAAGGCGGTGCCCGAACCTGACGATCCCGCCCCGGATCCGACGCCCGAACCCACCCCCGAGCCTACCCCCGAGCCTACCACTGAAATTCCCACGCCCGCACCCACGCCCGCACCCACCACCGCACCCACCACCGCACCTACCACGGACGTCCCGACGCCTGACCCGACCACTCCCGCCCCCGCCACCGCGGCACCGACACCGGATCCCGTGCCGCCGGAGACCTCAGAGAGACCGTCCTCGACACCCGCACCCGAAGAAACACCCTCTCCTCTTTCGGGCCTGGCGGCGGCCGCGCTCGTTGTCTCCGCCGGTGCCCTCGGCGGTCTTGTGTATACGCGTCGGCGAGGAAATCCCCCACCCCCCGCGGACGAAGACGTGACGGTCGTCGTCCCGCCGCACGCAGATGCGGAATGGACTCAGTCCGGGTTCCCGCCGGCGCTGACGGAGAAGTACGCAGAAGTCGCGCCGGCCGGGAGCGGGGGCACCGCCCAGGTCTTCAGGGCGGTCCGCCGCGCCGACGACCTGACCGTGGCGGTGAAGGTTCCGCTCCGTCAGGACGAGGCGACGGGCCGGTGTTTTCTCCGGGAGATCAGTATCTGGCAGGACCTGGTCCACCCGAACATCGTCGAAGTCTATGCCGTCAACGTCCTCCCGGTCCCGTACGTGGAGACCGAGTACCTGGGCCGCACCCTCAAGGACCTGAAGACCCCGCTCGGCCCGGCCGAGTCTGTCGGGATCGTCGGGGGAATCGCGGCCGGCCTCGCGTACGCCCACGGCCGCGGCGTCGTCCACCGCGACCTCAAACCCGGCAACATTCTCCTCGCCGACGACGGCACCCCGAAGATCGCCGACTGGGGGCTCGGCAAGGTGCTCGGCGAGGGAGACGAGACCGTGGCGCCGGGCTATTCGCTCCATTACGCCGCGCCCGAACAACTCTCCCCGGCCCGTTTCGGCCGTCCCGACGAGCGGACCGATCTCTACCAGCTCGGCGTCGTCTTCTACGAACTCCTCACCGGGACGCTGCCCTTCGACGACGACGGACCGGGCGCATACTCTGCCGCCGTCCTCAGCGTCCGGCCGCGCCCGCCTTCGGCCGTCGACCCGGCGCTCGCCCCCTTCGATCCGATCGTCCTGCGGTGCCTGGAAAAGGAGCCGGCCGGCCGGTTCGGGTCGGCAGAGGAGTTCCTTGACGCGCTCGGTGCGGTAGAATGCTGAACTTCCCGGTTCAGAGTATGAACCTGGCGGATCTTTTTTTTTATAACCTCGCGGAGAGATTCTCTCATGGAGTCGCCTGGCAGGAGATCTGGCAGGAGGAAGGAGAACCATGCACCCGAAAACGCGGATCCGGGCATTCGCCCTCTTCTGCATTTCCCTGGTGGCTATTGTGCCGGCTGGGGCATGGCCTGGTGCCGGGGGGCACCGAGGCTGCCGGCAGCCTGCCATCGGCGGGAATGTGGGTATGGGCACTCGTCCCGCTGCAGATTGTCCCTGTGCTGACGACGGCACCTTCTGGCAGTTCCAGTCCGGGGATAACCGTCGAAACAGGTCATGCGTTGGCAACCACGTCTGTGACACAACGTACCGCCGTCTCCTGGCCCGCCAGTGACTCTGCTGGGCACGATACCACACCTTCTTTTCTTCTCTTCACCTGCCCGCCGAAACCTCCATATCCGGGTCCGTACTGATCCTCTCTCATGAAAGAGCCTCGACCCTTTCTTGTCGGCGGGGAGCGGCGGCGGAGTGAAAAAATCCTTGACGTCCGTTTTCCGTACGACGACTCCCTCGTCGGCACCGTCTGCCTTGCCGGTCCGACCGACCTGGAGGACGCCGTCCGTGCGGCGCAGCACGGCTTCGGCCGTACCCGGCGGCTTCCGACACATGAGCGGATCCGCGTGCTCAAACGATTTGCCGCTCTGATCGACGACCGAAAAGAGGAGATCGCCGGGACGATCACGCAGGAGGCCGGGAAGACGGCCGCCCTGGCCAGGGCCGAGGTGGAGCGCGCCGTCGAGACGGTCCTTCTCTCTGCCGAGGAGGCCGGGCGGATCTACGGGGAGGTGATCCCCCTCGACCTCACCCCGGCGACGGGAGGGAGAACCGGGTATCTCCGCCGCGTCCCCCTGGGCACGGTGCTCGCGATCACGCCCTTCAACTTCCCCTTCAACCTCGCCTGCCACAAGATCGGGCCGGCGGTCGCCGCGGGGAACGCCGTGATCCTCAAACCCTCCTCAAAGACCCCGCTCTCCGGCCTGGTGCTGGGCGACCTCCTCGTCGAGGCCGGGTACCCCGAGGAGGCTGTCTCGGTCCTCCCGTGCACCCCCGACCTCGCCGAGTGGCTGGTGCGGGACGGCCGGATCGCCTACCTCTCCTTCACCGGCAGCCCGGCCGTCGGCTGGCACCTCCGCGAGATCGCCGGGCGAAAACGGGTCGGCCTCGAACTCGGCGGGAACGCCGCGGTGATCGTGGACGAGGACGCCGACCTCACCTATGCCGCCGAGCGGATCGTGCAGGGCGGGTTTTCAGGCGCCGGGCAGGTCTGCATCTCGGTCCAGCGGGTGTTTCTCCACCGTGCGGTGTACAGGGAATGTCTGGAGATGGTCCTGGAGCGGACCGGCGCGCTCAGGGCCGGCGACCCGAGAGACCCGGCGGTCGATGTAGGCCCGATGATCTCGGAAGAGGCCGCCGCCGCGGCCGAAGAAAAGGTGAAAGAAGCGGTCTTCGACGGGGCGACCGTCCTCGCCGGCGGTGGGCGGGACGGCACCCTCTTTGCACCCACCATTCTCGCCGACACCCTCCAGACGATGCGGGTGAACGCCACCGAGATGTTTGCGCCGGTGATCACCGTCACCCCCTTCGACGACTTCGAGGCCGCCCTTGCGATGGTGAACGACTCTCCCTTCGGCCTCCAGGCGGGGGTCTTCACCAACCGTCTCGACCGGGCGTTTCATGCTTTTGACGAGTGCGAGGTCGGCGGCCTGATCGTCAACGACATCCCGACCTTCAGGGCCGACGCCATGCCCTACGGCGGGGTGAAGGCCTCGGGCATGGGCAGGGAGGGACCGCGGTACGTGATCGAGGAGATGACCGAGCCGCGGCTGATGGTCCTGAACCGTCGGGGGTGACGGGTTCAGGTGCGGGTCAGCGGATGCAGGGCGCCTGCCGGCTCCTGCATCCTGTGGTACCCCTCTTTTGGGACCAGGATCTCGAAGCGTGCGCCGGTCCCGTATTCACCGGTCTCCCTCATCTCGATCCCGGTGATCTGGAGAATCTCCCTGCAGAGGAAGAGACCGAGGCCGGTGTTGTTGCCGTAGCCCCGCCGAAAGATCATCTCCTTCTTCTCGTCCCTGACCCCGGTGCCGTCGTCCTCCCACAGGATCACCAGGCCGTGCTCTTCTTCCCGGCACGAGATCCTGACCCTGCTGGCCCCGTCGCTGTGTCGTTCGGCATTGTCGAGGAGGTTGAAGAAGACCCTTTCAAAGAGCGGGTCGGCGTAGACCTCCACCCCCCTGATCTCGGAGTGGATCGTGAGGGTACGGGGTCTCAGTCTGGCGATGTTTCGTTCCACGCGACACCACTGCGGCTCCCTGATCCCGATGTCCTGGTAGTCGCGGGTGAACTCGATCTGTTCCTGGATGTTGGTCGCGGCCTGGTGGATCAGCCTGAGATGATGGAGGGAGGCGGGGTCGTTGGCCTCCTCTTCCTCGGCGATCTCGAGGTGGGCGAGGAGGACGGTGAGCTGATTGAGGATGTCGTGGCGGGTGATGTTCCCCATGATCGTGAGTTTGTCATTGATCCTGGCAAGCGACTCGGAGAACCGTTTGAGTTCGGCGGCGTGGTATTCCAGTTCTTTCTCGAGGACCAGCCGTTCGGTGATGTCGGTCAGGACGAGGAGCACGGCGTCCTCGTCCAGGTACGTGATCGGCGCCGCCCTGATCGTGACCGGCAGGTGCGTCCCGTCCAGGGTCCTGAGCATGATCTCACGGGGAATGGATTTTTTCCTGGAATGTCCGTCTGCAACGACCTCCTTGAATCTCTCCCTGAACTCCTGCATCACGAAGGAGAGGACCGGCGTGCCGACAAGGTCGTCCGATTCGCCGCCGAGTGCCGCCTCCGCCGCCGGGTTGGTAAAGATCACCCCGCGGGCGTCCGAGTAAACGATGATATACTCCGGCAGGCCCTCGACCAGTTCCCGGTGATTTTTTTCTGCTTCCCTGAGAGCTTTTTCAGCGTTTCTCCGCATGGTGATGTCTCTGAGGGAGACCAGGATCGCTCGTTTGCCCAGATAGACGGTTGTACTCCCGAGGGCTTCGATCTCTTTTTTTCCGTCTTTTCTGGTTGTGATCGGGCATTCTAGGGAGAAGGTGCGATCTTCTGTCCGGCATGCTCTCATGCACTCGGTGATGGGTTCTTTGTATTCAGGAGTGATGAAGGCGTAAATCGTTCCTTCATCCTCTTCAAATGTGGTGTTCCCTCCCATTTCTCTGGCGGCCTGGTTTGCATAGATGATCCTGCCGGAGAGATCGATGATCAGGATCCCCTCGAGCAGGGAATCGATGAGGGATGCAAAGAATTCCTCACTCTCGCGGGGGATGTGCGGCCCTGGCAGGCCCCTGGAGATCTCCGTGGCCGCCGCCACTTCCATCGCGGTGATCTGGAAAGAGGTGCCCCGGTTTATGGTGAGTCTCTCCCCGTCTTCCTCCCCTGCCGGGAAGCCGATGGCGCTCGTGGCCGGGGGGGGCGTGAAGCCCTTGTTCCGACGGGGGTATCGTTTCTGCCGGCCCATCACGAAGGCCCCGATTTTTTGTGAGAGGGCCTGACGATCTCGTGGTGTGTGGGGCGCAGAGAGGCAGAGGTTGGCGCCGTTGCCGAGGGCCCGGACGACGCTCTCGTCGTCGTCCCCATCGGTGAGGCATATGAAGGGGGTTCTGTCTCCCGTGTCTCTGAGTCTCTGAAGAAGGGCGATCTCGTCTGTTCCTGTGATCGGAGGGGCCGAGACGATCACGTCGAAGGGATGGTGGTGGAGGATCCGGAGGGCTTCGGCTGTCGAGGGGGCGGCGGTGACCGAGAAGGTGCCGCTCTCTTCGAAGTACCGGCGTGCTTCTGTGAGTGTATCGGAATTTTCATCAATATAAAGGAGGGATATCATGGGATTTCACGAATTTCGTAGATTTGTAGGCTTATAGCTCGTAATAGTTGAGAAGACAATAAATATTGATCTATTCTTTAATTCATGTATTTAAATATTTTTTTCGGGGGAGCCCGAACGGTGGAGGCCGCGCAGGAGAGAGGGGATCTGGACGTCCCTGGATTGGGATGTGGAGGTCGGATCGGTGAAGCCCACGTATTTATGCTCGAAGAGGAGACCTCTGGGATATGCCCTGTCCCTTCTGCGACCCCGTGCCCGAGGAGATCGTCGCCGGCAACGACCTGGCCTATGCCCGGGCCGATCGCTACCCGGTCTCTCCTGGCCACACCCTGATCATCCCGTACCGCCATGTCCCCACCTTTTTCGAGGCGACCGACGAGGAGAAGACGGCCATCCTCGCCCTTATCTCGACGTGCCGGGACCGCATCGAGGAGGCGTATCGTCCTGACGGCTATAACATCGGGGTGAATGTCGGCGCCGCTGCCGGGCAGACGGTGATGCACCTCCACGTCCATCTCATCCCCCGCTATGCCGGGGACGTCCCTGATCCGCGGGGGGGGGTGCGGGGAGTGATCCCGGAGAAGAAGGCGTATCCGTGAGGTGGGGAAGAGGTCTTGCTCGCCCTTCGGGTCGGATCTCTGCAGGATTACCCCGCTCGATTGCCGCCCCCTTCACAGAATTTTTTTCCGGGCTTTGTAGAATTGGGCATGAGCGCCACGCTCAAGCATACGCGATTGAAAATGATCGTGGTTCTCTGTCTCTAAAGGAGCATGGATCCGTGCTCCCCCTTTGAAGGAGGAGAAGAGATGGGATGCTTGTTGCATTGCCGCCCCCGCCCTATCTTCGTCGTGGGGGGTCTCGGGGGGTGAAACCCCCCGGTGCGAGATTACCAGGAACGATCCAGAGATGGGGGCGGCACGTCTGATCATCACGCCTTGCACCTCCCCCCATCATTCGATCTCCACCGCACCCGCTGAAAACCTGAAGCAGGACGATTGGATCCAGTTCACAGGGAGGCTGAGGTGATGAAAAGAGGCTCTCTTCTCCGGAGAAAAAAAAGGGAAATTTCAGGAGACCGAGATGCTCCAGTTCCCGTCAGAGACGATATCGAGATAGTACGGACCTTTTGCCGGGATGGCCACCGGCACCGATCCGTTATAGGCGCCCATGTGGCCGTGGACCGGCTGGAGATAGGTGCCGGTCGGGTCGAGGACCGGGTGGCCGGTCTGGTTGTACAGGCTGGCCGCAAAGAACGATTTTCCGTCGTTGGCGACATCGAACGTGACCTCGCCGAGCGGCAGGTCGATCCATCCGGCGACGTCGTCGCCCGACCCGTTGACGGCGAAGGGCAGGGAGTGTCCGGCTTCCACCGGGATCTGCCGCACGTCAACGGTCCACGCACCCTCGGCGGTGACGTTCAGGCGGTAGGTGCCGTTCTCATAGATCCCGAAGATCTGCGTACCGGCGTACGGGCCTTCGCCGTGGGCGAGGAGGTCGTAGGCGTCGTGGTTCCCGACTTCGAAGACGAAGGGCCCGGAGCCGTTGAAGGTCATGGCGAAACGGTACAGCCCGGCGTCCATCTGGACCGTCTCCGAGGCGTTGCCGTTCCCGGCATAGAACATCTGGGGCAGCGGGGCGTCCCCGTGCTCATCTTCGACCGGGGCGTTCTGCACGCACCCGCAACAGAGGAGGGCGGTGCAGAGGATGAGTGATACGATGATCATTCTTTTCATAATTTTTGGTAAGACTCCTTTGCATTTATGTGGTTTGGTCTTTTTTTATGGCTGTTCGACCTTTCTGTCTGCGGTTGGTCGAAGGAAAATAGGATATCGGGTTTTGTTGAGGTCATCCGGATTGCTCTCTCTGTGGGGGTCTGGCCGCCCCCCGGTCCCCCGCGATAGGCGGTGGACGGCAATACACTCTTCATAATCGGCTGTGTAGAATTCGGCACGAATACCGGGTTCAAGCATACGGGATGAACATTCCTGGTGGTCTCTGATGCGTGGATCCTTGTTCCCTCTTCGGAGCAGGACACCATATGGGACCACCACTTCATTGCCGCCCCTCGGCTCTCTTCGTCGTGGGGGGTCAGGGGGGTGCAACCTCCGGTGTGAGATTCCAGGAACGATTCTCCGATGAGGGCGGCACGCTTGATCACCCCGCCTTCCCACACGCTTACGCCGGGGTGCTAGCCCCCGGCGAGATGATGGGGGAAGGCAGTTGCATCAAACTCGCATCCGGAAAATAAAGGGTTTCAACAGAGTCGATCTGGACATCAGAACCTCGATGACATCCTATTCGTTGCGGACGGCCGGGATCTGCCGGTGCACCTCTCCGGCCACCTGCCTGAACGGGATGCCGAGGGTGAGGGCGATCTCCTTCATGTCCTCGTACTCGGGCTTGACCGCCACCACCCGCCCGCCGGTGCACGAGGTCTTCACCCGCACCCGGAAGGTCTGCCCGGCCACCGCGACCTCCACCGCCTCGCGTGAGCGGTCGGCGACGAGCCGCGGCTCTTCCCGCACCCGCACTCCCAGGGTACCGGTCTCGTCCATCAGGATCCTGATCAGGTCCGGGTACCGGGCATGATCGGTGATCACCGAGAGCACCTGCACCGGCCGCTGCTTCTTCCCGATCGCCGGGGTGACGAAGACGTCCACCGCGCCGGCCGCAAAGAGTCGCTCGAAGGTATACCCGACCGTCTCCCCGGTGATGTCGTCGAGGTTGGTCTCCAGGATCACGATCCGCTCTTCCACCAGATCCCCAACCTCCCCCTCGACGATCCGCAGGAGGTTCGGCCGCCCGTTGTTCTCGCGGGTGCCCGCACCATACCCGATGCGGGTGGGGACCATCGCCGGGAAGCGGTCCCGGACGATTGCCAGGTTGGCGAGGAGGGCGGCACCGGTCGGGGTGGTGAGTTCCATCGCAAGCGCACTCTCCGCGATCGGGATCCGGTGCATCGCGCAGATCTCAAGAGCGGCGGGCGCCGGACCGCCGACCTCGCCCCTGCCGGTCGGGACCGTCCCGCCCCCGAGGGCCGGCGGGGTCGCATATACCGGACAGCCCAAAAGCCCGGCCTCCTCCATCAGGAGGAGCGGCCCGAGGATGTCGAAGATCGTGTCGGCCGAAGCAACGGTGTGGCGGGAGAACCCCGCGGGGTGCAGCCTCTTCTCTGCCTCGATCAGGTCAGTCAGCACGGCCCTGGCCGTCGCCGCCGCCCTGCTGGAGAGGCCGACGGCACCGATCACTTCCTCCATCGCCGCCGCGAGGTCGCCGTCCGACCCGCTCCTCTCCTCGGCAATCTCAATCGAGAGTCTCTTCGCCCTGATCCCGTTCTCGGTCTCGGTGACGCTTACATCGAAGGTCGAACATCCGGGCAGAGCGGCGATCGCTCCGGCAAGAGTGAAGAGGGGTTCTGTCGAACCCGTGAGGTCGACCAGCGCAGCGACGAGCATATCGCCGGCAATCCCCCCCACCCGGGGGTCGATGAGCAGCGTCTTCATGCTGCGGGCGGGAAGGGTTCGTTGATCTTTGCGTACACCCGCTGTGCGAGTTTTGCCACCTCGAAGGCCTTCTCGTCGGCGCCCGGGATGGCGCGGGTCAGGAAGGCCCCGTCCTCGGCCCCTTTCGCGGCGTCCTTCGCCTCCATCCCGATGAGGGCGGCGACCGCCGCGGGCACGGTGATGTTGATGATGGTGTGGCCGATGTACTGGAGTTCCTGGGTCAGGATGGAGCCGCAGAAGAGGGCGACCGGCCAGTCGGGATCGTCCCGGTTCTTCCCTTCCAGGGCGAAGGCCGGCACCTCTTTTCCGCTGAGGTTCTCGACATGGTACGGTTTCCCGTCGATGGAGACGTCGTACGAGACATTGGAGTCAAAACCCCAGTAGCGTGCGGTGAATTTGTCGGTCCGGCGACCGTGTGCCTTGATTGCGGTGAACTTCAACGCGATCTCGCGGCCGGTGAACGCCGAGAGGATCGCCGAACCCCGCCGCTCGACATAGGCCAGTCTCTCCTCGTCGAGGATGTGCGTGGCGTCGGCGACGGTCTTCCCCTCCTTGATGATGTCGTAGGTATGGGCGGCCCGCCGGTAGATCGCGCGGTCCCGCACGCCTTCGGAGGCAAGGATGCAGGCCTTCGTGACCTTGCCGCGGGTCACCTGCTCGGCCTTTCTGGCGATGGTGTTGAGGCCGCAGAGCGCCATCTCGGGGTCGATGAAGGCGTTCATCTTGTAGTCGCGGATCGCTTCGGCGACGGCGAAGACGTCGCCGTGATGCTGCATGAGCAGCCTGAGGGCCGGGACGCAGTCGCCCTCGAGGTGGCCGAGGGGCGGGTTCACCGGTCCGCCCGAGAACCCGGCGCCGATGGATGCGGCTTCCTCGAAGGCGGCGAAAATTTCAGAGAGCGCCATCGACCCGATGACCGACGGCCCGCCGATGTCCTTGAGGATCAGACCGAAGTCGCCGAGCACCTTGGCGGTGTCGTACTCCTCGTGCGTACCCCTGATATGCAGTTTTTCAGGCAGACCGGCGGCGTCCCGCGCACCCTTACCCGCGAGGTACGACGAGTCGACGCGGCCGAACTTCCCGAACTCCTCGCCGAGGATGGCGTCGGGGTGGACGATCTCCATCGTCACCGCCGCCCCGATGAGGGCGGGCCAGAGGGCGAGCGGCGTGATGCCCGCGCCGGCCATGCTCTTCATCATCGCCTCGGTGCCGACCTTTGCGGCGTTGTAGGCAAGTTCTGGGATGTTGTAGTCTTCGCCGAGGGCCGAGTGGCCGTAGATCGTCCCGCCCGAGATGAAGGGGGGGAGGACGGAGCCGTCGACTTTTGTCAGTTTTTTCTCGACCAGCGCCTCGTAGATGGCCATGTAGGCCGGGAACGCCTGGATGCGGTGGGTGGACTTGCCGGTGACGAGGGCGATCGCACTCGTCCGTGCCGCTCCGGCGTGGATCCGTGCGATGGCGCCGAGTTTCCGGTTGCCGAGCGGGACGCCGGACCTGGCGCACGACCCCGAGAAATACGCGAGCGAGGCCACGATGAGGGCGGCGTTCGCGGGTTCGGCGCCGGCGTTCATCGCCTCCCGCACCGCTTTCTCGATGACCATGTCCAGGGGCAGTTCGCCGGCGGCGGCGTCCACGACGGTCATGCGGCCCATCAGGCTCATCTCCGGCCCGGCGATCGAACAGAAAAGGTCTTCGGCGATGGAGTTCGCCGCGGCGTAGACCGGAATGACCAGAGAGCCGTGCCCTTTCGTCGCCGCCTCGAGTTTGTCGTTGGTCATCGAGTCGGGTTCGAAGGTCGAGGCCATCGTCGCTGCAAAGACGATCTTATCTTTTTCGTGTCCGTTTCCCATGATATCTTCCCTCCTTTTCTCCGATGAGAGGAGATTGTCCTCCCTCTACATATAGGTTGGGAATTTTCTGCAATGGAAGGGTTTATCGGAATATCGACGACGTATCCGGCGTTGTTATGAAAAATATTCCGGGAAGTATTCCGATCATCACACAAAAGACAGGTACGTATTTTTTGGGCTCTGTAGAATTGGGCATGAGCCCTGGGCTCAAGCATACGGGATGAAAATTTCTTGTCACTTGCTCTCTCTCTCTTTTCAAGACAGGAAAACTGGTTGATACCTCGCTCCATCGCCGCCCCCATCTATCTTCGTCGTGGGGGGTCCGGGGGGTTTCCCCCCGGTGCGAGATGGCAGGGAAATCTCGTCGATGGGGGCGGCCGATCCATCAGAAGAATATTCTATCCTCTGCGTATCGGCTTCAACGTGATATGACGAGTTCAAACTCTCATGAAAACCTGAAGAGAGGATCGTCTGGATCATTTTCATGGTAATTTTTCATGAACCTCCGGCTCAAGCATACGGGATGAAAATTTCTCGCCGCTTGATCGCTCTTTTTCAAGAGAGGAGAATCGGGGGGGATCGTGTTCACTTCGCCGCCCCCTGGCTATCGTCGTCGGGGGGTGGTCAGGGAGGTGCAACCCCCCGGTGCGAGATTCCAGGAACGATTCTACGATTGAGGGCGGCACGTTTGATCGCCACGTCTTCCTCCATCTTCTTGCCGGTCCCTCCGCCGGTACGGCACCTGAAAGGGGGGACATGACGACCTGACCGCGCCAACAACCGGCAACAAAAAGGCTCTGGCCGACGGAGATGAATAGGATGCTCTATCGAGAGATGCCATCATCATCAGAACCTCTCCCTGTCCTCGGCATGGGATGCATGCGCCTGCCGAAGACGCCAGGGGGCCGGGTCGACGAAGCGGCGGCCGTCGCCCTGATCCGGGCGGCCATCGACGCCGGGGCCACCTACATCGACACCGCCTGGCCGTACCACGACGGCGAGAGCGAGGGGATCGTCGGCCGCGCCCTTCAGGACGGCTACCGGGAGCGGGCCTTCCTCGCGACCAAACTCCCCTCCTGGAAGGTGGAGAGCCGCGAGGACATGGACCGCTACCTCGACGAACAACTCCGCCGTCTCGGCACCGACCACCTCGACGCCTACCTGGTCCACGCCCTCACCCGCCGACGGTGGAACAAACTCTGGGACCTCGAGGTCGACACCTTCCTCGAGGAGGCGAAGGCCGACGGGAGGATCCGGTACGCCGGGTTCTCGTTCCACGACGACTTCTCGACCTTCAAGCGGATCGTCGACGAGTACGCCTGGGACCTCTGCCAGGTGCAGTACAACTACCTGGACGAACACTATCAGGCCGGGACCGAGGGGATCCGGTACGCCGCAGAGAAAGGCATCGCCGTCGTCGTGATGGAACCCCTGCGCGGCGGCCTCCTCGCCCAGAAACCGCCCGAAGAGGTGGAAGAAATCTTTGCCGCCGCCCCGGTGCGCCGGAGCCCCGCCGGGTGGGGCCTTGCCTGGGTCTTCGACCACCCGGAGGTGACGACCGTCCTCTCGGGGATGGGGACGATGGACGAACTCGACGAGAACCTCGCGGCCGCCGAGGCCGTCCGGCCCGGTGCGCTCTCGCCCGAAGAGCATGGGGTCGTCGACGCCGTGCGGGAGGTCTACCGGACGCGGCTCGCCGTCCCGTGCACCGGGTGCCGGTACTGCATGCCCTGCCCGTGCGGCGTGAACATCCCCGAGTGCTTCGCCCAGGTGAACAACGCCTCGCTGTACGACGATCCCAGATATGCGGCGTTCTTCTACCGCTCGCTCCTCGGCGAGGGGGGTCTGGCCTCGTGGTGCACCGAATGCGGGATGTGCCTCTCCCTCTGCCCGCAGGGGATCGAGATCCCCGATGTGCTCAAGGAGGCCGTCTCGCTCTTCGAAACGTAACCCGACCAAAACGATATATCGCCCGAATACACGAGAGGACGATCGTCATGAAAGTCGTTGCATTCAACGGAAGCCCGCGCAAAGACGGGAACACCGCCCGCCTCCTCAGGGAGGTGCTGCTGGAACTGGAGAAAGAAGGTATCGAGACTGAACTCGTGCATATCGGCGGCAAGCCCGTCCACGGCTGTACCGCATGCATGAAATGTTTCGAGAAGAAGGATGGGCGGTGCGTCATCGACAACGATGTCGTCAACGAGTGCATCGCGAAGATGGCCGCGGCCGACGGGATCATCATCGGCTCGCCCACCTTCTTCGCCGACGTCTCACCCGAGACCAAGGCCCTCATCGACCGTGCCGGTTTTGTCTCCATCGCGAACGGCGGGCTCTTCACCCGCAAGCCCGGGGCGGCGGTCGTCGCCGTCCGCCGCGCCGGTGGGATCCACGCCTTCGACACCATCAACCACCTCTTCGGGATCTCGAATATGATCACCGTCGGGTCCTCGTACTGGAACCTGGGCATCGGCCTCGGCCCCGGCGAGGTGGAGGAGGACGCGGAAGGGCTGGAGACGATGCAAAACCTGGGCCAGAACATGGCCTGGCTGTTGAAGAAGGTCCATGCCGGTGAATGAACGCATGCTCGTGCCGCACTTTGCCGTAGAGCGCCTCGCCTTCCATTCCGATCCGCCGGCCGCCGCGCCGTCCGGGTGGGTCCTCGTCCGCGGCGGCGAGGTCTTCTGCGACGGCGGAGGCTCGCCGCTTCTCCGGTCCCTCCCCGACGGCCTCGACCCCTCAAACGCCATCCCGCTTGGCGCCCTCGACGGCGCTCCCCTCTATGCCCTCCGGGCGGAGGTCGTCCCGCCCGGCCTCACCCCGCAGCGGTTGCGCGACCTCTTCGGGCGGGTGGACGAGGAGAGCCTCGCCGTCGCGGGCCGGGCCGTGCAACTGGTCCACTTCGACGGGACGACGCGCTTCTGCGGGAGGTGCGGCGAGCCCGCCGTCTGGAAAGAGGGCGAGGTGGCGAAGGTCTGCCCCCGGTGCGGCGGGGTGGTCTACCCCACGCTCACCCCGGCGGTGATCGTCCTGGTCAGGCGCGGGCGCGAGGTCCTCTTCGTGCGCTCGCCCCGCTTCCCGCCGGGGCGCTTCTCCCTCATCGCCGGTTTCGTCGAGCCCGGCGAGACCCTCGAACACGCCGCCGCCCGCGAGGTCGCCGAGGAGACCGGGGTCTCCATCACACATCTCCGGTACGCCGGGAGCCAGCCCTGGCCTTTCCCCCACTCCCTGATGGCCGGGTTCTTCGCCGAGTACGCCGGCGGCGAGGTGCGACCCGACGGCGTGGAGGTCGAGGAGGCGCGCTGGTGCTCGCCCGACGCCCTGCCCGACCTTCCCGGCAGGATGAGCATCGCGTGGGCACTTATCCAGCGTCATCTCAGGGAGGACGATCCTTCTGAGTAGGTGCCTGCCGATCTGCGGGTGAGAATAATTATCTCTCCCGCCGATCTGATTAGAGATCAGTTTCCGACTCGTATTTTATGGTGCACCACAATGACCGATTCAGTAGTTGACAGTATCCTTGCGGCCCGTTACCTCCGCAAGGGTGAAAAAACCTTTGAAGACATCTGCAGGAGAGTGGCCTCCGCCCTTGCCCGCGACGAGGCCGAACGCGAAGAATTTTTCGAGGCGATGCGCTCGCTCTCCTTTCTCCCCAACTCTCCCACCCTGATGAACGCCGGCACCGAGATCGGGCAGCTCTCGGCCTGTTTCACCCTCCCGGTCGGCGACTCCATCCCCGAGATTTTCCATGCTCTCGAATGGGGTGCGCTCATCCACAAGAGCGGTGGCGGCACCGGCTACAACTTCTCCAGGCTCCGTCCCGAAGGCGCCCCGGTCCAGTCCACCGACGGCGTGGCCTCGGGCCCCATCTCGTTCATGAAAGTCTTCAACGCCGCCACCGACGTCATCAAACAGGGCGGCCGGCGGCGGGGTGCGAACATGGGCATCCTCAATGTCTGGCACCCCGACATCATGCGGTTCATCCATGCGAAGAACGTCGAGGGCGAACTCTCGAACTTCAACATCTCGGTGATGGTCAACGACCGGTTCATGGAGTTCGTGGAGTCTGAGCAGTTCAAGAAGGTCTGGATCACCCATCCCTACTCTGGCGAGGAGATCACGGTCGGCGAGATCTGGAACGGGATCGTCGACGGCATCTGGAAGAACGGCGAGCCCGGCGTGCTCTTCTACGACGAGATCAACCGGACGAACCCGGCCCCGCACCTCGGTACCATCGAGACCACGAACCCGTGCGTCACCGCCGACACCTGGATCATGACCACCGAAGGCCCGCGGCAGGTCGCCGACCTCATCGGGCGCCGGTTCGACGCCGTGGTCTGCGGCACGCCCGCCTCCTCCGGGCCCGAAGGGTTCTTCCAGACCGGTGCAAAGGCGGTGCTCCGCCTCTGCACCGGCGAAGGGTATCAACTTGCCCTCACCGCCGACCACCCGGTCTGCCGGGTCGAGTCCATGACCCGCTCCCGGATGGAGACCGAATGGGTGCGGGCCGGCGACCTTTGCGCCGGCGACCGCGTCCTCCTCCACGACCACCGGGCATGTGCCGCGTGGGACGGCGCCCTCACCGAGGAGCAGGGTTACCTCCTCGGAATGCTCGTCGGCGACGGCACGCTCAAGAAAGACGCTGCCGTCCTCTCGGTCTGGTCGGCCGCCGGTGCTCCCACCCCGGTGATGGCCCATGCGGAAACCTGTGCCAGGACGCTGGACCACCGCGCCGACTTCTCCGGGTGGTTCCCGGTGGAAGGGCGCGACGAGTTCAGGCTCAAACTCTCGGCCGTCCGCGACCTCGCCACGGCGATGGGGATGGCGCCCGGCGCCAAGGGCATCACCCCGGCGATCGAGCAGGCTTCCTCGGCCGGGTACCGCGGCTTCCTTGCCGGCCTCTTCGACGCCGACGGCTCGGTGCAGGGCACGCCCGCGAAGGGCGTCACGGTCAGGCTCTCCCAGAGCAGCCGCCCGCTCCTTCTCGCCGCCCAGCGGATGCTTCTCCGTATGGGCATCAGGAGCACGATCTACCGCCGCCGTGCGGCGGGCCATCGCCCTCTCCCTGACGGCCGGGGCGGTCTGAAGTCGTACGCCGTCAGGAGCCAATACGACCTGGTCGTCAGCGGCGAGAACCTCCTCACCTTCCGGGAGCGTGTCGGGTTCAGGGACGAGACAAAGGCCGCAAGACTGAACGAACTCCTCGCGAAGTATGCCCGGAACCTGAAGAGGGAACGGTATGTTGCGACCGTCGCATCGGTCGCCGCCGCCGGTACCGAGGCGGTCTACGACGTGCAGGTGCCGGGCGTGAACGCCTTCGACGCCAACGGGTTTGTGGCCCACAACTGCGGCGAACAGCCGCTCCTCCCCTTCGAGTCCTGCGTCCTCGGCTCGATCAACCTGGCGAAATACGTGAAGGACGGAGCGATCGACGAGGCCGGGCTGAAAACGGTGACGAAGATGGCCGTGCGGTTCCTTGACGCCGTCATCGACGAGAACGTTTTCCCGATCCCGCAGATCGGCGAGGCGACCAGGAAGACGCGGAAGATCGGGCTCGGGCTGATGGGCGTCCACGACGCCCTCCTGATGCTCGGCATGCCCTACGACTCCGACGAGGGCCGGGCGGTCTGCGAGCAGGTGATGGCCCTGGTGACCGAGACGGCGATCGAGGAGTCGCACGTGCTTGCCGGCGAGAAGGGCACCTTCCCGGCGTTCGAAGGGAGCGTCTGGGGCGACTCGGAGATGCGCAACGCCGCGCTCACCACCATCGCCCCGACCGGCACCATCTCCCTCCTGGCCGGATGTTCGAGCGGGATCGAACCGGTCTTCTCCTACGCCTACACCCGCAAGAACACCGTCGGCAAGACGTTCATGATCCTCCACCCGATCTTCGAGGCCGAACTCCGCCGGGTCGTCGGCGGGATGGGCTTCTCGGCCGAGGAGGAGGAAGCACGGGTGAAAGAGGTGATCGAGCACGTCCACGAGACCGGCACCGTCCGCGACGTCGCCTGGCTCCCGGCATCGTTCAGGCACCTCTTCAGGACGGCGCTCGACATCGACTGGCGCGACCATGTGCGGATGCAGGCGGTCTTCCAGAAGCACGTCCATGCCTCCATCTCCAAGACGATCAATATGCCCAACGCCGCCACTCGCGAGGAGATCGCCGAGGCGGTCCTGATGGCATGGAAGAGCGGGCTCAAGGGGATGACCATCTACCGGACGGGCAGCCGCGAGGACGTGGTCCTTGCCCTCAAGGAGAAGAAACCGGCGCCTGCCGTCGAGGTGGAGGTGAAGGTGGCGGCCCCGCGGCCGAAAGAACTCGCGGGCAAGACCTATCTCTGCCAGTCCGGGTGCTGCCGGCTGTACATCACCGTCAACCTCCTGGACGGCAAACCCTGGGAGGTCTTCATCAGGACGGTCGGGAGCGGCGGGTGCGAGGCCAACTCCAACGCCCTCGGCCGGTCCATCTCCACCGGTCTCCAGAACGGGGTGCCGTACCAGAAGTTCGTCAAGCAGTTTGCGAAGGTCAACTGCATCGCCGCGCTCAAGAACCCGGAGGCCGAGGGGCTCTCGTGTGCCGACGTCGTCGGCAAGTGCATCGACCTCGCCGCCTCGAAGCAGACGATCGCCACCCTCGACAACTGGACGGTCACCGAGATCAGCGGGCCGGGCAAGACGAAGAACCTCTGTCCCGAGTGCGGGGCCGAACTCGATTTCGGCGAGGGGTGCAACCAGGGCATCTGCAAGAGTTGCGGATGGAGCGGTTGCAACTGATCTTTTTTTTTGGCTTTGTAAAATTGGGCATGAGGCGAGAGCACGCCTCAAGCATATGGGATGAACATTTCTCGTCGCTTGATCGCTCTTTTTCAAGACAGGAAAACTGGTGGAGACCTTAATCCATCGCCGCCCCCACCTCTCTTCGTTCCGTGGGGGTCCGGGGGGCAACGCCCCGGTGCGAGATGGCGGTGAAGAGTCGACAATTGAGGGGCGGCACGGCTGATCATCACACCTTCCCTCATCCTCCCGCCGGGGGAGGCCAGCCCCCCGCAGAGCCCGTCATCAAGAATATTTCACAAAGTCGTGGAACCGAATCCTCAGATCCCGAAACCTCTTTACAATCTCCCGTATCGTTTGTGCGCCTGTTCGATGGTCATCAGGTGGGTGATCTCGACGAAGGGTTCACCGGTATCGGTGTGGATGAGGTAGATGGCGGTAAACGATCTCCCGATGTGGAGGCGGTACACCTCCATCCCCTCGGTATTGAGCCGTTTTTTTCCGCCGGTCTTTCCGGGATAGGGGTCGGTCTTGAGAAGAGCGAGTTTCTCTTTTATGATCCGCTGCGATTTTTCGGGAAGCGAATTCAGGAAGTCTGCAGCCGACCGCCTGAAGAGCACGACAAACGTCACAACTCGATCTCCACCAGATCTTCCTGCTCCTGGATCTTTTGAATGTCCTCAACAAGGCGCCGCTTTTTTTCGTTCTCGATCATGCTCTCGATCAGTTCTGAGAACGTCATGCCAGGCTCTCGCATCTGGGAGAGGTCCGCCCATACGGTTTCCGTGACGACGATCCGTTTTGTGGCAGTCATGGCATTTCTGTCATTGATGGCATGCGTTGAAATATTTTTTGATGGGTTGTGTAAAATTCACCCTGAGGTTTGATCCACTTCAAGCAGAGGGGATGAACATGTTTCGTCGTGTGCTTGCTCTTTTCAAAACTGAAGGATCGATGGAGCGTGTGTTCCATCGCCGTCCCCCGTCCTATCCTCATCGTGGGGGTCCGGGGGGCAACGCCCCCCGATGTGCGATGGCAGGAAAATATTCGGCGATGAGGGGGTGGCCGATCCGATCGACGTGCCTCCCCTCACGCTCCCGCTGGGAGCGCCGCCCCCGGACCCCCGGGATGGCGATAGGGTCGGGAAGGCCTGGTCAATGACCCTGAAGAAGGAGGTGCCGTTCCCCGTCCTATCTTCGTCGTGGTTTTCCCCCGATGCGAAGAAAGTTTCTTCGAACAGGGGGCGCTCCGCCGTCCCCCCTCACCGATACTCCATAAAACACCCCTCAAGATACTCCTCGTCGAGGACGGTGCTGATGTCGCAGCACTCGCTCAGGTGCGCCGACCACCCGGACGGGAACTGCACGTTCTCGACGTGTTTCCCGAGGTCTTTGACGGCGTTCACCACCGATGCGAAGTCTCCGTCTCCGCTCACCAGGACGGCGGTGTCGTAGATGTCGGCGTAGGCGAACCGAAGCATGTCGACGGCGAGGTGGACGTCGACGCCTTTCTCGATCTTGAACCCGTTTCTCTGGACCATCCGGCCGAGTTTGATCTCGATGTAGGGCGTGGACTTGAGAAAGTCGAAGAAGCGTTGCTGGCCCCGGTAGGCCTCGTCGTTGTCCTCGCGGTCGAGGGGGACGTTGTAATAATAGGTCCGGATCAGTTTTCTGCCGTTGCACAACTTCTGCCCGAACTGATAGAAATTGATATCTGTCCTGCCCAGGTTATGGCGCAGGCCGTGATACAAATTGCTGCCGTCGATAAATATGCATATGCGATCCATAATCTCGGCGGCATTATTTGTATCATACAATAAAAATGTGCGCTCAGCCGACCGTCCACTCCCGGCCGGAAGACCGGGCGTTCCCAACACCTATTCCTTCTTTGCTTCTTCGACCGCCGCCCTGAGCACCTGCTCTGAGGCCGGCGAATATGCCACCAGCACGACCGCCGGCGCCCCGGCGTGCTCCTCCTGGTAGGCCCGGACCGTCCGCACCGCGATCTGTGCCGCCCGTTCCGCCGGGAACCCGTAGGCTCCGGTCGAGATCGCGGGGAAGGCGATCGTCCGTGCACCGAGGCGTTCGGCCTCCTCAAGGGACCGCCGATAACACGAGGCCAGGAGTTCGTCCTCGCCCTTCCCCCCGCCCCGCCAGATCGGGCCGCCGGTGTGGACCACCCATCGTGCCGGGAGACGGTGGCCGCCGGTCACCTTCGCCTCGCCGGTCGGGCACCCGCCCAGCGCCCGGCACTCCTCGGCGAGACCGGGCCCCGCGGCCCGGTGGATGGCGCCGTCCACCCCGCCGCCGCCGAGGAGCGAGGTGTTCGCGGCGTTCACGATCACGTCGACGTCAAGGGCGGTGATGTCGGTTCTGAGGACGGTGATCCGCTCACCGGTTATCGGTCTCACGCTCCGTCGTACTTCTCGATCAACCCAGTCACCCGTCGCACATCCTCGCCCTGCTTCCTCGCCTCGGTGAGATAGACATTGAAGACCTCGTCGGTGACCACATGCAGAAGAGGTTTGTACATATCGGCATGCATCGAGAGGTCGAACCACCGCGCCTCCGCCTCGGTGAGATGGAGCGAGTGATATTCACCGGCGTGCGGGACGTAGACGGGGTTCTCCTCGTGCGGCGTGCGCAGGACGAGGTCGGCGAGCGGCGTCTTCGGGATCGGTTCGGCCACCGATATGAAGACGTCATCGAGCATCTCCTCCTCGACGAACGCCTTCGTCGCCTCGTAGTCCTCCGGTGTCTCGGTCGGATACCCGACGATGAAGCACCCGGCGACCTTGAGCCCGTGCTGCCGCGACCACGCCACTGCCTCGTGCATCTGCTCGACCGTCACCCCCTTGCCCATCTGCCTGAGCACCGAATCGCTCCCCGACTCGAACCCGAAGAAGAGCCAGCCGATGGTGTACTTCTTGATCGCCTCCAGCACCTCGTCGGTGAGGGCGTCCACCCTGATGTCGGGTGCCGAGACGTTCTTCGGCCCGAACTCCTCGGCGAGCACCTCGAGGAGAGCGATGACGGCGTCGTTATTGATCGTCGTGCCGTCGTAGCCGTACAGCGACCCGGTTCCGCCTGAGACCGAGACCCGGCTGACGCCCATCTCTTTGAACGCCCGCGCCTCGGCCCGCACCTCATCGAGGTCGCGGCTCCTGATCTCGCGGCCGAAGAACCGCGGCACCTGGCAGAAGGTGCAGGCCCCGGTGCATCCGCGGTGCGTCTCGATATACACGTTCGCCCCCCGCACCGACTGCTGCCCGATGGTCGGCGGGATGAGGGGCATCGAACGGTGCCGCACCGGCGCCGGAGGTGCCGGCGGGGTCAGCACCGTCCGCCCGCCCGCGTCGAGGTAGGCGATCCCCGGCAGGTCGGGCGAGACCCCGTCCTCCAGGAGCCTCGTCACCGTCTCCTCCCCTTCGCCCACGACCACCGCATCGGGCGCGAGTTCGCCGAGCACGTACTCGGGGTACGCCGAGACCGGACCGCCGACATAGCAGCGTTTCCCTTCCTCTCGCACCGAGGCGACGAACGCCTTCACCGCCGGGTCCATCAGGTGCTGCGTCGAGTACAGACTGAGGAGCACCGCCCCGGCGTCGCCGGCGGCAAGAGCGGTCGAGAGCCGGACCTCGTGTCCCGCGTCCCGTACCACCCCGCCGATGAGCATGGCGCCATAGGTGGCGATCTCGGGGGAGATGACCACGGTTTTCATCGTGTAATCTATCGGTTGCAGGACTCTTGAAGGATGCGATCAGGGTGGCGGGGAATTTTCTGGGAGGTAGGCCCCCTGCCCCCCTCATCATGAAGATCGACGGGGGACGGCAGGGACCCGATCGAAAACGGGTGACTCTCATCGGATCCGCCGGACGCCGATCCCCCGCCCATCGCCATGGTGGAGGTCAGGGGACGGCACGTTCTGATCAGTACGCTTTCCTGTCAGCATGACCCCGAAGATAGAACCTGATCGGAGAGGGCTGATCATTTTTCGGGTGAATCAAGTGACGTGCCGTCCCCCGTCCTATCCTCTCGCGAGAAGGCGGAACAGATTCAGTGATGAGGGGACGGCATGGTTTGATCATGACGCCGCCCCGTTAACATGACCCCGAAGATAGGAGCGGACGGGAGACGGTCGATCTTTGTTGCCGTCCCCCGTCCTATCTTCTCGCGAGACGGCAGAACAGACCCGGTGATCGGGGACGGCACCCCGGATCGTCACGCCGTCCCGCTTTTGCGACCCCGAAGATGGAACCGGATCAGAGAGAGCCGATCATTCTTTCGAGGCGCACACCAACCCGTGCCGTCCCTCCGTCATGACCCCGAGAACCCAGAAATTGCGATAGGGGGGATGGCCGCGAGGAGGGGTTGTCAGGATATGATCTCGACAGAACTCAAAAAAAAGAAAAAAAATCTTAGTGCCGCATCCGGGCTGCGATGCACCCGAAGAGGGCAAGCGCACCGAGGACCGGGAGGAGCGGCGCCGGGGACTGCTGCGTCGGTGCGGGCTCGGCGAACTGTGCCGCGACCGGGGTCTTCGCACCCGCGTTCACCTGGGCGGTCGTCGACCAGTCCGGGTGGCCGGCGAGTTTGAGGGTGACGGTGTAACTGCCGGTCGTCAGGTCACGGAGCGTCACCGGGGTCACGCCCCAGTACTCGTTGTTCAGGTAGACCTCCGCCCCTGCCGGCGTGGAGGTGATCTCCATCGACCCGGTGTCGCCCGACGGGACCGCGGGTTCGAGGGTCATCCTCACCGACGAATCCTGTCCCGAGTTCACGTTCACCGACGAGGAGACGTCCTTGTACCCGGTGAGTTTGAGGGTGACGGTGTGGGTGCCCGGCGTGACGCCGATGATCACGTAGCCCTCCGGGTAGGTCTGGCCCTGATACTCGCCGTCAAGGTAGATGTAGGCCCCTACGGGATTGGAGAAGACGTCGATGGTCCCGGAGACCGGTTTCGGGTTCGAGTTGAGGGTGGCCGAGACATACGTCTGCTGCCCTGCGACGACCGTCACCGGCCCGGTCCACTCCTGGTACCCGGCCTCTTCGAGTTCGATATAGTGACGGCCCTCGCTGATCCCGGTGATGGTCCGCGGGGTCTTGCCCTCGTACGTCCCGTCCAGGTAGACCTTCGCACCCGACGGGCTGGAGGTGACGTAGATCGAGCCGTAGTTGACGTGCGGGTTCAGGTCGGCACGGACGCTGGTGGTCTCGCCGGCCTTCACGCGCTGGGAACTGCTCCAGGTGTCGTAGCCGTCGAGGCGCACCTCGAGGGTGTGGCTTTTGGCGGCAAGCCCGGTGACCTTCTGGGGCGTCCGGCCGTAATACGCGCCGTCCACATAGACCTTCGCACCGCTCGGCGAGGAACTCACCGAGAGGGTGCCGGTGGTCGGCGGGGCCGGGGTCGGGACCGGGTTGAGGGTGAGGTAGACGGTGCTGGTCTCACCGACCGCGGGGTACCCGCCGATGGGTGCCGACGCCGTGTAGTAGCCGTCCATCTGGGCCTTTACCGTGTGGTACGGGGCGGCCGTCGTGAGGACGGCTACGTTCAACTCGCCGCTCTCGATCGTGCCCTTGTAGTCGTTGTCGAAATATACCACTGCACCGTCGATGTTGCAGCGGACCTTGATCCACGCCTCGTCGCCGCCAACAGAGTTTGCGGCGACAGGTGCGGCAAGGATGAGGAGCATCAGGACTGCTCCGGTCAGAATCAGTCTACGTCTGTCCATAGTGGATCTACTTTCACTTCCAAGTTTTTCTATTTACTTTTTCCTCTTTTTTTCCGAACCTTAGCCGTATTTTTTGTATATCTCTGATTTTTTATGTATGAGATTGCAGGGATCTCAGGTGGTCGGCCCCTCTCACCCGCGGGCACGGACCCCGACCGCCCGGGCGTACCGCCCGGCAAGGAGGGCGAGGAGAACGGCCCCGAGGACCGAGGCCAGGACCATCGCGTGCTCCCACGCCCCGGCGGCGCCGGCCGAGAGGAGGACGAGGAGGTGGGCCGGGTTGCCGGGGACGGCGAGGACGGCGAGGATCGCCGCGACGAGGGCGGTCGAGTAGACGAACTGGGCCGCCGTCCGCTCGCGGTAGTGGAGGGCCGCCACCCCGCCGAGGAGGATGAGGGCCAGGGACGCCGCCGAGACCAGGAGGAGGACGGCGGGCATGTTCCGGATGTGGATCCCGTTCGCCGCCAGGAGAAGAAGCCACGCCCCGGCCTGCAGCGGGACCAGGAGCCATGCGGCGAGCACCTTGCCCCAGAAGATCTCGGTGAAGGTGACCGGGGTGGCGAGGAGCGTCTCGAGGGTCTGCGCCCCGTACTCCTCGGTGACGAAGTCGATGACCAGGCTTGCGGAGATGATCGCCGGCATGAAGAGAAGGAGCGGGACGAGGAGGCCGTAGACGAAGAGGAAGAAGGTCTGCCCGCCTGCCGTCTCGGGCGCGGCGAGGTCGACCGGGACGGTCGCGAGCCGACCGGCCCGCACGCTCCTGAGGTCTTCTTCGTAGGCCTCGAAGGCTTCTTTCAGACCGGCCGCCGCTGCGGCGCCCTGGATGTCGTTTTTGATCGTGTAGAGCGTGACCTTCACCGGTTCCTCGGCGTCGGGCCGGGTGTCGGGGACATAGACCACGGCCGAGATTTGCCGTTCCTTGAGGGCGGCGACCGCCTCGGAGAGGTCCATCGAATAGACCGTGAACCCTCCCGGTTCTTCGAGGAGGTCGGCGAGCGCCGAGTCGGCGCCGGCGTACCCCACCGCGAGTCCCCCGGCCTGTTCGCCGAGGGCCGCCGGGTCGTAGAGCGAGGTGAGGCCGACGACCAGGAAGGAGGAGAACATGGCGATGAAGACCTGGAGGAGGATCGCGAGCACGATCGTCCGCTCGCTCTTCACGCCGCGGAGATCTTTTTTTGCGACGGTCCAGATATGACGTGCGTTCATCATAGGGCACCTCCGATGAGCATGAAGTTATAGAGGGCGTGGACGCCGGCGGCGGTGAGCACCCCGAAGGGGTAGACCTTTGTCCCGCCGATCTTGAGGTAGGCGGCGACGATCGCGGCGCCCGCGGTGTGGAGGAGGAAGGGCATCCAGAGGAGGCCGACGCCGGAGAAGAGGACGTCGCCGAAGACCGAGCCGGTGACCTGGGAGAGCATCACGAAGAGGAGCAGTTTCTCGCCGAGGAGGAACCCCAGGCCGGTCGCCGCGGCGGCGAGGCCGAGCGTCTTCCATCCGGGCGCCCCTCCCTGCCGCCTGAAGAGGGCGGCGATCCCGACCGACTTGAAGACCTCCTCGGTGAGGGCGGCGAGGAGGATGAGGCAGACGAGCGAGAAGGGGATGGGGAGGTTGAAGAGGAGGACCAGGTACATCATCTGGACCATGAAGACGAGCGGGATGGAGAGGGCGTTGAGGGCGACGAGGGAGGCGAAGGGATGGTTTTTGTTCATCGCTCCTGCAACGAAGCCGACGATCTTGGCGGTGAGACGTTCCTGCGAGAAGAGTCGTTCTTCGTTGAAGTTTTTGACGCAGAGGAAGAGGACCGCGGCGGTCCCGAGGTAGAAGAGGGCGGTGGCGTAGACATAGTCGGCCGCGCCGAACCCGCTCCCCTGGAAGAGGAGGACGACGAGGGTGAGCGGGGAGACGAGGCTGACGGCGTGGACGTTGGCGAAGACCGTGGGAAAGAAGAGGTAGGCGGTCATCACGGTCGAGAAGAAGATGGAGAGGAAGGAGAGTTCCCTGAAACTCCGGGCGGTCATGCCGATGAGGAGGGCGGCGGCGAGGAAGAAGAGGATCACCGGGACGAGCGGGAGGAGGACGGTGAGCGGGCCGCCGGTGACGAGGAGGATCGCCGCCGAGACGGCGAGCATGAGCAGGAAGTACGGGAGGGCCTTGCCCGCGATGATCGTTCCCGGTCCGGCGGGCGTGGAGAGGAGCACCTCGCCCCGCCGCCCGCTCCGTTCGTTGGCGATGGCCATCATGAAGAACTGGGAGGTGAAGTAGAGCGGGAAGATGAAGACGAAGACGTAGACGAGCGAGTCGAAGGGGAGGGCCGGGGCGAGTTGAGCGGGGGTCTTGAACCGCCCGAGTTCGGGTTCGTCCTGCGACCCGGTGCCGAGGACGCGGTCCACCTGGTCGGTGCTCGCGGGGGCCCTGGCGGCCGTCTCCCTGAGGGCGTCCTCGTCGATGCCGGCAAGGCCGGCCGCCGGGGTCGGGACGGCCTCGACCGGACCCGAGGGCCTGGGAACGGTCCTGGGCGCCCGCTGCATCCCGGCGCTCTGTCCGGCCTCGGTGGCGGTGAAGTCGAGTTCGCTTCTCACCTCGACGGTGTCGATCCAGAGAGGGTAGGCGGCGAAGAGGTCGTCGGCGGTGCCGTATATGGTATTCTGGTAATGGCGGTAGGTGGTCTCGAAGGCGGCGAGCGCGGCCTCGCCTTTCGCGGTTCTCGCGACCCAGACCTGTCCGTCGGTGACGATCAGGTCGTAGCGGTCCGGGTCTATCAGGATGGCGGCGAGGTCGGTAGAGGTGGTCGAGAACCTGGGGTCGCCCGCGAGGATGGCGGCGGCTGCCTCGTCGTCGGTGGCGGCGGTGTAGATCCCGTCGTGGAGGTGGATCCCACCCTGGGCGGTGAGGCCGGTGGCCAGGAGGAGGGCGAGGAGGAGAACGGCGGTGACGGGGAGGACTTCTCTGCTCATCGAGGTGAGAGAGCGTTTCGTCTCCCACCGGGCGATGGTGAGGGCGGTGCGAATACTGATCTCGATCGACTCCTGCTCTTGGGGTTGGTCTGAATATGATATGATTTATCCGGTTTCCGGCCAGACTCTTCCCCGGAATGATCGCGGCACACGACCTGGCGAAGGAGTACGGGGCCTTCCGCGCCCTCGACGGCGTGAGTTTCGACCTGGAGGACGGGGAGGTGCTCGGGATCGTCGGGCACAACGGCGCCGGGAAGACGACGCTCCTCAAGATCCTCTCCGGGCTCTCGCTCCCGACGGCCGGGCGCCTCTCGGTGGGCGGGGCCGACGTCCTCGCCGACCCGTCGGCGCTCAAGCAGACCCTGGGCTATCTGCCCGAGGAGTCGCGGCTCTACGAGACGATGCGGGTCCACGACTATCTTCTCTTCTTCGGCGAGATCTACGGCCTGGACCGGGCGACGGTGCGGGTAAGGGCCGAGCGGCTCCTCGATTCGCTCTCCCTCGATCCCGGTGAAAAAAAGATCGGCGAACTCTCGAAGGGGATGCGCCGCAAGGTCGCGATCGCGCGCTCCCTCATCCACGATCCGTCCTTCCTGGTCTACGACGAACCGACCTCAGGTCTCGACCCGATGACCGGGCGGTTCATCGGCGAGTTCCTCAAAGGCCTCGGGGCGGAGGGCAAGACGATCGTCCTCTCGGCCCACAACCTCTTTCAGGTCGAGGCGATCTGCGACCGGGTGATGATCCTGCGCCGCGGCCGGATCGAGGCCTTCGGGACGATGGCCGAACTGCGGGAGCGTTTCGGGTCGCTCACCTATGCGATCTACTTCACGGTGCTGGATGCCGGTCTCCTCGATCCTGATCTCTCGTACTCACGGGCCGAGGGGGTGTACCTCGCGGAGGCCGGGGACGTCGAGGGGATGCACGCCGTCACCGCGATGGTCACCGCCGCGGGCGGACGGGTGGAGCGGGTGGAGTCGCGCTACCCGTCGCTTGAGGAGATGCTCGTGGCGGTGGGGCGGTGAGCCCTCTCAATATCTCTTCTTGAGAAAAATTTCGTATTCCGGTTCTGGAGAATTGACCATGATCGTGGGTCTCTGGAGCAGGCATGGGCCCCTGCTCCCTCTTCAGAGCAGGACACCGATGGGACCACCACTTCATTGCCGCCCGCGCCCTCTCTTCTCGCGAGACGGCGGGAACGATCGTGCGAGAGGGCGACGGCACGTTCTGATCGGCACGCCGTCCTGTCGGCATGGCCCCGAGGATAGAACCGGGACGGGGGAAGGGCACATCGCTCTTCGCCGTCCCTCGGCTATCTTCTCGCGAGACGGCGGGAACGATCGTGCGATAGGGGACGGCACGTTCTGATCGGCACGCTGCCCTGTCGGCATGGCCCCGAGGATAGAACCAGGACGGGAGAAGGGCACATCGCTCTTCGCCGTCCCTCGGCTATCTTCTCGCGAGACGGCAGAACAGACCCCGTGATAGGGGACGGCACGTTCTGATCAGTACGCTTTCCTGTCAGCATGACCCCGGAGATAGAACCGGATCGGAGAGGGCTGATCATTTTTCGGAGGAACACACCAAACTATACCTTCCCCGCCTGTCCTCCCGCGAGACGGCCGGAAAGGCCGAGAGATACCCCTCTTTATTATCGTGCGATGAAAATAGTTCTCCTGAGATATCGGCGTCCATTGGAGCGCCCGCACTTGTGGATGGTGAGAATGCAGAAAACCATCAGAGCAAAAAGGAACGGGCCTGAAGGGATTTGAACCCCTGGTCTACGGATTAAGAGTCCGTCGCTATGCCTGACTAAGCTACAGGCCCCTGTGCTTTGACTCTAATATGTTAGTCTAATTACCATATATAGATTGCGGCGATGGTTAATTATCCGGTCACGACCTACCTCTCTTGAATGGCCGATGCAGCTCAGCCCGGGTCGGCCGGGAAGATCAAATACCTCATCTGCGGCTGCGGAAGCATGGGATACAATATCATCGAGGAACTCCTCAAGGAGACCGATTCGATACTGATCCTCGACAAAGACGAGAAACGCGTCGAAGATCTCCGCGACCAGAAATACGAAGCAATTGTCCGCGACCTCACCGCTTCTGATGTCCTCGACGACCTCCCGGTTCCTGAAGTCGTTTTTGTGCTCACCAACGACAAAGATGCCAACCTTGCCGTAGTCAGGGCCGTCGAGGGCAAATATCCCGGTGCGCACCTCATCGCCCGCGCCACCGACCCGGTGAGCAAGGACATGCTCACCGCCTCCGGGGCCGACGTCGTCCTCTACCCGCAGGAGGTCGTCGCCAAGAGCGCCGTCCACCACATCAGGCGTCTCTCGGCATCCCGGATCGCCCGCAAACTCTACGACCTTCTCGGTTCGTGGGAGGGGACCCTCGGGGTCGTCGCCCACACCAACCCCGACCCGGACTCGGTCTCGAGCGCGATGGCGCTCGCGGCGATCGCGCACGACGCCACCGGCGGCGCGCTGGTGACCAGGATCCTGTACGACGGGAACATCGGCCACCAGGAGAACCGCGCCTTCGTCAACCTCCTGGACATCACGATGGAGAAGATCACTCCCGAGGTCCTGGCCGACTGCGACCACCTCGCGCTGGTCGACTCCTCGGCGCCTGGCGTGAACAACGCCCTCGAGAAAGAGGCGCGGGTCAACATCATCATCGACCACCACAAGAACGGGACCCACGACACCACGGCGGTCGACTTCGTCGATATCAGGCCCGGCATGGGCGCGACGGCGAGCATCATGACCCAGTACCTCCAGGAACTCGACATCCCGGTGGGCAAGAAGGTGGCGACCGCGCTCCTGTATGGGATCCGGGCCGACACCCGCGACTTCAGGCGCAACATCACGCCCCAGGACCTCAACTACGCGGCGTTCCTCCTCCCGCTCACCGACCGCGATATCCTGGACAAGATCATGTCCCCGGCGGTCTCGCAGGAGACCCTGGACGTGCTCGGGAACGCGATCAAGGGCCGGGAAGTCTTTTCCGGCTACCTCTTCACGAACGTGGGCTACCTGCGCAACCGCGACGCCGTCCCGCAGGCCGCCGACATCCTCATCAACCTCGAAGGCGTGAACACCGCCGTCGTCTACGGGATCACCGACGCAAACATCATCTTCTCGGCGCGGAACCGGGACATCAGAATCCATATCGGCAAGGTGCTCGAGGAGGCCTTCGCCGGGATGGGCGAGGCCGGCGGGCATGCCAACATGGCGGCGGCCGCGATCCCGCTCAACTATTTCTCGATGGTCAAGGAGA
Organism: Methanofollis formosanus; assembly: GCF_019633745.1. Taxonomy (NCBI): domain Archaea; kingdom Methanobacteriati; phylum Methanobacteriota; class Methanomicrobia; order Methanomicrobiales; family Methanomicrobiaceae; genus Methanofollis; species Methanofollis formosanus. The sequence continues at coordinate 1,297,273 of NZ_CP037968.1, read as the reverse complement.
AGGAAGACCTCCTCGAACTGGTCATCGACCCCATTCTCACCAAGATCCGGCGGATCGTGGGGCTGGAAGACGAGGCGAAGCATGAAGTTTGAGGAGTGGGAGCCGCTCTACGAGGAAATTCTCGCGTACTTCGCCTTCGAACGCGAAGGCGACGAGGAGGCGGCGCGGGTGCTTGCCGGTCTGCTCTCCCGCGACGACCTCCCGGCGCTTCGCGCCCTCATCGAAGGAAAGACGGTCACGGTCTGCGGGAACGCCCCTTGTCTCCCGGACGAGATCGAGGAGATCGAGGGGACGGTGCTGGCCGCCGACGCCGCCGCCGAGGTGCTCGCCGCCCGCGGCGTCAGGCCCGACGCCGTCTTCACCGACCTGGACGGGGCGACCGACGTGCTCATCGAGATGAACCGGGCCGGGACGATCGTCGTGGTCCACGCCCACGGCGACAACATCCCGCTCGTCCGCAACTGGACGCCGCGGTTTGTCGGGCCGCTGGTCGGGACGACGCAGGCCGCACCTTTCGGACGGATCCACAACTTCGGCGGGTTCTCGGACGGCGACCGTGCGGCCTTCACGGCCCACGCCCTCGGGGCAACCGCCGTGCGTTTCGTCGGCTTCGACCTCGACGACACGGGCGTCGACCCGGTCAAGCGCGGCAAACTGGCCTGGGCGCGCCGTCTCCTCGCCCTCCTCGGTCATGACCTCTGAAGCGTTTATTCTGGACGGGTATGTGGACGAACCGGCCTGTCTCGGCGTCCCGCCCTATATTTCTCCGTATATCAGGTACTGCGCCGGCGTGCTCAGGGAGCACGGTTACGCCGTCCGCTACACCACCATCGACGCCGTCCGCGACGACCCGACGCTCCTCCGCACCGCTGCAAACGCCGCGCTGCTTCTCGTGATCGCCGGGATCACGGTGCCCGGCAAATATCTCGCCGGCACGCCCGCGACCCTCACCGAACTCTCGCAGATCGGCACCCTCCTGCGCGGGCCGACGACGGTGATCGGCGGGCCGATCGGGTTCGGGTACGCTCCGCAGGGCGGGGCGAAGGCGGTCGAGACGGCGGTCGCGGGGTTCGACCACCTGCTCAGGGGGTCGCCGTCGGCCGCCCTCGACGCTCTTCTCTCGGGCGGCGAGCCCGAGGGGACGGCGAGTTATGCCGATATCGACCGCTGGAGCGTCCTCGGCGCCGGCGTGGTGGCCGAGCACCCGATGTTCCCGCGGGTGATGGTCGAACTCGAGACGGCGCAGGGGTGTGCCCGTGCGGCGTGCGGCGGGTGTTCGTTCTGCACCGAACCCTTCTACGGCCTCCCGCGTTACCGCTCAATCTCCGGCCTCGCCGCCGAGGTGGCGGCCCTCCACGAGGCCGGCGCCCGCCACTTCAGGCTCGGCCGACAGCCCGACCTCCTCGCCTACGGGACCGGCGGCGATGCGGAGTTCCCGCGGCCGCGCCCCGACCTCATCGAAGATCTCTTCACCAGGGTCCGTGCGGCGGCGCCAGATCTCGAAACGCTCCACATCGACAACGTCAACCCCGGCACCATCGCCCGCCACGAGGAGGAGAGCCGCGCCGCCCTCCAGGCGATCGTCGCCGGCCACACGCCGGGCGACGTCGCCGCCTTCGGGATGGAGACCGCGGACCCGGCGGTGATCGCGGCAAACAACCTCAAGGCCCTGCCCGACGCCGTCCTGCGGGCCGTCGAGATCGTCAACGAGGTCGGCGGCGCACGCCGGAACGGGGTGCCCGACCTCCTGCCCGGGATCAACTTTGTCTGCGGTCTGGCCGGCGAGACGCCGGCGACCTACGAGCAGAACCGGGCCTTCCTGCAGCAGGTGCTCGACGCCGGGCTGATGGTCCGCCGGGTGAACATCAGGCAGTTGATGCCCTTTGCCGGGACCAGGGCCTACGAGGAGAACACCCTGGGCAAGCATGCCCGTGAGTTCCGGGCGTTCAAGGAGTGGGTGCACAAGCATTTCGACCTCCCGATGCTCCAGCGGGTCTTCCCGGCCGGGACGCTACTCAGGGACGTGGGGGTCGAGAAACCGGGGGCGACGAGTTTCGGGCGGCAGATGGGGTCGTACCCGATCCTCGTCGGCCTCCCGCTCCAGGTGCCCGCCGGCACCGCGCTCGACGCCGTCGTCGTCGGATGGGGCCACCGTTCCATCACCGCCCTCCCGGCACCGATCCCGGTGAACACCCTCCCGCACACCGCCCTCCGCTGGATCCCGGGTCTTGGGAAGAAGACGGTGCCGAAGGTGATCGTGAAGCGGCCGTTCAGGGACCTCGCGGGCTTCAGGAAGGTCGCGGGGAAGACCAGGGTGGAGGAGTATCTCTCGTTCGAGTGAGGCCCCCTCTGCGCCGCCGATCCCCGTCCTCACGCGAGACGGCGGGAACGATCGTGCGATAGAGGGCGGCATGGTTTGATCATCGCATCTTTCCTGGTGTCATGACCCCGAGGATAGAAGTGGGACGGGAGAGTGCTGATCCTTTTGCAACAGGAGCACACCACTCTTCGCCGTCCCCGCCCTATCTTCTCGCGAGATGGCAGGAACGATCGTCCGAGAGGGGCGGCGTGATCTGATCACCACGCCGTCCTGTCGTCCCGACCCTGAGGATAGAACCGGGACGTGAGAGTGCCGATCTTTTTTCAGCGGGATCACACTCCCTTGCCAGCCCCGGCCTATCTTCTCGCGAGACGGCGGAAAAATTCGGTGATGGGCGACGGCACGGTCTGATCATCACGCCGTCCTGTTGTCATGGCCCCGAAGATAGAACCGGACGGGAGAGAGCACACTACTTCATCGCCGTCCCCCGTCCTATCCTCTCGCGAAACGGCAGAACAGATCCGGTGAAGGTGGGACGGCATGGTTTGATCATGACGCCGTTTCGTTGTCATGACCCCGAAGATTGAACCGGACGGGAGAGAGCACACTACTTCATCGCCGTCCCCCGCTCTATCCTCGCGCGAAACGGCAGAAGAGATCGATGATGAGGGGACGGCGTGATCCGATCACGACACCTTCCCGTTAACATGACCCCGAAGATAGAACCGGGACGGGAGAGTGTCGATCTTTTTTCAGCAGGAATCCCACATCGTGCCGCCCCCGCCCTATCTTCTCGGGAGACGGCAGAACAGACGTCGTGACGGGGGGCGGCACGTTCGGATCATCACGCCTTCCCGTCGTCTTCGCGCCGCGGCGAGGGCGGGCGATCATGAAATCCGATCGGGTGCGTGACGGCTGAGGGGAAATTTTGCTCTGCTAATTTTATTCAGGAAAAGAAATGCAAAATGCCCGGAAAACATAAATCCAAACGCTTTGCATTTCTATCATGTCACCTGACATCGTCGAAAAAGCGAAAGGGTTCATCATGGACCCGGTAGAGACCTTCAGGAACACACGGGGTGACGACCTCGGCGAGGTGCTCACGTACTTCGTCGCCATCCTCGCGGTGAACGCCGTCCTCGTCGGGATCATGACGATGGCCGGGTTCGGTTCGTCGTACGCCGATATCCCCGGCATGGGGACCGTGACCGGCATCGGCGCCGGTATCGGTGCGATCGTCGGGACGTTCATCGGCGAGATCATCGGCCTCTTTGTCATCGGCCTCATCGTCCACGTCCTCGTCGCCCTCCTCGTCGGCGGGAACGGTCTCGAAGCGACCATCAAGGCTCTGGCGTACGCCTCCACCCCCGGCCTGCTCTTCGGGTGGATCCCGGTTCTCGGTTTCCTTGCCACGATCTGGACGCTGGTCCTCGCGGTCATCGGGATCAGGGAGTTCCACGACACCACGACCGGGAAGGCGGCGGTCGCTGTTGTCCTGCCGATGGTCGTCCTCTTCGGGCTCTTCATCGTTCTCATCGTGATGGTCGCCGCGGTGGCGGTCGCTGGCGGTGCGATGGCCTGAGGGGAAAGATGGAAGAGATGGGGGAGAGGATCCCCCTGTTTTTTTTTGTCCGGGTCGGTGAGTGGTTCTTTGACTGTTCTTCAAAATCAAAAGTGGGACGGCTCACGGCGGCCCGTCGACGACGAGGGATGAACAGAAAAAATGAAGCGGTCGAGGGACCGTTCACGCGAGGGCGGCGACCCCGTCGGCCCAGGTCTCGATCGCATCGCGGATCGCATCGTTCTCGTAACTTGAGATCCGCACCGAGGTGCGGGTGAAGGCGACGAAGTAGACCTCGCCGCCGGCGTCGTGGCAGCGGAGGCGGCAGGCGTACGACTCGCTGCCCGAGTCGGCGACGGCCGTCCCCCCGACCGCGGTCTCGAGCGCTTCGTTGCCGAGGAGTTCGGTCTTCGCCGCGTTGAACCCGGCAAGGTCCGGCGCACGGGCCGAGGCGTTGCCGAGCACGTCGCCGAACTCGTCCTCGTAGACGATGCGGGCCGTGTAGTTCTCGGCGGCCTTCTCGACGCCGTCGTGGGAGACGCCGGCGCCCTCCCAGGGCGTGCATCCCCAGGGGTTGTTCGTCAGGATGTTCTCGATGATGCCGTTGAAGGTGGCGGCATCGACGATCGGTGCGGTGAGTTTGCGCACCGACGTCTTGTTCGTGGTGGACAGGACAAAGTCTGCCATTGCTCTTCTCTCTCCTGCCTGGAAAGTCCCGGGATGTTCGCAGGCTAAGAGATACTATTACTATAAGTAATATTAATCTGTCTTTATCGCAATAGTCATATAAAACGTTTGGGTGATGCACATGGCCGCCGAACGGGACCTGCGGGAGATGATCGTCGAGACGAACCGGGATGTGAAGTGGATCTGCCGGACGCTGGAGCGGATGGAAGAACGCGACGCCGAGATGGAGGGGCGGCTCCGCGTGCTTGAGAACTGGCAGAGCGAGCGGGCCGGTGAGGAGGGCAGGGAACGAAGGGCCGCCGTCGGCGCCGGCGGGATCGTGGGCGGGATCGTCGCCGTGGTGGTAAAGGTGATGGGGTGGGGGTGAAGCGTCGTCCCTGCTGGCGATAGGTTTCTTGCGATCAGGTCTGTGGCATCATCACGCGTTCATCACGCATCATCACGCATCATCACGCATCATCACGCATCATCACGCATCATCACGCATCATCACGCGTTCATCACGCGTTCATCACGCATCATCACGCGTTCATCACGCATCATCACGCATCATCACGCGTTCATCACGCGTTCATCACGCGTTCATCACGCATCATCACGCGTTCATCACGCATCATCACGCGTTCATCACGCATCATCACGCGTTCATCACGCATCATCACGCGTTCATCACGCATCATCACGCGTTCATCACGCATCATCACGCGTTCATCACGCATCATCACGCGTTCATCACGCATCATCACGGTGACCCCTCGCCTCCCCGAACGAGGACATAGTGCATGTCCCGCCGCGACGTGCCCCGTCGTTCAAGGACATGCTTTGTGACCATGTCGTTCAGGTCTTTCAGTGCGGTGCTGGCGACGACGGAGTTGAGTTTCTGATACTGGCCGTTGGTGATGGCGCCATGCTCCTTGAGGAAGGAAAAGGCCGCGATCTGCCGATCGTTCAGACCGAGTTCCTGCAGAAATCCATCGGTGAAGGGACTCGTGCGCATGGTGATCGTGAAGCCGAGGGGCGTGCTGACGATCTCGGGTGCGGGCAGTTTTTCCTCCTTCAGTGCCCGGATGATCCGTTCGATCCCCGACCCGTAACGCTCCACGAGTCCGGCACGATAAAAGACATCTGCAACCTTCGGGTTGCGCAGATAGGAAGAGTGTTCCCTGAGGATCATCTCGATGGTGACGCCCTCGGGGAGGCGGCCCGGGTTGTGAAAGCGGATGGCATCGTCGAAGATCCTGACCTGCGTCTGGACGGTGTTGTTGAAGTAGTCCCGATGGATGAGCGCGTTGAGCAGGGCCTCACGGATCGCCGGGAGAGGGTATTCCCAGACCTCCTTCCTCTGGAAGGACTCCTGCATCGCCTCCTCTGAGATGTCGTAGCGGACGCCGATATAGTTCTTGATGATCCTCTCTGCTTCCTCGAACTGAGAGAAGAGATTACCCCTGATCTCGTGGTCGCCGATGATGATGTCGGCCCGCCTGAACCTGCCGATCCTGAGGACGGTGTTCGGGAAATATTTCTGCGGATCCTTGCCGAAGAGGACGACGGCGCCGTTGGTGATGCAGCCGTCCCTGATGAGGCCGAGGCGGCGAAGGACGGCGTCGACCGATTCGTCGGGGTCGACGGCCGTGATCCGGCCGGCCGTGCGGGCGAGGGCGAGAAACCGCCCGACGCTCTCCCCGTCGATCTCATCGGGGTCGAACGTCCCGACGACGCTGTCCCATTCGATGCTCTGCTGGAAAAAGCCTCGTAGTTCGTCGGGGAGCATCTCGCGGGTGGTGTCGCCGACGCGGGTGTAATACCGACCGTCACAGGCGACGGGGGTGCGGCTCTGTTCGACGGTGACGATGACGACATGTTTGCCGTCGATCTCGTGGGGTTCGATGACCGGATGGATGCCGAGTCTGCTGCTGATACTGATCCCCGCACTTCAATTGCGACGGGCATTCACCACCCAGGATCACCCGCTCACTCCCTTCCCCCGGTTCCACGCCCGCACCAGCCGGGCATAACACCCCTCACACAGCACCACCCGCCCGTCACCAGACCGGTGCACCGCCCGTCCCCCGTCGCACACGTCGCAGCGGCCGAGATCGCTCTTCACCCGCGTGAACTCCCGGTGGTCCAGGACGCCGGGGAGCGGCAGTACCTTGTTTGCACATGTGCACTGGATTGCACCGGGTTGCACTCTGAAAGTGCCACCGAACGGGGGCACCTTATAGCCCTGTTTCTTGATCAGGGCGATATCGTTAGGATAATGATCGTCATGTGCACCCGAACGCCGTTCGCACCCACCCTCACCCGGAGACCCCGACCGATCAGGGGTGGTGGGTGCATCCTCATTCTGGTGCAATAGAGTACTATAGGAGAGAGAGATCTCTCTCCTCTCTTTAGAATAGGTACTCCGGGGCCGTTCCTTCGTCCCCTTGCTTTGCACATCCTCAGTGCAAATACGGTGCAAACCAGGTGCAAACGTGCCATCATCGTCGGGGGGAGACCCCCCGGAACCCCCACGGCGAAGATAGCCGAGGGGCGGCGAGGTGCCTGGTTCCATCACCCTCCCTGTCATGAGGAGAGGAATCGTGGATTCCAACAGAGCCGAATGCATAGCTTTCGCCGAGGGGTGGCCGCCCCCGTGCCGCTGCAACGACGATTTTCGGGGGCCGGATGAAGGATGGATCGGATGAGCGCCATCTTTTTTGATCGGCCCTCACGCCTCCTTGATCTCCAGCGTCGTGAGCACATCGGTCCTGGTCACGATCCCGACCAACTCCCCCTCCTCCATCACCGGGATGCGCCCGATCCCCGACCTGGACATGATCCGCATCGCATCGGTCAGCGGCGCCGACGGCTTGAGCATCACCACCTCGCGCGACATCAGGTCGCGCACCTGCATCGCCTCTCGGTCGAGCGGCGGCGCCGCATGCACGTCGCCGAGCGTCACCATCCCGACCACCGCCCCGCGCTCCATCACCGGGAACCCCAGATGCTTCGTCTCGTACATCATCTGCACCACCTCCATCACCGGCTGGTCAGGGCGCACCGTCGTCACCGGAGCGCTCATCACGTCCTTGACCACCACGTCCTTGAGCAGGAAGTTGTAGCGGACCATCGTCGCCTCCTGGTTCGCCCCGATATAGATGAAAAAGGCGATGATGACCAGGATCGGGCTGAGCACCAGGAACCCGAAGATCCCGAAGAAGACCGCGAACCCCCTGCCCACGTCGGCGGCGATCTTCGTCGCCTGGTGCAGCGGCATCTTCTTCGCCAGCCACGCCCGCAGCACCCGGCCCCCGTCCATCGGGAAGGCCGGGAGCAGGTTGAAGAGGAAGAGGATGATGTTGAGGAGCGCGAGGTAGCCGAAGAAGAAGATGAACACCCCGGCCGTCGCGGCGTCCACCGCCCCGGCCCCCGCCGCCGCCGCGATCCCGTAGGTGATCGCCAGAAAGATCCCGCCGATCGCCCCGCTCGTCAAGGGCCCGACCAGGGCCATCGGGAGTTCGACCTTCGGGTCGGGCATCTCCTCCTCCATCGACGCCACGCCGCCGAAGATGAGCAGGGTGATCGAATGGATCGTGATCCCCTTCGACTTCGCCACCAGCGAATGCGCCAGTTCGTGGACCAGCACCCCGGCGAAAAGTCCCAGCACCACCAGCGTCCCGAGGATGTAGGGCATCCACCCCTGGAGATAGTAGGTCATCGTGATCTCGAGCCCGAAGAGGTCGGCCAGCAACTCGGTCGTGAGCACGATCTGGCTGCCGATGATCCAGGCGAAGAGGGGGATGACCAGCAGGAACGTCCAGTGAAGATAGATGGGAATCCCGAATAGGTGCCCGATCTTGAGGGATCCGTTCATGGCGAATGATAGTCTTTTTAACGTTTATAGTCTATACCTTGAACCGATAGCGATGAAGACACAGGTCACAGATCTCTTTGGGATGAACGTCTATACCGAGAAAGCGGTCTATGTGGGAGACGTCGACGATGTCCTCCTCGACATCGACGGCAAGAAGATCGAGTCGATCGCCGTCGGCAACCTCAACCCCGAGATCGCCGATCCCAAGGGCCACCGCGGCTACCTTATCCCGTACCGGATCATCAAGGTCATCGGCGACATCATCATCATCCGCCACATCTCCAGCACCTTCAGGAAGACCGGCACCGAACCGAGGAAATAATTCCCGGTCTCCGGCGCGCGGGAACATGGACACCCACGAGATTTTTTCAAACCTTGCCATCTATCCTCCGGTCATCCTCCGTCTCGACGGCCGGGCTTTTCACGGCCTGACCCGGACCTGCGTCAAACCCTTCGACGCCCGGTTCCACGCGGCGATGGTCGGGACGTGCCGGCGTCTCCTCGCGGAGAGCGGGCTCAACCCCGTCTGTGCCTACACCTTCTCAGACGAGATCAGTCTCTACTTCGATGCGCTCCCCTTCGGCGGGAGGGTCGAGAAACTCGATTCGGTCGCGGCCTCGTATGCGGCAAGCGCCTTCACCCTGGAAGCGGGCCTGGACGCTCCGGTCGCCTTCGACAGCCGCGTGATCCCGGCGACGCCGTCGTACGCCCTGGAGTACCTTAGTATGCGGCAGGCCGAGGCGTGGCGCAACCACATCAACGCCTACTGCCAGGCCGCGCTCCTCGACGAGGGCCTGCCGCCCCGCGAGGTCGCCGCAGCACTGAACCGGACGAAAGCGGCCGGAATGCACGAGATGATGTTTGCACGCGGCGTCAACCTCGCCGAGACCCCGGCATGGCAGCGGCGCGGCACGCTGGTGAGGCACGGACACTATACAAAAGAGGGGATGAACCCCGTCACCGGGGAGCGGGTCGTCGTCGAACGCCGATGCGTCGTCGCCGACGAAGACCTGCCGCTTTTCTCGGCCCCTGAGGGCCGCCGATATCTCAGGTCACTCTTCGGCGAGTGAGAGGCCCATCGTCATTCCGACGCCTTCGACCTCCCACTCGGCGGTGAGCGCCCACGCGCCGGTCAGGGCGGCGCCGTTGTGGATCTCCAGGGCGGCGGCCCGCACTTCGCCGGCGATCTCCTTCTCCCAGCTCCGCACGAGGTCGGCGACTCTCACGTCGGCGACGACGATCTCGGCGGCGATGTGGTCGTCCACCTTGAGATCGTGCTGTTTGCGCATGTCCTGCAGACGCCGGATCACCTCGCGGGCAAAGCCTTCGGCCTCGATCTCGGGCGTGAGGTTGACGTCGACGTAGACGGTGGCGTTCTCCATCGCCGCGGCGAAGACGCCTTCCGGCATCGCCTCGGTGAAGGCGACCATCTCGGGCGTCACCTCGATCTCGCCGAGCACGGCGACGCCCGTCTCGGCCAGGGCGGCCTTCAGGGCGTTCCCGTCGGCCGCCTCGATCGCCGCCTTCACCTTGGGCCCATCGCGCCCGAACTTCGGGCCGATGGCACGCATCACCGGTTCGGCCTGCCACCCGATCCGGTCCCAGTGTTCGCCGACGACCGCGACCTTCTTCGCGTTCGCCCGCGAGGTGCAGAGGTCGTTGAGCCTGATGACGGCCGCCTTGACCTCCTCGGCACTCGTGGCGACGACCGCCTCGGCGACCGGCCAGCGGAGTTTGCGCTTTCCGTCCTGTCTCGCGGTGGCGGCGGCGTCGTCGAAGTTCTGCACGACGGCCATCGCGGTTTCGAGGTCTTCGTCGACGAGGGCGTCGTCGGCTTCGGGCCAGTCGAGCATGTGTACGCTCTCGGGGTCGCCCTCGCACCTGAGGTTCCGGTAGATCGCCTCGGTGAGGTGCGGGGTGAAGGGCGCGAGGAGCTGGGCGAGTCTGCGGAGCACGTAGTAGACCGTCTCGTAGGCGCACCGCTTCTCGGGTGCGTCCTCTTCGAGCCACATGCGCGGGCGCACGATCTGGAGGTACCACCTGGAAAGATCTTCGAGCACGAAGGTGACGAGCGCCCTCGTGATCTTGTGGAGGTTGTACTCCTCGAAGTCGGCGTTGACCTCCTTGCAGAGGGTGTTGACGCGCGAGAGGATCCAGCGGTCTTCGTCGGGCATGCCGTCGAGCAGTGCCCTGACCCCGTCCTCGTCCCAGGTGCCGTCGTCGGCGGTCGCCGGCGTGAACCCGTCGAGGGTCATGTACGGCAGCGGGAAGCGGTAGACGTTCCAGAGGATGTTGAGCGCCCGGTTGACCGTCCTGACCCCGTCCCAGTTGAACTTCATGTCGTCCCAGGGTGCGTTGGCCCAGAGGACGTACAGGCGGAGCACGTCGACCCCGCCCTTCTCGATCACCTCGGCCGGGGCGACGACGTTGCCCTGGCTCTTGGACATCTTGCGTCCTTCGGCGTCGAGGGCGAAGCCGTGCATGAGCACCGACTTATACGGCGAGCGGCCGAAGGCGACCATGGATGCGCCGAGTTGCGAGTAGAACCAGCCGCGGGTCTGGTCCTGGCCTTCGGTGATGAAGTCGGCCGGCCAGTATTTCTCGAACTCCGCCTTGTTTCCGGGGAACCCGAGGGTGGCCCAGGAAGCGACCGCGGAGTCGAACCAGACGTCGAAGATGTCGGAGACGCGATGCATGGTGCCGCCGCAGGAACACGGGACCGTGACCTCGTCGACGTACGGGCGGTGCGGGTCTTTGACCGGCCTGCCGCTCGCGGCCTCGAGTTCTTCGACGGTCCCGTAGGCCTCGCGCCGGTCGCAGGTGTCGCACTGCCAGACCGGGATCGGGATGCCCCAGTAGCGCTGGCGGGAGATGCACCAGTCGCGGGCCTCCTTGACCCAGTCGTGGAAGCGTGCGCTGCCGGCCCAGTCCGGGTACCAGTCGACCTTCTCGACCTCGGCGAGGAGGTCGTCGCGCATCTCCGAGGCCTTGATGAACCACTGTTCGGTGGCGCGGTAGATGATCGGGGTCTTGCACCGCCAGCAGTGGCCGTACCGGTGGGTGATCTTCCCTTCGTGGAGGAGGTGGTCGCCGAGGGCGTCGAGGACCTGCTGGTTCGTCGCCGGATCCTTCACGTAGAGCCCTTCGAAGACGCCGGCCTTCTTCGTGTACCGCCCGCTGCCGTCTACGGGACAGAAGATCGGGAGGCCTTCGCGCAGGCCGGTGAGGAAGTCGTCCCACCCGTGGCCGGGTGCGGTGTGGACGAGCCCGGTGTTTTCGAGGGCGACGTAGTCGGCGAGGACGACGCGGTGCGGGATCTCGGCCTGGAGAGGCACCTGCTCGACGAGCGGGGACTCGTACTCGGTCCCGACGAGGTCGGTGCCGGGCAGGGTTTTGAGCAGGTCGTAGTCCTGGTATTTCCCTTTCTTGAGCACGCTCTCGACGAGGTCTTTGGCGATCCAGAGGTTCTCTTCGCGGCCGTCCTTGCGGGCGGCGACGAGGGCGTAGGTGATCTTCTGGTGGACGGCGATGGCGACGTTGGCCGGGAGGGTCCAGGGCGTGGTGGTCCAGATGACGAGGTATTCGTTCTCCGCCCCTTTGACCGGGAACTTGACGAAGATCGAGGGGTCGACGGCGTCGTCGTATTCGACTTCCGAGTCGGCGATCGCCGTCTCACAGCGCGGGCACCAGTTCACGACGCGGTGGCCGCGTTCGAGTTTCCCGTTCTTCTCGGCCTCTTTGAGCGTCCACCAGGCCGCTTCGATATATTCTTTCTTGAGGGTCTGGTACGGGTTGTCGAAGTCGAGCCAGATGCCCAGTTCCCTGAACTGGTCCGACATCTCCTCCATCCTGGCGAGGGCGTACTCCCGGCAGCGTTCGATGAACTTGTCGATACCGTAGGCTTCGATGTCTTTCTTCGAGGTGAACCCGAGTTCGTGCTCGACCTGCACTTCGATGGGGAGGCCGTGCATGTCGTAGCCGGCACGCTCGATGACGTTGAGCCCGGTCATCCGCTTCTGCCTGAGGATGGCGTCTTTGATGATCTTGTTCCACGCGGTGCCCAGGTGGATGTGGCCGGTGGTGTACGGCGGGCCGTCCACGAAGAAGAACTGTTTGCCTGACTGTCGCAGGTCCTTTACGGTATGGTAGGTGTCGTGTTCCCGCCAGAATTCTCGGGCAGAGGCCTCGACCGCCTTTGCATCATAACTGCTGGTGACTTCTTTCACCTCGATCCCTCTCACCGCCCGGTGAAGGGCGGGTGTTCATGAGGAGTCAGGTGCGTCCTGAGAGCCAAAGTAGTTTTTCAATGGGGTGGGCGGGGGCGTCGAAAATTTTCCGGCGGGCCGAGATCAAAAGGTCGCGGAGAATGGTTCGGACGTGACCGTGAGGGCTCTCCGGCCTCGCGTGAAGTGGGCGCCGGGCCGACTCGATAGTTTTCATGATCTCCCTCTGCTTCCAGGGCGGGGGTCGGGCACCTCGATCATTTTAATCCAATCCTCCCGGAATCGATCTTTTTTTCGATCGCCCGCGGCCCATTGAGCTCAAAATAAAAACATATATAATACCAAAAATTAAATCCCGCGAATCTTTGTGCGCCCACGGGAACGGTATCGCCGCATACCCCATGATGCCGGCGTTCGTTTCCCGAGGAGGCCTGAAATGAACAAAAATCCCCCCTTCCGGAAAAATGTAGCTCTTTTCATCGTTTTACTGACGGTTCTGGTCTGTCTCGTCCTGCCGGTCGCCGGCGACGAGGATGGCGCGGGGCCGTCCGAAACCATTGCGCCACCCGAACCACCTCTGAACATCACGAACGCCACCGCCCCGGCGCTCAACCTCTCGCTCGCCGCCGATCCGCCCACCGGCCCGGTGCCGCTCACCGTGCGGTTCACCGCCGCGGTGCAGGGCCTCGCGGTCGACCTCTGGACCTGGACGGTCGACGGTGTCGCGGCGGTCGGGAACGAATCGACCTTCAATCACACGTTCCACGAACCCGGCACCCACGTCGTCGGCCTCACCGCCGTCAACGAGAGCGCGTCGGTCACGAACACTTCTTCGGTCGATATCAATGTCACCGTCGCACCCGCTCCGGCGGCCGCCCCGCCGGCGGTCGTCCTGGCGGACGGCGCCGGTGCTGGTCACCCGAGGGACTGGTATGTCTCCGCGACCGGTAACGGGAACGTCACCGGCCTCCTGAATATCACCGATCTCGGCGACGGCGACACCGTCCACATATGGGGTGCGGCCGGGCATACGTACGAGGGCGGGTTCGTCATCGACAAACCGAACGTGACGGTGAAACGGTGGGAGGGTTCGCCCGCGCAACCGCTCATCACCAATAGCTCCGGCACGGCGCCGGCCTTCACCGTCACCGCGAACAACGCGACGTTCCGCGACCTCAACATCTCCGACAACCAGTTGAACGGTAAGGGCGGCGCCGGGATCAACGCCGTCGGGTCTTCAGGAATAGGAAACCACCTGGAGCGCCTCACCATAACGAACTGCACCTTTGTCGGGAACACAGTGACCGGGACGAATACATACGGCGGTGCGCTCTATGCCCTATTGGTCAACGACCTCCTGGTCGAGGGGACGGCGTTCACCGGCAACACCGCAGACGACGGCGGCGGCGGGGCATGGTTCTACGACTGCTATGCCGCCACGCTCACCAACGCCACCTTCACCAACAACACCGCACAACACGGCGGCGGGGCAGGCTTCTGGTGGTGCAATGCCGCCACGCTCACCGGCACCACCTTCACCGGCAACACCGCAGTCAGGGACGGCGGCGGGGCATACTTCTACGAGTGCGATGCCGCCACCATCACCAACTGCCGCTTCGACAACCCCACCAACATCTATGCAATAACGGTGTCCTCCGCTGTTCTCAACACCGCCCGCACCCGCGGCACGAACATCGCCGGCGGCCCGTACCTCGGCGGCAACCTCTGGCTCCAGGACCCCAAACAGAACATCTCAGAGCGGGCTGCGGACGCCGACTTCGACGGCATCTGCGACGGAACGCTGACCATCTCAGGCATCGGCATCTTCAGCACCGACTACCTCCCGCTGATGCACGGCGGCGGGACGGTGGTGATCAACGCCACCCCCGCCGACGCCTTCGTCTTCGTCAACAACACCAACACCACCCGCACCGCGGGCAACGCCTTCTACCTCCCGGTCGGGAACCACACGATTTCGGTGCAGAAGGAGGGCTACCTCCCCGCCGAGAAGCAGGTCACCATCGTCCCCGGCGAGAACGACCCCCTCACCTTTGATCTCCAGCCGACCGTCGAACACCCGAAGGACTGGTACGTCTCGAAGTTCGGCGGTGACGATAACGTCACCAGTCTCCTGAATATCACCGACCTCGACGCGGGCGACACCGTCCACATCTGGGGCGTGGCCGGGCATACGTACGAGGGCGGGTTCGTCATCGACAAACCGAACGTGACGGTGAAACGGTGGGAGGGTTCGCCGGTGCAACCACTCATCACCAATCGCTCCGGCGCGTCGGCCTTCACCGTCACCGCGAACAACGCCACCTTCCTCGACCTCAATATCTCTGAGAACCACCTGAACTATGATCAAAGCCGCGGTGCCGGGATCAACGCCTTCGGGACTTATACCGGCCACCTGGAGCGCCTCACCATAACGAACTGCACCTTTGCCGGGAACAAGGTGACCGGGATGGGAGCAAGCGGCGGTGCGCTCTCTGCCCGGTACGTCGACGCCTTCCTCGTGGAGGGGACGGCGTTCACCGGCAACAGCGCGACTGACGGCAGCGGCGGCGGGGCACGCTTCAAGTCATGCTATGCCGCCACGCTCGCCAACACCACCTTCACCGGCAACACGGCATCCTCCGGCGGCGGGGCATCCTTCAGTAGTTGCTCTTTCGCCACGCTCACCGGCACCACCTTCACCAACAACAACGCATCCGGCAGCGGCGGCGGGACATACTTCAGTGGTTGCTATGCCGCCACGCTCACCACCACCACCTTCACCGGCAACAACGCAACCAACGGCGGCGGCGGATTCTTCGAGGATTGCGATTACGCCACGTTCACCGGCACCACCTTCATCGGCAACACCGCAACCCTCCACGGCGGCGGCGCATGCTTCTGGGGTTCGGGGGCTACTAATTACGATGGCACCACGCTCACCAACGCCACCTTCACCGGCAACAACGCAACCAACGGCGGCGGGGCATTGATCTTTAATTGCAATGATGCCGCGCTCACCAACGCCACCTTCACCGGCAACAACGCAACCAACGGTGGCGGGGCATTATTCCTCGGCTGCTATGCCGCCACGCTCACCGGCACCACCTTCACCGGCAACACCGCAACTGACGACGGCGGCGGGGCATGCTTTTCTGGGTGCGATGACGCCACCATCACCAACTGCCGCTTCGACAACCCCACCAACATCCATGCAGAATTTTCCGCCGCTACCGCCCTCAACACCACCCGCACCCGCGGCACCAACATCGCCGGCGGGCCCTTCCTCGGCGGCAACCTCTGGCTCCAGGACCCCGCGCAGAACATCTCCGAGCGGGGCGCGGACGCCGACTTCGACGGCATCTGCGACCAACCGCTGTCCCTCGGCGCCTTCGGCACCGACCACCTCCCCCTCATGCACGGCGGCGGCACCGTGGTGATCAACGCCACGCCCGCCGACGCCTTCGTCTACGTCGACACCATCAACACCACCCGCACCGCGGGCAACGCCTTCTACCTCCCGGTCGGGAACCACACGATTTCGGTGCACAAGGCGGGCTACTTCGCCGGTGAACAGAAGATCACCGTCTCCCCCGCCGAGAACGACCCCCTCGACTTCACCCTCATCGAGATCATCCACCCGATGGACTGGTACGTCTCGACGATCACCGGCAACTACACGACCATCTCCGCGATCCCCGAGATCGGCACGGGCGACACCATCCACGTCTGGGGCGTCGAAGGCCACGCGTACGATAGCGGGGTCGTCATCGGCAAACCGCACGTCACCGTGAAACGGTGGGAAGGCTCGCCAGTCCAACCGCTCATCACCACCATCTCGCAGACCGCACCGGCCTTCACCGTCACCGCCGACAACGCGACGTTCCTCGACCTCAACATCTCGCGGAACACGTTGAACGATACCAACGGCGCCGCGATCAACGCCGTCGGGACTTCAGGAGACCTCTTACAGCGCCTCACCATAACGAACTGCACCTTCGCCGACAACGCCGTGAACGGGACGAACACAGACGGCGGCGCCCTCTCTGCCAAATACGTCGACGCCCTCCTGGTCGAGGGAACAGCCTTCACCGGCAACACCGCATCCTCCGACGGCGGCGGAGCAATCTTCGAGTTCTGCAATGCCGCCAACATCACCGGCACCACCTTCACCGACAACACCGCAGGCGACTACGGCGGCGGAGCAGACTTCGAGTTCTGCACCGGCGCCACACTCACCGACACCACCTTCACCGACAACACCGCCGGACAGGGCGGCGGCGGGGCAGGCTTCGGAGGCTGCACTGCCGCCACGCTCACCAACTGCCGCTTCGACAACCCCACCAACATCCATGCACGCGGTTCCACCGCCGTCCTCAACGGCACCTACGCCTCCGGCACCACCATCGCCGGCGGCCCGTACCTCGGCGGCAACCTCTGGCTGAACGATCCGGCGCAGAACATCTCGGAGTGCGGTAAGGACGCCGACTTCGACGGCATCTGCGACGAAAACCTGAGCATCCCGAACTTCGGCACCGACGAACTCCCATTGATCTACGACCCCGACCGCGGCACCGTCCAGATCAACGCCACCCCCGCCGACGCCTTCGTCTCCGTCGACGGCACCAACACCACCCGCACCGCGGGCGGCGCCTTCTACCTCCCCGTTGGGAACCACACCGTTTCGGTGCACAAGGAAGGGTTCTTCACCTGTGAGCAGGACTTCACCATCACCGCCGGCGAGAACGACCCCCTCACCTTCGACCTCATGGAGAGCACCCACCCGATAGACTGGTACGTCTCGACGATCAGCGGGAACTTCAGCAGTCTCCAGGAGATCCCCGAGATCGGCGAGGGCGACACCATCCACATCTGGGGCATGGCCGGGCAGGCGTACGAGGGCGGGATCGTCATCAACGCCTCCGACGTAACCATCCGACAGTGGGAAGGCTCGCCCGTCAAACCGCTCATCACCAGCACCAACCACACCGCCCCCGCCTTCACCGTCACCGCACCCAACGCCACCTTCCGCGGCCTCGACATCTCGGGCAACCGCCTGGACGACGAAGAAGGCCTGGGCGCCGGGATCAGTGCCGCCAGGACATCGCGCCTCACCATCGCCGACTGCACCTTCACCGGCAACGCCGTGAACGGAACCGAGGCGTGCGGCGGTGCGCTCGGGGCCGCGTTCGTCGACGACATCTCGGTCGAGAGGACACAGTTCACCGGGAACAACGCGACGCAGCACGGCGGCGCGGCCTGCTTCGTCTCCTGCACCGCGCCCGCCCTTGCCGACACCACCTTCACCGACAACCACGCCGCCCGCGACAGCGGCGCCGCCCTCTTCTTCAAGACCCCTGCCGCCGCCCTCGCCAACACCACCTTCACCCGCAACACCGCCGGGCATGACGGCGGCGGCGTCGAGTTCGTCTTCTCCGACAACGCCACACTCGCCAACACGCACTTCACCGACAACCGCGCCCGGTACGGCGGCGGCGCCAACATCTTCCGGTCGAATAACACCATGCTCACCGTCACCGCCTTCACCGACAACATTGCAACAGAGGCCGGCGGTGCGGTCAACGCCACCGGGACATCTCGCCTCACCATCGCCGACTGCACCTTCACCGGGAACGCGGCGAACGGAACCGATGCATTCGGCGGTGCGCTCTCCGCCGGGTACGTCGACGACCTCCTGATCGAGAGGACGGCATTCACCGGCAACAACGCCACCCGGTACGGCGGCGGGGCACGGTTCCTCTCCTGCAACGACTCCGTGCTCACCGACACCACCTTCACCGACAACGTCGCACGATTCGGCGGCGGGGTACAGTTCCTCTTCTGCAACGACTCCGTGTTCACCAACGCCACCGTCACCGGCAACCGCGCCTCCAGTTGCGGCGGCGGGGCGGACTTCTTGTATTCACATGGGCCCGTCACCATCACCGACACCGCCTTCACCGACAACACCGCCCCCAACCAGGGCGGCGGCGCACGCTTTTACATTGCCGAAGGCTCCTGCGCCACGCTCAACGGCACCGCCTTCATCGGCAACGCCGCAGGATTCGGCGGCGGGGCATACTTTGCGGGATCTTATCGCGCCGCCCTCCCCGCGGCCGTGCTCGCCGGCGCCACCTTCGTCAACAACACCGCGGAGAAGTTCGGCGGCGGGGCATACCTCGTGGACTGCGATGAAGCCATGCTCACCGCCCTCTCCTTTGACGGGAACAGTGCGGACGACGGCGGCGGCGCATACTTCTATCAATGCGATGCCGCCACGCTCAACACCTCCGTCTTCGCCGGCAACCGCGCCGCCCATGCGGGCGGTGCGATCAACGTCACCGGGCATTGCGGATCCAGCAAAGTTCCCTTACAGCACTTCGCCATCGCCGACTGCACCTTCACCGGGAACGCGGCAGACCAATCCGGCGGTGCGCTCTCTGCCAGAGCGGTCGACAACCTCTCGGTGGAGAGGACGGTGTTCACCGGGAACGACGCACCCGCCGGCGGCGGGACTCATCTCTCCTGGTGCAACGACACCTTCGTCGCCGACTGCCGCTTCGAGAACCCCACCAACGTCCGTGCCGAGCACTCCACCGGCGTCCTCAACGCCACCCGCACCCGCGGCACCACCATCGCGGGCGGCCCGTACCTCGGCGGCAACCTCTGGCTCAATGATCCGGAACAGAACATCTCCGAATGGGGGCCTGACATCGACTGCGACGGCATCTGCGACCAACCGTTGACCATCCCCGGCCTCGGCACCGACCACCTCCCGCTGGCGACCGGCGGGGACCGCGGCACCGTGCTCGTCCGCGCCTCCGCTCACGGCGGGTTCGTCCATATCGACGGCACGAACACCACCCGCACCGCCGACCACTTCCCGGCCCCCGCACCGGTGAGAGCCGCCAACGCACCCACCCCGCCTTCGGATGCATTCTTCCTCCCGGCCGGGAACCACACCGTCGAGATCGTCGGGGCGACGACCTACGGACGGGCAGTGATCAATCTCTCCGTCGGTGCGACCGAACCGGTGATCGTCGAGGTCGGCGAGGTCGAGATCCGGGGCTACGCGAGACCCCGGCAGGGCCTCGCACCCCTCAACGTCTCCTTCGACACCTGGTTCCCCGACCCCGAACCCGACCGCCACACCTGGACCTTCGGCGACGGCAACGAATCGAGCCCGTGCTACTGGCCGTCTCACACCTACGAGAAGGCCGGGACATACACCGCCACCCTGACGGCGGGATGGGGCGAAGGGAGCGACCTCGTCACCCTCGTCCGCACCGTGAACGTCACCGTCGGCATGCCCGCACCCGTCCTCCACCTCTCGGCCACCGAAGGCAACGCACCCTTCACCCTCGGCATCAATGTCAGCGGCGATGGGATGCCTGAGACATGGCACCTCGACCTCGGCGACGGCCGGACGGTCGAGGGCGCAAGCCCGGCCGAGATCAACCGGAGCGTCACCTACGAGAAGGCCGGCACCTACCCGCTCGTCCTCACCGTGAGCACCGGCACATTCGTCAACACCACCACCGCACACGTCACCGTCCACGCACCCCCGGCCACTCCATCCTCTGAATCCAACAGCGGCCATTCACCCATCTCGGCCGGGTCGACCGGGTCGATCCCTGCCGGAGAGAGCGCCTCCATGAAGATGAAGGGCATGAGCATCTACGAGGTCAGGGTGACCGCCGGAGAAGATATCCCGAAGGTCATGATAACCATCGAAAAGACCGGTCGACCCTCAGGCGTCGACGCACCCGCGGGCACGGTCTACGAGTACGACGAGGTGACGCTCTACCACACGACCGAGGACGCGATCGAGGAGATCGTTGTCTCCTTCGGCGTCCCGAAGACCTGGCTCGAGGAGCACGGCATCGACCCGGCGGACGTGGCGCTGTACCGCTACGACAACGACGGGTGGCAGCCTCTCCCGACCAGCGTCGACGGGGAGGACGAGACCTCCTGGCACTTCTCGGCCAGGAGTCCGGGCTTCTTCCTCTTTGCGATCGGCGGCGAACCTTCGCCGCTCTCGACCCCGGTGATGACGCCCGCCGCAGCGGCGGAGACCGTCGAGACGCTGGCGACGCCGGCGGCCGCAGGCCCGGCGACCCCTGCAACCGACCCCCCCTTCCCCACGATGCTGCTCGTCGTCGGCGGGGCGATTGCGATCCTCGTCGTCGGCGTTGTCGTGTGGAGGAGGAGATAGACCTCCCACCTTTTTTTGGAAGGGACCAGGGAGAGTCGTGACATGTTTATTCTATTTTGATTGTCTGTCTGTTCTCTCGCACCGATCTTCATGAAAAGTGTACGGCCGTCCCTTCGTCGGGGGACGAGCGCCCCCGGACCCCTGCGATGGCTATGGACGGGGGATTGCTGAAGGGAGGATCAGGTGAGGATGGCCTTCTTTGATCGAGTGCCTGCCGTCCTGTTTCAATCTTCATGAGGAGAGCCGGGGGGGCGAAAGCCTGCAGACCAGGAGGAGAGTGGCTCGACCGTCTCCCCGACGGTATCCCTCCCCACACCGCCGCCCGCTCACCCCCCGGTCCAGCACCGGATGCTCCTGACCGGATCCCCGTCGCCGGTGAGGTACTCCTCGGTCCCGTCGATATAGACGGCGAAGGCGTCGTCGCAGGGGAAGAAGTAACCGCCTGGATGGTCGTTCTGCCAGTCAAGGTTGATCCAGTACTCGGTCCCGATCAGGCTCTCCCGGCAGTGGTACCAGATCGTCGTGCACTCGTAGCGGTCGCAGATGTAGTGAGCGGCGCCTTTGAGATCCTCGTAGTCGTCGCCGACATAGATCTCTGAAAAGGCGTGGCCGTTGCCGGAGAGATCGTAGGCGGCGACGACCCGCGCCTCGCCGCCGATTGCTGCCATCAGGGCGGTCAGGAGCACGGCGAAATCGTCGCAGTCCCCTTTGAGTCCGGCCTCGATGGTCCGGCTTGCCGGAGAGAAGTACTCGGTGCCCCTCGGGTCGTCGACATAGGTCCATTCTTCGTAGACCTCTTCCCAGATGTCGCAGACCTGCGCGATGTTGAACTCGCCCGCGTTCTCGGCCCTGACCAGGGCGAGGGCGAAGTCGCGGGTGGCCGGCTCCTGGTAGTCGGTGGCGTTCCTGATCGCGGGCCCCATCTCGGTCTCCCATGCTTCGTCGCCGCCGACGAAGAAGACGGCGAAGACGAGGCAGAAGACGATGCCGACGCATGCCCAGAGGGGTGTTCCGCGGTCGAAGATGTGGACCTTCTTCGGCGTGGCCGTCGGTGCGGGTGTGGGTTCTCTCGCTTCCTCGGGGTCGGCGGCCGCCCCGCACCGGTGGCAGTATCGGGTGTCGTCGGCGATCTTTGCCCCGCACTTCCGGCAGTACATGGTTCACACCCTCTTTTTGACGACCAGCGTTCCGGCCGCCATGTCGTGCAGCCCCTGTTTCTTCCTGGTGACAGCGATGATGAAGAAGACCGGGAAAAAGAGTTCGGAGAGTAACTTGCCGATATACCGCACCGTGGCGCGGCCAAACGAGATCCGCTCCCCGTCGGCGTCGGTGACCGCGATCCCGATGGCTCTCTTGCCGACGGTGGCCTGCCGCTGCGAGCTCTCCAGGTAGGCGTAGTAGAAGAAGGAGAAGATGAACGCGATGATATAGATGATGGGTTTGATCTCAAGCAGCAGCGAAAAGACCTGTGAAGAATCCATGAAGATTGTGAGGATGAAGCCGAAAAGGGTGGCCGGCACAAAGAATAATGCCGTAATGACGAGGGAGTCCAGGATACATGCCGCGACCCGTCTGATGAACCCGGCGTATTCGACGGGCGCTTCTTCAGCGGGGGGTGTGGCGGAGACCAGGCGCTTCCCGCATGACGGGCAGAAGGCGGAGTCGTCGGGAATGAGATCACCACAGGTCTGGCAGTACATAATAATGGGTAAAATTTCCAAACGAGTATATAATAACGATCATTTTGTTCCGGCGGGACCAACGGGATATCGGTCCGGAAAATATTCCGAAGAGAAAAAAGCGATCGATGACGGCAGGGGACGTCTCACCTCTTCGACGCTCCCCCACTCCACAACATCTATATCCCCCGCCGCACCATCTCCGCCCTGATGACCCCCGGCATCGGCACCGACGTCGTTTTGATCAGCCGTTTCGAGGGCAAGACCCCGGAACGCGACCGCCGCTTCCTCGAACGCGTCTTCACCGAAAAAGAGATCGCGTATTGTTTCTCGAAGGAGCATCCGGCCCCCCACCTCGCCGCCAGGTTCGCCGGCAAGGAAGCGGTGACCAAAGCCCTCTCCTCCATGGGGATCGACGGCATTGCAATGAACGAAATCGAGATCACCAACGGGCCGTCAGGGGTGCCCTCCGTTACTTTAATATGTCGTGATGCAAGTATGGTCACTGTCCTCGTCAGTCTCTCGCACGATGGGGACATTGCGCTCGCCTGTGCGCTTGCGACGGAGGGGGACGGATGGAGAAGGGACCACAACAACAGAGGATAGAGAAGATATTCTGCGACGTGATCGGTGTACGGGAATCGGACCTCTCCGACGATATCGGTTACAACTCGCACGAACTCTGGGACTCGCTCAAGCACCTCGAACTGGTGGCGGCCCTGGAGGAGGCCTTCGGGATCACCCTGGAGATGGAGGAGATCGTGGAGATGGAGGACTTCGGCAGGGTCAAAGCGGTCGTCTTCTCCCACCTCGAGGAGGGAGAGGAATGAACTTCGTCGACTATCTCCTGGAGAAGAGCCGGGAGCGCGACGCCCTCTTCATCGCCGGGCCGACGGAGACGATCACCCACCGCGACCTCTTCAGGAAGGTGAACGCCCTGGCCCGCCACTTCGGGCAGACCTGCGGGAGGGGGAAACGGATCCTGGTCCTCGCGGAGAACAGTCTCTACTTCTCCCTCTGCTACCTCGCCGCGATGAAGAGCGGGAACACGGCGGTGCTCGTCGAGACGAGGGTCGCAAAAGATCAACTCGAAAAGATCGGCGACCTCTGCGAGTTCGCGTGTTGCTGCGTCCAGGAGAAGTACCGCCCCAAGGTCCGGGACGGGTGGCCGCTTTTCTCGGAGGCCGACTGTGCCGCACTCCCGGTGACCGACGAGGAGTGGGTGGTCGAGACGGCGGACGACGAGACGGCGCAGATCCTCTTCACCTCGGGGAGCACCGGGGAGAAGAAGGGGGTGATGATCTCCCACTGGAACCTGGTGACCAACTCTGAAGCGATCCTGGAGGTGATGCGCCTCACCGAAGAAGACCGGGCGTGTGCGGTCCTGCCCTTCACCTACTGCTACGGGGTCTCGGTCCTCCACACCCATCTCCGGGTCGGCGGGAGCGTGGTCCTGCACACCGCGATCTTCCTCGGGACCGTCATCTCCGAGATCGAGAACTATGGCTGCACCGGGATCTACGGCGTGCCGAGCACCTACCAGATCCTGATCCACCGCACGCCGTTCCTCAAGAAGGCTCTCCCGACGCTCCGGTACATGACCTGCGGCGGCGGGTACCTGGAGGAGAAGTACGTCAGAATGATCACCGACGCCTTCCCTGAGAAGGATCTCTTCATCTACTACGGCGCCACCGAGGCGACGGCCAGGATCTCGGTCCTCGACCCGGCGCTGGTCCTCGAGAGGATGGGGTCGCTGGGCAGGGGGATGCCGGGCGTCGCCCTGGAGGTTCTCCGCCCGGACGGCCGACCGGTGGACCCGGGCGAGATCGGCGAGATCACGGTCCTGAGCAGGACGCCCATGCAGGGTTACTTCAGGGACCCGGTGGCGACCGCGGCGAAACTGAAGAACGGCAGGCTGTACACCGGCGACCTCGGGACCGTCGACGAGGACGGGTACGTCTATTTCAAGGGGCGGGGCAACACCATCATCAAGTCGGCGGGGCACCGGATCACCCCGCGGGAGGTGGAAGATCTCATCAACACCCTGGAGGCGGTGAGCGAGACGGCGGTCGTCGCAGTGCCCGATGAACTGATGGGCGAGGCGGCGGTCGCCGTGGTCCAGCCGGTCGGGGCGCCGTCGGGAGTGCTCCGCGACGAGATCATGAGGCTCTGCCAGTCTTCCCTCCCGTCGTACAAGGTTCCGAAGGTCGTGGTCTTTGCGGAGTCGATGCCCCTCAACGCCTCCGACAAGGTGGACCTGGTCAGGCTGAAGGCGGTGGTCGCCGCCATCCGGGCCGGGGAGGAGGTCGGCGGGTACGAGGAGATCGGACCGAACCGCGGGAGAGGGGGGGCGGGGGACGGCACCGCCCTCTGATCTTCTCTCTGGTTTCCCACCTTTGTGTGCGGGCGGGGTGTCGAGAACGACGGGCGTGCTGATCAGACCGTGCCGTCCCCTCATCACCGAAATTTTCCGCCGTCTCGCGAGAAGATAGGGCGGGGGACGGCATCACGCGTGTTCCCTCCGAAAATGGATCAACTTTCTCCCGTCCGGGTTCTATCCTCGGGGTCATGACGGGGGGACGGCGTGGTGACCAGAACATGCCGCCCCCTCTCGCACGATCTGTTCTGTCATCTCGCGAAAAGATAGGGCGGGGGCGGCGAAGAGCGGCGTGCCCTTCCCCTGTCCGGGTTCTATCTTCGGGGTCATGGCACCAGGACGGCGTGATGATCCGAACATGCCGTCCCCTCATTCCCGAATCTTATCTGTTCTTTCGCGAGAAGATAGGGCGGGGACGGCGAAGAGTGGTGTGCCCCTCTGAGAATCGATCGGCTCTCTCCCGTCCCGGTTCTATCTTCGGGGTCATGACGGGGGGACAGCGTGCTGACCAGAACGTGCCGTCCCCTCTCGCACGATCTGTTCTGTTCTTTCGCGAGAAGATAGGGCGGGGACGGCATCACGCGTGTTCCCTCCGAAAATGGATCAACTTTCTCCCGTTCGGGTTCTATCCTCGGGGTCATGACGGGGGGACAGCGTGGTGATCCGATCGTGCCGTCCCCTCTAGCAAGATCTGTTCTGTCG
The DNA here is from genome assembly GCF_019633745.1 of Methanofollis formosanus. Taxonomy (NCBI): domain Archaea; kingdom Methanobacteriati; phylum Methanobacteriota; class Methanomicrobia; order Methanomicrobiales; family Methanomicrobiaceae; genus Methanofollis; species Methanofollis formosanus. The sequence goes on along the minus strand of NZ_CP037968.1, from coordinate 1,271,653 downwards.
TCTCGCGAGAAGATAGGGCGGGGACGGCGAAGAGTGATGTGCCCTTCCCCTGTCCGGGTTCTATCTTCGGGGTCATGACAACAGGACGGCGTGATGATCCAAACATGCCGTCCCCTCTCGTACGATCTGTTCTGCCGTCTCGCGAGAAGATAGGGCGGGGACGGCATCACGCGTGTTCCCTCCGAAAATGGATCAACTTTCTCCCGTCCGGGTTCTATCTTCGGGGTCGCGACAACAGAACGGTGTGATGATCAGACCGTGCCGCCCCCTCTCGCACGATCTGTTCTGTCATCTCGCGAGAAGATAGGACGGGGACGGCATCACGCGAGTTCCCTCCGAAAATGGATCAACTCTCTTCCGTCCGGCTTCTATCTCCGGGGTCATGACGATGGGACAGCGTGCTGATCCGAACGTGCCGTCCCACTTCGCAGGATCTGTTCTGCCGTCTCGCGAGGAGATAGGACGGGGACGGCACAGGGCGGCGTGATCCTGCTGGAAATGATCGACACTCTTCTGTCCGGGTTCTATCTTCAGGGTCATGATAACGGAACGGCGTGGTGATCAGACCGTGCCGTCCCACTTCGCAGGATCTGTTCTGCCGTCTCGCGAGAAGATAGCCGAGGGGCGGCGAAGAGCGGCGTGCCCTTCCCCTCTCCGGGTTCTATCTTCAGGGTCATGATAACGGAACGGCGTGGTGATCAGACCGTGCCGTCCCCCCGTCACCGAAATTTTCCGCCGTCTCGCGCAAGGATAGCCGGGGAGCGGCGGCGAGATATGGTGTTCCCGCTCGCCCCTCCCGTACGTGAAAATCTTTACAGCGTCCCGCGGTCAGGGTCGATGGTCGAGGGGTGGAGATCGGCCGGGCCCGTCCTGCCCCAGCGGTAGAAGTAACTGTAGTCGATCGGTCTGGAGGTGGTGGTCTCGGCCCTGAGCACCTCCTCCATCTCGGGCGAGGCCGGCCAGAAGGCGACGGTGGCCGCTTTTTTCTCCTCGGCAAGGGCTTTGCCTGCGGCGACCGCCGTCCGTGCGCTCGAGCCGTCCGGGAGAAAGGCGTCGCGGAGGAGGAGCACCCGCACCCCGGCGCCGTACGGGGTGAGCAGGTCGAAGGCGCAGTAGCCGGAGAGTGCCCCCTCGTCGTCCCGGCATGCGACGACCGTCCGTTTATCGGCGACGGTCTCCGAGAAGTAGAGCCACTCCAGGGTCTCGTGGTCCCGCGCCACCGAGGCGGTGCCGGGCGTGCGGTGCGCCTCCCAGAGTGCGGCAAACTCATCGCCGCACCCGGTGCAGACCTCCCATGACCCGGGTGCGACGCCGTTTTTTTTCCTGAGCAGGGGAGAGACCGCGGAGAGCGGGCCGCGAGCGATGGAGGTGAGGGTCCGTTTTGTTCCGCCGGCCCCCGGACTCGCACCGTACAGCGCCGCCGCCCCCCCATAGTCGCGGACCGAGAGGTACTCCCGGCCGCCGACCGGGAAGGGAACCCTGCTAAAACCCAGGCGCGGGAGCATCGCCTGGACCAGTTCGTTCGGGGTCGTCCTGATGAAGAGGTCGGCGTCCTTCTGGCGCGAGTAGGCGATATTGAGCTGGAGCCCGAGCACCCCGCGCACCTCGGAGCGGACATACCAGGAAGAGGCGGCGCGGGCACGGGCCTCTTTGCCGTCCACCCAGAAGGGGACCGGGATATTCCCGAGGAACCCGGCCACCTCCCGGTCGTCGTCCTCGATCGTCCACCCTCGCGGGATCTCCTCGTCCATCGCGGGGTTTTCGTCCCACCACATCGCAAACCGGCGCATCCAGAGATCTGCCGGGTCGGCTTCGACCTGCGTTGCCAGGAAGGCCGCAAGGCCTTCATACTCGTCGGTGTTGATACTCCGAACCTTCATGATGCATCACCGTCTGAAATGGAACCAGGCAAGGTCGGCAAACGCCCCGGAGCTGAAGAACTTGAAGGTGTTGAAGTCCCAGCCCGAGAAGATCCGGTTGAGCCTGAAAAGGTTGTTCCCTGCCCTGACCGGGCCCGGAACCCCGTAAAAGGCCGAGAGATACCCGGCATCCCCGACCAGGGTTTCGATCGCCGCCGAGGTGTCGGCGGCGCCCCCGTTGGGGTAGGAGAGGAAGAGGATCTTTTTCCCGGTCTCGCGTTCGATTCGTTCCTTGGAGTCCCGCACCTCCTTCGCCGCCTGCCTGAGAGGGATGTGGGTGAGCTGGGGATGGGTGACGGTATGGGAACCGAAACTGACGCTGTCCTGCCCCATCTCGCGGACCTGGTCCCAGGTGAGGATGTAGTCGTCCCCGATCTCGGGCGGTTCCACCCGGAGGTCCTCCTCGATCGCATCGATGCACGCAAGTTTCCCGGCCTCGTCGGCGACCTTGAGGACGGACCGTTCGATGAGCGTGACCGCCCTGAACCGCTCGTCCTGTGTCCTGAGCGGGATCTCGCCGAGTCCGTCCACCTCCACCCTCGTCTTCCGGGTGGTATGGATGATGTGCCTGAACCGGTCGAACCAGAAGAGTTCCCGGCGGTCGACGGGGTCGGTGGTGAGGAAGACCGTGGCCGGCACGCCGTACTTCTGGAGCACCGGCCAGGCGTGGGTGTAGATGTCCTGGTACCCGTCGTCGAAGGTGATCGCGGCGGTCCCCTGCGGGAGTTCCCGCCCCTCTGCAAGGGCGTTCACGACCTCGTGGAGGGGGAGGACGCGATGGGTTCCGGCAAGCCATTGAACCGTCCGATCGAACTCTGCGGTCTCCATGCTCGGGATGAGCCATTCGTGACGCTGGGGGCCGACGCGGTGGAAGGTGTAGATGGTGGTTCCGCTTCCGATAGTGTTCCGAAGGTTTCTGTACGCGTCGCACGCGCCTATGGGGCTGAGGAAGGATGAAAAAAGAGAGATAGCCCGGCGTTCAAGATTGACTTCCCCCCGCATGTCCCCATCTGGACCAGAATGAGTATATATAAGTTTCTAAAATCAGCGGGAGGGTTTAGGTCTCCGCCGTCAAAGATCATGGTATGCAGATCGCTGTCATCGGTGCCGGAAACGCTTCGTCCCAGGAGGCGGAATCCGCAGAGACTGTCGGATATCTTCTTGCACAGAACGGGGCCGTCGTCGTCTGCGGAGGGCTTGGCGGCGTCATGGAGGCGGCGTGCCGGGGAGCGAAGGAAGGAGGCGGGACGACCGTCGGGATCATCTCGGGGACCAGCGGGGAGAACCCGTACGTCGATATCGTGGTGAGGAGCGGGCTGGGGCATGCGCGGAACACCCTGGTCGTCGGGTCGGCCGACGCCGTCGTCGCCGTCGGCGGGGCGTACGGCACGCTCTCCGAGATCGCCTTCGCGCTCACGATGAAAAAAGCGGTCTTCGGGGTGGGGACCTGGGAGATCGACGGCGTCGTCCCCTGTCTCACCCCGGAAGAGGCGGTGCTTATGGCAGTTCGCGCCGCACGCCCGTCTCGCTGACCCGGTAGCCGCCGAGGGCGGTGAGCACTCCTTTGAACCGCTCGGAGGAGACCGCCCTGAGGAGGGCGTCCACCCGCGGGTCGTTCAGGATCTCGGCACGGAGGACCAGTTCGTAGCGTTCGGTGGCGACCGGCGTGAAGGCCAGGCCGAGCGCCTTCGCCGCCGAGTATACGCCCATCCCGCACTCGGCCTCCCCCGACCTCACGGCAAGGGCGACGCCGAGATGGGTGGTGAACTCCCGGTCGTATCCGGCGATGGTCCGCGGGTCGGTCCCCTGCTCCCTGAGGAGGTGGTCGAGGAGGATCCTGGTGCCCGAGCCCTTCTGCCGGTTGGCGTACCGGAGACGCGGGAGGTCCTCGAAACTGACCGGTTCCTGCGCGATGAGTCCCTGTTCGCGTTCGGCCACGCAGACGCAGACCAGGTCGTCGTTGGGCATATATTTTCTCAGATACGGGAGGTTGTACTCTCCGTCGGCGCCCAGCAGGTGCATCGGCGCCGCGTGACATTGTCGTTTTTTCAGGGTGAGCAGTCCGCCCATCGAGCCGACATGGGTGGAGTGGACCTCCACGCCCTGCGGCCTCACCAGGTCGGCGAGGGAGTCGAGGGCCGGGTCGTGGCTGCCGGTGATCAGGACCGCCTCCTGTGCCTGCCGGCGCGGGACCATGAGGCGGGCGGCGACGGTCTCGCCGGCTTCCACCCCTTCTTTGGCGGACGGGATGGTCATGACGGCGTTCGCCCGCACCGCACTCATCTGGACACCCGCGCCCCGCGACTGCGGGACGGCCACCCAGGAATCGCCGATCCGCCCCACCGAGAGGAGGACGAACTCGTCGGTCCCGATGTCCGAGTGGAGCGTGGTGGTGAGCGCCGCCTCGACGCGCTCGGGCTCGGGGACCGGGAAACCGTACGCGGCGACGAGCGGGGTGATCACCTCGCGCAGGATCGTGAAGGCCGCGAGTGGGTAGCCCGGCAGCCCGATGACCGGTTTGCCCCGGATCTTCCCGATAATCACCGGCTTGGCCGGTTTGATCCCGACGCCGTGCACGAGCACCTCGCCGAGTTCGTCGATGAGCGAGGCGGTGAAGTCCCGCGTCCCCGCCGACGACCCGGCCGAGATGATGAGGATGTCGTTCTCCTCGATCCCCTCCTCGATCGTCGCCCTGATCAGGTCGGGCTCGTCGGGCACGATCCCGTACCGCTTCGGCGTCACGCCCAGGGACCGGAGGTGGGCCGCGGCCATGACCGAGTTGCTCTCCACCGCCTGCCCCGGCCCCGGCCTGGTGCCGGGGGGCACGAGTTCGCTTCCCGTCGGGATGATCCCGGCGCGGAGGGCGAGCACCGCCACCTCGGTCACGCCGTAGGCCGCGAGGGCCCCGAGTTCGTGGGGCCTGACCGTGTGCAGGGACGGGAGGATCATCTCCGACTCCCCGATGTCCTCGCCCACCGGCCTGACGTGCTGCCAGGGTGCGGCCGGTTTCCTGATGGTGTAGGTGCCGTCCTCGCCGATCCAGACGTCCTCGATCATCACGACGGCGTCGTAAACGTTGGGAACCAGGTTGCCGGTGTTCACCCGGAGGGCGTCGGGCAGGGTGACCGCCCGCGTCTCGCTCGCGCCCCTGGTATCCGCACTCCGCACGGCGATCCCGTCCATCGCCGAGATGTGGACGGTCGGCACCGAGAACCGCGCGAAGATCGGGGTTGCGGTCACCCGGCCGGCGGCCTCCTCGAGCGGGACCGTCTCGGTCCGGGGCCGGCCGCCGCACTCGTCTTTGATAATTTCAAGCGCCCGCGCGAGGGAGACGAGGTCGAGGTAGCGCCTTACCAAAGGACCACCTCCACGTCGTCGCCCTCTTCAAATCCTTCTCGACTTGCCGGGACGACGACGACGCCGTCGCTCCTGACCAGGGTGTTGAGAAGCCCGGACTTGCCGAAGACCGGCACCGCCTCGCCGTCCTCGATCCTGACCCGCACATGGTCCTCCCGGCCCTTCGCCGAGGGGATGTTCGCGGCCAGGCGCACCCGCACCCGCCGCTCGGGCACCGGCGCACCGGCGGCGAGGGCGAGGAGCGGGGCGACGACCGTGGTGAGGACGATGTAGGCCGAGCCCGGATGGCCGGGCAGGCCGATGACCGGCGTCGTGCCGACCCGGCCGATGATCGTCGGTTTGCCCGGCGAAAGAGCGATCCCGTGCACGAGCACCGTACCGAGTTCGCCGATCACCCCGGCGCTCATGTCCCGCACGTCCTTGGACGACCCGCCCGAGATGAGGACGAGGTCGCACTCCTCCACCGCCTGCAAAAGGAGCGGCCTGAGGATGGCGGGGTCGTCTTTCACGATCCCGTAGCGCTTCGCCTCGCACCCGTGCTCCCGGGCGAACCCGGCGCAGAGGTACGAGTTGGCGTCCCGCACCCGCCCCGGTGCGAGGGGTGCGTCGGCCGGCACCACCTCGTTCCCGGTGGAGATGATCCCTACCAGAGGATCCTTCTTCACCGGCACCGTGGTCACGCCGGCCGAGGCGAGCACCCCGAGGTCCTGCGGGTTGAGCCGCCGGCCTGCCGGAAGGACGACCGCACCCGCGGCGAAGTCCTCGTCGTGGGCAAGGACGTTCTCGCCGGGCGCCACCGCCCGGTGGACGAGCACCTCGTCCTCCAGCACCTCCGAGTACTCGACCATGGCGACGGCGTCGGCGCCCGGCGGCATGACGCCGCCGGTCGGAATATACCAGCAGGTCCCGCTCTCCACCGTGCCGGGCGGGGCCTGGCCCATCTCGACTCTCCCTTTGAGCGTGAGCATCGCGGGCAGCGCCTCCGAGGCCCCGGTCGTGTCCCCGGCGGTCACGGCGTACCCGTCCACCACCGAACGGTCGAAACCGGGGAGATCGCCGCCTGCCGCGACGTCCTCCGCGAGCACGCGGTGGAGGGCGGCCTCGAGCCCGACCTCCTCGGTGCCGACCGTCGGTGCGATGGAACGGGCGACCTCGACCGCCTCGGCGACCGGCACCACCTCAAGAAAGAGACTCATTTGAAGCAGCCCAGCTGGCACGCACGGATCTTGATCTTCGGGTCGTGGCGGTTGCAATATCTGGCGATGTCCATCTTGGCGATATCGTATTTTTCGCAGATGGCGAAGGCCTGCTCGCAGCGGATCTCGGTGGTGATCCCGAACTCCTCGAAGGCCTTCTCGATCAACTCTCTGTCCATGAAGTGAGATTGCCCTTCAAAAAGATAGCATTTCCCCTGTGGAGAAGGGGACGGTACAGGACGTGGGGACGGGGGCGGGGGATCTAAGACAGTGGCCATGCACGGATTTTTCCCGGTGTCGTCTCGGGTGCTCTGCCTGTCCGGGTGGGGGGCGCAGCCGGGGTTCGGGCGGCCCATCCCCGGATCTCTCTCCCCCCCTGGCAAGACTTTAGCCCTGCGGCACCGATCATAAGGTATGCATATCGCCCTCCTCTCATCCCGTCTGGACCCGGCCGGCACCAACCTGGCCCGGCGGCTGAAGGAACTTCTCAGGGAACGGGAGGACTGGCCCCTTCTCCGGGCCGCCGACCTCACCTTCCACGAAACCGAGGGGAGACTCATCTACGCCGAAGAGGTCGACCGGGACTTCGGCGCCGACCTCCTGGTCTTCCTCTCCAGGCACACGAGCACCCACCCCGTCCCGGCCCTCACCGTTCACGTCACCGGCAACTTCGGCGAGGCCGTGTACGGCGGCGCGGCCCGGACCCTCCCGCCGGCGGCCCCGGCCATGATGCACGCCGTCCTCCGCGGCCTCGCCCGCCACGCCCCGCCCGGATACCGGGCCGGTTATGAGGCCACCCACCACGGCCCGACCGCCCTCTCGACCCCCTCCCTCTTCGTCGAGATCGGGTCGACCGAGACCGAGTGGAACGACCCCGCCGCCGCCGACGCCGCCGCGCGCGCCGTCCTCGAGGCCGTGCCCGCCCCGGTGATCCCGCTCGTCGGGTTCGGCGGGACTCACTACGCGGTGCGGCAGACCGAGATCACCCTCACCTCGAGAGGCGCCTTCGGACACATCGCCCCCTCGCGCGTCGTCCCTGACCTCGACCGCGCCCTCATCGCCGCGATGGTCGAGGAGACCGGGGCGGTCGCCGCCTATCTCGACCGCAAGGCCCTCTCCAGAGACGAGATCACGACGACCGAAGCGCACCTCTCGGCCCTCGACGTGCCGGTCCTCTCGGAAGGAGAGATCACCGAGATCGGCACCCTCTCCTGGGAGACCTACACCGCGCTCAGGGCCGCGGCCGAGCAGACCGTCCCGGGCGGTCGGGTCCATCCCGGCGGACTGGAGGGTGAAGGGGAGTTCATCGAGGCTCAGATCCCCGAAGACCTCGTCCGGGAAGCCGAACGAACGGACCCGCACGCCTTCAGGGACGGCCTCGACCGTCTTTCGGCGGCCTTCATCGCCACCCCGACCGGCACCACCGCCCCTTCATTCATCACCTTCAAAAATCAAAGCGAAGAAATAATACATGATGTCATATCCCTGTGTATTAAAATCATAGATGTACGGTGGAGCACTGCTGCCGACGGGGACGACCTCGTCATCACCAGGACCCGTTTTGATCCCGGCAAGGCCCGGGCGCTGGGAGTTCCGAAAGGCCCCCTCTTTGGGAAACTTTCCAGCGGCCGTGCCGTCGAGATCGGGGACGCGACGGTCACCCCGTCCATGGTCCAGTCGAGCAGTGTGACCCGCATCCATATTCCGGGGTTGGAGAGGTATATCAATGAAGTCCATTGTTGAAGAGGCATTGTCACGGGCACAAGAGGAATTCGAAGCGCCCGTCCAGCCCGATGACGAGTTGGAAGCGCTCCTGCGCGATCTCAGGACCGAAGTCGTCGTCGTCGGGTGCGGCGGCGGCGGCTCGAACACGATGAGCAGGATCGCCGAGGAAGGAGTAACCGGCGCCAGGTTGGTGGCGGTCAACACCGACGCCCAGCACCTGATCAGGACAAAGGCCGAGACGCGGATCCTCATCGGCAGGCAGCGGACCCGCGGCCTGGGCGCCGGGTCGATCCCCCAGATCGGCGAAGAGGCCGCCCTCGAGAACGAAGACCAGATCAAGGCCGCCCTCGGCGGGGCCGACATGGTCTTCATCACGACCGGGCTCGGCGGCGGGACCGGCACCGGTTCCGCGCCCGTCGTGGCCAAGGCCGCCCACGAGGAGGGCGCCCTGACCATCGCGATCGTCACCCTGCCGTTCACCTCAGAAGGGACGATCCGGGCGGAGAACGCCGAGGCCGGCCTGGAACGGTTGCGCGACGTGGCCGACACCGTCATCGTTGTCCCCAACGACCGCCTCCTCGAAGTCGTCCCGCGCCTCCCCCTCCACGCGGCCTTCAAGGTGGCCGACGAGGTGCTGATGCGGGCCGTGAAGGGCATCACCGAACTGATCACCGTGCCCGGTCTGGTGAACCTGGACTTCGCCGACGTGCGCACCGTCATGGAACGCGGCGGCGTCGCCATGATCGGGATGGGCGAGTCGGACTCCGAGGACAAGGCGGCCGACTCGGTCAAGAAGGCGCTGCGGTCCCCCCTCCTCGACGTCGACATCTCGGGCGCGACCGCCGCGCTCGTCAACGTCGTCGGCGGCCCGGACATGACGATGTCCGAGGCCGAAGGCGTGGTGCAGGAGGTCTACGACCGCATCGATCCGAGTGCGCGGATCATCTGGGGCGCGCAGGTCGACCCCGAAATGGAGGGCAGTATGCGCACCATGCTGGTGGTCACCGGGGTCAACTCCCCACAAATATATGGGCGTAACGAACGCAAATCTCTCCCCAGAGTTTCCAAGGAATTTGACATCGACTTCCTGAGGTGAAATATATATATGGCTATCAGCACTGAGTCAGTGAAGATGAGCTCCATCAACGAGGAGTTCTTCAAAAAGTACATGCGCGTCCTGAAGCTGGCGCGGACGCCGACCCGGGATGAGTTCACCAAGATCGCCCTCGTGGCGGCGATCGGGGTGTTCCTCATCGGGCTCTTAGGGTTCATCATCTACGTGATCATGACCGCGCCGATGCGCTGATGCCCATGACTGAGGATTCCGAGATCAGGATCTTTGCCGTCAAGACGACGGCAAAACAGGAACGTTCGGTAGTGGACGGGATCTATCGTACGGTGTTGCACGACCCTTCGTTCAAGGTGCTCTCCGTCGTCTCGCCCGACGAACTGAAGGGTTACGTCCTCATCGAGGCGGCCGAACCCTTTGCGCGTATCGCCGAACTGATCGAGAGCGTGCCGAGCGCCCGGACGGTGGTGCCCGGCGAGACGAAGATGGACGAGATCGCCCATTATCTCGAGCCCAAACCGGCGGTCTCCGGGATCGACGAGGGGACCATCGTCGAACTGATCGCCGGGCCGTTCAAGGGCGAGAAGGCCGTGGTAAAAAGGGTCGATTCAAACAAAGAGGAGATTACCGTCGAACTCTACGAGTCGATGGTCCCGATCCCGATCACCGTGCGCGGCGACAATGTCAGGGTGATCGACCGGGGCGAATCCTGATCCTCCCCCTGCTCTTTTCATGCGAAAGTGATAGTTTTAATAGTCGGCCGAGGAAACCTTAGTCAACCCAAGCACAGTACCCTAGCGGGGAACGCATGGTGATATAGCTATGGCAGAAACGGTCGAGGTATTGGTACCCGGAGGCAGAGCAACTGCAGGTCCGCCTATTGGTCCTGCCCTGGGTCCCCTCGGTATCAACGTAAAAGCGGTTATTGACGAGATCAATAAGAAGACCGCAGAGTTCAATGGCATGCAGGTGCCGGTGACGATTGAAGTCGACGATAAGAAGAACTTCACTGTCACGGTCGGTATTCCGCCGACGACGGCCCTGGTCATGAAAGAGGTTGGTATCGAGAAGGGGTCCGGAGAGCCTGCCACCCAGTTTGTGGGTGATCTGCCGCTCGAGGCCGCTGTCAGGATCGCACGCATGAAGTTCGACGACATGCTCTCCTACCGTCTCAAGACGGCAGTGAAAGAGGTCGTCGGGACCTGTGTCTCAGTTGGTGTGACGGTCGAAGGCCGTGCACCCAAGGAGATGCTGGCCGCTATCGATGCGGGCGAGTTCGACGGCGCCCTTGAGGAGTAATCGGTATTCATCCATAGGAGATCGAACAAGGTCGCAGACTATGGAGGTCCTCAATGGTTGAGAAACAACAGATATTGGAGGCCGTGAAGACGGCCCTTGAGACTGCGCCCGAACGAAAGTTCCAGGAGAGCGTTGATATTACCATCAACCTCCGGAACATCGATATGGCGCAGCCCAAAAACCGTATCGACGAGACTATTAATCTTCCCAACGGTCTGGGCACCCCGATCAAGGTCGCTGTCCTCGGGAAGGGCGAGATCACGACGCAGGCCAAAGAGGCCGGAGTCGACCTGATCATCAGCCCCGAGGAGATCGAGCGGCTCGGCGGCGAGCCCCGCGAGGCACGGAAGGTCGCGAACGAGTATCGCTTCTTCCTGGCCGAGACGAGCGTGATGGGACTGGTCGGTCGCTGGCTCGGTCCGAGGCTCGGTCCTCGCGGCAGGATGCCGACGCCGGTCCCGACCGGGACGGATGTCCGCCCGATCATCGAGCGGCTCAAGACGTCGGTGAAGATCCGGTCCAAGGACAAGAAGGTCTTCCACGCTCCGGTGGGCAGCACCCAGATGTCGCCCGAGGAGATCGCGGAGAACATCGACGTGATCCTCAAGAGGATTGAGGGGGCGCTGGAGCAGGGTCCGCAGAACATCCGCTCGGTCTACGTCAAGACGACGATGGGCCCGGCAGTGAGGGTGATCTGAGATGGCACTCTATACGCACCACCTGCCTGCGTGGAAGCGTGAGCAGGTCGAGGAGATCAAGGAGCGTTTCGCGAAGTACCCGGTGGTCGGGCTGGTCGATATGCACGGGATTCCGGCAAGCCAGCTCCAGGACATCAGGCAGAACCTTCGCGGGGTCGCCGAGATCAAGATGGCTCGCAAGACGCTCACGCACCGTGCGCTCGACGAGATCGGCGGTGAGGCGGTCGAGATGGGCGAGCACATCTCAGGGCAGAGTGCGCTCATCTTCACGCTTGAGAACCCCTTCAAACTCTACAAGCAGCTGGAACTGACGAAGACGAAGATGGCCGCGAAGCCGGGCGAAACGGCGCCGGAGGACATCGTCGTCGCAAAGGGTCCGACGAGCTTCAAGCCGGGTCCGATCGTCGGTGAACTCCAGCAGGCCGGGATTCCGGCGATGATCGAGGGCGGGAAGGTCAAGATCAGGGAGACCAAGACGGTCGTCAAGAAGGGCCAGGTCATCGATGCGAAGATGGCCGGCGTGCTGGCAAAGCTCGATATCAAGCCGATGGACGTGGGCCTTATCCTCAAGGCGGCGTTCCACGACGGCACGATCTTCGCGCCCGAGACGCTGGCGATCGACGAGACGGTCTACCTCAACCAGATTACGCTCGCGGCCCAGCAGGCATTCAACCTCTCGGTGAACGCAACGATCCTGACGCCGACGACGACCGAGACGATCATCGGCAAGGCGGCACAGGAAGCCAGGAACCTGGCAGTCGAGGCGTGTATCTACGAGAAGGATGTCGCCGACCTCATCGTCGGGCGGGCATACCGCGAGATGCTTGCTATCGCCATGAAGGCCTCGGAAGGCGGGTTCGAACTCGACGAGTCGATCACGCAGGCTTTAGCGGCTGCTGCAGCCGCACCCGCAGCCGCGGCGCCGGTTGCTGAGGAAGCCCCCGCTGAAGAGGAAGAAGAGGAAGAGGAAGAGAAGGAAGAGTCCGGAATGGCCGGTCTCGGGGCTCTCTTCGGATGAACACGAATAAAATTCAAGATTGTAATTTGAGATAGGTGAAAATCATGGAGTACATCTACGCTGCACTGCTCCTGCACAACGCAGGCAAGGACATCAACGAGGAGAATGTCAAGGCCGTTCTCTCCGCTGCCGGTATCGAAGCTGACGACGCCCGTGTGAAGGCCCTCGTGGCCGCACTCGACGGTGTGGACATTGAGGAGGCCATCTCCAAGGCCGCCGTCGCTCCGGTCGCTGCCGCTCCGGCCGCCGCCGCCCCTGCCGAGGCCGCTCCGGCCGAGGAAGAGGCAGAGGAAGAGAAGGAAGAGGAGAAGGAAGAGTCCGGTATGGCCGGGCTCGGTGCCCTCTTCGGCTAAATTTTTTTTCTTTTCTGTTCGTTCGGTTCGTTGGTTTGTCCGGGTGCGAGGGGTCGAGCCCCGGCGATCGGTGTGGAATGTTTGTCCGTCCGGTATGCCTGGGGGCTATGAAAATGATCCGGAGTATCGGTGCTCTTCTGTGCGGGTTCGATCTTCGGGGTCATGACAGCGGGGACGGCGTGGTGATTAGAACGTGCCGCCCTCTGTCACATGATCTGTTCTGCTGTCTCGCGAGAAGATAGGACGGTGGCGGCGAAGAGTGGCGTGCTCCTGCTACAGATCGGCTCTCTCTCATGCCAGTTCTATCTCCGGGGTCATGACAGCGGGGACAGCGTGGTGATCAGACCGTGCCATCCCCTCATCCTTGAATCTGTTCTGCCTTCTCGCGAGAAGATAGGACGGGGGACGGCGAAGAGTGGTGTGCTCCTGCTACAGATCGGCTCTCTCTCTCATGTTGGTTCGATCTTCGGGGTCATGACAGCTGGGACGGCGTGGTGATTAGAACGTGCCGTCCCCTCATCATCGAATCTGTCCTGCCTTCTCGCGAGAAGATAGGACGGGGGACGGCACGAAACGCATGATCCCGCTGAGAGTAGATCGGCACTCTCCCGTCCAGGTTCTATCTTCGGGGTCATGGCACCAGGACCGCGTGCTGATCAGAACATGCCGCCCCCTCATCATCGAATCTGTTCTGCCGTCTCGCGAGAAGATAGGACGGGGACGGCGAAGAGTGGTGTGCTCCTGCTACAGATCGGCTCTCTCTCATGCCGGTTCTATCTCCGGGGTCATGAAAACAGGACGGCGTAATGTTCAGAACATGCCGTCCCCCTTCACCGAACTTGTTCTGTCATCTCGCGAAAAGATAGGACGGGGGACGGCACGGGGTGACGTGCTGATCAGGAACGTGCCGTCCCATCGGAGAATATCCATCGCCGGTTCCTGATGCCCGGCTCTCCAGAAAATTCACCAGACACGGGGCATCCGGTGCCGCCGGTGGACGCCGCGGAGAAAGTTGTCCACCTCCCGGGCCCGCCGCTCGATCGTCCGGCGGTCGCACCCGCCGCGTGCCAGTTCTTCGTCGATGACCGCCTCCACGTCGGTCACCCATCCGGCGGCGTACTCCGAGAGACCGGTGTGCTTGAGCCTCGAGACCGCTTCGAAAACGGTTTCGTAAAAGTAGAACTTGTCGAAGAAGAGGTCGTCGATCCCGGACCGCACGCGGTCCCGCATCAGGTACCGCACCGAGAGCGGGCCGAAACTGAGTCGTCCCACCGGTTCGCCCGCGTCGTCGTAGCCGAGACAGGCAAGCGGTACCGTCCTGAACCGAGCCCCCGACCGCGAGGCGAGCATCCGGTTCGCCACCACGAGCGCCCGCCGTTCGGCGGCAAGGTCGCGGAGCGAGTACGATGCACGGGGCAGGATGAGATACTCGACGGTGCAGGGGTCGTCGGTCCCCTTCACCTTCGTCCTGAACTTCGGGGCCCGCCTCCCGCAGGTCCCCGCCGACATCCCGCCGCCGTCGAAGGTCTCTTTCACGGCGCCGACCAGGTCGTGAAGGGTGCAGGCGAGGGTGTACTGCCCCGGAGGGTCGGGGTACCGGCACTGCACCGAGAACCAGAGAGTGAGCCATGGCTTTCTGAAGAAGGACGGTTCGCAGGGATCCAGGTCTCCACCCCCCACCCGCCGTGGCCGATCGGCCCGGCCGCCAGTGCCGTTGGGATATATCAACCACGATGTATAAAAGATATAAATCTTATGAAATCAGTGGATGGATCGGTGAAGACCCATGCAATGCACGGCCTATGCACACCTCTCTGACGAGAAGTTGAAAAAACTCCGGAAGTTCGAGGAAGAGTTCGGGACCATCCTCGTGGCCTACGAGAAAGTTCCGGCATTTGCCGACCTCTCCGACGATGAGATCAGGGACGTCCAGAAAGAAGAGAAAAAACTCGGCAAGATCCTCATCGCCTACGAGCAGTGACGAAGGTCACCCATCTCACTCTTTTTGAAAGGGGATCGCACAGTATCCAAGGTCCATGTCGGCAGCCACCGCCTTCCAGACCCGATCCGGCGGACGGAGGCGTTTCGAGAGGTCCGCCGTAAGGCAACGGAAACGATAGCAGCGGACGATGTCGGCATAATCGTCCCGGCAGAAGAAGTCCCGCCCGCCCGGTGGGGCGAGGCAGTGGACACACCCATGCGTCACGACCACCATCCCCCGCATGCAGAGAGCGCAGGCCGTCCAGATATCCGCGGTGGAGAAGGCACCGCCCCGCGGGTGGTTGTGCATGAAGACGCGGTGGCAGACGGCATGGAGGGTCCGGTGATCGAAGACGATCGACGACCGCCCGCCAGAAAGGCGGGTGCATACCTCCCCATCCCTGTCGAGGACGATCCCGTGCTCCATCGGTTCGTCCTGGATCGTCGATGCGTGCTCCAGGAGGATCTCACGTTTCATGCCGCTCTGCACCTCGATCAAATTAATATTTCTTAGATAAAAATTATTTGATCTGCGAAGTGAGACGATGATACCGCTTCGTTCAAGATCCAGGGAAGACGAACGCGATCGGATCTACAGCAAAAAGATTTCTCCAGAAATGAAATGTTCATGTTATGAAGATCTTCTGCCGATGGTATTCCAGATAGGGACGATGATTCTTCTCCACCGTCCTCAGTCTCATGCCAGGATAAATGCCAAGCTTCTTCCTGTCGCCATCGCTGAGGTTTCGACTGATGATGATCTTCCCCCCGTCATCAAAACTCACATATCCTCTGTCAAAAGCACGGTCGATCTGTGGAACAAGCAATAACCCATTATAGACATCAAGGCGTTCGAAATTATCCGAATCCCTCCAGGGTTTGATATGAGATGCGACCAGCAACTCAGTTTCCGCACATCCCGTCACCGCACAGGTCTTCCAGTAGTTCTTAAGATCTGACCTGAACACCCCCTGCCCGATACGACTCAGAACCAGAGATGCACGTTCGGTCTCAGGCAGTTCTCGGTATCTCCTCTGAAACTCTTCCATCTCCTGAAAAATAGTATCGCCAGTCTCCGCCCCATATTCTGGACCCGGGATCTTTTGCCCGAGTTCTTTTCTGATATACGCCAGGAGGGCAGGGGAGTGATGCTGCTGGCTCCTCGGGTCCAACCGGTCATATCGCTGTGCACAACGTTTGATATAGGCAAAGTGAAACTGACGGATGAACGGCCAGAGATCAAAATCCGTGCTCGAAGGGATATAATATCCGTTCCGCGATCTGACCACCTGATACTCAGAGTACTCTCCTCGACCCCACTGCCAGTCCTCTCTCCGGTCGAACAGATGCCGCATATCTTTGCTCTCATCCAGCAGGGTTTTATCCAGAGACAGCCACATCCCGTCCCGGTCTATCGTAAAAACGATGAGATGGCCCACCAGGAGTCGGACACCTATCCGGGCACCATCGCGGAAACAATAGACCCCCCACCTGTTCCTGCCATATGAATTCGCTTCAACGATCGATTCGGCAAATACAGAGAGACAGTTCTTTCGATACTTTTTGTCGGGTAAAATTGTTGAGAGGCCCTCTTCGATCTCATCCAGAGTGGTATAATATACCGTCACAGAAGATTCTCCTGCTCGTGGTGGCCGATTGAAGACAGAACATGATCGACGTGTCCCTTCCACACGATAAATATGCTGATTTTTATTTGACCATGCTCCTGCCTGTGGAATGAATGATCGATCCTCCTTACGATGAAGAGAGAACCAGAAATCGGCTCTGTAGAAAACATCCTCTTTTCATCACCTCAACCCCCCTGTGACCTTCACCCATCGCCTTCCCTCCTGTTCACACCGAGGGCTCCGCCCCCGGACCCCCCATGATGAAGATTAGGGCGGAAGGCGGATCAATGGCCATGAAAGGGGGGTTGCAGTCCTCCGCCTATCGCTCGCGCGGGGAGTTCGGGGGGCGGCGAGCCCCCCGTCGAAGAGAACCATCAAGATGATTTACCATGAAAATGATCCTGACGATCCTCTCTTCAGGTTTGCATGAGCATTTGAACTCGTCATATCACGTTGAAGCCGATACGCAGAGGATAGAAAATTCTTCTGATGGATCGACCGCCCCTAATCGCCAAATCTTTCCCGCAATCTCGCGCCGGGGGCTCTGCCCCCGGACCCCCACGACGAGGATAGCCGGGGGGCGGCGATGAAACCAGATCTTCCAAAGGTTCTGTCGCGAGGATTGGGATCCCGCCCACACACCGTAGCGCAGCTCAGAAAATTTTCATCGCGTATGCTTGAGCCCGGGGCTCATGCCCGATTCTACAAAGCCCAGAAATCGTATGATGTGGTACAGGATCCCGATATTATCTCTGGAAAAAAACCCATCACGATCACCACTCACCATCATCAGAATACTCGTTGAACGTCAACCCCTCAGCCCGCTCATCTTCATAATATGCATATATCCCTGCCTCCGGGACATGCATCCCCATGCATACCGGATCTTTCGTTCCGATCAGAATATCCCCGGTATACTCGTAATGCTCGTCACCCGTATCGTACCGCAACTCAAACAGCCAGACATACCGACCCATATAGGCAGACAAAAACGCATCTCTCACATCGACCGGGATAGTGCAATCCATTATGCCCGCCCTCTTTCCTTCCTCGCCAAGCATCCTCTTTGCATGATGCGCATCGACGAGAATAGGCCGGTACAGAATATCACGCAATATCCCGTTCTCTTGGAGATGCCCTATGATCTCATTGAATATCCCCTTTGCAACAGGGTACTCGACGACAACCTCCCGAGGGACAGGAATAATTGCAGAATCGATCATATCTTCTATCTGAGTCCCGTTATCAAGGACTTCATACAGCACCTGGTACGGATAGGTGCTTTCATCATGTACGATCAGACCGTCGATCCTGTTGTCATCAGAAATGGTATGTCCTATTGCAACGATTGCATGTGCTTCTCCCTCGGTTTCATCTGGCCACCAGGGCAAGTAACTCGTATCTTTGATTCCTAAAATCACAGGAATGCCGGATTCCACATACGCATAAATATTTTCAAGATCCGGACTCTTGAGGCGGGGGTTCAGGTTGAACTCCGCACCGCATTCTTCGCACCTGATATATTCACAGTGCCCCAGTTCATGGACCCCATATCCCTTGTCTTCAATAGCCTGCTTGATCTCATCATCATACCACCCGTCTTCCTGATGACGATCCAGACCACCTTTCAGCGCCGTCTTGCTCGCTTCGAAGACGATCTCCGGCACCGTCGGAGGTCGCTGAGACAGGATCATGAGTGCCATCCGTACCGCATACTGTGCACATACCGCCACCTCGGCCTGGACTTTGATGAACGGCACACAACTGACCATTTCTGCACTATTTTCTTTGAGCCTCAGGGCGGTGTCCGGGAAAAAAATCCTCTCACAGGGGAGATAATAATGAGGAGAGGTCATCCACAACGGCGGTCTGATATAAACTTCACTAACCCCGAAAGGAGAGAGATCGACGAATCCAAGATACCTGGGCTCGCGTCCTTCTTTTGTATACAAGGATATTCGAGAGATATGATTTGAGATCTCTTTCAAGGGGAAGTGATCAATGATTCCCTTGATCCTCTCCCTCTCGGAATCTTTCATCGATGCAAGGTTTCGTTTTATCTCTTCGGAGAAATTTCTCTCTTCAGGATTCTCCACAATGCCCTTCAGGATACCAAGCGCCGCATCGATCCCAAAAAGAGTCCGGGAGTAATACTCATTGTACTCATAGTCCCATTCCCTGCTGTAGACGCATTTTTTCAGGATGCAGGAACACGGCCCATCTTCTTCCCCAAAGTAATCGGTATGATGCAAAATCTCGAAGATCTCCGGGTACCTGCACCCGGAAAAAGAGGAGTGCTCAGATCTCAAATGAACCAGACCTTTTATTTCAGGTTTAGACTCATCATGCGGGATTCTTTGAAGATCTTTTTCCCTTTTTTATTTGCATCGCGAACAATTCCCTGAAAATCAATTTTATCAGGACGACCATTTTGAATTCCCCGGGTGTGGGGGATTTTCCCGCTGTACCTGAACCCCACCATTCTCGTCCTCTCACCTGCCACCACGCTCACCCGACCATGACTGATCGATCAATAGAGATGGTGATATCTAATACTATCTATTTTCACCACCGCCGCATCAGGAGGTGGGAAGCATCCCACCCACCCTTCACCCATCTCACAATCTCCCCGACCACCCCCGCGACGAGAGCGCACCTCCCTCCAGAGAGTCCCGGGGGATCTGCACTCGGGGAACATCCTCTACATCAGGATGATGCGTCCGGCCTTGAGACCTCCCTCAAACTCAAATCTCCTTCAAAATTCTTCCACACCGCCGGGATACCATACTCAACGGAGTTCCCCGGCAGATCCCGCAGGAAAAAAACAAAAAAAAGGATGCGATCAGGGGAGCAGGACGATCGCGAAATTTTCCGGCAGTTCGTTCTCCCGGGACATCGACTGC
The DNA here is from genome assembly GCF_019633745.1 of Methanofollis formosanus. Classification (NCBI taxonomy): domain Archaea; kingdom Methanobacteriati; phylum Methanobacteriota; class Methanomicrobia; order Methanomicrobiales; family Methanomicrobiaceae; genus Methanofollis; species Methanofollis formosanus. Next base: position 1,252,508 of record NZ_CP037968.1, on the reverse strand, counting down.
GGGGAGAAGACGACAAAGTCCCCGAGTTCCGACCAGAACCGGTTCATCGAATAATCAGGTTCCGAAGTTTTCTGTTCTGCAAGCGTCTGGTTGATCCCGCCGATCACATCGAACGAACGGTACACATGAGGATACCCCTCGGCCCCCAGGAACGAAGGCGTATCTGTCACGACCTGGAAGTGGAGATGCGGGATATCGGAGTTCCCGCTGTTGCCCACCTGCCCCAGCACCTGCCCTTCCGCAACCGTGTCGCCTTCCTCGACCCTGACCGAGCCCGGAGCCATATGGGCATAGCAGGCATATTTCTCGTCCCCGATATCGACGATGACATAGTTGCCGGCTGCGGTTTCGACGGTGGCCGGCGGGGCGGAATAAATGGTCTCCAGATCAGGAAGACCGTCCAGGACATCCACCACCGTCCCGTTGGCGACCGAATAGATCTCTCTGCCATATCCCAGGTAGTTCTTTGCCAGCGTCGCGTTCCCGACAACCGCCTCCCCCGTCTCCGGGTCCAGGTATATCCAGTCCTGTGCGTACCGCTGGGGAACGCGGGTCACCCCGTTCATCGTGATCTGAGCAAGGAAATGATGAGTCATGGGAGCCGTGCTCTCGATTGCCGTCCATCCGGCGCCACGCATCGGAGAACCGATCACCACCGGCCGAAGATCCGTGCGCACCGCAACCTCGCCGCCATCCAGCGTAACCGGCGACAGCCCGCTCCCGGTCTGGTTCAGGGTCAGCCTGTGGACGAGCCGGTCGGGCACGGCATCCGGACTGACCTTGAACCAGAGAGAGACTCTCGGGACCGGCACTTTTCCCGTACCATTCTCAAGTTCCGCCGCGGTCGGCGGCGGGTCTGCGACCGGATGGTAGAGCGCGGCCAGCATATCCCCCTCAAGAGACCAGAGGCTCTCTCCCGTGGCGGGATCGACGACCTCGACCCTTTCCGGTACGGGCGTCTCGTTTCCGGTCGGCGAGAGTTCGAGTTCGTACGCAAGATTGACGCCTTCCGAACTCGGAACCGGGATGGGCGAGAACGGGACGGTCAGATTCACCGGCGGGATCGCGGATGCCTGCAGTTCCGCTGTGGACTGCGTACATCCGGCGGCAACGATCGCCGCCGTCATGATGAAAAGGATGAAAACCTGGCGGATCTTCGACATGATGGCAGCATCTGGACGACAGATCTAATATATACTATTCGGTGACGCTCCGCCGAGTGCCGATATCCGACCCCTCCCAGAGTGCGGATTCGATCCGGCTGTGGAGAACCGGGCATGAACGGGGTGCACGCATCAAGCATACCTGATGAAAATTTCTCGTCGCTTGCTCTCTCTTTTCAGGACAGATGAAGAGACGGAGACCCTGTTCAACCGCCGCCCCCGCCTATCCTCGTCGTGAGGGGACGACCGGAGGGCTTCGAGTCCTGGGGGTTTCCCCCGGGGGAGACGACAGAACAGATCCCGTGATCGGGGGCGGCACGTTCGGATCACCATGCTGTCCTGGTGCCATGACCCCGGAGATAGAACCGGGACGGGAGAGCGCCGATCTCTTTGCAGCAGGAGCACGCCACCCTTCGCCGCCCCCGTCCTATCTTCTCGCGAGGTGACAGAACAGATTCGAAGATGAGGGGACGGCACATTCGGATCACCACGTCGCCCTGTTTTCATGGCCCTGAGGATAGAACCCGGACGGGAGAGTGCCGATCTCTTTTCAGCAGGAGCACGCCACTCTTCGCCGTCCCCGCCCCATCTTTTCGCGAGACGGCAGAACAGGCGTCGTGACGGGGGGCGGAACGTTCGGATCACCACGCCGCCCTGATATCATGACCCCGGAGATAGAACCCGCACAGAAGAGCACTGATCTACTCTCAGCAGGAGCACACCACTCTTCGCCGCCCCCGTCCTATCTTTTCGCGAGACGGCAGAACAGGCGTCGTGACGGGGGGCGGCCCGTCCTTGATCACCACGCCGCCTTGTTATCATGACCCCGGAGATAGAACCCGCACAGAAGAGCACCGATCTACTCTCAGCAGGATCATGCGTTTCGTGCCGTCCCCCGTCCTATCTTTTCGCGAGACGGCAGAACAGATTCGAAGATGAGGGGGCGGCACGTTCTGATCACCACGCCGCCCTGATATCATGACCCCGGAGATAGAACCTGGACGAGAGAGTGCCGATCTCTTTTCAGCAGGAGCACGCCGCCCTGAGGTTCTCTTCAGAGTTGAATTTTCCTTTGTCCCCCTACCGCTCAGCACGAAGCGTCCCGGCCCAGACGCACTGGCCGAGACTGATGCACCCGTCGCCGAGCGGATACTCGCGGCTGACCATAAGGTCAAGCCCCGCCCCCTCCACCGTGGAGCGGATCGTCTCCCTGATCTGCCGGTTGTAAGCCGCCCCGCCGGAGAGGGCGACGCTGCGGATCCCGCGGTCGTGCGCCGTCCTCACCGCAAGGTCGGCAAGCCCGCGGGCGAGGTTGTACTGCACCGAGGCGGCGATGTCGGCGACCTTTGTCCCGGCCTCGTAGGCGTCGAAGGCTCTCGTGAGGAGGGCCGAGGTCTCGAGGATCTCGCAACTCCCGTCGCGCCCGAAGGAGAGGTTCCAGGTTTCGGGCGTGCCCTGCGCCGCCACGGCCTCCAGTTTCATCGCCGGTTCCCCGTCGTAGGTCCGCTCCCGGCAGATCCCGAGGAGGGCGGACGCCGCGTCGAGCACCCGGCCGGTGCTGCTGGTCTGCGCCACATTGAACCCCCGCTCGACCTGGCGGGCCAGCACCCCGAGTTCGGTCTCGCCCCAGCCGCGGGCGGCCAGAAGATCAAAAGTCCGCTCGCCGGGGAGGATGCCGTAGAGCATCCGTTCCGGGAACCGCGTCGCAAGGTCGCCGCCCGGCATCCCGACCGTCTCCAGGTGGGCCACCCGTTCAAGGTCGGGCACGGCGCCGGCAAAGATCTCGCCGCCCCAGATGGTGCCGTCGTTGCCGTAGCCCACCCCGTCGATGGCGATCCCGACGCACTCCTCCCGCGTCGTGGCGGCGATATGGGCGCGGTGGTGCTGGACGGCGACGAGTTCGGCGCCGGTCTCCTCCGCGAGGGTGCGGGCGTAGCGCGTCGAGAGGAACCGCGGGTGGAGGTCGTGGGCGATCACCTCGAACTCCGCCCCGAGGAGTCCGCCGATCTTCTCCACCGTCTCCTGCAGGTAGGCGAGGGTCTGGGGGTTTCTCACGTTCCCGATATGCGGGGAGGTGACGGTGAAGCCGTGGCGGTAGATCGTCGTGGTGGCGTTGAGTTCGGGGCCCACCCCGAGGATGCACCGCTCGCCGAGATCGATCCGCAACCGCTTCGGGGCGATGCCCCGCGAGAGCCTGATGATATGGCCGTCCCGCACCACCGAGTCGTCGCACCGGTTCACGATCTCGCGGTCGTGGACCAGGAACCCGTCGGCCGTCCCGCCGAGACGGGCCAGGGCGTCGGCGGTTGCGGTGATCATCGGCGTCCCGGGCACGTTGGCGCTGGTCATGACCAGGAGGTCGTGGCCGAGGCGGGCGAAGAGGAGGTGGTGGAGCCCGGTGTACGGGAGCATCACGCCGAGGGTGTGGAGTGACGAGAGCCCGGGGTTGGCAGCGGCGTCTCGTTTCTTCATCACGACGATGGGCCGGACGCGGCTGGTGAGCGCCTCACGGTCCCACGCCGTCGGGTCGACGTACCGGTCCACCACGTCTTCCGTCATCATCACCGCCAGCGGTTGTTCGGGCCGACCCAACCTGGCCTTGAGCGTCCCGGCCGCCTCCTCGGTGCAGGCGAGGTGGAACCCGCCGACCCCGCGGATCGCGAGGACCGCCCCGGCGTCGAGCATCGCCGCGGCGGCGCCGACCGGATCGTCGCCGCCGAGGTCGGCGCCGTCAGGCCCGAGGAGGGCGAGACCAGGTCCGCACCTCCCGCACGCGATCGTCTGGGCATGATGCCGCCGGCACCCGGGATCGGTGTACTCCGCCTCGCAGGCGTCGCACATCGGGAACTCCTCCATCGCCGTCCGCTCCCGGTCGTACGGGAGGCTCCTGATGATGCTGTACCGCGGCCCGCAGTTGACGCACGAGGTCGCCCAGTAGCCCTCGTACCGCCCGCCCGGCGTGAAGATGTCCCTGATACACTCGTCGCAGACGGCGACGTCGGGCGGGATCAGCCCGTCCAGGGCCCCTGTCCCGCTCGACCGGATCACAAACCCCGTTTCGACCTCTTCGTCGAGAGGCAGCACCTCGACCGAGTCGATGACCGAGAGAGGCGTCCCCCCGGCCACTGCCTGACAGAACTCCGAAAAGCGCGCACCGGAAGCGGCGATCTCGACCCTGCTCCCGAGGTTCTTGACCCACCCTGATATCGTGTATTTCTCGGCGAGAGCATAGACAAAAGGACGAAAACCGACGCCCTGCACGATCCCGCGGATGATAATGGTACCTCTGTTTTGCATTGCGCGACCTGCAAAGGTTTATTGGGTTACAGTGCGATATATAAATAGGGTTTTGCGTGACAGGTCATATCAGGATAGTGAATGATCCCGTTGAGATCGTGCCTCTCTTGTTGACATTCAATAATCCGAAATTCAAAGAGATCTATGGACTTTTAAACAAGCAGTGGATGACCGAGCAAGAACTCTGCGAAGAGTGCGACAGTACCTGCGTCGGCCCGTGTCTCTCAATTCTGAAGAAGGGCAATCTCATCGAGGAACAGTGGCGGATGCCCAAACCGGGCGAGAAGCCGAGTAAAGAGTTCAGGACCACCTATGGCGGGTTCAGGGCGAACTTCCAGTGTACGATGACCGATCTGGCCGACCTCATCTACCTGGCGCTCTCGACGGATGAGAATCTGCGGTCGATGGTCACCAACGTCGAGGACGAGTTGGAGGCCGGGAACACGTCCATCGCCGACATCGCCAGGAAGTACAGTGTATCTCCCCTCTATGTCAAGGGTCTGACCAAACGGATCCCGAACCTCGACGTCAAGGGGCAGGGGCTGATGTATGTCGAAGACACCAGGTGAAGACCCGGTGGCTGCACTGCTCCGAAGCAAACGGGAGATCACCCGTTTCCAGATCCTGGTCGAGGTCGCCGAGCACCAACCGGCGGTTCGGCAGCAGGAGGTCGCCGAGAAGATGGGAGTGACCCCCCAGGCGGTCTCCGAGTACATCCGAGAACTCGCCGACGACGGGTTCGTCTCGGCCTACGGCAGGGGCCGCTACGAGGTCACCAAAGAGGGGATCGAGTGGGTGCTTGCCAACGCCGAGGTGCTGGAGAACTATGCCCGCCATGTCACCCGCGACGTGATCCAGAAGGTGCGGGTCTGGCCGGCGGTCGCGGCCGAACCCCTCCACAAGGGCGACGCCGTCGGGGTCTTCATGAAAGACGGCTGGCTCTACGCCTCGAAGACCGAACAGAGTGCGATGGGTGAGGTGATCGCCGACGCCGAGGCCGGGCAGGACGTCGGCGTTGCACGGCTCACCGGGCTCATCGACCATGCCGAGGGGACGGTGCACGTCCTCAAGGTCCCGCGGATCGAGCGGGGCGGTTCCAGGAAGATGGACCTGGCCGGGGTGCGGGGGGTCCTGGCCGGCGTGCAGCAGGTGGGGATCGCCGGGCTCGAGGCGGCGGTCGTGATGAAAAGCATCGGACGAAAGCCCGACATCTCTTTTGGCTCGCGCGAAGGCGTGATCGAGGCCGCCTTCCACGGGGTGGAGTGCGCGATCCTCATCGTCGACGAAGAGTTCACCGATTTTCTCAAGAGGCTTGAGACCGCCGGCCTCACCTATGTGATCCACGACCTGATTCTGCCATGACGGTCATCATCGTCCCCCAGCGAGGGTCATACCGGCTGATCATCTATAATGGGAAGAAGGTTCTCGACACCGGTGTTTTCGGGCTGACGTCAACGGCGAAGGGGTATCGTCCGGTCGACTTCAAGACCAGAAAACCGGGACGGCGAAACTATCAGAAGGTCGCGACCAAACAACTCGTCGACCTCATCCGCACCTCGTCGATCTGGATCACGAATCCCGACCCCGCGCTCATGGCTTTTCTCGGCGACTTCCAGGTCTCGTCGAAGGTGGCCCCGCTCTGCCGGACCTGTCTGCTCGAAGACCGGGTCACGGTGCTCAACAAGAAGAACGGGGTGAAGTACGGGCGCGAGCGGGTCTGCATGGACTGTGCGGAACGCGAACTGCGGCGCGAGATGGGGTACCTGGGCCAGTTCGGCCACCGTTCGTTCCAGCATATCAGGGCGCTGCTGGAGACCTATAAGGACGTCGACCGGGTGCTCGGGCTGCTGCAGCCCGAACAGCGTGATCCTTCCCAGACGCTCTTCGACCGGATGGAGGCGGTGAAGCCGATCAAGACCCGCCATATCACGCAGGTGCCGGTCCCGCCGGCGTTTGCGAAGGCGTCCGGGGTGGAGTACCTCACGCCGGTGCAGCAACTCGCGGTGAACGGCGGCCTTCTCGAGGGGAAGGACCTGCTGGTCGTCTCCGCGACGGCGAGCGGCAAGACGTTCGTCGGCGAGATGGCCGGGATGAAGAACCTGCTCGAGAAGGGCGGGCGGATGCTTTTCCTGGTGCCGCTCGTCGCCCTCGCCAACCAGAAGTACTTCAGGTTCAGGGAGCGCTACAAAGACCTGGCCACGGTCTCGCTCCAGACGGGAACGAGCCGGCTCAACCTCCCTGAGACGCGGCCGGTGGGCGAGCGGAACATGCGGGCGCAGATCATCGTCGGCACCTACGAGGGGGTCGACACGATCTTCCGGAACGGCCGGGAACTCAAGGGTGTCGGGACGGTGGTCATCGACGAGGTCCAGAACCTGGAGGAGCCCGAACGCGGTCACCGGCTCGACGGGCTCATCGCGAGGATCAAAAAGACCTCGCCGAATGCCCAGTTCCTCTATCTCTCGGCGACGATCGGGGCGCCGAATGTGCTGGCAAAGAAACTCAATGCAAAACTGGTCAGGTACGACAGCCGGCCGGTCCCGCTCGACCGCCACCTCATCTTCTGCGAGAGGAAGAAGAAGGTGCAGTTCATCAAGTCGATGGTGAGGGAGGAGTTTGCCAGGCGGTCGTCGAAGGGCTACCAGGGGCAGACGATCGTCTTCACCAACGCGAGGGCGCGGTGCCACACCCTGGCCGACGCCATCGGGGCGAATGTCGCCCGGCCGTACCATTCCGGGCTCACCGCAAAGGAGCGTCGGCATGTCGAGGAGCTCTTCGGGTCGCAGAAGATCGCCTGCGTGGTGACGACCGCCGCCCTCGCGGCCGGGGTGGACTTCCCTGCCTCGCAGGTCGTCTTCGATTCCCTGGCGATGGGGATCAAGTGGCTGACGGTCCAGGAGTTCAACCAGATGCTCGGCCGGGCCGGGCGGCCCGACTTCCATGACCAGGGGCGGATCGTCCTCCTCGCCGAACCGGGCGGCACCTACTCGAGGACGTCGAAGGTGACCGAGGAGGAGATGGCGATCGCCCTCCTCAAGGGCGAGATGGAGGAGGTGGCCCCGGTCTACGATATCGAGGGGAGTTCGGAGGAGTTCGCCGCGAACGCCATCGTCTGCAAGGGCGACGAGGCCGAGGTGCGGTGGATGGAGCAGCAGATGGTCGGGACCACCGAACCGGTCCTCGAGACGCTCCAGAAGCACCGCCTGGTCCGGCGCAAGCAGGGGCATATCGAACTCTCCGACCTCGCCGGGGTGATGGCCCGGCACTTCATCGGGGTGGAGCGGTTGCTGCTGGTCCGACACCTGGTGCGGGAGAGCGACGATCCTCTTGAGATCGTGGCCGAGATCGACTGCACCGAGGCCAGGAAGGAAGAGGCCTGACCTCTCATCTCTTTTGCTTTCTCTCTCTCTCTTTCAATCCGGTTGCATGAACTCCGGGCTTTGTTGAGATCATCTGGATCGCTCTCTCTGCGGGCGTGATGATCAGGCGTGCCGCCCTCATCGCAGAACTTTTCCCACAATCTCACGCCGGGGGGAGACCCCCGGACCCCCCACGACGAAGATGGCGGAGGGGCGGCATGATGCTCGACTTCGATTCGTACGGTCTCGGGGCCGACCGAAGAGGATCTCCCGGATCTATTCTGCGTCATCCGGGCGAGGTCCATATCGGGGCAGGGAGTGTATTTTAAACTCTCTGTAACCGATTAAAAAAAGTATCCAGAATAGAATCTTACTTATACTATAAGATGAGAATATCTCCCTATGACTCGGGGACCGACACAGCCCCAGGATAGGAGAAAAGAGATGTCGTGGTCATTTGCTGCACAGATCAAAGGCGAGGGGCTTGACTGCGGGAAAATCGTCCAGGGTGAGGAGGAGGTGCGGGCCTTCATCGGAGAGCACGCGGAGGTCATTCCACCTGCAGAGGCCGTGATCGACAGGCTGAAAAAATACGATCCCCTGACCTGATATTTTTGCTGAAACCCTTTTCTGAAAGAAATCCGCCGGGCCGGTCAGTTGCGATATACAGGCGTCACTTCCGGGGCCGGCGCTCCGGTTTATCTGGTTTGGCTTTTGTAGGATTGGTGGAGACCTTGTTCCGTCGCCGCCCCCACTTATCCTCGTCGTGGGGGGTTCCGGGGGGTGCAACCCCCCGGCGCGAGATTCCAGGAACGATTCTACGATTGAGGGCGGCACGCCTGATCACCACGCCTTCCCCCTGACCCCCGGGATGAAGATCGGGCTGGGAGGCGGAGGGGCGATCGTAAAGAGGGTTGCGCCCTCCTCAGCCACCCTCTAGAAGAGGAGTTCTACAGGGTTTCCTCTTTCCATCTCACGCTCTTCTTGCCAGGCAGACCCAGCGGTCGTAGATGGGATCCCGCGCGTTCTCCCTGACCTCGGTCGTCCTGCCGGCCTCCCGGCACCACTCAGCCACGAGGTCGATCTCCTCCTCGGTGGCGACGGTGATCAGGGTCTCGTCGGTGAGGTCCAGCAGTTCGAAGGTGATCGCCTCCCAGATCCCGGCCTCGAAGGAACGGATCGTCCCCATCATGAAGGCCGCACCGTACGGCGCCGGGCTGAAATAGGCCGTCGCGGCGGTGGCGTCGATGCAGGCCGTCTCCCCGGGCAGAAGCCGTTTCTCCTCAAGCCCGAGGGCGAGCAGCGAAGGATCGTGATCGTAGGCCAGCGGCTGCATCCCGATGGACCTGAGCGCGGCGGCGCCGACCCCGGAACCGCAGCAGCAGTCCAGACAGACCTCGCCGTCTTTGATCCCCCAGACCTCTCCGACGAGGTCTGCGATCTTTTCCTGCCGGTCGGGAGGGATGTCCTCCATCGCCGGGCCGACGGTGCGGAGCAACTCGGTGCTGTAATATTCCCGCATCGCCGCCGCCCAGACCTCCCGTCTCTCCTGATAGATCTCGGCGTCGATCTCGTCGAAGAGATCGATCACCTCGCTCTCCGGCGGGTGGAAGAGATAACTCGCCGCGATCCACCCTTCTTCGGTTCGGAATGCGACCGCGAGGAGCTCCTCGTTCTCGTCGACGAGCAGTCTGCCCTCCTCAGGCCGGCAGGCAAGGATCGGCCAGGCCGACTCGGGCTCGGTCAGGTCTGCAAACGATCCTTCAACAAAGTTCAGGCTGTCCAGTTCCAGAATTTCCGCTGCTTTCATCGCCATTGTTCTCCGCGTTTCGGTCGATCCGTACTCCTTTGGGCGCCCTGATGACCCCGTCGATCCGCGCCTCCTCATGGAGGACCAGGGAGGTGGCGACGACGTCGCCGAGGATGCGGACCCTCTCCGCCACCGTGACCTCGTCTTCGCCCTCCACGTTGCCGTGCACCATCGTCCCGGTGCCGATGCCGACGGCGCCGTGCGCCCGCAGACTCCCGAAGATCGTGGTGCCGTTCCCCACCTCCACCGAGTTGGCCTTGATGTTGCCGTGAAGGCGGCACCCGCTTCCGATGCACATGGGCGCCGGGACCGAGAAGACCTTCATGTCCAGGCGCGCGTTCGGCGGGATGAGAAGAGGCGCCGTATCGTTCTGGTCTTCCTCTTCATCCCCGAAGAGATCTGAGAGCGCCTTTTCGAGCTCGTTCGGATCCTCGATCTTGAGGAGGGTCATCACATAGAGGAGAAGGTAGACGATCACCGGCATCGGGTTGCGGATCGAGATCCAGCCCTTCGCCTCGAAGCCGCGGTCGATCTGCACGTTGTCCCCGATATCGAGGTCGCCCTGCACGATCAGTCTGCCGTGGATCTTCACCCCCTCGCCGAGGTACGCGTCCCCGGCCACGACCACATCCCCGTTGATCTCGCACCAGTTGTCGATCCGCACGTCACCGTCCGCGATCACGCTCCCGTTGAGGGTACAAAACTCGCATACGATGATGTCCTCCCCTTTCAGCCCGTAGTCGATGGTGCACCTGTCCCCGATGATCATGTTTCGTTCGGTCTTCAGGGTGTGCTCCTGGAGTTCGGTGCCGTCAGGGAGCGAGCACTGGTGGAGCCAGTCCTGAACTCCGCTCTCCATGAAACTGTACATCTCTCATCCCGGGGCCTTATGAGTATTTTCAATCGCTTCGATGAGGAGAGGGGGGGTTCGGAATTTTTTGTGGGAAGAATGTTCGCCCCTCTGCACGAGATGCGGTGGCCGGAGACGGCGCCGTCGGGCCCGGCGAGGGAAAGGTTGGATTGCCGATGCGGGCCTGCGCGCGTCCGGGAGGGCGCCGGGGAGGTCGAGCCCGGGGCACTTCGGGGTGGTTTCCCCCGGCGCGTATGGTGCAGGAAGGCGTGGTGATCAGGCGTGCCGCCCACAATCGAAGAGTCTTCACCACCATCTCGCACCGGGGGAAACCCTCCGGACCCCCCACGACGAAGATAGCCGAGGGGCGGCATGATGCTCGACTTCGGTTCGCTCCTCGAACGCACGGATGAGGGTCAGGAATCAATCCCGTTCTGAGATGATATTTTCATCACGTATCCTTGAAGCGTGCTTTCGCTTCAGGAGCGATTCCGCGCAACGCTGAAGCCGGACGTTCGGAAAAAAAGAGAGTGTTCAGGCCATGATCGTGACCGGGGTCACGACCTTGCTCTTGATGACCTCGACCCGGCGGACCGGGAAGATGGTCTTGATGGCCTTGAAGGTCTCCTTGGCCAGGTCGCCGGAGACGACCATCTTGGAGAACTCGTCGAAGGTGGACTGGGCCGCCGTATCGAGGAGGTTCTTCATGGTCGTCGCCCTGATGGCGTGGATCTGACTGTTCTCGGCTCTGTTGATGGTGAAGCAGGTGACGGTGACCCGCACCTTCTTCCCGTCCTTGGTGGTGGCCAGGACAATGGAGTCGACCCGTGAGGTCTTTCTCTTCACCAGCCCGCGCATGTAGTCGCGGGTGATCTCGTGCCCGACGAACTCGGTGTATGCCGCGTCGCCGGCGACGTTGTTCACCTTGAAGCGCATCTTGATGTGCTGCTTCCCGTAGTCCTGAGTGATCTCGCCGAGCGTGGTCTGCAGCACGCGTCCCGACACTTTCTCGGGGTCGGCGGAGATGGTGTCACCGATATAGGTCTTGCCGAAGGCTTCGGGGCTGTAGACCTTGTACCAGGACTTGGCCTTCCAGCCCTCGACCCGCTTTCCAACCTGTTTTCTCTTTGCCATGAAATCACCTTATTTCAAGATTTGAATTTCCTGCTCTGGTTCTCCAGCCAGTTCTGCCATATCTCCGGGCCGTCCGGTGTGGTCGGCGTCGTTCCTGACATCCGCACACACCTCCTCGGCGATGGCGAGGTTCATCAGATAGTCGTCCACTGACGCGATCACCGACCGCAGATGGGTGCCGGTGACCGCGGTCACGACCGCCGGGCCCTCTGCCCTGGTCTCCATCCCGGAGAGATTGTCCGGGGCGAGGGAGGCCGCGACGCACCTGCTTTGGGCGCTCTCCGTGGTGATCCGGCCGGTGATGCCGGTCATGACACCACCGCCCTGATGAACCCGTCTCTGAACGCTTCGACCTGGTCGCCGGGAATCGAGGCGCCGCCCCGGTTTCGGTGGCCCCCGCCCGACCCGCCCAGGGTTGCGGCGAGGTCGCGGAGGACGGTCTCCAGGTCGGTATCCGTTCCCGGCGGACAGCGTGCCGAGACCTGCCAGGCGTCGTCTCGCGGGGCGAGGACCGCCACGGGCGTGTCCCGCCGGAGGTCGAAGGCCAGGCAGTCGGCCACGCCGCTTGCGGCACCCGCGTCCTCGACGCCGTAGACCAGTCCGTCTCTATCGAGGGGTCTGGCCCCCTCGATACCGGCAAGGACGCGGCGCCGGTGCGCTTCCGCAACCGCGAAGGCCTCTTCGACGGCGTCGGGCGACCTGAGACAGACCGAGGCGGCGAGGCCGCCCCGACCTTCCTGGCCGCATCCGTCGACGAGCGCCGCAAGCGTGCAGGCGTCTTCGACGACCTCGCGCTCGATCTGGTAGCGTTTGCCGTAAAGCCGTGAAAAGACCGAGGGTGCGGCGTCGCCGCCGGCCTCGAGCACGAGGAGGGAGAGGAGGAGATCTTCTGAGACCTCCTCCTCGCCGACCGCCTTCTCGAGGATCCCGGTCACGGTCTCGGGCCGCCCGCTCACTCCCCTGATGTAGGGGTCGACGGCGGTCTCGAGGGCCTCGCGCATCCCGCGTCCGGGCAGAAGAAGTCCTTTTTCCGGTGAGATGTAGCCGTTGGCGATCCCTTCGTTGAGGATCTCCAGGTTTTTCCCGACGAACTCCTGTCTGTCCCCGATAACGCCGAGGAGGGCGAGGCCGACCAGGTCGCGGTGGTCGCCGAGCGCCTGCGCCACGAGATATGCCGTGCCTGAGGCCGAGAGTTCCCGCTCCCCGTCGATACCGGCGAGGCGCGGGTTGACGTGGTACGCCCCCTCGAAGTGAGGGACATGATGGTCGACGACCATCACGCTCTCGGGCAGGTCGGCGAGGCCGGCGCCGAGGTCGCAGAGGAGCGTCGACTCAGGATGGACGATGTCGTCGGTCCTGATGGTGCGGCGCACCCGCAGCCGAAACCGCCCGCCCGCTCTGCGGATCGCCTGGCAGAGGATTGCCCCTGCGGCGATCCCGTCGGCGTCATGGTGGGCGTAGACTTCGATGAAGTCGGCGGCGCGGATCTGTTCTGCGACCTCTTCGGCAACGGCCTGGATGGACATGACTTATCTGGAGAGGAGAATCTCGGCAGTCTCTGGTTTGTACGTCCAGTCCGCGGCGAGCTTTCCGCTCGACCGGTAGTACTTCACAAGGCGGCGCACCTTGGACTCGGTGAGCTGGAGTTGCCGCTTGTTGTGCAGGTCTTTCTTGTTCTCCTCAAGGTGCTTGCGCATCGCGAGTGCCTTGGCGATGAGGTTCCTGAGGTCTTCAGGGATCTCGGTGCCAAGTCCGTTCTCTTCGAGGATCTCGCCGATCTTCTTGCCGGCCACGAGCTTGATGTCAGGGATACCGTACTTGTCCCTGAGGATGAACCCGATCTCGCTGCTGGATTTGCCCGTCTTGCGAAGGTCGATGATGACCTTCACGGCCTCTTCCGCAGAGATCCCACACCACTCTGGTGCCTCGGTGCGGTACGGAGCGACCGATCCGGATTTGCCCCTCCGCCGTGCATGCATTCGTGCCATATTCTACCTCACATTGACCAGAGTAAGTCCAGAAAAGAGCAGTATTGCTACTGACCTCTCTGTAATCCCGAGCCACTTCGGGCCGTGCCGTGAGGCACGTCGGACTTACGTCAGCCAGCACCGTTCAGTGCTGTATATATAATGCGGCGCCGGCGTCTTAAGGCTGTCGCCCTGCCCGGCGCGGGGGACAGGTGGAGAAAGAACCTTTATAATCCGGGAACGCCAACATAATATGGCTCAGGCGATAGTAGTCTAGTGGTAGGACAGTGGCTTCCCAAGCCACTAACTCGGGTTCGAATCCCGGCTATCGCATGCCTGTTTTCATTCGAAATGTTTTCTTCTGTTCTTATTCTGATCACTTCGTCGGCCGCGGCCGAACGAATTCATATATTTTCACGGAGCACAGATTCCGATCCATGAAAGTCGGGATTATCCGTTGTCTGATGACGGAGGATGTCTGTCCCGGGACGATGGATTTCATCGTGACACGGGAGGGGAAAGGTGCCTTTCAGGAGACCGGGCCGGTCGATATCGTCGGATTCGTGACCTGTGGCGGGTGTCCGGGAAAACGGGCCATCCCGCGCGCGAAAATGCTTGTCGAACGGGGGGCGGAAGCGATTGTGCTGGCGTCCTGCATCAGCAAGGGAAATCCCATCGGCTATCCATGCCCGCATTTTGCCAATCTCAGGGATGCGGTGATGAAGGCCGTCGGCCCGGAGATCCCGGTCATCGAGTGGACGCACTGAGTCGCCGCTCCCTGCCCCGATCTCCATATGCGGCCCTCGTCATCCCATATTCCGGGTCTGGAGAATCAGGCATGAACCTCCGGCTCAAGCATACGGGATGAAAATTTCTCGTCGTTTGATCTCCCATATTTAGACAGGAGAACTGATTGATACCTCGCTCCATCACCACCCCGTCCCTATGCGCGAGCGCGTGGGAACGCCATAGATGCTTCTTTGTGCTACGAGGAGATGAGGATCTTTCAACCATCATCCATCGCTATCTTCTGCGAGGGTAAGGCCGGAGAATTTTGGGATGACCTCATAGTCAGGGGATCGTGACATACCGGTACACTCTGTATTCTAAGACAAGATGTCTTGACATACCGGTACCCCTCCCATTCTAAGGTAAGAGATCTTGACATATTCTCGGGCATATATCTCTGAAGTGCGCATATGATCTATGAGGAAGAGACGATGAGCGAACGGGCAGGGACATTCGTCCCACAAAAAGGTGGCTATGCGGCATTCGTTCCAAAACCGTTGCCACCGCCAGATCTGGATCTCGATGAGAGCCTGCTCCTCCTGCTCTCGAAGGCCGACACCGCTCTGGCACGGCTCGACGGGGTCATCCAGGTGCTCCCGAACCCTGACCTGTTCGTGGCGATGTACATCAAGAAAGAAGCCCTGCTCAGTTCGCAGATCGAAGGGACACAGGCTTCGTTGCGCGGTGTGCTGGAGTTCGAAGCCGACCTGCAACCGGAAGAAAACATCAACGAAGTCCGGGAGGTCGTCAACTACATCAAGGCGATGGGACACGGCATGGAAGAACTTGATTTTTCTGAATTTACCGTTGATCTTCTCAATGAAATCCATCGGTTCCTGATCCAGGGAACGAGAGGCGGTTTCAAGAAGCCTGGCACCATCCGTACCGAACAGAACTGGATCGGTGTCATGGGAACCCCCATACAGGACGCGCTGTACGTCCCTCCCCCTCCGGAGAAGGTGCCCGAACTGATGCACAATCTCGAACTGTTCATCCAGCAGCAGGACAAGATTCCTCTGCTCATAAAAGCATCCCTGATCCACGCACAGTTTGAGTCCATCCACCCCTATATCGACGGGAACGGCCGGATGGGAAGACTTCTGATCACGTTCTTCCTCTACTACAAGGGCATGCTCTCAAAGCCGCTCCTCTACCTGAGTTTCTATCTGAAAAAACACCAGCAGGAATACTACCAGATCCTCAACGATGTCAGGTACGACGGGAACTGGGAGAAATGGATCGCCTTCTTCCTCACGGGAGTGATCGAGACCTCCACCAACTCCGTTGAAACGGCAAAAAAGATCATCGACCTCAGGTCCGACCTGGTGACAACGCTCCTTGAGAAGAATATCGGCGGCGTGATCGCCCTGAAATTCATCGACGTGCTCTTTGAAACGCCCTTGATAACGATCTCACGGGCCGCCGAAGCCCTTGGTGTTAGCCGCCAGACTGCAAACGCTCTGGTGAAAAAGTTTGAGGACGCCGGGATCGTCGTCGAGATCACCGGGAACAAGCGCTACAAAAGGTATATGTTCGGAGACTATCTCCGCATCATTCAGGAAGGTACATACCGATAGGCTGGGGTTTCTTTCTTTCTTTTTTGCTCCCCCTGTGCACGGCTGCAGCAGGAGAACAGCACCCTGAAACGAATGATCGGCTTTGTAGAATTGGGCATGAGGGGAAAACACGCCTCAGGCATACTGCATCAAAACGATTTCATAGCAAACCCTCTGGACGGCCAGCACTGCGGGGGGTGGCCGCCCTCGATCCCTCCGCGTGACTGATAGAGTGGAGACGGCACTCCCCCCTTCATGTCCATTGATGGTGCCTTCCCCGCCCTATCGTCATCCTGGGGGTCCGGGGGCAGCGCCCCCGACATGGTGGTGCGGGAAGGCACGTCGATCCGAGGGGCCGCCCCCAATCGTCGAATATTTCCCGCAATCTCGCGCCGGGGGGAAACCCCCCGGACCCCCCATGACGAAGATGGGTGGGGGCGGCATGATGCTCGACTTCGATTCACTCCTCGAACGCAAGGATGAGGGTCAAGAATCGATCCAGTTCTGAGATGATATTTTCATCCCGTATGCTTGAACCCCCCGTTCATGCCCGAGTCTACAGAATCGAAACAAAAAGCATACGTTAATCCAGATTGAAGAAGAGCCAAATGTTGTCATGACGTATATCGGTTTGGATGATATTAAAGATGGAATATGCCACACATTGTCAATATTTGTAGAGAAAGATGCAGCACTTCTCGATCTTGAAGTGGATGAACGGGCTTTAACCCACCAGATTGCCTGTTATCTCAAAGAACCGTTTTCTGATTGGGATGTTGATTGCGAATACAACCGTAGGGGATATGGTACCAAGGAAACTTCGTCAGGTCCTAAAAGGCCAGACATTATTGTGCATCACAGAAACAAACATGAGAATCGGCTCATAATTGAGGCAAAAAAGAACGGAAATAATACTGATGACGATGATAAAAAATTAAAAGAATTCACCAAAAAATCTGGAAAATATGGATATGATTTCGGCATTCTGTTGATTATACCCGGAAAAAACATGCCCTTCACATTGAGGTGGTATAATGATGGAAAATATATTTTCGAAGAACATTGGCCGATCGGAAATTAAAATTACTCAGGATCTCCTGCCCTCATCCATAAAGATTGAGGGGACGGGCACCACCCCCTGCCCCGATCTCTGCATGAGGTATCCATCACCCAATCTATTTTTTCCTCCCCCTTGTTCTTCCAAATCTCAGGCAGTTCACTCCCTCTGCCGCTTCGTCATCACCATCTTCACCAGCGGGGTCATCAGTTTTGTCGCAAGCCCGTCGAGGTCCCGCCCGACCTTTTTCAGTTCACGGGGAATATCGATCCCCTGCGGACATGCGCCGAGACATTTCCCGCAGCTCCGGCAGCGCGAGGCGTTGGCCGGGTTGTCGTCGAAGCCGATCACCTGCCCGATGTAAAACCCTCGTGTCATGAGTCGGTTGCCGGTCATGTGGTACTGGTTGTAGAAGTGGAAGCACTGCGGGATGTTGACGCCGAAGGGGCAGGGCATGCAGTACGCACACCCGGTGCAGTCGACCCTGATCAGCCGTTTGTAGACGGCCTTCACCTCGTCGACGACGGCACGCTCGGCATCGGTCATCGAACCCGGCAGGGCGTCCTCGCAGGTCAGGAGGTTCTCGCGGATGTGGCGCTCGTCGTTCATGCCCGAGAGGACGGTCGTCACGTCGGGATGGTCCCAGATCCATCGCAGCGCCCACTCTGCCGGGGTGCGGGAGAGCCCTGAGCGGTCGTAGGCCGCCTGCGCCTCGTCCGGCAGGTCGCCGGCAAGCATCCCGCCCCGCAGGGGTTCCATGACCATCACGGCGATCTGCTTCGACGCCGCATATGCCAGGCCCTCCCGTCCGGCCTGGACCTCCTCGTCGAGGAAATTGTACTGGATCTGGCAGAACGTCCAGTCATAGGCGTCGATGATCTCCCTGAAGGTCTTGCGGTCGCCGTGGAAGGAGAACCCGATGTTCGTGATCGTCCCGGCGTCCCGTGCCGCCTCCAGGAAGGCGAAGACGTCCAGGTCGACCAGTTTCTTCCACGAGCGGGCGTCGAGCATGTGGAGGAGGTAGTAGTCGATGTGATCGGTCCTGAGGCGGTTCAACTGGATCTCCAGGATCCGCTCCATCTCTTCCCGCGAGTCGACGAGCCAGGGGGAGAGTTTGTCGGCGATCTTCACCCGCTCCCGGTAGCCGTCCTCGAGGGCCTTGCCCAGGACGCGCTCGCTCTCGCCGCCATGATAGGGATAGGCGGTGTCGAGATAGTTGACGCCGCTCTCGATGGCACTCCTGATCTGTTTGATCGCCCGCGCCTCGTCGATCCGGCCCATCCGTGTCGGGAGACGCATGGCACCGAACCCGAGGGCGGAGAGTCTGTCGCCGTTTTTCGGTACGGTCCTGTACTGCATGGTTCCACCGCGTCGTTGAATGAGGACTTCGCAGGACGGTCCAAAAAAAGCATGGGTCCGGTGCGCCGGCCCTGATCATCACATTTTTGGTGTGCTCGGCAGAGTACAGTGACAGCGAAGAGCATGAGAGACGATCAACCGATAATTTACCTGAACAACGCCGCGACGACCTGGCCCAAACCGGCGGCGGTGATCGAGGCGACCATGGCCGCCCTCGCCGCCCCGGTCTTCGGGTCGGGCCGGACCGCGGGAACGCAGGGCGAGGACTACCCGACCCTCGCCCGCGAGGCCCTGGCCGGCCTCTTCCATGCCGGGCCCGCGGAGCACTATATCTTCACGCAGAATGCCACCGACTCGCTCAACCTCCTCATCCACGGATTCCTCGCCGCCCATCCCGGCCCCTGCCATGTCCTCACCACCGCCCTCGACCACAACTCGGTGCTGCGGCCGCTCCACGAACTGGAACACGAGGGGCGGATCACGCTCACCGTCGTCCCCTTCGAGGAGGACGGGACCGTCTCCCCGGCGGCGGTGCGGGCGGCCCTCCGCCCGGAGACGCGGCTCATGGTCATGGCGCACGGGAGCAATGTCCTCGGCACCGTGCAGGACGTCGGGGCGATCGGGGCGGTCCTCCGTGAGCACGGAGTCTATTTCATCGTCGACGGGGCGCAGACCGCCGGGCACATTCCGGTGGACCTGGGGACGCTCCCGGTCGACGCCTACGTCTTCACCGGGCACAAAGGCCTCTTTGGCATCTCAGGGACCGGCGGGTTCTATATCCGCGACCCCGACGCGGTGGCGCCGGTGCGGGTCGGGGGCACCGGGACCGATTCGTTCTCCCTTCTCCAGCCGCGGGAAATGCCAGAACGCTTCGAGGCCGGGACGCCCAACTACCCCGGCCTGGCGGCGCTCGCGGCCGGCGTGGCGTTCGTCCGGTCGGTCGGCACGGCCGCCATCGCGGAGAAGGCCGAACGCCAGACGGCACTGATCATCAGGGAACTCCAGGCCGAGCAAAACATCCTCGTCTACACTGAACGCCCCGCGCTCCCGATCGTCTCCTTCTCCATCCAGGGCATGGACGACGACGATCTCGGGTTCATCCTGGCCCGCGCCTACGGCGTGGTCGGGAGGACCGGGCTCCACTGCGCCCCCCTGGTGCACCGGGCCATCGACGGCGGGGAAGGGTGCGTGCGGCTCAGTCTCTCCTGGTTCACCACCGACGAGGAATGCAGAACCGCGGCCCGCGCGATCAGGGAGGTGGCACGCCATGCGGATTGTCAGGTCGATCCGGCATAAGTCCTGTGCCGACGGCACCCTGATGAAGGAGTTCGTGCTGAGCGCTCCCCTGACTCGGGAGTTCTTCTCGTATCTCCGGGAGTTCGGGGAGGTGACGGCGATGCCCGGCGTCGGCGAGGGTTTCTACACCTTCGACAAACCCGACTGTTTCTCCATCAAGGGCTTTGCCGGGGACACGACCGTCGAGGTGCGGTTCAGGCGCGAAGCGATGGACCTGACGACCGACTTTCTGTACTCGCTCTTCGCGCTGTACCGCGACGGCGACCCCGACTTCCAGACATTGAAACGGCGCGAGGCGGCGCTGATGACGCGGGTGCACGAGCACCTGTACGGCAGGTGACTGCCCCCACCGCAACACCTCTCATCTCACCCGATCCATTTTTCATGACAACCATGGATGCGAAGATCTGCGCTGCCCTCCTCTCGCAGGTGCGAGAGACACGGCCGCTCGTACACCACATCACCAACACCGTGACGATCAACGACTGCGCCAACATCACCATCTGTGCCGGGGCTGCCCCGGTGATGGCCGAGGCCGCCGAAGAGTCGGCCGAGATGGTCGCGGCGGCCGGGGTGCTTGTCCTCAACATCGGGACGCTTAACCCGGCCCAGGTGGAGTCGATGCTCCTCGCGGGCAAGCGGGCGAACGAACTCGGCGTGCCGGTCGTCCTCGATCCCGTCGGGGCCGGGGCGACGGCGTTGCGGACCGATGCGGTGCTGCGGATCCTCAAGGAGGTGAAGGTCGCCGTGCTGAAAGGGAACGCCGGGGAGATCGGCGTCCTGGCCGGTGCCGGCGGGAAGGTAAGAGGCGTGGACTCGTGCGGACTTGCCGGCGACCCGGTCGAGACGGCGAAGGCCTGCGCCCTGGCGACCGGCACGGTGGTGGCGATGACCGACGAGACCGACGTCGTCACCGACGGCGAAAGGGTCGTGCTGGTCAAAAACGGCCACGCGATGATGGACCGTCTCTCAGGCACCGGGTGCATGGCCTCCTCGGTGGTCGGTTCGTTCGTGGCCGTCGCCGACGATCCCCTCGTCGGTGCGGCCGCGGCCCTGGCCGCTTTCGGGCGTGCCGGGGAGCAGGCGGCCGCGGGTGCGCGGGGACCGTACTCCTTCAGGACGGCGCTCTTCGACGAACTCTACGCCCTGACCCCTGAAGACCTCGAGGAGGAGGCGCGGCTGGAGGTCGTCTGATGGCGGCGTACGACCTGTACGTCGTCACCGACAGCGAGGTCGGCCTCGGCCGCTCCCATCTCGAGCAGGCCAGTCTCGCCGTCGCCGGCGGGGCCGACGTGGTTCAACTCCGGGACAAAGGGATGGGCACCGCCGCCCTCCTGGAGGAGGCGCGTGCGATCCGGGCGGTCACCGAAGACGCCGGCGCCCGCCTCATCGTCAACGATCGCCTGGACGTCGCCCTCGCCGCAGGTGCCGACGGCGTCCACCTCGGGCAGGACGACCTCCCGGTGGAAGAGGCGCGGCTCCTCGCCCCGCCCGGGTTCATCATCGGGGTCTCGGTGGGAACCATTGCCGAGGCGCGGGCCGCGGTCGACGGCGGGGCCGACTATCTCGCCCTCAGCCCCACCTTCTCGACCGGCACCAAGGCCGACGCCGGGCCAGGCCACGGCCTGGCGGCGCTGCGCGAGATCAAATCCGCGGTTGCCGTCCCCCTGCTCGGGATCGGCGGCATCGGCCCAGAGAACGTGGCCGAGGTCATCGCCGCGGGCGCCGACGGGGTTGCCGTCGTCTCGGCGGTCGTCGGTCAGGAGGACGCGGTACGCGCGGCCCGCCGGATGAAAACTCTCATCACCGCGGCAAAAGCCGACATGCTCGTTGCTTCGGGCAGGTTGATGCCGGATCCGGTCCAACCCTGATCCGACACATGACGGGCACAAAACTGAGCGGTATCCTGCCGCAGAAAGAGAAGGGCTATGTCTCGGTGCGGGTGAAGGCCAGGGCCGGGAACCTCACGACCGAACAACTGGCGGTCGTCGGCGCGGCGGCGAAGGAGTACGGCCGGGGCTATGTGGGAGCGACCTTCAGGCTGAACCTGGAGATCCCCGGGGTCAGGCGCGAGGACGCCGAAGCCGTGGCGGCGGCCCTGGCGGCGGTCGGCCTGGAGACCGGGAGCACCGGCCCGACGGTGCGGTCGGTCGTCGCCTGCAAGGGCACGGTCTGCCGGCACGGGTGCGCCGACACCCAGGCCCTCGCCCGGACGATCGAGGAGGCGCAGGGCGGCCGGGCCCTTCCCAGAAAGATCAAGATCGGGATCGCCGGGTGCCCGAACAACTGCGCCAGAGTGCAGTTCAACGACATCGGGCTGATGGCCCGGGCCTACCCCACCTTCGACGCCGACGCCTGCACCGGGTGCGGGGCCTGTGTCAGGATCTGCCGGGAGGGCGTGGTCTCGGTCGACGAGGGGGCGTTCGTCTTCTCGACGGAGCGCTGCATCGGGTGCGGCGACTGCATCGCCGTCTGCCCGAAGGACGCCATCTCGGTCCGCGAGCAGGGGCTCACCCTCTTCCTCGGCGGCCGGGCCGGCCGCCGGGTCAGGGCCGGCACCCGCCTCGCCGGCCTCGTCCCCGAAGAGGAAGCCCCGGCCCTCGTCGGCCGGGTCATCGACTATTTCGCGGAGCACACCCGGCAGGGTGAACGTCTTGGCCAGATGATCGACCGCCTCGGGCAAGACGAGGTCTTTGCGGCCCTCGGGCTCGAACCCGAAGGGGCAGAAGAGTAGCCGGAACATCAATCTCCATCATTTTTCCCGGCCGCGCGATGCGCAGAATGAAACACCTTAAAGGGTACGGCCGTCAATGATTCATATTGCAAAAGGAGGGGGACAGGCCGGATCCCTGTCTCTGTAGCATATGGAAGAGACCGAACACCTGCACGCACTTGAGATCCTCGAGCTCCACGCGGTCAGCATCATCGCCGAGAACCAGCCTGGCGTCCTGCGCGACATCGCCGCCATCATGGCCGCCAACGGGGTGAACGTGGTCACCGTCCAGCAGTCGATCCTGCACTCCGGCGACCACGCGGGAAGAGCGCTCTTTTATTTCGAGGTCGAGTGTGCCGGCGGGATCGGGAAGGTGATCGCCGACCTGCTCGCCGTTCCGACGATGCAGCAGGTCACCACCCTCGACACCTTCTCCAAGATCTTCGGGTCCAGAGTGATCATCATCGGCGGCGGGGCGCAGGTGGCGCAGGTGGCGCTCGGCGCGGTGAACGAGGCCGACCGCCACAATATCAGGGGCGAGCGGATCTCGGTGGACACCATCCCGCTCGTCGGCGAGAAAGACCTGGCCGAGGCGGTGGAAGCCGTCGCCCGCCTGCCCAGGGCCTCGATCCTGGTCCTGGCCGGGTCCCTGATGGGGGGGACGATCTCCACGGCGGTCGACCGCGTGCGGGCGGCCGGGATCCCGGTCGTCGCCCTGAAGATGGCCGGGAGCGTCCCCAGGCACGCCGACCTGGTGGTCACCGACCCCATCCAGGCCGGGGTCTTTGCCGTGATGCACATCTCGAAGCGTGCGGTCTTCAATATCGCCCGCGTCCGCGGGCAGGAGTTTTAAGATGGACGAAGCGGTCATCCAGAAGGCGGTCCGCGTGCTCAGACGCGACGGACTGGTGGTCTACCCGACCGACACGATCTACGGCCTCGGGGCCGATGCGCTCTCCGAACTTGCCGTCGAGCGGGTGTACGAGGCGAAGATGCGGCCGCCCTCCCTGCCGGTCTCGGTGGCGGTCTGCGATATCGAGATGCTCGGTGCGATCGCCCGTCTCGACGAAGCGGCCGAGAGGTTTGTCGACCGGTTCCTGCCCGGCCCGGTGACGGTCGTGCTGAAGGCGAAGTCCTGCCTCCCGACGTCCCTCACCGGCGGCACCGGCACTATCGGGGTCAGGTTCCCCGACCACCCGGTCGCCCTCGCCCTGATCCGGGAACTCGACGCCCCGATCACGGCGACGAGCGCAAATATCCACGGAGGCCCCGACCCGATCACTCCCGACCAGGTCCACGTCCCCCACGACTTTCTCATCGACGGCGGCGTGCTGCGCGGGACCCCGAGCACCGTCGTCGACCTGGTGCACCGCAGGGTCCTGCGTCAGGGTGCACTGATCGAGGAGGTCGGAGCATTTCTGGGAGCATTGGAATGAAAGCGATCAGACTACGCGATTTTATCGAGGATACCGACGGCCGGATCTATGCCGTCTCGGCATATGACAACGACGAACGGGTCGGGTGCGTGCTCAGGTACGCCCCTGACGAGCACGGCGAGCGGGTCGACCCGGATGGTCGGCGGTACACCAAACTGGATTTCGGACCGGCCTTCGAGTATATCAGAAAGCACAAGCCCGAATATCTCGACGACCTTCACCGGGTGCCGCGCGGCGATATCGTGCAGGTCTACAAGCCCGACGAGCGGATGGCTTGGATCGCTTCGCGCGATCCTCGCGTTCAGCGTCTTCTCGACTCCCTCGATCTCCAGGCCGGTACGGTCGGATGCACGGGGTCGCGGGTGCTCGGCCTTGAAAACGGGGCCTCCGACATCGACCTGGTGGTCTACGGCCCGGCCTGGTTCGCGGCGCAGGCGCAGCTGAAGCGCCTGGTCGAGGCCGGGAAGCTCCCGCGGATGAGCGAGGAGATGTGGCGCAAGGTCTACACCAAACGCATCCCGGAGATCTCCTTCGAGACCTTCGTCCTCCACGAGTCGCGCAAGTGGAACCGCGGCGAGTTCGGCGACACCTACTTCGACCTGCTGTACACGCGGTCGTACGACGCCCTTGCCTCGGCCCCGACTGGCCGGGGGAAGGAACTCGGGAGAACGCGGATCGAGGCTACGGTCACCGACGCCTCCAACGCCTTCGACGCCCCCGCGGTCTATGAGGTGGAGCACGACGCGGTCTCGCGGGTGATCTCGTTCACCCACACCTACTCGGGCCAGGCGCTGGCCGGCGAGGTGATCGAGGCCCAGGGCGTCCTGGAGCAGCACGGCGATACGCAGTGGCTCATCGTGGGCACGACCCGCGAGGCGAAGGGCGAGTACATCGTCTCCAAGACGCTGATGGAACAGGCCTGAGAGGGGCGAACCTCCTCTTCCTGCATAAATCTCTTTTTTCGGCTGTGGAGAGTTGGGCATGAACCCCTGGCTCAAGCATACGCGGTTGAACATTTTCTGAGCAGCGCTTCAGCGTGTGGGCGGATCCCTTTCAATCGCCGCCCCACGGCGCGAGACGGCGGTGAAGATTACCATGAAAATGATCTCGAAGACCCTCTCTATTGGCTTGAATGAGGATTTGATCACACTGGCCCTCCTCATGACTGATATGCAGAGGACAGAAACATCTTCTGAATGATCAGTCCTCCGCCTTCCCGGCCCTATCTTCGTCCCGGGGGTCCGGGGGCAGCGCCCCCGGCGCAAGGATATGGGAAGGTGTGATGATCAGGCATGCCGCCCTCATCGTAGATTCTTTCCTGGCGTCTCGCGCCGGGGGGAAACCCCCCGAACCCCCCACGACGAAGATAGCCAGGGGGCGGCATGATGCTCGACTTCGATTCGCTCCTCGTTCGTAAGGATGAGGGTCAAGAATTGATCCAGTTCTGAGATGATATTTTCATCTCGTATGCTTGAGGCGTGCTTTCGCCTCATGAGCAATTCTACAATATGGGCGGCACGCCTGGATCATCGCGCCTTCCCCCCTCTTCGCGCCGGGTGTGGTCGATTCTCGATTCACGTTCCGGAAGGGGAGAATCCGGAGAGCCATCTCACAACAACTCCGAAAGCCGCCGCGGCCCGGGTGCGCACCGTTCCTGGTGCGGGCACCGGGTGCACGGCGGGTTGAGAGGTTTTCTCGGGACCCGTCCTTCTTCAACCTTTTTTGCGGCGTCGACCGCCCTGAGCATCGCCCGCCGGTCCCGGGGGCCCGGGGTGCAGAACCTGAGGACGCCAGAGGGGACGTACTCCACCCACCCGCCGTTCACCTCGAGGCTGAAGTTCTCCCTGACGCAGGCGCTAAAACAGGCGACCCTGACCCGGTCGGCCCCCCAGACCCCGGCCTGCGGCGCCTCGCTCGCCCTGGTGATCGCGAAGGACGGGACGGCGGGGTCGACCTTGTCGACGGTCCCCCTGATCCCGAGGGCGGTGGAAGTGACCGGGACGTCGTGGTCCGAGAAGCGCGGCCATTCTTTTCCCCGGCAGTTCGTCACGCACTGCTCGAAGAGCGCCCGTTCCTCCTCGCCGGCGTACGGGAGGACGGTGCAGACCTCCTCCCAGACAGCGTCGGGTTCGAAGGGGGTGCCGAGGTGGTACGAGACCTGTTTGCAGACCGCATAGCGCGGCGGTTCCTCGTGTTCCTCCTGGCGATCGAGGTACAGGCGGAGGGGACAGAAGCGTGCGGTGACGACGGCGGCGATCCCGATGAGGTCGTCCATCACAAAAACCCTTAATCCTACATTGCTTATACTTAACCCCATGGCACAACACGACCTCTCGGTGAACGTCCCGCAGACGCTGGACCCCGTCTACGCCAACCGGATCCAGGTGGCTTATAAGGAAGACGAGTTCACGTTCATGTTCCTTCACGAGATCCCCGGCACCAACCAGGCGAGGGCCAAGTCGATCGTCTCCATCACCCCGAAGCATGCCAAGAACCTTCTTGCCGTTCTTTCCAAGAGCATGAAGGACTATGAAGAGAAGTTCGGGTCCATCCAGCCGCCCGAGGAGAAGGGCGGGAGCTCGAACGTGACGATGCGGGGCTATTCGTAAGCCTGCGCAGAAACGACCATATTTCTCTTTTTTATTCGCCGTCCGGCACCGGTATTATATATCTTCGTCCCCCTCTTTCGGTCGGGGGGTGAACCGTGATCAGGCATCTGGGCAGGTACCGGGAGATCACCGGAGTGCTGGCGAAGTACGGCCTGGGCGCCGTTTTCGACGGGATCGTCCCTCCCCTGGCCAGGCTCGGGCTCTTGAAACGGGAGCGTGCGGACGGAACCGTCCCGCTCTATCGGCGGGTCCGTCTTGCCCTGGAGGAACTCGGGCCCACCTTCATCAAGTTCGGGCAGATCCTGAGCACCCGCCGGGAACTCCTGCCCCAACCCCTCGCCGACGAACTGACGCGGCTGACCGACGAGGTGGCGCCGCTCCCCTTCGAGACGGTCAGGCCGGTGATCGAGGAGTGCTGCGGCCCGGTCGAGGAGGCCTTCGCCGCCTTCGACGAGGCCCCGGTCGCGGCCGCCTCCCTCGCGCAGGTCCATCGTGCGGTCCTGAAGAACGGGACCGAGGTGGCCGTCAAGGTGCAGCGGCCCGGGATCAGGAAGGTCATCGAGGAAGACCTCGAGATCCTCGCCTCCCTTGCCCGCCGCATCGAAAAGCGGTACCCGGACCTTGCGCTCTACAACCCGGTCGGTCTGGTTCAGGAGTTCTCCGTCCAGATCAGGCGCGAACTCGACTTCGTGCAGGAGGGCAAGCACGCCGAGGTGCTGGCCCACAACCTCGAAGACTTTCCCCGCGTCGTCGTCCCGAGAATCTTCTGGGAATGTTCGGGCCCGCGTCTCCTGACGATGACCTATATCGACGGGGTGAGAATCGACGACCTCGAGGGGATCCGGGCCTCCGGCATCCGCTCAGAAGAGGTCGCCGATATCCTGCTCGGTTCCTATCTCCAGCAGGTCTTCGAGGACGGGTTTTTTCATGCCGACCCCCATACCGGCAACCTCCTCGTGACCCGCGACGGAACGCTCGCCTTCGTCGACTTCGGGACCGTCGGCGTCCTCAGGCCCGAACGCCGGGACGCCTTCATCCGTCTGATGTCGGGCGTCGTGGACGAGGACGTCGAGAGCATCGTCGGCGCCTACCATGACCTGGGGGTGGTCCCGGCCGATGAGGACCTCGACGCATTCAAGGACGAGATCTACGCCACGCTCAGACAGTTCAGGACGTACGAACTCGGGCAGGTGGACTTCGGGGAGGTGATGGAGCAGATCCCCGACACCCTCCGGCGCTACCGTCTCAAGGTCCCGCTCACGATGATGCAGGTGGTCAAGGTGCTCATCTTCCTCACGGCCATCTGCCGGGACCTCGATCCCGGCTTCAATTTTCCGGTCCATGCCGGCCCCAGGATCGCGGAGATCCGGAGAAGGCAGATCTTCTCTCCCGAACATTTTGCGGAGGTCTCGCGGGCGGCGGAAGGGTGGCTCGGCGACACCCTCGAACTCCCGCAGACGGCCAATGTCACGCTCAAGAAGGTCGCGGCCGGAAGCGTCATATTCTCTATCGAAAGCCCTGACATGCTCGCCCTCGGCGCCTCGATCCGGTACGCCGCGAAGCTGCTCCTCATCGGGATGGTCGCGGCCGGGTTCATGATGGGTTCGTCGCTGGTGATGCTCTCCACCGACCGTCCCGTCGCGGCCTGGCTCTGCGGGATGGTCTCGTCGGTGACGTTCCTCGGATACCTGGCGGCGGTCGTCATCGGGGTGGTGGCGGTGTATACCGTCCTGGTCAGGAGGGGGTGACCGTGGACGAGGGACGATACCTTTTTCTGGCGCTATTGCGGATGGAGCACCGGGGCCGTTGCGGCCCCTGAGGGGGGATGTCGGGGCAATGAAGGCGATCGTTGTCGGAGCGGGGTTTGGCGGCCTCTCGGCTGCGGCCCTGCTGGCGCACCGGGGTTTCGAGGTGGAGGTGGTCGAGAAGAACGAGCAACCGGGCGGCCGGGCAGGGGTCTACCGGGAGCAGGGGTTCTCCTTTGACATGGGCCCCTCGTGGTACCTGATGCCCGACGTCTACGAGAAGTTCTTCGCCGAGGTCGGGAAGCGTCCGGCCGACTTCTATGAGCTCAAACGTCTCGACCCGGCGTACAGGATCTTTTTCGGCGGCGGCGAGGTCGTCGACCTCCCGGCCGGTCTCGAGAAGGACTATGCCCTCTTCGATTCCTTCGAGGAGAGGGGCGGCGAGAAACTGAAGGCGTACCTCGACTCGGCAAAAGAGCTCTACGACCTCTCGATCAACGAGTTCCTGTACCGCGACTACCGCTCGATCTTCGACTTTCTCAGCGGCCGGTTGATCATGCAGGGGCGGCGGATGCATATCTTCGAGAGCCTGGAAAAATTCGTCAAGCGGCATTTCGAGAGTGACGAGGCGCAGAAGATCGTCCAGTACTCCATCGGGTTCCTGGGGGGTTCGCCGCAGAACACCCCGTCGTTCTACCATATCATGTCCCACATCGACATGACGATGGGCGTCTGGTACCCGGTCGGCGGGATGCGGGCGGTGGTCGGCGGCCTCTCCGATCTGGCCGGGTCGCTGGGGGTCTCGGTCGCCCTCAACGAACCGGTGGAGCGGATCGAGGTGACTGGGAAGGGGGCGACCGGCGTCGTCACTCCCGCAGGACGCCGCGACGCCGACCTGGTCCTGGTCAATGCCGACTATGCCCATGCCGAACTCGACCTCCTGGACCCCGCCCACCGGAGTTACCCGGAAAAATACTGGCGTTCCAGGGTGCTGGCGCCCTCGGCGTTTGTCGTCTACCTGGGCCTGGACCGGCGGGTGGAGGGCCTGGCGCACCACACCCTCGTCCTGGACCGGGACTGGGAGGAGGGGTTCGACCTCATCTTCGACCCGAAGAAGGCGGCGTGGCCTGACCATCCCTCGTATTATGTCAACGTCCCCTCGAAGACCGACCCGACGGCCGCGCCGCCGGGATGCGAGGCGCTCTTTATCCTGGTACCCCTCGCGCCCGGCCTCGAGGACACGCCGGCCCTGAGAGAGGCGTTCTTCGAGCGGGTCCTCAGCGATCTTGAACGAAAACTGGGCGACGACCTCCGCAGCGCCGTGGCGGTCCGCCGGATCTTTGCGCTGCACGACTTCGAAGAACGCTACAACGCGTACCGGGGCACAGCCCTCGGCCTCTCGCACACGCTCTTCCAGACGGCCCTCTGGCGGCCGGCGCACCTGAGCAAGAAGGTCGGGAACCTCTACTACACCGGGCAGTACACTCATCCGGGGATCGGGGTGCCGATGACCCTCATCTCCTCGAGCATCGTGGCACGCGAGATCGCCGAACGGCACGGGGGGTAGGGCGGCGAGGTCATGGTCACGCCCACCCATTACCGGATCTTCAGGCACGGGAGCACGACGTACTTTTACAGCACGCTCTTTTTTCCGCGGTCGGTGAGAGAGGACGTCTTTCTTCTGTACTCGTTTGTCAGGACGGCCGACGACTTCGTCGACGCCGTGCCCCAGCAGACCGCCGAATATTTCGCGTTCAAAGAGCGGTACCTGGGAGCGCTCGAGGGCGAACCGGGCGGCGACCTCGTCGTCGACGCTTTCGTCGACCTGATGGAGCGCAAGGAGATCGAACCGGCATGGGTGGAGGCCTTTCTCCGCTCGATGGAGTCCGACCTCTGGACGGCGACCTATGCAACGGTCGCCGACCTCGAGGAGTACCTGTACGGATCGTCGGAGGTGGTCGGGTTGATGATGGCGCGGGTGATGGGACTCTCCGGGGACGCGCTCGAGGCCGCCCGTGCCCTGGGGAAGGCGATGCAATATATCAACTTCATCAGGGACATTGCAGAAGACCTCACGCTCGGCCGGACCTACTTCCCGCAGGACGAACTGGCGGCCTTCGGTCTTTCCTCGCTCGACCCGGAGACGGCCGCGGCCGCACCGGAGGCCTTCGCCTCGTTTGTCAGGGCCCAGGTCGAGCGCTACTTCCGCTGGCAGAAGGAGGGGGAGGCGGGCTTTGCGTTCATTCCGTTCAGGTACCTGGTGCCGGTGAAGACCGCCTCAGACCTCTACCGATGGACGGCCGAGGAGATCCAGAAAGATCCGTTCGTCGTCTACCGCCGGAAGGTCAAGCCCTCGCCCCTGCGAGCGGTCGGCCGCGCCTGTGCCAACACCCTCGTCCTCACCTGGCCGGGCCGGGGTGAGACGGGGTGAACGCTCCCCTCGCCCTTGCCTATTCGGTCTCCAGGCCGCGGTTCTGGATCTACACCGGCGGCACCTATGTGCTCGGCTACGCCCTGGGGATGGCCTCGTGGACGGCCTTTTTCCTCCCGGCGTACACCCTCTATCTCATCTACTTCTTCTTCCCGGCGAACGTCTTCATCTACGGCGTCAACGACCGCTGGGACCGGGAGACCGACCGCCTAAACCGGAAGAAGGGGGAGAAGGAACATTATCTCGTCGACGCCGAGCGCCGGGACCTCGGCACGGTCCTCCTCCTTGTCGGCGGGCTCAGCCTCCTCCTCCTCGTCTCGCAGACCCTGGAAGAGAAGATCGTCTTTCTGCTCTTCCTCTTTCTCTCCTACTTCTACAGCGCCCCGCCGCTCAGGTTCAAGGAGGTGCCGGTCCTCGACTTCTCCTCCAACATGCTCTATATCATGCCCGGCATCTTCGGGTATCTCCTGGCCGCGGGGACGTTCCCGCCCACCCTCCTCGTCGCGGCGGGCTACCTGCACATCGCCGCGATGCACCTCTTCTCGGCGGTGCCTGACATCGAATGCGACCGGGCTGCCGGGATCACCACGACGGCGGTCTACCTCGGCGAACGGGCATCGCTTCTTCTCTGTCTGCTCTTCTGGTCGGGCTTCGCGATCCTGGTGATGGCGCTCGCGGGTTTCTCGCTCCTCGCTCTGCCGGTCCTCCTCTTCCCCGCGGTTCCCCTCTCGCTTCTTCTCTCCAGGAGGATGCGCATCGATGCGGTGTACTGGTACCTCCCGCTCGTCAACACGGCCCTCGGGGGCCTGGCCTTTACGGCCGTCACCCTCTCGAAGGCCATCTAGGAGAAAATGAGATGAACATTCGTGCATGGCGGGCGGCGACGGCCCTGGGGGCCCTGCTCCTCGGCCTCGTTGGACTCGCCCTGGTGGACTTCGGGGCAGAGAGCGGTGCGGCGTCGGCGTTCTTCCTCGTCCTCATGGCCCTCCCCTCCTATGCCGCCCTCCTCGCCTGGCTCGGGTGGCGGCGGGGGGCGGTGCTCCTCGGCGTCCTGACCGTCCTCCCCCTCCTGGTCGAGGCGGCGGCGGTGGCGACCGGCGTGCCGTACGGTTCTTTCGCGTACGCCGACGCGTTGGGCTGGAAGGTCTTCGGGCTGGTCCCCTGGACCGTGGCGGTGGCCTACCCGCCGGTCTTCCTGGGCGCTGTCACGGCGGCAGGCATCTGTGTCGGACCGACTCTTCGCCGTTTTCTCCCGGCAAGCGCCCTCCTCCTCGTCGCCGCCGATCTCGTCCTCGACCCGGCGGCGGTCAGCGCCGGGTTCTGGGCCTGGGGGAACTCGGGGGTCTACTACGGGATCCCGACGGTGAACTTCGTCGGCTGGGCGATCACCGGCGTCTTCTATGCCTGGGTCTTTCACCGCGGTGCCGGCGGGAGCATGCCCCCGCCGTCGGTGGCCGCGAGTGCGGTGCTGATCTTCGGGTTCTGGACCGGCTATCTGCTCCGCGAGAGTCTTTTTGTCCCGGCTTTCGTGGGGGCGGCCCTCGTCGCGCTCTTTCTTCTCCTCCCTGCCGGGAGGCAGGGAGAGAGGCCGACGGACTGAGGGGGCGACGCGTACCTTTATTATTCAGCGGCGCCAACATTGTAAAGCACCTGTAGAGGTGACGCGCCGCTGTGGCTTAGTGGTATAGCGGCTGATTCGTAATCAGCAGGCCGAGGGTTCGAATCCCTCCAGCGGCTCTTTTCTATCGAGGGTTCAAAGCCCTTTCTTTGATTTATGGTTCTTTTCACAGAAATTGATATTACTTACAGGTAGACTCATAGCGGACCCCTGGGATGGCGATTGGGGGGGAAGGCGAGGAGAAGATCATGAAGAGGGGTTGCAGTCCCCCGCCAATTTTCATCCGTGGGAGATCCGGGGGCATTCGCCTCCCGGCGGAAGAGATATGTTTAGAATCCCTGGAAGGAAGTGCTTCAATTCGAGTGAGTGTTCAAACTTCAGAGAGTTTTGGGATGACCTCAATGAAAATGATCCCGAAGATCGTCTCTGTAGTGGTGAATGAAGATTTGAACACATCGCTCTCTTGTATGGACATGATACGGAGAAGAAAGAAACACTTTCAGAACGATTGGCCACTCTCATCGCAGACTCTTCGCCGCTATCTCGCGCCGGGGGGCCGACTCGATAATCAGAGATTTTCTCGGCTCCCTCCGGTCGTTCTCCCGGAAACCCCCACAGTGAGGATAGGCTGGGGTGGCAATTGAGCAATGTCCTCCGAGTGCGCTGTCGCGATGATAAGGGCCCTCTGAACAACTTTCATCGCTTGAACCAAAGTTTCATGCCCAATTCTACAGAACCCTTAATATGGAAACTGTGAATTTGATTATACGTGTTGTAGGCATAATTAGCTGTGTGGGTGGTTTTTTATCGATAAATTAAATTATATCTTCTTGCCACCAGAGATCAAAACTAATTTAAGCACGAAATGTATAGTGTTGATAGTTGGCAACAACAGATGGTGAGAGTTGTGTTTGGCGAAGAGGATGCAAATTAGGTAGTTTTATAATGCTCATAAATTAATTCTAATTTATGTTTGGTCCTCGCAGGGTGCGCCTTTGGAATTTATTTAAGCGTTTTGTAAGTTATTTTGTTGTTATCATAATTTCAGTCTCGCTAACTGCAGTAGGTGCTTATCTATTCCCTAATGATTCTGTTTTGTTTGTAGAATTTCTTATTGCAGTATTAGTTGCATCGTTATTTATATCGTGTATGTTATACTCCGCAGATCTGTTGGATTCCATCAATAAATTTGCTGAGAGATATTCTTTTATGGACATTACTTTGCATACTATTTCTAAAACTGTGACTTTCGGTGAGATTTCACCTGGCCGTCAGATCGGTAAGGTGGAAAGCGTTCATGATATTGAGAATCATATGAATGCGAAATATAAACAATATCTCATTGAGATTATGTCTGATCAACACGCACCCAATGTGACAGATTGTAAAATATCAATTAATGGTGAGAGGCTAAATCTTTCAGAGAAGGATGCGGGATATGAACTTAATGTTCATAAAACAATTAATGAAAAAAATGGTGATGAATCATTTAAGGGTGTGGCTTGTAAATATCGGGTTCCAGTTGAAATTGAACCAAAAGGTGTCTGTAATCTCAATATTCAATATGATACTACTGCATATGCAAAAGGATTTGATGGTAAAACTGAGTATATCGGACTTAGAATCAATCAAAAAACCGAATATTTACAAATTAAAGTAAAACTGGAGGGAGAAATTAAGAAAAAGTATCAAATTTTTAAAAGTGAAGAGATTAAGGATGGAGAACGTCGATATTTTGAGGTTCTAGATGCTTCAGATCAACGTATGTTGAACTATGAGAATATACTAAAAGAAAAGGGTTCGATTCCCCAGTTTAAGTCAAACCATCTTTTATGGAGTATTTATGGTCCAAAAGTTGGGTACAAATATTTTGTTTACTTTTGTATAAAAAAGATCTGAAGAAATGACTGAGTCTCATAGAGGCTATCCCAAAACTCTCTCATGTCTGCGAATGAAGAGCGGATAGACAAATTGAAAACTCATTTAAAGAATATACATAGTTTTGAGATATGGTGATAGCAAACCCCTGACTAGGAAGTGGTTGCCACCCTCCAGACCTGCCTTGGCAGAAAAATAAAGTTCTACATGGGCGCTCCCTTTTATGAGAATTAACCTTGATCGATCTGGAGAGGTTCTTTAGAGCAGAACATCTATTTTCAGTGTGGATTGATCCTTATTCCTATGATAGTTCGTTTATTTTGATTTAATCGAGGTTAGTAAGGATTACACGGCCATTTTTCTGATGGGATCTCGATTCCGATGGGAGGTCGACATGTTGGCATGCAGCAAGGATCGGGGAGAAGCGCTCCATATGAGGCAAGGTGTTTTTCATGTCGTTGATCGTCTCGTCTCTCATCACGCGATGAGTTTTATATCCTCCCGGCCCTATGCCCCTCCGCGGGGGAAGACAATGGGTGGACAGGAGGATGATAACCCGGTCGGAGAAGAGCGCTCGACAAACAACCGGCAGGGAAGCGCCTCATCGGAGTGGTGCGTCCGGGTCATCGCCTCGTCCAGCAAAGCGCTCTTCACGCTGGCGGTGGTCGGTTCGGCGCTGACCGCCGTCACCCTCTTTATCTCCGGCTTTTTTCTCTCTCTCATCACGATCGTCGAGATGTTCGTCGCATGGAGCGCCGGTGCCGACGTGCTGGTCGAGATCCTCTCCACCTCCATCAAGGTCATCGACACCTTCCTGGTGGCCACGGTCTTCTACGTCATCTCCCTCGGGCTGTACGAACTCTTCATCGCGAGAGCGCCCCTCCCCGGGTGGGTGGAGATCCGCACCCTCGATGACCTCAAGACCAAACTCCTGGGGGTCGTCGTCATCGCCCTGGCCGTCCTCTTCCTCGGCGAGGCCGTGACCTGGCGGGACGAGGCCTCGATCCTCCACTTCGGCCTGGGCATCGGCGCCCTGATCGTCGCGATATCGGTCTATCTGTGGGTGAAACGCTAGAGTAAGGGTTTTCGGATCGATGTTGCTTTTTTCCCGCGGTCCCACCCCCCGCCCGGGCAAAGGTATATATCTCCACACTCCTATCCGCGGATCAGATGTCGTACCGCCCCAACCTCGGTGAGGAATCAGTCCTCAAAAAATGGATCTCCCTGGAGGTCGGCAGGATCAAAGACGGGCTGGTGGCAGAGAAGAAGTCCCTTGCCCGACTGCTCACCGAACCGTCCCCCTCTGCGGTGACGAAAGGGGGGAAGGAGCATGTCTTCGACCGGGAGGTGATCCGGACACTCGGCGAACGTCTGCCCGAGAAGGTCCATCACCGCCTCATGATCCCGATCACCTTCTATTCCACCCTCGACGTCACGGACAGTTATTATCTCAGGGACGAGACCGCGTTCAGGGCCCTGCAGGCACTCGGCGAACTGAGCGAGATGCGCGAGATGCGGGAAGGCAAACTCTGGGTCTCGAACGCGATCGTCTATGCGATGATGCGGAAGTACCCGACGGTCATCGAGATCGGGATGGGATGAGGTCTCGTCTCTCTCGCGCTCCGGCACGCCCCCGGTGCGTATGGTACGGGAAGGCGTGATGATCCGATGTGCCGCCCTCATCGTAGAATCTTTATCGCCGTCTCGCGCCGGGGGGTTGCACCCCCTGGACCCCCCACGACGAAGATAGGCGGGGGCGGCGAGTGAGAGGGATCCATCCGCATGCCGAAGCGAAGCTCAGAACAATATTCAACCGCGTATGCTTGAACCAGGGGTTCGTGCCGAATTCTCCAGAGCCGTGTTTCGTATAGATTTTCGGAATCGTTCCCGAACGATCCTCTCTCGGAGATCGCCGGCTGAACGGGGCCGGGCATTCAGGCCGTGATTTTGCGGGGATGATGACGATCCGGTGCCGGGGCAAATTATATATGACAATATTATAATTTGGGCCTGATGTCTTATGGTTGATATCATGTCTCAGATCTCTGAGATGGTCGGCGGAGTGGTGATCTTCCTGCCGAACATCGTCGCCGCCATCATCATCCTGATCGTCGGGTGGATCCTCGGGCGGGTGCTTGGCAAGGCGGTCTCGGTCTTCCTCGATAAGATCGGGGTGGACGACGTCCTCAGGAAGACGGAACCCGGGGCCGCGATCGAGAAGAGCGGGTTGTCGATCGTGCATCTCTTCGATATCCTAGTGAGAATCTTCATCTACCTCATCGCCATCATGGCGGCAACGAATGTCCTTCAGATCGAGTCGCTCTCGCAGATGATGGCCGCCATCGTCGCGTACATCCCGAATGTCGTGGCCTTTATCCTGATCCTGGTGGTCGGCATCATCCTCATCGACTTCTTCGCGGACTGGATGGAGCGCTACGGAGAGAATATGGAGATCTCCCTGATCGGTCCGATGATCCTGCTGGTCAGGCTCTTCCTGTACTTCGTCGTGATCATCCTCGCGCTGACGCAACTCGCCTTCGACCTGACGATCATCTATATCTTCATCGGGCCGCTGGCATGGGGCGTGGGGCTCGGCGTCGGTGCCGCCATCGCGATCATCGTCGGCTTCGGGCTCAAGGACCGGGCGCCCGAGATCATGGACCGCTTCTTCTGCAAGGTCAAAAAATAATCTTTTTTTAAAAGAGTCACTCGCTCAGTTCGATGATCTCGGCATTCGGGGCATTGTTCCTGACGCTGTCAATCCCCTTCATGCAGGACTCCCTCGACTTGTAGCCCTGGCTGGTGGCGATGACCTGGCCGTTCGAGGCCTTCAGTCTGAACCTGTATTCGCCTCCTTTGTCCCGGTAAACCTCAAATTTCCCTTTTGGCATGGTTCCTCCGGGGGTATGGAGGCGCCTCCCCCATATATATTTTTTTATAAATCGGGGCCGACGGTTCACCGTGGTGTCGGGATCTGTCGGGGGCGTTTCGGCACTCCTATTACGGGATGGAGCCAAGATGTGATCGATGCATCTCACCTGTCCGGCATGCGGTTTCTCCTGGGAATACGGCGGGAAGGCGAAGTACTCCACCACCTGCCCGACGTGCAGGCAGCGCGTCACCTTCGCGAGAAAGAAGTCGGAGACCAGTGAGTTCGGGGTCTCGAAACGGGAATGTCATAACGCCAGCGCCTTCTACGGCCGGCGGATCTATAGTGCCGCCGGAGCCGGGGGTCAGAGCGGGGCCGGTGAGAACAGGGTGCCGGAGGAGTGCCTGGATGAGGTGCTCTGCCGGGACAGCAGAGACCTCTCCTTTCTCCCGGACGACAGCGTCCACCTGATGGTCACGTCGCCGCCGTACAATGTCGGCAAGACGTACGACGACGACCTGGACCTCGAGGAGTACCTCGCTCTCCTGCGCACGGTCTTCGCGGAGGTCTACCGCGTGCTCGTGCCGGGCGGCCGGGCCTGCGTGAATGTGGCCAATGTCGGGAGAAAGCCCTACATCCCGTACCACAGTTATATCATCTCGTTGATGCACGACCTGGGCTTCCTGATGCGCGGCGA
Organism: Methanofollis formosanus; assembly: GCF_019633745.1. Lineage (NCBI taxonomy): Archaea > Methanobacteriati > Methanobacteriota > Methanomicrobia > Methanomicrobiales > Methanomicrobiaceae > Methanofollis > Methanofollis formosanus. The sequence continues at coordinate 1,214,875 of NZ_CP037968.1, read as the reverse complement.
GGTGATCTGGAACAAGGCGACCGGGGCCGGGATCTCGACGGCGTGGGGGAGCTGGTGTTCGGCCTCGAACCCGACGCTGCGCGATGTCCACGAGTATATTCTGGTCTTCTCGAAGGGGACATACTCCCGCAAGAAGGGCGAGCACGAGGACACGATCACGAAAGAGCAGTTCCTCGAGTGGACCAAGAGCATCTGGACCTTCCCGACGGTCTCGGCAAAGAAGGTGGGCCACCCCGCACCGTTCCCGGTCGAGTTGCCGTTCCGCTGCATCCAGCTCTACACCTTCAAAGACGACGTGGTCCTCGATCCCTTCGCCGGCGCGGGGAGCACGGGACTCGCGGCGTTGCAGGCGGAGAGGCGCTTTGTCTGCGTGGACTCGGACGAGGGGTATGTCGGGCGTGCGAAGGAGCGGTTGCGGGCCGAGGGATGGAGTGACTGAGGCGTTCGAGACCGCCCGTCTTCGTCTGGTCCCGGCGACGGCGGCGCACCTCGTCGCCGACGTCGATGCCGACGCCGCAACGCTTGCCGGTCTGCTGGGCGCCGCCGTCCCCGACGACTGGCCGCCCGAGACGCTCCCCGATGCCCTCCCGCTCTTCCTCTCCTGGCTGAAGAATGACCCGGAGAGCGTGGGCTGGAATCTGTGGTACGTGATCTCCGCTGAGGGGGTGCTCGTCGGTTCGTGCGGGTTTGTGGGGCGGCCGTCGCCTGACGGCGAGGCGGAGATCGGGTATGCCGTCCTCCCGGCGTACCGGGGGTGCGGGTATGCGACCGAGGCGGTGGCCGCCCTGGTGGAGTGGGCGTTCGGGTGTCCTGAGGTGGTGCGGGTGACGGCGCAGGCGGAAGCGGGGAATGGTGCTTCGGTGCGGGTGCTGGAGAAGTGCGGGTTTGTGCGTGATGGAGTGGGGGATGAGGAGGGGTGTGTGAGGTTTGGGGTGGGACGGGGGGAAGATGGACAGCATCGGCTTGATTAACTGCAGAAGGCGAGTTGCCTGAGAGGAGATAGGATTTTCCCTCTTATTGATGACCATTCACTCAAAGATTATATATTGATAATACGTCTCGCAAAAATAACTTGTATCTGGCAATAGTCTTGTTTTAATCTCCTAGAAGGCAATATTCTGTATAAAATCTACATTCGATAGTGCTTTTTATTTATGAAAGGACTATCAACAAAGGGAGATCTGGCCAATGGTGGATGGCGATTACTTCACGATGACGATCCTTGGACGAACCATCGAGCATCTCGGTACACAGATGTACAAGCATCGTGCCCCCGCAATTGCAGAACTTGTGGCCAATTGCTGGGACGCAGAAGCGAATTCCGTGTGGATAACCATTCCAGAAGCGGATCAGTATAACGCCGTTGGAAGCGTAATTACGATTATTGACGACGGCGAGGGAATGGATGCTGATGCAGTTCAGGGTCGGTATCTTGTTGTAGGACGCAACCGCCGCGCTGAAGATGGTGGAGAAAAGAACGGCCGAAAGGTAATGGGGCGGAAGGGGATCGGCAAACTTGCCGGTTTCGGCTTAGCCGAAAAAGTTACCGTGACAACGTGGACAGGAGTCATGGAAAAGGCTATTCAGTTCTCCATGGCTCTAAACCAACTTAGGATTGATGCAGGTCAGGCCCGAGAAATAAAGTTCGATCGATATGAGGTGGATAAACAAGAGGGGTGGCCCACATCCGGTACTCGAATTGAGTTGTCGGATTTGCGGCATAAAACGCCAATCGAGATCTCCACTCTCAAAGAAACGCTCGCCAGACGCTTCTCTCGGACCACTCGTGGAGAAATGACTATCCTGATCAACGAAGAGCCGTTAGTAGAGCCGAATATCGACACTATGTATGTTTTTCCGGAAAATGGTGAATATGAAACTAAAAAACTTTCTGATGGGAATATTGTTCAATATCGCTATCGCTTTGCAAACAAACCGTTGCGATCTAAGGAACTCCAGGGTTTTGTTATCTATGCGAACGAACGGACGGCACAAGTTCCGCCGTTTTTCTTCAATGTGGAGTCGACCGCATCGGCTCAGCACTCCACAAGATACGTAACCGGTGAAATAATTGCGGATTTCACCGATTCAGGAACTGATAATGATTCAGACGTTATTTCAACGGATAGACAGGAGTTGGATTGGGAAAAGGAAGAACTCAAAGAACTCCATATGTGGGGAGAAGAACTTGTTCGAAAGGTGCTGCGTGAGTGTGCAGAAATGCGTGGGGGTTTACTTGAGAATTGGATTATGAATGAACCGGAATTTACTGAACGGTTGTCTCTGCTTGATCCAAGCACACGTAAGGAGATTAGTAAATTCCTGAAGGTTTTGGGGGAAAAATCGGAGGAACAGGATGGTCGTACGAAAGATCTCGCGAATTCGTTGATCCGTGCATACGAATTCCGTGCATTCCATGATGTGATTGACGATATCGAACAAGTAGGTCAGGATCCGGAGAAACTTGAGGAGTTGTTGGGTCGCCTGTATGATTGGAAGGTATTAGAAAGTCGGGCTATCCTTGAGATCATTAAAGGCCGATTAAGCATTATAACCAAATTGGAGCGGATGATTGTTGGAAATTCCCCTGAAACGGCATCGAGTAGGACTGATGACAATCTTCACGACTTGCTGGCAGAATATCCGTGGATCTTTAATCCGGAATGGCAGGTTTATGTGGAAGAAAAGTCTATCGGCAATACGCTCCGCGAGTGGGGTAAGACAGACTGTCCGGAGGATATGGAAAGCAAAAGGGTCGACTTCCTTGCTTTCGATAAGAATAGCGACGATCTGATTATCATTGAACTGAAGCGGCCGGGACATGCGGTTGAGTTCAACGAAATACAGCGCTTGGAACAGTACCAAGTGGAGTTGATGAAGGCGAGGGAGCCTTGTCGACGCGTTCTGGTCTATGGTGGGAATGTCAATATCCCTCAAAGCAAGTGGGAAGAGATGAAAAGCGCAGACGATTTTGAGGCTTTAGAATGGAGTAAGATGTTCAAAAGAGCAAGGACATTTTACACCCACTATGAGGGCGTGCTTAGCGGGGACGTCACCTCTGGGGAATTTCAAAGCAAGAAAGTTGAGATTGCGAGGACGCGAGCAATCCTTGATCGGGGTTCCGCCCATAGATCTAAGGAGGATAGAATACGCGGTCTCGGAAGCTCCGACGTATGATTATATTTTAAAAACATCAATCGAACCTGAATATAGTCGGGCCGCTTCAACTGCCACGACACCGCTGGTGTGCCAGCCCTGAATTGAGATGGGGGGGATCATTCCTCCTGGTCATGTTGGTCTGATTCCTGTTTCAGAGAGTGTCTTTCTCGGTTTTTGTCAATATTACAGGAAACTACCAAGCGTTGAGATTATTCGACATTATCGGAAAAACCGGGCAGAAGTACGCACGGTGAAGGCAGTTGGATCAGGTGTTTCCGTTGTGTAGGTATAGGATGTCCTTATGAATCGAGAGGGATTTAGCCGGCAACCTTATACCGGTACGGAACGTAATAAATGATTGATATATGAAAAAGCAACCGATTGCCGTTGACCTCTTTTCCGGATGTGGAGGGATGACCCTCGGCCTCAAAAAAGCAGGATTCAATGTTGTCGCCGCGGTCGAGGTCGATAAAAAAATCGCTCAAACTTACAAAGACAATCACCCCAAAGTCAAGATGTATGATGAGGACATCCGAGATTTGGATTATAACAAACTCATTGAGCCTTTCGGATTGAAGCGGGGAGATCTCGATCTCCTGGCCGGTTGTCCGCCCTGCCAAGGTTTTTCAAGAATAAGAAGATTGAATCAACCTGAAGCGAAACCCGACGATCGAAATGATCTTGTGAACAATTACGCTTCAATTGTTGAAGCTCTTTACCCGAAAACCGTGATGATGGAAAATGTTCCGGGTTTGGAGCGAGATACCAGATTTGAAGAACTCCGTAAAAAATTGGAAAAAATGGGATATAAAATAAGCCGTGCTGTCTTGCGCTTGGAAAATTACGGTGTTCCGCAGCGAAGAAAACGTCTGGTATTAATCGCTACAAGAACCGGAAAATCTCCGAATGTTGATGATATAAAGAAGGTTCCGCAGCGTACGGTAAGAGACGCAATCGGACGCCTTCCTCTTCCCGAAGATAGTGAAAATCCTATTCATAAATTAATTTTAAAATCGGGTGAAGTGGTGAGAAGAAGAATTGCAGCAATACCCAAAGACGGCGGGAGCAGATCTGAGTTGCCCGACGATCTTGTGTTGCCGTGTCATCGAAATTCGAAAAGTAAGGGATTCAAGGATGTATACGGCAGAATGTCTTGGGATAATATATCTCCGACCATTACGTGCGGCTGCTTTAATCCGAGTAAGGGCCGATTCATTCATCCTGAACAAAACCGACCCATCTCAATCTATGAGGCATCCCTCCTTCAGACATTTCCGAAAAATTATAAATTTAATCCGGAGTACGGGTTGACCTTGAACGCGGTAATGATCGGTAACGCTTTACCGCCGAAGTTTGCAGAGGCGGCTGCGAAATATGTCAAGAAACTCCTATAATGACCGATATATTCGATAAGAAAAAACGTAGCGAAATCATGTCCTCTGTGAAAAGCAAGGACACACAACCGGAACTTATCGTTCGCAGAATCCTTCGTTCGATGGGGTATGGGTATAGGCTGCACCGAAAAGATCTTCCCGGCACACCGGACATCGTTTTAACGAAATATAAGAAGGTTATTTTTGTCCACGGTTGTTTTTGGCATGGACATGAAGGATGTTCTCGGGCGAAACTTCCGCAGACCAATAGAAAATTCTGGCAAGAAAAAATCGAAAAAAATATTTTACGGGATCAAAAGGCATTTCAGGATCTGAGATCTCTTGGATGGACCTCACTTATAATTTGGACATGTGAAATCCGGGACGAAGAGAAACTAAAAGAAAAAATTACTAACTTTTTATTGGAGGATCGTATTGGACGGAATGATTATTGATATTTGTATATTGTATAATAAACTATAAAATGCCTTTTTATCGTCTATAAAATTTTCTTTATCAATATAGGGCTCTTATTTACAATTTATATCAAAAATACCCCTATAATGTTTTTGAAATTGATATGGGCACTAGAAATAAGAGAGATACCTATTTAGTATATTACTATTCATTTTCAATACAAGATATCGGTTTGATAAGATAATCCTGCCGTCATTAATGTTGGTGAAGGGAATGGACATAAATGAAGTACTAAAAAATAATTTGACCCCTGAACAAAAAGCAGCAGCGGAAGACACGACAAAAGAGGTCATCTGTTTGGCGTGTGCCGGTTCCGGTAAATCCCGCACTCTTGCATATAGGATCGCACGATTGCTTTCAGAAGGGGAAAAGCCGGAAAGCATTGTTGCATTCACATTTACAGACAAAGCCGCTGAAACCATAAAAAGAAGAGTCGCTAAGGCACTTATGGACGTCGGCATCAGTACCGATGTTATGGGCGCCATGTATATTGGGACAATTCATAGTTATTGTCAGTATATCCTTGGGCGGATAGATCCCGTTTATCGACAATACGAGGTTCTGGATGACAATCGGTTGATATTATATCTTATGTCCAGGTATCTTGAGTTGGGTCTTAAGGATCTTCGTTCTCGGGCTTGTAGAAATAGATATTTTGAAACGATAAAGCAGGTTTCAAATTCATGGAAAGTCGTAAACGATGAAATGATCAAAATAGAAGAGGTCGAAGAGCATGATCCGGAATTGGGGGCATCATTAAATAGGCTAAGCAGGTGTCTTCAAAGAGATCAATATCTCGATTTCTCCCTCATGATACGAAAGGTAGTCGATGCATTTGATGATGGAAACCCTAATGCTCTCTCTGCAGTGGATCAACTTAAACATCTCATGGTAGATGAATACCAGGATGTTTCTCCCAGTCAAGAATATTTAATCCGTCATTTGCATCGTCTCTCTGAAACATTATTCGTCGTTGGAGACGACGATCAGGCTATTTATGGCTGGAGAGGTGCCGATGTTAGTAATATCATAAATTTTCAAGATCGATTTTCTGAAGCTTCAGAACACACACTCTCGGAAAATTTCAGAAGCACCTCATCAATTGTCGAAGTTTCCAACGCGTTTATCTCTGCCGAGCTCGGCCCGAGTAGAATCGATAAAATGCCACATGCAGCACATAACATAACTCCGAGTGATATCCGAGTTATTGGTTTCAGCGACAGAAAAAGTGAGGCCACATGGGTTGCAGAACGAATAAACAGCCTACTCGGAACCGCATATGAAGAACCGGATGGGGAAGTGAGAGGACTAACTTTTTCTGATTTTGCCATTTTGATGAGATCAACACGAGAACTTGAAAATGACAAATCTCCTCGTCACTCTGCATTCACTCAGGCACTCAAGGAGCATCAAATTCAGTATAGTTTAGAGGCCGGAGGAGGCCCGTTCGAACGTCCTCAAGTGAATGTTCTTAGGGAAACCTTCAGACTCCTTAGAGATGGTTCTCCCAATCGTTCAGACGTAAGGACTTACTTTGATAACAGCATATTGCTGGCCTACCCTCATGCTGATTTCGAATCTGTCGTAAAGGTACTTACAGAATGGGGACGTCAGATTCATACACCTCTTGAAGGAACACGTCAGAGGATATATCCACAAAATTTGGTATTTGAACTCCTCGGAGCATTTGGAATCGCTGAGTCGAATTTCAGTGACGAAATCATGAGGGATATTGGTTTGTTCAGCAAAATGATCCAGGACATCGAAGCCGTGTATGTGAGTGTCGATTCTCCTGATCGATTCCAATCGATTCTCAATTTTTTGGACAACGCCGCTGAGACCGGTTACGACGTTTCGACAGACGACATCGTCCGAAGGCCTAATACCGTTGCGGTTTCTACGGTTCATAAAGTAAAAGGTCTAGAATACCCTGTGGTTTTCTTAGTCGATGCTGAAGCACAACGTTTCCCAGGAAATAAGAAAAAATATCAGGGATGGTTACCTGAGGCCATAATTAAAAACGCCTTAAACCGAGGGGCATATCAGAGGAATTACGATGAAGAAGCCAGACTATTCTACACCGCACTCACCCGCGCTGAAAGATATCTCTACGTTACCGGCGCTAAAAAGTTACCTGGCGGAAAAAGTGAAAGAAAACTCTCTAAATATGCATTAAGGCTAAAACACGATGAGATATCACATGATCCAACCCAGATGCCAAAGGGACTGATTTCATATCCGCAAAAACAAAAAATAGATGAAGCGGTTCTTCCCACAAGTTTTTCAGAAATTCGTTATTATCTCCATTGCCCTATGGACTATCGTTTCAGAAAAGGATTCGGTTTCACGCCCGCAATTCCAGAAATGTTCGGTTTTGGTCAAACAGTACATACCTGTATTCAAAAGCTTCATACTGAATTTACTGATGGCATACCCACATCGGAAGACGCCGAATCAATGGTAAAAAATACCTTCCATCTACAGCATGTACCGAGAAGTGGTGATCCTGTACTCAAACCAGGGCCTTACGAAAACGCTGAAAATGCAACTGTGAAAATTGCGCAAAATTATGTTGAGAATAACGGTAAGGACTTTCAAACAAGTAGGCAGGTGGAAGCCCGTTTTGAAATTCCCGCAGAGGGGTGTGTCATTTCCGGCTCAATCGATCTGTTATTAAAAGAAGATCCTACTGGGACTATTATCGGAGCGGAAGTAATCGATTTCAAAGCAATGGAAGGAAAAGACGATCCTTTTGCCAATGAAGAATTAGAGTGGACGGAATTGGCTCTCCAGGTGCAGTTGTATGCCAAAGCGGCACGGGATGTATTGGGAGAAAATGCCCGTACCGGCTCTGTACATCTTTTGAAAGACGATAAGCGCATGGAGGTTCCAATATTTCAAGACGCGATCGACGCGGCTGTCATGAATGTAGAATGGGCTGTTAAGGGAATTCTCGATGGTGATTATCCTATGCGTCCCCATCCTGATAAATGTGATAAATGCGATTTCAAAGACCTGTGCCCTAAGATTCCTCAGGAATTTCGCTCAGGTGCGGGGTTGCCTCCAGAAATTCATTTAATAAACGGAAATAGACGAGTACTCGCATTCAGCAAGTTTGAGGGGTTTCAGGGAGGGGATTGAGTTTAAATCGAGATTATTATTGTTTTAGTGATATGTCCCGGTAGTTTATTGCTGCAGGATTTCTCCCTCTTCACTTTCACCTCACCACAGAAACCTTATCACCTTCCTCTTTTATGCCATAAAAAGCACAAGCACCGAAAAAATCCCTTGAAAATGTGAAGTAGGTAATTACAAGGAGGGCAAAGCAATCCTCAGCATCCCGGTGGGGAAGAACGACCGCCTCTTCAGTCTCTACTACCAGAAGGCGATCTTCTTCTCTCTTTCTATTTTCCCTTCTCTTTCGTCTCCCATGCTCTTCATTTATATTCTCTCCCTCAGAGGAGTGATGATCCCTGAAGTTCCCGAGGAGATCATACCGTCCGCCTTCCCCCATCTCCACGGTGAAGGTGAGGCCCTTAGGCTACCCCCCACGTTCACCCCCAAGACAATAAAAACCAGAAGCACAGATGCACCCCCAACCCGAGGCCCTATGAAAACACCCATCCAAAAAATATCCGTCACCCGAGAACCCCACCGGAGGAACCCCCCATGACCCTCCGCGCCTACGCCGACCTCCTGCGCATCCACTTCGCCTTCGCCTGGCCGCTCCTCTTCTGCTCAGGCCTCGTCCTCGCCTTCGGCACCTACCAAAACTTCTCCTGGCCCCTCGTCGTCACCGCCGCCCTCATCGGCCTCTTCGGCTTCGAGGCCGGGATGGTGCTCAACGACTACGTGGACCGCGAACGCGACACGCGGGACGTCGAAGGACGACTGACCCGGTACTGGCGGCTCTTCGGGACACGCCCCCTTGCCGAAGGAGAGATCCCCGCGACGCACGCCCTCGGCCTCTTCCTCATCCTTGCTCTTCTCGCGCTCGCCCTCATCGCCACCCTGCCCTACCCCCACTCCCTCTGGGTGGCCGCGATCATGGGATACAGCTACGCCGTCGAGGTCTTCTACCAGGTGAAGAAGCGGGACCAGACGTTCCCGATTGCCCAGGTCGTCGGGCGGACCGACTTCGCCCTCTTCCCGGTCGCGGGCTACCTCGTCGCGGGGACGCCGGACCTCACCGCCCTCCTCTACTTCCTCTTCTTCTACCCCTACGCCCTCGCCCACCTCGGCGCAAACGACCTCGTCGACGTGGAGAACGACCGGGCCAGGGGGATGCGGACGGTCCCGCTGCTGTACGGGATGCGTGCAGGGGTTCTCTGGATCGCCGGGTTCACCGCGCTCCACGGCGTTGCGGCCCTCCTCTTCGCCGGAGTGCTCGGCCCGACGGCGCGGGCCGGACTGCTCGTCGGGTTTGTCATGCTCCTCGTTGCGAACTTCGTCATCCTCAGGAAAAGGACGCCGGAGGCGGCGATGCGGGTGCTCCCCCTCTTTCACCTGGCGATGACGGTGTACGCCGCGGGGATGGTCCTCGGGGCCGTGTGGTGAACCGCAGTGCGGAAAAAAAGGGAATGAATCATACGCCCGGAAGGGCGTCGGGTTCTACTGCCGCCGCATCCGCCGGCGCCTGAGGAGGAACCCGCCGCCGACCGCGATCGCCGCCAGGGGGAGAGCGGGCGCCGCCTGCTGCGTCATCGGCACGGCCGTGGTCTCCTCCGCCGTCGTCACCGGCGTCGCGGGCGAGGCCGTCGCCGCCGGTGTCGGAATTGTTGTCGGTTCTGCCGGGACTTCCGCTACTCCGGAGATCGCGTAGAGGGAGAAGCCCGGACTCGTCGCCGTGAAGCCAACCTGCCCGTCGGCCGTCGCCCCGACCGTCGTCGGCAGGGCGGTCCAGGTGGCGTTGGCATAGTGGTACAGCACGACGTCGGTCGGGGAGAGGCGGTGCTCCTCCAGCCATGCGACCGGGACCGTGAAGGTGACTGTCGCGCCGGTGATGTTCGTGTACCGGGCCGGCACGAGATCGACGTACTCGAAGACGCTGCCAGGCGCCGGAGGGACGCCGGATCCCGGAGAAGACCGCACCGTGCCGGTGACGATGATCCCGGAGATCCCGGTGCCGGTGACATTGACCCGGCTCACGGCCGATCTCCCGCTCACGGTCACGTCGCGTGTGGTGAGCGACTGCGCCGCCGGTGCCGTCCACGAGTCGTCATCGTCGCCGCCACCCGACGACGGCGCCCTGACCGTGACCGTCCCGGTCGCCCGCGTATACCCGCCGGCATTGAACGCCTGCAGCGTGACCGTGTAGGTGCCCGGCGTCGTGTAGGTGTGCGACGGGTTCTGGTCGGTCGAACCGGCGGGCGTGAGACGCCAGACGTCGTTCAGGCTGGCGTCGTTATCGGTACCGCCCATGACGACGACACTCCCGTCGGGGAGGGCGACGCCGGCGTGATAATACCGTCCCGACCACGCGGCGTCGGGCAGTCTCGTCCAGGTTGCGCCGTTGTCCTCCGACCGCCAGACGTCGTGGAGGGGCGTGCCGTTCCACCCGCCCATGAGGAGGACGCTCCCGTCGGGCATGGCGACCATGCTGTGGGAGGTCCGTCCCGCCCACCCGGAACTCGCGTTCATCAGCGTCCAGGTCACGCCCCCGTCCGTCGAGCGCCAGGTGTCGTTCAGGCGGGCGGTGCCGTCGAGACCTCCCGTGAGGATGATGCTCCCGTCGGGCATGGCGACGCTGCTGTGGAAGATCCGTCCCGTCCATCCCGAACTCGCGTTCTGGAGCGTCCATGTTGCGCCCCTGTCGGTCGAGATCCAGGTGTCGTTCTTCCACTGGGGGTCGGAACCGCCCATCAGGACGATGCTCCCGTCGGGGAGGGCGACGGCGGCGGAGTCGCCCCGTGCCGTCCACCCCGAACTCGCGTTCTGGAGCGTCCAGGTCATGCCCTTATCTATCGAGATCCAGGTGTCGTTCCTGCTCGCGGTGTCCGAACCGCCCATGAGGACGATGCTCCCGTCGGGGAGAGCAACGCCGGCGTGATGGGACCGTGCCGACCACCGGGCATCCCTTGCTTTCGTCCAGGTTTCGCCGCCGTCGGCCGACCGCCAGACGTCGTTCAGATTGGTGGTCTCGTCCCACCCGCCCATGATGATGATGGTGCCGTCGGGCGTCGCCACGCTGCTGAAACAGATCCGTGCCGGCCACGCGGCATCAGGGAGCGGCGTCCACTCCTCCGTGTAGTCCTCGTCGCCGAAGAACCAGGTCCGCCCGGTCGGATCGCCGGTCGACGTGTCGGTGAAGGCGACGGTGAGAGGCGCGGTGCCGGACAGCGGCGTGCCGGTGAACGCCGCCGTCGGTGCGACCGGTGCCGTGGCCGTGATCTCGCGGGTCGCCCGCGTATACCCGCCGGCATTGAACGCCCGGAGGGTGACGGTGTAGGTGCCTGCGGCCTCGTAGGTGTGCGTGGGGTCCTGGTCGGTCGACCCGGCGGGCCGGAACTGCCAGACGTCGTTTCTATCGGTGCCGTCGTACCCCCCCATGACGACGACGCTCCCGTCGGGCAGGGCGACGGCGGTGTGGCCGCTCCGTCCCGTCCACCCGGCATCGGGCACCCGTGTCCAGGTTGCGCCGTCATCGGTCGATCTCCATATGTCATTCGTACACCCGCCGTCATACCCTCCCATGAGGAGGACGCTGCCGTCGGCAAGCGCGACGCTGCGGGGCTGCATTCTTTCCGACCACCCGGCGCGGGGCAGCTCCGTCCATGTCCTGCCGCCGTCCTCCGACCGCCAGACATCGTTGCGTAATCCGCCGGTGGGGCCGCCGCTGGAACCGCCCATGAGGAGGATGCTCCCGTCCGGCATGGCGACACTCTCCGGGTACATCCTTTTCGACCACCCGGCGTCCGGCAGCTTCGTCCACGTCACGCCGCCGTCCTCCGACCGCCAGACATCGTTCAGAAATCCGGTGTCGTCGCACCCGCCCATGAGGACGACGCTCCCGTCGGGGAGGGCGACCGCCGTATGGGCCTGCCGCGCCGTCCACCCTGAACTCGCGTTCACCTGCTCCCACGTAACGCCCCTATCGGTCGAAACCCAGGTGTCGTTCTGTTCGGCGATGCCGTCGAAACCGCCCATGAGGACGATGGTGCCATCGGGGAGAGCGACGGCGGTATGGCCGGACCGTGCCGTCCACCCTGAACTCGCGTTCACCTCTATCCACGTCCTGCCGCCGTCTGTTGACTGCCAGGTGTCGTTTGTGTAGGCGGGCCATTCACGGCCGCCCATGAGGACGATGGTGCCGTCGGGCAGGGCGACCGTCGCAGGGAAACTCCGCGCCGACCACCCGGCGTCCGGCAGAGGTGTCCAGGCCTGCGTGTAGTCCTCGTCGCCGAAGAACCACGCACGCCCGGCCGGATCGCCGTCGGAGGCGTCGGCGAAGGCGACGGTGAGGGGGGCGACGCCCTCCGTCGGCATGGCGGTGAAATCTGCCACAGGTGCGGCAGCGCTTCCCGTGCCGACAAGAAGCAAAAATGCCACAATAAATGTACAAAATATCCGTACAGGGTTGTTCTTGGGGTAATTGTTCATCGATATTTGAAAAATTCAAATGTATATACGCATTCCGCTCTTTTTCCCGGTTTGTATGTATGAGAACAGAGGAAAATTCCCTGTCTCTCACGAATGCCCCTCCCTTAACCCCCCAGAAAGTCGGAGAGTACAGGGGCAACCCCCTCCTCACCCTTCCCCGAAGACCGGGAGGTGCACGCCCGTTCGGTCGTCGGGCGCCCTCTCTGTCGCCATCCAGACGAAATCCACGACGACCGCCTCCACGACGAGGTAGACAGCCGCACGCTCCCGGAGACATCCCGGCCGCGACATGGAGGTGGAGGGCCGGTGCCGTCATCACCGGGGTAGACAGTGCCGGTGCCGACGCTCTCCCGGCCGCCGGTGACCCTCTCCACATGGGGGACGGGCGGGAAGACCGGCCTCAGCGCCCCGAGCACCCGGACCACGTCGCAAGCGGTCCCCTTCTCCCCGACAAAGCGGTTGAGTCCTTTGAGGAAGCCCCCCCTTTGTCGATCCGCAGGGAGAAGATCGGGCCTGAGGGGGGATGAAGGCGTTCCTCGCGGGACGGTTCAGGACGATCCTTCGTCCAGCATCATCTTCACCTGCTTTCGGAGAGGAGGCAGGTACTTTTCGACGATACCCCACACGACCTCGTCCGAGACCGTGGCATACCCGTGGATGAGCCGGTTCCTGAACGATATGATGCGGGAAGCGTCGGGGATCTCATCTTTCAGAGCGGGATATCTTTTGACCGCCTGGTTCAGCGCTTCCCCGATGATCTCGAACTGGCGCTCAACTGCGGAGCGGAGCATCGGGTCGTTCCGATAAATCGTCGAAGGTTTTCCCGTCAACAAATGCCGTGATCAGGTCTGCGGCCGCGGCCACGTCGTAGAGGTACTTCCTGATCTCATGGGGCGGCATACAGAGGGACCCTGGACTCTTCCACTGCTTTTCTGAAATAGGGATTTTTGATGGGCGCCATCTCCACCACGTCGACGGGACGGGCGAAGAGTGCTTCGAGGTCGCGGGCGAGGTCGAGATAGGCGTCGGCGTGTTCGGCCAGCGCCATGGCCTCGAACTCGACGACAAAATCGAGGTCGCTCGTACCGGGGTCGAACCCCTCCCCGGCCGCCGACCCGAAGAGTTCGAGCGTTTTGACGCGGTGCGTCCTGCAGATCTCTGTTATCTCCGGTATTTTTTCTGCGACGATCCGGTGCATCCTCTCTCCCTCCTGGCTATTGATTGAGTGATACGCGTGAGATGATATGGCTTTTCCTCTCCACCCTCTCCGGGGAGCGCCGGACCGGAACAATCCGGCAAAAAAAGTCTCGGACCCAGACCTTCGGGCCGGGGTCGTCGAAAGACTATCCTGTACTGAAATAGGACCGAATGCGGTCTTTCACATTCTCTCTTAAGTTCTCGTAAAAGATCGCGTAGTCGTACATATGGTACACCCCCGGCGGGAAGGTGACACTCGTCGCCGGCAACTCTTCGGGATGGGAGACGTCCGTGACCACCAGCGCATTGCCCTTCACCTGTGCCGCCGCGAAGTGCGGGTGCCTGACCGGGTGCTCGGGATCCTCGTGCCTGAAGAATGCCGCGCCGAGATTGGCGGACGCGGGTGCGAAGGCGGTGTCGGTCCTCCAGGTCAGCGGGTTCACCACGAACGTTCCGGGGATCACCGTCGGGGCCTCAGTCTCCTTCCCTTCCTCGTCCGAGACGGTGTTGTAGGTGATGAAACATCCTGTCTCCGTCGCACTCGTGCCGACCTTTATCAGCGGATTTTTCTCCAGGTCGGCCGGCGTGATCGAATACCCGATGACATACGCCGCCACGAGTTTTTCCAGCGCGGCGGGATCGCCGGTGAGCAGTTCTCCGTCCTTCGAGAGTTCGACGACCCTGACCGAACCCTGGCTGTGCGCCGCCAGAATGATCGGCCTCTCCCCTTTATTGAAGTGCTCCATGAAATACGCAAAGGCCGCGACGATATCGCGCTGTCCCAGATCGAAGATCGGCCGTGCATCAGTCAGCATCAGCGGGTTGATCTTCACGTTGTTCTGCCGGTAATAGGGTGCGTAAATATTCGCCTGCCCGTCGAATATGCTCGCCTGCTCGACGATGGTCCATTCAGCCTTCTCCCGCAGGCGGGGATCGCGTATGTCCATCAGATAGGTCGACTCGTCCGAAAGAACGGTCGGGTAGACCCAGAAGACATCCACCGGCTGGTTTTCCGTGGTGAAGTGGGCAGGCAGGGAGAGCCAGCTCTCCGGGTCCGCGTAGTCGGGGGCGTCAGGCACGTCCCTCCCCGGATCGAAGGGGGGCAGGGTGACCGGCACCCCGAGCTCTTTTCCGCGCAGATCCTCCAGGGACGAAGTCCTTTCGTCCGTACGTCCGGTCTGCGTCATGTCTTCTTCTCGAACGCATCGATCCTATCGCCGACATTCTGCTCCAGGTTCCGGTACCAGAACGCGTAGTCGTAGCGGTGGTACACGCCCTCTGAATATGGACCGATATCCAGATCCTCGCCCGCCGGGATCGTCGTCGTGAGCGCCCCGGTCCCGGGATCGATCCGTGCGTCGCAGTAGTGTTCCACCTCGCGGAGGAACGCGCCGGTCGAGTCGTTGTAGAAGCGTGCGCCCAGGTTCTCCGAGGCGGGCGCATAGGTATCGTCGGTCGTCCAGGTGAGCGGGTTGATGCAATGTGCGCCGGGCATCAGCATCGGACCGCCCGCGGAGGTCGGCGACTGCGTGTTGTAGGTGACCACGACGCCGGTGTCGTTCGCGCCCTCCGCCGCCGTCAGTCCCGCCGCTTCGAGGTCGGCGTCGGTGACGGTGTAGCCGATGAGGTATGCCGCGACCAGACGGTTCCGGAGATCGTCGTCGTCGCCGAAACGGTTCTTGATCAGTTCGATCAATGCCATCGTCCCCTGACTGTGGCCTGCGATGATGAACGGACGACCGTCGTTGAGGTTGGCGATATAATAGTCGAAGGCCTCCTGCACGTCGGCCGCACCCCGTTTGAATTCTTTCGTGTCGGTCGCAAGCGAACCCTCGTCCATCTTCACCTGCGTCGACATCTGCCGGTAGTACGGAGCGAAGACGTTGGCGTGCGGTTCGTACACGCTTGCCTGCGCCGTGAAAATTCCCTGCGCCAGCGCCCGTTCCTCGTCGCCGGTCACATCCATGAACCCGGTGGCATTGCTGCTGACCGTCGGGTACACATAAAAGACGTCCACCGCTTTCTCTGCGGACGGCAGCGAGAGCCAGTAATACGAATCGGCGTAGTTCGGGTCCTGACCAGGACCGACCACGTCCGCCGGAGGCGAATCATCTGCCGGAGGAGACGGTTCTCCGCCTGTACAACCGCTGGTAAAAATGAAACAAACTCCCATCAGTACGATGAGAGGAATCAAAGAGTGAGTGATCTTTGTCATCGTAAAATCTCCTGATTGATTCGATGTACGGTTCTGAAGCAGTTTTTCAGGGTTCTCCGTGCAGGGAGCCGTACAATAGTAGCATCCACGGTGCCATAAAAAATAAATTTTCCGTGCGCTCGATTTAAAATTAATATTGTATTAAACATTCTTTCGAAGATATCATAATTTCCTGTCTCATTTTATCTTCTCACGAGGCTCTTCACTCCCGGATGTGAATCCGGTGCCGGCCATACCTCCGCCTTCCCGCCCCAATCACCCCACCACGATGAAGATCGGTAGGGCGGCGCCACGCCTGCCTCCGGTTTTATATCCCCCGCGGTCCTCTGGTGGACAATGATCCCCGAATCATTCACCTGCGACCTGGTGGGATGGGACCGATCGGTCGTTCTCTCCCGTGCCCTCGCGGCGAAGGTGAAGGCCGCCGGCTACCGCCCCGACCTCGTGATCGCCATCGGCCGCGGCGGGTATGTCCCGGCCAGGATCGTCTGCGACCGTCTCCTGATCGACACCCTGACCAGCATCAAGATCGAGCACTGGGGGGTTGCGGCGAGAAAGAAGAAGGAAGCGGTGGTCCGCTACCCGCTCGCGACCGATGTCGGAGACCTTTCGGTGCTCATCGTCGACGACATCACCGACACCGGCGAGACCCTCCAGCGTGCGGTCTGGTACGTGGAGGAGTTCGGGCCGCGGGAGGTGAGGACCGGCGTGCTCCAGCACAAGCACACCTCATCCTTCGATCCCGACTATTATGCCGAGTATCTTGCCGGATGGCGGTGGGTGGTCTATCCCTGGGCGCTCCACGAGGACCTGACCGGCTTCACCGAGAAGGTGCTCCTGGAAGAGCCCCTCACCACGACGGAGATCAGGGCGGCGCTCGCCAACCGGTATGAGATCAGGGCCGGCGAGGATGAGGTCGCGGAGGCCCTCGCCGACCTGCTGGTCATGGGGAAGGCGGTGGAGGAGGACGGGTCGCGCTTTCGCCGGGGGTATGAGTGGGACGAGGCGTGAGTTCGAGCGAGGTGAGAAACAGCCTGATCGCCGCGGCGCAGAGGTCCGGGGCCTGGAAGAAGAGGTCGTGCCCCGCCCCGCGGACCTGGACGAGCCAGCACCCCGGTATCCCGGCCGCCACCCGGAACGCATCCTCCGGCGGGCTGAGTTCGTCGTCGGTCCCGACGAGGACCAGCGTGTCCGCCCTGATCCGGTCCAGGCGTCCGACGCTTCCCGGCCACGAGAGGATCGCCTGCCGCTGCCCGCGTATCGATGCGGGATCGAAGAGGCCGGAGGTGTGCAGAAACTCCAGGTTCTTCCTGAGGTACGCGGCCAGTTCCGGGTGACGGGCCGCGTACGCCGCCCCGTACAGTCTCCTGAGGGTGAGGTCGACCGGGGCGGTGTCCTCCGCGATCTCGCCGAGGAATGCCGTGAGGGCGGCGTGCCGACGGGGTTCGATCGCAGGGAGGGTCGAGACGAGGACGAGTCCGTCCACCCGCTCGGGGTAGCGGATCGCGAGTTCCTGCGCGACGAACGATCCCATCGAGTGGCCGCAGAGATGCACCCGCGCGATCCCGAGGGCGTCGAGGAAGGCGCGGGTGTCTTCCGCGAAGAGTTCGATGGAGAAAGGCCTCCCGTCGGCACCCGTCTCCCCCATGCCGCGGTTGTCGAAGACGATCACCCTGAAGCCCGCGGCGAGGGCCGTGATGATCCGGGGATCCCAGTCGGCCATCCTTCCCGTGTATCCCGTGATCATGAGCAGGGGTGCGCCGCTCCCGTACTCCCGGTAGCCGATCCTGATCCCGTTCGCCGTCACGTACCCGACGTCGGGCAGTTCATTTTTCTCGTTCATGGGTGCAGGTACGTGAATATCTCCCCCCGGGTCTTATGGTTTTGCCCGGCGGGGGGCCGCCCCCTTGCCGGGCATGATACGGCCGTTTCGGCCTCCGTTTTGCGATCGGTCCGGTCAATCCGGGCTCATTTCGGGCGTGTTTTGAGATGCCCGAAAACGGGGTCTGTTTCCCGGATGCTCTGAAATCCAGAGAGTAGAAACGCTCGCCGAGGGCCGATATGAGTGGGGGTGATAGGATCCTCCGGGCCCCTCTGCCACGCCGAACAGCGGCCGGGAGAATCGCGTGGAAATCGGCGCGATTCCGGGGGGAGATCCATCCACCAGCACCCTTATCTCCCCGCAGCGCCCGAAGACACCATTACCACAGGGGGGATGTGTCCATGTCAGACCAGAAGATCATCGGGATCGATCTCGGGACCTCGAACAGTCAGGCGGCGGTGATGATCGGCGGGAAACCGACGATCGTCCCGTCCGCGGAGGGGGCGACCTGGGCGGGGAAGATGTTCCCGTCGTACGTCGCCTTCACGAAAGAAGGACAGGTGCTCGTCGGTGAACCGGCCCGCCGGCAGGCGGTCACCAACCCGGAAGGAACGGTGATGGCGGCAAAGCGGAAGATGGGGACCGACCATCTCTACCGGATCCGCGGGACCGACTACACGCCCCAGCAGATCTCCGCCTTCCTCCTCAAAAAGATCAGACGGGACGCCGAAGCCTTCCTGGGCGAACCGGTGAGCAAGGCGGTGATCACCGTGCCCGCCTACTTCGACGACAACCAGCGGACGGCGACGAAGGACGCCGGGACCATCGCGGGCCTGGAGGTGGTGCGGCTCATCAACGAACCGACCGCCGCCTCGATGGCCTACGGCCTGGACAAAGGGGGCGAGCAGAAGATCCTGGTCTTCGACTTCGGCGGCGGCACCCTGGACGTCACGGTGATGGAGTTCGGGGAGGGGACGTTCCGGGTGCTCGCGACCGCGGGCGACACCCATCTCGGCGGCACCGACATGGACGACGCGGTCATCGACTGGATCGCCGACGAGTTCAAGAAGCAGGAGGGGATCGACCTGCGCGAAGACCGGATCGCCGTGCAGCGCCTGAGGGAGGCGGGGGAGCGGGCGAAGATCGAACTCTCGGCCGTCCTTGAGACCGAGATCAACCTCCCGTACATCACCGGCGGGGCGGCGGGGCCAAAGCACCTGGTGATGAAACTGACCCGCGCAAAACTCGAAGGCCTGGTCGGGCCCATCATCGAGCGGTGCGTCGCCCCCTTCGACCGGGCCCTCGCCGACGCAAACCTGACGACCGATGAGATCGGGAAGGTGATCCTGGTCGGCGGCCCGACCAGGATGCCGGTCGTCAGGCGGTTCGTCGAGGAGAAGACCGGACGACCCCCCGAGCACGGCGTCGACCCGATGGAGTGCGTCGCCGTCGGGGCGGCGGTCCAGGGGGCGATCCTGGCCGGCGAGATCACCGACATGGTCCTCCTCGACGTCACCCCGCTCACCCTCGGGATCGAGACCATCGGCCATGTCAGGACCGCCCTCATCCCGCGCAACACCACCGTCCCGACCAGGACGAGCCAGATCTTCACCACCGCCGCCGACCTCCAGACCGCAGTGACCGTCAACGTCCTCCAGGGCGAACGCCCGATGGCGCAGGACGACACGAGCCTTGGTCAGTTCAACCTCGTCGGCATCCCCCCGGCACCGCGGGGCGTCCCGCAGATCGAGGTCACCTTCGACATCGACGCCTCCGGGATCCTCAAGGTCTCGGCGCAGGACCGCGCCACCGGCAAAGAGCAGCAGATGACCATCACCGCCTCGACCAAACTCCCTGATGCCGAGGTGGACCGGATGGTGAAGGAGGCGGAGGAGTACGAGGCCGAGGACCAGAGACGACGGGACGAAGCGGAGGTGAGAAACGAGGCCGACGCCCTCGTCTACACCGCGGAGAAGACCCTCGCCGAACTGGGAGAGCGGATGGGTTCGGGGCCGAGGGTAAAGGTCGAGGGAGCCCTCGCCGACCTGAAGAGCGCCCTTGCCGGGAAGGAAATGGACGCGGTCAGGGCCGGCCTAGAGAGACTTCGGGCCGTCCTCCAGGAGGCCGGGAGGGTCATCTACCAGGAGGCGGCCGCAGCGCCGGGCCAGGGCGGGGGGACGGTCTACGACGCCGAGTACCGGATGAAGGACGCGAAGTAAGGAGGACGACCACCCTCTCCCCGATAGGTTCATCGCTCGCCGGTGTCCATCTTCCACTAACCAGGTGACCGGCATGGTGCAACCGACAAAACTCGGACGGGCAGGCCCGTCCCTCATCACCTATCTCTCGATCATCGGATTCTTCGCGATCTTCTCCACGACCATCTCGAAAAATCCCGTGCTCCCCCTCTTCTCCAGCGCCCTCGGCGCGGACGAGGCGATGATCGGCCTCATCGCCTTCGTCTCCCCCGCGGCCGGGATCCTCTTCTCCTTCCCGGTCGGGGTGATGGCCGACCGCATCGGCCCGCGGCGTCTTCTGATCGCCTCGGGGGCCGTCTTCCTCTCCGCCCCCCTCCTCTACCTCCTCGTCGTCGACCCCCTCTGGCTCATCCCGGTCAGGTTCTTCCACGGCCTCGCCACTGCCATCCTCGGCCCGGTCGCCGCGATGATGATCTACTCGGCCTACCCCGATGCGAAGGGGGAGAAGAGCGGCATCTACTCCTCGGCCACCCTCGTCGGGAGGACGATCGCCCCCCTCGTGGGCGGCATCCTCATCTCGGTCTTCGCGGCCTCGGCCGGGCTCATGAACTACCGCCTCGTCTACGTCGCCGCCTTCCTCGCCTCGCTCCCGGTCGTCCTGCTGATCTTCGGGATCAAGGAGGGCGGGAGGCCTGAGGGGAGCGATCGCCGCGTCACGCTCCGTGAGTTCGGCGAACGCCTTGCAGGCTTCGGGAAAAACCGGCTTCTCCTCTCCACCGCCCTCGTGGAGATGGCGACCTACTTCGCCTTCGGGATCTTCGAGACCTGGCTCCCGCTGTACCTCACCGGCGCCGGGGTGCAGGAGTACCTCATCGGCCTCCTCTTCGCCCTCCAGGTGCTGGCGATCGCCCTCTCCAAACCCTTCTTCGGGGCGCTCTCCGACCGCACCGGCCGGCGGATGCAGATCGTGCTCGGTCTCCTCGCGATCGCCGGCTGCATCGCCGCCATCCCCCTCACCGCTGCCGTGCCGGTGGTGATGGCGATCGGGATCCTCTTCGGCCTCGCCCTCTCCCTGGTCACCGTCTCGACCGGCGCCTATGTCGCCGACGTCGCCCGCACCCACGAACTCGGCGCCTCGGTCGGAGCGCTCGGTTCGATCATGGACATCGGCCACGCCTCCGGCCCCCTCGTCGCCGGCATCGTCATCGGGAGCGTCGGGTATGCGGCCGGGTTCGCCGTCCCGGCGGTCCTTGCCCTCGCCGTCGCCGCCCTCTTTGTCCTGGCCGGGAAGGCCGGGGGGGAGAGCGCGAACGGTTGAACGTCTGAATCCTGACGCTTCCCGGTGGACGCCCCCTCACTCTCCGGTTTCCGGGATAGACTCGCACCTATTATAGCAGACCGGGACATTTTTATGAGCATGAAATCCCGGCAGGCACGGGGCACCTGTCTTATCTGCAAGGGTGGCGTGACCCCGAGAGGCGTGTTAAGACACAGCACAACGTGTCTTCAGTCATCAGGATGGCCGGAAGGAGACAAACCTTCACTTCTCATCAAGGTCCGCGACCTGTACGACGGCACCTACTGGCTGCTGGTGCTCGCACGCCGCGACGCTCTCCTCGACGACCTCGACCGGTTGCTCCGCGACGTCTGGGTCGAGTGCTGCGGCCACCTCAGCGCCTTCACCATCGACGGCCGGGACTACGTCTCTGACGAGATGCTCGAAGGAGAGTCCATGGAAGTGCCGCTCTCAGGCCTGGTCGCGCCGGGCAGCACCTTCCTCTACCGATACGACTTCGGTACCACCACCGAACTTGCCCTCAAGGTGGTGGCCGAAACCCCGGTGGCGCCGCCGGACGGGCCGCTCTGTCTCGTCGCCAGGAACAACCGGCCGATCGTTCCCTGCGACCGCTGTGGACATGACGCGGAGTTCATGCTGGCCGAAAGCATGGACGAGGGGGGCCCGCACTCTTATTGCCGCAAGTGCCTGGCTTCGGCCGAAGCCGGGTTCGAGTGGGTGGAGCGTATCGCCAACTCACCGCGGGGCGGGATCTGCGGGTATGTCGAGGACCCGGTCACCGCGATCAGGTGGTATCCGCCGGGATGGGATGTGGCCGAACTTGTTCCCGGAGACCTGGAGGAGGCTCCGGACTCCGTCGCCCCGGACGAGGAGTCACGTGAGTATGCGGCAGAGGTCGGTGCCGCCGCGGATGCGGTCCTCCTGGACATCGGGGACGAAATCGACGCGTTCATCGGAGAGGAAGAGAAAGCACGCGGCGAAGAGTTCGCCTTCATGGCGGGGGAGAGCGTCACGACCTTCTGCACCTTCATGTACCTTTTTCACGGGGTTGAGATCAGGGAGTGGGACGCCCGGACCGTGCGCCGGTGCCTGCTTGAAGAGATGGTGCAGAACCCCGACTACCCCGAAGAGTGGCCGGAAAATTTCGTTCCCATCATATGCCGGTTCATTGCCCGGATGGAAGCCTCCGGCCGCATCACCAACGCCGCCGACCTCATCGTCGCACTCGAAGAGGCGGCACCTGAATTTATCAGTGCCGTGACCTCCCCGGAGAAGGGCGGTGACCAGATCCGTCGTATCCTCGAAAAAGCAAGGGACGGCGGTATCGATCCCAACGACACGGATGCGCTTCTGCATTTTATTTTCAACGAGTATCTGGAGATGGCCGGGGTGGACCCGGACGACACGGAACGCCGCGAAGAAATGACACGCCGGGCCGAGGAGGAGTTGTTCGACGACATCACCGACGACCTGCGAAAGAACATGTGCCTGATCAGGTGTGATGAGTTTTGCAGCCGTTTCGAGGACGACACCGTCCTCGATCGTTGTGTCTCGATCGTGCATGCCCTGCGCGACCATCCGGACGCACCGCTCTTGCGGGGAGACATGCTCCTCTGGAGTGCGGCGGTCGTGTATGCGGCCTGCCAGGACGCCCGCCTGATCAGGCCGGGACGGGGCGGCCCTCCGCTGGGCCGGGAGATCGGGTCGTTCTTCGGTTTTGAGGTCTCGTCGATCCGGAGCAAAGTGAAGGCGTTGCGAGGGTTCCTTCCCGCACAATAAACCGTATCAACCAGGAGCACGGAGTACTCCGTGCTGAGCATGATCGTGATCGGTATTGACCCCGGCGTGGCGAGGACGGGGTACGGCGTCCTCAGGAAGGGCGGGCGGTACCCCGTGCCGCTGGACTACGGTTGTATCGAGACTGCGGCCGACCACACGCAGGCCGAGCGTCTGCTGGAGATCTACGAGCGCGTCTCCGCACTCTTCGACGAGTACGAACCCGCATGGGTCGTCCTGGAAAAGCTCTTCTTCTCCAAAAACGTCACGACTGCCATGCGCGTCAGCGAGGCGCGGGGCATCCTCCTCCTCGCCGCAGAGCAGCGTAAGATCCCGATCGCCGAGTACACCCCCAACCAGATCAAACAGGCGGTCACCGGTTCGGGGCGTGCCGACAAACACCAGGTGCAGGAGATGATGCGGCGGCTGCTCAGGCTGCGGGAAGTGCCGCAGCCCGACGACACCGCCGACGGCCTTGCCGTCGCTCTCTGCCACATCAATATGGTACGATAAGATGATCGCACACCTTTCCGGAGAACTGGCATCCACCGGCGAGCGGTGGGTGGTGATCGACGTCGGCGGCGTCGGGTACCGCGTGCAGGTGACCGAACCCGCCCTGGCGAGTCTCAAGCAGACGCAGGAGACGCGAGGGCGCGTCATGCTTCACACGCACATGGCAGTCCGCGACGACGACATCCAGTTGTTCGGTTTTCTCTATCCCGGCGAACTCGAACTCTTCACGATCCTGATCGGGGTCAGCGGCATCGGGCCGCAGATCGCCATGAACATCCTCTCCAGGATCTCGTTCGAGGAGTTCGCCCTGGCCGTCCTCAACGACGACGAGAAGGTGCTCACCCGGATCCCCGGCATCGGCCCGAAGAGTGCGAAACGGCTTATCCTTGAACTGAAGGAGAAGATGAAGAAACATGCGGCGACGCTCTCCCTTGACCGGCGTCCCGCCGAGGTCTGCGACGCGGCGAGCGCCCTGGTGTCGCTCGGGTTTTCAGCGCACGAGGCGCAGGAGGCGATCGACGCCGTCCTGCCCGGTCTGGGTGACGCTCCGACGGTGCAGGCCCTGATCCGCGCCGCTCTGGCCTCTCTGCGGGGGCGTGGATCGGCATGACCGACCGCATTCCTTCGCCCGGCATGCTCCCCGGCGAGACCGACGAGGCGGCGATCAGGCCGGGGTCGCTGGACGAGTTCGTGGGGCAACCCCGGATCAAGGAGACGCTTGCCATCGCCATCGAGGCGGCAAAGAAACGGGGCGAGTCTCTCGACCATATCCTCTTCTCAGGGCCGCCGGGCCTTGGCAAGACGACACTTGCCGGGATCGTGGCGCGGGAGATGGGGGTCGGGATCAGGAGCACCTCGGGGCCGGTGCTGGACCGTCCCGGCGACCTTGCCGCCCAGTTGACAGCCCTTTCCAGCGGCGACGTCCTCTTCATCGACGAGATCCACCGTCTCAACCCGGTGGTCGAGGAGATCCTGTACCCGGCGATGGAGGACGCCTGCATCGACGTGATGATCGGCGAGGGGCCGGGGGCGCGGTCGGTGCCGCTCCCGCTCGAGGAGTTCACGCTGGTCGGTGCGACGACGAAGATCGGGTTGCTGGGCTCTCCGCTGAGGGACCGGTTCGGTCTGGTCTTCCGTCTCAACCTCTACGAGGTGGCCGACCTGGTGGGCATCGTGCAGCGGAGCGCTCTGATCATGCAGACCCCGATCACCCCGGACGGGGCACACGAGATTGCGAAGCGGAGTCGAGGAACACCCAGGATCGCAAACCGGCTGCTCAGGAGGGTGCGGGACTTTGCGGTGGTCAGGGGCGACGGCACCATCGACGGCGATACGGCCGACCGTGCACTGACGATGCTCGGCATCGACGGCCTTGGCCTGGACGACCTGGACCGCCGGATCCTCTCGGTGGTCGCCGACGATTTCGGCGGCGGGCCGGTGGGTGCGAGGACGATCGCCATCTCGATCGGCGAGGAGGTGCGGACGGTCGAGGAGGTCTACGAACCGTACCTGATCCGGATCGGGTTTCTCAAGCGGACTCCCCAGGGCCGGGAAACGACCGATGCCGCCCGGTGGCATATCGGGTTGATCTGAGGGACAGGTTCTGGAGGGCTCCGTCCGGTCGACGTGCCGCCTTCAATTGCAGAATGTTCACCGCCGTCTCGTGCCGGGGGGCGGTGCCTCCGAACCCCCCACGGATGGAAGATAGCAGGGGGGCGGTGATGAAACGGGATCCACACCGATTCTCCTGTCTTATAACAGAGTGATCAAGCAACGGAAAATTTTCATCCCGTATGCTTGAGGCGTGCTTTCGCTTCTGTAGAATCGGGCATGAACCTTGGGCTCAAGCATACGGGATGAAAATTTTCTGAGCTGCGCTACGGCGTGTGGGCGGGATCCCAATCCTCGCGACAGGATCTTTGGAAGATCTGGTTTCATCGCCGCCCCCGGCTATCCTCGTCGTGGGGGTCCGGGGGCAGAGCCCCCGGCGCGAGATTGCGGGAAAGATTTGACGATTAGGGGCGGCCGATCCATCAGAGGAATTTTCTATCCGCTGCGTATCGGCTTCAACGGGATATGGCAAGTTCAAACGCTCATGAAAACCTGAAGAGAGGATCGTCAGGATCATTTTCATGGTAAACCATCCTCTTTTCATCATCGCAACCCCCCTGTGACCTTCATCCATCGCCTTCCCTCATGCTCAACACCGGGGGGTCTCCCCCCGGACCCCCGGGATTGCGATAGGGTTGGGAAGGTGGAGAAATGATCACAGAGAGGGGGGTGCAGTCCACCCCCCTATCGTGATGCGGGGGGACCGGGGGGCGGCCAGCCCCCCGGCGCGAAGATGTGGGAAGGCGTGGTGGAATGATCAGACCGGCCGCCCTCAATTGTAAAATTTTCCCTGCCGTCTCGCGCCGGGGGCCGTGCCCCCGGAACCCCCACGGATGAAGATAGCCGGGGGGCGGCAATAGAGGGAGATCTCCACCGATTCTTTCGTCTTGAAATGAGACCATACATGACAAGAAATTTTCATCCCGTATGCTTGAGCCTGAGGCTCATGAAAAATTCTACAGAGCCAGTAACGGGAAATTTTCGTCTCGTATACTTGAGTCCAGGGTTCATGCAAAATTACCATGAAAATGATCCTAATGATCGGCTCTCCACGTTTGGATGATGGCCGGCCTTCTTCAGAATCTCTCAAGGGCGATACATAAAGAAAAAACACCCCTTCTGAATGATTCTGTCCTCTGCCTTCCCCGCCCAATCGCAATCCCGGGGGTTCCGGGGGCAGCGCCCCCGGCACAAGGGTGGATGAAGGCACGTCGATCTGATGTGCCGCCCTCAGTTGCAACATCTTCCCCGTTATCTCACACCTGGGGATTGCACCCCCCGGACCCCCCACGACGAAGATCGGTTGGGGCGGCGATGGAACGAAGTCTCCACCAGTTCTCCTGTCTTGAAAAGAGAGAGAGCACGTGACAAGAAATTTTCATCCCGTATGCTTGAGCCCAGGGCTCATGCCCGATTCTACAAAGCGAAAAAAAGAGATTATTTCTTGCCGTTGATCCTGATGACGTGCCAGCCGAACTGGGTCTTCACCGGGCCGACGACCTCGCCTTCCTTCCCGGCAAAAGCGGCCTTCTCGAAGGGTGCGACCATCTGCCCCTTCCCGAACCATCCGAGTTTTCCCCCGTCCCGTCCGGACGGGCAGATGGAGTGTTTCCGTGCCAGGGCCTCGAAGTCCTCCCCTGACCTGACCCGCTCGATCAGTTCGTGCGCCTCTGCCATGCTCCCGACCAGGATGTGGGATGCGTTGCACTGTACCACGGAGAAAGATGGGACGTCAGGAGATATGAATTGCATGAGTCGCGGGTGAAAAGGCTCAGGATACTTTGGCCCCCCCCTTGACGATCGCACGAACATCCCGACCGCCGTCACCGGTTCCGACTCCCGGATACCTGCCGGTCGTGCTCCTCTCCGCGGCCTGTCTGACGGCCTCTGCAAGTTCACTGAAAAAGACCGGGCCGTTTCCGTCTTTCTGGATCACCCGGAGTGCTCCGGCGGCGAGGGCGGCTTCATGCACTTCTTTCCGTGCGTCTCCGGTCATCAGGATGCAAGGAATGTCATAACCGTCTTCCCGAATCTTTCTGAGAAACTGGACGCCGTTCATGCCGGGCATATCAAAGTCAGAGATACAGACATCGAAATATTCTGTTTCAAGGGTGTAAAGGGCATCTATAGCAGAGAAGTCAAGGGAGACGGTGGCGTTGACGGTGCTTTCAAGAAAAATCCTGATAATCTCGAGAAGCCCGGGGTCATCGTCTACCGCGAGGACACGGATCTCAACAGGGGGGTATGGGGGCATGATTTGGTAATGATGTATCCTGGTATTAATATATTTCTATCGCTGCAGGATCCATGTGAGAATATATTCCGCCGCACCGGAGTTTCCGGCTGAATATCTCTCATTTATCGGTGAAGACATTCCTGAAATTGAATGTATTGAATATGCAGATTATATTTATATTTGATCTCATTTTGAATGGATATCTGCCTATTCCTTCCTCTCGGTATCTTAGAATCTCTTGAGGGCGAAATCATAAGTCTGAAATTCTTCGAAGTCAAGGAATCGTTTATTTCAGATGCCGCTAAGGTGTTAGGTATGAAAGCAAAGGTCCTTGCTGGAGCCGTCCTCCTGGTCCTTGCCGCCTGTTTGATCGGTGCAGGATGCACCTCGGCAGACCAGCAGGAGACTCCCCAGACAACGCCTGTCCCCGAGACCACACCCGAAACACCGGCCCCGGCCGAGAACGAGACCGTCGGAATGCCGAACCCCGCCGCCGTCTGGTGCGAGGAGATGGGCTACGGGTATGAGATCAGGAAGGACGCCGACGGGAGCGAGTACGGCGTCTGCATCTTCGAGAACGGTACCGAGATGGACGCATGGGAGGCATACCGCGCCGCCATGACCACGCCCGCTTTCGTCTTCAACGAGACCGCCGACACCACCTCCGTCGAGGTGGCCGCCGGCAGCATCGTGCAGGTCGACCTGAGAGAAAACCCGACGACCGGGTACGAGTGGAACGCCACCATCTCCGACGGCCTGAACCTCATCAACGACACCTACACCGTCGACTCCCATCCTGAGGGCATGGTCGGTGTCGGCGGAACCCGCACCTGGCTCCTGGAGACCGCCGGTGAGGGCGAGCAGACCTTCTCCGCGATCTACAAGCGCCCGTGGGAGAACACCACCGGGACCGAGGAGAACTTCACCCTCGTCCTCAACGTCGTCCCCCGCGCCTGAAGGGCGCCGCACCCTTCCGCTCTTTTTTCGCGTCTCATTGATATAGGAGGAGAGGCATGCCTCTCCCGGGAGAAGAATCATGAAAGTCACTGCGTTTGTCGGGAGCCCGCGGCCCGGCGGGAACACCGAGGTGCTCGTCAGGGAGGCCCTTCAGGGTGCGGAGGATGCCGGGGCCGGGACGACCATGGTCTACCTGAACGATGCGACCTACCTGGACTGCCAGGGCTGCGGCTTCTGCAATGACAACGAAGAGTGCAAGCTCCAGGACGACATGGTCGGGCTGTACCACATGATCGAGGAGGCCGACGGGATCATCCTGGGCTCGCCGGTCTACTTCGGGATGGTGAGCGGGATCACCAAGAGCTTCATCGACCGGTGGTACGCCTTTATGGGTCCGGGGTTCACCTCAAGGCTCAGGCCCGGCAAGAAGGCGGCGATCATCCTGGCGCAGGGCGACCCGAACCCCGACGTCTACGGCCCCATGGCCACCCATCTCGCCGTCACCATGGAATTTTTCGGGATCGAGGTGGCGGCGCCCCTCGTCGGTGCGGGACTCTTCGATATCGGCGACGCCGCAAAGGACAAAGAACTGATGCAACGGGCATACGAAGTGGGGAGGCGCCTCGTCTCAGGCTGAGGTCTCTTCCCCCTCACACCTGGTCAGGTAGGTCTCGGCCTCGGAGAGGAACCGCTCGGTGCCGGTATAGAACTCGCGGGCCAGGAGGAAGATCCTGGCGGCGTCCCCGACCGCAGAGTGAGGACGGATGGAGGGGAGGTACCGGTCGGGAACTGCATACGCGAATCGGTTCGACCGTATTGCACCTTTATCAGTCCCAAACCCGATGATGCATGCGGAACGGTCGAGAGAAAGGAAATCCTTCATCTGCAGGGCGGCCCTGATATCGCGCTGGAGGTCGGTGCACCGGTACGGGGCGAGGTCGAACCCGGCCCGGTCAAGGGCCTGGCACTCCATGTTCTTGGCAAAGAACGCGAATCTTTCCACCTCCTCCTGGAGACAGAGCCGTTCCATAAACTCCCCGAGGTCTCTGAAGGACGCCGTCACGGTTCTGCGAGCCGCCCGCCACCCCTCGCGGTCGAGGCGGTGGCCCGGGTCGTACGCGAGGTCGGAACGTCTCTTCCCCGGATTCACCACATGGGTCACCACCCCGGTCTTGCGGCCGAGGGCGTCGGTCGTGTTGAGCCAGACCTCGACCTCGATATCGTACCTCGAGGTAAACCCGGCAAAGTCCGCCCGGTCGGTCATGGGGTCGTAGATGACCGCTCCGACCTCGATGGGCATGACCAGGGCGCGGTGCGTCCCGTACACATGCCCGAATTCCATGTCGACGCAGGCGACCCGGCCGCTCTTCTGGTTCATCTAATCGAGGGGTTCGAAGGCACTTTTGGGGGCGTTGCATCGGGGACAGACCCAGTTCTCAGGCAGGTCGTCGAAGGGAGTGTTGGGGGAGACTCCCTGCGTCTGGTCCCCGCTCCTCGGGTTGTAGACGTAGCCACACTTCGTGCACCTGTACATCTGCATGCATCCCTCAATGGCGGTGCCCTCATATATGCCTTCTGTGGAGGGATCCAACCGCCGGTACCAGAGGTGCATCGACTCGCACCGCCCGCAGATCTGGGTGTTGTTGATCATCGTGCCGCCGTACCGGTACCCCGCCCCGGCGAAGAGGCGGTTGACCGGTTCCCACGCCGCCCGCGCGATGGTGTAGGCGACGAGCATCCCGGCCCGTCGCATCTCCGTCTCCATCAGGTGCAGGAGGTGCGCCGAGAGCCCGAGACCCCGGCACGACGGACTGACCGCGAGGTCGGTCATCTCCACGTTCTTGCCCGCCGGGTCCGTCTCGGCCGAGGAGGCCCCGACCACCTCATCGTCCCGCTCGACGACGAAGAACCTGACATTCCCCCTCATTGCCGATCTGATATAGGCCGGGTCGTCGATCGGGAAGGGATAGGTCGCAAAGGTCTGTGCATAGAGGGCGGCCAGACGTTCGGCGTCCGCTTCATCCGCCTCCCTCAGCGTATACCCCGGCGGGAGAGGGCGAGGGCGGCGTATCACGGTCTTCGTGGGAGGGACGGGTGGGAAGGGGACCATATTCCTGGCCCTCGCCGGGTCGAGGAAATAGCCGAGATAGTAGCCGTCTTCCACGCCCCTGAAGAGCCCGGGCACGCGTGCCTCAACGTGGTATCCCGCCTTGAGAAACCTCTCCAGGGCACCCGCATGGACGCGGCAGAAGACTTTGGTGTAGCCGTGCTCCCGTGCGAGGTCCAGGAGGCGGCCAGGCATCATCGCGGTGTCGGCAGGATCGAGTTTGAGCAGGTAGACGCGGTTGTTGGCCGGACCGTGCTGGACCCGTGATCTCCCGACAGTCACCACTCTATCAGGCATCGATGCGCCGCTCCATCCGTTCGGTGTTCTCCGGGACCAGCGACGAGGTCTCGTCGAGGTCGGAGAGGATCTTTGCGATCCCGACCGGCCCCGGTTCTTCGGCATTCTCTTCCTTGAGCTGGAGGGTGCACTCCGCGCAGTTCCCGTCGCAGTAGACCGGACAGTAGTTTTTCGGTTCTTGATAGGTGGTGATCACCCCCTCGTAGTTGCGCAGCACCACTTTGTTATCGGCCCAAGAGAGGACATACGTCGGCATCAGGGGGATCTTGCCCCCGCCGCCCGGTGCGTCGACGACGTAGGTGGGGACCGCAAACCCGCTCGTGTGCCCGACCAGGTTCTCGACGATCTCGATCCCCCTGGCGACCGAGGTCCTGAAATGGGAGAGCCCTTCGGAGAGGTCGCACTGGTAGAGGTAGTAGGGACGGACCCGGTTCCTGACCAGTTTGTGCGCAAGGGTCCGCTGTAGCCGCGGGCAGTCGTTGACGTTGGCGAGGAGGACGGTCTGGTTGCCGAGGGGAATGCCGGCGTCGGCAAGTATGCTGAGCGCCGCCTCAGAGGACGAGGTGATCTCTTTGGGGTGGTTGAAGTGGGTGTTGATCCAGAGGGGATGGTGGGTGCCGAGCATGCGGGCGAGGTCGGCGGTGATCCGGTACGGGAGGACGACCGGCACGCGGGTGCCGATCCGCACCACCTCCACGTGCTCGATGGCGTCGAGTTCGGTGAGGATCCGGTCGAGGGTCTCGTCGGGGAGCATGAGCGGGTCGCCGCCCGAGAGGAGGACGTCGCGCACCCGCGGGTGTTCTCTGATGTAGGCAAGGCCGGCCTCGATCTCCTCGTCGGCCGGGACCGAGTCGATGTCGCCGACCTTTCGTTTTCTCGTGCAGTGGCGGCAGTACATCGCGCAGAGGTTTGAGACCAGGAAGAGCACCCGGTCAGGGTACCGGTGGGTGATGCAGGGCGCCGTCATATCGGCGTCCTCGGCCAGCGGGTCTTCGAGGTCGTAGTCCTCCACCTCGAGTTCCCGGACCGACGGGAAACATTGCATGAAGACGGGATCGTTCCTGAAGTCCTCAGGGTCGATGAGAGAGAGGTAATAGGGAGTGACGCAGAGCGGAAACCGCTCGACGGTCCGTTCCAGTTCGGCCCGTTCTTCGGGCGGGAAGGTGATCCCGAGGGCCCGCTCGAAGGTCTCGATCGATCTGACCGAGTGGCCGACCTGCCACCGCCAATCTTTCCACCTGGCAACGGCCGTATCGGCATCGATCCGCATGGCGATCTCATGTGCTGTCGTCGTGTCGGTGTTCATCTGAATACTCCGACCTGAAGATGGATGGCATATTATACATATAATGGTTGGAATATTTATTTATAGAACGTTTTTTCGTAAATGGTGATTTTAAAATATTTATCTGGCGTTGCGGGGCTGTGGAGGTGGGGCGGAGAGATTTATCGGGAACCGCTGCAAACCTGTTGGGCGCAGATGTATTACCACCTCATCCTCACCGACGCCTGCAACCTCTGCTGCTCGTACTGTCGGGCCAAGGACTTCGAGGAGAGCGACCCCTTCGGGGAAGGGGTGACCTTCGACGAGGACGTCCCGCCTGAACTCTCCTTCGACCTCAACCATCTCTACCGGTTCCTCGCAGAAGATCCCGAGGCGGTGCTCACCTTCTATGGGGGGGAACCGCTGATGCGCCTCGACCTGGTCAGAGAGGTGATGGACCATGCCCCGGTCGGTCGGTTCATGCTCCAGACCAACGCGATGCTCCTCGACCGCCTGGAACCGGAGTACAGAAATCGTTTCTCGACGATTCTCGTCTCCATCGACGGCCCCGAACCTCTCACCGACGCCCACCGCGGGAGAGGGGTCTACCGGCGGGTGACGGAGAATGTGCGTGTCCTCCTCGACGGCGGCTACACCGGCGAACTCATCGCCAGGATGACGGTCACCGAGGAGACCGATATCGAGGAGGCGGTCCTCCACCTCGCAGAGAACTCCGACCATTCGTTCTCCTCCGTCCACTGGCAGATCGACGCCAATTTCTGGGGCGATTACTCGAAGCGAGACTTCGGCCGCTGGGCTGCGTCGTCGTACAACCCCGGCATCCGCCGCCTGGCCGCCCGCTGGGTGGCGAGGATGAGAGAAGACGGGACGGTCCCGAAGTGGTACCCCTTCCTCGGCGTGACCGCGGACCTCCTCCTTGGGCGGGAGAGCGGGCTCCGGTGCGGATGCGGGTATGCGAACTACGCCGTCATGACCGACGGGACGATCATCCCGTGTCCCTGCATGGTCGGGATGAAGGAGTGGTACCTCGGGCATGTGGCTGAGACCAGGCCGCAGGATCTCCGCCGGGTTCCGGTCGGCGGTGCCTGCACCACCTGCGATCTTGCCGGTTTCTGCGGCGGGCGGTGCCTGTACTCCAACGTCCTCAACCCCTGGCCCGCGGAGGGGCGGCGACTGGTCTGCGGGACGGTCCGAAATCTCCGCGACGCTGTCGTCTCGGTTCTCCCCGAGGTCAGGGCGCTGATCCGGGGAGGGGTGGTGACGCTCGACGACTTCGCGTTCGAGCGGTACAACGGGTGCGAGATCATCCCGTGACCGGAGCGGGGGGAATCGTTCCTGGAAGAAGTGCTGGGGAACCGGGCATGCGTCGAGGG
The DNA here is from genome assembly GCF_019633745.1 of Methanofollis formosanus. Classification (NCBI taxonomy): domain Archaea; kingdom Methanobacteriati; phylum Methanobacteriota; class Methanomicrobia; order Methanomicrobiales; family Methanomicrobiaceae; genus Methanofollis; species Methanofollis formosanus. Next base: position 1,181,383 of record NZ_CP037968.1, on the reverse strand, counting down.
CCCGCCTCAAGCATACCTGATGAAGCAGATTGCGGCTCTGGAGAGATCTTCCTGACGGTTCTCTTCGACGGGGGGCTGACCGCCCCCCGGAACCCCCACGCGAAGAGCGGCGTGCTCCCGCTGATAAACGAACGGCTCTTTCCCGTTCGGGTTCTATCTCCGGGGTCATGAAGTCAGAACGGCGTGGTGATCAGAATGTGCCGTTCCTCATTCGTGGATCTTTTCTGGTATTTCGCGAGAAGATAGGACTGGGAACGGCATCACATGTGATCCCGTCGAGTGATGATCGTCCCTCCTCCGTCTCGCTCCAATCTTTGGGGTCATGAAGTCAGAACGGCGTGATGATCAGAATGTGCCGTCCCCTCGTCACAGGATCTTTTCCACCTATCCTCTCCGGCGGTGTCCGGGGGTGCAACGGTGCCAGGTGAGGATCGCAAGGCCGGTCACAACCTCTCCGGCGGTGTCCGGGGGTGCAACCCCTGGCGCGAGATCCCGGGACAAATTCTACGATGGGGGCGGCACGCTCGATCATCACGCCTTCCCTCATGCTTCCGCCGGGGGCGTTCGTCCCCCCCGCAGAGAAGCGGTGAAGAGGCTTTCCATCCCCTCCCTGATCGAAGCCTTCAGGTACTCAGGGGGAGAGACATTCTCTGATGCGACCGACCTCCCTCGACGACTACCTTGAGGAGTTCATCGCGGCCGACGGGACGCCGACCTGCCGCGACGAGGCGACCTGCGGCGGCGTGACGGTCCCGCGGTATACCAACGAGTTCTGGACGGCGCGGCAGAGGCAGGCGTCGTCGATCCATGAGGTCTCGTACCGGGCGTGCTTCAAGCCCCAACTCCCGCGGTTTTTCGTCGAGCTCCTGACCGATCCGGGCGACCGGGTCTACGACCCCTTCAGCGGCCGGGGGACGACGGCGGTGGAGGCCGCGCTGCTCGGCCGGCGGGTCGTCGCAAACGACGCCAACCCGCTCTCCGGGATCCTGGCGCGGCCCCGCCTCTCCCCGCCCGACCTCGACGAGGTGCGAGCGCGGCTGGAGGAGATTCCGCGGGGCACGGGGTTGTGCGCCGGGACCGACCTCTCGATGTTCTATCACCCGGAGACCGAGGGGGAACTGGTGGCCCTCCGTGCGTACCTGATCGGGAGGGGCGACGAGGAGGACGACATCGACCGCTGGATCAGGATGGTGGCGACCACCAGGCTCACCGGCCACTCGAAAGGCTTCTTCTCGGTCTACACCCTCCCGCCCAACCAGGCGGTCTCGCCCGAGAGCCAGCGGCGGATCAACAAAAAGCGCGGGCAGGTGCCTGAATACCGCGACACCCACGCCCTCATCCTCAGGAAGTCCAGGCGGCTCCTCGGGCGGATGAGCGAGGACGACCGTGCGGCCCTCCGCCGCGCCGGCGAAGACGCTCTCTTTTTCACCGGCGACGCCGCCTCGACGCCCCGCATCCCTTCCGAATCGGTTGCCCTCACCGTCACCTCGCCTCCCTTCCTCGATATCGTCCAGTATGCGCGGGACAACTGGCTCAGGTGCTGGTTCAACGGCCTGGACGCCGCGGCGATCGGGGAGGGGATCACCATGGCCAGGACCGTCGAGGAGTGGACGGAGACGATGGGCCGGGTCTTTGCCGAACTCTTCCGGGTGACGAGGCCGGGCGGCCGGGTCGCCTTCGAGGTCGGGGAGGTGCGCAACGGCAGCGTCTCCCTGGACGAACACGTCGTCCCGCTCGGGGTGACGGCCGGGTTCCTGCCCGAGGGCGTGATGGTCAACACCCAGGTCTTCACCAAGACCTCCAACATCTGGGGGATCAGGAACAACCGGGGCGGGACGAACACGAACCGGATCGTTCTCTTCAGGAAACCGGGGCACTGTTGAAGATTTTTTTGGTTCTGTAGAATCGGGCATGAACGTGGGGTTCAAGCATACGGGATGAAAATTCTCGTTGGTCTCGAGGGCGTGTGGATCCATGCTCCTTCGTCGGAGCAGGATCCTCCCTCGGGCCATCACCTCCTTGCCGCCCCCGTCTATCCTCGTCGTGGGGGGTCCGGGGGGCAAAGCCCCCCGGTGCGAGACAGCGGGAAAGATCCTGCGATGAGGGCGGCCGATCAGATCGACGTGCCTTCCCGCAACACCGCGCCGGGGGCACTGCCCCCGGACCCCCGGAATGGCGATAGGGCCGGGAAGGCAGAGGGCAGATCATTCAGAAGATGAATCTATACTGTGCGTACCAGTCCTGAAAGCGTTTGGTGGATTCAAACTCTCATGCAAACACGGAGAGATGATCGTCAGGATCATTTTCATGGTAAAACATCCTCTTTTCATCACCAAAACCCCCTGTGAACGAAATCCTTCCCCTTCCTCCATGAATCACGCCGGGGGCGCTGCTCCCGAGCCCCCGGGACGAATATGTGGGAAGACGTGATGGAATGATCAGGCGTGCCGCCCTCAATTGAAAAATCTTCCCCACCGTCTCGCGCCGGGGGGCGGCGATGAAACCCTGTCTTCAAGATACCCTGCCGCGAGGATAGGGATCCGCCCACACGCTGAAGCGCTGCTCAGAAAGTTTTCAATCGCGTACGCTTGAGCCCCCTCTTCATGCCCGATTCTAAAGGGCTCCAATATCAGAATACGCCAGGAAGAGTGCGAAAAAATTCGAATATATCGATTCAGATATATATCGCCGCACCCATGATCGACTATGGACCGCTGGATCCTCATGCCCCTTCTCGGGGCCGCCCTGATCATCCTCGTAGGAGGCCTTGCGCTCTTTCTCCCCGACGCCGGAGGGGAGATCGAAGAGAGCGGGCTGCGCGCCTTCTCCTCCGACGACGAGGTGATCGGTTTTCTCAAAGAGCATGTCCGTGACCGGGCGAGCGGTTATGGGGGCGATATCATGCCCAATACGGCGACCGAGGGCATGATGCCCCCTACGGCGGCGCCGGCCGAGTCCGCCGGGGCCGGCGACCATTCCTCGACGAACGTCCAGGTCCCCGGGGTGGACGAGGCCGACATCGTCAAGAACGACGGGGAATATCTCTACATGCTCAGGGACGGGGGGTTCGTCGTCGTCCGCGCCGTCCCACCCGATGAAGCGGCCGTCGTCGCCCGGATCGCCGTGGACGGTCGGCCCCGGGCCCTCTTCCTGGAAGGCGACCGTCTCGTCGTCTTCACCGAGGTGGTGGAGGACGACCTCGTCACCCCCGAGGGGAGCGTCGCCCCGGTGCCGGTGCACCGGACCGTGACCCGGGCCGAGATCTGGTCGGTGAAAGACCGGGCAGACCCCCGGATCATCGACACCGTCACCATCACCGGCGGCTTTGAAGATGCGCGACTCATCGACGGCGAGGTCTGGCTCATGACCGTGGAACACCCCGGCGCTCCGGTCTATCCTCTGCCCGAGGCAGGTGGAGTCCGTCCGCCGATCTACACCCCGCCCGTGCCCCAGCACTCCTACGCCTTCCACACCCTCGCCTCCTTCCCGGTCGCGGGCGGGCGCGAGGCGTCGGCGGTCTCGTTCCTCCTCGGCGAGGGAGGGACGATGTATGTCTCCGAAAAGAACCTCTATCTCGCCTATCATGACCGTCCGGCAGGCCGGTCGGTCCTCCACCGCTTCGCCCTCACCTCCGGCGGTGCCGCCTATGCCGCGACCGGCATGGTCAACGGTACGGTGAAGAACCAGTTCTCGATGGACGAGGCCGGTGACACCCTCAGGGTGACGACGACCTCCTTCCAGGGGGAGAGCACAAGCGGGGTCTATCTCCTCGACGACCGGATGGAGGTGCGGGGAGCCCTCGAGGGGATCGCTCCGGGCGAACGGATCTATGCGTCCCGTTTCATCGGCGACCGCCTCTACCTCGTCACCTTCAAACAGATCGACCCCCTCTTCGTCATCGACCTCTCCGGGGCGAAGCCCGCGGTCCTCGGCGCCCTGAAGATCCCGGGCTACTCCGAATATCTCCACCCCTGCGGCGACCACTGCCTCATCGGCGTCGGTCGGGAGACGACGGTGAACGAGTGGGGCGGCACCGTCACCGGCGGCCTGAAGGTCGCCCTCTTCGACGTCGGCAATGTCTCGGCCCCGGCCGTCATCGACACGGCGGTCATCGGCACCGGCATGACACAATCCCCGGCCCTTGCCGACCACAAAGCCTTCTTCTTCGACGAGCGGCGCGGCGTCCTCGTCCTCCCGGTGTACGACGCGGAGTACCGGGCACCGTGGACCGGGGCCTACGTCTTTACCGTCTCTGAAGAGAGCGGCATCGACCATATCGGGACCATCGCTCACGAATCCTCCTGGGAAGGGCGGGTGGAGAGGACGGTGCGGTTCGGCGAGACCCTGGCCACCGTCTCCGAACTCTCCGTCGTCCTGACCGACCTCCCGGACTGCACCCGCACGGGTTCGGTCGTCCTCGGGGAGTCGAGTGTGCTGCCCCCGCCGGTGATGACCCCCGCACCGTCCCTCCCTGCCGAAACGTCGTACATCCAGGAAACATCACAATAAAGGAGCAACGGCGTGGGCGAAGCCATTATGATGGTCCCAGAAAAATCAAGAGAGACTCATGCAGAATTTCCGGGAAACAACAGAAGAAAGCAGATGCCGCTGGGAGACCAATGCCGATTACTGGGATGCCCGAATGGGAGATGATTCCAATTTTTTTCACCGCACGATCGTGCGCCCCCATACGGAACAGTTGCTTGATATCACGGAGGGGGATCTGGTGCTGGACATCGCCTGCGGGAACGGCAATTTTTCTCAGAGACTTGCGGAGAAAGGAGCCACTGTCGTTGCGTTCGACTACAGCGAAAACCTGGTCGCCCACGCAAAAAGACGCCGGGCGGCATATCCGGATACGATCTCCTTCCATATCTGCGACGCCACGGACGGTGAGCAACTGCTGTCCCTGAAACAGGGGAGGCCTTTCGATAAGGCGGTCGCCAACATGGCGATCATGGACATCGCGGATATCGAGCCTCTGTTCAGGGCGGTCGGGGACATGCTGAAGCCAGGCGGGATATTTGTATTTTCGACGCATCATCCCTGCTTCGTAAAACCGCAGGATACCTACCTGACCCCATGCATCCATGAGGGTGAAGCAATCCGGGGACAACCGGTCCTGCAGTATTACTATCACAGGTCGTTGCAGGACATTTTCCAGATCTGTTTCCAGGCAGGCTTCGTGATAGACGGGTTTTATGAAGAGCCGGACGATGATAAGGAATACCCGGTCATCGTGATCGTGCGGCTGAGAAAACAGCCGAAAAATCTCAGTTGCCCTTCCTGAGTGCCGCTTTGGCGACAAGAAACGATGGAACCCGCAGATGGCAGAGAATACGGGGGTCTGTCTCGTCTGCACCAATATGCGGGACGGGTTCCTCAAGAGATATGACCGTCAGCCCGTTTCTTTCGAGGACCCGGAAATAATCAGACAGGGGGCGATGATAATGAAAGGTCTCGCCCCAGAAGTCCAGGCTCTCGGTCTTCTGGTGGAGATAGTCCCGTACCATTTTGTAGGGCCGCGGACCCGATTCGTCGCCGACCCAATCGCTGCAGAAGAATGCAGGGTGCGTGATGGAGAAGACAAACATGCCGCCGTCCCTGAGTATCCGGGAAAATTCGCCGGTACAGGTCTCGATCTCCGGCAGATCCATCAGGACCATGTTTGCGACAACAATATCCATGGACCTGCTCCGTACAGGGAGGGGCCGGGTCAGATCCGTGACGGCGTACATGACCAATGGGTGCGCATTATCTCTGCAGGCCAGGCGGATCATTTCGGGAGAGCCGTCGATCCCGATGACAGTCGCTCCCGCAGACGCGAGTTTTTTTGCATACTTTCCGTTTCCGCACCCGGCGTCAAGGATTTTTTTATTGCGCACGTCGCCGAGCATGACATCGACGACCGGCAGGTAGATCGAAGCGTGAAACGTCGAGGCCGCCGACCGGTCGCCGGCATACCTGCCCGCAGCACGACCCCAGAGCCTCAGCGGTTCTTGTTCCCGGTCAGGACGTTTTTCATCCGTGCGTCTGGCTGTCAAGGGACAGTTCCCCTTCTTATCAGGAATATTTCGTGAGCTTCCCAAAAATCTGTTTTCCTCCCTGGGTTTTAATTCGGGATAATATCTGCATCCCCAACAACCGGTTCAACCATCACGGATGTGATAATGCGAAATGCCTGACTCCGGAGAGCTCCAGTTCTTGAGTTCGCTGGCGGGCGACAAAGCCCCCTCCCGGCGAACGAGATGAGAAAGGTGGCGAATACACTCCTTTTCCATCAATATCTGGAAACTCATTGACCTGAACATAAAGAAATGACTCCACAGAGCCGAATGTTTATTCATTCGCAAACCATACTTTTTTCCTGGAAATGGTTTCCATGAATGCGTCCTTCCTCCTGATTATCCTTTCAGATGCCGTCCGGAGCCTTCCATGACAGGCTTCTTCTCAGGAAAAGCTGCGTATTATGCGAAGTACCGGAAAGGATACCCGGCAGAGATGTTCGATTGCATCACCTCCCGGTTGAGTCTCATGCCTTCATCGGAGGTTCTCGATCTCGGTTGCGGAACAGGAAACATGGCTATTCCGCTCGCACGGCAGGGTTTCCACGTCTATGCCGTCGATCCCGAACCTGAGATGCTTGCCGAGGGCAAACGGTGCGAACGCGATGTGTCTGTCACCCGTCCCATCTCCTGGTTGATCGGGGCCGATACAACCATAGGCAGGATGAGTTTTCCGCCGCTACGCCTCTGTACGATGGGCCTCAGTTTTCACTGGATGGACAGGCCGACGGTACTCCGGACACTCGACGGTCTGATCGAGCCGGGCGGCGGGATCGCATGCGTGGACAGGAATGACAGTCTCTTTTCGCACCTCGGGAGCGGATGGGGCTGTGTGGTGTATGAAGTGCTTCGGGAGATACTGGGGGAATCCTGGGATTCCTCAGGACTCAAACACAGGCAGATGGAGCGGCACGAAAATTTCTTTCTAGAATCGCCGTTCCCGGTTGTCGAAGAGTACACATTCCCGGTTCAGGAAGAGATGACCATCGACAGGATTATCGGCCTTATATTGAGCCAGTCCTACATCGATCCTGTTCTGCTTGCGGAGCGAAACGCGGAGTTCAGGGACCGGCTAACCCGACGCCTTCTCGAAATCGAACCTTCGGGAAAGTTCACCGAAATGTTCACGGTCCACCTCATACTCGCGACGCGAGAGTGAAGGGGATCGATCAGACGAATTCTTAGGGAAATATCTTCCTGCCTAAGATCGTATGGGAAGTCACGGCGTCAAAACTGTTATCAGGAAATGGAAGTGAAAGCGTGTCTCCGACAAGAAAAGTGCAGATATTTGTCTGCGGTTTCGTTTTCATTCGTGCAAAAGCAATAAAATCCGCATCGTGATCAATGCCGAATATGTTGCTTTGCTTTAGCAATGTACCGAGTCGGTGAACGAGGAGGCCGGGCCCGCAGCCGACGTCGAGGATCCGGATCCCGTCTTTAAGACCCATCGCCGAAAGGAGAGGCCGGCGATACTCTTCCTGGAATTTTATGTCCCTGGTGGCATAGAGGGTTTCAGCAGTCTGGATCTCTTTGGACCATGACGAAGAAAGGGATTGCATCGGCGTAACTTCCTTTATTCATTGCAGCGGTGCCAGGCATATAATTTTGGAGGCCTGCTTCCGGTGCAGTAACGAAATCTTAAGAAAATGGCCCTGTAGAATCGGGCATGACCCTGGGGCTCAAGCATACGGGATGAAAATGATCGTGGTTTTCCAGGGTGTTTGGATCCGTGTTCCTTCTTCAGAGCAGGACACCAGATGGGACCGTCACTTCATTGCCGCCCCCGCCCTATCATCTCGCGAAATACCAGAAAAGATTCTGCGATTGAAGGGCGGCCGATCATTCTGAAGGAGATTCTGTACTTCGTATATCAGTTGTGAGGGATTCCGGTGAGAAGAAATCCCCATGCAGACCTCTCGGGTTCATCGTCAGGATCATTTTCATGGTAAATCCTCATACTCGAGTTGATGTATCCCTGATCTTATGAAGAGGTACACAGAGATCCACTACCTTCCTAATGATTTAGCCGGGGGACTACGCCCCCGGACCCCCGCTCAGGATTGGACCTCAAAGGGGCAAACCTGCATTTTGAAGAGGAGACTGCCCTCCACCCCCTATCCTAATGGCAGGGGGACCGGGGGGCGGCAGCCCCCCGGACGAGACACTCCAGAATAGGATTTCTACAAAGCCAAGAAAATAACCTTTTCATAATCATTGCCCGTTTAGGATTTGTGCGGGCTTCGATTAACCCCATCAATTTTCAAAAAATATGCCCGCACCCCGCTGCGCATCTGTTTATTCTCTTGATTTTTACATTGTCTCCCCCTCTTCCGGGTGCCTTCTCCTATTCTCTCCCTGAATGATAGTCCCCACTCCAGCGATCGTTGATCTTCTATCGGCATCTGTTTCGTATCGAATGAAAACCAGGAGAAGAAACATTTCGCATAACTTCGCGCGTGGGTTGTCGCCCGGACACAATCTTGCATGGAACGCCGTTCCAATCATGACGAATGGCCGTTCTGTCAGCGATCATGCCCTGCCAGGTGCAGAGTGCCTGAGCGGAATGCGGTGAAAACCGCACGCTCCGTTCAGAGAAGGGTGCGCTGGAGCAGTCCTGTTCCCCTCCAATTTGGCGGCACCGCGAGTTTCGACATCCTCATGTTCCGTCCCTGTTCGTGACAGACCAGACCATCATGCCGGTGTAGACCTCTGCTTCGGAACGATACGTGCCGTCGGGCGAGGCATCCCTGTAATACTCCCTGATCTTTTCCCTGGCGTCGTCGGAAAGAACCCGTTCGTTCCCCAGGAAGTCAATTGCCGCTTCAGCGGCTTCGACCCAGCCCTGCTCACGGTTTCGTGACATGTGATTGAACTTCACGATCGGCCGGTAACCAGGCGCGTAGAGGTACATGAAGGGGTACAGCAGTCCAGGCCCGTGGGCATGGCCACGCGGCTCCTCGCCCAGAATATTTCTGAAAATCTCCTGGTGGGCGGTGTCCGAACCCCTCCCGACGAAGTTGCTATAATAGCAGAACCGCTTCGAGCATGCCATCATGCGGTCGAAGGTCTCGACATCCCTGACGCCGGGCGTCATGGACGCGATCACGAGGTCGAACGCGCCCCTGAACCCGAGTCTGTCGATATCGGCCGTCCACCAGGAACACTCGATCGCGTTGATGGTCAGGCCCTCGTTTCGGGCGGTTTCCCTGAGGCGGTCGAGCATCCCCGTCGAGATGTCGAGGGAGGTGACGTCCGCACCGGCGCAGGCGGGAGACGACGGTGAACGGATGGGGCGGCACCGTCACCGGCGGCCTGAAGGTCGCCCTCTTCGACGTCGGCAATGTATCGGCCCCGGCCGTCGTCGATACCGCGGTCATCGGCACCGGCATGACACAATCCCCGGCCCTTGCCGACCACAAAGCCTTCTTCTTCGACGAGCGGCGCGGCGTCCTCGTCCTCCCGGTGTACGACGCGGAGTACCGGGCACCGTGGACCGGGGCCTACGTCTTTACCGTCTCTGAAGAGAGCGGCATCGACCATATCGGGACCATCGCTCACGAATCCTCCTGGGAAGGGCGGGTGGAGAGGACGGTGCGGTTCGGCGAGACCCTGGCCACCGTCTCCGAACTCTCTGTCGTCCTGACCTCGCTGCCCGACTGCAGCCGCGCCGGGGCGGTCGTCCTCGGGGACTCGCCCGCGCCCCCGCCGGTGCGGACCGGGGCACCCGTCCCCCCTGAGGTGAGTGTATGACGATCTCTACCCTCAGGGAGGGAGTTTGACCGGCACCGGTGATTTTTAATCCCATATTTTTATCTTTCCAGCCAGAGAGATATTCTGAAGTCATGGATATGGATGATCCCGACCTTGCCGCGGTGCTGGCGTCTCTCCCCATGCCTGTCGGCGTGGTCGACCGGGAAGGCCGGGTAATCAGCGCAAACGCGAGGTTTCTGTCGGTGCCGGAGGAAACGTTCTCTTCGCCGGACTTCTCGGCCTTCCTCGCCTCTGCCGCAGAGGAGGGTTCCGCATCTCTGTCACTCTGCATCGGTCCGGACCTCTGTGAGGTGCGGGGGACGGTCGTCCCGGGATCAGGAGGCCGCCGGGTGACCATCACCCTTCTGCCCGACACTTCTGCGGAGCACCAGGCCGGCAAACGTCTTGCCACCGTCAACGCCATCATCAGAGCGACCGCCGACCCCGACACTCTCGCCGGGGTCCTGACCGAGGTGGCGCGGCTGACCGTCGGGCTCCTCGACTTCGATGCCGGAGCGGTCTACCTCACCGACCGCTCAGGCGGACCGGCGCGGCTGCAGGCGTATCACGGCCTATACCATCTCTACTTCCCTGAAACTCTCGGTTCTGATGAGTGGGAAGCCCACTGGCAGACCGTCTTCTGCGAGGGCCGCGCCTCCTATACCGAGGCCTATCTCGGCGTCCCTCACGAGGAGGGGGAACTCGGGGTCTACTCGGTTGCGGCCGTCCCGGTGCTCGGGCCGTCGGGTGCGGTCATCGGGGCGCTTGCCGCCGCGAGCAGCAGCCCCCACCGCTTCACCCCTGAAGAGCAGGAGACGCTCGAGGCGATCGGTCGTGAGATCGGAGGGTTTGTTCACCGCGCCGCCCTCACCGAAGACCTCGCCGCCGCCCGCGAGGAGGCCGAGTTCTACCTCGACCTGATGACCCATGACATCAACAACGCCAATATGGTCTCGCTCGGGAGCCTGGACCTGCTCATGGAGGGACTTACCGGGGAGGAGCGCGCCCTCGCCGGGCAGTGTCTCTCCGGGATCAGGGAGAGTTGCGAGATCATCAAGGACGTCAGGGTGATCAGGGCGTGCCGGAAAGAGGAGCCGGCCCTCCGTCCGGTCTCGCTCGACCGGGTGGTCGGGGCCGAGGCCGCCCGTCTCCAGGGGCCTGAGGTCTCGTATGAAGGGAACGGCATGCTCGTCTTCGCCGACGAACTTCTCGGCCGGGTCTTTGGCAATCTCTTCGGCAACAGTGTCAAGTTCGGTGGAGAGAAGGTATGCATCACGGTCTCGGCGAAGGAGGAGGGAGACCGTGCGGTGATCACCGTCGCGGACAACGGTCCCGGTATCCCGGACCCGGCCAAGCCCCGGGTCTTCGAACGACTGTACCGCAGCGGCTCGCAGAAGCAGGGGCGGGGAATGGGACTATATCTTGCCGAGGTGCTGGTCAGGCGATACGGCGGCGAGATCCGGGTCGGCGACCGCGTGCCGGGCCGGCCCGGGGAAGGGGCCGCCTTCTCCTTCACGGTGCGCCTGGCCGATTCCGGCGGCCGGGGCGGTACTGTCCCATCATAAGATAGGCCGGTACGCCGGGGACAGGCGGCGGGGCCAGGAACGTGATCCCCTCCTCGTCGATCGCCTCGACGACCCCGACGGCAAGGGCCCACCCCGCGGCGTCGCAGACCGCGGCGGCCGTCCCGGTCGGGTCTTCGGGCACCTCTCCTCTGACCTGGAGGTCGGGAGAGAGACGTGTCCTGACCGCACCTTCCATATAGGCTGCAAAACGTTTTTCGCGGTACCGCCGTCGCTCGCCTCTTGACCGCTCTTTTGCATGGGACGAGGGAGGAATCCGGTGAAACTTCGGGCCGAACCGCCCCTTGAACGGCCCGAGGACCGGTTCGAGTTCCTTCTCTCGCTGGATGGCGACGATATGGTCGGGCCTGAGGGTCGCCACCGAACGGCGCTGGAAGGCGACCCCGCCCCGCCCCTCCACATAGCCGCAGGAGTCGACGATCACCGTCTCCGCGCCCGCCGCATATGCCGCTCCGAGCAGGTCTTCGAGGGCCTTGAAGGTCTCGTCCAGCGCCCGTGTCGGGGTGAGCGCGCCGGTGAAACGGAGCCTGACCTCGCCGCCGGGCAGGGCGACGCCGAGCGTTCCAGGCGGTCCGAGGGCGGCCTGACCGGCGTCGGCGTCCAGATAGGCCGTCCTCTCCCCGAGGGTGTCGAGGAGAAAAGAGGCCAGGGTAGTCTTGCCGGTGTCGGTGGCCCCGAGGAGATAGACGGTGCCCGCCGCTCCTCGCCGGGTGAGGGCCCGGGCCAGTTCCTCCCATTCCGGTACCTGGATCGCCATCCCGAGCAGGTTCGGCGCGCACGCATCTTCAAATATTCGCTTCCCCACAGGGGTGACGCAACGGAGGGGATGGAAAAGATGACACTGATGGACTGCTGTCAGGTGCCGGTGGTGACGGTCCCGCCCGAGACCCCGGTCTACGACGCCGCCAGGATCATGGCCGAGCAGAATGTGGGGAGCATCGTCGTGGTGGAGGAGAAGAAACCGGTCGGGATCCTCACCGACCGCGACGTCACCGTTCGGGTCACCGCCGAGGGCCTGGACCCGACGCAGGTGCCGGTCCGTGCCGTGATGACCGGAGACCTCATGGTCCTCCCGGCCGCCGCCGGCCTGTACGAGGCGCTGGGGAAGGCGCGGGAACGGAATGTCAGGCGTGTGCCGGTGGTGGACGATCAGGGCGCCCTCACCGGGATCATCACGGTCGACGATATCATCGCGCTGCTCGCGGAGGAGATGGGCCGGATCGCGGAGGTGATCAGGGCGGGCCGGCCGAAGATCTGATCCCACTTTTTTCTCAGGCAAACCGGCCCGGACCGCCTCTTCAGCAAGATATTTTTCCGTTCACCATCAGATCTGATAAACAATCGAGAGGATCCCGTGACATCTGCCGACATCATCCAGACCATGCTCGCCCCCGGCCTTATGATCTCCGCCTGCGGCCTCCTTCTTCTCGGCATGAGCAACAAGTACTCGGTGGTGCTCAACCGGATCCGCGTGCTTGACGAGGAGAAACGGGTCAGTCTCCACGACGACCCGGGCCGACAGGGAGGGGAAGACCCGCGCTTTGCGTGCGTGCTCGCACAACTCTCCGAGCTCCAGATCCGTGCCCGCTTCGAGAGAGACGCCATTGTCTGCTACTCGGGAGCGGTGGCGTTCTTCGTCCTCACCTCCCTCTTCATCGGCTTCTCGGTGCTGGGAGGCATCGAGGTTCTCGGCCTCCTCACCATCGCCTCCTTCCTGGTGGGGATGCTGCTCGTCCTTGCCGGTGTTCTCCTCGCCGGGTGGGAGGCCGTCAAGGGCTACCGGATCATCTGTCTCGATATGCAGGACAATTGAAGGGGAGAGGGGCTCTGCCCCCGGCGTGAAGATGTGGGAAGGCGTGCTGATCGGATGTGCCGCCCTCATCGCAGAATTTTTACCGCCGTCTCGCGCCGGGGGGGGCGGCGGCGATTGAGAGGGATCAGCCCACACCCTGAAACACTGCTCAGAGAAATTTTCATCGCGTATGCTTGAACCCGGGTTTCATGCCGAATTACCATGAAAATAATCCAGACGATCCTCTCTTCAGGTTTCCATGAGAGTTTGAACTCGCCATATCCCGTTGAAGCCGATACGCAGAGGATAGAAAATCCCTCTGATGGATCTGCCGCGCCTAATCGTTGAGATTTCCCTGCTGTCTCGCGCCGGGGGGAAACCCCCCGGACCCCCCACGACGAAGATAGCCGAGGGGCGGCACGATGCTCGACTTCGATTCGCTCCTTGTTCGTAAGGATGAGGGTCAAGAACCGATCCAGATCTGATCTGATATTTTCATCGCGTATGCTTGAGGCGGGGCGCTCGCCTCATGCCGAATTCTACAAAGCTCATCTTCACGCCCATTATCCCTGACCAGCATCCATATCTGGGGGCGGCCCCCACCATAGTACCAGGATGACCGCAACAGATAGAGGGGGATTGGCCATCTATACCGACGGGGCATCGCGGGGCAACCCAGGGCCCGCCGCCTATGCCTATCTCTTCGTCAGGGACGGTGAGGTCGTCCACGAGGCTTCAGGGCTTGCCGGTGTCACCACCAACAACACCGCCGAATATATGGCCGTGATCAATGCCCTCAGGGAAGCGAGGTCATGGACCGACGGGCCGGTCGACCTCTACTCGGACAGCGAACTGGTGGTCCGCCAGTTGCGCGGGGAGTACCGGGTGAACAAAGAACACCTCCGCGCCCTCAGGGAAGAGGTCTTCGCCCTTGCCGGAGCGTTCAGCGCCGTCACTTTCTCCTCGGTCCGGCGCTCCGACCGGTATGTCAGCCGGGCCGACGCCCTCTGCAACCTCGAACTCGACCGAAGGGAAAGAGGATGAACGGGAAGGAGCAGAACGTCCCGGTGGTCTCGGCCTCTGAGATCGCCGAATATTCGTACTGTGCACTCTCGTGGCAGTTTCAGCGGAGCAGAAAGGCCCCTGACCCGCCGGTCACGCCGTCGATCGAACGCGGCCGTCGGGTGCATGCCGAGGTGGGCAGGACTCTCTCTCAGGTCGAACAGGAACGGCGGGCCTTCTGGCTCCTGGTCATCGCCGGGTATGCTCTCCTCGCCCTCGCCCTCATCGTCCTGCTGGGAGGGATCCCCGTGATCGGGGCGTTCGGGAACTATATGGAAGTCCTCGCTCTCCTGGCCGGTGCCACGGTCTTTTTTGTCCTTGCCCTCTGGAAATACCGTCAGACCAGGACCGTGCGAGAGGAGTTCGGGATCCCGGAAGGCGAGTTGCTCTACTCGGACCTCGACACCTCTCCTGAGGTGCTCTTCTCTGGGGTTCACCGGATCTCGGGCAGGCCCGACTATGTGCTGAGAGACGAGATGACCGGCGCCTATATCCCGGTCGAGGTGAAGAGCGGCCGGGCGAGAAAACCGTACTGGAACCATATCCTCCAGCTCGCCGCATACTGTCTCCTCGTCGAGGAGCACTACGGCACCTCGGTCCCGTACGGGACGCTGGTCTACGGCAACGCGGGCCAGCACCGGATCGAGTTCACTCCCGAGCTCAGGGTGCAGGTCCTTGCCACGGTGGACGAGATACGGACCTGCCTGAGGGACGGAACCGCGAGACGGAACCACAACGCGGCGGTGCGGTGCCGCTCCTGCGCTTACCGCGCGGAGTGCGGATATGCCCTCCGGGATGAGTGATATGATGGAACTGGTAGCGATCGGGACGATCAGGTCCCCGTACAAAAAACCCGACGACGCCCCGCGTCAGGGGCGGCTGAATGATGTGGAATCCGAGATCGAGGTCTACCCCGAGTATGCGGAAGGCCTGGCCGACCTCGAGGGGTGCGACCGTCTGGTCGTTCTCTACTGGCTGGACCGTGCCGACCGGTCTCTGCTCAGGGCGACCCCGCCAGGCCAGAGCCGTTCGAGAGGCGTCTTCTCGACCCGGTCCCCGCACCGCCCCAACCCCATCGCCCTCTCGGTCGTCGACCTCCTTGAGGTCAGGGGGCGGACCCTGCGGGTGCAGGGCCTTGAAGCCCTTGACGGCAGCCCGCTCCTCGACCTCAAGCCCGATCTGCCGCTGATCGAGATCCCGAAAAAATCCGACAGGTGAGGGACAGACGGCGTTTCGTATCGATCCTCATATCCGAGCCCTTGCGATCGCCTCGGTGGCGGTCTTTGCGTCCATGGCCGGGCTCGGCGTCATCAGCCCGCTCATGCCCTACTATGCCGGGATGCTCGACGCCTCCGGTCTGCTCCTCGGCCTCATCTTTGCGGCCTTCCCCCTCGCCCGCGGGATCTTCTCGCCCTATGCCGGGGCGCTCTCCGACCGCGAAGGGCGGCGGTGGTTTGTCGTCGCCGGGCTTCTCGGGTTTGCCGTTGTCTCGGCGCTGTACCCCTTTGCGGTGACCGCCCCCGAACTCTTCTTGGTGAGGTTTCTCCACGGTGCGGCGGCCGCGGTGGTGATCACCGTCGGCATGGCGAGCATAGCCGAGGCGGCGCCGCCAGGCCGGGAAGGGACGGCGATGGGGATCTTTCACACGGCGATCTACCTGGGCATGGCCACCGGGCCGTTCATCGGCGGAGTGATCAGCGAGCACGCCGGGGTCGAGGGGGTGTTCGCCGCGATGGCCCTGGTCGCCGGTGCGGCCGCTCTCCTCGCCGTCGCTCTCCCCCCGGGGACGGCCGCCCCCGCACCGGCCCGGGCCGCAACAAAGCACTCGTTCCGCGCGATCGCCGCCGATCCGGGCATGAAAGGGCTCCTGGTCTTCAGGGGGGTCCACGCCCTCGGGCGCGGCGGGATCCTTGCCTTTGTCCCGATCTTCGCTTCGACGCTTGCGATCGGACCGAAGGGTGTCGGGATCCTCCTCTTCGTCCACATCCTGGCCATCGCCGTTCTCCAGATCCCGTCTGGCGAACGTGCGGACCGCGGCGGGATGCGGAGCCTGGTCTTTGCCGGGTCGCTTGTCTCCTCGGTGGCCCTTCTCCTCATCCCGTTCACCGACGATTTCGTCACTCTCCTCCTCGCATGCTCGGCGACAAGCCTCGGCACCGCCCTCTCCATGCCCGCGGCCGCCTCCATGGCCGTGCGGCGGGGCAGGACCTGGGGGGTGGGGGCGTCGCTCGGCGTCTTCAACACCGCCTTCTCCATCGGAATGATCGCAAGTCCCCTCATCTCGGGCGTCGTCATGGACGTCGCCGGAGTCTTCGGGGTCTTCTGGACTGCCGGCCTCCTCGGCCTCCTCGGGAGTCTCTACTTCTGGGTCATGTCGCGGGAAGCGGCGCCGCCCAGCTGATCCCGAGTTCTCTCAACTTCTCCGGGTCCGGCACCCCGTGCCGGTCCCAGCCGCGGGCCCGGTAATATTCGGAGAGCAGGGGCTCCCTTCTCCAGACCCTCCCGGCCGGTGCACCGTCGGTGAGCGGTTCTGCAAGCAGACGGGCCGGCAGGGTGTCGTCTGCACGCGTGAACCCGGCCCTGAGATTGAAGAGCCGCTGCAGGTTCCAGATCCGCTCGCCGATCACCATCAGGTCGGCGGCGTTCGTCTCCATCCCGGTCACTCCCCTGACCAGCGCCGCATATTCGTCGGCGTCGAGGGCGAAGGAGGTGAAAAGACAGATCCCGATCGAGTCGATGACGGCGGTGAGGTCCTGGAAGGCCTTCGTCCACTCCGCCTTCCCCTCGCTGGTGAAGGGGTCGAGGGCCTCGGGGAGGCCGAGCACCTCGGGCGAGATGAGGTAGGCATAGACATGGTCGCCGCCCCGCACCGAGGTGGCGTAGGCCAGGCCGTGTCCCTGAAGACCGCGGGGATCGTAGGCCGGGAGGTCCTGGCCTTTCACGCTCATCGAGAGTTCTGGGTGACCGTGCCGCCGCGTAAAGGCGGCGCTCCCCTCGGCGAGTTCGTCGCCGATCCCCTGCCGATCGCCGATCGATTCGACGAGACCGAGGATCTTCTCGCACTCACCGAACCTGATCCCGGTGTCGAGGTGCCCACGCTCGTTCATCTCCATCGCCGCCGCGATCGCCCCGCCGACCGAAATCGTGTCCAGGCCCAGTTCGTTGCAGAGGTTGTTCGCCCTGATCACCATCCCCAGGTCGTGGCACCCGATGTTGGGCCCGAAGGCCCAGACGGTCTCGTACTCCGGGCCGTCCCCTTCGACACCGTCGATCTCGGTGAGTCTCCCGCAGCAGACCATGCACGAGTAACAGCACTTTTTGTTCTTGAGATAGGTTTCGGCGAGTTCCTCTCCCGAGACCGCCCCGGCCTCCGGGTCGTAGCCGCGCTGGAAGTTCCTGGTCGGGAGGATGTTGTGCTCGTTGATGATGTTGACCAGGACTGCCGTCCCGTAGGTCGGGAGACCGATGCCGGTCACCGGGTTCTCCCGCAGTTTTGCCCTGGTGGAGGCCTTCAGTTCTTTCAACCCTTCGGGGTCGGCGACCTCGGTCTTCTGTTCGCCCCGTGCGGCGACGGCCTTGAGGTTTTTCGCTCCCATCACCGCCCCCACGCCGCCCCGCCCCGACGACCTGAAGGTCTCGTTCATCACCGAGGAGATGGGGCTCAGACGCTCTCCGGCCGGCCCGATACAGAGCACCTCGGTCGAGGGCCCGAGGGTCTCGGCCTCGATCCCACGCACCGTCTCGCTCACCCGTTTCCCCCACAACCCGGAGGCATCCCTGATCTCGGCGGCCCCGTCGTTGACCCAGAGATAGACCGGCCGCTCGGCCCGGCCGGTGACGATGATCCCGTCGAACCCTGCTCTCTTCAGTTCTTTCCCGAAGAATCCTCCTGAATTCGCACTGGTGAGCGTCCTGGTCAGGGGCGACCTGGTGACGATGTCGAAGCGCGATCCCAGCGGGACACCGCTGCCGGTCAGCGGGCCGGTGGCGATGACCAGCGGATTTTCAGGGCTGAGCGGTTCGGTCGATGCGTCGATCATCTCGGTGAGGAGCCTCACCCCAAGGCCCCGGCCACCGAGGTAGTCGCGCTTCCACTCGTCCGGATACGGACGTGCCCTGCACTTCCCCGCGGTGAGGTCGACCGCAAGGAGACGGTCGGCATACCCTTTCATACTCCCTTCCCCGTCCCTCATGGGCGTCGTCAGCAAGATAAACTTAACCTGAAACCCCTGCAAGCAGGCGGGATCGGAGGAGCGCGGGGTTTCGGTCTCTTTCCCGGGTCTGTTGCCCGGATCTAAACTATTTAAGGCCCGCGCAAACAGATACTTATAGAAGTGTTGAGAGCACACAAATTGAGGAGATAGTCATGGCAGAGAATCAATCTCAACAGGGATCTGAGTGTGACGGCAACTGCAGCACCTGCCCGAGCGCCAAGAAGGACGAGAACGGGCAGGCCACCTGCGGCCTCCCGCAGAAGGTAAAGATGAACGTGAAGCATGTGGTCCTTGTCCTCTCAGGCAAGGGTGGTGTGGGCAAGACCACGGTCTCGGTCAACCTCGCCTTCGCCCTCTCGAACCACGGCAAGAACGTCGGTCTCCTCGACCTGGATATCCACGGCCCGAATGTCCCCAAGATGGTCGGTGTCGAGGGAGAGAAGCTGATGGTCGCCGGCAACAAGATCGAGCCCGTCCATGCCACCGGCAACCTTTCGGTGGTCTCGATGGAGTTCCTCCTCCCCAACGGCGAGACCCCGGTCATCTGGCGCGGTCCGATGAAGATGACGGCGATCAAGCAGTTCCTCGAGGACGTCAACTGGGGCGACCTCGACTACCTGGTCGTCGACCTTCCGCCCGGCACCGGCGACGAGGCCCTCTCCATCATCCAGCTCGCCCCGCAGATCGAGGGTGCGGTCATCGTCACCACCCCGCAGGCGGTCTCGACGCTCGACTCAAGCAAGGCGGTCCGCTTCATTGAGAAGCTCGACCTCAAGGTTCTCGGGATCGTCGAGAACATGAGCGGTCTCATCTGTCCCGACTGCGGCAAGGAGATCGACATCTTCGGCAAGGGCGGCGGCAAGATCGCGGCCGAGGAACTCGGTGTCCCGTACCTCGGTGCGATCCCCATCGACCCTGCGATGCGCGAGGCCGGCGACGAGGGCAGGCCGTTCATCAACAGGCACAACGATTCGCCGTCCTGGAAGGCGATCGACGCCGTGATGGAGAACCTCGTCAAAGTCGTCGAGGAGTAAATGGAAAAATTTCTCCGGGTGCTCCGGGGGGCCGGGGAGCCCATGGAGATCTATACCGAGATCGCCGCGGTCCTGGCCGACATTGCGACCTTCCCTGACCGCCTCGAACCGATCGTCGCTGCGGCCTCGGCCCTCCCCGACCCGGACCTCGAGCGTCTCCGCTTTGCGCTGGTGCGTCTCCAGGTCTATGCCGACATCCACCGCTACGAGAACATCGAGCAGACGCAGTGGATGAAGTATGTCGCCCAGGTGCTGGAGCGGCTCATCTTCGGCTCCCTGATGATGGAGGCGGAGTCGGCAGCGGGTGAATAGAGCCTCAGGGTTCTTTCGTCCTCTTTTTTGATCGGTTGAATCGTTCATGAGACGTTCGGTTCGGGCGGGTCCATAGAACTCTTCGTGGGCTTTGTGGAATTCACCATGAGGTCATCCCAGAACTCTCCGGCCTTGCTCTATGACGGGAAGAAGTTTCTGAAGTACGGCGTCGTTCAAGAGATTGCTGCCGCCCCGTCGCTATCTTCGTCCCCGGGGTCCGGGGGCAGCGCCCCCGGCATCGGGTTTCGGAAGGCGTGATGATCCGATGCGCCGCCTACAATCGCAGACTCTTCACCGCCGTCTCGCGCCGGGGGGCTTTACCCCCCGGAACCCCCCACGACGGGGGGCGGCCAGCCCCCCGTCGAAGAGAACCATCAAGATGATTTCTACATAGCCGAAAAGAGAGAGCAAGCGACGAAAAATGTTCATCGCGTATGCTTGAGCCGCGGGTTCATGGTGAATTCTACAAAGCCCTGGATGGTTATCTCTGTGGGGGGTTGGCCACCCCGGGTTTCCCAGCATCGGGATTGGGACGAGGGCGGCGCCCCCCTCTTCAGATTCATCAATGGTGCCTTCCCGGTTCAATCTTCGTGCCCGGGATCCGGGGCGGCGAATGTGTGATGTCCCCTTCCCCGCCATATCGTGAAGGGGAAAATGTCGAGAGAAGCATGACCGGAGTCTCTCCCCATCCGGAAGAGCTCCTCGAACGGTTTTCATATGGTCTGCCTGAGGTGTCTTCCCGCCTCATGGTTGATTCAACAGGGCCCTATTTTCATCACCTGCGTTTCCATCTCTGCTCTCTCGCTATTCTGCACCCCTTCGGGCAAGCGCAGGTAGGAAGTTTCCTTCCTTCGGTGCTGCGGGGGTTATAATGCCTGTATATCTCCCATGAATTCAGAATCGATGGCATTTTAAACTATATCTTCAAGAAATTATTCTTAGGGCCATTCGGCATCTATAAGCCTGATTACGGTTAATCATTAGAGGGAAACTGGTGAATCCAATGACCAATGAGAACCCCTTTGAAAACGTCAAGAAGCAGATCTGCTCGTGTACCGAATTCCTCGGTATCTCCCCGAACGTCGAGGAATTCCTCAAGACCCCGATGCGGGAGATTCATGTGGCCCTCCCGGTACGGATGGACGACGGCACGGTCCGTGTCTTCCAGGGTTTCCGTGTCCAGTACAACAGCGCCCTTGGCCCCACGAAGGGCGGGATCAGGTTCCACCCCCAGGAGACCATCGACACCATCCGCTCGCTTGCAGCCCTGATGACCTGGAAGTGCGCCCTCCTCGACCTCCCGCTCGGTGGCGGCAAGGGCGGTATCATCTGCAACCCCAAGGAACTCTCCGAGGGCGAACTCGAGCGGCTGAGCCGCGCCTATATCCGGGCGATCTACAAGGACATCGGCCCTGAGTGCGACGTCCCGGCCCCCGACGTCTACACCACCCCTCAGATCATGACCTGGATGATGGACGAGTACTCGACCCTCGTCGGTCACAATGCCTGCGGTGTCATCACCGGCAAGCCGATCCTGCTCGGCGGCTCGGTGGGCAGGGGCGACGCCACCGCCCGTGGCGGCTGGTATGTCCTCAAAGAGGCGGCAAAGGACCACGGGATCGACCTCGCCCAGGCGAAGGTTGCGGTCCAGGGCTACGGGAACGCCGGCTCCTTCGCGGCGTCCATCGGCGCAGAACTCGGCTGCACGATCGTTGCGGTCAGCGACAGCCGCGGTGCGATCTACAGCGAGGAAGGCCTCGACCTCAAGAAGCTCGACGCCCACAAGGCAAAGACCGGCTCGGTCAAGGACTTCGAGGGTGCTGAGAACATCACCAACGACGACCTCCTCGCCCTGAAGGTCGACATCCTCATCCCGGCGGCGCTCGAGAACGCAATTAACGAGACGAACGCCGACAAGGTCCAGGCGACCATCGTCGGAGAGCTTGCCAACGGTCCGATCTCCCCGGAGGGCGACGCGATCCTCTTCCAGCGGGGCATCACCGTTATCCCCGACTTCCTCTGCAACTCCGGCGGCGTGACGGTCTCGTACTTCGAGATGGTCCAGAACTTCTCCCTCGACCGCTGGGAAGAGAGCGACGTCCAGGCCCGTCTCGGTCGGAAGATGACCCGTGCCTACCACGAGGTCGCCGAGATCGCACAGGGACACAGCATCTCCATGCGTCAGGCCGCCTACACCCTGGCCATGAAGCGCGTCGTCGACGCCATGAAGCTGCGCGGCTGGGTCTGAGCCGATCTCCAGCATATACAATTCACGCACTCTTTTTTTCTCGGGCTTGTAGAATTCGGCATGAGGTGAGAGGACGCCTCAAGCATACCGAATGAAAATCTTTCATAGCAGATCTTCAGGGTGATTTTCATAGTAATTCGTCATGAACCCCGGGTTCAAGCATACGCTATTGAAAATTCTTGGTGGTCTCCGGTGCATGGATCCTTGTTCCCTCTTTGAGCAGGACACCGCATGGGACCACCACTTCATTGCCGCCCCCCGGACCCCCACGACGAAGATGGGGGCAGGGCGGCAGAATCTCATGAACGACGCCGGACTTCAGAAACTTCTTCCCGTCATAGAGCAAGGTCGGAGAGTTCTGGGATGACCTCATCGTAATTCTCCGGCGTCCCCCTTCACAGGATCACATCATTCAGCACATCGAGCCAGTCCCTGAGCAACCGCGTGATCAGGAACTTCTCCCTCACCGTCCTCTTCGCGTTCTTCCCCAGGCGCCGGGCCAGACCATCGTCCTGGAGGATCTGGACCACCCGGTCGGCACAGCCTTTGATGTCCTGCGGGTCGACCAGGAACCCGTTCTCGCCGTCGGTGATCTGGAGGCCGATGCCCCCCACCGCCGAGGCGACGACCGGCCGTCCCTTCCAGAGTGCCTCGGTGACCGTGAGCCCGAAACCCTCGCGCAGCGACTTCTGCACCACGACGTCGGAGGCCCGCTGGAGGGCATTGACCAGGATGTTGTTCTCGCTGTTGATGACGATGACGTCGCCGTTGGTGCTAAGCTGCGCCGCCTTGCGTTCCACCCGCTCGAAGATCTCCTGCCCCTCCGGATCGTCGGTCGCCATGCTCCCGCAGAGGACGAGCCGGCAGTCCATCTCTTTCTCGACCTCCTGGTAGACATCGAGGACACCCTCCGGATCTTTCCAGGTGTCGAACCGCGATATCTGGGTGATCAGTGGCTTGTCGGTCGGGATGCCGAACTTCTCCAGGTACCGCTCGGCCAGATCTTCAGGAATCTCGATATTCTTGGGGGAGAGCGGGTCGAGGGCCGGGTGGACCACCTGCTGCTCCACCGGCAGGTCCTCCCTGAGGTACCTCGTGTTGGAGACGAGCATCAGGTCGTATCTCAGCAGATACTGTTTGAGATAGTCCCAGAGCTCTTTGTTCGGATCGGTGAGGTCGATATGGCAGCGCCAGATCCAGGGTTGCTGTTTGCGGCAGCACCTGACAAGAGGAAGGGGTTGAGGATCATGGATGACGACGCAGTCGTGATCGATGTGGGTGTAGACCTTGAAGTCCTGGCTCGCCCTCACGTACAGGCTCTTCTTCATCTCGGTGAGATTTACTTCGGCGCCCTGCAGGGCGTTGTGGAACTTCTTGGTGATGGTGAAGAAGTCGGGGTTGCCGTGCAGGATCCGCCAGCCCATGTCGACGCCGAGGTCGTTCATGAGCGGAACCACCGAGGAGAGGAGTTCGGCCACCCCTCCCCCCTGGTAGGTCGAGTTGATGCAGAGGACATGTTTGCCGGTCAGGCCCCGCGCCTTCTGGTAGATCTCGTAGATCTGCCGGTCGCTCACGATCCCGTGGTAGTCGTCCAGGCTTCGCATACGTCTCCCCCCGGCGCGGATCCTCGCGCCCACCTCCGGGAGGGCCCGCGCCCTTATATCTCTTGCCCGCCGTCGGGCAGGAGGCAGTCTTCAAGGAGGGCCCGCACTTCCCTGAGCGACCTCACATGGACTCTGGCCTTGGAGAGGCCCATCCCGACCTTGACCGAGCACGCCCCCTCGGGGAGAGCCTCGAAGAGATACTCGTCGGTCCAGTCGTCCCCCACACCGAGGACAAAATCCCATGGCCCTTCATCCAGCCACTCGGCCGCCGCCCGTCCCTTGTTGTAGCCGGCACTCTTCACCTCGAGCACCCGGCTCCCTTCCAGGATGTCCAGGTCGCGGTGAGCGGTGAGGTCAAAGAGCATGCTTCTGAGTTCCTTCACCCTGGCAGAAGCGAGGTCGGGGTCGGCCATCCGGTAATGCCAGACCAGGGAGAAGTCCTTCTCCTCGATGAAAGAACCCGGCGTCCGGTCGACATAGCGTTCAAGCACCGGTCTGATCTCCTCCTTCCACTCCCGTTGGAGGGGACCGGTCAGCCGCCACTCGCCACCCGGTCGGCAGGCCCATACCCCGTGCTCGGCGATGAGTCCGACGTCCAGGCCACCGAACCACTCGGCAAGGGTCCGGCGGTCCCGGCCGCTGATCATCACCACCTCGGTCCCCTCCTCCGCCGTCAGGGCACCGAGCAGAGAGAGGAGAGCGGGGTCGGGGACGGCATGCTCGGGCCTGGAAGCAAAGGGGGTGAGGGTACCGTCATAGTCGAGGAGGAGGAGACGCCGTCCGGCCACCCGGTATGCCTCAATCAACCTCTCCCTCTGCTCGGTCGAGAGGAGCGAGGCCTCCAGTTCTCTCTGCCTCGTTTTCGTGGCCTCAAGACGTTGCATGAAGTCCCTGGCCCAGTGGAGGAGATGATACCGCCTGAGCCGCTCCTGCATCCAGCGGTTTCGCCGCACCTGCTCGTTCTCCGGCATGGTGAGGGCCTCCTTGAGGGCGCCGACCATCTCCTCGATGTTGAAGGGGTTGACGATGATCGCCTCGCCGAGTTCGGCGGCCGCGCCGGCCATCTCGCTCAGGACCAGCACCCCGAGGCCGTCGTGTTTGGTGGCCACGAACTCCTTGGCCATCAGGTTCATCCCGTCCCGCAGGGAGGTGACGACGGCGACGTCCGCGATCTGGTACAGGGCCACGAGCGTCTCGAAGGGGAGGGTGTCGTAGAGGTACCTCACCGGCGCCCAGTCGATGGTACCGTGCCTCCCGGTGATCTCGCCGACCAGACGGTCCACCTGCCGTTTGAGGCTCTGGTATTCGCGTACCGCCGTGCGGGACGGGACGGCGACGACGATGAGGACGATCCCATCCCTGTACTCGGGATGGCGCTGGAGGAAGAGGTCGAAGGTGCGCAATCGCTGCGGGATACCCTTGGTGTAGTCGAGACGGTCGAAGGAGAGGACGACCCGTCTGCCGCCGTACTTCCGGCGCAGCCGCGCCGCCTCCTCCCTGACCGCCGGGTCCTCGACCGCTCTGGAATACCGCGCATAATCGATGCCCATCGGGAAGGTATCCACCTTCACCAGACGGTTCCCGGTCAGGATCTCGCCCGAAGTATGCTGGTATCCCAGGATCCGCCGGACGCTGTCGGTGAAGTGGCGGACATAGTCGTAGGTATGGAAGCCGATGAGGTCGGCGCCCAGGAGGCCCTCCAGGATCTCCCGACGCCAGGGGAGGATCCTGAATATCTCGTAGGACGGGAAGGGGATATGGTTGAAGAACCCGATGGTGGCCTTCGGGATCTTCGTGCGGAGCATGGCCGGGAGGAGGAGGAGGTGGTAGTCATGCACCCAGATGATGTCGCCGGACCGGTATTCCCGGACGACCGCCTCGCAGAAGGCCCGGTTCACCTGCAGATAGGCCTCCCAGGACGGGAGGTCCCAGGTACTGCTGGTATGGAAATAGTGGAAGAGCGGCCAGAGGGTGGAGTTGCAGAAGCCGTCATAGTAGGCATCGACCGCCCCGGCGTCGAGGAAGACCGGGATGCAGGCGCGGTCCTCCATGAGGGCGCCGACCTTTTTCATCCCCTCCTCACCGAGTGCCCCCGAGTCGGCGCCCGGCCACCCGACCCAGACGCAGTTGTGGTCGCGGTAATAGGATGCAAGTCCGGTTGCAAGTCCGCCGATGCTCGGCTCCACGCTGAAATTCTCGCCGTCCTGCCGGATGCTGTACGGGAGCCTGTTCGAGATGATGAGCGTCCGCCGCCCTTCTGTGCCGGTATCGATCGTTCCGTCCCCCGGCCCTGGATCTGTGTTCTTTACAGATAATCTTTCTCTGACGGCCGGGGCGGGATCCGGTCGGCACCCACGGACCCTGCGGGGAGGGGGTGGGGGCGGTTCCCCCTACTCGCGCACCACCGGCGAGGCGCGCTCGTCGAAGGGGTTGGTCCGCATCGCGAGGGAGAAGAGGTACGGATAGTTTTCCTTGAGATATGCCATGTAGTCAAGCCACTGGACGATCAGCAGGCGGTAGGCCCGGTTGACGTCGTTGTTCAGGTGGGCAAGGTCGGTCGCCGGGGCATGCGCGAGGTCGTCGCGGCGTTCGAGTTCGTCGGCAAGGTGGAAGACCGCCCGCAGCACCTCGGTGAAGTGCTCGTGTTCGAGAAGCACCGGGTTCTCCAGAAGACGCAGAAGGAAGGGGCGTTTCTGGATCAAAAACGACCGGATCTCACCGAGTTCCCCGGCGTCCACCGTCACCTGATAGGTGTGGTCGGTGATGCAGGCCCTGACCTCGTCGAACTCCTTCTCAGACCAGTCGTCCCGCACCACCAGGTCGCACCGGATCGCGTTCAGGCCGGCGTCGCGGTCCGAGAGTCTGACCAGCAGACTGGTCCCGACTTCAGAGAAGAAGGTTCCGATGACCATATTCAGTTTCTGGAGTTTGTCCCGCTTCGCCCGCACCGTGAGGAGCTGGTTCAAGATGAGCGTGACGAGCAGGACGTTGATCGGGAGAAAACCCAGGGCATTGAAGATATAGTAATAGGTGTTCTCCGGGGTTCCGAGGATGAGGAACTTCACTGTATAGATCGCAACACTTGCCAGGACCAGAAAAATTCCGAGCCTGGTCTCCCATGTAAGCCGTACCATGGACTGATTCACCTGGAATATGATAATGCGCCCCGACAAAAAATATCTGCGATTGACTTTGTAGAATCGGGCATGAACCTCTGGCTCAAACATACGCGATGAACATTTTTCGCCGCTTGCTCTCTCTTTTTCAAGACAGGAGGACTGGTGGAGGCCTTGTTCCATCGCCGCCCCCCGCTGAGAGACCAACCCGGATGATTTCAACATTCATCCCATATGCTTGGGCCAGGGGTTCATGCCCGATTCTCCAGGGCAAAAAAAAAGATTTAGTGTCTCCGTGCCAGGAGAGCGGCACTGCCGATCGCCAGGGCCGCGGCCCAGAGGGGCAGAGGCGACTTCTGCGTCGTCGTCGCCGGGACCGTATCGGTCTCTGCCGGGGTCACCGCACCTGATTCGGCGCTTGCCGAGGTCACGGTCGGTGCCGGTGTCTCGGGCGTCCCCGCGGTTGCGGCGATGGCGAAGGTGGAGAAACCGTCGCTTTCCGCAGCAAAGTATGCAATGCCGCCGTTCTCACCGGTGAATACCGTCTCGAGAGGCTTCCATGCACCGTCGACGTACCTGAAGAGCCCGATGTCGTCGGCCGTGCAGGAGTGCGCTTTCATCCATGCCGTGGGCACGGCGAAGGCGATGGTCTCGCCGGAGAGGCGGTCTTCGGTCGTGCGATACAGGGTTGCCTCCACGTAGGCGTAGACCGCATCTTCAGGGGCGTCGGCCGCCGACGGGAGCGTGGCCTTCTTCACCGAGAGCATGAGGCCGTCGATGTCTTCTTTCGTCCTGAGCGTGACCGCCGTGACCGGCGTGGTGCGCATCGTCAGGGTGACGTTTTCTCCCGCACGGAGGGAATCTGCCGCGCCGACCGCAGTGTCCGACTGACTGCTGCCGCCGCTGCTCTGTGAGGAGACATGGGCGGGTTCGGTGGTTGTAGGTGCCGGTGTTGGCTCGGTAGTCGTCGGCACTGGCGTCGGTTCGGTGGTCGGTACCGGTGTCGGTTCGACCGGTGCCGCCGAGACGGCGACCAGCCCGAACTCACAGAATCCGTCAGGCGACGTGGCGGCAAAGGTGGTCATACCGCCTTCGGTCACCTGGACACGAGTCTGGAGAAGTGTTGCCTTTCCGTCGTTGCAGCGGATGACCGTGACGTTCTCTGCGCCGCCGTGCGCCTCCACCCACGCGGTCGGGGCGCTCATCAGCACCGTGGCGCCGGTGATCTCCTCGCCGTCGTTGAGGTTGGCGGTCCGGACCTCAAGGGACGCCGCAAAGGCGTCGATCGTCAGTCCCTCTTCTCCGGCCGCACGCTCGAAGATGTCCATTGTCCCGGCCCCGGCCTCGTTCCTCAGGGCCGTGGTGACGGCCGCACCCTGGGGCACGCCGGTAAGATCTGCCATCACCGAGCCGCGGACCTCGCCGGCCCCTTCTGACCTGACCGCGAGCGCTCTGGTCTGGAGGACGACGCGCTCGACCGTGCCGTTGAAGATGCCGTCCTCCTCGGTCACTTCTCCGGTGGTCCTGATCGTCAGGTCGAAGGAGTTCCCGGAGACTTTGATGCTCTTCCTGTCCCCGGATACCTGGACATCTCCGGAGTTCTTCACCGAGACGTTCCTGCCGGCGAAGGTGCATCCGGGCACGTCAAGCTTCGCCTTCTCGGCCTGCTCTCTGTCGCCGGCGGGGGCGACCGTAACGCTGCTCGTGTTCGCCGTGGTGGTGACCAGGTCGCCGCCGTCGGCGTCGATCTGCCGCACGGCGATCTCCAGGTCCGATGCTCCGCCGATGAGGCCTTTCACCCTGACCGTGCCGAGGGCGACGTTCTCGTCGCCTGCATGGACGGCGTCGTCGAGGTCGACCGCCCGCATCATGAGACCGTCGTCGGTCTCGCGCGAGAGGTTGAGCGTCGCCCAGGCCGGGTAGGAGGCGCCGGTGATCGTGGCGACCTCTGGGTCGGCGACCGAGACGTCGATCTCGTAACCGGCAAGACCCCAGGGGGCGCGGCTCATGGTGATGGGGACTTCGGTCTCGTCACCTGCATTCACAGATGAATGGGCGGTACTGAACGAGAGTTTCGGCTCCTCGTAGACGGAGTAGGCCTTCAGACAGACGTTGGTGTTGGGCATTCTGGTCGTGAGGTCGTCCCACTCGACGCCGTCGGCGCTGACATAACTCTCGCCGGCCGACGCCTTTGCGCCGGTCGAGAACCCGGCGATCGGTTTCTCAACCGCCAGCGGCTGGTAGTAGCCGGGCGTCGTGAGCTTGACGACCACCGAGAACTTCTGACCCGGTTTCAGGGGCACCGGCGTTGCGAGTGGGTGGGTGTGGTAGCCGGGCAGGACCTGCGTGCCGGAGATGGTCGTCACCGGCCCGTCCGCCGAGAGGGGGCCGTCGGTCGGGTCGACGTAGACCGAGACCTCGTAGGCGGCGTTCGGGGCCGGGGTGAAGAACCCGACCGCACCCAGGCTGTTGCCCGAGGTGGCGGTGAAGACGTTGGCGGCGTACGCCGTCTCGCTCCCCAGCCCGACCGCCGAGGTCCAGCCCAGCGGGTCGTGGAAGTAGACGTCGCGGTAGTTGTCGGTATCTTCTGCGGTGAAGACCGCCTTGCAGCCGCGGTCGGCGTCATAGTACGACTGGTAGAAGTAGCCGTCGTCGCCCCAGTCGGTGTTCCAGGAGTTCCTCACGATGAACGCACCGTCGCCCGGCGGGGTGAAGGTGAAGTTCTCTTTGCTGTAGGTGTCGTCCCAGCCCACGATCAGGACGGCGTGGCCGCCGCCGACGAGCCAGGGGTCATAGTAACTCGCATGCCCCTCGTCGTAGAAACCGTTCGACCAGTACATCGAGGAGTAGACCCCGCCGTACTCCTTGACCGCCTGCTTGATCAGGGTGACATTGGAACGGTCTTTCCGCACCGGGAGGAAGTCCACGTCCTGGACATGCTTCCGGACGGTGAGGCCGGTGGGGGAGACGCCCGAGACCTCGCTGTAGGGATCGTCGGACTCGTTCACCGGGCCCGACCAGCGGGAGAAGTAGGCGGTGGCCATATAGGCGTTCCCACCCTCGACGTGGGTATAGTCCAGGCCGTGGGTGTTTTTCAGGTTGTTCTCGGAGAAGTCCCAGACCTCTCCAGGGAGGAGGGTGGACTCCAGGGAACCGATGGCCGCAAACGACCAGCAGCTCCCGCAGTGTCCCTGGTCCTTCACCGACCCGACCCGGCCCTCGTCGCGAAGGTCATAACGGCTCTCAGAGGGGGCGGGCTTGAAGGCCGAGGTGGTCTGCACCTCGCTGCCCTCGGGCCAGGCGACGGTCACCGGCGAGGGGATCTCGCCGCAGATCTCGTCTGTGCTTTCGCCTTCTTCGATTGAAGCGGCCGCGGCCGTCATCATGCGGTCGGCCGGTGCCTCTTGCTCCTCAAGATATTTCACAAACTCCGGGTTGAGCGGCGCCTCGGTCACCTCCAGTGCGGAGGCTGCCGGGGCCGCGGCCCAGAGGAGCAGGCAGGCGCAGAGGAGTGCGCCTGCCAGACCTTTCAGTATGCTGGTATTCATAACTCAAGCCACCTGTCTCATGCTCGGTCGGTCTCCATGGAGCGGTGGACCGTCACGACATCGTCGAAGTCGATCCGGCCGTTGCCGTTGTAGTCGAAGACCCGCGGGTTCTTTTGCGAGAAGATGCTCTCGAAGTGTTCGAAGTAGGCCCCGACATCGTCGGTGTCCAGGGTGCCGTCGCCGTTCACGTCCTCGAAGAGGCCGTCGCCGTCATCGTCGCCGGGTATGTTGACACATCCGGGGAGGGGCGAGAGCCCGACGACGTCGATGGTGCCCGGCGTGCAGATCACACTGGTTTCTTCGCCGCTGTCTGTGTAGACCACGACGTCGCCGACCGTGATCCCGGCCGTGCCGTCGGTGAGGCCCCTGACCTTCAGGGTGGCGAGGAGGACGTTCTCCGCACCTGCCTCGACGGTGTTGCCGTCGTCGCTCGCGGAGAACGTGACGGTGGTGCCGGGCAGGCCGGACGGTGAGGATGCGCCGGTCATGGAGGCGACGTCGACGCCGGTGATCCGGGCACGGTCGTTCTCGAGGGTGACGGTAATCGAATAGTTCTTCAGGCCGTCAGGGAAGTGGTCGGCGACGATGGCGACCTCGCGCTCGGTCCCGGCGGCGACCGTCGCCGTGGCCGGGGCAAACGAGATCACCGGGGCGATGTCGGTGAGAACGACATTGTCGAGCCGCCCGCAGTCTTCCCCGGCGGTGCTGCTGTATGAACGCTTCTCGTACATCCACCGCAGGGTGTGTTCGCCCTTCGCCAGGGTGTACTCAGCGGTTTGCCACCCCTCATCGGTACCGGCGATCTCTTTCTGCATCTCGCCGTCGATGGAGAACGCGAGGACGTCCGAGGACTTCATCGAGTAGCCCTCATAGGAGGAGACCTGCCAGTCGAAGGTGAGGTTCTTGGGGCCGGTGACCGTGGTCTCGATCCAGGTCTGCTGGTTGCGCTCGTCGATCGCACCGCTCTGCCCGCAGCTCCCGCCGACGAAGGTCTCGTTCAACTGGACAAACCAGGGTGCGTCCCCGCCGGTCGTCCAGACGAGGTCGGCGGCGTCGAGCGCATCCTCGAAGGTCGGGGTGACGGTGATGTAGCCGTTCTTGACCTCCATCTGCCCTTCAGGGGCGGTGTCCTTCTGCACGATGAGGGTGACGTTGTAGACGCCGGGCGTGGTGTAGGTGTGCGTCTGGTTCCTGCCGACCGCCGACTCCTTGTCGCCGAAGTCCCAGGCCCAGTGGATCGGGTTTCCGGTCGAATACCCGGTGAAGTCCACGGTGAGCGGGACCTCGCCCCAGGTGACGTTGCCGACAAAGTCGGTGTCGTCGATCGTGGTGAAGGTGACGTTGTCGAGCCAGCCGCAGTCCTCCATCATGTCCGAGTTGTAGTCCTTCTCGTACACCCACCTGACGGCGTGCGTGCCGAACCCGAGCCTGTACTCTTCCTCGGTCCAGTTCTCAGGGAAGCCGAAGATGTTCTTCTCCTCCTCGCCGTCGATGAAGAGCCTCAGGTAGTCGTGCCTGGGTTCAGAGGAGACGTTCCAGGCAAAGGTGAGGTAGCCCGGACCGGTGATGTTTGCCTGGAGCCAGGACTCCTTGCCGCCCTCGAT
This sequence comes from Methanofollis formosanus, assembly GCF_019633745.1. Taxonomy (NCBI): domain Archaea; kingdom Methanobacteriati; phylum Methanobacteriota; class Methanomicrobia; order Methanomicrobiales; family Methanomicrobiaceae; genus Methanofollis; species Methanofollis formosanus. The sequence goes on along the minus strand of NZ_CP037968.1, from coordinate 1,149,451 downwards.
GGCGCCGCTCCGTGCCGAGGTGGTGCCGGTGTGGACGCAGTCGACGTCGACGAACCAGTCAGCAGCGCCGCCGGTGGACCACTCCAGGTCAGGGGCCTCGACGGCTTCTGGAAGAGTGGCGAAAGGAACGGCCGCGATGGTCTGCGTCGTGCTGCTGGTGCCGGCGTCGTTGGTGACCGTCAGGGTGACCTGATACTCGCCGACCTTCTCGTAGGTGTGGGTCGGGTGCTGCTCGTCAGAGGTCGCACCGTCGCCGAAGTCCCAGGACCATGCGGTCGGGCACCCGGCCGAGGTGTCGTTGAACTGCACCGTCGCCGGGGCCATCGCCCGCGTCACGTTGGCCTCGAAGGCGGCCGTCGGGAGGATGGCGCCGAAGGTGTAGGTGACGTTGTCGAGGTGACCGCAGTCGCCCTCTTTGTACCGGTATTCGTTGGAGTAGGTCCACCTGAGGGCGTGCTCGCCGGGCGGGACCTCATAGTACACGCCAGGCCAGTATTTGCCCTGCTGAGTCCCCTTGATCTCTGAGACCTTCGTCCCGTCGGCCAAGAACTCCAGCAATCCGCAGTACGTGAAGGCCGTGGCGTTGATGTTCCAGTTGAAGGTGAGCACGCCGGGGCCGGTGACCGTCGCCTCGATCCAGGAGGTGTTCTCCCTGGATGAGATGACGCCGCTCCTCGCGGAACTCCCGCCTGTCAGGGCACAGTAGATGTCGGTGAACCAGCCGGCGTCGCCGCCGGTCGTCCAGGTGAGTTCAGGAGCGTCGACCGCGGTGCCGAGCGGGATGGCCTCGACGACGGTCACCGTCTTCGTCACGGTGTCGGTGCCGAGGACCACCTTCCCGTCGGCGTCCTTCCCGACGATGTTGGTGACCGTCAGGGTGACCGGGTACTCGCCCGGCCTGGTATAGACATGGGCGGCGCTCTCGGTGGTGACCGGTGCCGAACCGTCGCCGAAGTCCCAGTTCCATGCGGTCGGGAAACCGGTGGAGTTGTCGGCAAACTCGACGGCCAGGGGTGCCATGCCGCGGTTCTCGGTCACGTTGGTGACGAAGTCCACGACCGGTTCGCCGCCGCCGTAGGTGTAGGTGACATTGTCGAGCCAGCCGCCGTTCTCTTCCTTCTCGGTCATGGAGGTGGAGTAGGTCCAGGTGATGGTGTGGGTGCCGTGGCCGATGTGGTAGGTCTCATGGGACCAGTCAGAGGCCCACTGGATCTTCTTGTAGAGATCGTCGTACTGGTCGGCGTCGTCGACCGCGAACTCCATCTTGCCCAGAGGCATCCCGGAGTACTTGCCGGGGTTCACCTTCCAGTCGAAGGAGAGGATGCAGGGGCCGGCGACCGTGGTCCGGACCCAGGAGTTCTGGCTACAGGCCAGTGCCCCGGCGCTCTTGCCGGCACTGTACCCGACATACTCGGGGCCCTTCACGACCGACCAGGTGGCGTTGCCGCCGGTGGTCCACGCGAGGTCAGGGGCGTCGAAGGCCTCGGCAAGGGTGACCTCGCCGATCGAGTGGATGTACCCGGTCTTCGCCCCGGTCTCCTCCACGCCGTCTCTGGTGACGGTCAGGGAGACGTCGTAGGTGCCGGCCTCGAAGATGTGGGCCGGGTGCTGCTCGTCGGAGGTGGTGCCGTCGCCGAAGTCCCAGTGCCAGGCGGTCGGGTTGCCGGTGCTCTGGTCGGTGAACTGCACGGCGAGGGGGGCGTCGCCGGCGGTGGTGTTGGCGGTGAAGGCGGTGACGATCTCCTGGGTGTAGGAGACGTTGTCAAGCCACCCACAGTCCTCGCCTTCGGGCTCATCATAGTTCATCCTGATGAAGGACCAGGTGAGCTGATGAGTGCCGGGTGCGATCTCGACGGTCCGCTCCTCCCAGGTGCGGTCGGTGCCGGCGATGTCGACGGTGTCTTCCCCGTCGATCGCGAGGTAGAAACTGTCCCACTCACTGCAGGAGACATTCCACCAGAAGGTGAGGGTGCCCGGACCGGTGACCGAGGTCATGAGGTCGGATTGGTCGTAGAAATAAGTGAGAGGGCCGCTCCGTGCACAACCGCCGCCCTTCACGCCGTTCGCCGTGTCGATGGTCCACTCTGATGCTCCGGATGTGGCCCACTCAAGGTTCGGGGCGTCCAGGGCCGCTTTGAGGGTGGTTGGCGCGGGCGCCTTCGGGGTGAAGGCGACGTGGTCGAGCCAGCCGCGGTCTTCGCCGGCATAGTTCCCGCCGGCTTCGAGATAGTGCCATCTGAGAGTGTGTTCGCCCTCGCCGATCGTAAAGGACTCGGTCGTCCAGGCGAAGTCTTCGCCGGCGATGTTCTTCTGAGTCTCGCCGTCGATGGTGAACCTGAGCAGGTCGGAAGACCAGGGGTCGTTGAGGTCTTCGCTCTCGTCGTAGCCTGACGAGACATTCCAGGCAAAACTCAGGGTGCCCGGCCCGGTGACGGTGGTCTCGATCCAGGAACCGTCACAACCGTAAAAGGCCTCGCCGCTCCTGGCGCAACTGCCGCCGAAGCCGTTGCCGTCCTCGACGACCCAATCGTCGTCGCCGCCGGTGGTCCAGGTGAGGTCAGCGGCGTCCAGGGCCTCGCCCAGGGTGGGAAGAGGCGGTTTGGGCGTTGCGGACTCAACCGTCACGTTGTCGATCCATCCGCCGTTCTCGGGTTTGTCCGAGGATGTGGTGGAGTAGGTCCATTTGACGGTGTGCTCCCCGTCGCCGAGGTCGAAGGTCTCGTGGTGCCAGCCGTCGTCCGACCGGATCTTCTTATAGAGGTCGTCGGAGGAGGTCGCGCCGTCGACCGCGAACTCGAGTTCGCCGTACGTGGACCACATGACTTTCTGGGGCTTGACCTTCCAGTCGAAGGAGAGGGTCGCAGGCCCGGTGACGGTGGTCTCCACCTGGGTGGACTGAGAACTCGCGAGCAGACCGCTCCTGATGCTGGTCTCGCCGGCGACACTCTCGGTGGTATCGACAGACCATTCCGCGTCGCCGCCGGTGGTCAGGGTGAGGTCGGGTGCGTCCACGGCCTCGGCAAGGGTCTGGCTCTTGAGCACGGTGATGTACCCGCTCTTCGTCTCGGTCTCAGAGGCTCCTGCTCTCTGGACGGTGAGGGTGACCTCGTACGTGCCGGCCTTCTCGTAGACGTGGGTCGCGTCCTGGGTGGTGACGTGCGCTGAGCCGTCGCCGAAGTCCCACTCCCATTCGCTCACGTCGCCGGTGGAGAGGTCGGTGAACTGCACGGCCAGGGGCGTCATACCCGAAGTGACATTGGCGGAGAAGTCGGTGTAGTCGCCCGCGGTGAAGGTGACCGCGTCGAGCCATCCGCCATTCTCGTTCTTGACACCGAAACCCCCCTTGTGATAGGTCCAGGTGAGCGTGTGTTCGCCAGAAGCGATCCTGAAGGACTCCTCTGTCCAGACAGACTCGGTGCCTCCGATCTGCTTCTGATCGGTGCCGTCAATGGAGAACTTGTAATAGTCGCTTGAAGGAGAGTGGACATCCCAGGAGAAGGAGAGCGTGCCGGGGCCGATGACCGTGGTCTCGATCTTCGAGTCGCCAAAGCTTAAATCCGGCCCGCTCCTGACGGAGCTCCCGCCTTTCACAGCGTGTTCGGTATCGACCGTCCACGCCTTCGTGGAGGTGTCGGTCGTCCATACAAGACCCGGAGCGTCGACCGCCGCCCCGAGGCCCGTGTCCTCTGCGGCCGCGGGCATGACCAGCACGCAACAGAGAAGCGTGACGGCCACGGCCAGGGCGGCCGCGTGGGTATAGAAATCTTGTTTACTTCGGTACATAGTTCAACCAGTCTGTGAATTATTTATGTGATAGATATGGGTGATTGGGTGAAAAATGCTCTTAAATTGGCCAGATCTTTATTTTAAGTACATTATTGACGCAATATTAAAATATGGGCCCATATTGGGGTTATTTAACTCGTTGAACTCTGGGGAGGTTGCATAAATAGGTTTCTGCCGCTCAGGCAGCCGGTCCCCTCCTGAAACGGGCCGGTGTGGTGGCCCGGAGCGGAGCCGGAGCGCGACTGAAAAAAGAGGAGAGATCTCTCTCAGTGCTGGTAGAAGTACTGGTCCACTTCCCAGGGATGGACCATCGACCGGTAACTGTCCCACTCCATCTCGGCAAGCCTGGTGAGGTTCTCGACGACGTGGGGCCCGAGGACCGAGCAGAGGAGTTCGTCCTTCAGCAGGTACTCGTTCGCCTCGAGGAGGTTGTCGGGCAGGGTGTCGATCCCGGCGGCCAGTCTCTCCTCCTTCGAGAGCTCGAAGATGTTCTGGTCGGCGCTTACCGGCGGTTCGATCCGGTTGCGCACGCCGTCCATCCCCGCGGCGAGGATGACCGCAAAGGTGAGATAGGCATTGCAGGTCGGGTCCGGGCTGCGCAGTTCCATCCTGGTGGACTTGCCGCGGGGCGAGGGAACGCGGCAGAGGGCCGTCCGGTTCGAGGCGCTCCACGAGATGTAGACCGGGGCCTCGTAGCCCGGCACCAGGCGCTTGTACGAGTTGATGGTCGGGTTGGCGATCCTGGTGATCCCCCTGACATGCTTCAGGACGCCACCGATGAAGTGCAGGGCGGTCTCCGAGAGCTGGCGCGGTGCGTCGGGGTCATAGAAGGCGTTCTCGCCGTCTTTGAAGAGCGAACAGTTGGTGTGCATCCCGCTCCCGTTGATCCCGTAGATCGGCTTGGCCATGAAGGTGGCATGGAGTTCGTTCATGAGGGCGATCGTCTTGGTGGCGAACTTGAAGGAGACCACGTTATCCGCGGTCTGGAGTGCGGGTCCGTACTTGAAGTCGATCTCGTGCTGGCTCTTGGCTACCTCGTGGTGCGAGGCCTCGACCACGAAGCCCATTTCGGTGAGCGCGAGGACGATGGCCCGCCTCACGTTCTCGGCGAGGTCGGTGGGGGCGAGGTCGAAGTAGCCGCCATGGTCCTGGAACTCGAGGGACGGCCTGCCGTTGATCATCTTGAAGAGGAAGAACTCCAGTTCGGGTCCGGTGTTGAACTCGTATCCGTCCTTTGCGGCGTCGGCCACGACCTTCTTGAGGATCTGCCGCGGGTCCCCCTCGAACGGCCTCCCGTCCGGGAGATGGACGTCGCAGATGAAACGGGCGACCCGTCCTTCTTCCTTCCTCCAGGGGAGGAGGGTGTAGGTCGCCATGTCGGGCTTCAGCACCATGTCGGACTCTTCGATCCTGGCGAAACCCTCGATCGATGAACCGTCGAATGAGATGCCATCGGTCAGTGCCTTCTCTGCCTGGATGGGGGGGATCGCCACGTTTTTCGGTTGTCCCTGGAGGTCGGAAAACTGCAGACGGATGAATTTGACGCCGTCTGCTTCGATTCTCTCCAGCAGTGCTGTAACCTCGTCGGCTGGCATAATGGAAACATGGTTCCACCCAATACTATATATGGTTACTGGAGCTATGGGTAACGAGCACCGCCACCCTGTCGGGTGGTGCTGGAGCGGATTATGTGTGGAATCATCAGCGTCGTCGACCGTTCGGGGGCGGCGATGGACGGCGCCAGAATCAAAGATGCTCTCTCGATGATGAATGAACGGGGCAGCGGGGAAGGTGCCGGGTATGCAGTGTACGGTGCCTATCCTGAGTATGCCGATTGCTACGCCCTCCATGTCTTCTTCGACAACATCATCGAGACCAAGGCTTCGCTGGACACCCTCCTCGAGACCTGGGGAGCAATCGTCCATGAAGAAGAGATCCCGACCTACGAGCAGCCGCGCCTGAAGAAGGTTCACACCCCGTGGCGTTATTTCTTCAGGCCCGACGCCTCGCTGATGACCGGTACCCCCTCGCCCGAGGAGGACATCGTCACCTATCTGGTGATGAAGGTGAACACCACAATACCCGGGACCCTGATCTATTCCTCTGGCAAGAACATCGGGGTCTTCAAGGCGGCCGGATGGCCCGAAGAGGTCGCCGACTTCTATCGTATCCAGGACTATAAGGGCTATATCTGGCTTGCCCACAACCGCTACCCGACCAACACCCGGGGCTGGTGGGGCGGGGCCCACCCCTTCAACCTCCTGGACTGGAGCGTCGTCCACAACGGCGAGATCACCAGTTATGGTACCAACCGCCGGTACATCGAGAGTTTCGGGTACAAGTGCACGATGTTCACCGACACCGAGGTGGTGGCCTACCTGGTCGACCTGCTGGCCCGGCGGCACGGCCTCGACGATGAACTCGCCGTCCGTGCGCTTGCCCCGCCGTTCTGGGACGAGATCGACGAGATGCCCGAGCGTGAGAAAGACCTGTACCGGGCCATCCGTCTCACCTACGGTTCTGCGATGATGAACGGCCCGTTTGCGATCGTGGTCGCCAACCGCGACGGGATCGTCGGGTTCACCGACCGGATCAAACTCAGGCCCCTGGTCGCCGCCGAGGAGGGGGACCGCCTCTACATCTCCAGCGAAGAAGCGGCGATCCGCAGAATGGCCCCCGAACTGGACCGTGTCTGGATGCCTGGCGCCGGCGAACCGGTGATCGGGAGGGTGCGCTGATGGTGCTCGGGAGTGTCCCTGTGAAGTACCGGGTCACCATCGACCGCGACCGGTGCATGGAGTGCGGGCGGTGCATCGAGAACTGCCCGTATGGGACGTTCCGATGGGAAGGGGACCGGATCACCGCGGTCTCCAGGAACTGCACGGCATGCCATCGCTGCATCGCCATGTGCCCGCGCGATGCGATCAGCCTGGAGGAGCGGCCGGTGGACTACCGCTCCCACCCGGTCTGGACCGCCGAGGCGCGGGAGGCGATCTTCAACCAGGCGCGGACCGGAAAGATCATCCTGGCCGGGATGGGCAATGCCCAACCTCTCCCTTCGATCTTCGACCGCCTCCTCCTGGATGCCTGCCAGGTCACCAACCCCTCCATCGACCCGCTCAGGGAACCGATGGAGTTGCGGACCTATCTGGGCAAGAAGCCGAGGAAGCTGGAGTTCTCCCGGACCGGGGCCGGCGATGTGGAACTGGAGACGAAGCTCACTCCCAACCTCATGCTCGAGACCCCGATTATGATCGGGCACATGAGTTACGGGGCGATCTCGCTCAACGCCCAGCTCGCCCTGGCCAGGGCCGTGCATAAGACCGGGACGTTTATGGGGACCGGCGAGGGCGGGATGCACCCTGACCTCTACCCGTACCAGGACCGCCTCATCGTGCAGGTGGCCTCGGGACGGTTCGGGGTCGGGATCGACTATCTCGAACGCGGAGCGGCCGTCGAGATCAAGATCGGACAGGGCGCCAAGCCCGGGATCGGCGGGCACCTCCCCGGCGAGAAGGTCTGCGCCGACGTCTCCTGCACCAGGATGATCCCGCTCGGGAGCGACGCGATCAGTCCGGCGCCCCACCACGATATCTACTCCATCGAGGATCTGGCGCAGCTGGTGCGCTCGCTCAAGGAGGCGACCGAGTGGAAAAAGCCGGTCTTCGTCAAGATCGCCGCCGTCCACAACGCCGCGGCGATCGCGGCCGGGATCGCCAGGTCGGGTGCCGACGCCGTGGTGGTCGACGGCTTCCGCGGCGGGACCGGGGCGGCGCCGAAGGTCTTCCGCGACCACGTGGGCATCCCGATCGAGGCGGCGGTCTCGGCGGTGGACGCCAAACTCCGCGATCAGGGGGTGCGAAACGAGATCTCGGTCATCGCGAGCGGCGGGATCAGGAACGCCGCCGATGTGACCAAGGCGATCGCCCTCGGTGCCGACGCGATCTATATCGGGACCGCGGCCCTGGTGGCGATGGGGTGCCGGGTCTGCGGCAACTGCTACCGCGGGCTCTGCCCGTGGGGGATCGCCACCCAGCGCCCCGACCTGGTCGCCCGTCTCGACCCGGAGAAGGAGGCGGTGCATGTCGCCAACCTCATCGAGGCGTGGACCATGGAGGTCTCCGAGTTGATGGGCGCAGCCGGGATCAACGCGATCGAGAGTCTGCGGGGCAACCGCGACCGGTTGCGCGGCTATATGCTCGACGAGGGGATGTTGCAGGTGCTGGATGTCGTGCCGGCGGGGGCGTGAAGATGGTTATGAGAATCGATGCGACGGATCTTCACTACACCCCCCTCAACCGGCAGGTGCGCGAGGCGGTGGCCGCCGGCGAGGACGAGATCGTCCTCGAGCATGTGCTGGGCCAGCGGTTCATCGCCGACGGTCTGGTGGGCGAGGTGACGCTCACGGTGAACGGTGTGCCGGGCGGCGACATCGGGATGTTTATGCGGGGGCCGACGGTGTTCGTCCACGGCAATGCCGACCATGCGCCCGGGAACACGATGGAGGCGGGACGGTTGGTCATCCACGGGAGCGCGGGGGACGCCGTCGCCCATTCGATGCGGGGCGGGATGGTCTTTGTCAGGGACGATATCGGGTACCGCGGCGGGATCCACATGAAGGCCTACAATGCCCGCCACCCGTACCTGGTCGTCGGCGGGGAGGCGCGGGCTTTCCTCGGCGAATATATGGCCGGCGGGACGATCCTCCTCCTGAGACGGGGCTCAAAAGAGCCCTTTGCCGAACGGGGGCTTGCCAGCGGGATCCATGGCGGCGAGATCTATGTCAGGGGCGAGGTCGACGACCGGTGTCTGGCCGTGGGTGCGGTGAAGAAGCCCTTCGGCGAGGAGGAGCGCACCCGGATCAGGCCGCTCGTCGAGGAGTACTGCCGGCACTTCGGGTGCGATGCGGCGTCCCTCCTGGCGGACGAGTACACCAGGATCGGACCGGCGAGCGCCAGGCCGTTTGCCGGGAAATATACGTGGGAGTGAAGACGATGGCTGAGAAGAATTACAAAGATCTGGAACGCGAAGTCTGGGAAAAGGGGCTCTGCACCCGGTGCGGGGCCTGCACGGCGGTCTGCCCGGTCGACGCCTTCACTTTCCCGCCCGGTTCGCCCGCCCACCCTGAGCCCCCGAGGTACTGCAAGATGGAGGCGGACGATGTGCCGTGCGGTTCCTGTTATCTCGCGTGCCCGCGGGTGGAGGGCCTGAGTCGGCCCGCCGATCCGCTCGGGGACTATCGCTCGGCGGTGACGGCGCGGGCGACCTTCCCGATCCCTGGCCGGCAGAGCGGAGGGGCGGTGACGGCCCTCCTGGTCAACGCCCTCGATAAAGGTCTGGTCGACGCCGTGGTCACGGTTGCAGAGGACCCCTGGACCAGGAAGCCGCAGTCGGTGGTGATCACCGGGAAGGAGGCGCTCGTCGCCCAGGCCGGAAGCAGGTACAACTGGTGGGTGCCGCTCCTTGCGGCGCTCAAGGAGGCGGTGGTCGTCCGCAAGTACCGGCGGGTCGCCGTCGTCGCCCTGCCGTGTGCAGCAGCGGCCCTTGCACGGATCCGTTCGAGCGGACTCGACCTCCATGCCCCCTATGCCAGGGCGGTCCGCCTGGTGGTCGGGCTCTTCTGCACCGAGACCTTCGACTACGAGCGGTTGATGGAAGGAAAGGTCAGAGGCGAACTCGGGATCGAACCCTGGGAGATCGAAAGGATGGATGTGCGGGGGAGTCTCAGGGTGACGGCCGGCGAGCGGACCTTCGAGCTCCCGCTCGACGAACTTGAGACATGCATACCGGAGGGGTGCCGGCACTGCACCGATTTTGCGGCGTGGGGGGCCGATATCTCGGCGGGGGCGGTGGGAAGTCCTGCGGGCTACACCACCCTGCTCATCAGGACTTCGACTGGCCGGGGCTTCTTTGAGGAGGCGGTGAACGCCGGGCTCCTCGAGGTGGGCGAACCGGTCGATCTTGCACGGGTGGAGGCCCTGGCACGAAAGAAGATGGGCCGGCAGTGAGGGGAGTGGCGGGGCTCTGGCCTGCCACATTGTCTCTCTTTTTTTGCGGGGGGGATTTTAGTGGTGAACCGGGGAGCAAATTCCAGAACTCTCTGGGACTTGAATACTCTCTCGAACCGAAACACTACCTTCCAGAAATTCAGCATGCCTCTCTTCCGGTTCTCCTTGCAGAATATGGGGGAGAGGACGGTATTCCTCTTTTTCAGGATCAGCAAAGGCGCCTTCCCGTCCCTGTCGTCATCCCGGGGGTCAGGGGGCAGCTCCCCCGGCGCGATTGACGGAGGGCAGTGTGATGATCAGAATGCCGCCCTCATCGCAGAATTTTCACCGCCATCTCGCGCCGGGGGAAACCCCCCGGACCCCCCACGACGAAGATAGGTGGGGGCGGCGATGAAACACGATCCCCACCGATTCTCCTCTCTTGAAAAAGAACGATCAAGCAACGAGAAATTTTCATCCCGTATGCTTGAGCCCGGGTTCATGGGCAATTCTACAAGGTCATATTTCTGTTTTATTCCCGGGCATTGCCGGAAATCATCTCGCCGATCCAATATGTGGGGTCCGAACGGGCTTTCAGGTCTTCCAGCGTTTGAGGGTGGGCAAAAGGGCGTACATCAGGTCTCTTGCTCCATCGTGGGGCATAATGTTCATGTCTGCCATCGTCTTTGCACAGAACTCGGCCATCTCCTCCATCGTGATGTCCGGGTCGACAAACGATCCTTGCTGGTAGCAGTGGACACAGTAGTCTTCGGAGGGGGATCCGTCCTCTTCTGTGCCGTGATCGCCGGGATTTCTCATTGGCATTCCGCAGCTCTGGCAGAATGGGTCTTCGTACTCTTCCATGGTTCAACCTCCGGGGTGTTGACCCCGCGACGGTGCTCATGGGGTCTATGGAATCGTGAATGCCTCACGTTTTATATCTCTGTCGATATGGGTTGGGGGTGGGGGTCCTGCCGGGGGTTGCGCCCGGGCCGGAGGATATCTCTGGGGGAGATCATGGGGTGCATTGGTATGCTGGGTTAGATATATTGTATCCGACGCTGTGCATATATTTTTATACGTGGGATGGAAACTTCTTTCCATCTCCTCGCAGAGGAGGGAGCGACACATCCATGCATACAGGACACAGACTCTTGCCATTGCTGGTCTTCGCCTGCCTGGGCTTCTTTGCCGCGCCCGTCGCGGCGGCAGACCCGGGCGGTGCGGCGACCCTTGAAGAAAACCCTGGTGCGGTACTGGACTTCATCTGGATCCTGATCTGCGGCTTCATGGTGATGTTCATGCAGGCCGGGTTCTCCATGGTCGAGACCGGGTTTACCCGGGCAAAGAACGCGGCCAACATCATGATGAAGAACCTGATGGACTTCTCGGTCGGCGCCCTCTCGTACTGGGCGGTCGGGTTCGCCATCATGTACGGCACGATGGAGGGTCTGAACTGGCTCTTCGGCTGGTCGGGTTTCTTCCTGACTGGAGACGCCTATGATGTCACGACCATCCAGTCCTGGTTCTTCCAGATGGTCTTTGCGGCGACCGCCGCCACCATCGTCTCGGGCTCGGTCTCGGAGAGGTGCAAGTTCTCGACCTACGTCGTCGCCAGCGCCGCGATCACTGCGGTGATCTATCCCATCTACGGCCACTGGCTCTGGGGCGGCGGGTGGCTTGCCGACCTCGGCGCCCTCGACTTCGCGGGTTCCGGCGTGGTCCACGCTCTGGGCGGATGGCTTGCCCTGGCCGCGGCCTTCCTGCTCGGCCCACGCATCGGGAAGTATGCGAAAGACGGCACGCCCCGGGCGATCCCCGGCCACTCGGTGACCCTGGGAATCCTCGGGGTCTTCGTGCTCTGGTTCGGGTGGTACGGCTTCAACTGCGGCTCGACGCTTGCTGCGGACACTCTCAGGATCTCGGTCATTGCAGCAAACACCACGCTGGCCGCGGCGGCGTCCCTCGTGACCGCGATGCTGATCACCTGGGCCTGGCACGGCAAACCCGATGTCTCGATGTCGGGCAACGCGGCGATCGCCGGACTTGTCGCCATCACCGCCGGGTGCGCCTGGGTCAGTCCTCCGGTCTCGGTGCTCATCGGCATCGTCGCCGGTGCCCTTGTCATCCTGGGCGTCTGGTTCCTGGACTGGAAACTTCACATCGACGATCCCGTCGGTGCGATCTCGGTCCACGGCATCAACGGCGCCTGGGGTCTCCTGGCTCTCGGCCTCTTTGCCGACGGCACCTACGGTGGCGTGACCGGTCTCCTGTACGGCAACATGGGGTTCTTCGTTGTGCAGGCGATATCGGTCGCGGTCAACTTCGTCTGGGCCTTCGGCACCGGCCTGCTCCTCTTCGGCCTCCTGAAGATGGTCGTGGGGATACGGGTCTCCGCCGCCGAGGAACTCCAGGGGCTCGACATCGGTGAGCACGGGATGTCGGCCTACCCGAACTTCGTGCCTACCGAACCTGCAACAGAGGTGGAGCGATGAAAAAGATCGAGGCAATCATCAGGCCGACAAAGTTCGAGGACGTGAAAGTCGCCCTTGAAGAGATCGGGATGGTCTCCATGACCGTCTCTGAGGTGAAGGGTCGAGGACAGCAGAAAGGTGTCAGGCAGCAGTGGCGCGGCGCCGAGTACCTCGTCGACTTCTTCCCCAAGACCAGGATCGAACTGGTCGTCCCTGACGAACGGGTCGATGTGGTCGTCGACGTCATTGCGAAGGCGGCCAGGACCGGGCAGATCGGCGACGGCAAGATCTTTGTCCTGCCTGTGGAGCGTGTCATCCGCGTCCGGACCGGCGAGGAGGGAGAGGAGGCGGTCTAAGCCTTCTCTCCACCAATTGTTCTCTCACCAGTTTCTGGGGGTCCAGGAATGGGCCCCGAAAATTGTCCCTGAACAGATCTCAGAAGTGGCCAGGGCGCGAACATTTTTCGGCTTTTGTAGAATTTTGCATGAACCTGCGGTTCAAGCATATGCGATGAACATTTCTCGTCGCTTGATCGCTCTTTTTTCAAGACAGGAGAATCGATGGGCACCTTACGCAATCGCCGCCCCCCGGCTATCTTCGTCGTGGGGGGTCCGGGGGGTTCCCCCCCGGCGCAAGATGGCAGGGAAATCTCGACGATTCGGGGTGGCACCTCTGATCATCACACCTTCTCTCATCATACGCGCCGGGGGTCCGGCCCCTGGGCCCCTGAGAAGGCGTCATTGATACACCTGAAGAGGGGGGGTGTCGTCCCCTGCCTCTACCCTGATGCGTAAGGCCCGGAGGGGGGGCCAGCACCCCACAGGGACGACCGTCCTGAGGAATTTTACACGCCCGAAAGAACACTCACTCTGTCCGCGCCCGCAACACCCTTGTCAGGGGCGTCTCCTTCTGCAGAAACGTTGTAAGGAACCCGGCGAACTCAGGGCTCCAGCACTCCAGGCCCTCGAGCACCACCCACTCCTTCTCCATCGCCTTCTTCACATGCTTGCCCAGGCCCACGCCGAGCACCTCGGGCGAGGCCAGGAGGTCGGCGGCATGCGTGTACTTCCGTTCCACCTCGACGATGTATCGGCCGTCCTCGATGTACGGCCCCGCGAACCGCTCGCACTCGCGCCACTTGCCCGCGAACTTTTCGGCATTCGACCGGCTCCAGACCGGCGGGCCGATATGCCGGACGACCGCCGGCATCTCCCGGCTGAAGAGTTCGAAGAGGAGCAGACACCGCTCCTCCCCCATCGCCTCCTCGGCACGGTTCACCACGAACCCCGAACGTTCGAGGAGGGCCCGCATCCCTTCCAGGCTCCGGCGGAGCTGCGGGACGACGACGTCGGGGATGAACGGCGGCGTCTCGAACGAGACCGCAAAGAGGTGCGTCCCGCGGCGGGCGACCTCGACCCCGAACTCCTCCAGGGTGAAGGGCGCCACCGGCGGCGGGAAAAAGAAGTTCTCGGACGGCGCCGCCAGGTACCCCCGGCAGAGTTCGACGAAGGCGAACATCTTGGAGATGGAGACCGAGGCCGCCACATTCCGCTTCGGGTCCACGGGATCGATGACCACCATCGGGTCGTCGAAGGACTTGGCCGCATGCCCTTCGAGGTCGATGAAAAGGCCGGGCCGCCATCGGGCCGCGGCCTCGACCAGCGGCGTGAACCCCCGGTAGTGGAGGACCAGCAGTTCGCAGAGATACCCGGCAAACCCCTCGGTCATCTGGTCGGAACCGTACACCCCGCCGGCCTTCGTAAACTGTTTCAGGAGCAGAACGTCCTCGACGAAGGGTGCGATCCGCTCCCTGATATACCGGGTGTGAAACGGCGTTCTATCGACCGCGCTCCTGATCTCGGCCCCGCTCGCCACCCGGTAGCAGGGGACCAGGTCGACGTCCATCCCGCGGATCGTCGCATTGATGTACGGGTGCTCGGCGTACTTCTCCCGCCAGTCGGTCCCGAACCGCTTGGCAACGTCCCTGGCAAGCCCGAGCCCCTCCTCCTCCAGCGCCTCGCGCGGGAGCGCCGGGTCGTAGAGCATGAAGATGTCCAGGTCGCGGTCGCCCCGCACCCAGGTGCCGCGTGCCACCGACCCGACGAGCATCGCCTCGGCCCGGCCGGAGAGATTCACCGCCCCGATGATCTCCTCGGCCACCCCGAGGACTTCCTGTTGTTCGGGCGGACGGGGCCTGATCCGCCCGAGCACCGCCTCCTCGACCTCACTCTTCACTCAGGGGCACCTCCATCAGGGTCTCGTAAATGGGGCCGGTCCTGGTCAGGGTGCTCTTCTTGAGGGCGACCGCCCGCACCTTGCACGATCCCGGTTGGGCCCCGGCAAGGTCTTCGATCGCCTCAAGGAGCGAGGGATCGAACTCACGCACCCGCGCCAGCGTGATATGCGGGGTGAACCGCCGTTTCTCCCGCTCGAAGCCGAGCGGTTCAAGGGCGTTCTCCACCGCCCCGGCCAGACGGGCCGTTTCGCCGCCGTCCGACACCGTGCACCAGACGACCCGCGGGCGGCGCCGGTTGCTCCCCTCGACCCCGCCGACCGTGAGGGTGTAGGACGCGCCCCGCACCCCGCGCAGCGCCTCCTCCACCTGCTCGATCCGCTCAGATTCGACCTCACCGAGGAATTTGAGAGTGATATGCGCCAGCGCCGGGTCCACCATCTTCAGCCGCGCGCTGCAGCCTTCGAGGTGCTCCTGTGCGTCCCGCAGCCCCTCTTTCACCTCTTCAGAGAGTTCTATTGCGACAAAGGCCCGGACCATACCAGCATGATATGCCACCATTCTACAAAGCACCATCGCACGAGATCACAACCTTCATTCACTCTCCCACTGAAGGTCTTCCATTCTGATGGGATCAATCCATATGGGATCATCCCGATACTATACGGGCTGAACTGATCACCCCAGAGGATCGTGGGAGAGTATTTTCCATGGCTGAATGTCCGCAATTTACTGTTTATACCCTTGAATTCTGTCCGAACTGCGACCTCCTCAAGGCATATCTCACCGAGAAGGGCTATCCCTATGAGGAGCAGGACCTTTCATCTGCCGAGTCACTGACCGAAATGCGAGTGAACGGCGTCTTTGTCAACGAAGCCCCGGTACTCCGGATCGGGGACGACTTTTACACCTCCTCAGACCTCTTCGAGGACGGACATGTGCGCGGCGAACTCGTCGACGGTCTTGCCTCGGGTGAGTGAAGGTGGACCGGCAGAGCAAACAGGCGACGCTTGACGGTGTCTTCGTCCCGCCCCTCCCGAAGGTCCGCTCCACCGAGGGGCACATCTTCGAGTGGGACCGCGCCAAGATCGTCGCCCAGATCGAGAACGAGACCAGGCTTGTCGAACATTTCTACGGCTATGCACCGGCGACGAAAGAGCAGGCCGATGAGATCGCCAAGGCGGTCGAGGAGCGGATCCGCAAACTGGGCCTGCGTTTCCTTTCAGGTGCCTTGATCCGCGAGATCGTCAATATGGTCTTCCTGGAGAGGGGGATGGTGGAGTACAGGAACGTCTGCACCAGGGTCGGCACCCCGGTCTACGACGCCCACCTCATCGACGTCGGCCGGGGCTTCGAGGCCCACGACAACGCCAACCTCCAGGAGAACGCCGAGACCTCGCATAAGAAGAAGGCCGACAAGATCTCCAAGGAGCAGTACCTCCTCCAGCTCCCACCCGACCTCGCCGACCGCCACCTGGCCGGCGACCTCCATATCCATGACCTGGAATACTTTGGTACGCGCCCGTTCTGCCAGGACTGGGATCTCCGCTACTTCTTCTACTACGGGCTGATGCCCGACGGCAACGGCACCAAGGCCTCGGTCGCCGGGCCGGCCAGACGCGCCGAGGTCGCGGTCCTCCATGCGGTCAAGGCCCTCGGGAGCGCCCAGACCAACTTCGCCGGCGGGCAGGGCTACTACAACTTCCTCACCTTCATGGCCCCGTACTTCGAGGGAATGGAATACGGTGAGATGAGGCAGTTGATGCAGATGTTCGTCTACGAGATGACCCAGATGATGGTCGCCCGCGGCGGACAGCTCGTCTTCTCCTCGGTCCAGCTCTCGCCTGGCGTCCCGACGCTCTGGCGGGAGAAGCCCTGCGTCTTCAAGGGCAAGGTCTGGGACGGTCGACAGGCGCCTCTCCGGACCTACGGCGAGTTCGAGCGCGAGGTCCGTCTCCTCTTCAAGGCGATGATGGAGGTGATGCTGGAGGGCGACTACTGGGGGAAACCCTTCTCCTTCCCGAAGCCCGAGATCTCCATCGAACCCGACTTCATGGAGGAGGACGAGGCGTTCAACCGTACGCACCCCGACCTTCCGTCCTACCAGGACCTCTATCTCCTCACCTTCGAACTGGCCTCCAAGTTCGGGACACCCTACTACGACAACCAGCTCCCGCCGTACCGCGGCGCGGGGAAAGGGATCTCGTGCTACCAGTGCTGCGCCTACCAGTTCTCCTCCACCTACGAGAAGGACGACCACTTCGAGGAGAAACTCTACTTCAAGGACGGTTCGCACTTCTCGATGGGCTCCTGGGAGGTCGTCTCGGTCAACTGCCCGCGTGCCGCCTTCAAGGCCGAAGGCGAGGACGAACGGCTCTTCGCCGAACTCCGCGCCCTGATGGACGTGGCCGTCGAGGTCTTCAAGGTCAAACGCCGGTGGATGGAGACGATCAGGACGAACGGCCGGATGCCCTTTGCGATGCAGCGGCCGAAAGACCCGCAGACCGGCGAGCGCGGCGCGGTGGCTGTCGACCTCGAAAGCCTGGTCTACACCATCGGGGTCGTGGGGGTGAACGAGATGGTCCAGTACCACACCGGTCACCAGATCCACGAGTCGAAGGCGGCCTTCAAGATGGCGGTGCGGGCGATGACCGAAATGGAACTCTATGCCCGGACGCTCTCCGAGAAGAACGGGATGACCATCGCCCTGGCGCGGACGCCGGCCGAGACGACCGGGCAGCGCTTTGCGGTCGCGGACATGCTCGACGACCAGTTCAGGGAGGCGGCGCTCGGCGTGATGCAGGGCGACGCGGAGACGGCGGTCGCCGACTGCGGGACGACGCGGGACCTCCCGGTCTACTACACCAACGGCACCCATGTCTCGCCCGGGGCCGATGTCCCGCTCACCAAACGGATGGAGGTGGAGCACGTCTTCTTCCCGATCGTCGACGGCGGCAACATCTTCCATATCTGGCTCGGCGAGGCGCGGCCCGACCCGCGGGGGCTGTACGACATGGCGATGAACCTCTGCAAAAAGACGCAGATCGGCTACTTTGCCTTTACCCGCGACCTGACCGTCTCCCTGAAACGGTTCAAGGAATACCACGGCGATCCGCAGGTCAGGGGAAAGCTGGAGGCGTGATCGATGGTTGACAGGAGGGTCCTTGCCATCGATGTCGGGCGGGGGACACAGGACGTCCTTCTGTACGATCCCGACGAACCGGTCGAGAACTCGGTCAAACTGGTCCTCCCATCACCGACGGTCGTCGTCGGCAAAGCCGTCCGTGCGGCCGCCAAGTCCGGCCGCCCCATCCATCTGGAGGGTGCGTGCATGGGCGGGGGCGGGAGCGTGCTCGCGGTGCGGGAGGCCCTGGCCGCAGGCGTCAGGGTGACGGCCACGCCCGAGGCCGCCCTGACGGTCCACGACGACCCGGCACGGGTGGCGGCCTTCGGAGTCGAAGTCGCCGACGAGGCGCCGGAAGGCGCGGTCACGGTGCGGACCGGGGACTATATGGCGCACGAACTCCAGACCGCCCTCTCGCTCTTCGGCGTCTCCTATCCCGAACGGGTGGCGATCGCCGTCCAGGACCACGGGTTCTCCCCGAAGATCTCGAACCGGGTCTTCCGTTTCTCGGTCTTCCGGAGACTCCTGGAAGAAGGGAACTGGGACCTCTTCGCCCTGGCCCCCGACCCGCCGTACCCGGCGATGAGCAGGATGCAGGCCGTCCTCTCGGCGGCGCCCGGCGCCCTGGTCACCGACACTGGGGCGGTGGCGGCGATCGGCGCTCTCCTCGACCCCTGGGTCAGGGAGCAGGCCGACGGCGACGGCGTGACTCTGGTCAATGTCGGCAACGGTCACACGCTCGCCTTCACCCTGCAGGGCACCGAGGTGCTGGGGCTCTTCGAGCACCACACCTCCTCCCTCGGCCCCGCACGGCTCGCCCATTTCCTCGGGAAACTGCAGGGCGGCACCCTCACCAACGAGGAGGTCTTCGAGGACGGCGGGCACGGCGCCGCCGTGAGGGAAGCGATTGGCGAGACGCCGATCGCGGTCACCGGCCCGAACCGCGCCCGTCTCCTGCCCGACGCCTATCAGGCGGCGCCCTTCGGGGACATGATGCTTACCGGGTGCTTCGGCCTGCTCGAGGTATGGCGGCGACGCCGGGGCGGGATCTGAGGTCTTCTCTTTTTTTGGCCCTGTAGAATCGGGGATGAACCTGAGGTTCAAGCATACGCGATGAAGATTTCTCGTCGCTTGATCTCCCATATTAAGACAGGAGAACTGGTTGATACCTCGCTCCATCGCCGCCCCTCCATCATCGAGTCTGTTTCGTCATCTCACGTGAGGATAGGGGGGACGGCGATGAAGTGGTGTACTCCTGCTGATGAATGATCGCTCCTCTCCTGTCCGGGGTCTATCTTCGGGGTCATGACGGGGGGGAAGGCGTGATGATCCAAACGTGTCGCCCCCTCTCGTACGATCGTTCCTGCCATCTCGCGAGGAGATAGGGTGAGGGTGGCATCACGCGTGTTCCCTCCGAAAATGGATTGGCCCTCTCATGTCCCGGTTCTATCTTCGGGATCATGACGGGGAGGCCGGCGTGATGATCCAAACGTGCCGCCCCCTGTCACAGCGTCTGTTCTGCCATCTCGCGAGAAGATAGACGGGGGGCGGCGAAGATTGTGTGCTCCCGCTGCAAATGGATCGGCCCTCTCATGTCCAGGTTCTATCTCCGGGGTCACGGGGACAGGGCGGCATGACGATCAGAAAGGCCGTCCCCGATCATTGAATCTTTTCTGTTATCTCGCGAGAAGATAGGACGGGGGACGGCAAGGGTCGGTGTGCTCCGCTGAAAAAAAGAGCAACTATCTCTCGTCCCGGTTCTATCTTCGGGGTCATGACGAAGAGGCCGGGGTGATGATCCAAACGTGCCGCCCCCTCTCGCATGATCGTTCCTGCCGTCTCGCGAGGAGATGGGGCGGGTGCGGCGAAGGATTGAGGTCTCCGCCGATTCTCCTGTCTCAATATGAGAGAACAAGCGACGAGAAATTTTCATTCCGTATGCTTGAGGCTTCCTCTCATCTCATGCCAAATTTTACAGGGGCCTTTTTTAGTTTTGTAGAATCGGACATGAACCAGGGGTGCAAGCATACGCGATTGATCATTGTTCTGAGCTGGGCTTCAGCGTGTGGGCGGGTCCCCGTCCTCGAGAGGGCATCTGGAAGATCCGGTTTCATCGCCGCCCCCCGGTGCGAGGCCGCGATTGAGCGGTGTTCTTGCCCATCGTTCCGTCATGATGAGCGTGATCAAGGACATCTACAGTCCAGACATCTGGGTGCCGACCTGCCGTTTCACACAACCAGAGAAGATCCAGCCCGTTCATCAATCCATCCGCCGCCTTCTTCGTCGTCACCGCCCGGGGACGATCCCAACAAAATCTGTATGGTTCTTTATTGCACGCCTGAATTGCGCAATCCATATATATTATTTTCAGAATATAGTCGCATGTCCTTTTCATGAGGGATCGTGTGATATAGTGTCTGAAATAAAGCCCGCTGTCCTGATCGTCGACGATACCGGTCTTGCTAAACAGATCGGTGAGATGCTTCTCAGCCTCGGCTACCGCGTGACCGGGACGGCCGCCACTCCGGCTGGGGCCTTCAGGCAGGTGGTGGAAGGGGCTCCCGACCTGGTGTTGATGAACATCGACCTCAGGACGACCTTCGACGGGATCGATACTGCAGATTTTATCTTTCACTGCCTGCACACCCCGGTGGTCTTCCTGGCGACACACGCCGGTCTCGACCCCCTGGGACGGGCCAGGAAAGCGGAGCCCATCGGGTATGTCGTCTGGCCCTCCACGGAAGCGTCCTTCGGCGCTGCGATCGAAGACGCGTACCACACCTTCCTGCTGGACAACCCTGATCACGAGGAGAAGCGCACCGCCTTCCTCTCGATGATGGCCCGCGACGACGCCTATCTCCTCACCGGCAAGGACGGCGGGATCATCTTCATGAACTGGTTTGCCTGCCGCCTCACCGGGTGGGGATATGAGGAGGCCTTTCTCAGACCCCTGCCTGCCGTGCTGGTGATGAAAGGGCGGTCGTCCCCGCCGGTCAGGTTCGGCAGGATGACGCTTCTCAACGATATCCATGCCGCTGCCCTCCTCGACCGGCCCTCGGTGGTCCGGGTCAACGCACGGGACGGGAGGAACAGGACCGCGAGACTCTGGGTGGACCTCATCGCCGACCGGGACGGGAACGAGGTCGGGCACCTGGTCAGGCTGAAGGAGATCCTTGGGATGGCAACATGAGAGGAGGCCCCGCGGTCCCGACGACGACCTCGGCGATCATCTCGTTGAACCTCACCTCGACGGTGTAGGTTCCTGTGGCAAAGACCTCGAGCGTTCCTTTCTCGTTCCGGCTATACCCTCCTTTTTCACCGGCGGGTGTGCCGTATCCGTCTTCCCTGACGACGGTGCCCTCCTCGTCGACGATCCTGACCACGAACCAGGATTCAGGGGAGGGGACACGGTCCGGGCCCTCCGTGATCAACCGTGGGGTGACCGTGTACCTGACCGTCAGCGGCGGTGCCGTCACGTTCACCGGCACGGTGAAGGTCTGGTTCTCGTACTCCGCAGAGGCGTAGCGAAAGATCTCTCTGGTCGTGTCCGGCGTATCGGTGCTCTCGGGGGTGGGCGCCGGGGTCGTCACCTCTCCGTTCTCCCCGGGGGTGAAGGGAGGGAAGGGCTGTGTCGTTGCAAGGGCGCCGATGAGAAGGATCACCCCGACGAGGAGGACGACAACATTCTCGACCCTCTCTCCCATCTTCTTTCTCCCCCCTTCCCAGACGAACGCTTCAGAACCCGAACCTCGCCAGTTCGCCGATCCTCCAGGGATAGAGTTGCCTGAGCACCTCTTCCCGACCGTTGCCTTCTCCGGCCCCGGCCGGCCTGAGCGTTGCATCAGTGCTGACCGCAAGGAAATAGACCGGGACCGAGAGGGCGCGGTTATGGATCTCGTTGAAAGTGCTGATCTGGATAAGCTGCTGGTAGATCTCGCGTTCGATCCGCTCGGCCCCTTCGGATGCGTCGTCGACCTCTGCAAGGTCCCGGATCCTGTCGGTCTTGGTGACGACAAAACCGTAGACCCGATCGTCACCCAGGGCCTCCATCACCCGCGAGTACTGCCCGAAGAGATGGGTCAGCGCCCTCCGCCCGTCCTGATGAAAACCCACGATATGATCGCCGTCGATGAGGAAGAGCACCTTCCCGGCCGTTTCAAGGTGCCGGTGGACGCAAACCGGGACGAGGGCGTCCATCTCCCCGGCGACCACAGCAGCGTGGTCTTCTTTGAGGTGTTGCAGGTACTCGAACCTCCTGATCTTCGCCTCGACCCGGCGCGGTTCGGCCCCGACTGCGGCGGCGATCCTCTTCAGGGCGTCGGCATATGCCGCCCTGGAGAGCGGGGCCGCGTACTTCCCGGCATAGTCGATGAAGGCGGTCCTGACCGGCGCGACCTGGAACCTCCGCCCTGAAAGTCGATAGACCGCAAGGCCGGTCTCCTCTGTCGGAGGTGGGAGGGTTCCGTCCTCCAGGTCGGAGAGGAGGTGTTCGATCCGCATCTGCTCCTCGTCCCCCGCGAAGATCACCTCCTCTCTCTGCCCTGAGAACTCCCTGACGAGATGACTGTACATCGCGAGGAGCAGGAGAGTCTTTCCAGACCCTTTAGGGCCCAGGATGAATGTCTCTGTCCTCCGAACCCGGCGGACGCTCCAGAGGACAAGGAGCGTGAGGGCGAGGAGAACGGCCAACCCGCCCCCCAGGGAGAGGACGGGTGCGGAGACGAGCAGGAGGATGATGACGACCGCCAGGGTGACCGAGAAGAGTTTGACGACGAAACGGGCGGTCCATGAAAGGATGTCGGCACGGTTCTTCCAGAAGGTACCGATGGCCACGGCTGCTCCGGTGCCCAGGCCGGCGAGGAGGGCGACGGACGCCGGTGCGGGTGAGTGAAGAAAAGAGAAAGAGAAGAGAGGTACGGTGAGGGCGAGCAGCGTCGCCCCGCCCGGCCTCGTCCGCTCTTCCAGCAGCAGAGCCAGTGCGCCGGGGACCAGAAAGCCCAGACAGAACGCGGCCGGCACCCCTGACCACGAAGGTATCGGCCCGGTAATCACCTCCGGTGCGGTCCGGAGCAGCAGCACCGAGAGGGCGAGGACCAGCACCACGACACCCCCCTCCCTCATCAGCCATTCCCGGTTGTGCACTCTCATCTGGGCAGTGCCTCCCGGATCCCCTTGATCGTGTAGAGATCCAGGACCGCATCAGAGATATTGTTCCCTTTTTTCTCCAGGTTCGAGAGTTTTCCGGCATCTTTCAGGTCGAGAAGACGTTCTCTGGTGATATATTTGCCTTCGTGCATCAGGAGGACATGGTGAAGGATGTTGTCCCGGTTCTTCTCGTAGATCTCCCAGTATCCGCCTCCGGCGATGAGTGGCGAGACATTGTCCAGGAACGAGGCGGAGGCGACGAAGGTGAGGGCGATCTCCCAGGGCCGGGTGTGGTGGTGCGTGACCAGACGGGAGTCGTTGATGTTCCTGAGGGCAAGGGTCTCGTTGACCTCGCGGGTCATCAGGTCCCCCACCCGGGCGCTCGCGATGGTCCGTGCGATGTAGTCCGAGGGCGAAGCGACGATCAGACCGACCTTCCCGAAGTTCCACCGTTCGGTCGCGCTGATCGGGACCATCAGGTTGTGGATGCCGAGTTTGTAGTTGTCGATGAGATGTTTGTAGGTCCCGGTGATCTCGGCCACCAGTTTGTCCAGTTCTTTGCGGCCGTTGTCTTCCCAGTCCAGGTCCCACAATGAGGAGTCTTCATGGATGAGCGAGAGGATCCTGGGGTTGATGTCCCCGAAGTTTGTCATATAGAGACCTTTCCGGGTGTGTTTCCCGTAGGCCTTCTCCTCGTTGATCCTGACGATGGTATCCGAGAAGGTCCGGTAATGCCGGTTGATCTCCCGCCTATGCGGGAAGGTGCGGTCGGCCACCTCTTCGGTCTCCTCGAGGGCGCGGACCATCTCCTGCTTCTCCCGGGTCTGTCTGCTGAGTTCCGAGTACTCCGCTTCGTATGCGGCGTACCGCTCGGTGAACCCCTCCTGTCTGAGGGCCGCTGCGGTGAGGCGGTCCCTGAGGGCCGCCCTGATCGTCCCGCGCTCGCCGGCCTCGAAGAGGGCCGCAACCCCCTCCGGGTCGTCGAGCGGGAGTTGGGCGAAGAGGGTCTCGGTGATCTTTCTCCGCAGTTCCTCGGCCCGCCGCTGCAGACCGGCGACGATGAAGTCATGAGGGAACCTGAGTTCAAAGGAAGGATCGATCTCGAGGTTCCAGTATTTCGCATTCGCCTTGATGAACTCCTCCTTCTCTCGTCTCAGCGCCTCGAATTTTTTCCGTTCTCGTGCCGGTTTTTTGTTGATGAACCCGACGATTCTGGTGCCGATGCCGCCGGCGTCGATCTGTGCCACCCGCATCGCGTAATAGTGGTAGAGGGCGATCGCCTCGACGAGGTCGGCCAGGTCGTCGAGCCGTTCGCCGCTCTCATGGGACAACGCCGCGATCTCCCGCTGGACCTCGGCGACCCCCGCGGCCCTGAGCCATCCCTCTTTGTCCACGGCCCTGACCTTCTTCTTCTGGAGGGCCTCGACGCTCCTGTTGATCGACTCCTGCAACCCCTTCTCCGGCCCCTCGATCACCCTGATCTTCTCTTTCAGGGTGACGAACTGGTCGAGCATGATGTCGACGTCAGAGAGGGTGTGCTCGACGGTACGGTCGATCTCCTCTCTCCGCGCCTCCATCCGGTCGAGGTCGCCCTTCTTCTCCGCCAGGGCCGTTTCGAGGAGATGGGCCTCGTCCAGGACATCTTTTCGTCTGCCGTCCACCTCCCTCACGAACGGCGCCATCTCCTCGCGCCCTTTCAGGGTCTCCATCAGGGCGGCGTGCATCGCCTCGTCGTCGATGGCGGCGACCCGCCTGAAAAGTCTGGCCGTGGTCTCAAGGGCATGGAACGACTCAGGGAGACTCCGGAAGATTTTTCGGTCGAGGTCGTCCTTGAGTTCGTCCTCTTTCACCGCCTGGGCGAAGGTCCTGACCCTGGCGAGAAAGGCGACGAGGTCGTCGTAGGTCCTGACCATGTCGGGACGGAGTTCAGGCGGCACATTGTTCTCGATGAAGAACTCGACGGCGCTGCCGGTCTGGTAGTCGAGCAACCTGCCGATCTCGTTCCTCCAGACCTTCTCGATGGTCCCGAACTCCTTTTTGATATAGTCGAAGTCGCTTCTGGTCGGCGGGAGCACCGCGGTCAGGCCGGCCTCGTCCAGGAGGTCGCCGACCGCCTGGTTGAGGTGTTTCCTGCTGGCGGTGATCTCCTCCAGTTCTTCGACGACCACCTCGTACTCCTCCTTGAAGCGCCGCAACTCCTCGACCGGATAGGAGATGACATGGGCGTCGGCGATGATGAACGAGGCGTACGGCTTCTTGGCGTCTCCGATGTTGATGTCGCCCTTCTCGAGGTGGAGGAAGTTGGTGAAGATGTACGGGAAGACGGCGTCGAACTCGTGCACCTCCTCCCGTGCCTCCTCGCCCTTCTTGTAGCCGGTCGGGCCGAGTGGCGTGAGGACGATGTAGTTGAAGAGGCGTTCGTTCTGGTTGAGATATTCCAGTTCGGTCAGGGCGACGGCGGCGTTGAGCTGTTCCTTCTCGCCTTCCATGGTGGTCGGGAGGACGATATACAGCCATATCTGGGCGGTCTCGCCCCGTTGTCCCCTGATATACCGGGCGAGGTCGATGAACATCCCCGAACCGGTTCCCCCGCCGAGTCCGACGACAAGCACTGTCGTGCCCATCGTCGAGAACATGGGAAACCCGCCCGCCTGTCCCTCGTTGATCACCTTATACAGGATCGCCTTGGAGATCGCCCGCCGCCGGTGCACCCCGCCGCCGAAGTCGTCGGTGACGAAGGGGTCGATGGTCCTGAGTTCGTCGAAGTGCAGGCCGTCTTCCGAAGGATCGTTCAGCCACCAGACCGCGGTGCCGGGTTCGGACTTGCTCCCTTTGATCTTCTCGGCGATGTCCAGGCCGGCGAGGTCGGAGACCTGGCTGATGTTTGCGAGGTTCGGGAGGTACAGGGTGTCGTACTCGATGTTGCCCCGGCCGCCCAGCGAGTCGACGATCCCAAGCACCCTCTCCCGCATGGCTTCGTCCTGGAACCGCTCGTTGGCGTCGGTGTCCATCGTATAGATGCTCAGGTGCCGGCCTGTCCTGGAGTAATAGTCCAGGAACCATTCCTGTCTGCAGATCTCGCCGACCAGTTTTTTCCCGCACCCGCCAAGACCGCAGAGGGTCAGGTCGATCGGGAGCTGGAGGGCGGTCCCCGTCTCTCTCTCACGCTTCATTCTTCGCTCACCTCATATTCTCGTCCGCCGATCCTGATCCCGATGACCAGGGCCAGGACTGCGGCGAGGACGATGCCCGCGACCGCCCAGAGGGTCGGGACCGTCGATTCTTTCGCGAGTTCGTGATCGGCAAGGGCGTTCGCCTCCCCGACAAGCCCTTTGTCGAAGAGGTCTTGGAGGTAGGCGTCCATGAAGGGGTCCGAGATCCCTCCCAGTTTCTCGTTGAACTCCTCGATGGCCTCGACCTTCAGAGCAAAGACTCGTGTGTCGCTCTCGGCCAGGCGGTTGCCTTCGTCGTCGGTGAACCTTACCCGGTAGTAGGCATAGCCGCTCAGCCTGGGGTCATAGGTGGTGAGGGTGACCGCCCCGCACTGCCGCACATCCGCGGCCCTGGGGGCCTGGCCGGTGACGGCGATCTTCAGCGGCCCGTTCCCCGCGGGGAGGGGGACGATGAAGGGGGTGCTGTTGGAGACGGTCTCTGTTCCTTCAACCGAGAAGAGCGGCGTGCCGTCCTCAGGGACGAGATCGGTCTCGAGGACCAGGTCGTCGGCCGCAGGCGGGAGGCCGGCGAGGGTGAGCGTGAAGTTTACTTCTTCCCCTTCGGCGACTTCGCCGGGCAGATCCCCCTCCACGCCGACCTGCAGCCCGACCGCTCCTGCCGGGACGAGGGCAAGAAAAATGAGCATCCACCAGCAGATGAGGCGGGTGCCGCGCTGAGTGAGAGGGGTCGTCGGGCCGACCCCATGGATCCTGAACATACCCCTGGGATGGCGCTACAAAATTAAATAATTTCTATATATCTGGATCTATTGTGCCTGGTGAAATTTAAGTTCTCATCCGGTGCGGAGGAGAGATCCGATAGATCTGAACGCTTCTTGTGAGATAATTCCCGGAGAGTGTCCTGGAGTTTCTTTTTCCGTGAGGTCCGGGAAGAGAAGAGAGGACATGGCACCGTCAGGGGAAGATTCTGGATAGTATTTTGTTCTCCTCATCTCCGCCCCCTGTCCTCTTCCGTGCCGAGGAGCCCGAACCCGGCAAAGAGCCGCGGGGCACCTCCGGCCATCCAGAACCCGAGGGCCGCCGGGCGCAGGAGGTCGAGGAGCCAGGCCGACACACCGCCCACCCATCCGAAGGGGAGGGGGAGGGTGAGGGCCGCCCAGATGAGGGCGGCAAGGGCCATCCCGAGGAGATAGCGGGCGGCCCGCACCCTGAGCCTCCCGCCCACCCCAAAGTCGGTCCCGGTCCAGATCGCTCCGCTCCCGATCCCGAAGAGCGTGCCGGCGGCAAAGAGGGCCGGGGTCATCGAGTAGGGATCGATGGCGAGCGCCGCCGGAAGACCCGAGGTCGCCGTCGCCGTATCGATCCACGCCGCCGGGAGGGGTTCCCGGAGGCAGAGGACGGCCACCGCCGCAGGGACCACCAGGGCGGCCGCCCCGATGAGGAGGGCCGCGATCTTCGCGGGCCAGGGGGCGCCCGTCGTCCATGCCGAGACCGGCCTCTCCAGCATGAGGAACCCGACGAGGAGCACGGCCCCTACCGCCCAGCCGGCCAGGACATCTCCGGGATAATGGACGCCGAGGACGATCCTTGAGAGCCCGGTGAGGAGGACGAGCGCCGTCGCCCCGGCCACCGCCCACCGCTTCCACCCGGTCCAGGCAGCGAGGAGCCCCCAGAAGGGGACGGCGTTCTGGGCATGCCCGGAGGGCATCGAGAAGGAAGGATGGGCAGCAAGGGGGTGCACCGCGGTGCTCACCCAGTACGGACGCGGGGTGGCGAGGAGGAGTTTCGCGCTCGTGTTGATCCCCACCGAGATCGCAAGCAGGAGACCGAGCCGCAGCCCCAGGCGAGGGCTGACACACCAGTAGATGAGGGGGAGAAGGAGGAGAAAGAACGCCGCCGCCCCGGTGAAGGAGACCGCTGTCCAGAACGGTCCGGCCCATCCGAGATATGCCTGGGTGTCGAGGACGATCCCGGTTCCGTCAGGCGGAGCGCCAATCATCGTTCCGGGTTTCGCGGTGAGATGTGATATGGGTTGTCCTCTCTTCCCCACGGCAAGGACAGGGGAAGAGGCGAGATCGAAGAGTGCGAAGATCAAGGTCGGCGTGAGATCAGGGGGCAGTGCCCCCGACGTGAGTGACGAAGGAAGGCAGACCGATCAGAGGTGCCGCCCACAGAAAGCATAAAGAATGGTTCCTTGCTCTCTCCTGCCGGGGGGTTTGCACCCCCCGGACCCCCCACGACGAAGATAGCCGAGGGGCGGCGAAAGAATGATCTCTCCCGGTCATGAGAAAAGGGATCCCTCAAAATCTCGAAACGCTGATCAAAGCAATTTTCATCCCGTATGCTTGAACCCGGGGTTCATGCCCGATTCTACAGAACCAACAAAACCATAATATGTCGTCCTCCCGATCCCGGTGTGGGGGGAGTTCCACGGATCACCGCATACCGCTGCTGATCATACTTGCCGTCCTCTGCCTGGTCTTCCATGCGGCCGCCGACGAACCGACGGTGATCGTCACGAATGCCACGCTCACTCCCCGGGTGCTGATGCCCGGCGACGAGGGGACGATCACCGTCACCCTGACCAACACCGCAAAAGAGGCGGTCAGGACCAGTTCGGACTCTTCGGCCGGTCCGGGGACCGAGACCAGGACCGAGACGACGAGCACGGCCATCAACGCCTATGTCGAGAGCGTCACCCTCAAGGGCGAGGGGCTTCAGGTGTTGAACGGGGCCTACGGCCAGGTCGGCGAGGTCGGTCCCGGTCAGTCGGTCACTCTCACCTTCCTGGTCAGGGCCCCGGCCGAGGAGGGGATCTATTTTCCCGAGGCCTGGGTGCGGGTCCAGGGGGCGCGGAGCGTGAAGTTCCCGGTTCCCGTGAATGTGAACTCGGCCTATGCCGTCATCAAGAGACCGGCGATCACGGTGGCCAGGACCGTTCCCGACGAGGTGGTTCCCGGGGAGTCCTTCTCCCTCGGTCTTGTCCTCACGAATGTCGGCGGGGCCAGGGCCCGCGACCTCTCGGTCCGGGTCTCGCCCAACGACTCTCTCGTCTCCCTCACTCCTGAAAACTATTACTTCGAGTCGCTCGAACCCGACGAGAAAATCGGGCTCAACCTCTCCTTCTCGACCGACCGGAAGACCCCGACCGGCATCCAGCAGGTCCCGCTCGCCGTCACCTACCGCGCCCCCGACACCACGGAGACGAAGATGAACGAGAGCGTCGGGGTGCAGGTGAAGGGGCGGGCCGAGATGGGGATCGCCTCCCTCTCCACCGACCCGCCCCGCCTTGCCGCCGGCGACCCCTTCACCCTCATCATCAGGATCGAGAACACCGGCACCGACGACGCCAACTCGGTGCGGGCGACGGTCGATCTCCCCTATGAGGGGAACAAAGAGGCCTTCGTCGGGACGATCGAGCCCGACAACGACGCTCCGGCGGTCTTCCTTCTCAGGGCCGGCGAGGCCGGCGACCGGCCCTACCGGTTGACCATTACCTACCAGGACGACCGGGGAGAGCATCTCGCCGAAGAGAACCTCAGTCTTACCGTCGAGGCCACCGACCGGTCAGGACTTTTCGTCGCCGTCGTCGTCCTCGTCGTGGCGGCGGTCGGAGTCTTTCTCTGGATGAGACGGCGCACGCGTGAGGAGGAGTGAAGACGATGAGTCTCTCGGTCTCGCTCTTCCTGGCGATGCGGGCGGTGCAGCGCGGGAACCGGTGGACCTTCTTCCTGACCGTGGCGATCATCGCCCTCGTCTTTGTCAACCTGGTCTTCCTCCCCTCCATCATTCTCGGGGTCATCGATATCTTCGATCGCCAGTCGGTCGACTACACCTACGGCGATCTGGTCATCGAGCCGCGGGAGGACGACCTCTACATCGACGAGGTATCCTGCCTCACGCACCGGGTCGACCGGGTGCCGGGCGTCGCCGGCACCTCGCCGCGGATCCTGGTCGGGGCGACCATCGCGTACAGGGGCACCTCGCTCGCCACCTCGGTCGTCGGGTTTCGGCCGAGCGAAGAACGGGAGGTGACGCAGATCGCCTCCAGGGTCGTGGACGGTGAGTTCCTCTCCGACGGCGACAAGGACCAGGTCCTCCTCGGCACCCTCCTTGCAGGCAACGAGGACGAGACCAAGGACAAGATCGACTCGCTGGGCGGGGTGCAGGTCGGCGACACGGTCACGGTCACCTTCGGGAACGGGGTGACCAGGGACCTGCGGGTGAAGGGGATCATCGAGACCCAGGCAGTCGGGGTGGACGCCCAGGCCTATGTCACGACGCAGGAGATCGAGGAGGTCTACGGCCTCTCGGACCAGGCCTCCCAGGTGCTGGTCAGGCTGACCGAGCCCGGTACCGAGGCCGAGATGAAGGTCACCCTCCTGAGTTACGGCGTCCAGGAGGAGGTCAAGACCTTCAGGGAGAAGGCGCAGGGGTTTGTGAAGGACGCCATCGGGAGTTTCGACATCATCAACGCCATCTCGACCCTGGTCTCCCTGATCATCGCCATCGTCGTCATCTTCATCATCATCTTCATCAACACCGTCAACAAGCGCAAGCAGATCGGGATCCTCAAGGCGATCGGGATCGAGCGGCAGGTGATCATCACCTCGTACGTCGCCCAGGTCGCCTTCATCGCTCTCCTGGGTACGGCGGTCGGGTGTGCCCTCACCGCCGCCCTCTTCCTGTACCTCACCGCCAACCCCCTGGTCTTTCCGGGCGGCGAGGTGCGGCCGGTGGTCGGTGCCTGGATCATCGCCCGGAGTATCCTCGGGCTCTTTGCCGTCTCGCTCGTCGCCGGGTATGTCCCGGCATGGCTGACCACCAGGGAGGAGATCCTGGATGCGATCCGGGGGTAGGAGATGATCGTCGTCACCGACCTTGCCAGAACCTACATGATGGGGAAAGTCGCGGTCCATGCATTGCGCGGGGTCTCCTTCACCATCGGGAGCGGCGAGTTCGTCGGGATCATGGGGCCGTCGGGCTCTGGCAAGTCGACCCTCCTCCATGCCCTCGGCCTCCTCGACCGCCCGACCGCCGGCACCATCGCGATCGACGGGACCGATGTCCTCGCCCTCTCTGAGCGGCAGAAGACGAGGTTCCGGCTGCACCGTCTGGGCTATGTCTTCCAGGACTATGCCCTCATGCCCGAACTGACCGTGGAGGAGAACGTTTTTCTCCCGGCCCTCGTCGCCGGGATGCACAAGGAGGAGGCGGTCAAGGTGAGCGCGGAGATCCTGGCCGAAGTGGGGCTGTGGGAGCGGCGGGGTCACCTCCAGAGCGAACTCTCGGGCGGCGAGCAGCAGCGGGTGGCCATCGCCCGCGCCCTGGTGAACAACCCCTCCATCCTCTTTGCCGACGAACCGTGCGCCAACCTCGACACCACCACCTCGAGGACGATCCTCGACCTCTTCGAGCGCCTCAACGAGGAACGCGGCCAGACGATCGTGATGGTCACCCACGAGGACTGGCATATCGATTATCTCTGCCGGGTGATCTACCTGAAGGACGGGCTGATCGAGCGGACCGAGGAGTGCGTGCCGAGAAGAAGACGGAAGGATTTGTTGTGAGAGGGGTGAGGCAGCGTCGGCGGGGGCGATTACTCTTCCTGAGGTCGTCTCCCTTCAACCATGCCTATCCGGATCCCATCTTCTTTTCTAAGATCTGTCTCTCACCTTCCGGCGCCCTCCTCAGACCGCCCTGATGGTCAGCACGAACTGTTTTTCCGCCTTCGTCTCGGGATCCCATGCCCCGACCAGGAAGGCCCTGAAGGTGAAGGTGCCGGAGGAGAGAGGCTCGACCGTCCACTCCTGTGTCCCCGGCATGGTCTGTTCGTCGGTGATGACGAGGCCGTCGCTGAGGTCGGTCCGCCACTGGTTCCCTGAGATGGTGTCGTACGGGAGGGTGATGACCACCCGCCCGCCCGAGGCGACCGTGACCGTGCTCCCGTTCTCTTCTTCGCCGACCCTGACCATGTCCGGTGCCCCCATGCACCCGGCGGCGCCGAGGGCGAGGGCAAGGATCAGGAGAGCGACGGTCATGACCGGATACTTCATCGACCGGCATCGGCCTCCGGAAGGGATAAACGTTGTGACGACTCCCATAGCGGGATATGTTTTTGGTCTCTCTCCTCGAATCTGTGAAATACGTCCTGCCACGGCGCCCTGACCTGAGAATATGGAGAGTTCAGGTGTGTCCGGGGAGAATATGGACTGGAGATAAGGATCATGATGAGCTATCGTTTTGCAGACCGGATGTACAAGGCGCCTGAATCATTTATCGAAGAACTCTTCAGGGTCTCGGGAGAACCCGGCGTCATCTCCTTTGCCGGTGGCCTCCCGGACGGTTCGCTCATCGACGTGGACGGGATCGCCCGCGTCACCCGCGAGGTGCTGGACGAGGAGGGGCAGTGCGCCCTCCAGTATTCGACGACCGACGGTTACCTGCCGCTGCGGGAGTTCATCGCAGAACGATACCGGCAACGCCTCGGCCTTCCGGCCACCGCCTCGGAGATTCAGATCGTCAACGGTTCCCAGCAGTGCCTCGACCTGGTGGCCAAGATCTTCCTCGACCCCGGCGACGTCGTGGGGGTGGAGCGGCCCGGATACCTCGGGGCCATCGAGGCCTTCTCGATGTACGGGCCCGAGTTCCATGCCGTGCCTCTCGAAGAGGACGGGCCTGATCTGGATGCCTTCGAGGCGATGGTCACGGAGAAGGCTCCCAAGTTCTTCTACGGGATCCCCAACTCCCAGAACCCCTCGGGCCTCACGTACTCGCAGGAGAAGCGCCGTGCCGTCGCCGGGATCCTCGAAGATTCGGGGACGGTCTTCTACGAGGACGACGCCTTCGGAGAACTCTTCTTCGACGGCCAACCCCGTCTTCCGGTGAAGAAGTATCTCCCCGACGGTGCGCTCATCTCAGGCTCATTCTCCAAGATCGTCGCGCCGGGGATGCGGATCGGATGGATCTACGCCCCTGCCCCCATCCTGAAGCAGTTCAATGTCGCCAAACAGGCGGCCGACCTCCACTCGAACTTCTTCTGCCAGATGATCCTCCACCGCTACCTCACCCGGACCGACCTCGACGCCCATGTCAGGAGGGTCTCTGCGATCTATGGCGAACGTTGCCGGCTGATGTGCGACCTTCTCGACGACCGCTTCCCCGCCGGCGTCACCCACACCACCCCGCAGGGGGGGATGTTCATGCTGGTCACGCTGCCCGAGGGCGTCTCCTCGATGGACGTCTTCTATGCCGGGGTGAAGGAGGGTGTCGCCGTCCTGCCGGGTGTCCCCTTCTACGCAAACGGCGGCGGGGAGAATACTATCCGCCTGAACTTCTCCAATGCCGACGAGGCGAGCATCAAAGAAGGGATGGAAAGGCTCGCTCGCGTCATCAGGGCCTTTTTATAGCCCTGAAGCATTTTTTTAATCCTCTCCCGAGACCCGATCCCGGCCCCAAGAGTTATTGCCGAGGAGCGGTATGGAATACCCGGAGTTACAGAGGGGGAATGGACGATGGGGATAAAAATGGAGATTTTTGTTGCCGGCTGATCCCGGTTTCACAAGATGAAGGGTTGTGTCTCTCCCTGATGAAGGCAGCGTCTGCCCGGTCTGAAGAGGGGAGCGTCCATGTTTGTCGAGACGGATCCGGGAAGACGAATGAGCGGAATCCGGGGCCGGGACCATGATCGAGAAGGACGGGATCCAGCGGGCGTTCGATGTCATGAGGAACGTGGTCAGGGAAGAGGAGAAGGGGCTCAGGCTCCTCGTCACCGGCAGGGTGGGCACGGGCAGGACCGCCCTTGTCGCCCTCCTTGCCCATCTCTTTGTCATGCAGGGCCTGGAGGTGCTCGCCGTGGACGCCGATCCGGAGCGGCGTCTTGCCGCGTCCCTGGGGCATCCTCCCGGGGCCGGGATCGTGCCGCCGCTCCTGCATGGAGGTGCAGTGGAGGAGGATGCGGGCGGGACCGGTACGCTCCTGCACCTCCGACCCGGCCTCCCGGATACCCCGGAGCACTCTGCAGTACGGCTCGGCGAGCGTCTCACCCTGTTTGAGGCGGGGAGCACCTGTCCCGGAGGAATGATCGGTGAGTTCGTCCGCCGGACACAGGGGGTGGTCCTCCTCGACACCCTTGCCGGGGTGGAGCACCTCGGGCGGGCGGTGGCGGAGGGGTTTTCCAGGGCGCTTGTGATGGCGGATCCTTCGCAGAGCGCTCTCTCCGTCGCTCTCCGGGCGGCCGTCTTCGCCCGCGCCCTCGGGATCGGAGACATTCACCTGGTCGTGAACCGGGTCTGCGGTGAGACCGACCTGGAGGAGGTGGGGCGTGCCGTCGGCCCCTGCCATCTCTTTACCACGATCACGTACCTGCCGTACGACGAGGCGGTGTGCCGGGCCGGCCCGGCCGTCACCTCCCTCCTCGGAGAGGAGACGCCCTTCATGGCCGGGGTGCGGGGGATATGCCGGGTTCTGACGATCCGATGACCCGGCGTACCATCTCCCGTCGTCCCCCTTTATCGTCTCAGAGATCCATCTCCCCGTGATCGCCCATGCTCGACCTCCTCGGGATCGTCCTCACGGTGGCGGGCCTCTGTCTTTTCGAGACCATCTCCTCCATCGACAACGCCATCATCAACGCCGAGGTACTCGGGACGATGGGGGAGCGGGCCAGGCGCTGGTTCCTTCTCTGGGGTCTGCTTCTTGCGGTATTTGTGGTGCGGGGCGTCCTGCCCTGGCTCATCGTCTGGGCGACGACCCCGGCCCTCGGCCCGGTCGGGGCGCTCACCGCCACCTTCTCCGACGACCCGGCGGTGGCCGGGGCGATCGAGGAGTCGGCACCCATCCTTCTTGCCTTCGGCGGGACATTCCTGGTCTTTCTCTTTCTCCACTGGATCTTTCTCGAACCCAAGGAGTTCGGGCTGCGGGGCGAACGCTACTTTGCCGAGAAGGGCGTCTGGTTCTATGCCGCTGTCTCGGTGGCCCTTGCCGTCATCGTCTGGTTTGCGATCAACCGCCAACCACTCATGGCCTTCGGCGCGGTCATGGGCTCGACGGCATTTTTTATCGTGCAGGGGTTCCGGAACAACGCCGAACTCAAAGAACAGCAACTGAAAGAGGCACAACTCTCTGACATCTCGAAGATCTTCTACCTCGAGGTGATCGACGCTACCTTCTCCATCGACGGCGTCCTCGGCGCCTTTGCCTTCACCTTCTCGGTTCCCCTGATCATTCTCGGCAACGGGATCGGGGCCGTGGTGGTGCGGCAGGTGACCGTCGGGAACATCGAAAGGATCAGGCGCTATGTCTTCCTCAAGAACGGAGCGATGTACTCCATACTCTGTCTGGGCCTGGTGATGCTCCTCGACGCCTTCGGGCTGCATATCCCTTCGTAC
Organism: Methanofollis formosanus; assembly: GCF_019633745.1. NCBI lineage: Archaea > Methanobacteriati > Methanobacteriota > Methanomicrobia > Methanomicrobiales > Methanomicrobiaceae > Methanofollis > Methanofollis formosanus. The sequence goes on along the minus strand of NZ_CP037968.1, from coordinate 1,114,140 downwards.
GTCTCGCCGGTCGTCACCTTTGCCGTCGTCGGTTACTTCATGTATAAGTCGGTCAGGCTTGTGAGGTACATGGACATGCGGGAGCACCCCTGACTGTCCGCCCCGCGGCAACGAGCACCTCCGGCTCCCGGCTCCCGAGGAGGATCATACGCCCGTCTCTCAGATGTACTCGCACCCCGCGGTTGCCCCCGGTGGTGTAGGCCCTCCGGTTCCGGCCGCCCCACCTGATCCCCCACCCTCCGAACTCGGCCAGGGGGCGGTAGGTGCAGGCCTCCATGTCCCTGATCTCCACCCAGGGGATCACCCTGAAGGTGAGGTGAAGCGGGAAGAGTCGGTAATAGATCCCATCCTCCCGCATCTCGACCGTGAGGGTCATGACGAGAGCGAAGAGAGGGAAGAGCAGGCCGAAGATGACGAAGATGAGGACGACCACTTCGTCGGGAGCAGGATTGGTCCCGAAGGGCACGCCAAGGAAGAGTTGCTGCACCGCCGACCACCAGGCCAGCGCAGTGATCCCGATGACGATCAGCCAGATCAGGGGATGGGAGAGGTGTTGCACCTCCCTGAACCTCACCTCAGTCACAGCACTCTCCGCGGAGGAACGCCGCGACCACCGGTCCGGGGAGGAAGGTCCGCTCTGCGATCTCCGCCTCGGAGAGCCCCTCGTTGGCGAGGCGGAGGACCACCGCGTCCATCGGTTCGGCCACCTCGATCAGGTGGCCGTCAGGGTCGTAGAACCGCACCGCCAACTGGGCCCAGGGCTGTTCGGTGAGAGGGTGGAGGAACCTGACCCCGGCCGCCCCGGCGCGGCGTGCCACCTCCCTGATCTCTCTCGTCTCGAAGTACACCTCCATTCGTGGAGCCCCCTCGTCTGCCGCCATCTTCCCCTCAAAGAGGAGGTCGTTCACGTACCCTCGCTCCCAGAGGGCAAGTCCCCCGACAAACCCGACATTCACCCCCAGGTCCAGGCTCACCTCCTGTTCCAGGACGTTGATATAGAATTCCTTTGCACGCTCAATGTCCCTGACAAAGAGGACCGGGCCCCTGAATGCGATCTCCATGAATGTCCCTCTTCGCCGGGCGAGATAAAACGATCGAATTTGCAGAATCAGGCATGAACCAGGAACATGCCTCAGTCACACCACTCTCCACACAGGAACGCCGTGACCACCGGGTCGGGAAGAGTGGGCCGCTCTGCAATCTCTGCCTCTGAGAGTCCTTCGTCTACCGGAAGTTTTCCCTCAAAAGAGGAGGTTATTCATGTATCTCCACTCCCAGAGAGCAAGACCTCCGACGAATTCGACATTCGCCCCCATATCTATTTTGATCTCCTGTCCCAGGACTTCGATGTAGAATTCGGCATGAACCCCCGGCTCAAGCATACGGGATGAAAATTTCATAGTGCAGGTCTCCATGGTGTGAGATGATCCTTGATCCTTCTCCTCGTGACAGGGGAAAGGGCAGAGATCTCTTGACCTGCCGCCCCTCGGCTATCTTCGTCGTGGGGGGTCCGGGGGGTTTCCCCCCGGCGTGAGATGGCGGGGAAGATTCTACGATGGGGGGCGGCCCATCAGATCATCGTGGGGCCGGCGATGGAACACGATCCCCCCGATTCTCCTTTCTTGAAAAGAGAGAGAGCAAGTGACGAGAAATTTTCATCACGTATGCTTGAACCCGACGTTCATGCCCGATTCTACAAAACCCAGGGAACATTATGTCTCGTTCGATCACCAGGTCCACCGCGAGGAGACAACGAAGACAGACGCCCCGACCAACGACGACGGACCCGACCTTTCTATCCTCGCGCCCGGTTTGCACCCGCGGGTGCAAACGTGGTGGTCGATGAAAAAAACCCTATCCTCACCTGGATCTGTGTACAGAGTACATAGAGAGAAGTGTGTACAGCTACCCCCGATAATTTGCACACGATCCGGAGAACACCCGGCACCGGCGATCATGAGGCAGGTCTCTCCGGCCGTGATCCGGGCGCGAGTGCAAACGACCGGGAGTAAGGCGCATGCATGCTCCGATCATCGAACGAAGGCTTTCGGCGAGATATCGCCTGATGCAAACCGGGTGCAAACCGGGCGCGAAGAAAAAAATGACTCTCTGGACCGGTAGAATTTTTCATGAGGGGAAAGCACGCCTCATCCTTACGAACGAGGAGCGAATCGAAGTCGAGCATCATGCCACCACTCGGCTATCTTCGTCGTGGGGGGTCCGGAGATTTTCCCCCAGCGCGAGATGGCAGGAAATATTCTACGATTGGGGGCGGCCGTTCTCATCAAAGTGCCTTCCCACATCTCATCGAAGACCGACACCCCCCTTCCGTCCGGCATTCCAGGGAAGACCTCACCGGCTGACCGCCCTCGCCTCCTCGTCGAGCGCCTTCAGGTTCGTCGGGATCGGGTGCTCCTTCAGGAGTCCGGCCATGAACGCGAGGTTGTGGACCATGTAGCGGACCGTCCGGTTGGTGTACAGGTGGCGGTCGCCCCCGGCCTCGATATAACTCGGCCCTGGCCCCGCGTCTCCCACCCAGTAGCAGTCGGCATTCGGCGGGACGGTGCAACCCAGATGGGTGAGGTTGAAGAGCGTGTGGGCCGCCACCGTGTGGGCCCCGTCCTCGTTGCCGGTGACGATCACCCCGGCCACCTTCCCGTACAGGGGGTACTGCCCGCTCCCGGGGTCGCCCTCGGCATAGGTTCCGTCCAGACGCTCGATGACCAGCTGAGCCACCGATGACCTGACCCCGAACCAGATCGGCGACCCGATCACCAGGATATCACAGTCTTTGATCTTTTGGAGGATCCGCGCCCACTCGTCACCATCCCCCTCGTCCGACGACGTCCCGAACCTGACGGCATAGTCGGTGACCCGCACCACCTCGCTCTCCACCTCCAGGTCATGGAAGATCGCCGCGGCCTTGCGGATCAACGCCTCGGTGTTCGAGACCTCAGGGGAGTATTTCAGGGTGCAGTTGAGAAAGAGCGCCTTCAGTACCATGACGGCACAGGTGCCGCTCCGCTATATAGACGATCCGGTCGTCAGAAAAAAAGAAGCTTAGAAGCCCTCGTCGTCCTGCACGAGCTGCACATCTCCGATGCTGTGCTGCCGTGCTGCGAGCTTCTTTGCCTTGAAAATGTTCTTGCCCTCCTTCCCGATGGCAAGACCGCGTTCTTCGGCCTTTACGTCCACATACGCAACCGTCCCGACCTCTTCATCCTCTTCGAAAGCGACAGAAGTGACCTGGGCGGGCAGGAAACAGTTCTTGATGAACTGTTCGGGCTCGTCCGAGTACTCGACGACCTCGATCCTCTTGCCGAAGACCTCGGACGCCTTCTTGATCGTCGAACCCCGCTTCCCGATTGCAAGCCCCATATCGCCAGGATTGATGACAAATATGATCCGGTCGTTCCGCTCGTCGACGATACAGTCGCGGCTCCCGGCGCCGGTCATGTTCTCGAACTGGGAGATCAACCGCATGCAGTCTTCGGTAATTTTAATTTCCGCCATTTAGGCCCTCTTGATGCTGAGGATGTCGGACTCACCCGCGTCTACAATGGCGAGTGCGCTGACAACAAACGGCTTTCCGCATGCTTTCCCGAGCTGGACACCTGAATCATTGTAGACATATGTCTCGACGTCCTCGCGGCCCAGCATGGCCTCTTTGAACGCTGCAGGGCAGTTCTTTGCGACGACTACGAGTTTGGCCTTCCCTGCCTTGACACACTCTTCGGTCGAGTTCTGCCCAAGGAAGACCTCTCCGGTTTTTATAGCTCTTCTTAAAGACTCGTTAAAGTCCATTTTTAATTCTCCTGGTGTAAGGGTTTTGCAATCAACTTGACGTCCCCGGTCCCGAGCTGGATCGGCTGGCCGACGATGACGTTCTCGGTCACGCCGTTGAGGATATCGGTCTCATGGGCGACCGCCGCATCGAGGAGGTGGTTGACCGTCACCTCGAAGGCTGCACGCGAAAGGACGCTCTCCTTCTCGCCTGCGATCCCGTGCCTCCCGATCTGCTTGACCTCGCCGTCCATGCACATCATATCTGCAATGAGCATGATGTGGCGCACATCGACCGAGATACCCTGTTCGCCCAGGGTGTTCTTCATCTCGTCGATGATCGCGTTTCGTGCCGCTTCGATCCCGAGAATCTGGGAGATCTCGTTGATATTGTTTGTGCGGGTACGGGTGGTGTCGACACCCACGACCTCGAACACGTCTTTTAGGTTGGAGCCTTCAGTATAAAGTATATACTCTCCCTTCTCTTTCCGAACGACGACCCGCTCGATGTCGTCGATCCCCTGCACGATCACGCCTCTGACATGCTCGGCAAGCTGGAAGAGATTCTGGTAACTCTCGTTTTTGGGGTAGAAGGTGATCCTCGCCTCGGCGACGTCCGAGTCGGACTCGAAGTCCCGGTAGTGGCGGCGGTCCTTGATCTTCTGCGGAGCCCGCTCCATGATCTCCTCCACCGAGATCTTGCGCTTGTCGCAGACCGCGGGGTTCAGCCGCATCTCCACCTTCATGTTGGCCATGTCGGTGACGATGTCGCCGAATTCGTGGAGCGGCGCCGCCTCGATCTGCCAGGAGACCTCACGGGCCCTGTCACGGTCCGAGGCATACTCCGGCTGGAGATAGATGGTCATCGTCGGGGTGGACGGTTCCTTGCGGGCGTCCATGATCTCGATGAGACGCGGGAGACCGAGGGTAACGTTGATCTCGGCCACACCCGCGTAGTGGAACGTACGCATCGTCATCTGCGTACCGGGCTCGCCCAGGGACTGGGCTGCGATGATCCCGCAGGCCTCGCAGGGCTCGATCCTGGTCCGTGTGTATTCTTTGGTGATCCCGTTCATGATCGTCTCGAACTGTTCAGGGGTCAACTCCTTGTCTTCGAGGTACTTGATCATGTCGTTTTTGGTACTGTCGGGGACATCGGCCGCTTCGATGGTGGCCCGCATCGCTTCGTCCATCATCAGATCTCCTCCTTGAGTACGTTCTCGATTACGCCTTTCACGTCCACCGGTTCACCATAGTTGCTCTTTGTCGGGTCGGTCCCGTCCTCGCCGAACTTGAACTGGAGGATCCGCCCGCCGGTCGTCCGCACCGACCGGTCATACTCGACCTTGAGGTCCTGGAGAGCGTTGATCATCCGCCGCTGCAGGTACCCGCTCTGCGACGTCCTGACCGCCGTATCGACCAGACCTTCACGCCCACCGATGGCATGGAAGAAGAACTCGGTCGGGTTGAGCCCGGTCTTGTACGAAGACCTGACAAACCCGTGGGCCCCGGCACCCCGGTCGCCGCGCTTGAAGTGCGGCAGGGTCCGCTGGTCGTACCCACGCACGATACGCTCACCACGGACAGACTGCTGCCCGACACAACCGGCCATCTGGGTCAGGTTCAGGATCGAACCACGAGCACCGGAGACCGCCATCACCACAGCACTGTTTGAGAGACCCAGGTGTCTGGACGCGATCTCACCGGTGCGGTCACGAGCCTTGCCGAGCACCTGCATGATCTGCATCTCCAGGGTCTCCTCCTCGGTACGGCCCGGCATCGGTTCGAGTTGCCCTTCCTCGTAGATCTGGATCCGCCGACGGACGTCGTCCTCGGCCTTGTCGAGCATCTCGTAGATGAGCCCGTACTCGGTCTTGGACAGATCTTCGTCGTCGATACCGAACGAGAACCCGTCGTGCATGATACCGCGGATGGAGAGCCGGGTCACGTCGTTGATGAACTGCGCGCCCCGCTTCTGGGAGTACTGGCGGATGATCCGGTTGACGATCTCACCGTCGAAAGCGCCGATCGCCTTTTTATCGATGGTGCCGGTGATGAGTTCGCCGTCTTTGATCCTGACATAGGCGTCACGTTCGCACATCTCCCGCTTGCAGACCTCACAGTGCTCGCAGGAGGAGGCCTTGAAGATCATGTTGATCTTATCCGGGAGGATCATCGAGAAGACCTGCTTGTTTGTCCAGTAGGGCTTCCCATCCTCGACCTTTTCAGGCTCGGGGAGGTGGTCGAACTCGACGTTCCGCAGCATATAGAGGGTCTCGCTCTTGTCGAACCACCGCTTTGTGTGGGTCAGGAGGAAGATCCCTGAAATGTGATCGTGGATGCCGCCGATGATCGGTCCGCCGAAACGCGGCGAGCGGATGTTCTCCTGGACATTGACCAGGATCTCGGCCTCGGCCCGCGCCTCCTCGGTCTGCGGGACGTGGAGGTTCATCTCGTCGCCATCGAAGTCGGCGTTGTACGGGGGACAGACCGCCGGGTTTAACCTGAACGTCTTGCCGTCCATGACCTTGATGTGATGGGCCATGATCGACATCCGGTGCAGGGAAGGCTGACGGTTGAAGAGGACGAGGTCGCCGTCCTGCATCTGCCGCTCGACCGTCCAGCCGGGCTCGAGCTGCTCGGCGACGTCCTCTTTGTTCTCATCGGAGAGACGGATACGCCGCTGGTCCGGGCGGATGACATAGTTAGCGCCCGGCGGGTCGGTGAGGAGCTTGCGTACGGGGCCGTTCAGGACATATGACCTGGCCACCTCGATGTTCTGCGACGTGACCGGGACCGGAACCGACATCTCGTTGGCGATGGCCAGCGGTACCCCGACCTCGTTCACCCTGAGGTACGGGCTTGGCGAGATGACCGTACGGGCCGAGAAGTTCACACGCTTCCCTGAGAGCGAACCCCTGAACCGTCCGTCCTTCCCCTTCAGACGCTGTGAAAGCGTCTTGAGAGGACGACCGGACCGGTGGCGTGCCGGCGGGCACCCGGCCACCTCGTTGTCCATGTAGGTGGTCACATGGTACTGAAGGAGTTCCCAGAGATCCTCGATGATCAGCTGCGGGGCACCGGCGTCCTGGTTCTCCTTGAAACGCTGGTTGATCCTGATGATATCGACGAGTTTGTGGGTCAGGTCGTCCTCGGACCGCTGTCCGTTCTCCAGGATGATCGACGGCCGCATCGTCACCGGCGGGACCGGGAGCACGGTCAGGATCGTCCACTCGGGCCGCGCCACCGTCGGGTCGATCCCGAGGAGGCGGAGGTCGTCGTCAGGGATCCGCTCGAGCCTGGCACGGATGTCGGCCGGGGTGAGTTTGTGCTCTTCCTTCTTCTCCTTCCCGGCGTCGTCGACGGTGACGACGACTTCCGAGAAGGTCGTCGGTTTCTCGAAGTTGACCTTCAGCTGCTGCTCGCCGCAGTACGGGCAGACCCGTTCTTTCTTGATATCTTTCTCGGTGACCAGTTCGCCGATGACGTCCTCTTTTTCGTCCCCGACGATCCTGGTGATCTCCTCGGGCGAGAGGAGAAGCCTGCCGCAGCTGCGGCAGGTGACTCGCAGGAGTTTCCTGATCAGCCGGGTGTATCCGACGTGGATTACCGGCTTTGCGAGTTCGATATGGCCGAAGTGGCCGGGGCAGTCGCTTGCTTTCTGGCCACAGGTCTTGCATCGCATCCCCGGGTCGATGACTCCGAGGTGGAGGTCCATCAACCCCTGTGAATAGGGATAACCGTCGTCGTCATAGGTATCGGCCCAGATGATCTTCCTGACCGATACCTGGCGGATCTCCTTCGGCGAGAGCAGGCCGAACTCGATCTTTCCAACTCTCTTCGGGCTTGTCATCTCCTCATCCCCCCTATACCATGTCTTCCAGCCGCATCCTGGGTGCGATGCCCATGCTCTTCATCTCGTCGAGGAGAAGTTTGAATGCATAACTCATTTCTACAGGGTAGATATCGGTCTCGCTGTCGCAGTTGAGGCACCGGGTCACGTTGCGCTTGCGGTCGACCATCGCGATCATCCCACACTTGGCGCAGACGTACTGCTCGACCTTGTCGGACTCATCGAGCAGCCGTTCCTTGAGGGCCATGGCGGCGCCGTGTCCGATCATCACGTCGCGCTCCATCTCACCGAACCTGAGACCACCCTCGCGGGCACGCCCTTCGGTCGGCTGCCTGGTGAGCACCTGGATCGGGCCGCGGGACCGGGCGTGCATCTTCGAGGATACCATGTGGTAGAGTTTCTGGTAGTAGATGACCCCGACGTAGATGTCGGCATGGAAGTGCTTGCCGGTGTAGCCGTCGTACATCACTTCACGGCCGGTGTGCGAGAACCCGAGTCTCTTGAGGGCCTCGCGCATGTCCTCTTCCTTCTCGCCGCGGAAGGGCGTGGCGTCGATCCGCCGGCCTTCCAGGGCACCGACCTTGCCGCCGAGCATCTCGAGCATATGCCCGATGGTCATCCGGCTCGGGACGGCGTGCGGGTTGATGACGAGGTCGGGAGCGATCCCGGCCTCGGTGAAGGGCATGTCCTCCTGTGGAACGATCCAGCCGACGACACCCTTCTGCCCGTGCCTGGACGCGAACTTGTCGCCCACTTCAGGCACCCTGAGGTCGCGGGTCCGCACCTTGACGAGACGGGCCGAGTTCTCGCCCTCGGTGATGATCACCGTGTCTACGATCCCGTGCTCGTTGCTGCGCATCGTCACCGAGGTGTCGCGCCGCTTCTCGACGGCGATCAGTTCGCCGCTCGGTTCCTCGAGGAACCGCGGCGGCGAGGTCTTCCCGATGAGGACGTCCTTCTCGCGCACGACGGTCTCGGGGTTGATGATCCCGTCGTCGTCGAGGTTCTGGTAGTACTCCGCACCGTGAGCGCCCGAGACCTCTTCGTCCGGGATCTCGATCCGGTCCACCTGGCCGCCCGGATACCGCCGCTCTTCGCCCTCGTAGGTTCTGAAGAAGTGGGATCTGCCAAGGCCGCGCTCGATGGAGGCCTTGTTGAAGATGAGGGCGTCCTCGATATTGTACCCTTCGTACGAGAGAATGCCCACGACGAAGTTCTGGCCGGCTGGCCGTTCGTCAGAGCCGATCAGGTCGGAGGCCTGGGTGTAGACCATCGGCTTCTGGGCGTAGTGGAGGAAGTTGGCCCTGGTGTCGGGACGCAGTTTCATGTTGGCGGTCGCGAAGCCCAGGGCCTGCTTGACCATGCCTGCACCCATCGTAACACGTGGTGATGCGTTGTGTTCAGGGAAAGGAACGTGCGCCGCCCCGATCCCGAGAATCAGTGAGGGATCGATCTCGAGGTGAGTGTGTTCGGGGGTGACCCCGTCCTCGGTGATCGCGATGAAGAGGTTCTCCTCCTCCTCGGCGTCGACGAACTCGATGACCCCCTGTTTGATCAGGTCGCCGAAGGTCTCTTCCCTGTTCTCAACCTGTGCAAGGTCTTCGTTGGTGATAAGGGGCTTGCCGTCCTTGAGAACGATGAGGGGGCGGCGCGCCCGGCCGCGGTCGGTGTTGATGACCACATCGCCGTTGAACTCCTCGAAGGCGATGTTCACCTCGGGGGAGATCGCGCCGTGTCGGCGCATCGCTCTGGCCTTGTCGACGAGTTCTTTCGGGTTTTCGACCAGCCCGATGAGCGAACCGTCAAGGAATACGCGTGATTTCTTCACTGTTGCTCACCTCCGATCCCGAGGGTCAGCGGTTCGACGCCGAGGTTGTAAAAGATGTTCTTGACCTCCTCTGTATTGTCATAGCCTTTCGAGATCTCTACCATCTGTGCAAAGTTCTTCACAAGACCACAGTTCGGACCTTCCGGGGTCTCGGACGGACAGATCCGTCCCCACTGGGTCGGGTGCAGGTCACGGGCCTCGAAGTGGGGCTGTGACCTGGACAGCGGCGAGATGACGCGGCGCAGGTGCGAGAGCACGCTCATCCGGTCGGTCCGGTCCATCAACTGGGAGACGCCGGTCCGCCCGCCGACCCAGTTCCCTGTAGCCAGGGGGTGAAGGAGCCGTTCGGTGAGCACGTCGGCCCTGACCGCGGTCGAGATCGAGAGGTCGCGGTGGCGCATGCTCGCCCGCTCGAGCTGGTACTTGATGTCTCTGGTGAGGCGGTTGAGGGAGATCCTGAAGAGGTCTTCCATCAGGTCGCCGGCGAGTTTGAGCCGCTTGTTCGAGTAGTGGTCTTTGTCGTCGACCTTCCGCCGCCCGAGGACGAGGTCGAAGCATGCCTCGGCCATGCGGCCGAGATAATGGGCCTTTGCGAGTCTGACGCTCTCGACGGTCTTTTCGTAGCCTTCGTCACCCTCTTTGAGGTTCTCAGGCATCAGGTAGTTGAGGTGCGGCAGGAGATAGGAGTCGAGGACGAACTCGGCCCGCCGACGCTGGTATTCCTTCGTCTGGTTGGGCGCGAGTTTCTTGCCCACATACATGACGCCGCTCTCGACTGAGTCGCATTCGGACTCCTCGAGGTTCTGCATCATGTAGGTGAGGATCTCCTCGTCGGTCGAGACGGCCTCCACGATCTCCCGGTCGGTCCCCAGGCCGAGGGCCCGCATCAGGTCGACGAAGCGGAGGTGCCCGGCGACCGATGGGAACGAGACTTCGAGGAGGTTCTTCTTGTTTTTCTCAACGACGACGAGTGCACGGTAGCCGCGGTACTGCGAGAAGACCTTCGCCACGTAGATCCGTTCGTTGTACCGCTCGGTGAACTCGGTCATGATCTTGTTGGAGGCAAGGTCCTCGAGGGTCATCAGCACCCGTTCAGAACCGTTCACGATGAAGTAACCGCCCGGATCGTACGGATCCTCGCCGTGGTCAGCCTGCTCGTCTCTGGAGACCTCCGAGAGGTTGCAGGCCATCGATCCGACCATGATGGGCAACTGCCCGATTGTCGTTGTGATGGGTTCGCCGCGGATGTCTCCCTGGACCAGCGTCATGTCCAGTTCGAGCGGCGCCGCATAGGTGAGATTGCGCAGGCGCGCCTCGGTGGGGAAGAGCGTGCTCTGTGAACCGTCGGCCTCCCTGACCATCGGTTTCTTAACACGGATCGTTCCGAGTTCGACCCAGACCGCCTCGCTGTTCTTGCCTCTGTTCTCGATGTCGGTCTCGATGATGCGCTGTTCGTCCACGACCTTCTGGAGGTTGTGTTCAAGGAAATGATTGAACGAGTCCAGCTGGTGGCGGGCGACATGATCGCCTGAGAAGTATGCCCGCGATAAAATACTTCTGTCTAACAGGTTTATCCGCCCCGGTTATTTTTTCGGTCTCTTGACCACGTACCGATACGACTCGGCAAGTCCTGCTGTCTGACTTTTCCGAATAATCCTGATGACGTCTCCGGTTGTTGCCTCGATTGACTTCACTGCCGGATCGTCGCCGTAGATCCGTGGCAGTTGTTCGAGCGTGATCTGGTAACGGGACAGCAGTTCCGCAACCTCTCCTTCGCTCATTTTCTGGTGATCCGGCACCATATCGTGCTCTATAACATTAAATCTGGTGCTCAATTTTTGTCCCCCGGGTGAGAAAGAGTCAAGTTCAGGTTATCACCACGTAAAAACCACAGTCTGCGCCATGGAAGCGGGCCTAGAGGGATTTGAACCCCCGACCACCTGGTTAAAAGCCAGGCGCTCTACCTAACTGAGCTATGGGCCCAATGTCCAGACAGCACTATTACAATGTTTTCAGAGCAGATAAGGCTTTCGGGACCGTACGGTCATACGCTCCCGACTGCACACGTCTCTATGGGGAGTGATAAGATTTAATTGCTCCGATCTGCAATATCGGCTGATGAAAAACGGAGATGAGTGTCATCCGGGCATGGGGTGGGCGATACGCGCGATCATGGGGGTCAATTCGGCCATCTACCTGGTGATCGCCGCGGTGCTCTCTCTCCTTGCGGTCATTTCGCTCTACGATGTTGCACTCCGGTTTTTCGTCATCCTGGACGGGGGGTCGATGACCGAAGGGGTGCTTGCGGTCCTGCATGCGCTCCTGGTTACGATCATCATCATCGAGATTCTCGAGACAGTGACGGCCTACTTCAGAACCTGCCGGCTCCAGGTCAGGCCGATCCTCATCGCGGGCCTCACCGCGATGGTGCGCAAGATCCTGGTCTATGGGCTGGAACCGCTTGATGTCTATGATGTGGCCGGGACGGTGGCCATCATCGCGGTGCTGTCGCTGGCTGTTGCGCTGATCGGAAAAGAAAAATAGGGCGGCCGGACCCGGCACGGTGTTGCCGGCCTCTGCTGAATACTTTTATTGGATCTGTTTCTGCTGGAGGGCCTCGATATCTTCCTTGATCTGTTTGAGTCTGCCTTCCTGGAACCTGATGCTGTTCTCCATATTCTTGATTGCAAGCGAGATCTTCTCACTCGCTTTGGAGTCTTTGATATTGTAGGTGGTCTCGAGGATGCGCAGCAGCCGGGTGTTCACGTCGACGCCCTTGGCAAGTCTGGCATATTCGTCGACGAGGTGTCGATCCAGGCCGACCTGCTGCGCGCGTTCGACGTCGTTTCGAATCACCTCGCGGCGCTGGAGCACCCGTTCGATCGCCTCGTAGAGTTCGCGGTGGGTGATCGGTTTGAGAATATAGTCCTCGATGTACGACCCGTAGCCTTCGGCTTCGTCGGGGGTCAATTGCTTGGCGGTCAGCATCAGCACCGGGATTTCTCTGGTCGCCGGGTTGATCTTGATGTTCTCGAGGGTCTCCCATCCGTCCATCGGTTCCATCATGATGTCGAGGAGGATGAGGTCGGGTGTCATCGTTTTGAGGATTTCAAGCCCTTCTTCTCCGCTGTACGCTGCAATCGCACGGTATCCTCCGCGCTCCAGCATCGTGACGAAGACATCGACGATGAACGGGCTGTCGTCGATGACCATGACTGAATACATCACAGTACCTCCGCGATCTCGCGCGCGATCTCTGTCAGAGCCGTGTAGGCCGCTTCCTGGTCGGTGTCATCTTTGAGTATTGCGGCGATAAGCGTCCGTTCCCCGGCGCTGATCACCATCATCAGTGCGCCCTCGCTGGTGGCTACGATCTTCTGCGGGGCGGGGACGTGTGCGATGCTGGCGGCTGCTTCGGCGGATGCCAGGAGCGTCGCGCTCATGGCAGCAAAAGAGGGTACTGATATGTCGTCGGAAAATGCCTTGCCCATCAGGATTCCGTCTCTGGAGGAGAGGACACAGGCCCGGACGCCCTCCACTCCCATGATGTCCTTGATGAACCGGTTGATCCTCTCCTTCAATCCCAGTTGTTCTGTCATGCCCACCTTACCTTGCCTCTGCTCATATAACATATTTTGCTTTCTCTTGGTGCTAGTATGGGGCGTCCTTCTCGATAAAGGGTGCTCAAATTCCCCTTCCCGGAACTCTCAGTGATATTTGTTGAAATTTTTCGGATTTTTTGTCTTTGTAAGGTGAATGGGTGGATCGGCCTGCTCCATATCCGTTTTCGGTTTGAAAACCTTCTTTTTTAATGTCTGAACTTCTGTCCGGCCGTATCGTGGATAGGCATATTTTTAAATCCAAATTCTTACCATTTCGAAGTCATATATATTTTGTTCTATTTCGCCCAATTAACGTATATTTATAATATCTACAAACACTTCAACCTAGTAATGGATATTCCGAGAGGTAACTTCTCTTCCATCAGACGCGATATACCTTTATCTTCCGTACTCGCTGAGATGGCAGAGACCTCCTTCTCAGGCCATGCGATGGTGAACCATGAGGGTGCCTCGATCTCGCTGGTGTTCTCGGAAGGTACCTGTATCCTTGCCGAGTATCTGGACCATCAGGGCACGCCTGCATGGGAGGCGGTCAGGAATCTCGGGGACGGCCCGGTTGAGGTGGCCCTCTATCTCCTGAGCGGGCCGCAGATCCGTCTGGCGGCCGAGTTCAATGCAAAGGCCTCGGTCTCGCGTTCGGAGGTGCCGCCCCCCCCGGTCCGCCCTGCCGACACCCGCAAAGTCGAACCTCTGCCGGCGGGGGGGAAGGCCACTCGCCTTCAGGTGCCCAGGGGGTGCTTCGTTGAGATCAGACGGAATGAGCCCGGTCTGGAGATACTTGAGGGTCTGAACCATTCTGGTTTCACGGGATATGCCATTTTTAACTCTGGTTCCGACAGCTTTACCCTCGTCTTCTCGGGAGGTCTCTGTGTCCTCGCCGGCGGGGGGTGCGAGCACGGCGCCCCGGTGATCGGAAAGGTCAGGGAGATGAAGGACCCCGGCGAGGTGGCTCTCTACTCCCTGACGGCGCCGCAACTCGCCCTTGCCCGCGAGTTCAATCAGGGATGTCAGGTCGGGGACGACCGGCAGCCGCCCGTCCCCCGCCCGGCCCCGCCCGTGCGCAGGCGCGAGGTGGGGGATGCACCCCAACCCGCGCCCTCTGTTCCAAAGGATGCAGGTCGTGGGCCCGTGCCGGGGAAACGTGTAGAGGGGGAGCGACACACCCGGGCGCCTGCAGAGATGCCGCGTGAGGATCCTGTTCTCAGGGATCTGGCCGCTCTGGATGAGATTGACACCGACCAGATGGCGGCCGATCTGAAGGGCAGTTACGTCTCGATACTCGATCGCCTGGAACTCGGTCATCTTGTAGGGGAAAACAAGGAAAAAGGAGTGAAGAAAGAGTATGGATGACGGAACAACGCTTGTTGTTTTGGGGGAGATCATTGTCGTCCTTCTCACCCTGATCGGGGTGGGCATCGCGGCGTGTGTGCTCCAGATGGTCAGAGTCAGGGGTCTTCTCGAAGAGGTCAGGGTCGACAATCAGGAGCGCCAGCAGGCCGGGCTTCTGCGGGAGATCGTCGGGGGGACGGCCCAGGCCCCGGTGGATATGTTCAAACTTTTCAAGCATATCCAGCGTTCCCGTGAGGTCGAATGGGAGAAGCCCCCCCTTGAGATCGAACTCATCAGGGGGCGTGCCGATATTATGGAGAGCATGAAGGCGCTCTGTGAGAAGTATTATCTTGACGCCTTTACGATCTCGACCGACGACGGTCTTGTCGTCGCCTCTTCTGGGGGAGACGCAGCGTCGGATGCCGCGAAGTACAGTTATGTCTTCTCCGAGGGCAGGCTCCCCGACGACCCGACGGTGATGCTCTTCGGTATCCAGCACAAGGGCTCCAGTCTGGTCGGGATCCTGCACACCGAGCACAACATTCCTGAGACGTGGGTACAGGACATGGAGCACGATGCCGTGGAGGTGCTGCAGCAGTGGCTGTAGGGCCGTACCTGGTACCCGCACGACGAGAGACAGAAACAGGCGAGGAATGAGATGATCAAAGCGTATACGATTGCTTCAGGCAAGGGCGGAACGGGCAAGACGACCATGACGGTCAATCTCGGGACGGCGCTCGCACAACTTGGCAAGGAAACCTATATCCTCGACGCCGATGTGGGCATGGCAAACATCGGGATCCTCCTCGGGCTCGAGAACGTCCCGGTCACCCTCCATGAGGTGCTTGCCGGAAAGGCGACCGTCGAAGAAGCGGCCTACGAGGGTCCTGCCGGCCTGAAGGTCGTGCCCTGTGGGATATCGCTTCAGGGTTTCCAGGACGCCAACCCCGACCGCCTCCGCGAGGTGATGCACGATCTTGTCAACCGGTGCGACTATCTCCTCATCGACGCTCCGGCGGGCATCAGCAGGGACGGGGTGGTCCCGCTCGCGATCGCCGACGAGGTAATCCTTGTCGTCAACCCGGAGCTCTCCTCGATTGTCGACGGGCTGAAGACCAAGATCCTGACCGAACTGGTCGGGGGGAATGTCAGGTATGCGATCATCAACCGGGCCGGGCGAGACAATGTCGATTTTGTCGAGCGCAAGATCGAGAAGTCGCTGGGGGTCCAGTCCCTGGGTGCCGTCCCGGAAGACACGTTTGTCCGTGAGTCGGCGGCCTATAAGACGCCGATCGTGATCAAACACCCGACCAGTCCGGCTTCGAGGGCGATCAAGAGGATCGCCGCAGAGATCGCAGGCTGTGAGTATCATGACGACGGCGCGGTGGAGCGTGAAGGTTTCATTGAGCGTCTTGCAAGAACACTGTTCAGGGGGAAAAACTAGATGGCAGCAGAAGCATTTGGGATGGATGGAATTCTCCTCATCATTCTTGGTATCGTGATCGTCATCCAGCTCTTTATCATGTACATCATGTACGTCAGGATCCAGCAACTCCTCCATGAGGTGGACATCCTTGGGAGCAGGATGCAGATTACCGACAGCGAACTCGAAGCGCTTACGAAAAACGTGGAAAAATTCAAGCAGCTCAGGATCTGAGCGGTGTGCCTTTCAGGGGGCACTCATCTTTTTTGGGTTTGTAGTTTTGTAGAATCGGGCATGAACCCGGGGTTCAGGCATATGCGATGAAAATATTCTGAGCAGCGCTTCAGCGTGTGGGCGGATCCCTTTCAATCGCGACAGGGTATCTTGAAGATGGGGTTTCATCGCCGCCTCCCGGCGCGAGACGGCGGTGATGAATCTGCGATGCGGGCGGCACGTCTGATCATCACGCCTTCCCCCATGAATCGCGCCGGGTGTCCTGCCCCCGGACTCCCGGGATGAAGAGGGGGCGGGGAAGGCAGAGGACAGAATTAGAGGTCATCCCAAAACTCTCCGGCCTTGATATGTGACGAGAAGACGTTTCAGAAGTACGGCGTCGTTCAAGAGATTGCTGCCGCCCCTTGGCTATCTTCGTCGTGGGGGGTCCGGGGGGTCTCCCCCCGGCGGGAGAGAGCAAGGAAACACGCTTTCTTCTCTCGGTGGGCGGCACGGCTGATCAGTCCAGATACTTTTGGGATATGCTCTTATTCAGAGGGGGTATTATTTTCTCTGCGTATCGCCCGTGAGAGATCCTGAAGAGGGCCGGTCATCATCTAAATCTGGAGAGTCGATCATCGGGATCATTTTCATGGTAATTCGGCATGAACCCCGGGTTCAAGCATATGGGGTTGAACATTGCTCTGGGCAGCGTTTCAGGGCCTGTAGGGATCCCTCTCCTCGCGACAGGGGAAACCCCTCAATCGCCGCCCTCGCCCATCTTCATCGTGGGTAGGTCCGTGGATGGCCGGTCCCCCGGTAAAATCGTCGAGCCAGGGGTATCTGCAGAGCAGGGTCTTTGGTATCCTGCGTTCCAGACGTTGGGAAGGCCAGCGCACCCCAAAACTTTGCCGGGCATGGGTGCCGGACGGAAGAGTACATATATCGTGAGGTCGAATAGTAATGAGTCATTGGGGTCATAGGGTAGCCTGGACCATCCTAGGAGACTGGGGGTCTTCTGACCCGCGTTCGAATCGCGGTGACCCCATTTCTTTGTTTTTGGTGTTTTTATGAAATTTCAGCCACGGTGTACTGATTGTCTCCTCTCGCGAGTCGTCTATGAGGCGGGCCTGGTGCTCGATGATCCGGCGCGGATCACAGCGGTGCGGGACGCGGCGGCCGAAGTCCTTGCATCCGGCCGGGAGGCCGGGATGGCGGCTCCGGTCATTGCGAGCGCCGTTCACCGTTGCGCCTACGAGATGATCGGTTCGGACGATCCCTATCTCGCGCTCAAACAGGAGAACAATGCCGACGCCCTCGCCGCCGCGGCGGTGGTCGGGCCGCGGCTCTTGACCTTCAGGGACTATGTCTGCGCGGCGGTCCTCGCCAATACCTTCGACTATGGTGTCCAGTCCCATCAGGTGACCGACGACTTTCTTGCGTTCTTTGATGAAGAGTTCTCGCAGGGTCTGACCATCGATGAGACCGATGCGATCCTCTCTCTCTGCGACCGGGTGGTGTATCTGACCGACAACTGCGGCGAAGTGGTCTTTGACCGTCTCCTGATCCGGTATCTCAAGGACGCGGGAGCCGAGGTGACCGTCGTGGTGAGGGGCGCTCCGATCCTCAACGATGCGACGGTCGAGGACGCCCGTGCCCTCGGGTTGGACGCGCTTGCCGACCGGGTGCTGACGACGACGGCCGGCGAGCGCGAGCTCGGGGTGAACCTGGACGTGGCCCCGCCTGAACTGCTCGACGCCCTTGACCGGTGCACGCTGGTCATCGCGAAGGGAATGGCAAACTACGAGTCGCTGACCGAGTACGACGACTTTCCGCCGGTCGCGCATCTGATGGCGGTCAAGTGCGAGACGATCGCGGAGATGGTCGGTGTGCCGAAGGGCTCGCGCGTCGCCCTTCTCAGAGATTAAATCCTCCGTTTTTTCTGTGCTTCCCTGTACCTCCCGGCGACTGCTCTGACGTTGGGATGTTCCGGGCAGAGTTCGCAGGCGCGCCTGCAGAAGATGGCGGCATCATCGAACCGTCCGATGTTCATGAGCCGCGCGGCGATCTCGGTGATGAGGTCGATGTTCTTCGGGTCGAGCCGGCACCCCCTGGCGAGGTAGCCGATCGCTTCCTGATCTGAATCGGCGGTCCTGGCAAGGTAATACATCAGTTCGGGCTGATCGGGTTTGAAACGGTAGGAGGTGAGAAACGCATCCTTTGCCCTTGCTTCTTCACCACGATGATAACAGGCGATGGCGTGGCCGAGCCAGGCATCGCCGTCGTACCGGTTGAGGGTGATCGCGGCGAGAAAGGCCTCGTCGGCAGGTTCGTATCTCCGGAGTTTGAGGAGGGCGGTGCCGAGGAGGATGCACCCCTTGAGGTTTTCCGGTTCGGCGGTTGCGGCTGCAAGGAAACATTCGTACGCGTCAATATATTCTCCGAAGGCCATCAGGACCTCGCCTTTGCCGATCAGAAAGTCCGGGTGGTCGGGTACGGCCTTGAGGGCGCGGTCGAAATACGAGAGGGCCTCCTCGTATTCGTGCATCGAGAGGTGGGTGACTCCTTCGTGGTACCAGCCGAGGGCATACCGTTTCTGTATCGGGATCTCACGTATCTTGCTCACCTGCTCGCCAGAATAATAGATCCAATTTATATTATTTATAAATTTTCTGAATTTAACATTTTATTGATATTATTATTGTTGATTTTAATTGTTTTTATGGGATTATTATCGGTTTCGTTTGCTTTTATGGCTCTGTAGAAATCATCCGTTTTTCATCCACCCAGACCGCCTGTGAACCGAATCCGTTGCCGTTCCCTATGAATCACGCCGGGAGGTGTTGC
The DNA here is from genome assembly GCF_019633745.1 of Methanofollis formosanus. Taxonomy (NCBI): domain Archaea; kingdom Methanobacteriati; phylum Methanobacteriota; class Methanomicrobia; order Methanomicrobiales; family Methanomicrobiaceae; genus Methanofollis; species Methanofollis formosanus. The sequence continues at coordinate 1,095,241 of NZ_CP037968.1, read as the reverse complement.
CTCCCGGACCCCTCACGACGAAGATAACCGGGGGGCGGCAAGGAGGTGGTGGCCCGAGGTGGTGCCCTGCTCCGACGAATGAGCATGGATCCACACACCCTGGAGACCAACGAGAATTTTCATCGCGTATGCTTGAACCCGGGTTCATGGTGAATTACTATGAAAATGATCCTGACGATCCTCTCCTCAGGTTTGCATGAGCGTTTGAACTTGCCATATCCCTTTGAAGCCGATACGCAGAGGATAGAATATTCTTCTGATGGATCGACCGCCCCCATCGTCGAGATTTCCCTGCCATCTCGCCCCGGGAGGTGTTGCCTCCCGGACCCCCCATGATGAGGATAGGTGGGGGCGGCGATTGCGTGAGGTCTCTACGAGTACTCCTGTCTTGAAAAAGAGCGATCAAGCGACGAGAAATTTTCATCCCGTATGCTTGAGGCAGGCGCTCGCCTCATGAAAAATTCTACAAAGCCGGGGGTTCCTCTCATGATCGGGCAGGGGAGACGGAGCCTGAGGATCTGAAGGACACGGTGCGGTCCCTTCTTCTCTCCAGATGCGGGGGTTCGGGGGGTGGCCAGCCTCCGGGATTGATCTCAAGAGGGGGGATTTCGAACATGCATCATGTCACCACATCCGAAATCCGATAACGATATCAGTATCAGGGTGATTTTATGAGTGTATGGGGACGACCGGGGAGTATCTGCGGGAACGAATAGATGAGATTCAGACGGCCGTGATCGTGGGATCCCCATTCCCCATCTATATGGCTTCATCTACATTCTATACCTTATATGCTCTATTATGAGTCCTATTCTCTTGATTGGGCATCTTTATATCTTGAGGGACCAATTTCAACCCATGGAAGTGCTGGGCATCTCTATCGGATGGATCCTCATCGTCCTTGGCGCCCTCTTTCTCTTGATAGAAGCAACAAATCCGGGCTTTTTCATCGCGGTCCCGGGTACGGTGATGATCATCCTCGGAACCCTCTTTGTACTCGGGGTCGATGTCTTCGGCTCACCGATCGGTGTCATCGCGGGAGTTGTCACGGCTCTTGCTGCTGCAGCGGTAACGGTCTGGTTCTATTCCCGGATCACCCCCGATGAGAATCCCCCCACAACCCTCAGCCGCGATTCGGTCATCGGGCTTGAAGGGCTGGTGACGAAAGAGGTCGAACCCGAGAGCATCCGCGGCAAGGTCGCGATCGAGGGGGTCGAGTGGAGTGCCCGCTCAGTAGACGGTATTATCCCGGCAGGGACGAAGGTGGTTGTCGTGCGTTCCGAGGGGGTGCACATTGTGGTGGAGGAGATGAAATAATGGTACTTGAAGAGATCGTCAGCAATCTCATCACGATCTTTCTGATCCTGGTCGTGATCTATATCATGTCCAAGGGGGTCGTGATTGTCCAGCCTTACGAGCAGGGATTACAGATCCGGCTCGGGAAATATATCGGGCGATTGAATCCCGGTTTCCGGTGGGTTTTCCCGGTCATCACCGTAGTAGAGAAACTCGACCTCAGGACCCTGGTGATGGACGTCCCCTCGCAGGAGGTGATCACCAAGGACAACTCGCCGACCAATGTCGATGCGATCGTGTATACTCGTGTGGTCGACCCTGAGAAGGCGTTCTTCGAGGTCTCGAACTATGGGATGGCGACGGTCGCCCTGGCCCAGACCAGTCTGAGGGGGATCATCGGGGACATGGAACTCGACGAGATCCTGTACAACCGGGAACTGATCAATACCAAACTCCGCGACATTCTGGACCGCGAGACCGATCAGTGGGGGGTGAAGGTCGAGCGGGTGGAGATCAAGGAGGTCGATCCGGTGGGTGCGGTCAAGCAGGCGATGACCGAGCAGACCGCGGCCGAACGTGAGCGGCGTGCGGCAATCCTCCGTGCCGAGGGTGACAAGCGTTCCGCAATTCTCCGTGCCGAGGGCGAGCGGCAGTCCATGATCCTCCAGGCCGAGGGCGACCGGCAGAGCAAGGTGCTCCGTGCTGAGGGCGAGCGGCTCTCGAAGATCCTGCAGGCGCAGGGCGAGGCCCAGGGGCTGCGGATCCTCTCCCTCGGGTCCAGACCGCTGGACAAGAAGGCGATCACGGTTCTCTCGCTCGACGCCCTCAAACAGATGGCCGAAGGGCAGGCGACGAAGATCATCTTCCCGTTCGAGGTTTCGAGCCTGGTGAAACAGAGCGCGAAGTTCCTCGGGGCGACCGAGGAGATGCCCGAAGAGGAGGGAGCGGAGGCGGCTCAGGCCCTTGACGAATCGATCCTCGGCGGGATCCCGAGCCCTGAGGAGGTCGATATCCTCCTTCGTCAGCTCGAGGAGAAGATCGAGGAAGGAGAATCGATCGAGGAGCTGAAGTCAGGAAAGAAAGAGTTAGACTGATCTTTTTCATTTTTGCTCTTTTGAATCAGGGATGAAGCGGGAGCATGCCTCGGGCACGCCGGATGATGTTTGTTTCGGGGAGCTCCCCCGCGTGGGGATAGATCCGCGACCCCTTTCCTTGCGACCGGACAATAGGGAGGAACGCCATTCAATAATCGCCCCGCCTCTCCGCTGTCCGTGGGGTGTTGCCGGGGGCGCTGCCTCCGCATCCCTGGATGGCGATGGGGGAGAAGGCAGGGCTGAACGAACGGTTCCAGTTGGACTGACACCGCCCCCAATCGCGGCGATTTCCATGCGTTCTCCCCGGCCATATGGCCCCGCCCCGGCGGTCGGGGGGCTCAGACATTACCTTCGCTCATACGGGCCGTCAGAAGGCGGGACAAATCCATGATATTGTCTGCGTTTCGTGAACGGACCCCATCTGGTTTGATTCCCGGATCTCTTCAATCCTGGCCCGGATCAAGTGCCCGGATCCTCAAATCCAGGTCGATACGGGCGTATTTTCCTCAGGTCAGGGCCGCCGTCGGGGGGTGACACCCCCCTTCCCTCACGGCCGGTAGAAGACCATGATCCAGATCGTCGTCGCGATGAGGGCGAAGAAGGTCCAGGTGATGGCCGACATGATCGTCTGCGAGTATCGCTTCAGTCCCCGCGGTTCGAGGACGCGGTCCAGGCCTTCCTTGAGGATGTATCCGCCGTCGAGGGGGAGCATCGGGATGGCGTTGAAGATCCCGACGTTGATGTTGATCCAGGCCATCCAGAAGAGGAGGTGGATCACCTCCCAGAAGAAGGGGAAGGGGACGGTGAAGAACTGGATGTCAGGCGAGGGCGAGGTGAGGATCAGGAGGTGCTGTCCGATGACGGGGTTGTAGAGGTGTGCGAGGGGGATCGAGATGAAGAGGAAGAACCCGGGCACTGAAAGGACGCTTGCGGCGGTGTTGGTGACGATCTCGGGCTGGTAGTAGTAGATGCCCATGTACCCGCTCTCCCGCGGTCCGGTCTGGTCGGTGATGCTCTCCGGCCAGGAGTCGAGGGTGAGGGAGTATGCACGTTCGGTTCCGTCGTTTTCCAGGACGAGGTCCAGGGTGTCGCCGGGTCTGGTGGTGTTGAGGACGGCGGCGACGTCTGCCGGTGTCGAGACGTCGATGCCGTTCACTTCGGTGATGATGGCGGGCGTCGGGAGGTCGGCGCGGTCGGCCGGGCCGTCCTGGTAGATGCCGTAGACCACCGGGGCGGTCGTCGGCACGACCATGCCCATCAGGAATACGAAGAGGACGATACAGATCGCGCCGAGGACGATGTTGTTCGTGATCCCGGCACCGTACATCCTGGCCTTCGGCATGCCGGTGGTCTTCTCGACGTCCTCTTCGTCGGGTTCGACGAAGGCGCCGATGGGGATGACGGCGTAGAGGAGGCCGGCGCTCTTCACCTTGATGTCCTCGATCCTGCAGAGGACGCCGTGGCCGCATTCATGCACGAGGAGGGTGACGAAGAAGGCGAGCCAGACAGCGACGGTCGAGGGGATGAAGGGGTTGAGGCCGGGGATGAGGAGGACGGCCTGGGGTGCGAGGGAACCGCCCTGCTGGTCGATATTGGTAAGGGTCAACTGGAAGGAGAGGACGACCATGAGCGCCATCCCGATGGATGCCAGCACGACCATCACCACCCCGAAGGTGCCGTAGGCGCGGAGGAATCCTGAGATCGGTTTGAAGAGGTCGAAGAACCCGACTCTGGACGTCCTGATCATCATGATCGGGCCGTAGAATGATATGTGCTCGCTGAAACGTCCGGTCTTCAGGACGTATGCGGCGACGGCGATGTAGATCGCGAGGAGCAATGTGAGTACCAGTACCCAGTCCATCTGAAGATACTGGTAGTTGTCCCTCTCTGATTAAAGTACTGGCCTCCTGACCGGGGCCGCCGGCGCTGTCAGGGATTGCAGGGGGGCGGGTGTCGTGCCTGAACTTTTGTGACGGCCCTGCGATCATGGTGCCGATTTTTTCGACATCGGTTCCGGCGACTGTGCAGGGGCACGGGGCAGGGCGATGTTCTGTTGCCTTCCGGTGATGATGTTTTTCTGCAAAGGCCACGATAAAGGTTATGAGAATGTATTTATAATTTGAATATATCTTATGATCGTACATATAAATGTTAGGTGATGGGATCCATGGATCAAACGAAAAAAATTATTTTGACGGCTCTTGGGATGGCTTTGATCGCCTTCTTCATCGGAGGGGGCACGTACGCGTACTTCAGCGATGTTGAGATGGCTCAGAATAACAACTTCACGGCCGGGACACTGAACCTGTGGGTTGGACAGTATGACCCCTGTAACGAGAGTGTGACTATTAATCCTCTCAAACCCGGGGATAGTGGCATCACTGCCAACTGGACCCTGCGTAACACCGGGAATATTGCAGGCATCTTCAATGTCTCGATGGGTGCGGTGACGGGTGACGAAGGTATTTCGACTGAGCCTGAGGGAGAGATGACGAACGGTTCCACTGTTGGACTTGAAGATAAACTGAGAGTCGCTCTCTGGATTGATGTGGATAATGATGGAGTATGGGAATCTGGAGACCAGTACCTTGACAGTGCAGGTAATATTCGAAATTACTCCGCTGGGGACCCAGACCTCCCAGAGGCTGCCTATGATGCTCTGGATACCTTTGGAAATCGGTCATGGGACGATATCAAAACTGCTGATGCAGACTCTGCCTTTGGCTATTTCAGGATCTCCTACGATCTCCCCCCTGAGACCGGCAACGAGGTCCAGGGCGACAGTTGTTTGTTTAACATCACGTTCAGGCTGAAACAGCCACAGCCGTAAAACCGGACCCACACAGCAAACAACTGATCAATGGCAGAAATAGGAAAGGCGCCGACCGGGCGGCGGGGGGTGCTCCTCCTGCTCCTGGTCGTGGCAGCGGGTGCCATACTCCTTGCGGCGATGGGGGGGTGGCGGGTGGACACCGTGCTCTCGGGGAGCATGGAGCCCGCGATTCCTGTCGGCGGGGTGGTGGTCACGAGGCCGGCGGCGGCCTCGGAGATCGGCGCGGGCGAGATCATCACCTTCCGTGAGGGCGGCCACCTCACCACCCACCGCGTCGTCGAGGTCGTCCCCGGCCCGCCGCGTGCCTTCGTGACGAAGGGCGACGCCAACGAAGATCCCGACCCCTCGACGGTGGCGGCGAAGGACGTGGTCGGCGTCGTCGTCCTTCATCTCCCCTTCCTCGGGTATCTCAGCCACTTTATCCGAAGCCCTCCGGGATTCGTCCTGTTGATCGTCGTCCCCGCCTGTCTCCTCCTCCTGACCGAGGCTGTGTCGCTCCTGCGACAGGTCGGAAAGGGGGGGGAGTAGTTGGGATCCGGTGTGCGGGGCGTCAGGCTGGTTATACTTTTTTTCCTCGCCCTTGCACTCTGCACTGTCCCCTTCGGGGAGAGTGGGTGCGTCTTTGTTGACCGTGAGAAGACCGGGCCGATCACCTTCGAGGCGTGGTGCTCGGAGTGTCGGATCTGGACGACAGAGGATGACTTTGAGGTTTGTGTGCGTGAAGATGTCGATGTGAACTCGCAGCCCGGGAATGTGACCCTGGTCACGGAGAGTATCGGCACACCGGTCGAACCCATGGCCTCGGTGGGGACCGGTTATTGGAGTTCCTGGTCGGAACCCGGGGCGACGTCGTACGCGGCGGGAGGCGATGCCGTCCTGCCCGCTTTTGATCAGGATGTGGATCATCGTGATGCATCCCCAGACCAGTTCGCCGATCAGGATCGTGATCCGGGTTTGAACGCGACCGCCCTGAACGCCTCGTCGGTGGATGTAGAGAGAGGGAGTTTGAAAGTACCGGATGATCTGGTCGATGAAAATGAGAGTGGAAACGGTGAAACCTCTGGAGTTGTTTCCACTTCCAATGAACTTCAGGACCATGAATCCATTCCGGTCGCGACGGCCGGCGCGAATGCAACGGCCGCGAACTTCACCACCGTGGACTCTCTGTCGGGGGACGGTGAGGCATCACCTCTCAACTGCACTGCAGGGGAGGAAGAAGGGGACAACGACGATCCCATCGAGGTTGCGGGAGAGAACAAGAGCACAGAGGGATTTTTCCTTTCTAAAACACCGGACGGAGTCTCCGCCGATGACGACGACCCCCCCGGCGGTGCAATGGCTGCAGGAGGTGGGACCTGGAAATATTGTGCGCCGATCACCATCACCAACCCCGGCGACGTCGCACTTGATGACTATCAGGTGAGGGTCGAGGTGCCGTATCAATGGGGTATGCAGCATGATTTTAGGGACATCAGATTTACGGATGATATCACGGGCCCTCTCCTCCCACACTGGTGTGATGGTTATTCCTTGTTGGGTTCTGCAGTCTTCTGGGTGCGGGTGCCGTCCATCCCTGCGGACGGGACGACCATCTATCTCCACTATAGGAATAATGCTGCAGAGAGTGCGAGCGATGGAGAAGCTACCTTCCTCTTCTATGATGACTTTGAGGATTACATTGTTGAAAATTTCCCGAATGGATGGACAAAGGAGGGAAATTTTGATGTTAGGGTAGTAAATAACGGAGGGAGCAAAGTACTGAGAATAGACGATAATACAGGCGAACGGGGTTATCTTTATCGGGACGATCAGAATTGGTCGGATGTTGCTGTCAGGGAACGATTCAAGTTTGATCCTTCTTCTACATTCTTAGAGACAATCCGGGCAGGTGTCATTGCCCGGTTTGTAGATGGTGAAAATTATATTTCTGGACCGGTCAAAAAAGAACCCCCTTGGCAGAATTCAGCCTGGGTCGAGGGTTATGTTGGGGGTCAACACTGGTTTGATGAACCGTTGGAAGTGCCGGGAGGAGCAACTGGTTGGCATACTGAGGAACTCGGCCTCTTCGGGCAGCGGGCTGATCTCTATATCGATGATACACTTTTGAAAAGTGTTCATCTACCTGCTGATACACCTTCTTCTGGTAAGACTGGTTTCTTTGTTCAAAAATGGTCTGGCTACAGAGACGAACACATCGTCCGTCGCTACTCACCGGTGTATGAGGGGGGCCATTATCTCTCGCCCGGCACCATCACCTCAGACGTCTTGGACACCACTGCCAACGACTCAAAGTGGGACTCCCTCGCCTGGACTGCCAGCATCCCCGCAGAAACCAATATCTCGTTCGAGGTGCGGGCCTCCAACGCTAACTTTTCATATAACAACGCGACCCTTGCCTGGACGCCGGTAGGGAACATTTCCCCGGTAAGCACAAATCTCCCCTCTAGGCGCTACCTCCAGTGGCGGGCAAACCTCTCCACAGACGACACCACTGTAACCCCGGTCCTCCAGGAGGTACGCGTCTGGTACACGCCAGGAGGGTACTGACCGTGCGGGCCACCACATATCTCCTCGCCGCAGTCCTCGTCATATCCCTCGCGACCCCCGTCTTCGCCGCGGAGATCGACCTGGTCGTCGACAAGGGGGCGTCCCTCTCCTGGAATGAGGAAGGGATTAAACCCGGAGAGGAGGGGGAGACCGTCGTAACCCTCAGAAACGCCGGGAGCAGACCCGGCACCCTCTCCCTCTGGGTGAGCGGCCTCACCGAGAGCGACGGCGGTGGTGACGGCGCCGCCCTCGGCCGCTACCTCTTCTTCACTCTCTCGGGGGAGCGGCTGGAGAGCGGAGTAACGTTCCCGGCGAACCTTGCAGCCTTCCCGCACGGGCCTGACGACCGGAATACGATCGGGATCTCCAGGCTCGATGCCGGGGAAAGCGTAAACCTCACCTGGCACTGGGAATTTCAGGAGATCTACAAACCCCAGAACGACGCCCAGGGGGATGCCATCTCCTTCGAGGTCACCTATCTCCTCACCGAGATCCCCGGTCCTCCGTCGCCCCCGGGGCCGGGAGGCGGCGGGGGAGTGAATCCGCTCCCATCCCTCCCGGTCGAAGAGGACGATCGACCTGAGAATGAGAGCTGGGAGGAGGACCGGCCCACCGTCTCGCCGACACCCGGTTCTCTCCCGCCGTCGACCACCAGAGGCCGGGGCCCCATGTTCCACTGGATCCCTGCCCTCCTCGGCATCGCCCTCCTCGCGTACAGCCACAACCGGGCGTCGTCCCGCGGCATGCTGCCGCAGGGATCGGAGCGGGAGACCCTTGTCGGGATGCTCATGGTCCTGGCCGGCGCCGGGGTTGCGGTCGCCGAAGTCGGCTATCCGGGGCAGACCGGTCCGGGAGGGTATTACCACGCCCTTGCCGGGACGCTGGCCGCGGCCATGGTCTCTCTCGTCATCGCGTCCTATTACACCGACAGAGGGCGATTATGGCGGTTGCGCCGGTCTGAACTCTACCCGCACCGAACCGTCAGGACGATCACCCTGCTCCTCTTGATCACCCTCCTCACCGGGGTGCTGATCGTGCTCACCGGCTGGGTGGCCCCGGTGCTTACACCCTAAAAATCGCCGAGACTCGTCTGCCGCCGCCGGTCGAAGAGCCGGGCCACGGTCTCCCAGCTCGTGCGGGCGAAAATGGGGGCGGTGCCGTGTCCCGCGATATAGTCCTTGAGATAGGCGATCGTGACTTTGTCCGAGGGGTATCCGCTCCCGATCGCACCATACTCAACCCTGAGGTCTTCGAGTGCCCGGTCCCTCGTTACTTTGGCGACGATGCTTGCGGCGCTCACCACCGGGAAGAGGGCGTCGCCGTGGTGACGGGCGACAACCTCGCAGCCGTCTCCGACAAGGGCGGCGACCTTCGAGCGGTACCGCTCCTCGTCGACATCGCAGGCGTCGAGGAAGGCCTGTCCGGCCCCCAGGCTTCTGACCGCCTCGGCATGGGCCCTGACCACCAGGTCGTTCATCGTCATCTCCTGCCTGAGGCGATCGATCTCGGCCGCCGGGATCTCGACCACACGCCAGGGGAACGACCCCGTGATCTCGGCATAGAGCGCCTCCCGCCGTTTGGGGGTGAGGGCCTTCGAGTCCCGCACCCCAGCGGGGAGGTCCTCTTCGGCCTCGCACCCGACGACTCCCACCACCATGGGACCAAAGACTGCGCCCTTTCCTGCCTCGTCGACGCCACAGATCATGGGTGATAGGTTGGATGCACAAGCTATTTCAAGCCGGGGGCGGCAAACTGGTGTGTGTACATCATCATCGTTGGTCTCGGCGGGATCGGGAGAAATCTGACGGCGATATCGGCAAATCATGGGAACAGCGTCGTTGTCATCGATCAGGACGAGACGAAGTGCAACGACATCCTGGAGCACTACGACGTGCTTGCAATCGCCGGCGACTCCACCGACAGTTCGGTCCTCGACGATGCCGGGATCGAACGGGCGCAGAGCCTCGTCGCAACGACGAGCGATGATGCCGTGAACCTGATGACCTGCTGGCTGGCAAAACGTTTCAAGGTCCCAAACGTCGTCTCCATCGTGAACCAGAAGGAGCACTCCGCCCTCTTCAAGGAAGTGGGGGTGAAGATCAGCGAGAACCCGGACGAACTCGTGGCGACTCGCCTCTACTACTGGGCCGAGAACCCGAACATGCAGCAACTCGCCTCCATTCCGGGCGGGACGATCTTCGAAGTCGTGGCAGAGGACGATGCGCCGATCATCAACCACGAGATCAGGGAACTTGAGGTGAAGAATTTCGTCTTCATCGCGATCAGGCGGGCGGGCGGCGAACTGATCATCCCGAGCGGGGACGTGAAGATCCGGCCCGGCGACGTCATCACGGTCTTCACCAAGAAAGAAGCCGAAAAAGAGTGCATCGCCATTCTCAACCGGCAGTTGAAGAGCCCGAAGGCCTGAGACGCCGGGAGGTCTCTTTTTTTGGCTCTGTAGAATCGGGCCTGAACCCCCTGCTCAAGCATACGCGATGAACATTGCTCGTCACGTGCTCTCTCTCTTTTCAAGAGAGGAGAATCGGCGGGGATCGTGTTCCGTCGCCGCCCTCACCGATCTTCGGTCCGTGGGGGGGCCGGGGGGTGAAACCCCCCGGCGCGAGATGGCAGAGAAATCTCGACGATGGGGGCGGCCGATCCATCAGAAAAATTTTCTATCCTCTGCGTATCGGCTTCAACGTGATATGACAGGTTCAAACGCTCATGCAAACCTGAGGAGAGGATCGTCAGGATCATTTTCATGGAGCATATCCCAGAAGTATCCGGGGCTCGATCAATCTCGAGATCGAAACTCTTCTCAGCGATGATTCCTCTGCCTTCCTCGCTTCAATCACAATCCCGGGGATTCCTGGGGCGCCGCCCCTGTCGTGATGAATGGGAGAAGGCGTGATGATCCGATATACCGCCCACAGAGAGAAGAAAGAATGGTTCCTTGTCCTCTTATGCCGGGGGGAGACCCCCCGGACCCCCCCCACGATGAAGATAGGGGCGGGGCGGCAGCAATCTCTTGAACGAAGCCGTACTTCAGAAAAATCTTCAGGTCACATAGCAAGGCCGGAGAGTTTTGGGATGACCTCATAGTAAACCATCCTCTTTTCATCACCTCAACCCCCCTGTGACCTTCATCCATCACCTCCCCTCATGCTCACGCCGGGGGCTCCGCCCCCGGACCCCCGGGATGAAGATTGGGACGGGAAGGCGGAGAGATGACCATGAAAGGGGGGTTGCAGTCCGCCGCCTATCTTCGCTCGGGGGGACCGGGTTTTTTTCCCTCGGTGCGAGATGACAGGAAAGGTTCCTGCGATAAGGGCGGCGGATCAGATCGCCGTGCCCCCCGTCCTCGCACCGGGTGCTCTCTCGAAGGTCGCAGCTCCCGGACCCCCCGGCATGGTGATGGGACCTGGAAGGCAGAGAAAAAAAGTCCTGAAGAGCGTATGGCAGTTGCCGGTTCTATCATTCGCGCTCAAGAACTTTTATTCAAAAAAATAAGCCGGGAGCCGGATCCGGCACGTACCCGGGCACCGGTTGATCTAATGTTTGAGTGCGTCTTTGAGTTCTCTCAGCTCAAAGAGCATCTTCGGGTTTCTCTTGATCAGTTCCAGGACGAGGGCCTTGACCGAGAACTCGGCGAAATCGATGTTTGCGATCGAATCGGCGAGGTCGTTCATCTTCTCGTCGGAGAGTTTGATAAAGAACTCCTTGACCTTGTAGTTGCGCTCGAGGTTCTGACCCATCTTCGAAGCCCGCCACTCCACGTCGTACGGCATCAGCGCTGCTTTCGAGGTGTCGCCCGCGGCGATCGCCTTCGCCGCCACCTCTGCCGCAAGTCTGCCGGTGATCATCGCGTTGCCGATCCCGCCGCCGGTGATCGGGTCGACGACCCGTGCGGCGTCGCCGATGATCATCAGTCCGTCTGAGACCGTGCAGTCGATGGGCCGGCAGACCGGGTCGCCGCCGAAGATGCACTCGATGATCTTGCCGTCAGGGAAGTGTTCGGCCATAAAGCGGTCGAGATAGTCCTTGGCACGGTTGCCAGGCATATTCTTCGAGGCCGGGATCCCGATCCCGACATTGGCGCTCCGCTCCCCCTTTGCAAAGACCCAGAGATACCCCTGCGGGGCGACCTCGTTGCCGAGGTAGAAGTCGTTGGAGGCCGGGTCGATGTCGATGTCGGTGACGAGATACTGGACGCAGCTCATCAGTTCCTGTACCGGGACGGCCGTCTCGATCCCGCACCAGCGGGCGAACTTCGACTCCACACCGTCGGCGGCGATGGTGACCTGCGCCCTGACCTCCTGGCGCCTGCCGCAGGACTCGACGACCGCTCCCTTCAGGATGCCGTCCTCGATGATCGGTTCGACGGCCCGTGTCTTGACAAAGACATCGGCACCGGCTTCAGAAGCCTTCCAGACCAGTTCGCGGTCGAAGAACTTCCGGTCGAGGACGTAACCGACCTCCGCCCCGGCCAGGTCCTCCTTGAGCTGGATCTGGGTTCCGTCGGGAGCGACGATCCGGGCGCGTTTGATGTCCGCGGAGATCCAGCGCGGGTCGGGCTCGAGGAAATCGGTGAGGAGTTTCTTCCCGATCCCCTCAGCACACCTGACCGGGGCACCGATCGCCGGTCTCTTCTCGATGAGACAGGCCGAGAGCCCCTTCCTGGCGGCGGTCCACGCTGCGACGGCGCCGCCCGGTCCGCCCCCGATGACGAGGACGTCGTACTCAGACTTCATTGATGACCTCCAGGGCCCCGAGCGGGCACGCCTTCGTGCAGATGCCGCAGTTGATGCAGGTCTCGCTGTCGACGGTGAGGTATGCGTCGATCAGTTCGAGGGCTCCTTCAGGGCATACAGAGACGCAGGCACCACAGTACCCACATATCTCCCGGCGAATATTGAGCATTGTACTCAATATTATCCCGCCATTCCATTAATATTATCTTCATGCCCGGAGTGCCGGTGGTCAGGGACGATCTCATTATTGCTGCGTTTCTCCCGGCCTTCCGTCTCGCCTCCGGCCTGCTCCTGAGGATCTCTTCCGACGGTCCTGACCCCGATCTCCCGCCCGCTTTCTATGGCATAGGCGGCGATCCGCTCGCGGGTATGGGCGACCATCCCACCCGCGGTGAGGATGAGCGAGTCCTCACCGGCGACCGCCCGCAGGAGGCACTTGTCGATGACGCCGTAGGTGAAGTCGGGGATGATCCCCTCCTCGGAGGCCCGTTGTTTCGCCCTGGTGCCCATCGCCCCCACCCGGGCGACGGTGCCGGAAGCGAGGAGGGTGTCGAGTGCGGTGCTATCGGTCCCGGCGGCGTCCCAGATAGAGATGGTGCCGCACCTATCCTGATATCGCCGGCCGCCGGCCAGACTCTCGACCAGGTCGGTGAACGCAAGGGCGCTGCGGGGCGGTTTCTCACCGTTGAAGAGACCTCGGTCGGAGAGCTCCCGGTACAGATCCATCACCGCAGGCGGTTTGAGTCTGGCCTGGTGGAGGAGGGCGGTGTCGGAGAAGATCGTCTCCGGGCTCCCGTGCCTCAGCACTGTGCCGCTCTCCATCAGCACCACTTCATCGGCCCAGCGGTAGGCGAGTTCGACGTCGTGGGTGGAGAGGAGGACGGTCCGGCCTTCGTGGTTCAGTTCGTCCAGGAGGTCCATCACCTCCTCGGCGGTGGCCGGGTCGAGGGCGCTGGTCGGTTCGTCGAAGACCAGCACCTCAGGCTCCATCGCGAGCACCCCCGCGATGGCGACCCGCTTCTTCTCCCCTCCTGAGAGGTGGTGGGGCGGGCGTCTCTCGTAGCCGTTCATCCCGACCTGGTGAAGGGCCCGGTCGACCGCCTCCTTGATCTCGTCCTTTTCCATCCCGAGGTTGAGGGGGCCGAAGGCCACGTCCTGCCAGACGGTGGGGGCGAAGAGCTGGGCGTCTGAGTTCTGGAAGACGAGTCCGACCTTCCGCCGCACCTCCCGGAGGGATCGGGCGTCGTAATGCACCGGTACCCCGCCGACCCGCACCGCGCCTCTCGTCGGCCTGAGCATCCCGTTGCACATCAGAAGGAGGGTTGTCTTGCCGGCGCCGTTCGGGCCGACGAGGGCGACTTTGCTCCCTTCTCTGACGGCGACGTCGATGCCGCGGAGGGATTCGGGGCGGTTGGGGTAGGCGAAGTGTACGTCCTGGAATTCGATTGCTTCTCTCATGGTCGTTCTCAGAATGGCTGTACGCCTCCGGTCAGGAGGGCGATCGCACCGGCAGCGGCGAGGTACACGGCGACGCCGGCGGTGCTCAGGGGCGAAGGGCCGTCACCTCGCTCATCGAGGGCGAACTTCCCGTCATAACACCGGGCGTCCATGGCAAGGATCAAATCTTCCCCTTTCTCCCAGGCCCGCACGAAGAGCGCTCCGGCGAGCATCGGGAAAGAACGGAGCGAGTTCCTGAACCCGGCGTAGCCGTGGCGGATCTCCTGGGCGTTGTGGGTAGCCACTGCCTCGCCGATGAGCATGAAGATGAAGTGGTAGATGAGCATGGCAAGGTCGACGAACTCGGCAGGGAGCCTGAGCGCCCGCATCACCGCGAAGATCTCGACCATCGGGGTGGTGAGCGCGATGAAGAAGAGGGAGCACATCCCCCCGAAGGTCCGGGCCAGGACCAGGGCGGCCTGGTCGGCGCTGCCGGTGGTGGCGGTGAGGGTGATCCCACCGACGGGCAGGGCGAAGAGCGTCTCTCCCCCGCCCTGGAGAAAGAGGATCACGCCTGCGGAGAGGACGGCGAAGGAGAGGGGGATGGTGAGGAGGGTCGCGTAGAACCTCCCCGGTATCCGGGCGAGGAAGACGGTGATCGCCGCCATGGAGACGGCGATGAAGAGCGGGGCGACCGGCCCTGTCGAGAGGATGCCGACGATGATCGCCCCGCCGCCGAGGACGAGTTTGAGCCGGGTGTCGACGTCCCGCAGGGCGTTCTGGTGGGCGTAATCGTCCAGGATATTCTCCATCTTCCTCTCCTGTTCCTTCGCCTTTTTGCATAAAATGGGTAGTTTCAGGTATTGATCCGCCGTCCGCGGTAATAATACCCGAAGAAGAACCCGATCACCAGCGCCCCGATCGCGGCCTGGAGACAGAAGAAGAGCGACTCGATCTCGCCGCTTGCAGGTTCGTAGATGGGGTCGGCCCAGGGTTCGTACTCGGTGCCGGTCATCTCGTTGATGATGTCGCCGGCCTGGCCGTCGGTCCCGCCCCACTCGTGCTCGCCGGTGTTCAGGACGATGACGAATGATCCGGCGAAGAGGAGGATGAGCGCAAGGACGGTAAGCTCCATGGCGTACTTCATGCCCTCGCCCCCTGCAGGCGTGCGGCCACGGCGTCGGAGAGCACCCCGAGCCTGACCAGGATCTCGGAGCGGACGTCGATGATGTACTTGAAGGTCAGGGCGATGACCGCGCCCTCGATGATCGCGAGGGGCACCTGGGTGACGGCGTAGACGCCGGCGAAGGCGAGGAAGGAGGTGACGAACCCGCCGGCCTCTGCCGGGAAGGCGAGGGCGAGCTGGGCCGCGGTCACCACATAGGTGAAGAGGTCGGCGAGGGCGGCGGCGAGGAAGACGGTGAGGTAGGTGTTGAGTCCGACCTTCTGGCCCCCCCGGTAGACCGCATAGGCAAGGAGCGGGCCGGCGATCCCCATGGAGAAGAGGTTCGCGCCCAGGGTGGTGAGGCCGCCGTGGGCCAGGAAGACCGCCTGGTACAGGAGGACGATCAGCCCGAGGATCGAGGTGATGAAGGGGCCGAAGAGGACCGCCCCGAGCCCGGTGCCGGTGGGGTGGGAGCAGCTCCCGCTCACCGAGGGGAGTTTGAGCGAGGAGAGAACGAAGATGAAGGCGCCTGCGACGGCGAGGAGCGGGAGTGCCTCTCTCTTCTCTCTCATCAGTATTCTCAGTTGGTACATCCCGTAGACGACGAACGGGGCGGAGACCAGGAACCAGAAGAGGCACCAGGCCGGTGGGAGGAATCCTTCCATGATATGCACGATCTCACCATTCACAATTTTTTTTGACTTAGTGAAAGATTATCGTACTTCGTGTGCGGTCATGCTATTTATCCTGCGCTGTCGGTCGGGATGGCGGGTTCCTCTCAGGTATGAACCTGGACCCTCGTGCTACGGTTGGATGGGGACGCGCGCAGGGAGGAGGGCAATCGCACTCGCACCGGAGATGCCGGCCTTCGGTGGTGTGATCTTCTGAAAAGAGGTCGTCCCTCTCCCATCCGGCTTCTATCCTCGGGGTCATGACAACGGGAAGGCATGATGATCAGTGTGCCGTCCCCCTTCACCGGATCTGTTCTGCCATCTCGCGAGAGGAGAGGGTGGGGGACGGCACGCGGTAGTGTGATCCCGCTGAGAACTGATCGGCACTCTGCCGTCCCGGATCTATCCCCGGGGTCATGATACCAGGACGGCGTGATGATCAGACCATGCCGCCCCTCATCACCGGATCTGTTCTGCCGTCTTGCGAGAAGATCGTACGGAGGGCGGTCGGGGCGCGTGATCCCGCTGAAAAAGATCGCCTCTTTTCCGTCCCGCTCCAATCTTCGGGGTCATGAATGCGAGACAGCGTGATGTTCAGAATATGCCATCCCTTGTCGTACAATCTTCCCTGGTATTTCGCGAGAAGATGGGGTGGGGGACGGCACGCAGCGCGTGATCCTGCTGAAGAATGATCGGCCCTTTCCCGTCCCGGTTCTATCTTCGGGGTCGTGACAAAGGCGCGGGGTAGCGTGCCCATCCCCCGTCCGGGTTCTATCTTCGGGGTCATGAAAGCGGGACGGCGTCATGATCAAACCATGCCGTCCCCCTTCACCGAATCTGTTCTGTCGTCTCGCAAGAAGATAGGACAGGGGGACGGCATCACCCGTGTTCCTGGTGAAGAATGATCGGCCCTTTCCCGTCCCGGTTCTATCTTCGGGGTCATGACAACGTGGCGGCGTCATGATCAAACCATGCCGTCCCCTCATCATCATCGATCTGTTCTGGTATTTCGCGAAAAGATAGGACGGGGGACGGCATCACGCGTGTTCCTGGTGAAGAATGATCGCCCCTTTCTCGTCCTGCTCCAATCTTCGGGATCATGACAACGTGGCGGCGTACTGATCAGAATGTGCCGTCCCCTCATCATCGATCTTGGTCTGCCGTCTCGCGAGAGGATAGGACGGGGGACGGCACGGGGTGGTGTGTTCCTCTGGTGTGCCGTCCTCCAGTGAACTGCAGGCCCGTACCTGCCTGTCAGGATCCCGAAAATCGTACCCGCTCTTCAAAGGGCGAGGGCCGGACCGATTCGGTCCGGTCGTCTCCCGCGCCTACAGAAAAGAAAACGTGCCGTATTTCCCGCCGCCGCCCGGGACCAGGTTCACCCGTCCGTCCCTGAAGGCGGCGATGGCGTCCCCCACCTCAAGGTCGACCTCGGCGATCTCTTCGGGGGGCACCTCGGCGAGGACGGCGATCTCGGTCTCGAAGGCGTCGGTCAGGCGAGCATACCGTGCCTCCACCTTTCTGGTCGTTGGGGAGGAGACGCCGAGGACCACCCTGATGATCTCGCCGAGCGGGATGATGTGATAGTATGGGGGGCGGCCCGAGCGGTCGCCGCCGCCGCCGAGTTCGTGGGCGCGGTTCTGCACGCCCTTCTTGATCTTCCCGCCGTCGATCGGGCAGGTCCAGGCATGGGCCTCTGCCTCCTCGAGGGTGTATTGCCGGTAGCACCGGGTGCAGGCGGTGCGGTTGTACTTCCCCTCCTCTGGGAAGAACCCGGCGTTGAGCGTGACCTTCCCGCGTTTCACCGCGTCGAAGGCGGCCTTCGGCGTGACCGTGCCGAGGTCGAGGCGGTTGAACTCGCGGCCCAGTTTGACCGGGTGTGCCGAGTGGGCGTCCGAGTTGGAGAGGAAGGGGACGCCGTCGAGTTCTGGGATCCCGGCGCCGTACGAGGTGTCGGCCGAAAGACCGAGTTCAAGAAAATCGATCGGTTCCTCGCCATAACAAGAGGCGACCGAGTCGTGGGAGGCATAGAGCGAGGTCCAGGGGGTGAAGGCGTGGGCCGGACCGACCAGGCCGCCGAGGTCGTGGACCGCCGCGGCGATCGTCTCCCCGCCGAGGCGCACATGCGGCCGCCCCCCGGTCAGGAGGTCGCGGGAATGAGGAGCGAAGACGGCGGCGAGTTCCTCGAAGCAGGAGAAGTCCTCCATGACGATGAGGTGGTGGACGCGTCCTTTCCCTTCCACCTCGGTGGTCGGGAGGACGACCGTCCCGGTCCCGTCCTCATATCTTTCCCAGGCCGCCCGCCACTCTGGGTGGAGGGCGTCCCCGCTTCCCAGCACTCCGACCCCCTTGAGGGCCGCGGCATCGCAGAGGGCCGCCGGCGTCATCGAGGGGGAGGTGGCCATCGAAAAAGGAGAATGGATGTGGAGGTCGGCGTAGACGGCCATGCTCGTTCACCCGATGTAGTTGAGGGACTCTTCCTCTTTGCCCCGCTCCATCTCCTCGTACCGGGCGAGGATCTTCTCCATCTCCGCGGCGTGCTCGGAGAGCCGCGTGGGATCGATCTCGATCCCGAGGAGTCTGGTGAGGACGGCGAGCACCCTGCCGGCACTCTTTGGGTCGACGAGATACCCGGGCGTCTCGCCCATCAGGCAGATCCCGTCCATCCCGCGCTCGGCGGCAAGGCCGAGGAGGAGCCCCGCGGCCCCGACGATCCCGCCGGGTTCGTCGCCGGTCATCGCGCCGCCGGCCCCGGTCACCTCTTCGATGAGTTTCTCGTCGGTCACCGCGCCGAGCACTCTCGGTTCCTCGACGAGGTGCCCGACCCCGAAGCCGCCCAGGGTGTAGACTCGCTTCACGCCGAGTTCTTCGGCGATATCGAGATAGGCGTCGGCGAGGAGATAGTGTCCCTCGTTGGAGGTGCTCTGGAAGTCGCCGATGAGAAATGCGATCGCGATCTCGTCACCCTTCCAGAGAAAGATCTCGTTGGCCGGCAGGCGGACGACGCCGCCCGGGTCGATGAGCACCTGCGGCGGGAGATAGATGGAGATGATATCCACGACCTTCTCCGCGCCGAGTTCCTGGATCATGTGCTCGACGACGAGTTTGCCGACCTGACCGATCCCGGGCAGTCCCTCGATGAGGATGTCTGCCTGGACCTTGTCTTCGGTGAGATATGCGATATCTATGTCGTCCATCGCTTCGCCTGCCTCCTGTAGGCGCCGTATCGGTCCTGGGGCGAGTACCTGGCCGGATGTGCCGTCCTTGTCGGCCCCCCACAGACCGGACAGCGGAAAAACAGGGTGTAGCGGCGGTCCCGCTCGCAGTATCGGATCCGCCCGCTCATGCGCTCTTTGCCTTTCGTACAAACTTTCCGGCGTCGCCGGCCCGTTCCATGACTCCGATTGCCGCAGATGACGCCTTTTCAATGGCTTTCTCGGCTCTCTTGTAGTCGGGAGCGGTGACCTTGATCCGGTAGTTTGGCGCCCCGAGGTAGACGAGTTCGATCTCGACATCTTCCTCGACCTTCGGCTGTGCACTCCGGAGGGCCCTGCGAATGATGTTCACGCCGTCCGGCTTTGTCGAGGTCAGGACGAGGGTGCCGGTGATCGTCACCTTCGGGATCTTTACGTTCTCTTGCGCGACTGCCTTGAGCGCCTCGTTGACTCCTTTCTCAAAGTCAAGCTTCTTCAGCGCGGCGTCGCCTTTTGTCACGATCTCCTCGAATGCCGAATAGAGCAGCCCGAAGTTGGAGTAGAAGGCATCTCTGATCATCTGAGGATCGGCGCCCGTGTCTTTTGCGACAAAACCGATCCACTTCTCGGCCTTCTGCTCGTTCTTCCATTCCTGGATCTTCTCGCGCCGCTGGTGGTCGTTGACATCCTTGAGGGAGAGATCGATGTGGCCGCGCTTGGGGTCGACACTGAGGACCTTGCAGACGACCTTCTGCCCCTCTCTGACGAAGTCTCTGATGTACTTGACCCAGCCGGTTGCGATCTCGGATATGTGGATGAGCCCTTTCTTGCTCGCGTATTCGTCGAGACGCACAAAGGCCACGAAGTCCTTGACGTCTTCAACAGTACATACAACGAGTTCGCTCTCTTCCGGCCATTCGTCTTTATCGTGCATCGGTCAATCTCACTGGAGTTCTGCTGTGATCTCAGCTTTGATCGTTGCCTTGCCACCGGTGGGTTCGGCGAGCACATGCCCGCAGACCGCACAGTCGACGACGGTGGCGGCCTTCTCGAAGATCACCTGTTCGTTCTCGCAGTCAGGGCACTTGACCCTGTAGAACTTGCTTCTGTTCTCTCTGTGCTGACGTACCATTCTTTTCACTCCACAATCTCGAACTTGCCTGCTCTCCAGCCCGCACGGAGGTGTGCCTTCCCGCACTTGGTGCAACGGTACCTGACGTTGACCTTCTTGGTCGGCTTGTCGCCGCCCGGCACCTTTGAGAACTTGCCCATGTTGCCCACTTTGCCTCTCCGGGCTTTCTGCCGGTCGATCCAGTGCAGACCGCTGGTGCGGCCCTTCTTCACCTTCTCAACCTCGTGTACCTCATGCGATCTGCAGTGCGGACAGTAAGCCCTAAATTTTGCTGGCATCTTCATGAAATAAGCCCCTCACGATGGTCGTTGCAGCCCGTTCCGGGCTTTGCGGCAGTGCCGGGTCCGACCGTATTATCTGGGGGATCGGGGATCCATGGAAGGATATCCCGTCATTTTCCCGCCCTGATTGCCCGGCACTATTCTCTCGAATACCTGTATTATTTGATAAGCCTTATATTTAAGGCTATGTTGCGCCCGCAGAGGACGTCCGCATTCTCCTTCGGGAGGGTGACGATGTCCTCGGTCTCGAGGGCGTAGGTGCGGCCGTCGAGTCCCATGAACTCGGGGACCTCCGCTCTGATCAGCACCAGCGCGGTGTCGGCGTCGGCCGCGGCTGCGGCCACCGGTGCCGATCGTTCTCCCTCACCGGCAAAGAAGACCGGTTCGTCCTCGACCGGCGCAGGGGGAGTGAACTCCCTCTCCGTCCCCTCGAGAAGGCCCTCGCGGCACGCGGCGATCTCGCGGCAGACCGCATCGAACATCGCTCGTTCTGCCGGGAGCATCAGTTTCAGTTCCTCCTTGTCCGAGTACTCGGCTTCGTTCTGGGCCTCGGCAAGTCTCAGGATCTTTTTGAGCCTGATCTTGATGATGGCGTTGAGCGTCTCCTTGATCGCCTGGAACCGGTCCTGCAGGACGGCGCTCTCCTCGGAGAAGGGGTCATGGATCCGGTTGATCTCGTCGTAGAGTTCGTCCAGCGAGAGTTTCGCCGTCCTGAAGAGGTCGCCCGGGATCTCGGAGAGTTTTCCGCTCTCCCGCTCGTTCCAGACGATGATCCTGAGGTCGTCGAGGTCCATCATCGTCGTCCACCCCCGATCTCGGCGATCCCGCGACAGCAGAGAAAGACGGCCAGGGCCTCGGGGACGAGGTTGGTCCCCTTCTTCAGGGTGTAGGTATTGCCCAGGACCGGCATGGAGAGGCCGAAGGCGGCGTTCACCTTCACCTCCCGCTCTGAGAAGACGACGGCGTCGACGAGCGGGTCGAAGTCGGGGAGTTCCTTGATCGGCACTTCGACAACCCGCAGACCGCTCCCGCCGTGGAGTGAGGTGGGCATCCTGATCAACCGTTTGATGTCGGTCGTCACCGGTTCGTCGACGAGGGCGGCCCGGTCCTTGACGAGGGGGAGAAGTTCTCCACCGTCCTCAGAGAGGAGGGTGCGCAGCACCGGTGAGGAGAGGAGGTTCTTTGGGATCCTGCCCGCGGCGAACTCCGCGGACTGGAGCGAGGCGATGAACCTCCCGGCATAGGTCTCCCCCACTCCTTCCATCCCGAGCAGGTGCTTGCGGGCGGCCTCCTCGCCGCCTGCAAGGAGCTGGTCGGCATACTCCCGGAGGGCCGAGGCGAACCTTGCCTGCCAGCCCTCGCTTCCTTCTCCGCCAAAGAGGGACGTGGGGACAAGGCCGGTTGCGCAGAGATAGTCGACGACTTCCCGGCGCTCCTGGCTCTCCCAGCTATGGACTCTCGGATCCCTGACATGGACGTGATAGCCCCGCCCGCCCGAGAAGACGAGGGTGAGCGATTTTCTGGAGAAACCGAGTTCGTCGGTGAGCATGCCCAGGAGTTTTTCGGCCTCCTCCTTGACCCGCGCGAGCATCGCATCGTAGGGCACCCCCTTCACCAGGTGATCGGCGTCGATGTCGAAGATGAGGTCGGCACCCGCCCACCCCTTCTCGCCCATCGTCCCCGCGCCCGGGTCGGTGTAATAGGCCGTCGAATAATAGGCGTGCGCCGGCGCCATCGACCTGATGTAGTCGGTGCACTCCTCGCGCGACCCGAACCCCAGGTGACGGCGCATCCGTATCCCCTGCTCCTGGCCGAAGAAGACAAAACCCCACTCCCGCTGCTTGAGCCCCGGGGGCATGGCGAGATAATTCTCGCGATAATACGAATTGAAGCGCTGGCTGAGGAATTCAAGGGTTGCGGGTTTCATTGCAGTCTCTTTACCATGTATGGCCCTTCGCGTTCATAGCCCTGACCCCGGTAATAGGGCCTGACGCCGACACCGCTGTTGACGGCGATCCGCCCGAAGCCGTCGGCGCGTGCGGTCTCCTCGGCCCTGGTCAGCAATTCCCTGCCGAAACTGCGGTGTTGGAACTCTCCTTTGCCCCCATCTGTCCCGATGGGGACCATCATCCCGTAGACATGGAGTTCGCGCAGGAGGGCCGCCCCGTCGAGTTCGGGCCTGATCGTCTCCCCTGGATACCGGAGGCGCGCAAACCCGATGAGGGCGTCGCCAGCCTCGGACTGGATGAAATGTTCGGTCCCACCGCAGCACGCGTACTTCAGGTCGCGCATCGCCGGGGTGCCGGCGGACCGGCGCCGTCCGGCCTCGCGGCACCTGATGCACCGGCATGCCCCGCCCTGCTCGTGCAACCTTTGCTGGGCGAGTTGCCTGAAGTTGGAGTGGCGCGAACCCGCGACGATCAGCCGCGCCGGGATGTCGCGCTGCACCCGCTGGAGACGGACATATTCGGGCAGGAGCGACTTTGCGTAGGCGACCAGGTTTACCAGGTCGTCTTCCGGGTACGGTGCGTACTCTCCCTCTTCCCAGAGGGCCTCGATCTCCGAGCCCGGGGTCACCAGGGTGGGATAGATCTTGAGAAAGTCGGGCCTGAACCGTTCGTCTGCAAAGAGCGTCCGAAACATCTCACGGTCCATTTCAAGATCGCTTCCCGGGAGGTTTGGCATCATGTGAAACCCGACCTTGATCCCGGCGTCCCGCAGCAATCGGTTCGCCTCGACCGCGTCGGCCACTGTGCACCCGCGCCGGTTGAGGGCGAGGACGGCGTCGTCGGTGTGCTGGACCCCGAGTTCGACCTTGGTCACCCCGAGGTCGAGCATCCCCTCGACGTGCTCGCGCCGGCACCAGTCCGGGCGGGTCTCGAAGGTCGTGGCGATGCACCGCACCGGCGCCGACTCGTTCTCCTCCAGGACCGTCGCCGGGTCGAAGGGACGGTGTTCGTCTGAGCGGTACTCGTTCATCGCGTGGACGCACGAGTGGACGAACCACTCCTGATACTCCCGTGGCCGGGCGGTCATCGTCCCGCCCATCACGATCAGTTCGGCCTTGTCCACATGGTGGCCCAGGGCCTCGAGCTGCGAGAGTCTGGCCTGCACCTGGGCATAGGGGTCGAACTCGTGCTGGGTGCCGCGGAGGGCCGCCGGTTCCTGGCCAGTGTAACTCTGTGGCGAACCGAAAGGATGGTCGGGGCCACCCGGGCAGGGGAGACACTTGCCGTGCGGGCAGGGGGACGGAGAGGTCATCGCCGCGATCGGGGCGACGCCCGAGATCGTCCGGGTCGGTTTGACCAGAAGGACCTCGCGCAGCACCTCCTCTTCGTCGGGGGTGGCTGCAGCGAGGATGGCGGAGTTCTTGGGGATGGAACTCACGCCGTATTTTCGGCAGACCGCGATCTTGACCCGCTGGAGATCGGAGGGTCCGCAGGGCTGAGAAGAGATGCGGGAGATAATCTCCCGGCAGAGGTCGACGTCATCCATACCGTCTTAATGTTCTTGTGCTACGCCTTCATTATGGGTTGCCTTGTGGATCCCTTCCACCTGCTGGGCGTGGGGAGTGGCGCTACGCAGCTGGTGGACCAGGTCCTCGCCGAGGGCGAGGATCGCCTTCTTGTGGGAGATATTGTTCTTGTGGATGTGGGCGGGGGAGACGCCGAGGACATCGTAGTCGGGGGTGTAGACCTCCTCTCCGGTAGTAGTTTCATAGTACTTCTTGATATGCATCAAGAGCATGTGTAAGTGGAGCAACTCTTCTTTCTGCACACGATCACCTAACTTCAAAAATTACATTTTTTCTCCGATTGATATAGTTTATTGGTGATCTTTATATTGGACTTCACGAGAGCGGCCGGGTGCCTCGTAGGACTTGCTGTAGGCGACGCGTTGGGTGCGCCCCTCGAAGGGCTGCCTCCGCCGGAAAACCGTGTTACCAGGATGCTTGGCGGCGGGATTCACGATATTCGGAGTGGCGAGTTCACCGACGACACGCTCCAGGCCATCGGACTTGCCGAATCGCTCATATCGTGCCGCGGATTCTCGCCCGAGGACTTCATGGAGAGGCTGATCAGGGCCTTCGAGGAGGCTCCCGAATTTTACGGGCCCACCTCCGGGACGGTCTTCACCCTGGTCGGGGAGGGGTGCGCTCCCGAAGAGGCTGCGGCCGTCGCACACCTCCGGAACAGAGGGAGCAGGACAAACGGCAGTGTGATGCGTGCCCCGCCCCTCGGCGTCTATTATCCGCCGCGCGCGGTGCGTGAGGTGAGCCTTGCGTGCTCTGCGCTCACCCACTATGACCCGGTCGCCGGCGAGTGTTCGGCCTTCGTGAACCAGATGGTCTCTGAGATGTGCCGGGGCGTCCCGAAGGTGCGGGCCTTCACCCACGCCCTCGACCGGTGCCGGGACCCCGAGGTCGCCGAACGCCTGGGTGAGTTCCACCGGTGGCCGCTCGAACCGTCGCTCGATGCCGTCCTCGCCACCCACGCCGCCGTGGCCGTCTTCATGGGCTCGGACGGGTTTGAAAAGACGGTGGTGCGGGCGGTGAACCTGGGGGGCGACGCCGACACCGTGGGGGCGATCGCCGGGGCGCTTGCCGGGGCCTGCTATGGTTTCCCGTTCATCCCGCACCGGTGGCTCGTTGGGCTCCGTCACACCGGCGAACTCCTCGCCCTCTCGAGGAGGCTCTGCGCTGCGGCCAGAGGATGAGGGGGTGATACGCTCCGTAGATCTGGCAGCGGGCAGGAAAACCACTCCATGCCGCCCCAGACCGATCTTCTCGCGAGATAGCAGAACAGATCCGGTGATGAGGGGCGGCGCCATGTTCTGATCATCACGCCGTCCTGTATTCCTGACCCCGAGGATAGGAGTGAGACGGGAGCGGGCCGATCATCATTCATCGGCTTTGTAGAATCGGGCATGAGCCTCGGGCTCAAGCATACGGGATGAACATTTCTCGTCACGTGCTCTCTCTCTTATCAAGACAGGAGAACTGGTGGAGACTTCGTTCCATCACCGCCCCTTGGCTATCTTCGTCGTGGGGGGTCCGGGGGTTTCCCCCGGTGCGAGATGGCAGGGAAATCTCGACGATGGGGGCGGCCGATCCATCAGAGGAATTTTCTATCCTCTGCGTATCGGCTTCAACGTGATATAAAGAGTTCAGACTCTCATGCAAACATGAAGAGAGGATATTCTGGATCATTTTCATGGTAAATCATCTTGATGGTTCTCTTCGACGGGGGGCTTGCCGCCCCCCGAACCCCCCGCGCGAGCGATAGGCGGGGGACTGCAACCCCCCTTTCATATTCATTGCTCCGCCTTCCACCCCAATCTTCATCCCGGGGGTCCGGGGGCGGAGCCCCCGGCATAAGCATGAGGGAAGGCGATAGATTCAGTTCACAGGGGGGTTGTGGTGATGAAAAGAGGATGTTTTCTACAGAGCCCATTTATCGGGAACACGCGTGAGCCGTCCCCCGCCCAATCTTCTCGCGAAAAGGCAGGACAGATCCGGTGAAGAGGGGGACGGCATGTTTGGATCATCGTACCTTTCTCGTCGTCATGGCCCCGAAGATAGAACCCGGACAGGAGCGGGCCGATCATTATCCTGAGGACCACGCCACCCCGTGCCGTCCCCAGCCCAATCTTCTCGCGAAAAGGCAGGACGGATCCGGTGAAGAGGGGGACGGCATGGTCTGAACATCACACTGCCCTGTCGTCGTGACCCCGAAGATAGGAGTGAGACGGGAGCAGGCCGATCATCATTCATTGGGAACACGCGTGGAGCCGTCCCCCGCCCTATCTTCTCACGAAAAGGCAGGACAGATCCGGTGAAGAGGGGGACGGCATGTGCTGATCGTGACGCTGTACCGTCGTCGTGACCCCGAAGATAGGAGTGAGACGGGAACTGGCCGATCATTATTCATCGGGAACACGCGTGGTGCCGTCCCCCGCCCAATCTTCTCGCGAAAAGGCAGGACGGATCCGGTGAAGAGGGGGACGGCATGTGCTGATCATGACGCTGTACCGTCGTCGTGACCCCGAAGATAGGAGTGAGACGGGAGCGGGCCGATCATCGTTCGGTAGGATCACGCGTGGTGCCGTCCCCCGTTCGATCTTCTCGCGAAATACCAGAACAAATTCAGTAATCGGGGACGGCACATTTTGATCACAACGCTGTCCCGGTTTCATGACCCCGAAGATAGAACCGGACGGGAGGAGGTTGATCTCTGTCGCCGTCCCCCGCCCAATCTTCTCGCGAAAAGGCAGGACAGATCCGGTGATGAGGGGGACGGCATGTGCTGATCATGACGCTGTACTGTCGTCGTGACTCCGAAGATAGGAGTGAGACGGGAGCGAGCCGATCATTTTTCTGAGGAGGACACCACCGCGTGCTGTCCCTCGCCCCATCTTCTCGCGAAATGACAGAAAATATTATTCAGTGATCGGTGACGGCACGCGATCACCAAACCTCCCCGCCGTCGCGATCCCGAAGATTGAACCAGGACAGGAGTGGTTCGATCATTATTCTGTTGGATCACGCGCTCTCGCCGTCCCCCGCCAGAGAGAACCATCAAGAGAATATCTTCAGGGTCAAAAAGTGAGGTTTTCTAAAAGGATCTGAAACTTCTGTGGTCAGGCCCCCACAGGCCGCAGTTCGACGAGTTTGAGGATGCGCCCCTTCTCGCAGACGTCGGGGCCGCTGCCCAGCACCTTCGCGACGATATATTTCTCGCCCTCGATGATCCCGTCGGGGTGGCAGAGATGATGGCTCCGGCACCCGGTCCTGGTGCAGGCGGACTCAAAGTGAAGACTGGAGTTGAGGATGGCCCGGTCGGCCGGGATGAGGGTGGTGACCGGGGCCTCGATCACCTCGACCGCACAGACTCCGTCCTTGTGGACGGCACACTCCTGCCTGGTCTTCGGCCTGACCGCGACGACCTGATACTTTTTCCCTGGCTGGAGGTTGTGGCAGACCTTCCAGAGCTTGCAGTTCCTGCACCCGGTCGCCTCGCCCTCGTATACGAACTCGAGCCCGATCTCCGCGAGGCACGTCCCGAGCAGGGTTACTTTTGTTTTTGGTTTGGCCATGACTCCTCACTCCTTCTCATACAGCATCCTGACAAGCCGCCTGGCACTCTCCCTGGAGAGGCCCATGTCCAGGATCGTAAACCGCTCCGGCCTGATGGTCCGGGCCTCCAGAAGGGCTTCGACCGCGGTCTCGTCGTCGATCCCCAGTTCTGCCGGGGTCGTCGGCGCCCCGATCCTCTTGAGCGAGTCCCGGATCCACCGCCAGTCCCCGCCGTGGAGGTACATCGTCATGATCGCCCCGACCCCGCACTGTTCGCCGTGGAGCGCCTTCCCTGGGGCGAGGCGGTCGAGGGCGTGGGAGAACTTGTGTTCCCCCCCGCTCGCTGGCCTGGAGGACCCGGCGATGGACATCGCCACCCCCGAAGAGACGAGGGCCTTCATCACGATCCAGGCGCTCTCTTCGGTCCGGGCGCTGATCACCCCGGTGTTCTTCACGACGATCTCGGCGGTCATCTTCGAGAGGGCCATCGCGTATTCCGAGACGGCGTCGCCCCTGAGGCGGTGGGCGAGTTCCCAGTCCAGGATCGCGGTGTAGTTGGAGATGATGTCGGCACACCCCGCGGCCAGGAGACGGGGCGGAGCGGCGGCGACGATCGCGGTGTCGGCGACGACGGCGATCGGCGGGTGGGCATCGAGCGAGACGCTCCCTTCAGGGGTCGGGATCGAGGCCCTCGCCGAGGCGATCCCGTCGTGGGCCCCCGCGGTCGGGACCGAGACGAACTGGCGGTCGAGGTTGTACGAGACGATCTTGGCGGTGTCGATGACTCGGCCGCCCCCGGCGCCGATGACGAAGTCGGCCCCGGCCCCCACCTCTTCGGCGACCGCGATCTCGTCGAGAGAACCGGCGCGGACGATAAAGGTGGTCACCTCGCACCGATCTTCCAGGAGGGAGGCGATCCGGTCGCCCGCGATCGCCCTCGTCCGCTCACCGGTGATAAGCAGGGCATGTCTGCCGAGGCCCAGGTCCTGGCAGACCGAGGGGAGTTCATCAAGCATGTTATGCCCGATGAGCACGTCACGCGGGAGCTGCATCCACTTGGACTTGTCAAAGACCTTCTCCCTGAGTACTTTAATACCCTCTCCGCCCATTGAGATCACAGATGATTAGGGACTTCATCTACAAATATTACATCGATCCGATCAGGTACGGTCAGGCGTACACGGTCGTCGATACGCTTACGTATGCGATAATCCTGATCATCGCGGTCTATCTCGTCTACCGGGGCCTCCAGCGGTTCGGAATTTCGGTGGACCGGAAGTTCGTCCTCTCCACCATCCCGTACGTCGTGCTCGGCGGACTCCTGCGGGTGGTCGAGGACACCGGGATGATCACCTCAGACGTCAGGTTCCTGCTGATCACCCCGCTCATCTTCTTCGTGATCTTCTTCATCACCGCCGGGGCCCTCTTTGTCTCCCGTCTCCTCGAACTCAGAGGCGTGGTCTCCGACTATGCCCGGCCCTATGCCTGGACCGGGATCGTCCTCTCGGTGGCGTCCTTCCTTCTCCTGATGTACTGGGGGGCGACGCACACCCAGATCGACCTCTTCGTCCTCTTCGTCATCCCGGCGATGGCGGTGGTCACGACGGCCATCGTCTGGGGCGCCCTTCGGTATCTCGCCGGCTGGGAGTATGTCGCCGAACCCCTGTACACGCTCCTCATCTTCGGGCACATGCTCGACGCAAGCGCCACGAGTTTCGGGATCGACCTCCATCCACTCCATTATGTGGAGCAGCATGTCGTCGGTTCCCATCTCATCGGCCTGACCGGCACGGCCTTCTCGATGTTCCTCCTGAAACTGGTGGTGATCGTCCCGGCGATCTACATCCTTGAACTCTACCGGAAGGAGGGGAGTCCTGCCTTCTGGCACCTGGTCCTGCTCGCGATGATCGTCGTCGGGATGGCGCCCGGGATCAGGGACCTGATGCGTATGGTGCTCTATGTCTAGAGACGCACTTCTTCTCCCGCTGGCCGTCGCCCTCCTCCTCTTTTTCGGTGGCGGCGGGGCGGGCTACGCCCTCGCGGCCTCGGGCGACCCCGCGGCACAGACGCTCATGGATACCGTCAAAGAAGGTGTCTTCGCCCAGGTCGCCGACGACGCGCCCCTCATGCTTGCGGCGAAGATCTTCCTCAACAACCTCCAGGCCTGTGCGATCCTCTTCCTGGGAGGGGCGACCTTCGGGCTGCTCACCTTCTTCATCCTCTTCTCCAACGGTCTGGTCGTCGGCATCTTCGTCAACGAGGTCGTCGATACCCTCGGCCCGCTCGGCCTGGCAGTCGGGATCGTCCCTCACGGGATCTTCGAGCTTCCGGCCATCTTCATCTCGGGCGCCCTCGGTCTTGCCCTGGCCAGGGCGCTGGTGGCCGAACTGACGGGCCGGGGCGACGCCGTGGCCGAGGCCACCAGGATGGGCGGGCAATTCCTCCGTATTGTCGTCCCTCTTCTCGTCGTGGCGGCCGTTATAGAGGCATTTATTACGCCCGCACTCCTACATATGGTGATTTGAGGTACCCCAATGGAAGAAGAGAGCGGTTCACTCCCATCAAAATCTGACTTTTCGGCATGGTACAATGACGTGCTCTGGCGGGCTGAGATCATGGACGTCCGCTACCCGGTCAAGGGGCTGTATGTCTGGTATCCCTTCGGGTTCGGGCTGCGGCGGCAGACCTATGCCATCCTCCGCGACCTCCTCGACAACTCCGATCATGAGGAGACGCTCTTCCCGCTTCTCATTCCAAAGACCGAGTTCATGAAAGAGGCCGAGCACATCAAGGGGTTCGAGGACGAGGTCTACTGGGTCACTCACGGCGGTCTCTCCGAACTCGACATCCCTCTGGCCCTCCGGCCGACGAGCGAGACCTCCATCTATCCGATGTTCGCCCTCTGGGTGAGGTCGCACGCCGACCTCCCGCTCAAGGTCTACCAGATCGTCAACACCTTCCGGTACGAGACGAAGCACACGAGACCGCTCATCCGTCTCAGGGAGATCACCTCGTTCAAGGAGGCCCACACCGCCCATGCCACCTGGGACGATGCGGCCGCGCAGGTGGAGATCGCCCTCTCGCTGTACACCAGGTTCTACGACGACCTCTGCATCCCGATCACCATCTCCCGCCGGCCCGACTGGGACAAGTTCCCGGGCGCCGACTACACGATGGCCGTCGACGCCCTGATGCCCGACGGCCGGACGCTTCAGGTGGGAACGGTCCACCACCTCGGCGACCACTTCTCGAAGACCTTCGAGATCACCTACGAGGACGCCGAGGGGCAGCAGCAGTATGTCCACCAGACCTGCTACGGGATCTCGGAGCGGTGCATTGCGGCGACGATCGGGGTCCACGGCGACGACAAGGGTCTTGTCCTCCCGCCGAAGGTGGCCCCGGTCCAGGTGGTCGTCATCCCGATCATCATGAAGAAGCGCGCCGACGAGGTGCTGGCGGCGGCCGAGGTGCTGAAGGCCGAACTCCAGGATTCGGGCCTGAGGGTGAAGATCGATACCAGGGACATGCGGCCGGGCGCGAAGTACTATCACTGGGAGATGCACGGCGTGCCCCTGCGGGTCGAGGTCGGGCCGCGCGACCTGGACGCCGGCACGGTCGTCGCCGTCACGAGGGATGGCGAGAAGACGACGGTGCAGCGTGACGAGGTCGTCACCGCGGTCCCCGAGATCCTGGGCGCCTATGCGGCCCGTCTGCGCACGAACGCCGAGGAGTTCCTCACCTCGCACATCACCGAGGCCGGGAGTGTCGAGGAAGCGGCCGAGGCGGTCAAGACCGGGATCGCGGTCGTCCACTGGTGCGGCGACGAGGCCTGCGCCGAAGAACTGGAAAAAGCGACCAACGGGAGCGTCCTCGGGACCGAGGTGCGCAGCGAGCATATCACAATATCCGAGGGTCCGTGTGCGGTCTGCGGTCGGCAGGGAACCTCGACCGTGATCGCACGGACGTACTGAGATCGTCTCAGATCTCTCTGTTTTGAGGGGGTTGGCCGACCCCCTCCTGTACTCACCCTGGCGGCGCCCACGGTGCGAGTGTTTGGGAAAGCATGATGATCCGATGTGCCGCCCCCTATCGCACGATCGTTCCTGCCGTCTCGCGAGGGGATGGGGTGGGTGCGGCGATGGATTGAGGTCTCCACCGATTCTTCAGTCTTGAAAAGAGAGAGAGCAAGCGACGAGACATTTTCATCGCGTATGCTTGAACCCGGGGTTCATGCTCACTTACTATGAAAATGATCCTGACGATCCTCTCTTCAGGTTTGCATGAGCGTTTGAACTCTCCATATCACGTTGAAGCCGATACGCAGAGGATAGAAATTTCCTCTGATGGATCTGCCGCCCCCATCGTCGAGATTTCCCTGCCATCTCGCGCCGGGGGGGTTGCACCCCCCGGACCCCCCACAACGAAGATGGCCGAGGGGCGGCATGATGCTCGACTTCGATTCGCTCCTCGTTCGGAAGGATGTGGGTCAGGAATCGATCCAGTTCTGATATGATATTTTCATCCCGTATGCGTGAGGCGTGCCTTCGCCTCATGAGCAATTCTACGCCGCCGAAAAAAAGGAATATGATCCAGGCAGAGGTCCGTCTCCCGGACTCTTCCGGAATATCTTCACTGAGAACAGGTGGGGCACCGGAAGAAGACGGAATATCCGGGTTTGTTCGTGTCGCCGGCAAAGATCTTTTTCCCGCCCTTAAAGAAGAGGCGGCCGCAGTCTGCGCAGTGCCGGGGGAGGAGGCGCTCCCGACGAGTATAGGGCAGTTCGATCTCGAAGGCGGCGTTGTCGGCGGCGTTGTCGCCGGCGTTCCCGTCCTCTCGCTTCTCCTCGAATTTCTCGATGATCTGCATGGCCTGGAGGGGGTTGGCCCCGAGTTCGTCGAGTTTCTTGAAGAGGAAGTAGTGGCCGATGAGCCAGGAGAGGTCGGAGCGTTCGAGCGCGTCGTCCATTTCGAGGCACTCGTCCTCGAGGTCCTCGAGGGGAGAACCGCAGAGCGGGCACTTTCCGCCGATCAATTCCTCAAGGTAGACCTCCTCGTTGCAGTACGGACAGATGGTGTGGTGTGCGCGTGTGCGTGATGTCATCTCTACTCCATGAGGAAGACGGTGGCCGCGAGTACGGTGGTCCAGGTGCCTTCTTCATCTACGACTGCACTCTCGGTGATATTAAGGGTTTTTTCCGGGATCTTGTCGGTGATGCTGTTATACATATTGTATGCAAGGCGTTCGGCATACTCTCCGGTCTTCTCTTTCCCGTCGCCGAAGGCGTGGTGCTCGGCGAAGTATCCCCACTGATTTTCCATGTCTTCAGGGATGGCAACGCCGATAGAGGCCGAGATCCGCCGGTGCGGTTCGTTGGAGGCGATCCGCGACATGACGGTGAAGACGATGCTTCCCGGCTCGAGGTCGGCGAGGCCGTCGCGGCGCGGGATGATCCGGCACTTGGGCGGCAGGATCGAACTCACGGTCACCAGATTGTAACACTCGATCTTTGCTGCTCGCAACGCCATCTCAAAGGATCCGAGATACTCGGAGTCCCGTCCCACGCCGCAGGTGAAAAACACCCTCTTTGGCACAAATGTTCTGGTCAATCCGTCGCTCACCCGTAAAATCAATTGTGTCTCTATTTGAGACCCCCCCCTACTTAAAAGTATATTTCTTTGCAGAATATATCAGAGATTTCGTGATATTATCTGGCGAGATGTATTTTCTCTGTTTTTCGGTCAAGATTTGTTTTCATCCTGCTGATCGGGTGGCTTAATCATCATGCTCTGCCACCAGGCGAGTGAATCTATCGTTTTTGCCTCTTGGAGTCGTGAATGGGGGATGATTCATTCTTTCAATTTATATAATGTGTCGGTTCCGATTGGAGCCTCGTATTTCCGGCCTGCCGATGCGGAAAGAGAGTGACCGGAGTCGGGTCTATCCGATACGCCGGAGCGGACTCGAAGGGCGTTTGGTTTTTGATGCCGGTCCAGGGGCGAAGCCGTGCATAAATGGTACTTCATCGTGTATGCTGAACTCTCATTTCCGGCTTTATCCTGACACCCCGGCCCATCCCCAATCGCGGCGATTTCCGTGCACTCTCAACGGCAATATGCAGCCGTACCCGGAGTTCATGGGGGAGAATATCCTCCGTGCTCATATTGACCCTCAGGGGGCGGGACAGATCTATGATAATGGCCGCGTTTTCTGAACTGGCGTTGATTTATCGGGATGCTCGATCTCTGCAATGTGAGCCCGGATCAAGCCTTCTGATCCCGGGATGGGGGCCGGTATGGGCGTTTTTCCGTCGGGACGGGCTCGGCCCCGGTGGAGAGATCGGTTCGTCTGTATTCGGATGCGAATAGAGGAAAATTGGGCTCTGTAGAAACTATCCTCTTTTCATCACCTCAACCCCCCTGTGACCTTCATCCATCGCCTTCCCTCCTGTTCACGCCGGGGAAGACCCCCGGACCCCCTGGATGAAGATTGGGGCGGAAGGCGGAGCAATGACCCTGAAAGGGGGGTTACAGTCCACCGCCTATCGCTCGCGCGGGGGGTTCGGGGGGCGGCACGCCCCCCGTCGAAGAGAACCATCAAGACGATTTACCATGAAAATGATCCAGACGATCCTCTCTTCAGGTTTGCATGAGAGTTTGAACTTGCCATATCCCGTTGAAGCCGATACGCAGAGGATAGAAAATCTCTCTGATGGATCGGCCGCCCGTAATCGTCAAATCTTTCCCGCAATCTCGCGCCGGGGGCTCTGCCCCCGGCCCCCCACGACGAGGATAACCGGGGCGGCGATGAAACTAGATCTTCCAAAGATCCTGTCGCGAGGATTGGGATCCCGCCCACACGCCGTAGCGCAGCTCAGAAAATTTTCATCCCGTATGCTTGAGCCCAGGGTTCATGCCCGATTCTACAAAGCCGAAAATTGGACAGAGTCAGGCATGAACCCCGGGCTCAAGCATACGCGGTTGAATATTGTTCTGAGCAGCGCTTCACCGTGTGGGCGGATACCTATCCTCGCGACAGGGGGATCACTCAATCGTCGCCCTGTTCCTATCTTCTTCGTGGAGGGTTCTGGGGGGGGGCAACACCCCCCGGCACGAGACGACGGGAAAGGTTCTGCGATTGTAGGCGGCACGTCTGATCATCGCGCCTTCCCTCCCATACGCACCGGAGGCGTTGCTCCCGCGACTCCCCTCCCTTCACTCCTTCAGATACTTCTCAGGCTCCGCTTCGAACGCCTTCTTGCACCCCGGGGCGCAGAAATAGTAGGTCTTTCCCCTGTACTCGGTGATATGCCTCGCCGTCGCCGGGTCGACTTTCATCTTGCAGACCGGATCGATCTCCATCAGGCTTCCCTCTTTGCTTCGGGTATATATCCTTTCAGGAGGAGCGAGAGGGTGACGACCGTGACCGAACTGGCGGCCATGGCGAGGCCCGCGAACTCGGGCCTGAAGACGATCCCGAAGGAGGGGTACAGCACCCCGGCGGCCACCGGGATGAGGGCGGCGTTGTAGGCGAAGGCCCAGAAGAGGTTGAGTTTCACCCGGCCGATGGTTTTTCGTGCGAGTTGCACTGCGGCCGGGACGTCGGTGAGGTCGTCCCTGACCAGGACCACGTCGCCGCTCTCGATGGCCACGTCGGTCCCGCCGCCGATGGCGATCCCGAGGTCGGCCTGGGCCAGGGCCGGGGCGTCGTTGATCCCGTCGCCGACAAAGGCGACATGCCCGCCCCGCTCCTGGAGCGCCCGCACCTCGGCCGCCTTCTCGTCGGGGAGCACCTCGGCCAGAACCCGATCGATCCCGACCTGGTCGGCGATGGCCCTGGCCGTGCGCGGGTTGTCGCCGGTGACCATCACCGCCGAGAGCCCCATCTCCCTGAGCGCCTCGACCGCCCTCGCCGCCGTCGGTTTGAGGGTGTCGGCGACGGCGACGACCCCGACGACCTCACCGTCGGCCGCGAGGTATGAGACGGTCTTGCCCTCCGCCTCATAGCGTTCACCCTCCTCCGCGGCCCGGCCCGCCAGCACGACTCCCTCGTCTTCGAGGAGGGCGCGGTTGCCAAGGGCCA
The DNA here is from genome assembly GCF_019633745.1 of Methanofollis formosanus. NCBI lineage: Archaea > Methanobacteriati > Methanobacteriota > Methanomicrobia > Methanomicrobiales > Methanomicrobiaceae > Methanofollis > Methanofollis formosanus. The sequence continues at coordinate 1,059,686 of NZ_CP037968.1, read as the reverse complement.
CCCGCCGTCCGCCGACCGCGGCGACGATCCCCTTGCCGCGGACTGTCTCAAACCCCGTGCTCTCCGGGAGAGCGAGCCCCTCTTCTTTTGCCCGGCGCACGATCGCGGCGGCCACCGGGTGCTGGGAGTTCTGTTCGATGCCGGCGGCGAGGCCGAGCACCCCGGCCTCGTCCTCGCCGACTCCCACCACGTCGGTCACGGCCGGCGTCCCCCTGGTGAGGGTGCCGGTCTTGTCGAAGGCGACGACGTCCAGACCCTCGGCCACCTCCAGTGCCTCGCCGCTCTTGATCAGGATCCCGAGTTCGGCCCCGCGCCCGACTCCGACGGTGATCGCCGTCGGCGTGGCAAGCCCGAGGGCGCAGGGGCAGGCGACGACCAGGACGGCAATGAGCGTGGAGAGGGCGAAGATGAGCGGGGCGTCGAGGACGAAGTACCAGATCAGGAAGGATGCCGCGGCGATGGCGAGGACTGTCGGGATAAAGTAGGTGACCGCGGTGTCGGCGATCCGCTGGACCGGCGGCCGCGTCCCCTGCGCCTCCTCGACGAGCCTGATGATCTGGGCCAGGACGGTGTCTCTCCCGACCCGTGTCGCCGTCACCTCCAGCACGCCGTCGCCGTTGACCGTCCCACCGACGACGCTGCCGCCCGGCCCTTTCCCGACCGGGACCGGTTCGCCGGTGACCATCGACTCGTCCACATAACTCTCCCCCCGCCTCACCTCGCCGTCGACCGGCACCTGTGCACCCGGCAGGACCAGCACGACATCTCCGGGCTTCACCTCGTCGATGGGCCGCTCCACCCGTTCACCGTCGACGAGCACCGTGGCGGTCTTCGGCCTGAGACGGACGAGGGCGGCGATCGCCTCGCCGGTACGTCCCTTCGCCCTGGCCTCCAGGTACCGGCCCAGGGTGAGGAAGGTGGCGAGCATCACCGCCGTCTCGTAGAAGAGGAAGTCGGTGGTGAGCACGATCCCGAAGGTGCCCAGCACCGAGGCGCCGAAGGCGACGCCGATGCCCATCGAGTACATCACGTCCATGTTCAGGGTCCGGTTCTTCAGGGCCCGCCAGGCCGCCAGGAAGATCGGCCAGGAGAGGTAGAGAAACGGCGGGGTGGCGACGATGAGGAGGACGTAGGGCATCGCCACCGGGAGCGCCGGTGCAATAAACATCAGCGCCATCAGGGCCGCCGAGGCGACGGCACCGACGACGGTCCGCCTGAGTCGGTCTTTGAGGTCGGCCTCCCGCGCTTTGCGTTCGATCTCGCCGGTCTCCTCACCCTCCGTCCCGAGATACTGGTATCCCGCGCCCTCGATCGCCGCCCTCATCTCAGGGACGCCGACGACCGAGGGGTTGTAGGTGACATAGGCCCGTTCGGCCCCCAGGTTCACCATCGCGGTGTGGACGCCGGGAAGGGCCTGCAGCGCCGCCTCGACCGTCTTCACGCAGGTGGCGCACATCATCCCGCCGACCTTGAGGGTCGCCCTGCCGGTGACGACGCCGTACCCGGCCCCGGCCACTGCCTGCTCGATCTCGGCCGGCGAGACCAGGGAGGGGTCGTACTCCACCGAGGCCTGTTCGGCCCCGAGGTTCACCGATGCGCTGCTCACTCCCTTCGTCTCTTGAAGGGCCTTCTCGACGGTGACGGCGCAGGTGGCGCAGTGCATCCCGGTCACCTTCAGGGTCTCGGTGCGTTTCTCCTCCTTCTTCTCCCCGGCCTCCATAGTTCTCACTACGATCTGCCCCGATATCAACGCTTGGTCATGCCCGCCCTGGCCACGGAGGCGCAGCGGTGGGCGGCCCTGAGGGGTTCGGGTCGCCGGTACCCCACAGACATGGCAAGGACCAGGTCGACCGCGGCGGCGTGGCCGACGAGGTGGCCGGGGGAGACATAGACCGGGCGGGCGCCGGTCCTGGTCCGCACCGCCCACCCCACTGCCTCGCCCTCGAAACACACCGGGGCGGCGGCACCCCTCTCCGCCCCTGGTTCTCCGGCCTTCCCGACGAGGAGACGGTCGGCGACTCCGATGGAGGGGATGCCGAGGAGAACGCCGAGGTGCGAGGCGATCCCGCACCGGCGCGGGTGGGCGGTGCCGTGGCCGTGGACGAGGATGAGGTCGGGGGTCCGGTCCAACCGTTCGAGGGCGGCGCAGAGGGCCGGCCCCTCCCTGAAGGCGAAGAGACCAGGGACGTACGGGAACCTCGCCTCGCACGCGGTCCAGGCCTCGTCGACGTCTTCCAGTCCGGGAAAGGAAAAGAGGACGGCGGCGCCGTAGACGGTCGCGCCGTCGCGGGAATACGCGGCGTCGAGTCCTGCCACCAGCGCGGGTGTAGGCGCACCTCTGGCGACGACCCGGCGGCGGAGGCGTGCCTGGAGAGCCAGAGCCTCGCCGGGATCGTCGGGCCAGACCGCGTGCATGGAGGGAGATGGCGTCTCCTCCCATAAGGACTATCACTCTTCCCGCAGAGGAGGGGGCATGAGCCTGAAGCGGGCATACTTTGCGGCCGGGTGTTTCTGGGGAGTGGAGGAGGCGTTCAGGGAGGTGCCTGGCGTCGTCGATACCGCGGTCGGGTATATGGGCGGGACAGCCGATCACCCCACCTATGGGCAGGTCTGCACCGGGAAGACCGGGCATGCCGAGACGGTGGAGGTTGTCTACGATCCCGGGCAGGTCACCTATGCCGACCTCCTCCGTCGCTTCTGGACGCTCCACGACCCCACGACGCCTGACCGGCAGGGGCCCGACGTCGGGACCCAGTACCGTTCGGCGGTCTTTTTCACCGACGAGGAGGAGCGGGCCCTGGCCCTTGCCGAGAAAGAAAAACTTGAGAAGTCGGGGAGATTTCGGCGGCCGGTCGTCACCGAGATCGCGCCCGCCGGTCGGTTCTGGCGGGCCGAGGAGTATCACCAGCGCTATTTCGAGAAGATGCGCCGGCGTGTCAGGCCGGTCAGATGAAGAGGTGCTCGAAGAGGATCCGCACCCCGATGAAGAGCAGCACCGCCCCGCCGACGACCTCGGCCCACTCCCGGTGTCTGCCGCCAAAGACTCCACCGAACCAGAACCCGACGAGCGAGAGGAGAGCGCTGACGATCCCGATGATCGCCGCCGGCACCAGCACGGCCGACCCGAGGACGGCGAAGGAGAGGCCGACGGCAAGGGCGTCGATGGAGGTGGCGACGCCCAGGGTCAGGAGGACGAGCGGCTTCTCGAAAGCGACCGGTTCGCCGTCCTCCCCCCTCAGACCCTCGTAGATCATCTTCCCGCCGATGAAGAGGAGGAGGAAGAAGGCGACCCAGTGGTCGATCCAGCCGATGAACCCGGCGAGGGCCGATCCGGCATACCAGCCGAGGACAGTCATCCCGGTCTGGAACCCGCCGAAGACGAGGGCGAGGGTGAGGGCGGTTCTGGCCCGTCCTTCCCTGACCGAGACGCCGCCCGCGACCGAGACTGCGGTGGCGTCCATGGCCAGACCGACCGCGATGAGGATGACTGTGGGGAGGTCCATTGATCATCAGGGTTGGGGTCAGGAGATGATGAAACCCCCGTTTCACCACATCTTTTATCAGGGGACGAGGCGATCCCGGCCCCATGCAGCAGCTGGTTGAGAGTGCGGCGCGGCTGGTCGCTGAAGGAGACGCCCGGATGGAACAGGGCGACTATGCCGGAGCGCTGGAGAGGTATGACGCCGCCCTGAAAGAAGAGCCGGCCCATACCGCAGCCCTGTACCGGAAAGGCATGGTCCTGACCGCGATCGGCCGGACCGACGAGGGGATCGCCTGCTTCGACCGGGCGCTTGCCGTCGATCCCGACCTCCCCGAGGTCTGGTTGCGGCGGGGAATGGCCCTGTACTATGTGGACCGGTTCTGGGATGCGGCCGAGAGCACCCGCCGGGCGGTCGCGATCGACCCAGAGTATGCCTACGCCTGGTATGTCCTCGGCCGTTCCCTGAAGGCGGTGGGCCACCTGCACAGCGCCCTCAACGCCTATAACCGGGCGGCGGAGATCGAACCCGAGAACCAGGCGGTCTGGTTCATGCGCGGGATCGTCCTCGCCCTGATGGAACGGCACGAGGAAGCGGTCGAAAATTTTGAACGGGCTATCGAACTCGACCCTACCGACCTGGATGCCCGCAAGAACGCGGCCTGGTCTCTTTATCTCCTCGGGCGGTATGAGAGGGCGCTTGAGACCTGCGACGCCGTCCTGGAGGTCTGTCCCGAGCACGGCCAGGTGGTGTACCTCAGGGGCCTGGTGGTGCGGGCGATGGCAGGCGAACCTCCTGTCGAATGAAGGAGGTTCAGAGCCGTACGGTGGCGCCGGGATCGAAGTAACCTGCAAACCCGTCGAAGCGTTCGATGTACTCGACGATCAGCCCGGTCAGTTCCGACCTGGCGGCCATCATCTGCCTGACGCCGGCGGCCGGCGATCCCGTAAGTGGGAGGGCGAACCCCACGCCGTCCTCTTCCAGTCCAGCCGCGACGGCCGTGATGCCGCGGGTCGCAAAGGCGAGGTGGTGGACGCCGGGACCGAAGCGGGCGAGGAAGGGATCGGCCGCGCCGGGTATCGTCCCTGAGACGAAGTTGAGAGCGAAGCTCGCATTTTTCACCCGCACCACGCTGTTGACCGAGCGGAAGGGGACGACATACTCCGAGCCCTCGAAGACGCCGCCGGTGAGGTGGAGACATTCAAGCACCGCCGCCGCACGGTCGCGAGGGTCGAGGCGTATCGCCAGGTGGTCGGGGCATCCGGCGGCCGCGAGGTAGGGTCGGTCAGGGACGCTGAGTGAGAGGGAAACCTCTCGCCCTTCGGGTGCAGGGATCCCGCCGGTGGTGAAGAGGTAACGCACGCCGGTGCGCTCCGGCCGACCGGCCTCGACCGTTCCGGCACCGGCCGGGCGGCACGGGATACCTGCGGCCGCACATGCCGCGGTGAAGGCGGGGAGATCGCGCACCCTGAACACCGCCGCCGCACATCCGGATCCTTTCCGGACCGTTCTCTCCTCCCTGACCAGGACGGGGGGACACCCCGGCCGCTCCAGGACGATCGTGAGGAGGCCGTCGACCTCGGTCGCCCGTGCCGGGCGGTAGCCGGTGAGCCCGGCAACCTCGCCGGCCACCGCCGCCCCTTCTCCGGGCCCGGCCCTGAGGACGAGGCGGTCGAGGGCGGTCACCCCCGGTGCTCCGGAAATCCCGCTGGCCGCCGCCGCAAAAAGCCCGGCCTCCTCCTCCCTGAGGGCGGCGAGGTCGGGGCCTTCAGATGGTGATGATTTCATAGTCGGCGGTGCCCAGACCGATCTCCTCGCCGTACCGCACCTGCCGCATCCCGTCGGTGTACGGGGCAACGCCCCTGAACTTATCCTCGCCGGGCGCATAATTGCCGAGAAGACGGCTCTCCCTGATCCCCGGCCTGGAATTGACCAGATCGAAGCTTGCCGCATCGATGGCGACCGGGTCGGTGGAGGCGAGGATCCCGATGTCGGGAACGATCCTCGAGTCGCTCCACGGGCAGCAGTCGCAGTCGGGAGTGATGTCCACCAGGAAGTTGAGGTACCCGACCTTCCCTTCCTTCCCCTGCACGGCGCCGAGGGCATATTCGGTCATCATCTCCATGAAGGGCACCAGACCGTTTTCCCAGTCGAAGTCGAGCGCGCCGGTCGGGCAGACGGTCATGCACTCACCGCAGCCGATGCACTGTTCTTTTATCACCCGCACTGTCTCGTCCTCCCCTTCGAGGGCACCTTTCGGACAGGCATTGATGCAGGCCCAGCACCCCTCGCAGGCGTCGGCGTCCACGACCGGGCAGAGTCCCTGGTGCTGCTCCATCTTCCCGGCGGCCGGGGCGCACCCCATCGCCAGGTTCTTGATCGCCCCACCGAACCCGGCCATCCCGTGTCCCTTCACATGAGAGAGGACGACCATACTCTCCGCGTCCAGGATGTCGCCGGCGATCTTCACCTGCTCGAAATACTTCTTCCTGATCTCGACCTCCTGCCAGTTCCCTGACCTGATGCCGTCGGCGATCACCAGCGGCGCCCCGGTCACCTCGTACCCGAAGCCGTGACGGAGTGCGGTGGTAAGGTGGTCGACGGTGTTCTCCCGCATCCCGGAGTACAGGGTGTTGGTATCGGTGAGGAAGGGGTTGCCCCCGGCTGTCCGCACCCTGTCGACCACCTCCCGCACCCAGAACGGTCTGATATGGGTGTCGTTGCCCCACTCTCCGAAGTGGAGTTTGATCGCCGTCAGGTCGCCGTCGCCGATGCACGAGGCGATCCCTGCGGCGTCGAAGAGTCGTCTGATCTTATTGAGGGTGTTCTCCCGCCTCGGGCCGATCCCGGCCTCCGCAAAGTAGACCCTGCCTGTCATAGTATCCGGTTAATCGTCACGTCAAGGGATAAATGATAGTGCAGGGGGGCGTGGAGAAATGGGCATGAGCCGAAAACGCACCTCAATCATACCACATGGAGACTCTCCGGGGGTCCGGGGGGCAGAGCCCCCGGCGCGTATGGTGCTGGAAGGCGTGATGATCCGATGTGCCCCCCTCATCGCAGCATCTTTCCCGCCGTCTCGCGAGAAGATTGGGCGGGGACGGCGATGGATTGAGATTTTTATCGGGTATGCTTGAGGCGTCCTCTCGTCTCATGCTGAATTACTATGAGGTCATCCCAAAACTTCTCTGGCCTTGATCGGTGAGTGGAAGACGTTTTTGAAACACGGTGTCGTTCAAGATATTGTTGCCGCCCCTATCTTCGTCGTGGGGGGTCCGGGGGGTCTCCCCCCGGCAGGAGAGAGCAAGGAAACAATCTTTATGCTTTCTGTGTGCGGCACGGCTGATCGATCTGCCTTCCTCTGTCACTCGCACAGGGGCCGCCGCCCCCGGATCCCTGGGATTGCGATTGGGACGGGAAGGCGGAGAGATGACCATGAAGAGGGGGCTGCAATCCGCCACCTATCTTCGTGCTGGGGGAAACTCCCGGACCCACCACGACGAAGATAGGTTGGGGCGGCGATGGAACACGATCCCCACCGATTCTCCTGTCTTGAAAAGAGAGAGAGCACGTGACGAGAAATTTCCATCGCGTATGCTTGAGCCGCGGGTTCATGCCGAATTCTACAGAGCCCCCGGACAGATCCGGTGTCCACGTTTTCTCATCTCTCTTCTTCTGCGTTCAGCATCTCGATGACCTCGCCCATGAGCATCCTGACCATGGCCGGGGTCGTGCTCGTGACCGCCTCGCGTCGCTCCCCGATCCGCATCACCGAGATCCACTCCTGCCGGTCGATGACGAGGGTGAGGTCACCCTTGACGGTGAATTCGTCTGCGGTGTAGTCCGTGACATAATTCTCGATGATCTTCTGGTGTGCTTCCGGAACCTCATGGATGGGGAACCTCATGCCGGAGAATTTCCACCGGTCGTCCACGATGACGGAGAGGTCGCAGCGTTTCCCGGCCTCTTTGAGGACGCTCGCGAACTGGCGGAGATATTCGGGGTATGCGGAGAGGACGATGATCTCGTGCTCAGCACGGTCGATCATCTGCCTGACCCGGTTTTTGATCGCCCACTCGGAGTGAAGGGACCAGATCAGGGACCGGTGCGGGTACTCGGAGCCGATCCTCTTCAGGGCGTCGGTGGCCCGGTTGAGATCCCGGTTAAAATCGTCCCTGATGGCGCCGAGGACTTCTTCCGGTGCGACGGCCGCGTACCGCGTCGGGGTGCCGTGCTGGACATCGAGGTAGCTTTTTCTGACCAGTGCGTTCAGGATCTGATAGATTTTCCCACGCGGGACGCCGCTCAGTTCTGAGATCGTCCTGGCCGTACCCTCACCCATGCCGACGAGGGCGACATAGGTCCGCGCCTCGTACTCGTTCCACCCGATTGCCTTCAGGCATGCTACCGGATCGTCGGTCATCGTCATTTCCTGGAACCCGGAGGAGATGATGTTTTGCAACCCTGCCAGTTGCATCCCCCTTATATCGCGGTGTTGCACACCAGGGATCTGCATGAACGCCTTATTCATCCTTCTCGGTGCGGTCGGTATCGAGGTCTGCGCCACGACCTGCCTCAAACTCTCCGACGGATTCACCCACCCTCTGCCCTCTCTGGGAGTGGTGGCGGGGTATGCGACCTCTTTCTGGCTCCTCTCCCTTGTCCTGAAGGAACTGGACGTCGGTGTCGCCTATGCCGTCTGGGCGGGCCTTGGCACCGCGCTCGTCGCGGTGATCGGGCTTCTTGTCTTCAAGGAATCGTTCAGCCTCTTCAAGGCCGCATCGGTCCTGCTGATCGTCCTCGGCGTCGTCGGGCTGAACCTGGGCGGGGGCGTTCATTGAAGGCCGGACGAAAAAAAGAGGGGTTTTCAGTCCTCGGCGGCGACCACCCTGCGGACTGGTCCGGGGATGCAGATGGGGAAAGAAACCCCGGAGGTTGGTGCCCCCGATGAGCCCGTCGCCGGCTCATGGGCTGAAAATAGCCTTTAAGATTATAATTTCGGCTTTGTAGAATCGGACATGAACCCTGGGCTCAAGCATACGCGATGAAAATTCTTGGTGGTCTCTAGTGAGTGGATCCTTGCTCCCTCTTCGGAGCAGGACACCACATAGGGCGACCACTTCGTTGCCGCCCCCACCCATCTTCGTCGTGAGGGGTCCGGGGTGTGCAACCCCCCGGTGCGAGATTCCAGGAACGATTCTACGATGAGGGCGGCACATCGGATCTATCACGCCTTCCCAAACATCGGTGCCGGGGGCGCTGCCCCCGGACCCCCGGGACGAAGATAGGGCCGGGAAGGCAGAGGCCCGATCATTCAGGAGATGCATCTGCAATATCTGTATCAGTCCTGAAGGCGGGTGGTGGATTCAAACCATTATGGAAACCTGGAGAGATGATCGTCAGGATCATTTTCATGGTAAAACCTCTTGATGACTATCTCTGCGGGGGGCTTGCCCCCCCCCGGTCCCCCCACGACGAGGATGGGCGGGGGCGGCAAGGAGGTGTTGGCCCGAGGGAGTGTCCTGCTCCGACGAAGGAGCACGGATCCACACACCCTCGAGACCAACGAGAATTTTCATCCCGTATGCTTGAGCCGCGAGTTCATGCTCAATTCTACAGGGCCATAATTCCTCTTAAAATGGCTGGAATAATCCAATATTTTGGCTCTGTAGAAACCATCCTCTTTTCATCACCTCAACCCCCTGTGACCTTCATTCCATCGCCTTCCCTCATGCTCACGCCGGGGGCGCTGCCCCCGGACCCCCGGGATTGCGATAGGGTTGGGAAGGCGGAGAGATGACCACAGAGAGGGGGGTGCAGTCCACCTCCCTATCGTGATGCGGGGGGTCCGGGGGGCGGCCAGCCCCCCGCAGAGATAACCATCAAGAGCATTTCTACAAAGCCAATATTTTTGTAGAGTTTGGACTTCAAATTCTCGAGAGATAAAAAAAGGATTTCAGGGCGCCCCCTGTGTCGGCGGCGTGAAGACCCTGGTCCCGAGTTCTTTGTCGAGCATGAAGAGCCCGTTGGTCTCGTCCCCGATCAACTGGAGTTTCCCGATGATCTCGGTGTCGTTGGCCTCTTCCTCGACCTGCTCGTCCACGTACCACTGGAGGAAGTTGGTGGTGGCGTGGTCCCTCTCGGCCATGGCAAGGTCGACGAGGTCGTTGATCATCTTCGTCACCCGCTGTTCGTGGGCATAGGTGGCCTCGAAGACCGCAAGCGGCGACTCCCACTCGTTGGGGGGTGCCTCGATCGGGAGCATCGTCACCCGTCCGCCCCGTGCGATACAGTAGTCGTAGAACTTCATCGCGTGGAACTGTTCTTCCTTTACCTGGACCTGCATCCAGTTCGCAAAACCGGGGAGGCCGCGGTCCGAGAACCAGGCCGACATCGAGAGGTACAGGTAGGCCGAGTAGAGTTCACGGTTGATCTGGCGGTTCAGCGCCTCAAGCATCGTGTGCGAGATCATGCTCTCACCAGGTGTCTCCAGGACATGCCCGGCAATAAAGGGATCGTTTGGTTCGTGTCGGCGAGGGAGTGGGAGGTGAGGTCACATTTTTTCGGCTAGATCTCGTCTGGCTCTTTTCTCCCTGATAAGGGGGTCAGGGGTTCCCCCGGACCCCCACGCCGGGACAATTGGCAGGGGGACGGCACGGCAGAAGATGCAATATTATCGGCTCTGTAGAATCAGGCATGAACCTCTGGCTCAAGCATACGGGATGAAAATTTCTCGTCGTTTGCTCTCTCTCTATTCAAGACAGGAGAATCTGGGGGGATCGTGTTCCATCGCCGCCCCCACCTATCTTCGTCGTGGGGGTCCGGGGGTTTCCCCCGGCGCGAGATTGTAGGAGAGATTTGACGATTCGAGGCGGCTGATCCACCAGAGGAATTTTCTATCCTCTGCGTATCAGCTTCAACGGGATATGGCAAGTTCAGACTCTCATGCAAACCTGAAGAGCGGATCGTCAGGATCATTTTCATGGTAATTTTTTATGAGGGGAAAGCACGCCTCAAGCATATGGGATGAAAATATCATATCAGAACTGGATCAATTCTTGCCCCTCATCCTTACGAACGAGGAGCGAGTAGAAGTCGAGCATCATGCCGCCCCCCGGCTATCTTCGTCGTGGGGGGTCCGGGGGCAGCGCCCCCGGCGCAAGCATGAAAGAAGGCGATGGATGCAGATCAGAGGGGGGTTGAGATGATGAAAAGAGGATGGTTTACCATGAGCATATCCCAAAAGTGATCCTCTAGTCACATTGCCGAATTATAAATCATATTGGATTAAACCTTTATATCGTGGCATTCAGCGAGATCGATGATAGCCTCTGGTCAATCATCAGCGATTACCTTCCCCCTCAGAAGCCTCCCACTGGACGACCGCGTTCTGATCTTCGTCTTTTAATGAATGGAATTCTCTTTGTTCTTACTACAGGATGTACATGGAGCGATGTTCCTGAAAAATATGGAACCAAATCGACGGTACATCGATTTCATCAATATCTATGTGAGAAAAGTGCCTATCAGGCGATATTTTTTGATCTCCTTCAGCGAGGATACGATCTCAAAATCGTTGATCTGTCCCATTGTTCGATTGATACAAAGTCTATTCCCGCAAAAAAAGGGGTATCATCGGATTTGATGGCCATAAGAAAATAAAAGGGAACAAACTGAGCGTATTGGTCGATCGAAACGGTAGACCCCTTTCTTGTGTTGTATCCCCTGCAAATAATCATGATTCAACACTTTATACACAAACCCTTGAAGGATTCACGTTTTTCGGAAATAAATTCAAACCAATATTCATATCCGCAGATCCAGCGTACGATTCAATAAAAATAAGGGCATACAATGACCAAAACAGAATAAAGAGCAATATTCCAATAAATACAAGAAACACAAAAGATCCAGAGAATAAAAGAACAGTACCCTTTGATCCAGAACTTTACAAGAAAAGAGGAGCCATCGAACGATTTTTTAGTTGGATTGAAGCATTTAAGAAGATTGCTCCAAGGCACGAAAGAAAAGAAGAATCATTCCTTGGATTGATCATGTTCGCATGTGGGATCATGATCTGGAGAGTTTTGGGATGACCTCCATGAAAAACATTTCATGGGGTATGCCTGAGGCGTGCTCTCGACTCATGCCTGATTCTACAAGGCCATATTATCTCCTCCCCTCAAGCACCTCCCTGATCACCTCCCGGCGCCGGTGGTCGGGCAACCGTCCCATCGGCGGCCAGGCCTCGCGCTCCCGCTCGATCTCGTAGAAGACGCCGAGGGCGATGGGGGCGCCGTCCGAGTAGTCCCACTCACGCGCCCGCTCCAGCGCGGCGGTCAGGTCGGTGGTGTCGTGGCCCTCGAGTTCGTAGACCTGGTTGTTGTAGGCGGCGGTGAGGTTGTTGTACGTGGCGCAGACCTGGAGCACCTCCACAAAGGAGAAACCCCGGTGGAGGACCGCCCGGCGCAGCACCTCCCTGAGGTGATCGAGGCGGCGGGTGTAGACCCTGGCCACAAAGGTCGCTCCTGAGGCGAGGGCAAGTTCGACCGGGTTGAAAGGACGTTCTTTCACGCCTGCGGGGGTCGAACGCCCTTTGAACCCGGTGTACGAGGTCGGGGTGTACTGCCCGGTGGTGAGACCGTAGACCCGGTTGTCGTGGACGACGGCGGTGATGTCGGTGTTCCGCTTGGCCGCAAAGACGAGGTGGCCGAGTCCCTCGGCATAGGCGTCGCCGTCGCCGGCGCAGGCCACCACCGTCAGGGAGGGGTCGGCCAGTTTGATCCCGGCCGCCACTGGAAGGGTCCGGCCGTGGATGGCATAGAAACTGTTGACCGCGAGGTAGTCGGCGATCTTGGCATGGCACCCGATCCCGGAGACGAGCACGAACTCCTCGGGCCGCTGATCCTCATCGGCGACGAGACCGGCGAAGACGTCCTTGAGGGCGTGCTGCACGGCGAAGTTGCCGCATCCCGGGCACCAGGTGTTCTGCGCACCGGTGATCCAGGTCATATCCCCACCTCCTTCAGCCGCCGCTCCAGGTCTTCCAGGAAGAATGGCCGTCCGTCGTACTTCCCGACCATGGCGTCGACCCGGTGCCCCTCCGCCCTGACCAGTCGGGCGAGTTGCCCGTCCAGGTTCTCCTCGACGGCGATAATTCGGCCGGCCCCTGCAAGCGCCGCACCGAACTGTTCGGTCGGGAACGGGGAGAGGACGACCGGCCTGACCACGCTGAGTCCCAGGTCGCCGGCCGCTTCGGTGCAGACCCCCGCGGTCGAGCCCCAGCAGAGGAGGACGGTCCCGGCCGCGGGATCGCCGGCGGTCATGACCGCGGGGTAACCCCTGAGCACCTTGGCCATGGCCTGCTCCTTCTCCTTCCGTTTTTCAGCCATATGGGCGACGGTCTCCGGATCCTCGACGGTGATCCCGGCCTCGTCGTGGGCGTACGAGTTCACCTTCACGACCGCCCCGGCCGTCCCGGGATCGGCGAGCGGCGAGACGCCGTCCGGGCCGGGGGCGTACCGGCGGTACCCGCCGTCGCCGTCCCAGCGGACGGGCGGGAGCGGGGGCCTCCGTGGTGCGCCGTGGAAGGTGTACATCCCCTCGCCGAGATTTTTGTCGGTGAGCAGGACCGCCGGCGTCTGGAACCGCCAGGAGAGGTCGAGGAGTGCCCCGGCCCAGTACCATGCCTCCTCGAGCGTGGCCGGGGCGGCGACCGGGCGCGGGAACTCGCCCTGGCCGGCCGAGAGGGCGAAGAGCAGGTCGCCCTGCCCCGAGTAGGTCGGAACACCGGTGCTCGGCCCGGGCCGCTGGGCGAGGACGACCAGCACCGGGAGTTCGGCCATCCCGGCCAGGGAGAACCCCTCGGTCATCAGGCAGAATCCTCCGCCCGAGGTGCCGACCGCCACCCGCCGCCCGGCGTACGCCGCCCCAAGTGCCATCAGCATCACTCCGATCTCGTTCTCCGGGTGAACGACGCTCGTCCCGAACGCCTCCTGCCCGGCGGCCAGGAAGTGGAGGATGCCGGAGGAGGGCGTCATCGGGTAGGCGATATAGCCTTCAAGCCCGGCGTCCACCAGACCGAGGGCGACGGCCTCGTTTCCGCTCAGGGTGGGAAGCACCTGCCCGGCCGTGGCCTGGGCCGGAAGGGTCATGACCCTCTCGGCCGCCTCGTAGCCGCGCCCGGCCACCCGCAGGTTCGCTTCCACCGCCTTCGGCACCGCCCGGCGGAGCACCGCTTCCACCGTCTCCCATGGGATGGCGCAGGCTTTGCAGAAGGCCCCGATCAGTACCATGTTCCGCGTCACCGCCGGAGCCACCTCTTCTTTCACGATCTCGTCGAGGGGGAGGCCGGTTCCCTCAATCTCCCGCACCCGGCCGGTGTCGTAGATGATCCGGCCGCCGGCACGGATCCGTCCCTGGTGGCGGCGGACCGTCTCCTGGTCCAGGGCAAGGACAAGGTCGATCCCTTCACGGTGGCAGTACGGTTGCGCCGCCGCCCCCCTGACCACGGCGAAGTTGTGTCCTCCCTTGATCAGGGAGGGATAGTCGTAGTACATCGCGGCCCGCAGCCCGCAGCCCGCGATGAGGCGCATGACCACCGACCCCGCAATGTTGATCCCTTCGCCCGCTCTCCCTCCGATGAGCACTGCGATCTCGTCCATAATTCCCCCTCGGCGGGAGGTGCACCGGGCCCGTAATATACCTTTGCCCCGCGCCCCATCGCAAAAGAGAAATAGAGGTACTTCGCAGACACGGAGGTATGAAAAAAGTATCGTTCTTCCTTGCTCTAGGAATCGTCGCCATGGCGGCGGTTTTTGCGGGATGCACGGGCACATCGCCTGAGGCGACCCCCACCCCGACCCCGGTCCAGACCACCACTGCAGTCCCCACTGAGACGACAGCTGCGCCGTCCGTTCAGCCGGAACCGACCGACGAGATGCCGACCAATTATCGGGTCAAGGCATCCGCACAGAAGGATCCCATCGATCACATGATCACCGTCACCTTTGACGGCGGCATGGGACAGGAGAATGTGAAGGAGATCAAGGTGACGGTCACCCGCTCGGACGGCACGACCGAGACGCAGACGATGGCCAAACCGTCGGGCAAGTCACTTTCGACCGGTGAGAGCGTCGAGTTTGCAGGGACGGCACAGCAGGACCGGATTGAGGTCTGGGCCACCATGGACCGCCCGCTCGGTGCGGACGGGAAGACCGTCTTCAAGATCTACGACTCGGCCCTCCCGCTTGAGCGGCCCTGATTTTTTCTCTTTTTTGGGCTCTGTAGTATTTGGCATGAGCCCCGGGCTCAAGCATACGGGATGAGAATTTCTTGTCACTTGCTCTCTCTCTCTCTCTTTTCAAGACAGGAGAACTGGTGGAGACTTCGTTCCATCGCCGCCCCCCCTATCTTCGTCGTGGGGAGACCCCCAGAACCCCCCACGCGAAGATAGGCGGCGGACGGCAACCCCCCCTTTCATGGTCATTGCTCCGCCTTCCGCCACAATCTTCATCCTGGGGGTTCGGGGGGTCTCCCCCCGGCGCGAGACGACGGTGAAGATTCGACGATCTGGGGCGGCCTTTCTGATCGACGTACCTTCTCCCACCATCGGCCGGGGGCCGCTCTGCCCCCGCGTGAGCATGAGGGAAGCGATGGATTCGGTTCACAGGGGTTTGAAGTGATGAAAAGAGGATGATTTCTACAGGGCCGAATGAACCTCTTTTTTGACGACCCAGCGCAGCAACACGCCGTCGTCGACCCGCTCGACGCCGGCGAGTTCGAGACGCGGGAACTCGTCCTCTCGCGCGAACCCTTCGCCGTCGGCGGGTGTCGGGGCGCCCGCTCCCCCGATGACGATCGAGCCGACATAGGTGATCAACTCGTCCACCAGGCCCGCCCTGAACAGTCCCCAGATCAGCGTTCCTCCGCCCTCGACCATGAGGCGGCCAACGCCGCGGGCGGCCAGTTCGTGCATCAGGAGGGTGAGGTCGGTGTTCTGCTCTCCGACGACGACGACCTCGGCCTTCTCCCGAAGGGCCTCGACCCGTCCGGCCTGCGCCGCAGCCGAGACCGCGACGATCCGCCGCCCTTCGCCTTTGCAGAGGATGTCGGCGTCCAGGGGTGTCCGGGCCATCGAGTCGACGACGACTCTCAGGGGGTGCTCGTCCTCTCCCCGCGCCCTGCGCGCGGCCTTCAGGTCGGGCGATTTGACGGTGAGAGACGGATCGTCGCCCAGGACCGTCCCGATCCCGACCATGATCGCGTCAGCGCCGGCCTTGATCTCGTCGACTCGTTTGAAATCATCTGCGCCTGAGATCTTCACCTGCCGCCGTTCTCGTGTCGAGATCTTGCCGTCTGCGCTCATCGCGAGGTTGACAAAGATATATGGACGCATGCCCTGAGGTTCGATGGACGATTACTTATTCATGCGCCTGCTTGAAAAAATGAAAGAACATAAATAACGATCCCGTTTACCTCTCATTTGTACAATGTTTTCGAGAGGTTCGAACACATCAGATGTCTCTTTCACTCCGTGGATGTCTTCTATTCAGACTCTAGGAGTGAATGGGTTTTTATTGGCTCTTCTTTTTCTTACGGGCCTCTATTCGCTCTTCTCTACGGTGGGGGTCGCGCAGTCGTACCTCTATTACATCCCCCTCGTCATGGTGACGGTCTGGTACTCGAACCGGTCGATCTGGACAGCGGCGGCCCTCTCCCTGGGATATGCCGCCGTCACGCTTTTCCTCGCCTTCGGTGGCTATTCTCTCGACCCGGTCCTTCTCTTCCTCTTCACGATGCTCTATCTCTGGGGGATGACCGCGGTCACCCTTTTCTCCTCCCAACGCTCGGTCCCTGCGACCATGCTCGACGAATCGCCTCTCTTCTTCTCTCTGGATCCCGGGTCGCTTGAAATCAGCAGAATAAGTCAGGACCTTGCAAGCCGTCTGGGACTTTCGGGCTCTTCTTCCGGAAATCTTCTGCTGTCGTCGCTCTGTGCCGACCCGGACGAGGCGGAGGTGTTCTCCGGGTTGGTCGGCACCGGGATGGCGGTCGCCAGATTTGAGACCGCCCTCCGCGGTCGGTCGGGGGAGGAGGTGCCGGTGCTTCTCTCCTGCGTTCCGGGAGAGGAGGGGTGCCGGTGCACTGTCCTCGACCTCTCTTCGCTCCAGTTGTACAGGGAGATGGATGAACGGGCCGGGGCCGAGGCGGCGAGGTGGCAGGACTTTACCACCACTGCGGCCCATGAACTCAGGACCCCGCTCCAACCGGTCCTCGGCTATCTCAGCCTCCTCCTCGATGACCGCGACTACTATGGGATCAGAGATGAGGCGGCCGGGATGCTGGGGGTCTGCCTTGAGAATGTCGACCGGGAACGGCGTATCGTGAACCGGATGCTTGAACTGAGTCTCCTTGAAAGCGGAGATATGAAGAACAGGCCGGTCGAGGTGGACCTTGCAGCGCTGATCCGGGAGGTGCTCGATAGCCCCGACTTCGTCGCCAGGGCCGAATACAGGGTGGCGGTCCCCGAGGGTATGACGGCCCTGGTCGACAGGGACCAGTTCTTCCAAGTGCTGGAGGGCCTCGTCTCCAATGCCGTCGAGTACGGCGGAGAGCAGAAGATTGTCGAGATCTCCTGCGGGCAGGAGGGGCGGCGGCAGTGGGTGAGGGTGAGGGACAACGGCCCGGGGATCGACCCGGCCAAACAGCGGATGATCTTCGAACCCTTCTCTATCGGGGACGGCGAGATGTTGAGCCGTCGATACGGGCGGATGGGACTCGGCCTCCCGATAGCCGAACGGTATGCCCGCCAGAACGGGGGGCGGATCGAGATGGAGAGCACACCCGGCGAGGGGAGCACCTTCACCATCGTGCTGGAACGGAGGAACGGCGGTGAGACCTGAAGTCCTGGTGATCGACGACGACTGCCCGATCCTGGAGATGATGAGGGTGGTGCTGGACCGGATCGGGTACCGGCCTCTTCTCGCCGCGTCGGCGTCCGATGGTCTCGCCCTCCTCAGGTCGACTCGTCCCGACCTCCTCCTCCTTGATGTGACGATGGCCCCGGTCGACGGGTGGCAGGTGCTCGACGCCCTGGCCGCGGACCCGGCCCTCCCGAAGGTTCCGGTGATGCTCTTCACCGCACGCCCCCTCGACACGGCCGAGTATGAACACTATCGGGAGGCTGTCGTCGCGGTGCTTGAGAAACCGATCGCGCCGATGGAGTTGAAACGGGTTCTGGACCGATTTTTTGCGGGGTGATCGGCTTTTTTGGGCTCTGGAGAAATCCTCTTTTCACCCCCGTTTCGCGCCGGCGGGTTCCACCCTCCTGACCCTCGAAAATCGAATGATACACGGAAGATCGAAGATCTTCCTGTCAAGAAAATGCTCCGCATTTTCGGCTTTGTAGAATCGGGCATGAACCCAGAGTTCATGCCCAATTCTACGACGCTGAAATCTGAGGGATGAACGGGCATGAAAGCCCGGTGATCACCCGCTGAGTTCTTTCAGCGCCCGTACGATCGACCACCGCCCTCTCCCGAGTTCTTCCTGGAGAATTTCGATGGAACGTTTTCGTGTCTTCCCCCGGCCCCGCAACTCCTGGTACCGGCGGTCAAGACGGCGGCGTTCTTCACTCGTCCAGCGTTTCCGCTGATTTTTTGGGGAGCCTGTCGCCGGAGAGCGGAGTGAACTGAGGAGGAAACCGGGTTCGACCTTCTCCAGATCGCGGACGCCGGCATCGAAGATCGGCTCCGAGACCTCGAACCCGACGAACGCCCGGCCGAGTCCGATCGCAACCCGTGCGGTCGAGAACCCGCCCATAAAAAAGTCACAGACCAGGTCGCCCTCGTTGCTGCTGTACTGGATCATCCTGGTCAGCAGGGCGGTGGGCAGTTCATTCTTGTTCTTCACCTGACCGGGTTTGTACTCGCGGTTGATGACCCAGACGTCCTCCCGGTCCTGGTAGTTGAGGGAACCCCCGTCCGGCGCCTGCTCGCCGGTACCGTACCTGGCCTCGAGGTTGAAGGTCCGTCTTCCACCCGGTTTTTCATAAAAGAGGATGTGGTAGTGGGACGAGACATATTTCCTGCTGGTATACACCCCGAAGTTGTACTTCCAGATGATATGGTTCACCTCGCGCAGCGAGGTCTGGCGCAGGGCATGGAGGATATGGTAGAGGTTGGTGTAGCCTGAGACGATATAGATCGAACCGCCCGGTTTGAGGACGCGCTCTGCCTCGCGGATCCACCTGAGGCTGAACTCCGCGTATTCCGATTCGGGAACTTCGACATACCCGTCGACCACATATCTTTCGTCCCGGTTGTAGTGCCGGTGGAGAGTGTCGCCGCCGATGCCGTACGGCGGGTCGGTGATGATCAGGTCGACCGATCTGTCCTCGATCTCCTCTCTGGCGCCGGTGACGCAGTCTCCGTTGTAGAATGTGTTTCCTTCATGTGCTATGGACTTCATCGCTATTCCTTTGAGGGGCTCCCATCCTGACCACGCCGTGGAAGGGGGGTGAGCGAGAGTACTGTATCTATCTGTTTACTTCTGGTTCATGACTCTGCCTCTTTGGGCCGCCGACGCCGCAAGTCTTCTCTACCCCCCGGGCACACCTATGAGGGAGACGTGAGTATTGAATGGATCTTGGTGCACTCTTTATGGATGCGGCCCGGTATACGAAGGGCACCTTCTGGGGGCGGTGGAAGGACACGCTCAAGCTGCTGGTCAGTTTTGTCATCTTCCCTCTCTTCTTCGGGTATGTCGTTCAGATCCTGCGTGGGGAAAATCCGGCACCGTCGGTGCGGTGGTCCTGGCGGATGTTTGTCGACGGGATCAAGATCTGTCTGATCTGGATCTTCTATATCGTCCCGGTGCTGGTGGCAAGCGTGATGCTCATCACCTACGTGCTGGTCCTCTACGAGATGGAAGGCGTCGGTGCGATCGAGCCTCTTCTGCCCGAGATCATCGGTGGAGTCCTCGGTGTCCTGGTGTTCTATATCCTGGTGTCCCTGTTTGTAAACTTTGCAACGATCCGGTTTGCCCGCGAGCGGAGATTTTTTGCGGCGTTCTCGTTCGGGGAGATCTGGAGGTGCATCGACCGCATCGGTTTCTGGCAGTATGTCGCCGCGGTGGTCCTGATCTCCGCTTTCGTGAATGCGGTTCTTGCTCTCTGCATGCTCATACCCGTGGATGAGGTTGCGCTTGTGCTTACCCTGCTGGTCACGATCCCGCTGGGGATCTTCCAGGCCAGGTATTATTCGAGGATCTATGACCTGGCGATGGAGTGAGGCCCTCCATCCCCTGATGTCAAGGTATATTAACAGTGGCCGCGAACACGTTTTATAACGCTGTACATGAATCGAAGCCAGTTTTTCCTCTGTATCACTCTCATCGCCCTTGTGGAGGTTGTCGTCTTTGCGCTCGCCCTGAGCATGGGCTACGACGCCTTTGCAGAGCTCTCTTTCTATATCGCTCTGCTCCTGGTCTTCGTCTGCAGGCAGCGGGTGAAAGGGGTGATCTGGGACGAACGGCTGAGCAGGGTCGAGGAGCAGGTGGCCGAGAAGACGTTGAAGATCGCGCTCTTCCTGATGATCTTCTTCGGGCTGGGCTTTTTCGTCTCCGGGGCACTTCTCCAGCTTGAGAGGCCGATGAATGACGGGCTGTTCCTCCTCGAACTCGCGGGTGGGATCATCTTGCTGTACCTGGTCCTCTGGATCATCGCGATAAAGCCGTTCTGGGATGAAGGGGACGATGAATAACAAACTCAAGGTCTACCGGGCACTGCACGACCTCACCCAGGAACAGCTGGCGGTTGCCCTGGGGGTGACCCGGCAGACGATCATCGCCATCGAGAAGAAAAAATACGATCCTTCCCTTGACCTTGCCTTCAAGATCGCCCGCTATTTTGACGTTGCCATCGAGGAAATCTTCTCGCCCGAAGATAGTCAGTGACCGCGCGGCATCTGCAGGGTGCCGGAAGGGCATGCCGGAGATCCTGAATCCTCACCTCATGACAGATCAGCAGATGAAGAACACCAACTCGTACCCCCGGTGTCGAGGATAGGGAGGGGCGGCAGTTGAGGGTTCTGTAAAATCACTCATGAAGCGAAAGCACGCCTCAAGCATACGCGATGAAAATGTCTCATCGCTTGATCTCTCTTTTCAAGACTGAAGAACCGGTGGAGACCTTTTTCCATTGCCGCCCCACCTATCCTCATCGTGGGGGGTCCGGGGGGTTTCCCCCCGGCGCGAGATGACAGGAAAGATCCTGCGATTGGGGGCGGCACGTTCTGATCATCACGCCTTCCCACACATCGGTGCCGGGGGCTCTGCCCCCGGACCCCCGGGATGAAGATAGGGCTGGGAAGGCAGTTTTGTTCTCCGCATACCGGGTATGAGAGAAATCTGTGTGTTCAAATTCTCACCCATAACTCCAGCATTGAACATCTGGATCATTTTCATAGTAATCGGGCTTTAGGCATACTTTCGCCTCGTGTCCCGTCCTACAAAGCCCGGGAAGGACGTTCCAAAAAAGAGAGGGCGGGGGGAGACGATGGTATAGGGGTCCCGCCCATTCAGGTGTGTGTGCTGGTTGGGTGGTCCAGAGGTGTCTGATCTTCTCAGATCGCGATGGACAGCATGGAGACGATGAGGATCAGCACGGCGATCACAGCGGCCTTTGCGGTGGTGAGTTCGTGGGCGTGCTTGAAGCCGAAGAACCAGATCACCGTCGACCAGAGGGTGAAGATGAGTCCCAGGACGACAAAACCGAGGGCGGCGCCCATCTTCTCGATGTCCATGTGGTAGACGAGGAGGAGAGCGAGGCCCAGGACTCCCATCAGGACCTGCGGGAGGTTGCCGTACCCCACGACGGCGAGCGTCGACTTGAATGACCCGGTGCCGCCGAGAACTTTTGCGATCACATGGAGGATCAGCGACTGGATGCCCCAGATGATGAAGATGCCAATGAAGATGGCGGCTGCGGCCAGGATGCCGACAAATGGTCTCAGGACTTCTGCGTCGGGGCCTTCCAGACCTGGCAGGGGCACGGCCCCGGCGGCGAGGTAGGCGGTGAGCGCCGCCAGCAGTGCGGTGAAGAGGATGATGAGGCCCGGTATCTTGATGCTCTCGATACGTTCGCCCAGCGATTCGAAGAACCGTTCCGGGGCGGTAAGGATGTCGATGAGGGATGTGTCGGTGTTCATGATATGCTCCGTGTACCCGCGGCCGCCACGGCGACGGCCTGGTGCAGAGAAATGTAAGGCGTGTTTGTCTATATGAATGCTCCTCTTGACATATGGTAAGGTATTAAAGACAAAATGTACAACATACTTTACACAGTCGTGGGCGCAGGCGCCCACCACGGAGATCAGCATATCCATGACATACCGCACACCTCTCGCCCTCATTCTCGGGCTGATGATCCTCGTCTGTTCCGCCGCCGCGGCCTCCGCGACCGGAGCGGCCTCGCATGTATCGGTCACGAACATGACTGTCGAACCGGCCACCCTCATGCCCGGCGACACCGGGACGGTCACCGTCGATGTCGCGAACAGCGGTACCGAACCGGTCCAGATCAGCAGGGCCGTCCTGAAAGGCACCGAGATCAAAACTCTCAACGACCGGACCTATGAGGCGGCCGGGACCGTCGGGCCCGGCACCACCGTCTCGTACACCTTCACGGTCAGGGCAGACCCGAACACCCGTGACGGTGTCTACTACCCCTGGTTCTCCCTTGACTACGGCCAGGACGGCAGCCTGAGCACCCATGTCCCGGTCAGGATCGAGGAGACCCCGCTCACCGTCGTCGTCACCGACCGCCCGGATACCTTCACCGAGGGGAAGAAGGAGCATATCGCCCTCGTCGTCGGCAACCCCCGCACCTCCCCGGTGACCGGGATTACCGTCGCCCCGCGCGGGGAAGGGATCGAGGCCGCCCAGACCGGGTGGTTTGTCGGTACCCTTGCCCCATCGGCCCAGGCGAACGTGACCCTGGACGTCATCGCTCACCAGGAGACCGACCTCGCCTTCGACATCACCTACCACACCGGGCCCAACACCCACACCACCACCGTCACCCTCCCGGTCGCCTTCGGCCAGTCCAACACCAGGGCCGAACTGGTGGTGAACAACATCGAGGTCCACGGCAGTTTCGGATCGTACTCGGTCAGCGGCGACATCACCAATGCCGGGCTTGAGGCCGCGAAGTCGGTCGTCGTCACCTCGGGCGACCCGGCCGTGCCCGAGAACCCCTATCCCGAATACGCTATCGGCAGCCTCGACCCCGACGACCTCGCAAGTTTCGAACTCGACTTCAGCGCCGAGAACGCCTCGTCGGTCCCGCTCGTGATCACCTACCGCGACGCCGACGGCACGCCGTACACCAGGACGATGCCGGTCAGCATCGACCAGCACCAGGCCTTCACGACCGGCGTGCACGGGGCTGACGCCACCGAAACGAAGGACGAGGCCATCCCCCTGCCGGTGATGATCCTCTTCGGCGTGGTCGGCCTGGGGGTCATCGGGGCGATCCTGAAGAGCAGCGGGCTCCTGAACAGGTGGAGGAAATAATGGGAGACGAGCCGGTCATCCGCCTCGTTGACGTCGTCAAGATCTATCCGCGGGTCGCCGGAGACGTCAGGTCGCTCGACGGCGTCTCGCTCTCCATCGACCCCGGCGAGTTCGTGGCGATCATGGGCCCGTCCGGCTCGGGCAAGTCGACTCTCCTCAACCAGGTCGGCTGCCTGGACACGCCGACCGAGGGGGACGTCGTCATCAACGGGGTGAACACCAGAAATCTCTCCGACGACGCCCTCACCGACCTGCGCCGGGACGCCATCGGGTTCATCTTCCAGAAGTTCAACCTCATCCCGGTCCTGACGGCCAGGGAGAACGTGGAGTACCCCTACATCATCAAGCACAAACACGCAGGGGGGGAGGGGCGGGCCCTGGAACTCCTGGAGAAGGTCGGGCTCGACGCCGAACTGGCCACCCACACCCCCAACGAACTCTCCGGCGGGCAGCAGCAGCGGGTGGCCATCGCGAGGGCCCTGGTCAATGACCCGGCGATCCTCCTCTGCGACGAACCGACCGGCAACCTGGACTCGAAGATGGGCGTCCAGATCATGGAACTCCTGACCGATCTGAATCAGGCCGGCAAGACGGTGGTGATGGTGACCCATGACCCGGGCACGGCGGAGTACGCCGACCGCGTGGTCAGGCTCATGGACGGGAGGGTGGTGGCATGATCGGCACCGACATCTACTTCGACCTGGCAAAGCGCAATGTCCGCCTCCACTTTCTCAGGTCGGTCCTGGCGGCGATCGGGATCGTCATCGGGGTCTTTGCCATCACGACGATGGGGATCCTGGGCTCGGCCCTCCAGGTCTCGGTGACGAGCGGCTTCGGCGACGAGGGCGGGAAGATCGCCGTCTCCCCCGCGAGCGGCGGGGGCGGGTTCTTCGGCGGGAGCGAGGAGACGCTCAGCATCCCTGAGGTGAGAAAGATCGAGCGGGCGAGCATGGGCAACCCGGTCGTCCCGTTCCGTTCGACCTTCTCGAAGATCCGGGCCGCCGGTGAGGACGGGTATGCCTCGGTGTACGGACTCGAACCCGACGATATGCCGCTCGTCGTCGAGGTCGAGAAAGGCGTGATGATCCATGGCGGCGACCGTGCCCTCGTCTCCTCGGACATCGCCGAGGAGCACGACCTCACGATCGGGAGCAGGATCACCATCGGCGACGGTGAGCATGCCAAGAAGGTGCGGGTCGCCGGCATCCTGAAGAACTCAGGGTTCGGCACCGGCATCTCGACCTACAGTTCGATCATCATCACCGACCGGCTGTACCAGGAACTCAACGGCAAGGAGAGCGGGTACGACAGGGCCCTGGTCATCGTCGAGAACCTCGACGAGGTCGAGAAGGTGCGGGAGAGCCTGGACAGGAGTCTCAACGGGAGAAAGGAGACGGTCGAGATCTCTGACCCCAAGGCCCTGGTCGAGATGATCTCGGGGGTTCTTGGGGCGGTCTCGATGGCGGTCACCGGGATCGCGGGGATCTCGCTGCTGGTCGCGGCAGTGAGCATCTTCAACGTGATGATGATGTCGGTGACCGAGCGGACGCGCGAGATCGGGATCCTCCGGAGTATCGGGGTCAGGAGCAGGGAGATCATCAGGATGTTCCTGTACGAGGCCGGGATCCTGGGCGCGATCGGGGCGGTGATCGGCGGGATCCTCAGTCTGATCGTCGGCGGGATCCTGGTCGCGGTGATGCTCGAAGACGTCTCGTATCTCTTCGCCCCGTCGGTGCTGATGAACGTGGTCGTCGGGATCGGCGTGGGCATCGGGATCTGCGTGCTCTCCGGTGTGTACCCGGCCTGGAAGGCCTCGCGGCTCTCCCCGATCACGGCGCTGGCGGCCGAGTGAGAGGGCTCTTCCCTTTTCTCTCTTTTTCAGGGGAGTGACGGCCGCCAGCTTGATATCTTTCCGAGTTCCATTTCTATACTCCATGGGTTCGGGCCTCTCTTCGAGGGGTCGGGCGATGAAGTCCGCCTTGAACCGCCGTCCTGGCTGATGACTTCTCTTCTCCACCGGTTATCGGGCGCGCAGGGATCTCTGTGCCCGCGTCCGTTCGAGAGCCGGCGGTCATGATATACGGAGGACTGCGATGCACTATGGATTGCTGCTTATCGGGACCGGCGGGTTTGCCGGTGCACTGTTGCGCTACGAGATCAGCGGATGGCTCCAGGAGGGGTACGCCTCCTTCCCGGTCGGGACGCTGGGGGTGAATGTGCTCGGCTGTTTCGCGCTCAGTTGGGTGAGTTATATGGCCGAGTATACCGGCGTGGTGAGCGAGGAGATGCGGATCTTCCTGACTGTCGGGCTCCTCGGGGCCTTCACGACGATGTCCACCTTCGGCCTGGAGTCGTTCAGGCTCCTTGAGGACGACAACCTCCTGGGTTTCGGGGCCTATGTAGGGGCGACCCTCCTCCTGACCGTCCTCGCCATCTATGCCGGGCGGGGATGTGCCGGCGCGGTGGCGGCGGCACTCTGAATTTCCTTTTTCCATTCACCCGACGCGGTAGACGAGGTGGACGCACCCGTCGCCCACTTCGCCGACCCGCTCCAGGACAAATTGTGCTCTCTTCTCATCCAGGCTCTCGAAGAGGTGCTTCGCGCCACGGCCGGCGAGCGCGGGGGTGAGGACGAGACTGAGACTCTTCACCAGACCTGCCTCCAGGAGGGCGGAGTTCAGCCGCTCGCCGCTGTCCGAGACGACGACCTGCACGCCGAACCGCTGGTGCAGCGCCTCCAGCGCGCTCCGCAGGTCGACCCGCTCTTTCCCTGCCCTGATGACGGGGTAGTGGCGTGCGCTGAGGTACTCGAGGTACGACGCCGGCGTCTCTTCGGCGACGAGGACGACGATGTCCCGACAGTAGTCCGAACGCCGGTAGACGTGGAGGAGGCCGTGCAGCCTTCCTCTGCTGTCGACGAAGACCCAAAGGGGGCGGGGGTCTCCTGTGTGCACCGCGGGGCGCTCCATGTCTCCGCTCTCTTCGGGGGGAACCTCCGCCAGGTAACGCTCGATGCCGCTCACGGCGGTCATCGACCCGACCAGCATGGCGTCGGGCGTGAACTCGGCGGCGACCTGATAGTGGAGGCCGATGTCGGGTTCGAATCCGGTGACCGCGCCGTCGATGCTCATGCTCGTATGGACGATCACATCAGGCAGCATGCTCTCGTCTCTCCTCTCGGAGAGGGATAAGGGTGTCGTCCCGCGTGGGCGGGGTATCGAGACGAGTGGTGCGGTAAAAAGCGCTTCCACTGGTGCTTTTGAATTGAATGTAAAAAGGAGTGCCCCAGCCCGGATTTGAACCGGGGACAACCAGATCTTCAGTCTGGCGCTCTCCCAGTCTGAGCTACTAGGGCAGCCATACCATATTGGCGTTCCTGATTAATAAACGGTACGGTCGCCCACGCCGCCTTTTTTATCCCTCCGTGGTTCCAAGAATAGGTAATGGTAAGCGTCATCGAAGGCAGGAAGACCACCGACGAGGATATTGTCGCCGCTGTGGAGGGGCGGAAGAACGGGGTCCTTCACCTCACGCACAACGACCTCGACGCCGCCGGCGCCGACGCCATCCACCGGATGGTGTACGGGAAGATCACCACGATCTTCGCCTCGGTCGGGCGGTACGACTCGATCCTTGCACTCATCGCCGGACTCCCGGGCCGCGGTGACGTCCTCTCGATCAGCGACCTCGGGTACAAGAAGGGGGTCGAGGCCTCGGCGAAGGCCGCGGCCGCGAACGGATGGAAGATCGAGTGGCGGGACCACCACCGGTGGACCGAGGCCGAGGCCGACCTGGTCAGGCCACACTGCTCTCTCCTCACCATCGACACCTCGGTCTGCGCCACCGGGATCGTCGCAAAGGCCCTCCGTCCCGACGACCGGACCGCCGTGGAGGTGGCGCGGGTCGTCTGCGACTACGACCTCTGGAAGAAAGAGGACCCCCGCGCCGACGTCCTCGGGCTCGTCACCCAGCGTCGCCACCTTCTCCCGCATATCAGAAACCTCCTCTCGCAGGGGCGGTTCACCGACCGGAAGATCGAGGAGATCTATGCCGAGATCAGGGCCGAGATGGACGCCGCCATCGGGGCCAGCATCAGCGAGGCGAAGATCTACCGGGAAAAATACACCATCGCCTTCGCCCCCCTCCATGGCTACCCCTCGGAGACCGCCCACGCCATGAGGGACGCGCTGGGTACCGACATCGAGGTGATCGTCTCCAGGAACGGGCGGTTCTCCATCCGTTCGGTCCCGCCGGTCTGCCACCTCATCGCCCGCGAGTTCGGGGGCGGCGGCCACCCCAACGCCGCCGGTGGGAGTTTCACCTTCTCGCTCATGGACCGTTTCTTCTTCTGGCTCCTGAAGCGCAACCGCCACTTCAAGGAACTCGTCAAAGTCGCCGATTCTATTTGAGGACGTACGCCTCTTCGAGGAGCGCCGTCCAGGCCTCCTCATCGCCGCTATCGGTGTAGCCCCCGGCCGAGATCTCGTCGGGGTCGAAGACGTCGAGCGCCTCGCCGAGGGCCTGGTGGTCGGGGTGGAGGAGCGAGAGTTCGCGGATATCGTAGCGGTCGATGAGGTCCGCGGCCTGTCCCAGTTCGGACGGAGCAAGGGGGAGGAGGGACTGGTGTTCGAGCACCGCCTCGAGGGCGGCGGGCTGCCGCGTGAGCGGGAAGAAGAGCGATCTGGTCCCGGCCAGGAGGTCGAGTTCGGTCTCGTCGGCGTCGTCGATGAGGATGACGTGCCCGCCCACCCCGGCGTCCCGCATCTCGCGCAGCAGGCGGCGGAAGGCCCGGCAGACCTCCTCCTCCGCCTCCTCCGGGTCACCGAAGTACCGGTCTTCGAGCCCGAGCATCGAGGGCGCCGGCAGGGAGAGCCAGGCGTTCTTCTTCCATCCCCTGAGGTCGTCGAGCGCGGCGTCGGGCACGGTCCCGACCTCGCCGGTCACCGCCCCGTCACCGACCCCGGCAAGACACTCGAGCACCCGCTCGCCGTAGAAGATCCCGCCGACGGCCGGGAAGTCCACACCGTCCTGAAGGGCGGCAGAGCGTTCGATCCGGTACGCGAGCAGGTCGCCGCCCTGTCCCTTCCGCCGCTCCACCCAGCGGGCCAGGTCCGCCACCGCGGGCGTCCCGACCTCGGCCCCGAAGCCCCGTGTCCTGACCGGTATCCGCTTCATCACCAGAGATGCTCCTTTCCCCCATATAGGAGTGATGAAGAGAAACGCTGATGTACCCCTGCTTTCCCATCCTCTTCATGGAGAGAGAGTGTGTCGTCAGGCGGATGGAACGCGCCGACGTCGACTTTGCCGTCGGCCTCGCACGAGAGGAGGGGTGGAACCCGGGTGTCCACGACGCGGAGGCCTTCTATGCCCAGGACCCGGAGGGCTTTTTTGTCGCCGAGGTGGGCGGCGAACCGGTCGCCTGCTCCTCGATGGTGCGCTACGACAATGAGTTTGCCTTCTGGGGGCTTTTGATCGTCAGGCCCGAATACCGCGGCCTGGGCTACGGGCTCGCGGTCACGGAGGCCGCCTTCGCCCATGCCGGCGGCCGGACGATCGGTGCCGACGGCGTCGTGGCCATGCAGCCGAAGTACCGCGACCGGTTCGGGTTTGTCCTCCACTACCGCAACATCAGGTTCCGGGGTATGGGCCGGGGCGAGATGCCCGGGGGCCTGGTCCCACTCTCCGGCGTGCCGTTCGAGGAGGTCGTCGCCTACGACGCCGACGTCTTCCGGGCCCCTCGGCCGCAGTTCCTCGCCCCCTGGCTCGCGCAGGAAGGAGCGACCGCCCTCGCCGCCCTCGGGCCCGACCGGAGACTGCAGGGGTACGGCGTCGTCAGGCCGTGCTTCGAAGGATACAAGATCGGTCCGCTCTTCGCCGATACGCCGGCGATCGCGGAAACTCTTCTCGACGGCCTGGCGGCCTCGGTCCCCGACGCGGCGTACTTCTTCGACGTCCCCGAACCGAACCCCGCCGCCCTCGCCCTCGTCCATGAGCGGGGGATGGAGCAGGTCTTCGAGACCGCACGGATCTATCTCGGTCAGGCGCCGGCCGTTCCCCTGGACCGGGTCTTCGGCGTCACGACCTTTGAACTCGGATGACCTGATGCGCTTTAAATAATGTTTGTATATCTTCACCACCAAGAGGTATGAGATGAGTGGCAAACCGTTGCTGGTGACATGCGGCCTTCCCTACACGAACGGCCCCTGTCACCTCGGGCATCTCCGGACCTATGTCCCGGCTGACTTTTATGTCAGATATCTCCGCCGCTGCGGAGAGGACGTGGTCTTCATCTGCGGGTCTGACAACCATGGCACGCCGATCGTGATCAGCGCCGAGCAGGAGGGCACGACCCCCCGCGACCTCGCCATGCGGTACCACGCGCACTTCGACGAGACCTTCAAGCGCATGGAGATCACCTTCGACCACTTCGGGATGACCGACGACGAGATGAACCACCGCCAGACGCAGGCGATGGTCCAGGCCCTTGTGGACAACGGGTATGTCTATTCTGAGACGATCCAGCAAAGTTACTGCACCACCTGCAAGCGGTTCCTCCCCGACCGGTACGTGGAGGGCATCTGCCCGTACTGCGGCGCCGCGGCGCGGGGCGACGAGTGCGACCGCGGCTGCGGGCGTCACCTGGAGCCCGGCGAGATCAAGAACCCGATCTGCAAGGTCTGCGGGTCGCCTGCCGAGATGCGCGAGCAGGAGCACTACTTCTTCAAACTCGGTGAGTTCAAGGAGTTCCTCCTCGAGCATCTCAGCCACCTCGGGGGCACGGCCAACGCCCGCAACTATGCCACCGGCTGGGTGCGCGAGGAACTGCACGACTGGTGCATCACCCGCACCCTCGACTGGGGCGTGAAGTTCCCGGGCCGCGACGACCTGGTCGTCTATGTCTGGGTGGACGCCCCCATCGGCTACATCTCCTTCACCAGGGAGTGGGCCGAGGAGACCGGGAACGACTGGAAGCGGTACTGGCGCGGCGACGGCGATATCGTCCACTTCATCGGCAGCGACATCATCTACCACCACTGCATCTTCTGGCCGGCCCTGCTCAGCGGTGCCGGGTACGGCACGCCCTCGGCGGTCGTGGCCTCCGGGATGGTCAAGATCGACGACCAGAAGTTCTCGAAGTCGCGGGGTTATGTGGTCTGGACGAACGAGGACTACCTGGACCAGGGCCTCCCGGCCGACTATCTCCGGTACTATCTCCTCTCGTACACCAGCCACACCAAGGAGCTGAACTTCTCCTGGAAGGTCTTCCAGGAACGGGTGAACTCCGAGATCGTCAACACTCTCGGCAACTTCCTGTACCGCACCCTCCACTTTGCCCAGAAGTTCTTCGGCGGCGTGCCGGCCGGGACGGCGGCGCCCGAGGTGACGGCCGAGATCGAGCGATCGCTTGCGGCCGTCGACCACGCGGTGCGGGAGTACGAGTTCAAGGGTGCGGTCGACGCCATGATGGCCCTCGCCGCCTACGGGAACACGCATATCCAGAACCACGCCCCGTGGAAGTTGATCAAGGAGGACCGCGAGGCCGCCGCGCAGGTCATCGTCGATTGTCTCCAGGTGGCGAAGGCCCTCACGCTCCTGGTCGAACCGGTTCTGCCCGAGGCCGCCCAGCGGGCTTGGGAGATGCTCGGCCACGAAGACGCCGTCTCGGCCCATCCGGTCAGCGAGGGGCTTGCACCGGTGCAGGAGGGCGCTCTTCCGGCACCCTCGCCGCTCTTTGCCAGACTCGAGGACGACCAGGTCGCCGCCCTCGAGAAGATCCTTGAGGGCCGCGTCGCAGAAGCGAAGAAGAAGGAACTGAAAACTATGACCGAAGCAAACCAGATCTCTATCGATGACTTTGCGACGATGGACCTGCGGGTCGCCCGCGTCCTCGCCACCGAACCGGTGAAGGGTTCGAAGAAACTTCTCAAGATCCAGGTCGACCTGGGCGACGAGCAGCGCCAGGTGGTCTCGGGCATCGCGCCCTTCTACAATCCCGAAGACCTTGTCGGGAAGAGCGTGGTGATGATCGCCAACCTCAAGCCCGCGAAGATCTTCGGGATCGAGAGCAACGGCATGATCCTTGCCGCCGGCGAGGAGGCCTCCCTCCTGACGCCCCTGAGGGACGTCAAGCCGGGGACGAAGATCTGCTGAACTTTTGATATTTTCTTTTTTTTTGCTTCGGGGAATTGGGCATGAACTTTTGGCTCGAGCGTACGCGATTGAAAATCGTTCAGAGAACCTCTCTCAATCGCGACAGCGCACTCGGAGGAGATTGCTCAATTGCCGCCCCCACCCTATCCTCTCGCGAAACGGCAGAAAAAGATCGTGCGATGGAGGGGCGGCACGTTCTGATCGGTACGCTTTCCTGTCAGCATGACCCCGAAGATAAAACCTGGACGGGGAAGCGCGGATCTCTTTTCAGCGGGATCACGCACCCCGTGCCGTCCCCCGTCCTATCCTCTCGCGAGATGGCAGGAAAGATCCGATGGAGGCGGGACGGCACATTCTGATTACGACACCTCTTCCTCTGTCGCGAACCCGACGATAGAAACCGGACGGGAAAGGGGGATCGCTTTCCGGGGGGATCACGCGCCCCGCGCCGTCCCATATCCTATCCTCTCGCGAGATGGCAGGACAGATCGATGAAGACGGAACGGCACATTCTGATCGCGAAACCTCTTCCTCCGCCGCAACCCCGAAGATTGGAGCGCCCGATCACTCCCGTCACAAAAAAGTACAGCAGCCATGAACACCCCCCGCGCCGTCCCCTGGCTATCCTTTCGTGAGATGGCAGGCCCGTCCGTGCGATGAGGGGCGGCACGTTCTGATCATTACGCCATCCCGTTTTCATGACCCCGGAGATAAAACCTGGACGGGGAAGCGCGGATCTATTTTCAGCGAGAACACGCGCTCCGTGCTGTCCCCTGTCTTATCTTCTCGCGAGATAGTCGAACAGATCCGATGAAGACGGGACGACATGGTTTGATCATGTTGCCGTCCCGCTTTCATGACCCCGAAGATAGAACCGGGACGGGAAAGGGCTGATTATTCTTCAACAGAAACACGCGTG
Source organism: Methanofollis formosanus (assembly GCF_019633745.1). Taxonomy (NCBI): domain Archaea; kingdom Methanobacteriati; phylum Methanobacteriota; class Methanomicrobia; order Methanomicrobiales; family Methanomicrobiaceae; genus Methanofollis; species Methanofollis formosanus. Next base: position 1,027,562 of record NZ_CP037968.1, on the reverse strand, counting down.
ATGCCGTCCCCCGTCCTATCCTCTCGCGAGATGGCAGGACAGATCGATGAAGGCGGGACGGCATGGTTTGATCATGTTGCCGTCTCGCTTTCATGACCCCGGAGATTAAACCTGGACGGGGAAGCGCGGATCTATTTTCAGCGAGAACACGCGTCCCGTGCCGTCCCCCGTCCTATCCTTTCGCGAGATGGCAGAACAGATCGATGAAGGCGGGACGGCATGGTTTGATCATGTTGCCGTCTCGCTTTCATGACCACGAAGAAGAACCGGGCGGGGATAGATGGAACGATCATCCTGAAGAATATCGAAACGTTGCAAAATCGGACGGGCCTGGAGGGATTCGAACCCCCGGCGTCCGGGTTAGAAGCCCGGCGCTCTATCCTGGCTAAGCCACAGGCCCCGGCTGAGCCAATAACTATTGCTCTCGCAGATTATTAAATTTGTGAAGGGGGGAGGTCAGATCGCCCGGTAGTGGGCCGCCTTGACCACCTCGACCGTCACCGGTTCGCAGATCGTCCCGGTCCGCACCGTCTTCACCATCGAGTTCGCGCAGTAGCGGAGCTGGCTCCGCGCCGTGAGCCGTTCCCGCTCCTCGTAATAGACCGGGTGGATGTAGTCGACCACCCGCTTCATGCTGACACTCACCGAGAGCACCCTGACGATGATCCCGACGTCGCCCGGCGAGAGGTCCTCGAGGTCGACGTTGGTGAGGAAGAGGTAGGTGTCGGGCCCGGGCTCGAGGGCGGCGATCGAGATCACGTTGTGGGCGCTCTGCAACTCGAGGGTCCGCGGCTTGCCCATCTTCAGTTCGTTGAGAACGGCCCCTGAAATCCCTGTCAATGCGGTCATCTTCATCTCGATCACCCGTACATCGGAAGGTACTCTTTCTTCTGTACCGGCTCGGTCCGCTGGACTTCTTCGGCGAGTTTATGCATCGTCGCCTCGATATCGGCCGCCTGTTCGAGGAGCGGATCGATATCGACGTCGAAACCGTAGAGGGTGTTGAGGACGGCGAGGGTGGCGGCCGATGAACGGGGGTCGGGCGTGTTGACGGTCTCGCCCAGGAACCCGAAGCCCGGGATGTCCCTGATCTTGCACTCGGTCAGGACACTCCCGGCGATCCCGGAGATGCTCCCCATCGGGAGGACGACCGTATGCTCCTGGATCCGCTCAAGCATCTCCCCATGGGTGGCGACCCCGAAGACCCGTTTCTCAGGCTCGTTGGTGACGATCCCGGCGATCGCGATGACCTCTCTGGGCTGGTACGGGGCGATCCAGTCCATGATCCCGTTCGCCACCTCGTAGCAGATCATCGGGTGGATGGGAATGTCCGCGACGATAGCCACAATATCGCCTTTTTCATAGATCCTGACCGGTACGTTGATGACTCCGTTTGCCATCATCGCGACCGGCGGGAAGTATTTGCTGGTGATATTCCCGATCAGGTCGAAGTCCAGTTGTTCGACGAGGTACTGGAGGGCGATGCTCCCGACAAGTCCGTTGCCGGGAAAGCCCATGAGTACGACCGGGTGTTCCCCGTGCAGGGGTTCAGATGTGATTTTGACATCCGGTTCGGACGACATCAACCTACCATGGGCAGGGGAGCATAAATAGTATTCTCAGGCGGTCTGTTGCGCGGTCGGCCCGGCCCTCCGCGGATGGTTTTTATGGGGGTCAGAGCATGTTTTTAGGTGGATGCCCTGCCCTGTCTAAGGGTTTATCCGGTCGGCCTGCACACCTGATCGTATGCAGGAGTACAAGATCAAGCGGGGGTTCACGAAAGGGCTGGAGGAGCGGATGGTCGCTTCCTTCTCCGAGTGCTTCGAGATGGAGCCCGAGGAGAAGGACGGGCACTATGTCATCTCGTACGGGGCGCTCAAGCGGCTTGACGTCTGCCTCGGCGAGAAGGGGAAGACCGTGCTGGTGGATACCGAGTCAGACATGGAAGCCGACGACGAGACGATCCTGGACACCAACCGCCGCTTCAGGAAGTACCTCGATGCCGTCACGGGGTACAATTCGAAGGAGCGGGCAAAGAAGTTGCAGAAGGACTGAGTCCCCCTCTCTTTTCTCTCTCTGGGGGCGACGGAAAAAAAGGGTGAGTTCGTCTTATTTTTTCTTCAGGTAGATCGCTGCGCCCGCGACGACGACGATGAGGAGGACGCCCGTGACGATCGGGAGAGTCCGGTCTGTCGTCTCGCCGCGGGGTGCCTCGACACCGTTCGCGTCGGTGACCTGTGCTGCCGGGCGGTCGTCGTCTCCGGCGGAGGGCGTTTGTGCGGCGGTGAAGAGTGCGAAGGTGCTGAAGTGCGAGACTTCGGCGGTGACGGTCATGGTCTCATAGTCGATGGTCGTCGGGATCTCTTCCCATCGTCCTGCTTCGGCGTTGTACCACCTGACGGTGAGGTCACCCTCTTTGAGGTCTTTCCATTTCTCCGCCGGGATCTCGAAGGTAAGGGTGATGGCGGGGTCGAAGGTTGCGCCGGCCGGTCCGCAGAGATAGGTGTATCCTGCTGCGACGAACCCGGTCACGCCGGCGGCGTCGGGCACCTCGCCGGGTGACGCGGGCCTGATGGTGATCTCGTCGAGGGGCGTGCCTTCGGAGTTGTGGGCCGCGGTGCCTTCAGGTACTGAGAGGGTTGCGATCCGGTCTGATGAGACGACGGCTGCGGGCTCGTCCACCGTTCCGGTAGCGGAGGTTGCGAGCGTTGTGCTGCCGACGACCGGTGCTGCCGACCAGGGCCGCCATCACGACGATGAGCACGATGATTGCTGTTCTGCCTTTCATTCTACTCCTCAAAAAATTTAGATGCTGATGGCGGCAAGGGTGCCGCCGGTCCGCATGAAGACCCAGTAGCCCTCGCCGGGGTTGAGGTCTCTCTCGTCAGAGTGCGACCCGCTCCCGCTGTTGATGATCGAGGGTGCGTAGGCCTGTTCTTCGGCGTCGAGGCCGATGAGGATGGCCCATGCATCTTTGACCGATGCGAGTGCGTCCTTTGCCGGTGCCGGACTGACGTCGGAGAACCCGATGGCGTTCCATCCGGGCACGAGGGCCTTTGTGGGTGCGGTGGTGGGTTTGAGCGAGTCGAAGGTGAGTGCGACGGTTGCGGTGGTGTTGGAGTAGATCCAGACGCCGTCGAGCGGTTTGACCGGAGCATCGCTCTTGAGGACTTCCCAGCCTTCCGTGCCGTCGTAGCCGAAGATCGAGTGGCCGGCACAGTCGACGTTCTCAAAGAGGGCGACGGTGTCGTTGCCTGGTGCGAGGGTCCGCGGGACCGAGACGAAGTTCCATCCCTTCTTGAGGGTGAGGACGGTGAACTCGGGCGACGGTGCAGCGCTCACCGTCACCTCGGCGGTGCCGCTGACCTCGCCGCTTGTGGCGGTGATGGTCGCGGTGCCGGCGGCGACTGCCTCGACGTATCCGGTTGCGTTGACGGTTGCGACGGCGGTGTCGCTGCTCGTCCAGGTGAACGCGGTCTCTGCGATCTCCTCGCCGTACTGGTCATAGGCGGTCGCGGTGAACTGCTGCCCGTCACCGGCGGTCATGCCGGCGGTGGCCGGGATGAGGGTGATGGTGGTGAGTTCTGCGGGTGCGAGGCTCACCGTCACTTCAGCGGTGCCGCCGACCTCGCCGCTCGCGGCGGTGATGGTCGCGGTGCCTGCGGTGAGTGCCTCGACGTATCCGGTTGCGTTGACGGTTGCGACGGCGGTGTCGCTGCTCGTCCAGGTGAACTCGGTCCCTGCGATCTCCTCGCCGTACTGGTCATAGGCGGTTGCGGTGAACTGCCGGCCGTCACCGACGGTCAGACTGGTGGTGGCCGGGTCGAGGGTGATGGTGGTGAGTTCGGGAGCAGGTGCACTGATCACACCGTTCTGCCACTCGCCCATCATCGGGTACTCGTCCTTGTATGCTCCGAATGACATCGGTGTGTCGCCGATGCCGTTTGTGTCGGCGTCGGTGCCGGTGTATCCGGTGTAGTAGTTGCCGACGTAGCCGGTGCACTCGCCGCCGCGGTAGGTGTAGGTCACCTCTTCGGGCGAGTGGTAGGTGTTGGCGGTCTTGATCTCGACGGGGCCGAGGAAGGCGTTGGCCCAGATGGTGTTGCCCTTTGCCGCGTCCTTGATACAGATCTCGGCTTCTCCGTTGTTCTCACAGGTATTTTTGACGATCAGATTTTTGTGGGCAGTGTCGCGGATACTGAGGCCACGGCGGGTGTTCTCGTGGCAATAATTCTCCTCGATGGTGTTGTTTGTCGCCGAACCCCCGAGGTGGATGCCTTTATGGCAACCAGAACAGTTATTCCTCCTGATAATGCAGTTGCTGGTATCTTTGAGACAAATACCCGCCGGCTCCCGGGATCCCGGGGGACAGTCGTACTCCTGGGCGGTGCATTTGTCGAGTTCGTCGCCCAACCCTCGGACCGTGAAGCCCTCAAGGGTTACGTCGTCGGTGAAGACTCCGAAGACCGGTTTGTCGGCGGAGGCGGCGGTGACCGTCACGGTGCCGGCGCCATTTTCAGTGACAATGACAAGGTGTTTATCCACCAGCACGTTCTCGGTGTAAGCGCCGTCTTTGACGACGATGGTGTCACCGGCGTTTGATGCAGAGACTGCATCGCTGATGGTGGTGTAGACGCCCTCACCACCGTCGTCGTCGACGTACCGCGTCTTCGGTTCGGGCAGTGCAACCGGGACATAGGCGTCGTGCGTCGCGTTCAGCGGTGCGTGGTCGGTGCCCAGGCCGTCGGGGAGGACGTACGGGGTGTCGATGACGCCGTCGTTGTTCTCGTCGTCGCCGGTGTGGGCGGACCAGAAGTTGCCGAGGTACCCGGTGTGGGTGGTGCTGTTGTAGGTGTAGGTGATGGGGGCGGTTGAGTTCCAGTGGGTGAGGGTAGGGGCGGTGGTGCCGGTGTGAATGGTGAAGGCCCCTTTATTGTCGGTGAAAGTGTTGAGGAAGATCTGGTTGTTGTCGCCTGCCTCTCTCCAATAGATGATGCCGCCGTTTCGTGTGAAGGTGTTTCTGGTGATGGTGTTGTTGGTTGCTTCTGCTTTCCAGATTCTGATCGCATCACCCGTGTTGTCCTTGAAGGTGTTGTTGGCGATGGTGCAACCTGTCGCATAGTGAAGATTTAAGGTATAAGTACATGTGCCGTTCTCGAAAATGTTGTCCTCGATGGTCGCGTTTGCGGCTTCTTTTCTGATAAATAGGGCACCGTTAGCCCCAGGTATGTTGACGAAGGTGTTATTGACAATCCGGGGGGATGCACCCTTTACATTGATTGCTGTATGGGTTCCTGATGATAGATTTAGGACACTGTTATTTGCAAACATACAATTCGGCGCATAAATTATCATGGTGGTTGATGCCGTCATCCCGTCAAAGACACAGTCCCTGATAATGCAATCATGACCATATACCGACAGCACAGAAGCTTTGAGGATCGTAAGCCCTTCAAGTGTTGTTCCAGATCCCTTGATCTCAAGGTTAGCTCCATTACCGTCGACTATGACAATATCAGACCCCTCTCCCGTGAGGGTGAGGTTGGGTATGGTTAAGTCACTAAATGCTGGATAGGTTCCCGCTCTGACGAAGATCGTGTCGCCTTCTGCGGCGGCGTCGATGGCATCCTTGATAGTGGTGTAAACTCCCTCGCCGCCGCCGCCGTCGACGTACAGGGTCGTCGCCGTCGTCGGTGCGATGAGAAGCAGAATAAGGCAGAAAATTCCAATCGATTTTTTCATGAAAATCACCATAGAAAAGAAAAAAAGGGTTAGTTGGTGTGGTGATGCGTCACCACGAGCTTTACGTAGTCAGTTGCGATGTGAGATAATTTATCCTCGCAATCGTTTTCATCGTAGAACTGAGCCGTGTTCTGCTTCACGAACACCGTGACATTACCGTTGACGACGTAGTCACCGATGTTTGAGGTGATGTCGCCGGAGAGGGTCTCGTAGCCGGTGCCGCTCTTCCAGATGTAGGTGGTGGCGCCCTGGTCCGCGGAGGTGTTGTCGTGGCTGCCGGTGCCGTCCCAGGTGACATTGAGTTTCTCGATGTTGCTCGCACTCTCCGTGACGTTGAAGACGAAGCGCTGGGCGGCATAATTGCCGTTGGTGGAAGTGTTGAACCAGTAAACGTCGCCGTCATCGGCGTCGATGTTTGCGCTGGTGAATGGGGTGTTCGGCATGTTCCTGGTGCTGGGGGTGGCGTTGACGCCGCCCTTGTACGCATACTCGACGGTGTCGCCGCCGGTGGCGAAGTCATAGCGGTGCGGGGGGTAGACTTTAATCCTGTCGACGTACTTTGCCGAGAGCCCTTTTGCCGACGGCCAGCTACCGCTGCTGTCGGTATAGTTGTGACGGTACCACGGGTCAAAGGCCGCTTCCATGTCGCGGAGCGTCAGGTTGAGCGAATCGGCAACACCATAGGAGTCTGGGGGGGTGTAGAAGTACAGGCGCATGCCCCACCTGAAATTCGGCACATAACTATAGTCCCCGTCCCACCACGTCAGAATCATTTCGCCCTGCCGGGAATGGGGGGTGTAGACGTTGTCATATCCAAAGTAGACCGCAAAGTTGTCGTCTGACTGGATCATAACTTCATCGCCGGAGCTCATCCCCCCGACTTTGTCGACGAGGTCAGAGACGGCAGTACCGTTGTGGTCACAGAACCAGATCATATTCTGGCCACTGTCGCCCCACGGATCGTTGGAGTTGAAGGTCGGACCCTGCATATATACTGGGCCGTTGCTGTACTTGTTGGAAAGATTGGTCCGCATCTCCTGCCATGTCAGAGATTCGGTCTGGTCGACTGCGGAGTAGTTGTTGTCAGCGTACTTCGTGATCGTCACGCTCGTTGTTGCCGCGCTCGCCGGTGCCGCCATCAGGGCGATGCACAGGCAGACTGCAATCAGCAGAAATCCGGATTTTGATTCCATTTACTCGCCTCTCCGATTTTATGTGGTCGATCCAATATAGATCAAAGAATGCTCGAATGAACTATAATAAAAATATTTTGATTATATTTCCGACCGTGTTAATGACGTTTTGTTGATCACATTGTCCTCATGTGCCACATACCTCTCGTACCCACTCTCCAGATTTCAGGTGATTCTAACCCCTGTGCCGGATGTGATGAGGGAGGCGGGATATGGCCGTATTCTTTGGGGTATTCGTGGGGAGAAGAGAGATGGGCGGATTTTGAAATTTTAGGGAGACCAATCGGCCCGGATATATCATGCGCGCAATAATATATTGCGGCTTCTAATAAACAATGGATCTTGGGCATTTCTCCGGGATCGTCAGGTTCATGATGGTCGTGTTGCGGATAGAGATGAGATGGGGTCGTAAGAGTGGCACATCAGAACCACAAGGGCGCCATGAGAATGTACCCGGACGACAGATGTCCGGCCGTTGGAGAAGAGAGCAGCGGGGACGACCCCCCCATCTTCACGATCATCTCTTTGCTCTCCCTTCCCCGTTGCCATCCCGGATCCTCCCGGCGTGAGGGTGGGGCGGGGGCCGCCGTGACCCCTGCAACGAGAAAAAAAAGGTTAGGTGCTGATGGCCGCCAGGGTTCCGTCGGCACGCATGTACAGCCAGTATCCCTTGCCCGGTATCATGGGGCAGGTGTCGGCGTGGGTGCCGGTGGCGCCGTTGATGGCCGAGTGTTCGTATGCCTGCTTTTCTGCGTCGAATCCGATGAGGATGGCCCAGGTGTCTTTCACGGATGTGAGGGCGTCTCTGGCGGGTTCTGGCGCGATGTCTGAGAACCCGATGGCGTTCCATCCTTCTGCGAGGTGCTTTGTCGGGGGGGTCGCGGGTTTTGCGGGGTCGACGGTGATTTCGACGGTGGTGCTCTCTGCTGCGTAGACCCAGATGCCGTCGAGGGGCCGGACGATGTCGTTCTCGCCGAGGGTCTTCCAGAGTCCTGCGGCGGCGTCGAAGGCGAGGATGGAGTGGCCGGCGGAGTCGACGTCCGCGAAGATCAGAGCGGTGTCGTTGCCGGGTGCGAGGGTCCGCGGGACGGAGACGAAGTTCCATCCCTTCTTGAGAGTGAGGGCGGTGAATTCGGGTGAAGGTGCAGCACTCACCGTCACTTCGGCGGTTCCGCTGACCTCTCCACTCGTCGCGGTGATGGTCGCGGTGCCCGCGGCGACCGCCTCGACGTATCCGGTTGCGTTGACGGTTGCGCCGGCAGTGTTGCTGCTCGTCCAGGTGAACGTGGTCTCTGCGATCTCCTCGCCGTACTGGTTGCGGGCGGTGGCGGTGAACTGCCGGCCGTCACCGACGGTCAGGCTGGCGGTGGCCGGTTCGATGACGATGGTGGTGAGTTCTGCGGGTGCGAGGCTCACCGTCACCTCGGCGGTTCCGCTGACCTCGCCGCTCGTGGCGGTGATGGTTGCGGTGCCTGCGGCGACCGCCTCGACGTACCCGGTAGCGTTGACGGTTGCGACGGCGTTGTTGCTGCTCGTCCAGGTGAACTTGGTCCCTGCGATCTCTTCGCCGTACTGGTTGCGGGCGGTCGCCGTGAACTGCCGGCCGTCACCGACGGTCATGCCGGCGGTGGTCGGGTCGAGGGTGATGGTGGTGAGTTCGGGAGCAGGTGCACTGATCACACCATTCTGCCACTCGCCCATCATCGGGTAATCGTCCTTGTAGGTGCCGAAGGACATCGAGGTGTCGCCGATGCCGTTTGTGTCGTCGTCGATGCCGGTGTATCTGCTGTAGTGGTTCCCGACGTAGCCGGTGTACTCGCCGCCGCGGTAGGTGTAGGTCACCTCTTCGGGCGAGTGGTAGGTGTTGGCGGTCTTGATCTCGACGGGGCCGAGGAAGGCGTTGGCCCAGACGGTGTTGCCCTTTGCCGAGTCTTTGATGCAGATCTCGGCTTCAGCGTTGTTCTCGCAGGTGTTGTTGAAGACGAGATTGCCGGCGACGGTGTCGCGGAGGCTGAGGCCGCGCTTGCTGTTCTCGTGACAATAGTTCTCTTCGACGGTGTTGCCGGTGGCGTCGCCGCCGAGGTGGATGCCGTTGTAGCACCCGGCGCAGTCGTTCTTCCTGACGATGCAGTCGTCGAACCCGACGATCTCGATGCCCGCGACGTGCTCGTCGGTCGGCCCGCGGACCGCAAAGCCTTCGACGGTCACGCCGTCGGCGTTGACGTCGAAGACCGGTTTGCCGGTGGTCGCGGCCGTGACGGTCACGGCGCCGGCGCCGTTCTCGGTGCGGATGACGAGCAGTTTGTCCACCAGCACGTTCTCGGTGTAGACGCCGTCCTTCACGACGATGGTGTCGCCGGCGTTCGAGGCCGCGACCGCATCGGAGATAGTGGTGTAGATCCCATCCCCGCCGTCGTCGTCGACATACAGCGTCGCCACCGGGGGCCCTGTCGGAACATCTCGTGCCGCCATCAGCCTGATATCATCGACACCGACGCTGAGGTACCGGTATTTACTGCTGCTCTCATTGAAATGGGTCTGCAGCCTGAAGGTGTGCTCACCCGGTGCATATCCTGAGATGTCGATGACGTAGTTTTTCCACATGCTCCCGTCATTCTTTCCTTCGACGATCTCCGTGTCGTCCAGGAAGATCTTCGCCCAGTCTCCGTCGACGGTCCTATCCAGGTACACATAGGCGTCGAAACTGAGGGTGGTCGCCCTCTCCGGGAAGATGATCGTCCGCTCTGCCAGGGAATTCTTCGTCGACCAGCCCGAACTGATGCTGTTCCTTCCTTCATGGAACTTGGCATCATTCACCAAGAAGTTCGTCCCGGTCCATCCTGCGGCCGACTCGCATGGGTCTGCCCATGCAACGATCTCGGTCGGGAAGACGGTTGCGGTCCCGTTAACGCCCTCTACTGTTGCGACGACGTGAGCGGTACCGATGGCGTGTCCTGTGTACAGTCCGTCCTGTTCGATCTCGCCGACCGTTTCGTTGCTGAACGACCAGGTGACCGGGATATTCTTCATAACATCGTCGTACTGGTCGTAGCATATGGCTACGAACTGCTGCACCTCCCCGGCAAAGACATCTGCCAGTTCCGGTTTGACGACGATCCGCTCGACGGCCGGTGGATCACGGGTATAGATATGGATCTCTTTGACGAACTTCGTCGAAATACCCTTGGGTGATGGTTCGTCCTCGTAGAAGTGCCAGTCTGACGGCCTGAGACAGTTGACCATGTCGTCGATGCCGAAGACATGCCATCCGTGCGGGTTGGTTGAGTTGTCGGCGAAGAAGAAGACCCTCATCCCGTCTCGGTATCCTCCTGGCACCTTTTTGCCGTCGGCCTCCCAGGTGAGGACCAGAGGCCCCTGCCTTGCCTCGTATTCATAGATATTCACATACCCGAACGACACCTTCCACCCGTCCCGTGCCCTGACGGTGATCCGGTCGCCCGGTGTCATGCCACCGACGAGGTCGCAGAGATCCCGGACATCCGTCCCTCTCATGACGCCGTAATCGACGAGGTTGACGTCCTCGGTCGGATTCCACTTGTCGTAGGGCTCGTTCGGATGGACCATTTTCCACTCGTTCTCGAAGACCGGTCCCTGGTGATAATACCTGGTCTTGCCGTCGCCGAGGACCGGGAGGTTGCGTTCCATCCATCTGAAATGCACGGTCGTTGAGTTGACGACGGTGCCGTTCTCTGCATGTTTGATGACGGTGACCTCGGTCGTCCCACCATAACTGGGCGGCGTGATGGTGAAGGTTGCCTCGTTGTTCGTCTCGTTCGTCTCCGTCACCACTTCACCTGCATCGACGACCGCTCGCAGCATCTTCATCTCGCGCCGCGGCGGTTCCCAGGTGAACGTGAGGTCCGCCGCCGCCCCGCCGCCGGCAAGGCTCTCGACGGTCAGGTTCCCGACGACGATCTCCTCCTCCGATGTAAGAGTGGCATACAAAAAGACCGAGAACGCCTCTGCGGTCGCGGTCCCGTTGTTGGTGACCGTCACCGTATCCTCGAACGCAACGTCCGCACCCTCCCCCGTGCAGCCCGGCGCACCCGCAATGGCAATGACGAGGTCGGCCGGGTCGATGGGCCCGCCGGTGATCTCGCCGTTCCGCCAGAGTCCCATCATCGGGTACTCGTCCTTATAGGTACCAAAGGACATGGGTGTGTCGCCGATGCCGTTGGTGTCGGCGTCTGCGCCGGTGTACCGGCTGTAATAGTTGCCGACATGGCCGGTGCACGCTTTCGAACCATAGGTGTATGTCACCTCTGCCGACGAGTGATAGATGTTCGCCGTGCGGAGTTCAACAGTGCCGTTGAAGGCGTTGGCCCAGATGATATTGTTATTCGCTGCGTCCTTGATGCAGATCTGGTCTTCGGCGTTCTTCTCGCAGGTGTTGTTGAAGAGGAGGTTGCCGGTAGCGGTGTCGCGGACACTAAGACCACGTTTGTCGTTCTCGTGGCAATAGTTCTCCTCAACGGTGTTGCCTGAGGCGTCGCCGCCGATGTGAATGCCGTTGTAGCAGCCTGAAACGTCATTCTTCCTGACGGTGCAGTCTTTGAACCCGACGATCTCCACGCCGCCCCAGTCGCCCGGTCCGCAGACCGTGAATCCTTCGACCGTCACGCCGTTGGCGGCGAGGTTGAAGACTGGTTTTGCGGGAGAGGCAGCGGTGACGGTGACTGCACCGGCGCCGTTCTCGGAGCAGATGCAGAGCAGTTTGTCCACCTGCACGTTCTCGGTGTAGGTGCCGTCCTTCACGATGATGCCGTCTCCATCGGCGGCAGCCGTGACCGCCGCCCCGATAGTCGTGTAGACTCCCTCGCCACCGTCGTCGTCGACATACAGCGTCGCCGCTGCAGCGGGGGCGATGAGGAGGGTGAGCAGAATAAGACAGATAATTCCAGTTGATTTATTCATCGATATCACCGAACGGAAAAAGAGGATGCGGCGTGGCGGAAGACCGCCACGGACCGAGCTTCTGCCCCTGCCCCGGGGGGGCACTGGAGAGGCATCGCTTTGGGGTTTTTCATTCTCAGGATCGTACGACGTAAACTCATGGTTTCACTTCCGGTTGGTTTTTAGATACGTGAACGTCGATCGGGCGAGTTATAAATCTCTTTTCATGAAAGTGTAAATTATATTAACTAAATTGCCTTTACCCATTTGACCGCAACGGGGCCTCGAAGGCGCGTGAAAGATCTCTGTTGCTCTGAAAAGGTCGGGATGCCGCTCCGGCTTGTCCGTATTATTGTAATTGTGGCATTTATCTCTATTGGATGGATCACATTCGGCTTTTTGGGCATTATGGCACGAAAAAAGAATAAAATAATCTGATTTGTATTCTGCGCGTCTGATCTATCCTGGGAGGTTTAGTCTTTCTTCTTCATGTAGATCGCGGCACCGGCGATGCCAACGATGAGGAGGACGCCCGTGACGATCGGGAGAGTCCGGTCTGTCGTCTCGCCGCGGGGTGCCTCGACACCGTTCGCGTCGGTGACCTGTGCTGCCGGGCGGTCGTCGTCTCCGGCGGAGGGCGTTTGTGCGGCGGTGAAGAGTGCGAAGGTGCTGAAGTGCGAGACTTCGGCGGTGACGGTCATGGTCTCATAGTCGACGGTGGTCGGGATCTCTTCCCATCGTCCTGCGTCGGCGTTGTACCACCTGACGGTGAGGTCACCCTCTTTGAGGTCTTTCCATTTCTCCGCCGGGATCTCGAAGGTAAGGGTGATGGCGGGGTCGAAGGTTGCGCCGGCGGGTCCGCAGAGGTAGGTATAGCCTGCTGCGACGAACCCGGTCACGCCGGCGGCGTCGGGCACCTCGCCGGGTGACGCGGGCCTGATGGTGATCTCGTCGAGGGGCGTGCCTTCGGAGTTGTGGGCCGCGGTTCCTTCAGGTACTGAGATGGTTGCGATCCGGTCTGATGAGACGACGGCTGCGGGCTCGTCCACGGTGCCGGTCGCGGAGGTTGCGAGCGGTGTGCTGCCGACGACCGGTGCTGCCGGTGCCTCGACGGAGGGTGCGACGGTTCTCACCGGAGCGGGGTTCGAGGGGCTGCCGCCCCCGCCGCCGCCGCTGCTGCCGGGGGTCGGGGTCGGCGTGGTGCCGCTCTTCGCTGCAAGGGCGATGGTGTGCACCTCGCCGGGGCGGAAGGTTGCCTTCCCGGCTTCCTTGCCGCCAACGGTGAAGGTGACGGTCTTGCCGACGTCGTCGGCGTAACCGGTGACCGGGAGGTTCTGGTCGGTGTTTTTGTCGCCGCCGAAGGTGCCCGGTTCGTCGATGGTGATGGTCCCTGCGACCTCGCCGTCGATGAGGGCGAGGATGGTCGTGCCCGCGGGTGCGGGTGTGCCGTCGATGGTGACGGTGCCCTTGTACTCGTCTGGCATCTGCGGCACTTCTTCTGCCGCCATGACACCTGTGACGAGTGCGAGGGCGATGATGAGAACGATGGAGATTCTTTTCATGGTCTTCTTCCTCACGAAAAAAATTAGGTGCTGATGGCCGCCAGGGTGCCGTCCGCCCTGAGGAACAGCCAGTATCCCTTGCCCGGTATCATGGGGAGGGTGTCGGTGTGGCTTCCGACGGCGCCGTTGATGGCCGAGTGTTCGTATGCCTGGCTCTCGGCGTCATAGCCGATGAGGATGGCCCAGTTCTCCTTGACGGAGATGAGTGCGTCCTTTGCCGCTGCCGGTTCGATGTCTGAGAACCCGATGGCGTTCCATCCCTCGGAGAGGTGCTTTGTCGGCGGTGTCACGGGTTTTGCCGGGTCGACGGTGAGTTCGACGGTGGTGCTCTGGGCGGCGTAGACCCAGATGCCGTCGAGGGGGCTGACCGTGTCGTTCTCGCCGAGGGTCTTCCAGAGTCCTGCGGCGGCGTCGAAGGCGAGGATGGAGTGGCCGGCGGATTCGACGTCTGCGAAGATCGCGGCGGTGTCGGTGCCCGGTGCGAGGGTCCGCGGGACCGAGATAAAGTTCCATCCCTTCTTGAGGGTGATGCTGGTGAACTCGGACGACGGTTCTGCACTCACCGTCACTTCGGCGGTGCCGCTGACCTCGCCGCTCGCGGCGGTGATGGTTGCGGTGCCGGCAGCGACTGCCTCGACATAGCCGGTGGCGTTCACGGTTGCGACGGCGGTGTTGCTGCTCGTCCAGGTGAACGCGGTCTCTGCGATCTCCTCGCCGTACTGGTCGTAGGCGGTCGCGGTGAACTGCTGCCCGTCACCGACGGTCATGCCGGCGGTGGCCGGGGCGATGACGATGGTGGTGAGTTCAGACGGTTCGGTGCTCACCGTCACTTCGGCGGTGCCACTGACCTCGCCGCTCGTGGCGGTGATGGTCGCGGTGCCGGCGGTGAGCGCCTCGACGTATCCGGTGGCATTCACGGTTGCGACGGCGGTGTTGCTGCTCGTCCAGGTGAACTCGGTCTCTGCGATCTCCTCGCCGTACTGGTCGTAGGCGGTTGCGGCGAACTGCTGCCCGTCACCGACGGTCATACCGGCGGTGGCCGGTACGAGGGTGATGGCGGTGAGTTCGGGAGCAGATGCACTGATCACACCATCCTGCCAGGTGCCCATCAGGGGTGCGTGGTCGGTGCCCAGGCCGTCGGGGAGTTCGTACGCGGTGTTGATGACGCCGTCGTCGTTGGTGTCCTCACCGGTGCAGTTGGACCAGAAGTTCCCGAGATAGCCGGTGTGTTCAACGCCATGGTAGGTGTAGGTGACGGGAGCGGTGGCGTTCCAGTGGGTGACGTTCGGGGCGGTGGTGCCCTCCCGGAGGCCGACGCTCGAGACGTTGTTGTTCAGGAAAATCTGGTTCCCGTCGCCGGCTTCACGGAAGAAGAAGGAATTTCCGCCGGTATCGAAGGTGTTTCCGCTGATGATGTTGTTGGTAGTAGCCGTGCCGCGGAGGTACATGATCCCGTAGCGCGTTGTAATGTTCATGAATGTGTTGTCGATGACGTTGCAGTCTGTTGAATCTCTCAAATACACGACAGATACGGGAGATCCTGTCGTATTCATGAAAGTGTTATCATCGAGCGTGAGATTGTTGCCTTTTAGATAGACCTGGAGTGCGATTTCTTCGAGTACGCAGTTTCTGACAACCGAATCGTTGGCCGGGCCATAATATCCTAAGTAGAAACTCGGCCTTCCATTGAGAAATGTCAGGTCGTCGAGGACTGTCCCTGTGGCGTCATAACTGTTACTTTCAGGGATCTTGAGGCCCTGACTGCCCTGGCAGTCCACGATGACCGATTCGGCCCCATCTCTGCTCATGATGGTTATGTGAGGTTTGTTGACATTGAATCTTGAATAGGTGCCCGGCAGGACGGAGATCGTATCGCCTGGCAATGCCTCGTTGAGCGCTTCCTGGATGGTGGTGAAATCGGCGCTGCCGTCGTCGTCGACGTACCAGGTTCTGGGATCCATCGGCCCGCCGGTGATCGTGCCGTTCTGCCATGAGCCCATCATCGGGTACTCGTCCTTATAGGTGCCAAAGGACATCGGAGTGTCGCCGATGCCGTTCGTGTCGGCGTCGGTGCCGGTGTACTGGCTGTAATAGTTCCCGACATAACTGGTGAAGGTGTCACGCCCGTAGATGTAGGTCACTTCGGCGGGTGAATGGTAGGTGTTTGCCGTGAGGAGTTCGACGGAGCCTTTGAAGGTGTTGGCCCAGATGATGTTGTCTTTCGGTGTGTCCTTGACGCAGATCTGGTCGTCGGTGTTCTGCTCGCAGATGTTGTTGAAGACCAGGTTGTCGTGGACACTGTCGCGGAGACTGATGCCGCGCCTGGTGTTATCGTGACAATAGTTCTCCTCGACGGTGTTGCCGGTTGCGTCGCCGCCGAGATGGATGCCGTTGTAGCACCCCGAACAGTCGTTCTTCCTGAAGGTACCGTTGTCGAATCCGACGATCTCGATGCCCGCGATGTGTTCGTTCGTCGGGCCGCGGATCGTGAAGCCCTCCACGGTCACACCGTCGGCATCGACGTCGAAGACCGGTTTGGAGGCGGCGGCGGCCGTGACGGTGACAGCCGAAGTGCCGTTCTCGGAGCGGATGCAGAGTTGTTTGTCCACCAGCACGTTCTCGGTGTAGGTGCCGTTCCTGATGATGATGATGTCGCCTGCGATGGCTTCTCTGACCGCCTCGCTGATGGTGGTGTAGACTCCCTCGCCACCGTCATCGTCGACATAGAAGGTCAGGGGGCCGGACGACTCTATGGTGCCGTCCTTCCACGCCCCCATCAGGGGTGCGTGGTCGGTGCCGCCGTTGTTGCGGGCGAAATAGGGGGTGTCGCCGATCCCATCGCCGAAGGCATCCTTGCCGGTGTAATGTCCGTAGTAGTTGCCGAGATAGTTGGTGAACGTCTTGCCGCGGTATGTGTAGGTTATCGGCTCGGTGGTGTTCCAGGTACTGGCAGAAAGGTAACCACAGAGTTCGTTATATTTATTGTCCACGAAATTATTGAGATAGATCTCATTGTGACTTGAATAGTCCAGTTTAATGCCGTTACGGCTGTGGGAACAGGTGTTGTTCACCACGGTGTTGTTCCCGGTGAACTGATCTAGCCAGATGCCGTTTCCAGGGCAGTAAACGCAGTTGTTCCCGGTTACGGTGTTATTTTTGCCCTTAATCTGGATGCCGTGCATGCAATCAGTACAGGTATTTTCTGTGACCGAGCAGTATGAGGCAGAGATGCGGACCCCTGCCTTGAAGGCAGTTGAGGAGTTTGCTCCCTTGATCGTAAATCCCGTGATATTCACAGATTTCCTGACAATCGTAAAGACATTGTTGGCTGGGTCCGCTGCTAGGACCCTTGTCGATGCAGAACCGTTCTCAGACTTGATTGTCAGCAGCTCTTTGTCGACGTACACGTTCTCGGTGTAGGTGCCGTCCCTGACGATGATGATGTCGCCTGCAGCGGAGGCGTTGATCGCCGCCTGGATGGTGGTGAAGTCGGCGCTGCCGTCGTCGTCGACATACAGCGTCGTCGGACCCGTCTTTCCGCCGGTGATCGTGCCGTTCTTCCAGAGCCCCATCATCGGGTACTCGTCCTTGTAGACGCCGAAGGACATGGGTGTGTCGCCGATGCCGTTGGTGTCGGCGTCGGTGCCGGTGTACCGGCTGTAGTAATTCCCGACATAGGCGGTGAAGGTCTTCGCGCCGTAGGTGTAGGCTACTTCTTCTGGTGAGTGATAGGTGTTTGCAGTTCTGAGTTCGACGGTTCCGTTGAAGGTGTTGGCCCAGATGACGTTGTTCTTCGCTACGTCCTTGATGCAGATCTCGTCGTCGTTGTTCTTCTCGCAGGTGTTGTTGACGAGGATGTTGGCGTTGGCGGTGTCGCGGACACTGAGACCGCGTTTGTTGTTCTCGTGACAATAATTCTCTTCGACGGTGTTGCCGGTGGCGTTGCCGCCGATGTGGATGCCGTTGTAGCACCCCGAACAGTCGTTCTTCCTGACGATGCAATCGTTGAACCCGACGATCTCAATGCCGCCCCAGTCACTGGGGCCGCAGACCGTGAAGCCTTCGAGGATCACGCCGTCGGCGGCGAGGTTGAAGGCCGGTTTTGTGGGGGAGGCAGCGGTGACGGTGACTGTCGACGCACCGTTCTCGGAGCTGATGCAGAGTTGTTTGTCCACCTGCACGTTCTCGGTGTAGGTGCCGTCGCGGACGACGATAATGTCACCCTCGGCGGCGGCCGTGACCGCCGCCCCGATGGAGGTGTAGACTCCCTCGCCGCCGGCTTTATCGACATACCATGTCTTCGACTCCTGCACCGGCCCGCCGGTGATCTCGCCGTTCCGCCAGAGGCCCATCATGGGGTAGTCGTCCTTGTAGGTACCAAAGGACATCGAGGTGTCGCCGATACCGTTGGTGTCGGCGTCCGCGCCGGTGTACCGGCTGTAGTAGTTCCCGACATAGCCGGTGCACGCCTTCGTACCGTAGGTGTAGGCCACTTCTTCTGGGGAGTGGTAGGTGTTCGCCGTGCGGAGTTCGACGGTTCCGTTGAAGGCGTTGGCCCAGATGACGTTGTTCTTCGCTGCGTCCTTGATGCAGATCTCGTCCTCTCCGTTCTTCTCGCAGGTGTTGTTGACGAGGATGTTGGCGTTTGCGGTGTCGCGGACACTGAGACCACGCTTGTCGTTCTCGTGGCAATAGTTTTCTTCGACGGTGTTGTTCGTCGCTGTTTCACCGATGTGAATGCCGTTGTAGCAGCCTGAAACGTCGTTCTTCCTGACCGTGCAGTCATTGAACCCGACGACCTCGATCCCGCCCCAGTCACTGGGGCCGCAGAACGTGAAGCCTTCGAGGGTCACGCCGTTGGCGGCGAGGTTGAAGACCGGTTTGGTGGGGGAGGCGGCGGTGACCGTCACGGCGCCGGCGCCGTTCTCGGAGCGGATGCAGAGTTGTTTGTCCACCTGCACGTTCTCGGTGTAGGCGCCGTCGCGGACGACGACGGTGTCGCCGGCGTTCGAGGCCGCGACCGCATCAGAGATGGTGGTGTAGACGCCTTCGCCGCCGTCGTCGTCGACATACAGCGTCGCCGCACCAATCGGCCCGCCGGTGATCTCACCGTTCCGCCAGAGCCCCATCATCGGGTACTCGTCCTTGTAGGTGCCGAATGACATCGGTGTGTCGCCGATGCCGTTGGTGTCGGCGTCCGCGCCGGTGTACCGGGTGTAATAGTTCCCGACATAGCCGGTGAAGGCTTTCGAACCATAGATGTAGGCCACTTCTTCTGGGGAGTGGTAGGTGTTTGCGGTTCTGAGTTCGACGGTTCCGTTGAAGGCGTTTGCCCAGATGATGTTGTTCTTCGCTGCGTCCTTGATGCAGATCTCGTCTTCTCCGTTCTTCTCACAGATGTTGTTGACGAGGAGGTTGACGTTGGCGGTGTCGCGGACACTGAGGCCGCGCTTGTCGTTCTCGTGGCAATAGTTCTCATCGACGGTGTTGTTCGTCGCAGCTCCGCCGAGGTGAATGCCGTTGTAGCAGCCTGAAACGTCGTTCTTCCTGACCGTGCAATCGTTGAACCCGACGATCTCCACGCCACCCCAGTCGCTCGGGCCGCAGACCGTGAATCCTTCGACCTTCACGCCGTTGGCGGCGAGGTTGAAGACCGGTTTTGTGGCGGCTGCGGCGGTGACGGTGACGGCCGACGCCCCGTTCTCGGAGCGGATGACGAGATCTTTGTCCACCTGCACGTTCTCGGTGTAGGCGCCGTCCTTCACGATGATGGTGTCGCCGGGGTTCGAGGCCGCGACTGCATCATTTATCGTGGCGTAGGCGGTGCCCCCGCTGGCATCGACGTACCGGGTCGTGGGACCGACCGGGGTGGTCGGCCCGCCGGTGATCTCACCGTTCCGCCAGAGCCCCATCATCGGGTACTCGTCCTTATAGGTACCAAAGGACATGGGTGTGTCGCCGATACCGTTCGTGTCGGCGTCCGCGCCGGTGTACCGGCTGTAATAGTTCCCGACATAGCCGGTGAAGGCTTTCGAACCATAGGTGTAGGCTACCTCTGCCGACGAGTGATAGATGTTCGCCGTGCGGAGTTCAACAGTCCCGTTGAAGGCGTTTGCCCAGATGACGTTGTTCTTCGCTGCGTCCTTGATGCAGATCTCGTCTTCAGCGTTCTTCTCACAGGTGTTGTTGACGAGGAGGTTGGCGTTGGCGGTGTCGCGGACACTGAGGCCGCGCTTGTCGTTCTCGTGGCAATAGTTCTCCTCAATGGTGTTGTTCGTCGCCGCTCCGCCGAGGTGAATGCCGTTGTAGCAACCCGAACAGTCGTTCTTCCTGACGATGCAATCGTTGAACCCGACGATCTCGATCGCACCCCAGTCACCCGGTCCGCAGACCGTGAAGCCTTCGATGGTCACGCCGTTGGCGGCGAGGTTGAAGACCGGTTTTGTGGCGGCTGCGGCGGTGACGGTGACGGCCGACGCGCCGTTCTCGGAGCGGATGCAGAGTTGTTTGTCCACCTGCACGTTCTCGGTGTAGGCGCCGTCTCGGACGACGATGCAGTCTCCATCGGCGGCGGCCGTGATGGCCTCGCCGATGGTCGTGTAGATCCCTTCGCCGCCGTTGTCGTCGACATACAGCGTCGCCGCTGCAGCGGGGGCGATGAGGAGGGTAAGCAGAATAAGACAGATAATTCCAGTTGATTTATTCATCGATATCACCGAACGGAAAAAGAGGATGCGGCGTGGCGGAAGGCCGCCACGGACCGAACTTCTGCCCCTGCCCTGCGAGGGCACTGGAGAGGCAGCGCTTTGGGATTTTTCATTCTCAGGATCGCACGACGTAAACTCATGGTTTCACTTCCGGTTGGTTTTTAGATACGTGAACGTCGATCGGGCGAGTTATAAATCTCTTTTCATGGAGGTGTAAATTATATTAACTAAATTGCCTTTACCCGTTTGACCGCAACGGGGCCTCAAAGGCGCGTGAAAGATCTCTGTTGCTCTGAAAAGGTCGGGATTCCACTCCGGCTTGTCCGTATTATTGTAATTGTGGCATTTATCTCTATTGGATGGATCCCATTCGATGTTTTGGGCATTATGGCACGAAAAAAGAATAAAATAATCTGATTTGTATTCTGCGCGTCTGATCAGACTTTTGTAATCAGACCGCGGTTCCCGCAAGGGTGCCGTTCTCACTCGCTCCGAGCCAGTAGCCCTTGCCCGGGAAGAGGACGCGGCCGGCGGCGTCGGCCGTCACCGGCGTCTCGTAGATCTGCCGCAGGGCGTCGTAGCCGACGCACCGCTCCCACCGCCCTTCCGCCGAGACGAGGGCGAGGGCCGCAGGTTCGGTGTCGGTCCCTGAAATGCCTATCAGGTTCCAGCCCTTCGAGAGCCGCTTCGCCGGCGGGAGATGGACCGGATCGGTGTCGAAGGTCAGGGGCACGGCGGCCGCGTCTCCGGCATAGACGAGCACCCCGGTGAGGGGGGTGACGGGATCGTCCGGGCCCAGGGCCTGCCAGCGCTGCGTCCCGGCGTCAAAGGTACAGAGCGAATGCCCGGCAGACTCTACGCCCGCGAAGACCAGGGCCGTGTCACTGCCCGGCGCCAACTGCTTCGGGACCGAAACAAGGTTCCAGCCTGGGGCAAGTTTGATCGCTCCCTCTTTGAAGGCCGGGTTCTCGTCCGGCGAGAGGACAGCGATCTGCTGTACCATCTGATTGTTCTCGACGGCCGCCTCTTCAGCCGGGCCTTCGACCACCGCTACAAAGGTGTACTGGCCCTGGCTTTCCGGTTTCCAGGAGAAGGCGAAGGTCGCCCTCTCGCCGGCAAGAAGACCTGCGGCCTCCTGCTTCCCGAGGGCCGCACCGTCCACTGTGAGGTTGACCGCGAAGGCCCCGGCCGCGGTCCCGCCGATATTCTCGACCGTCACCACCACCGTGGCATCCTCCCCGGCCACCGCCGGGCCGTCGGTCGCGATCGTCACCGGCGCCAGGTCGGGCCCCACGCTCTGACCGAGCACCACCCGGTCGAAGACCTCGCCCGGCGGATAGACCTTCGTGATCTCGCTGCTGTCCTCCGAGACCCCGGCCACCGGCACGAACTCCATCGTAACCGTCCCTTTCGCCGGGTCCACCTGCACCCGCTCATAGCCCAGGATATATTCCATGCCAGCCTGGTATCCAGGCTCCTTCTCCTCTTTGAGTGGGTACTGCATCCCGCCGCCGGTCGCCGCGATGATGTACTGCGTGCCGTTGACCAGGTACCGCTGGTATGAATGGACGTCCCCGTTGAAGATGACGTCTACCCCTCTCTCCTCGACGGTCTCCCGCCACGCCTCGTCAGGCCATCCCTGACCATGGACCTCGCCCGAGTGGTACGGCGGCTGGTGGAAAGCGGCGACTGTCCAGCGTGCATCGTCGGCCGCCGCCAGGTCGTCCTTGAACCAGGCCGTCTGCTTCGCCATCTGACTGCCCTTCATGCTATTGGAGTCCAGCACCGTCACATGGAGGTCGCCGCAGTCAAAAGAGTACCACTGCGGCAGAGCGAAGGTCTCATAATAGATGCTTCTGTTGTTCTCGTGGTTCCCGAGGGCGGTGTAAAGAGTGGTGTTCGCGAACATCGCCCCACCGGCCGCAAAGAACCGGTCCCATTCGTCCGGATTATTCACTTCGCTGACCGTATCGCCGACAAGGAGGACGAAGACGGCGTCCCCCTCCTCTTCTGCGATCCGCTCTGCGACCATTCCGTGCCTCTCCAGTTGTGTATAATATGGCTTCTGTTCCTGCGAGTCGCTGTACACGATGAACGTGAACGGTTCTCCGGTATCGGGGAATGTCTGGAAGGTGAAATCGCGGGTCGTATTCTGCCCGGCCCTCACGCGGTAATGATAGGTCGTCCCGGCTTCAAGCCCGGTGAGGACGACGTGGTGGAGGCAGGACTCCTCGGTGTCGGTGACCGTGTGGGCGTAGGAACCGGGAACGTACCCGGACGCCGGGGCATAGTCCACCTGCCCGACCGTCGGGACGGCGCTCTTCCAGCTGATCGTCGTCTCCGTCCTGGTCGTCCCGGTGATGTACGGCCCGTGAACGATGCCCGGTCTGGCCACGGTCATGGTCATCTTCCCTTCCACCGTGCCCGACGCCGCGGTGATCACCGTGGCCCCGACCTCATGGGCGACAAATGCACCGTCCTGCCCGATCGTCCCCACCGTCTCGTTGCTGCTGGTCCAGGTGAAGGATGTTTCAGGTATCTCGGTACCGTACTGGTCATAGGCAACGGCGCTGAGTGTCAGTCTCGTCCCCGGCGTGACGGCCGCGGATGTCGACCCGACCGAGATGGTGGAGAGAACCGGGGACGATACCCCGAGAGTGTAGTTTGCCACCGGTTCGATGAGCGGATAATAGTCGAAGTCGTCGCACCGGGAGATCGGGAAGGGCGTGTCGCCGATGCCGTCCCCGTCCTCGTCGGTGCCGGTGTAACCCTTATTCAACGGCCCCGGCTCAAAGTAGTTGCCCATCCTCCCGGTATGGATCTTTCCATGATAGACATAGGTGGCCGGACGGGTGGTGTTCCAGGTGTTGACCTGTCCCGGCCTGACGCTTGCCGGACACCATCCCTGGAAGGTGTTGAGGTAGATGGTGTTGTTCTGCGACCCGTGCTCGAGGGTGATCCCGTACCCGCCTTCCTGGAGATAACTGTCGACGGTGTTGTTGGTAACGAGGTTGTTGTTGGACGCCCTGAAGTTCAGGCCGCCGCCGCCCTCCGCCCCGGAGGCGTTGTTGCGGGTGATGATGTTGTTGTGCGAACTTTCCAGCCAGATCCCGTAATCGGCGTTCCAACTCACCTCGCTACCTTCGATCCGGTTTTCGTTCGCACCGCCGGTCAGGTAGACCCCCCGGTAGCAGTCGGTGGTCGATACGTTCCTGACGACCGTATGGGTCGCTCCTCGCAGGGAGATGCCGTAACTGTTGTTGGTGCACCGGACGTCCTCGATCAGTCCTCCCGAGGTGCCGTGGAAGACCGCTCCTGACCCGCCCAGTTCTGCGTCTCGCAGGGTCAGGCCGCGGATGACCACCCCGTCGGCGGTCACGTCAAAGACATTGTCGTCCTGGCTGTGGGTTTCTGCGACCCTCACGATAGTCGTGTCCTTCCCGTACTCGGAGGTGATGAGAAGGCGTTTGTCTACATCGACATTTTCCCGGTATGTCCCGTTTCTGATGATGATCGTGTCGCCCTCGTGGGCGGCGTCGACTGCCTTCTGGATGGTATCGAAGGTGCCGTTGCCGGAGGGATCGACGTACCATTCTCCTGTCGCCTTTTTCAGGTCGAAATGAAGAGAGGCGTCCCCGTCTGCCGGCACGGTCACGGTCTGCTCTGCATCAAGGTACCCGTTCTTGCGTACGGTGACCGTATGCTTCCCGGCCAGGACTGAGGTGAAGGTGGTGTTTGTCGTGTTGCCGGTGTCTGAGAAGTCCACGAAGACGGTCGCACCTTCAGGTGCCGAAGTGACGGTGAGGCTGCCGTACGCCGGGCCTTCGTCCTGGCTGTAGATGGTGACCTCACCGACATTCTTTACTGAGAGTCCGCTTGTCGCCGGCCATATGCCGTTATAATAGTGCCAGTATTTTTCGTCGAGGCATGCCTGCATATCGGAGTGGCCGAAGACGTGTCTGCCCCAGGGGTTGGTCGAGGTGTCGGCATAGAAGAGGAGGCGCATCCCGACGAAGTAGTCGGGGGGATAGCCCACACCCTGGTAGTCTCCGGTGATCGATTCCTCGCCAATGTACCAGCAGATCACCATCGGCCCCTGGCGCGGCTTGGGGTCGTACACGTTCTCGTACCCGAACGTCTTGTAAAAACCGTCCGGGGATTCGATCCTGATCTCGTCTCCGGGACTCATCCCGCCGACAAGGTCACAGAGATCCCTGACATCGGTCCCTTTCGGTGCGCCGTAATCGCGGCTGTCGACGTTCACCGATTCCGAAGGATCCCATTTGTTGTCCTCGTCAAAGGTCGGTCCCTGCATATACCAGTGGGTCTTCCCGTCCCCCAGTACCGGCAGGTTCTTTTCCATCCATTCGTAATCGACGGTTTTCTGTGCGATCACCGATCCGTCTTTGGCGAGTTTAGTGATCGTCAACTCGGTCGTGCCGGTCTGGGGGCCAGCCATTGCCGGCGCCACGAGGAGGAGGCCGGCGAGGAGGATGAAGAAGAGAAGCATTCCTCTTTTCATCGCCCTGTCTGGATGAGTATGTCGAGATAATTTGTAGGGTTGATTTTTTTTTGATTCCATGCGATTTAGTCCTGTAAATTATATGTTGATACCATCTCTAGATCGGCAATATAAATTGATTTTGATTCTTCCGTCAAATATGTTAAGCAGATTTTATGAATTCTCTGAACCCGTTGCAACGGGAGAATTCGGCAATATGCGGGTTTTAATCCCTGAAATCGGTTTATATTTCAAGAATCTCTCCGCCATGGCGGCATTGTCGGTGATAGCCTGGTTTTATCTGTTTTCTGTATGGGGATTCAATCATATCCCGTATTGTGATGAGGTATTCCTGATGCGCCTGGATATCTCAGGGGACGGCCTATTATCTCGGAGATCCGCCCACCTCCGGAGAGCGGATGCCGCACCCTCTCCCGCACCTGCTCGCCCCTCCCTCGATCGTCCATTCATAATCCTGAGTGATGACCCCGGAAGTTCCGGTGCGGCCTGACCCGGCGGTCCCTTCGGAACCCTTATTTTTACCAACTCCCCAGCATTTTCCATGGACCCGGTCATTGCGCAGATCCGTGAAGAACTGCAGGAGCAGGCGGATCCCGAGATCCGGAAGAACTCCCGACGGTTCTTCAAGGAAGAGATCGTCTGCTATGGCCTCAAGACCTCGGCCGTCCACGCGATCGCGAAGAAGTACTGGAAGGAGGTGAAAACGCGGGACAAAGCGGAGATCTTCGCCCTCTGTGAGGAACTCTACCGGTCAGGATATATGGAGGAGGCCTTCATCGTCTCGAAATGGGCGCACCTGCTGAAAGACCGGTACGAACCCGGAGACCTCGCCGTCTTCAGGCACTGGATCGAGACCTCCATCTCCAACTGGGCCGAATGCGACGGGCTCTGCAACCACGCAGTGGGCGACTTCATCGAAGAATACCCCGGGTACATCGAGGAGCTCAAACGCTGGACACAGTCAGAGAACCGGTGGATGCGGCGGGCCGCCGCCGTCTCGCTGATCGTCCCGGCAAAACACGGAAAATTCCTGGACGACGCGATCGAGATCGCCGATCTTCTCCTCACCGACGAAGACGACCTGGTGCAGAAGGGGTACGGCTGGCTCCTCAAGGAGGCGAGCAGGCAGCACCGGGACGAGATCTTCGCGTATGTGATGGAGCACAAGAAAACGATGCCGCGGACGGCGCTGCGGTACGCCATCGAACTGATGCCGAAAGAGATGAGGGCGGAGGCGATGAAGAAGGACTGGTGAGCGCCCCTCAGACACAGCCGGCCCGTAAACATCTGCCAATAGCAGATAGGATTGGTTTTCTCACACCTCGATCGCCGCCCCCGCCGATGGAACACGATCTCCACCGGTTCTTCAGTCTTGAAAAAAGAGGGATCAAGCGACGAGAAATGTTCAATCGCGTATGCTTGAGCCCGGGGTCCATACTAAATTACTATGAAAATGATCCTGACGATCCTCTCTTCAGATTTGCATGAGCGTTTGAACCTGCCATATCCCTTTGAAGCCGATACGCAGAGGATAGAAAATTCCTCTGATGGATCGGCCGCCCCCATCGTCGAGATTTCCCTGCCATCTCGCGCCGGGGGGGTTGCACCCCCCGGACCCCCCACGATGAGGATAGGTGGGGGCGGCGATTGCGTGAGGTCTCCACGAGTACTCCTGTCTTGAAAAAGAGCGATCAAGCGACGAGAAATTTTCATCCCGTATGCTTGAGGCAGGCGCTCGCCTCATGAAAAATTACTATGAAAATGATCCAGACGATCGTCTCTTCAGATTTGCATGAGAGTTTGAACTCGCCATATCCCTTTGAAGCCGATATGCAGAGGATAGAAAATTCCTCTGATGGATCGGCCGCCCCCAATCGTCGAGATTTCCCTGCCATCTCGCGCCGGGGGGAAACCCCCCGGACCCCCCACGACGAAGATAGGTGGGGACGGCCATGGAACACCATCCCCCCCGATTCTCCTCTCTTGAAAAAGAGCGATCAAGCAACGAGAAATTTTCATTGCGTATGCTTGAGGCGGGCGCTCGCCTCATGAAAAATTCTACAAAGCTCATCTCTGCGCATCCGGTGGTCCTGAGAATCCGCCCACGATCCGGGCTTCTCTTCCGCCCTTTTCAGGGGCGTACGGTGGGTCCATGAGGTTTTGTATTACTGGAAGTCATATCGGCAGTCTGTGGGCCTTGTGAGGGGCGTTTTCTCCCTCGCGTTGGAGAAAATACGACTATTCCGCCTGGACCTGAAATGAAGCCCGATCCGGTCCCGGATCCGGGGATCTGTACCGGGATCCGGGGAGGATATGGCCGTATTTGGGGAGGTCGAGGGGTAGAGCACCTGGCGCGAGTGATAAAGGGGATACGTCGTTTCGAGGTGCCACCCCACGGTCCCCTGCGAGAAACCTGATAGGCGGCGGACGGCAATCCCCTCTTCATGCTTCTCAATTCCGCCTTCCCTGCCCAATCGCCATCCCAGGGTCCGGGCGGCAATCGCTCCCAGCGTGAGGATGGAGGAAGGCACGTCGATCGGATCGGCCGCCCTCAATCGTCGAGATTTCCCTGCCCTCTCACGCCGGAGGGTGCACCCCCGGACCCCGCCGGAGAGAGGATAGGCGGGGGCGGCAATGGGGAGGGTCTAACCAGGATGACCATGATCATTTTCATCCCGTATGCTTGAGCCTCAGGTTCATGCCTGATTCTACAGAGCCTTTTTCCCTCTCCACCGTTGCCCCGGTGAGACGATGTGGAACCGCGAAAGATTCGCGCTGACACCAGAACTGAGAATCTTTCCAGAACGAAAAAAAAGAAAATTATTCGATGACAATCGCCGGCTTGAACGGCAGAGCGGCGTCGGCCTTCATCTCGCCGCTCCCCTCTGCCTCCAGCACCCTGACCGGGACATTGAACTCCCGCTGCAGGAACTCCTGCGCCGCAGTGAGCACTGCCGTCTCGTCGAGGTCGTGGGCGGCGACACTCTCGACCAGTTCGGGGGGCAGACGGTGGATGAACTTCGTCACCTGCTTGGCCGCATCGGCCGCCGCCTTGCCCTTGCCGCGGAGGCCCTCGTCGGCCATCACCAGTTTGACCGCCTGCTTCGGGTCCGCGGCGCCCGCGATGATCGAGAAGACCTGCCGCTTCCATGCCGGGGCCACGTACAGGTTCACCGCACGCGGCTTCATCTGGATGATCCGCATGATCGACTCGATGTCCTCCACCGTCCTCGCCAGGAACTCCTCGGCCAGTTCAGTCCTCTCGTCGATCTTCGCGGCGTCGGCCACCGGCCACGGGGCAAAGGCCACCGGTTCGTCGTGTCCCATCTGGTGCCAGAGTTCCTCGGAGGTGTACGGGACCACCGGGGCGAGCAACCGCACCCAGGCCGAGCAGAGTTCCTGCACCGCCGCCGAACCCGGGGCGATCGTCGGCAGACGCCGGCGGTACCACTTCAGGTCGGCCTCGATCCCGAAGAACGCCTCCTGCAGCGCCTGCCGCGTCTGGAAGTTCTGCAGCGCCAGGGTGGTATTCTCGATCCGGTGCTGGAGCCTGGAGATGAGCCACCCGTCGATCTCGCGCCCGTCGTTCTCCTCGACGGCGATCCCCTCGGAGACCGTATTCCAGAACCGCTCGATCTGCTTCTTCGCACCGATCACCAGTTCGTTACGCCAGTCGAAGTCCTGCCAGGGCTCGGCCGAACCCACCAGGAACATCCGCACCGTATCGGGCCCGAACTCGTTGAGGGCGTCGTCCAGGAGCACCACATTCCCCTTGGACGAGGACATCTTCGCCCCGTTCAGCAACCCCATCCCGAAGATGACCATACCCTGCGGCTGCTTGTCCTCCTCCATCACCGCACGGTGGTGGAAGAGTTGGAAGGTGAGGTGGTTGGAGATGAGGTCCTTCGCCGAGAACCGGTAGTTGTACGGATACCAGTACAGGAACTCCGCCCTGATCAGATCCAGCGTCTCCTTCGGCACCGTCGTCGGGTTCCCGGTCCCGTAGATGATATAGTCGAAGACCTCGGGCGTGAGCTTCTCAGGTTCGATCTTCTTGATGTGGTGGGCGATCGTGTAGAACGCCATGTACAGCGTCGAGTCTGAGAGCGGCTCGATGATCCAGTTCGTGTCCCACGGGAGCTTCGTCCCAAGCCCCACCCGGCGGGTGCAGGCCCAGTCCTTGAGCCAGTCCACCGTCCGGTCGAACTCGGCGCGGACCTCCTGGGGCACGATCTTCATCTCGTCGATCTGCCGGTGCACCTGGGCCTTCCACGCCGGGTCCGAGTACTGGAGGAACCACTGGTCATGGAGGATCTTCACATACACCCGGCCACCGCACCGGCAGACCACATCGCGGGTATCGAACTCGAACATCACCTTCGAGCCGTACTCCTCGAGCATGATTGCGGCCACATCGTCGCGGGCCTGCTTCACCGGCTTGCCGGCCTGATCACCGCAGTTGGCGAGGAGGGTGCCGTGGAGGAGTTCTGCGCCGTAGACCTCGCGGGTCACCTCGTCCATCCTGGGATCGAGCTGATGGGTGATCCCGGCCCGTTCGATGGCGTCCTTTGCCGGGAGATCGCCGTAGCCCTCGGACGTGATGATCGCCACCGGCTCGATCCCGGTGAACTCGCCCTGCTCCTGGAGGTCGCGGAGCGCGATGTAGTCGAAAGGCGCATGGGCTGGCACCGACATCACCAGTCCGGATCCCATATCGGGGTCCACGAAGGCCGCCGGCAGGACCGGCACCTCGCCGCAGAGCGGGTGGGAGGCCGTCGACCCCACGATCTCAGCGCCCGACACCTCGCCGGTCACCTCGATGGTGTGGTCCTGCATCTCCAGTTTGTACGCCGCCTCGCGAGAGAGCACCCACTCCTCGCCGTCGACCTTTGCCCGCAGATACGTCACCTCCGGGTTGGCCCAGAGGTTCGTGACACCGTAGACCGTCTCGGGCCTGAGCGTGGCGCACGGGATCTTCGCACCCTGCCACTCGAAGAGGATGAGGGTGAACTTCATGATCTCGGCCTTCTCGCCCTCCAGCAGGTCGTGGTCGCCGACCGGGTTGTCGCAGGACGGGCAGTACTTCACCGGGTGGACGCCCTTGACCACATGCTCGCCTTCCTTGAGGTGAGCATACTGCCACTCGATGTACTTCGAGTACTGCGGGTCCACCGTGATGAACCGCCGCCGCCAGTCGATGGAGAGCCCGCACCGGCGCATGATCCGCTCGTAGTCCCCGGCAAAGTACTGGACGATCGTCATGGGGTCGTCGAAACGTGCCAGCACGTCCTCGGGCACCTGGTAGAGATCGCGGTACAACCGCACCGTGTCGGGATCGCCCTTCGCGATCCTCTTGGAGATCCCGATCACCGGCGTCCCGGTCACATGGAACGCCATCGGGAAAAGGACGTTCTTGTCCTGCATCCTCCAGAACCGTGCGACCACGTCGGGCACGATATAGGTCCGGCCGTGCCCGACATGCATCGCCCCGCTCGGGTAGGGGAAGGCGACGTTCAGGTAGAACTTGTCCTTCTCGTCAGGGTCGGCCTCGAAGGTCGACGGCCAGACGTCGCGGTACTTCTCTTCCAGTTTCTGTATATCCCACTCAGCCACGAATTGTCACTCCTGAACTTCACTTATACTGCTCTCAGCCTGATGATCTCATGGTCGTTGTATCTGCGAATCAACTCCTGCGCGATGCTGCTGCTCTTTGCAAGATCGATCTCGCCCTTCTCGTTCACCGTCGCCGTGAAGAGATACTCTTTCCCGGCGAAGACGTCCACGATCGCCTCTCTGTGCTCGGGGGCGACGAGGGTCAGGTGCCGCTTCTCGATACGAAGCCTGAGCCCCTCGCTCGCCTCGAGTTCCTCGGCCTCAGTCTCGACTGCCGTCTTGGGGAGTTCTGACCTGGGCCTGATATCGATCCCGACCCCGAGTTTGTTGACGATCGCCGCGATATTCTTCCCGCCGCGCCCGATCGCCGCCGGAACGTCCTTGTCCTCGATATAGGCGACCGCCTTGGTGTCACTCTTCATGAAGACGTCCACCTGCCCGACGGTGTAGCGTCCGAGCTCGTGTCTGATCTGCTCTTCGGTCGCTTCCTTCGTCGGTTCCTCCATCTCCTCGACTGCTTCGGGCTTCGGCGCCGCCTTCTCGACGACCGCTGCCGTCGGCCTGGGCCGCTGCGGCTCTGCAGGACGGGGGCGGGGTGCGCCGCGGAACGGTACCACGACTGTCTCGCCCTCGTACTTGAAGACCTCGAAGGCGATCTCGCCGGAGAGGGAGTCGCGGACTGTCGTCACCGGGCGGATATGGAGGTTGGGGTTCATGCCCTCGGGCACCTTGATCGCGAAATCGACATCGAAGACCCGGGTGATCTTCCCGTTGTCCACGAAGATGATGGTGTTCACGATCTGGGGGAGGACGCTCGATTCGATCCGCTCGAAGAACCGCTGGAGGGCGTCCTGAACCTGCATGGCATGGATCACGCCGACCATCCCGACGCCCGCAAGCCGCATGTCGGCAAAGACCCTGAAGTCCTCGTTCTTGCGCAGTTCGTCGAAGACCACGTAGTCGGGCCTGACCAGGAGGAGCACCTCGGCGGTGTTCTCCATGCTCCCTTCGAGGGCGGTGTACTGCGTGATGTTGTCGGGCACCTGGAGGTCGCGGGGCGCCTCCATCGTCTTGACGATAAACTCCTCGTCCGAGAGATAAGTCGCGATGCTCTGGGCAAGGGTGCTCTTCCCGGCGCCGGGCGGCCCGGCGATCAGCACCCCGCGGCGGGTGTCCCTGACCCGCTCCTTGATCAGGTCGGCCATCGCGTACTGGTCCAGGGTCACGTCCCGGATCGGCCTGACCGCCGTGATCTCCATTCCGTCGGCGAAGGGCCGGCGGGCGATGGCCATCCGGATCGACCCGATCTGCACGACCGTGATCCCGCGGCGCTCGATCTCGATGAAGCCGTCGGGGTCGCGCTTGGCCCGTTCCAGGATCTCCTGCGCCATGGTGCGGAGCTCGTACTCGTTCATCGGGTTCTCGCGCAGTTGCACCAGGTGCATCGCCTCGGGCGTCCCCTTCTTTGCCACCGGGGGCACCCGTTCCTTAAGGTACACCGCGACCGTGTCCTCGTCGAAGTACTGGTCGATGAGCAGCGGGGTCGCCTCCCCGGTCTGCGGTCTGAGATAGAGGACATCGATCCCCTTGGCCTTCGCCACCTCGGACTGGACCACGTCGCTGGTGATGAACTTCGCATCGTACTCGATGGCGACATTCCGGATCAGGGCGTCGATCTCGCCGCCGCTGGCGAGTTTGACCTGGTTGAGGTTGGGGCGTTCGCCCACGTACCGCAGTTCGATCGTCCCTTCGGTCGCCATTCTGGAGAGTTCTTGCAGTTCGGTAAGCCCGGAAAACCCGATCTCGCGCCCCTGGTTTGCCTGGGCCTCGAGTTCTGCGACGACTGCTTCGGGGATGATTATTGTCGCACCTGTATATTCGCCGGCCTTTATCATGGAGGTTATGCGTCCGTCTATGACGACACTGGTATCAGGCACTATTTTCATAAAAAATTCACCATAGTTTACGTGTGTTTATTCCTTATTAGCATATACTTTTGATGGATCGAAGAGGGGGGCGGCGATCTCTTCTCCGTCGATACGTCGATAAAAACACGAATAATGCCCGGTATGACAGGCCGCCCCTTTCTGCTCGACAAGGTAGAGAAGGGTGTCCGCATCGCAGTCGGCGCGCACCTCGAGGACCCGCTGGACGTTCCCGCTCTCTTCCCCTTTTTTCCATAGTTTCGCCCGGCTGCGTGACCAGTAGTGGGCAAGCCCCGTCTCCAGGGTCAGACTCACCGCCTCCTCGTTCGCGTAGGCGAGCATCAGCACCTCGCGGCTCTTCGCGTCCTGGACGATGACCGGCACCAGGCCGTCGGTATAGTTCAGTTCCATCTTCTTCAGGCCCCTATGAGGATCCTCATGATCATATAGAAGAGATCGCCAATAAACAGCGCGGTGAGGAATCCGGCGGTGATGGGGATGATGAAGGGGACGGCGTAACTGATCCAGACTGGTCCGGCCTGTTTGTAGAGCGCAAGTTCTTTTCGGTACTTCTCTGGATGCTCGCGGAGGTCTTTTGTGTACATCCGCCGCTCGCCTCCTTTCACGGTCCGGCGCAGCGAGTCCCTGATCCGCAGAAACCGGCGGGTCAGGGTGCCGTCGGCGCTCTCCTCGATCTCCTCCATCACAAACCCATAGTGGTCCCTGATCTGTTCCCCGTCCACCGGGTACCCGAGGAACATGTACGGGAAGGGGGCGAGATCCCGGTTCGCGACGTTCCTCGCGAAGAGGATGAGCGGTGCGGCGAGGTTGAGGATGAGGGCGTTGGTCAGGACCGAGAAGGGGAAGAACTCCAGCGGCGGGATCCCGACGATGGGTTCGAGGGGAAAGGCCGGGATGCAGACCGAGAGAAAGATCAGGGCCCAGGCGTCGGCGCCGCCGAAGAGGTGGAGACTCCCGAAGGCATAGAAGACCGCGGAGAAGACGAGAGAGAGCGCGACGAAGTAGACGGCCATCTTCATCTCGCCGCCGAGGAGCAGACCGGCATAAAATACGAGTACCGCCGGGAATGCGACGGCGAGCATAGGATACCAGGTCCTGAAAGGCACCCGGCGGTCGCGGTGGTCGAGGACCGAGGCATAGAGGAGGGTGATCCCGACCGCGGCCGAGGCAATGAGGAGAGAAAGGATCATGGTGCTTAATTCTTATTAATGGCACCGTTTTTAAGCCTAACGATTTTCAATAGCTTTTAATATTGTAGAGTCGGTAAGTTTTATCGTCCTGCAATTATGTTTGGTGGTGTGTGTGATAGAAATCTCTGTTGACCCATCGGCATGCAACGGCTGCGGCCTTTGCGTGAAAGACTGTCCTATGCGGGTCTATGAACTCCGGGGGGATGTCAGTGTCCCGGTCCGCCCTGAAAACTGCATGGGATGCCTCTCGTGTCATGAGATCTGTCCCGCCCAGGCGCTGGAGCACCGGGGGGTCTATCCCTCGAAACGGCATTATGTCGACCTTCGCGTCTGCGAGATGCTCAACCGGGTGATCTGATGGCGGAAAGTATCGACGAGATAAACAAACAATTCAAGACCGGTTCGGTCTTCAAGGCCGAGGACGTCCCCCTCTCCTGCACGCCCTCGGCAAAAGAACTGGAACCGACCCTCCACGGTGTCATGCGGATGAACGGCCTGATCATCAGGTCGCTCCAGGAGATCTCGGGGAGGGGTGCGAACGCCGTCACCTTCAGGGCCGGCAAGAAGTTCGGTCATGAGACGGCGAAGTACTTCAGAAAGATCGACGACATCGAGGAGGCCCTGCGCGAACTCTCGTACATCCTCCATGGTCAGTATACCTTCGAACTTTGGAAACCCGAGGACAAGGAGGACTATGTGGTCACCGAGAACGGGGAGACCTTCATCTTCCTGGTCTTCCACGACTGCATCGTCCGCCAGACCCTCAGGTGCAACGGCATGGAACAGGGCGGCCCTCTCTGCCAGACGCTGTACGGCTACGTCGTCGGGGCGATCGAGGAGATCACCGGTCGGCGTGCGAAACTCGAGATCGTGCACACCGGCCCGAACGCCTGCCTGAAGAAACTGATCCTGAAGTGATGAGATGAGCGTAAAGATTGCAATCGAAGAACTTGCCGGGTGTTCAGGCTGCACAATCTCGGTCCTTGACCTCCACGAGGCCCTCCTCGA
The DNA here is from genome assembly GCF_019633745.1 of Methanofollis formosanus. NCBI lineage: Archaea > Methanobacteriati > Methanobacteriota > Methanomicrobia > Methanomicrobiales > Methanomicrobiaceae > Methanofollis > Methanofollis formosanus. Next base: position 993,165 of record NZ_CP037968.1, on the reverse strand, counting down.
CCTCGTCGCTCAGGCCGAGATCGTCTACTCGCCGGTGATCATGGACGCCAAGGAACCCCCCGAAGGGATCGACGTCGCCTTCGTCACCGGCGCGGTCAGGAACGAAGAGAACCAGGAACGGCTGAACCTCCTCAGGAAACGTTCGAAGGTTCTCGTCGCCTTCGGCACCTGCGCCTGCTACGGCGGGGTCTCGGGCCTCTCGATGATCGGCAAACAGGAAGACCTCTTCAACTACGTCTACCAGGGCGTGGAGAGCGCGGCCGGCGACAACGTCGTCCCCACCGACGTCCCCTCCTTCCTGTACCGGGCCTTCGCCGTCGGCGACCTGGTGAAGGTGGACTACTACGTCACCGGGTGCCCGCCCAAAGAGCAGTTCCTCAAGACCATCCTCCCGGCCCTCGTCGCTGGGGACAAGACCGAACTCTCGAAGAAGTCGGTCTGCTCCGAGTGCGACCGGAAGATGGGGGAGATCAAGGACTGGCACCTCAAACGCCGGTACGAAGGCGTCCCAGAACCCGGGAAATGTCTCCTCGGCCAGGGCTACCTCTGCCTGGGCCCGGTCACCTTCGGGCGGTGCGGGGCCTCCTGCCCGCGCAACAACGTCCCCTGCCACGGGTGCAACGGCCCGTCCCTGGACATCCTGCGCGAACCCTGCCGCGACATCTACAACATGATGGTCCGCCGGATCGCCGACCTCACCGACCTCCCGGAGAAGGAGGTCGAGAAACAACTCTACGACGTCGCTCATACGATGTACCCCTTCACCATCGGGAGCCTCGTCATGGAAGACAAGGACATCTCCAAGATCCGCGACCTCGTGCGGGGGGGAGCACAGTGACGCAGCTGACCATCTCGCCGGTGACCAGGATCGAGGGGCACGCCCAGGTGCGGATCGAACTCGACGAGGCCGGCGAGGTCGCGGGGGCCCACTTCAACGTGGTCGAACTCCGCGGCTTCGAGAAGTTCCTCCTCGGCGCCGCCGTCGAGGAGGCCCCACGGATCACCCCCAGGATCTGCGGGATCTGCCCGACCTCCCACCACCTGGCCGCGGCGATGGCCTGCGACCGGATCTTCGGGGCCGCGCCCCCGCCGACCGCCACGTTCCTCCGCGACCTCCTCCTGACGGGCCAGTTCATCCACTCGCATGCCCTCCACTTCTTCATGCTCGCCGCGCCCGACTTCCTCCTCGGCGATGCCCCCGCGGCCGAACGCAACGTCATCGGCCTGGCCAGGCGCTCGCCCGAGATCGCGAAGAAGGCGATCGAGGTGAGAAAACTGGGCCAGCGGATCACCGAGGCCGTCGGCGGCAAACCGATCCACCCGAGCAACGCCGTTCCCGGCGGGATGTCCCTGCCCCTCGCGGAGGAGCGCCGGAAGGCCCTGCTGGCCTCGGCACAGGGCGGGCTTGCCATCGCCAGAGAGGGATGGGAGACCGCCCGCGGCCTGATGGACGGGATCGACCCCTCCTTCGGCGGCGTGGAGACGGCGTTTCTGGGGATGGCGCGGGACGGCGTCCATGCCCTCAGCGGCGGCGAGGTGAAGGTCATCGGCCCCGACGGCCGGGAGATCGGTTCCTTTGCCGGCGCCGACTACCTCGACCACATCGAGGAGTACTCAGAGGGCTGGTCGTACCTCAAGTTCTGCCGCCTTGCCGGCGGCGACGCCTACCGCGTCGGCCCCCTGGCCAGACTGAACATCGCCGAATCGATGGGCACGCCCGAGGCCGACGCCGCCCTTGCCGAGTACAGGGGCGTATTCGGCCGGGTGGTGCAGGCCCCGCTCGCCTACAACATCGCACGGTACATCGAATTTCTCTCGGCCTGCGAACAGGCCGTCGCCCTCCTCGAAGACCCCGGGATCACCGGGACCGAGGTCAGGACGCCGGTCACCGGCGTCGCCGCCAACCGGGGCATCGGGATCATCGAAGCCCCGCGCGGCACCCTCATTCACGACTATACCGTCGACGGCGACGGGATGATCGAGCGGTGCAACCTGATCGTGGCCACCTGCCAGAACAACTATGCCATGGACCGTGGCGTCGAGGATGTTGCCCGCAAGGTCATAAAAGATGGAGAACTTACCGAAGAGGGATCAAACAAGATCGAAATGGTCATCCGTGCCTATGATCCATGCATCTCATGTGCAACTCACGCCATCGGCAGGATGCCGATGCGCATCGAGGTGGTCAGGCGTACGGGCACCGGGTGTGAGGTGCTCGACGTCACCGAGGTGAACTGAATATGGAAATCCTGAAACAGATCCTGATGGAGTTTCTACGACTGGACGGAGTGACCGCAGCGGTCGTCGTCGGCAGGGACGGGTTCGTGATCGAGGACGCCGTCGCCGCCGAGATCGACACCGACGCCCTTGGCGCCATGGCCTCGACCGGCATGGGTACCTCCGAGGCGATGGGTGCCGAACTCGGCAAGGGCGACCTGAACCAGATGCTCGTGGAATTGCAGAACGGCCCGATCCTCCTCTCGCCCCTCTCGGAAGACGAACTGATCGCGATCGTCGCAAACGACGGCGTCAATATCGGCAGGATCAGGTATGAACTGAAGAAGAACAGAGACCGGATAACTGCAGCACTGTAAGTATGACACTGCCAGATGGACGGAGTTTTGGCAGCATGACCGCCCCGCTGGAGGAGGTGCTCCCCTTCACCAGCGCCTTCCGGGCGGTCGTGCGCATCCGCTCCGAGGACAGGGAGGGCTTTGTCCTCTCTGACGAGGGGAAACCGGTGGCCGCAGGGTATCAGGACGCTTCCCGGAACCTGAAGGGAAATGCCGCCCTGGAGTACCTTTCTGCCGAACCGTCGCTCTCCTATGAACTCAGTCGGTACAGCGATGAAGAATACACCCTGGCCCTGGCATGGTGCGAGAGGATGGGCTGCCTGACCGGCGGCGAGGTCGAGGAGTTCGAGCCTGAACCGGAGGCGTTCTCAGAACCGGAAGGCCTCACTGCTTCTGCTCAGGTTCCTGAACTGGACAACGAATCTCTCAACCTTGTCCTCTCACAACCGGGCGTGGTGGCGGTCTCCGCCTTTTATGAAGGCTTTGCCGTTCACTCCGCCGGTGCCGCCGACTTCGAACGGATCGCGGCGATCTCCGAGGATCTCCTCAGGTCGAGTTCCCGGATCGCCGGCGATATGGAGATGGGCCCGCTCGACCAGATCATCCTTGAGACGCCGGGCGGGAAACTGATCATCGCCCCCTTCGGCGACCTCTCCATCTGCGTGCTTGCCAGGGCGAACGCGAACCTGGGCCTGGTCAGGCTCGCGCTCCGCAGCCTCGTCTGGAGGGGGTAGGTACGCACCTGCCGCGTCCTGGGAATCAGGGGGGCCTCCTCGTCCTTCCTCTTGGCGAGATCGTCGCCGAGTGCAGGAAGCGGTCGTTCACCGGAGCCCTGGCACTCTCTGTCGGAGCGTCGAGGGGCACCGTGCTCTTCAGGTGCGGGAAACCGGTCTGTGCCAGGTACGGGGGGCTTGCCGGTACGGCGGCCCTCGGGAGGATCGAGGCCGGCGATGAGGTCGCACGGGGGGAATATTATCCCTGTTCTCTCTCCGACCTGGACGCCGTCCTCCCCTCCAACGTCGCATGGTTGACCGGCCCCCTCACAGCGGGCCGCGAGGCGAGCACGACCGTCAGGGCGGTGCGGGTGGGGGGGAGAACGACCGCCGCCAGGGTGCGGACGGTGCGGACGTACGACGCCGGCGAGGAGGCGGCCCGGCGGCCCGAGCGAGAAAACCCCGATCCGTCGTCCCATACGAGAAAAGAGGTTCTGAACCCTGCGGCGATTCAAGCGCTCAGGCATATTGAGGACGATTTCCAGAAAGATGTCTCTGTGCTCCTTAAAGGGATGAATATGGAACACCTCCTTATTGGAGAGGAAAAGGAACCTCAGTAACCCGCTCAATCCTTTTTTTCATATTAATGTGCTTAAATGAGTGTTTAGGCGCCCCTATGGGTCCGATACAATTTCAGAATATTTAAATACCATCTCTCACTATCATTGGAGTAGAAGGTGTCGTATTGATCAGGGCATTCACGATCGCATCCGGGAAAGGGGGAACCGGGAAAACGACGGTCACCGTAAACCTCGGTGCCACCCTCGCCCAACTTGGCAAAGAAACCTACATCCTCGATGCTGACATCGGGATGGCGAACCTGGGACTCGTGCTCGGACTGGAGGAGGCTCCGATAACCCTCCATGAGGTCCTTGCCGGTCAGGCAAAGATCGACGACGCAATCTACGAGGGACCCAACGGTGTCAAGGTCGTACCGAGCGGGATCTCCCTCCAGGGATTTCAGAACGCCGATCCCGATCGCCTGCGAGACGTCATGCGCTCCCTTGTGGACCGGTGTGACTACCTCCTCGTCGACGCCGCCGCCGGGATCAGCAAGGACGGGGTTGTCGCTCTCGCCATATCCGACGAAGTCATCCTCGTCGTCAACCCCGAACTCTCCTCCATGGCCGACGCGTTGAAGACGAAGATCCTCACCGAGATGGTCGGCGGTCAGGTCTATGGGGCCATCATCAACCGATCGGGGATGGAAAACACTGAAATTCGGAGAAATTCCGTCGAAGACGTCCTGGGCGTGCGGGTCGTCGACATGATCCCCGAAGACCCCAATGTTCGGAGGTCTGCGGCCTACAAGACCCCCATCGTCATCAAGTACCCGACATCGGAGGCCTCCAGGGCCTTCAGACGGATTGCGGCCGATATCACCGGTATGGAGTATGAAGAGGAGACCGAGGAGAGAAAACAGAACTTCGTCGACAGACTTGCGCACACCCTCTTTGGAGGGAGTCGCTGATTGATCAGGCCTGGGGCGGTCTATTCTCTCCTTATCTCCGATCTATCCCATTTCAGCAGGAGGTCTCGGCCTGAAACCCTTGTAAGAGGGCCAGGGAGATAGGCAATGGATATAATGGACGTTATCAATGAGATCCTTGGCCGGTCGCGCTATCTCGGACTATTCGCCTATTTTGAGATGGCCCGGGAGGCAAAGGACGAACAGGGTGCGATTGGTGTATTCGTCGATGGAAAGAGAACTTCAACCATCCTGTTTTCCGGCGGAGAACCCCGGGGTGCGATCTATCTCGACGAGAAAGGGGCACTGTACGGCGATCCGGCCGTCCTGAAGATCCAGGAATCCGACGGGTACGATCTCTATGCCGTCGACCGGCAGGTGGTCGACCTCGTCGTGGCACGATGCCGGGTCTTTCACCGGAGTTATTTTCCCAGGCACCTCTCCTCAGACCTCCCCGAGATCGGGGGCGTGCGGAAGATGCCCGGCGTGCTCGCCCTCCTCATTCTCAGGGACGACGTTGCGCAGGAAGGTGCCAGGGTCTCGATCAGAAAGGGACGACATGTCCTTGCAAGCGATGCGACGACAGGCGACGGCCAGGTCTCGTTCAGGTTGTTTAACGGTACCTACGACATCATGGTCGTCGACAGCAGAGGCGAGGTCGCCACATTTATGGTGGACTTCAAAGGCGAACGGAGTGAACTAGTCATTGAAATGGGTGGTGTGACGGGTGTCTGAGAAACAGCGACCCCACAATCGTCTTCATGATATCCTTGAACGGATGAAAGGCCCTGAAAGTAAAAACGAACGCCAGAAGGGCCCCGATGAAACCGGCGGTCTCAGGGCCCTCATCGGGAAGAAGGAGGGGCTCGACCTTGGAGCCCTTGTCCGGGATCCCCGCAGTTATGGACTGGGCGAGAAGCGAGCGGCAGAACTCCCGGAGACCGGGGAACCGGCCGCCCCCCCTGACCCGGTGCCGCCCCCGCCCTGCGACCCTCCAGCGGAAGCATTCGACGACCAGACGATCCTGGAACTGAAATCGGCAGTCGACGCGGTTATGAGCAGCCGGGAAGACGAGACCCCGGTGCCGCCCCCGCTCGCCGAGGAGGAGGTTCTCTCTCCCCCTCCGGCGGTCAGGCCCACTTCCAGACCGAGCCGATGGTCAGCCGTCACCGGGGACGAGGACGGGGACGCGGGCGCCGCCGTCACCGACGTCGACGACCTCAGCATGTACTCCGACCTCATCCTCCCGAAGGCCGCGACCTTCGACATCGAGGAGTTCACCCTCCAGCGTCCCAGATCCCATGAGACCTTCAGCGTCAACAACTTCTCCTCCGAGGTCAACGACCTCTGGACCGACACCCTCCCGTCGATCGCGGACGAGGCGAGAAGCGTTGTGATCGGCCGGGAGGAGGGAGAGAAATCCGGGCTTCTCGGCAAGATCGGAGCACTCGGGAAGATCGGCGCCCTCGACCGCACCCGCCAGAAGTCCGGGGTCGAGGAGTATGACCCGACGGTCCACGGGCCGCTCGTCGACCTCGCCTTCGTCCCGCCCGCCGGTGTCGAAGAGGTCGAACTCTACCCGGTCAACGAACCTTTTGCCTATGTGCGGATCTCGTACGACAACGCCTCTCACGAGTACAGCTACGAAGTGCTCGAACCCGTCCTCACCGCCGCCGAGACCGAACTCCTCGGCGAGATCAAGGACCGCCTCTTCGAGCGGCTCGACGTCAGCACCAAGGACCTCTCGCGGGCCGGGGCGCGCCAGATCCTCCGCGACCTCTCCGACGAGATCGTCGCCGACTACGGGATCCGCCTCACCCCCCTCTCCAGGGAGAAGATCTACTACACGATCGAACGCGACTTCCTCGGCGACGGGCTGATCGATGCGATCATGCACGACACGTACATCGAGGACATCTCCTGCGACGGCCTGGACAATCCGATCTTCATCTTCCACTCGGGCTATGAATCGATCAAGACGAACCTGATGTACACCAGCGCCATCGAACTCGACTCATTTGTCACCAAACTCGCCCAGCGGGCCGGGAAATACATCTCCATCGCCGACCCGATCCTGGACGCCACGATGTCGGACGGTTCCCGTATCCAGATGACCCTGGGCAAGGAGGTGACTGCGCACGGTTCGACCTTCACCATCAGGAAGTTCAAGGACGAACCGATCACCCCGACCGACCTCATCGGTTGGGGCACCTTCTCCCCCCTCTCCATCGCCTTCCTCTGGCTCGCGGTCGAGGCCGGGAACTCGGCGATCTTTGCGGGCGGCACGGCTTCGGGCAAGACCACCGCCCTCAACGCCATCTCGCTCTTCATCCCGCCGCAGGCGAAGATCGTCTCCCTCGAAGATACCAGGGAACTGAAACTCCCGCACGCGAACTGGATCCCCTCGGTGACCAGGGACTCCTTCGACACCGAAGGCAAGGGCGCGATCGACATGTACGAACTCCTCCGTGCGGCCCTGCGACAGCGGCCCGAGTACATGTGTGTGGGCGAAGTGAGGGGTGCGGAGGCCCAGACCCTCTTCCAGGCGATGTCGACCGGCCACGTCACCTATGCGACGATGCACGCCGACTCGGTCGCGAGCGTCGTCCACCGTCTCGAGAACCCGCCGCTGGACGTGCCGCGCAACATGCTCAACGCCCTCGACCTCATCTGCATCCAGGTCCAGTCCAGGATCGGCGGGCAGCGGATCCGGCGGAACAAACAGATCGTCGAGATCCTGGACATCGACCCCAGGACCAACGAACTGATCACCAACGAGGTCTTCTCCTGGCACCAGGCCACCGACGATATCCGGTACTCGGGCAAGTCGTACATCCTCGAGTCGATCATGGAGACGAAGGGATGGAGCGAGGCCAGGATGCGTGAGGAACTGAAGAGGCGCCAGGAGATGCTGGAGTGGATGCGGGTCAAGAACATCCGCCACTACCAGGACGTCTCCAAGATGCTCATCTCCTACTTCCGCGACGCCGATGCGGTGATCGGGGTGGTGCGCGAAGAACTCTATCGAGAGGGTGATCAGAAATGAATGGTTTTGAACGGTTCAGTTTCAACCTGCTGGGACAGCGGGCGAAGGCGAAAAGAAACGATTTCGTCGAGTTGAGGAGCGACCTCGTGCAGGCGCGGATGAAAACGCCTTTCGAGGCCTACCTTGCGACCGCCTACGTCTCTTCGGTCCTTGCCGGTCTGGTCATGGCCGTTCTCATCGGGGGCTTCACCTTTCTCCTCAACATCCCCTCGATGATCACCTACAAAGGGTCGCTGCCCGCGTTCTTCCTCGACCTCTCCGACTACCGCCTCTTCATCGGGACGACCATCGCGGTCCTTCTCTCCCTGCTCATCTTCGGCGGGGTGACCTACTTCTCGTTCCTCATGTATCCCAAGGTGGTCGCCGGGAACAGGCGGCGAAACATCGACGCCACTCTCCCGTACGCCATCAACTACGTAACCGCGATGTCGACGGCCGGGATCACGCCGGCCGAGATCTTCCGGCTCCTCGGGCAGAGTCCGATCTACGGGGAGACCGCCGTCGAGGCGCGCTACATCTCGCGCGAGATCGATATGTTCGGCAAGGACCTCATCGAGGCGATGCGGATCGCGTCGACCTTCACCCCGAGTCCCAGGATGAAAGAGTTTCTCCAGGGCGCCATGGCGACCATCTCCTCGGGGGCGAACCTCACCGACTATTTCCGGAACAAGGCGGTCCAGTACAGCAACGAGAACCAGCAGCAGCAGAAGACGTTTCTCGAGACCCTGGGACTCATTGCCGAGTCCTATGTGACGGCGATGGTGGCCGGTACCCTCTTCCTGATCATCCTCCAGTCGATCATGTCGATTATGGGCGGGGAATCGAACCCGATCTTTCTGATCATCATCATCTATCTGATCGTCCCCTTCGGGAGCGTGATGTTCATCATCCTGATCAGTTCGATGACCCCGGAGGTGTGAGATGGGATTCAAGACACTCTTCGACGATTTCCTTAACCGCGACGGTACCGGCACCGCGCCGGTGGCGTCAGGAGAACTCGACCGCTACGAGCGGCAGGAACAGGAGATCATCAGCAAGATCGAGCACCAGCGCAAGATGCAGGTGGGCCTCGGTCGGTTCCTCAAACACCCCCTCGCGGTGCTCACCGAGACGCCGACCAACAGTCTCATCGCCACGGTGCCGATCTCGTTCCTCTTCTTCATCGTGGGGGTCTCCCTGATCATCGTGAACTACGGGTGGCAGGCGGTCATGAACTCCACCCTCGTCGACGACGTCATCGTCTTCTCGGTCCTCATCCCGGTGGTGCCGCTCGCGCTTCTGGACTTCAGGGAAGGGAGACGGGAGAAAAATCTTGAAAACGCCCTCCCGAACTTCTTCAGGGACGTCGCCGGGATGAACGACTCGGGGATGACACTCCCCAACGCCATCCACATCGTCTCTGAGGGCGAGTACGGCACGCTCACGCCGTACATCCGCAAACTCGACGTCGACATGTCCTGGAACGTCCCCTTCGTCGAGGCGATCACGAACTTCGGGCGGCGGATCGGCACCCCGCTCGCCGAGCGGTCGGTCGACCTCATCGCGAAGGCGAGCACCGCCGGTGGCGACGTCTCCGAGGTGCTGCGGGCCGCGGCACGGGACAGCTACGAGTTCATCAACCTCAAGAGCGAGCGGGCGAGCAACATGCTCATCTATGAGGTGATCATCGTCGCCGCCTTCTTCGTCTTCCTCTTCGTCATCGCGATTCTGGAGTCCACCTTCCTCTCCACGATGGCCGAGGCCGGGGCGCAGGCGGCGGCCTCTGGGGCAGGCGGCCAGTTCATCGGCGACGTGAACATGGACCTGTACAAACGGCTCTTCTCCCACTCCGCGATGATCATGGGGTTCTTCTCGGGACTGGTCGCAGGGCAGATGGGCGAGGGCCGGGCGGCCGCCGGGCTCAAGTTCTCGGCAGTGATGCTCTTCATCGCCTGGGTGCTCTTCAGGTTCGCGATCTAGAACGGAAAGGAAGAGATCCTCTCTTCACCGGCGCTGTTGCCGACGGGCGGGGGGTGGAACCCCCCGCCAGGATGGTGACGGGGTGTGAGTCTCGGAACGATTTTTTTTTTGGGTTGTGGAGAGATCTTTCGGCTCTGTAGGAAACATCCTCTTCTCATCACCTCAAACTCCCTGTGACCTTCATCCATCGCCTTCCCTCCTGTTCACGCCGGGGGCAGCGCCCCCGGTGGGAGGATGGGGGAAGGCGAGATGATCAGGCGTGCCGCCCCCCTATCGCACGATCGTTCCTGCCATCTCGCGAGAAGAGAGGGCGGGGCGGCGATGGATTGAGGTCTCCACCGACTCTCCTGTCTTAAAATGAGAGAGAGCAAGTGACGAGAAATTTTTATCCCGTATGTTTGAACGTCGGGTTCATGCCCAATTACCATGAAAATGATCCAGAAGATCCTCTCTTCAGGTTTGCATGAGGGTTTGAACTCGTCATATCACGTTTAAGCCGATACGCAGAGGATAGAAAATTCTTCTGATGGATCGGCCGCCCCCATCGTCGCAGATTTCCCTGCCATCTCGCGCCGGGAGGCCGTGCCCCCCGGACCCCCCACGACGAAGATAGCCGAGGGGCGGCGATGAAACCAGATCTTCCAAAGGTTCTGTCGCGAAGATTGGGATCCCGCCCACACGCCGTAGCGCAGCTCAGAAAATTTTCATCCCGTATGCTTGAGCCCAAGGTTCATGCCCGGTTCTACAGAGCCGATCGTTCAGAAATCTTGAGAAGGGATATGCGAGATCAGACGGGCCGCCCCCCTCACAGAATCATTCGCCGGCTATCCTCCTCAGGATCCCCGGCGCAGGGGTATGGCGGGGCGCACGATCAGAGACTCCCCACAAAAAAGTATGAAGGGTTCGCCAGAACCCGGAAGGATCTACGACCCCTCGCACCTGAGGTCGTACTTCTCGTTGAGCACATGCTCCTTCACCACCGAACCGTCCGGGACGATCACCTCGGGCCAGAGCCGGGTTCCCGAGTGGATGGTGACGCCGTTCTGGAGGACGGCCCCGGGGCCGATGACGGTGTCGTTCTCGACCGAACCGTCGTCACCGATGATGGTGTCGTTGTCGATGATCGCTCCCGAGACGGTGGTCCTGTTGCCGATGACGACCTGGTTGTAGATGGAGGAGGAGAAGATCTTCGCGTTGCTCTTGATGACGCAGTCCTCCCCGATGCTCGTATAGGGGCCGATGAGAACGTTGCTCTCGATGGTGGTCCCGCGGCCGATGGAGACCGGCCCGATGATCTGCGAGTTGGTGCCCAGCGAGATCGAACTCCCCAGCGAGACCGGGCCGACGATCTTCGCCCCCTTCACATGGAGGTCGCCGGTGATGTTGGTCGTCGTGATCTCCTGGAGTTTCCAGCGCTCGGCCTGACGGAGCGAACGTGGGCTGCCCACGTCGGTCCAGTTCCCGCGTGCAAGCCAGGCCTTGACCTTCCGTCCCTCCTGCATGAGGGCGGGGAAGACGTTGCGGGCAAAGTCGACCTTCTCGCCCTCGGGGATATAGTCGAAGATCTCGGGGTCGCAGACGTACATCCCGGTCGATGCCAGGTTCGAGAAGATCTCGCCGGGCCCGGGCTTCTCCTTGAATCGCTTGATGTCATAGTTCACATCGATCTCCGCGATCCCGTACTCAGAGGGGTCATCGATGGAGATGAGCCCGATGGTGGCGATGCCGTCGTTTTTCAGGTGCTCACGGTAGAACTCAAGGAGGTTGAGGTCTGCCACATGGTCGCCTCCGACGACGAGGAAGGGTGAGCCGTCCAGAAATTGCTGGGCGTTCTTGACGCTCCCGGCCGTGCCGAGTTTGATCTCTTCGTGGACATAGGTGATCTCGGCACCGAAGAGCGATCCGTCGCCGAGGGCCTCCTCGATGTCGGTGCCCTTGTACCCCAGAGTGACGACCATCTCAGTGAAACCGAGGTCCGCGAGGTGCGTGACCAGATGGGTGATCGAGGGCCTATTCACGATCGGAATGCATGGTTTGGGGCGCCCAAAGGTGAGCGGCCGCAGGCGGGTGCCCTCACCGCCGCACATGATGCAGACCTTCATAAAGATAGTGTGGCGCGAAAAAGCATTTGAACCTTGGCCCGTAAGAGAAAGGCTATGCTCCGTGGGGGACAGTACCAACACATGAGAGAAGAGCCCTTCACCTGCACCCTCTGCGGCAAGTGCTGCATGGGCTTCGGGCGCTACATCACCATCATCAAACGGACCGGACCACAGGAGTATCGGTGCCAGGAGACGATCACCAGGCAGGAGTTCACGGCCAGGGTCGAGGCCGAATATCTTCCCTTCTTCAGGCGGCCGTCGGTCCAGTGGTCCCGGCCCACGGCGTGCCCGTTTCTCAGGGAGGACAGCGGGCGATATATCTGCACCATCCATGCCTACCGTCCCGAGTTCTGCAGGGAGTACATCTGCTCCAGGATGCGGGTGCTCAAGGGTGGCGAGATCGCAGGTGAACTGAAGGGCAGGCGGACGCTCAAGACCGGGGACAAAAAACTGCAGCGGATCTGGGACGACGAGATCGAGCCCCTTTCCCTGCCGGATTTTGACTGGGAGACGGAGACCAACCGGATCCTCACCGGCGCGGGCTACGAGACGGTCTGGTACCGGCAGCAGGAGGACTGAACACGGGCGTCCGGGTTCTGGAGGTAAAAAGGGGGCGCGTGCCCTGCCCTGAGGGCAGGGACCGCCCTCTGGACAACTGCCGGTTCTGTGTCCATTCCAGGCGCTTTCGTCTGGGCGACCGGTGGGTGCCCTCGCCGGCCCGCGCCTACTGCACGCTCCAGCGGGCGACCGAAGAGGTCGATCTCACGGCGGTGAACGCCGTCGAGTGCGACGACGACCGAAACGAAGGGTTTCGGAGCATCATGACGGTGATCAGTTAGTCCCGTCTCTTCATATAGTCCCAGAGACTCCGCCGCTGGTAGGGGACGCCACGCGCCTCCTTGCAGTAGTCCGACTCGATGGTATGGTGGACGAGCCGCAACTCGTCGCGCATATTCTGGACGAGGCCCTTCATCTCCTCGACATCTCTTCTGATCGTGGCGTACTCCTCAAATGAACGCTGTTTCTTGATCTCAAACTCTTTTCCGGCCTCAAGGCTGGCAAATCCTGCCTCGATCAACTCAAGGATAGCCTCGTTCCGCCCGATCGAACCCTTCTTGGCGAAGGCGTCGATGGCTTCGAGGAGCTCGGGATCGAGGGTGAAGGAACACCGCATCACCATAAGTCTTCACTCCGCGACAGTCGTCTGGACGCAGTAATCACGGTTGGTCACGCCCCTCGTAAAGGTAACCCTCGCGCTCCCCTCCGCAAGCGAGGGCGGTGACCAGGCCCATGTCGAGGTGCGCCTCGAAGAGCGACGCAAGACGGTCGTACGGGTCGCCGTCGTCCTCTGCTGGCCGGTACTCGATCCCCCTGCGGTCCGCCAGAGACCCGAGAAGGGCGTCGACGGCGTCGGGGTCGGAGAAGAGCCCGTGCAGGTACGTCCCGATGACCAGACCGTCCTCGCTCACCGCGCCGTCATCGCCGAAGGCCGGGCCGTCGGCACCCCGCTCGGTCGTGCCCATATGGATCTCGTAGCCACTCACCTCTCCCATCCGCGAGAGGAAGGGGGGGACGTCGACCGCCCGGTGGTGCACCTGTCTGGTGGTCTTGGTGTAGGCCGAGAAGGTAGTCGTGACGTCGAGGAGCCCGAGCCCCTCGGCCTCGGCCGGGCCGTCGCCTTCGTACCCGAGGTCGACGAGGCGCCGGCCCAGCATCTGGAAGCCCCCGCAGATCCCGATGACCGGGACGCCGGCGGCACGGGCCCGGCAGATCTCGTCGGCGGCCCCCGAGGACCGGAGGAGGCGGAGGTCGTCGATGGTGTTCTTGGTGCCCGGGATGACGACGCAGTCGTAGCCCGCAAGCGGGTCGCCGGGCCTGACATAGGTGACCGCGGCCCGGCGTTCCAGGAGTTCGAAGTCGGTGAAGTTGGCGATGTGCGGGAGCCTGACGACGGCGATCCTGACCCCTTCGCTCCGGGCCGATTTGTCGCCGATGGAAAGAGAGTCTTCTGAGGGGAGGTCGATCCCGGTATACGGGAGGACGCCGAGGACCGGGACCCCGCAGATCTCCTGGAGGGCGTCGACGCCGGAGGCGAAGAGTGTGGGGTCGCCCCTGAACTTGTTGACGATAATCCCGACGACCAGGGGACGGATGTCCTCGGGAAGAAGGGCGATCGTCCCGTAGGCCTGGGCGAAGACCCCGCCCCGCTCGATGTCGGCGACCAGGAGGATGGGCAGGCCGAGGGCGCGGGCGAGCCTGATATTGGCGATGTCGCGGTCGTAGAGGTTGAGTTCGGCGGCGCCGCCGGCACCTTCGACGACGACCGTCCCGTGCTCCTCCTCGAGGTGGGTAAAGGCCCTGACCGCGGTCTCGAGGAGTTCGTCGGTCTCGCGATAGTACTCGCCGATCCTGACGTCCTTATAGGGCCGGCCCAGGAGGACGACCTGCGAGACCATCTCCCCCTTTGGCTTGAGGAGGACCGGGTTCATCTCGGCCGTGGGTTCGACGCCGGCGGCCCGGGCCTGCACCGCCTGGGCGATCCCGATCTCGGCCCCGTCGGCGGTCACCCAGGAGTTGAGGCTCATGTTCTGCGACTTGAAGGGGGCGTTCCCGATGCCCCGGTTCTTCAGGGCCCGGCAGATCCCGGCGACGACCGTGCTCTTGCCGACATGGGAGGCGGTCCCGAGGACCATCAGTGACATCGACATTGTGGTTGATCGCCTGAGGGGATATGTGGTGCGGTAGGTGGGCCGGGTCGCTCCTCTCTTCAAGGAACCGAAGGCCGATATGGGACCTAAAGAGTCATATCTAGAAAGTTGGAAGTGATATTCATGCCAAGAAATATATAACGAGAACTTGAAGGTATAACCAATGAACGGTGGTATATGTCCAAAATGTGGACTACCCAAAGAACTGTGTATCTGTGAGGAGGTAGCGAAGGAACAACAGAGGATCCAGGTAAAGGTCAACCGGCGCCGTTACGGGAAAGAAGTCACCGTCATCGAAGGGCTCGACCCGTACGAGATTGACCTCAACGACCTCACAAAATTCCTGAAGGCAAAACTCGCCTGCGGTGGAACGGTCAAGGACACGTCCATCGAGCTGCAGGGCAACCATAAAGAACGGGTTAAGGACCTGCTCGCACAAAAGGGGTATAAATTGGAGCAGATCAGTTAACCCCAGGATCTCTATTTTCAACCATATTTTTTCCAGAAATACCGTCAACCGAGAGCGGCACAAACCGGCCGCGCCGGGATCCCACGCCCCCTGCCCGGCATAAACTTCTGTTTTTAAGGCTCTGTAGAATTCAGCATGAGGCGAGCGCCCCGCCTCAAGCATACGCAATGAAAATATCAGATCAGATCTGGATCGGTTCTTGACCCTCATCCGTGTGTTCGAGGAGCGAATCGGAGTCGAGCATCGTGCCGCCCCCTGGCTATCTTCGTCGTGGGGGGTCCGGGGGGTGAAACCCCCCGGCGCGAGATGGCAGGGAAATCTCGACGACGGGGGCGGCCGATTCCATCAGAGGAATTATCTATCCGCTGCGTATCGACTTCAACGTGATATGGCAAGTTCAAACTCTTATGCAAACCTGAAGAGAGGATCGTCAGGATCATTTTCATGGTAATTCGGCATGAGCCCTGGGTTCAAGCATACGGGATGAACATTTCTCGTCGCTTGATCGCTCTTTTTCAAGACAGGAGAGGTGGTGAAGGCCGTGTTTCATCGCCGCCCCCACCTATCTTCTGTCCGAGGGGGGTCAGGGAGGTGCAACCCCCTGGCGCGAGATGGCAGTGAAGGGTCTGCGGGGCGGCACGTCTGATCGTCACACCACCCTCTCATCGTGACTCTGAGGATAGAACCAGGACGAGAGATAACTGATCTTTTTTCAGCGGGGATCACACCAACCCTTGCCTTCCCCTGCTCTATCTTCACGCGAGACGGCAGAAATGATAAGGTGACGGGGGACGGCACGTTAGATCATCATCCCGCCGCCCCGTTGTTATGGCCCCGAAGATAGAACCTGGACGGAAGAGAGTTGATCAATTTTCGGAGGGAAGACGCGTGATGCCGTCCCCCGCCCTATCCTCTCGCGAGATGGCAGAAAAGATCCTGCAAGGGGGACGGCACATTGATCACCACACCTGCCCCGTCGTCGTGACCCCGAGGATAGAACCCGGTCGGGAGAGGGACGATCTCTTTTCAGAGGGATCGCGCACCCTGCCATCCCCCGTTTATCTTTGTCAGGGAGCATATCCCAAAAAGATCCTGGTCTCGATCAATCCTCGGGATCGAAACTCTTCCCGGCCATTCCTCTTTCTCCCGCACTTCAATCACCATCCCAGGGATTTCGGGCTCGGTGACCCCGGTGCGAATGACGGAGAAAGGCAGGCCGATCCGACGTGCCGCCCACAGAGAGAAGAAAGAATGGTTCCTTGCTCTCTCCTGCTGGGGGGAGACCCCCCGGGCCCCCCCACGACGAAGATAGGGGTGGGGCGGCAGCACGCTCTTGAACGAAACCGTACTTCAGAACCTTCATTCCCCTCACCTGTCAGGGCCGGGGGAGTTTCGGGATGACCTCGGGGAGAAGATCTTCATTTTCGAGGTCCGGGAGTGAAACCTCCGCACGAAGATGCGAGACGACCTTTGAATCGTACTCAAATCTGAAAAAAATGAGGCTCTCTACAGAGATGAAAAATGAGTGTGATTTCTAACTCTGCCGCACCAGGCGGTGAGTGACGGCGACGAGTGGGTGACGGGCATAGTCCATGACCTTGATGTCGTCGAGCGTCTTGAGGTTCTGCGCCTGCGCCGTCCGCTCCATGCCGAGCTCGATCTTCTCCGTGACATTGATGATATAGGCGTCGAGCGTCTTGTACCCCAGGCGCTTTGCGGCGATCGCCCGGTGGTGACCGTCGACCAGGATGAACCGTCCCGGACGCCTGACCACGATCAGGGGCTCGGCAAGCCCTTTCTTGATCTCGTACATCCGCCCCTCCAGTTCGTCCTCGTAGATCCGCGGCTGGGTCGGGAGGAGATTGTTGATCGGGACATAACCTCGCTCCAGGCTCGGTTCGATATTGTAGAGCCTCCGGAGGGTGTCCATAAAATTGTAGACTTTTTCAGGAGAGACGTGCTCGATCTGCGACCTGATCACGTCGGCGTTGGAGATGATCCCGATGAGCCGGTTCTCCTCGTCCACGACCGGGAGCTTCTGGATCCCGGACCGGAAGATCACCCTGGCGGCATCGTTGACGCTCATCTCCGGGTCGGCGACGATGAGGTGGCGGCTCATGATCCGATCGACCGGCGTCTCCGGATGGACGGTCAGCAGGTCTCTGGCTGAGATATAGCCAAGGACTCTCTTCTGGTCGTTGATGACCGGAAACCCGTCATGCCGCGTCTTCTGAATATAGTCGATGACATCACGGGCGGTCTCGTTGACGTTGACAGTGACGACGTCATAGGTCATGTAGTCCTTGACCCGTTTTTTGTCCATTATCATCTCTTGTTACCAGGGCTACATCAAGGGTTCGGTGATTCATAAATCTTTTCGGTCCCGGGAAAGGAGGGGAGGGAGGGGGCCGCCACCCGTTTATTCGATCGGGATGGCGGTTCCCTTCTCTTCTTCAACCTTCTTGAGGTGGACTTCGAGGACGCCGTTCTTGAAGGTGGCGCTGGCGTCCTCCTCCCTCACCTCCTCCGGCAACTCGACGGCCCGCCGCACGGTCCCGTAGTAGCGTTCGCGCATGTAGTACCCGGCCTCTTCGGCCTCCTGCTCCTGCGCCTGGACTGCGGAGATCTCAAGGAGTCTGGGGTTGATAAGCTGCAGGGAGATGTTCTCCTTCTCGACGCCGGGGAGATCGGCGACGACCATCACCTCGCCCTCGTGGGCGCAGACGTCCACCCGCAGATCCTCGCCCCTGACCGTCGGGAGGTACTTCCCTGCGCCGGTCTCGGTGAGGAGGGACTGGACGCGGCTCTCCATATCCCCCCGCATCTCGTTCATCATCTCGTCGAAATCTCTCCAGAACGAGTAAAAACCTCTTCTCCGTACCATATACGCTCATCTCCTTGCATTCCCGAAGGAGTGCTAACCTTTCGTTAGTGATTATCATATTTGTTGATTCCGCTCATGCCGCGGACCATAGTGATTTATGAGCACAGCACACCATTGAATATTTAATGGTTGCCAAACCTGCGAAGCGCAGTCCCAAAAAGAAGGACTCTGAAGAGAGAAACTGGACGCAGATCGGCATGGTCGTCTTCGGCGTCCTCTTCGCCTTCCTTATGGTGGCCTCCTATGGTATTCCGGCAATGAGCGCCTTCAGGAGCGTCGACCCCGGCGATTCGGCCCTGGTCGAGTACACCATCCTGGATAATGACGGCAAACCGGTTATCACCACCAGCCAGAAGGTTCTGGAGAAGACCATCAAGCAGGGCGATCTTGCCTTCCTGACGACCCCGTTTTCGCTGACGGGCGGGGCGAACGCTTCCTCCTATGTCGAAGCGGTTCCTGCGTTCGTCGGTGAGATGCAGGGTGAGTTTGCCCTCCTCAGTCCTGAGATCGAGGCCCTGAACAATGGCATCGTCGGGATGCACGAGCGCGAGACCAAACGGATCTCGATCAAAGACCTCCCCATCATCCAGACCTTCGATGCCGAGAGCACCGAGAAACTGGGGATGAACTTCTCCACGATCCGGGTCGGTGACCGCTTCCCCATCCAGATGACGATCGCCGACGAACCGACGGTCTTCACCGATCCGAACAGTTCGATCTCGTACCTCCGTCTTGGCACGGTCACCGAGAAGAACAACGAGAACATGACCGTCAACTTCGACTATGCCGATGCCGAAGTGACGGTCCTGCAGATCACCAAGATCTGAAATCGGTGGGTATTTATACCCTCTAATCTTCTTTTCCCCCATGCCGGTGCAGGTGCTCTACTATTTTCAGGACGGGTGCATGGGGTGCATGGAGCAGGAAGCGATCAACCGTGAGGTGACGGCCCTGCTCGGGATCGAGATCGAGGCCCGCAACGCCGTCGAACGCCAGGAAGAGATCCGGACCTTCGGGTTGAAGGTGACTCCCACCCTTCTGATCGTGGTGGACGGCGAGGTGAGGGAGCGGTTCGAAGGGGTCGTGCATGCCGAAGCACTGGAAGCGGCGATCAAAAAATATCCGGATCGCGAGGGATGAGGGCGGCACGCCTGATCATCTCGCCTTCCCCCATCCTCCCGCCGTGAGCGCTGCCTCCTGCCCCCCGAGAGGAAGGAGGTCCGGGAAGGCCCAATCAATAACTATGAAGAGCGTATTGCCGTCCGCCGCCTATCTTCGCACGGAAGGTTCGGGGGACGACCAGCCTCCAATCGAAGAGAGCCGTCACGATGATTTTTTCAAAGCCGAATTCACTGACTCCTTCAAGAGTGATACACCGCTTCCAGATACATCTCCTGAATGATCGGCCGCCCTCATCGCAGACTCTTCACCGTCATCTCGCGCCGGGGGGCTTTGCCCCCCGGACCCTCCACGGACGAAGATAGCCGAGGGGCGGCAATGAAGCAGTGTTTTCCTATGGTGTCTCTGAAGGGGCAACACCGATCCAAACACGCCGGAGACCACCAAGAATGTTCAATCACGTATGCTTGAGCCCGGGGTTCATGCCCGTTTCAACACAGGCAAAAAAGATAAAATGACGTCCCGCCTTTCCGGGACGCTTCACATCTTGTTGCCGTAGATCCGCTTGATCTTTTTTGCAACCGTCTTCCAGCCGTCCTTTCTGAGGACCTGGCCGGTGCGCATCTTGATGTGCGAGATCCTGAACTTGACATTGTCGAAGGTATAGACCTCGTCCACGACGAAGGACTCTTCTCCGTCGCACAGGTGGTACAGCGGTATCGTCTTTGCCTTGTGGTGGACCGAGGCCTTGACGACGACCTCCTCGATCACCCGCGTCCAGAGGGCCGAGACCTCCGAGGCCTTTGCCCGCTTCACCCGGCGTTCGCCGACCTCGATGGAGGTGACCTCTACCGAGATCACCTCGTCGTCCCCGCAATCCGCGAGGAGGTTGTCCCCGACCGAGACGAGGTCGTCCTCCAGGAGTTCGACGCTGCCGACCAGCGACTCCTTCTCCATGCTCACGATCGTCTTCACGTCGATGAGCCGCTCCTTGGGGACCGGGATATGATAGATGGTTCCGCAGACGGTACAACGCACCAGGAGGTCGGCCGGTGCCTCCTTGAGGACCTCATGGTCGGTCTCGTCCTCGCACTGCGGACAGACTACGGTGATGTACATTCAATAGCATGGGAGTTCCATGATTATTAATAATGAAGGCACGGGACGTCATCCACTGTCGCGGGCACCCGAATGTCAGGGCGCTCCACCCCACCACCTTTGAGGTGACCACAGCGCCGGACCTCAGTCCGGCAGGCGACTGCATCATCGGCGTCGCGGCCGACAAAGGGGCCGCCGACCTGGACCCCGCGCTCAAGCGCATCCTCGCCGACGACCGTGCCGAAGTGACCGTCAGGCTGCGGGCCGGCGAGGTCGAGGTCGTCGTCCGTGCGCAGGGGAGCGCCGGGCTCGCCCTCGATCATCCTTCCGACCTGGTCTGGCGGAGAAGTTCCTTTGTCTGCGGTCGGACCGCCGCCGTCGGCGCGGACACCGTCGCCAGGACCATCGACCGCCGTCTGGTCGCGCTCCTCCAGGAAGGCGCCGACCTCGTCGTCGAGATCGAGGCCTCTATTCCTGAGTGAGGGTGGTGACCCGCACCTCGGCCTCGTCGAGGAGGCGCTCGCACTCCTTCACCAGTTCTTCCCCCTTCTCGTAGAGGGCGATGCTCTCCTCGAGCCCGGTCGAATCGTCCTCGATCTTTTTGATCGTCTCTTTTAGTTCACGGATCAGGTCTTCGTACGTCTTCGTCATCATGCACACTCTCCACCACGACCCCGGCCCGCCCGTCGGCGAGGAGGAGGTCGAGCCGATCGCCGGGACCGAGGGCGCCGGCCGACCGCACCACCTCGCCGTCCCTGAGAGCGAGGGCGTACCCTCTCCTGAGGGGAGCATACGGGTTCTTCCCATCGAGCGTGGCCTTCAGCCCTGTCAGAACCAGCCGTTCGTTCTTTATCTTCATGCTCGCGGCCCGGAAAAGCCGCTCTTCGAGGTCGGCGGTCTGTTGCCTCACCTCGGCCACCCGGCGCAGCGGCCGTGCGGGCCTGAGCCTCAGCCGCAGATCTTCAAGCCCGGTCCGCCGCCGGTCGAGCGCCGCGACGATTCCATCCCTCATCCGCCGCCGGTCGGCCTCAAGATCTTCCCGGAGCCGCTGCCGGTCTGGCACCGCACATTCGGCCGCTGCCGAGGGTGTCGGGGCCCGCAGGTCTGCCGCCAGGTCGGCAAGGGTGACGTCCACCTCGTGCCCGACCGCGCTGATCACCGGCGTCTCGCAGGCAGCGATCGCCCGCACCACCTCGGGACGGTTGAAGGGGAAGAGATCTTCAAAACTCCCGCCGCCCCGCCCGACGATCAGCACGTCGGCCAGGCCGTCGGCCCGCCTGATCGCCCCGGCGATCTCGAGGTGGGCCGTCTCTCCCTGGACGGCCGTCGGCGAGAGGAGGACCTCGAGGGGGTACCGGCGCGAGAGGACGTTGGTGATGTCGTGGAGGACGGCGCCGGTCGGCGAGGTGACGACCGCCACCCGCCGCGGGAACGCGGGGATCCCTCTCTTCCGTGACGTCTCGAAACACCCCTCGGCCGCAAGCTCACGTCTCCACCGCTCGACCAGGAGATGCTTCTCGCCCTCCCCGGCCAGGCGCATATCCTCGACATAAAATTGATACTTCCCCTGCGGCCCGTACACCCCCACGCGTCCATAGGCGAGGACGTCCATCCCCTCGGCCGGTTCGAAGGAGAGGGCGCGTGCGCTCCCCCTGAACATCACGGCATTGATGAGCGCCTGATCTCTGCCCCGGCCCTCCCCAAGGGAAAAGTAGCGGTGGCCTGAACGATGGTGCGTGTAGTTGGTGACCTCGCCCCGCACCCAGAGCCCTGCAAGCTCGGGGAGGTCCAGGGCGTCCCTGATGATCCCGGTGACCTCGGCGACCCCGAGGACCGCCGGACCGTCGGGCCCTTCTGCCGGACCCATCACGTTTATCTTGGGCAGGAGGTCTATATCAACCAATGCTCCGTCTCGCCGTCTCCAGCATGTTCTTTCACGAATACCCGGTCGACGAGATCTTCTCCTCCATCGAGGAGGCCGGGCTCACCGGGGTGGAGTTCTGGGTCGAGACCCCGCACTACTGGCTGCGGGGCCGGCCCCTCCCCGAACTCGAGGCGGCGGTGCGGGCCCATCCGGCCCTTGCCCCGCTCACCATCCATGCGCCGGTCCTCGACCTCAACCCCTGCTCCATCAACCCCAGGGTCGCCGCCGCCTCCAGGCAGTACGCCGTCGAGGCGGTCGAACTGGCCGGTGCGGTGGGGGCTGACGTGGTCACCGTCCACCCGGGCCGGAGGACGGCCAGACGCCCGCCGAGCCGGTACGACTACGAGCACTTCGAGACCTACCTCGCGCGCCTGCGGCAGGCGGCCGGGGGCACCGGGGTGAAGGTCGCGATCGAGAACATGGAGCCGAAGGTGAACTCGCTCCTCTGCACGCCCGAGGGGATGCGCGAGGTGCTCGACGCCAACCCCTGGCTCTGGTTCACCCTCGACGTCGCTCACGCCATGGCCGTCTCGAACGATGAAGTCTTCCGGTACCTCGATCTCTGCGGGGACCGGCTCGCCAATGTTCACCTGAGCATGGCAGCGGACCGGCAGCGGCACCTGCCGGTCGCCGGGAGCCCGCAGGCATGTGCGGTCGTCCGCGCCCTGGAAGAGAGAGGCTACCGCGGCCCGCTCACCTTGGAGATCGAGGACCAGAGTTTTTCGCACCCCCTCTCTCTGGAGGAGAAGGTCACGGTCCTCAGGGACGAACATCGATATGTGGCCTGGTGCCTCTCCTGAAACGCTGGGTTTAAGTCTCTTCAGTACATACCAGAAAATCGACCTACAGTTTATGAACGATAGTTGGATTGCGTTATGCCGTAGATCGGCGAGGCAGCAATGACCCCCGATGAGATTGTTTTAATCGGGCTTTTTGTCGTCTGTCTCGTTCTGTCTGGTTTTTTTTCCAGTGCCGAAGTGGCGCTGATCTCGATCACAAGAGCAAAGGTCCGGACCCTCGTCAACGAGGGGAGGGACGGTGCCGAGGCCCTTGCGCAGCTGAAAGAATATCCCGACCACATCCTCATCACCATCCTGATCGGGAACAACGTCGTCAACGTGGCGGCCGCCTCGCTGGCGACGGCCGTCGCCATCGCACGCTTCGGTGACGCCGGTGTCGGGATCGCCACCGGGGTCGTCGTCATCCTGATGCTGATCTTCGGCGAGATCGGGCCCAAGACCTATGCCGCCAGGTACACCGACCGGCTTGCCCTCTTTGCCGCCCCCTGGATCCTGATGATGGCGAAGGTGCTGTACCCCATTCTCTGGGGCTACGACCGGTTCAGCGCCCACTTCTCCCTGATGCAGGGAGGAGAACCCTCGATTACCGAGGAAGAGATCAAGGAATGGATCGACGTCGGCGAGGAGGAAGGGACGATCGAGGAGGAAGAGCGCGAGATGCTCTACTCGGTCTTCAAGTTCGGGGAGACGACCGCTCGCGAGATCATGACGCCGCGGGTGGACGTCGTGATGATCGAGGACACCAACTCGATGGACGGTTCCATCAACCTCTTCAACGAGACCGGGCTCTCCCGTCTGCCGGTCTACCACGGCCAGATCGACAACGTGGTGGGTGTCCTCAATGTCAAGGACGTCTTCTCGGCCGAGTTCTCGAAACAAGAGGCTTCGATCAGCGAGATGATGTACGACGCCTTCTTCGTCCCCGAGTCGAAGATGATCGACGACCTCCTCAAGGAGATGCAGATCCGCAAGGTCCACATGGCCATCGTCCTCGACGAATACGGCGGGTTCGCCGGGGTGGTGACGGTGGAGGACATCCTGGAGGAACTGGTCGGCGAGATCCTGGACGAGTTCGACGAGGAGGAACCGGCGGTCCAGAAACTCGGCGGCGGCGTCTATATGGTCGACGCCCAGGTCTGGGTCGAGCACCTCAACGAGGACCTGGACGTTGCGCTCCCGATCGGTGAGTCGTACGAGACGATCGGCGGCCTCATCTTCAACATGCTCGGCCACCTCCCGCTCAGGGGCGAGGTGGTCAAACTCCAGGACGGGACCTCGCTCGCGGTGATGCAGATGCGGGGCCGGCGGATCACCAAGGTCAAACTCATCCTCCCGCCGCCCCCGGCCGAGGAGGGTGAGAACCGTTAATACCCTCTCGCGCCGACGTGTGAGCATGAAGCGCATCGCAGTGCTGGCATCAGGAAGGGGCTCGAACTTCCAGGCCGTCCTCGACGCCCTGGGCGCGGGCACGATCCGGGCCGAGTGTGTCGGGTTGATCACCGACAATCCCGGGGCCTATGCGATCACCCGCGCCCGCGAGGCAGGGATCGAGGCGACGGTCCTCGACTATCGCGCGTATCCCTCGAAGGAGGCCTACGAGGCCGACCTCCTGGCGGCGATGCAGGCGTGCCGGGCCGACCTCTTCGTGCTTGCCGGCTACATGCGGATCGTGGGTACGGCGATCGTGGAGGCCTTTGCCGGCAGGATGATCAACATCCACCCGGCCCTCCTCCCGAGTTTCGCCGGCCTCCACGCGCAGCGGCAGGCGGTCGAGTATGGGGTGAAGGTGGCCGGATGCACCGTCCATTTCGTCGATACTGGCATGGACAGCGGCCCGATCATCATCCAGCGCTGCGTGCCGGTGCTCGAGGACGACGACGAGGATAGCCTTGCCGACCGGATCATCGAGGAGGAGCACCGCGCCCTCCCCGAGGCGGTGGCCCTCTTCTGCGAGGACCGCATTCAGGTCGAAGGCCGGCGCGTCCGGATCCTCCCCCCGGCCTGAATCTTTTTTTCTTCGAGCATATCCCAAAAGTAGCCAGAGTTCGATCAATCTCCGGATCAAGACTCTTTTCGGCCGTTCATCTGCCTTCCCTGCTTCAATTGCCATCCGGAGGTTTCCAGAGGCAACGCCCCCCGTGTGAGTGACGGAGGAAGGCAGACCGATCAGACGTGCCGCCCACAGAGAGCATAAAGAATGGTTCCTTGCTCTCTCCTGCCGGGGGGAGACCCCCCGGACCCCCCCCACGACGAAGATCGGAACGGGGCGGCAATAATCTCTTGAACGACACCGTGCTTCAGAAACTTCTTCTCCTCACCTATCAAGGCCAGAGAAGTTTTGGGATGACCTCTTCGGTTGTGTGACCGTTCGGCGGGGTGGAACCCCGCTTCATTGTCGCCGCGCCGTCCTGTCGTCGTGACCCTGGAGATAGAATCGGACGGAGAAGAGGCGATCATTCTTCAGTGGGATCACGCGTGATGCCGTCCCCTGTCCAATCCTCTCGCGAAATGGCAGGACAGATCCGGTGACAGGGGACGGCACATCCGATCGCCGCGCTGTTCTGTCGTGGTGACCACGAAGATAGAACCCGGACGGAAGAGCACCGATCTGTTCTCGGCGGAATCACGCGTGATGCCGTCCCATGCTCAATCTTCTCGCGATACGGCAGGAAAGATCTCGCGATGGGGGGACGGCACGTTTTGATCATCGCGCGGTCCCGCTGTCATGACCCCGAAGATTGGAGTAGGACGAGAACGGGCCGTCGTCGTTCAGCGGGATCACGCGTGATGCCGCCCCTGCCTTATCCTCTCGTGAAATGACAGAAAAGATCCGGTGATTGGGGGGCGGCATATTTGATCCCGACACAGTCACACCCTCGCGACGCCGGAGATAGGGCCGGGAAGGCCATGACAGGGGTTCCGTTCATTCCTCTCGCAACAAAAGAACAGATGAGGAACCCCTCCTCTCACCGCCGCAGCCTATCCTCTGTTCGTGGGTGCGAATGCTCTCAACAAATCCGGCCGGCCCCGATGCACTGCTATAATTATCTTCCTGCATAACGTATCAGGAGTACTGAGGCACCCATGCGGCGGAGACCCAAGGACCAGAACGCAAAAAAGATCGCGCACGAACGGATCGCGCTCCTCTTCGAACGGGCGGCCGAGTTCTACCCTGCGGATCCCGACCTGAGCAACCGGTGCGTTGCCCTCGCCCGACGGATCGCGATGCGCCAGCGGGCCCGGATCCCGAAAGGCCTGGGGCTGCGGTTCTGCAGGCGGTGCTCGTCATATCTCGTCCCCGGCTCCAATGCCCGCGTCCGGGTGCAGCACGGGAAGGTGATCGTCACCTGTCGTGTCTGCGGTCACCAGAAACGCTATCCGGTGGTGAAAAAACATCGAAAAAAATGAACTCTTCCAGGAACTGAAGCCGACCGTGTGGATCGGCAAACAGGGGTGCTCGGATACCCTCATCGAGGAGATCCGGCTCCAGATCAAGCAGCGCAAGGCTATCAAGATCAAATGGCTCCGCAGCACCGAGGTGGACGCCGACGATATCGCACGCCGGGCAGGCGCCGAACTCGTCGGCGTGCGGGGCCGGACCATGGTCCTTGCCGAGAAGCGGAAAGGGAGCAGGCCGGCCTGATCCGATCCCTCTTTTCTCCGGGCATTCTGGGTCAGATTGCCGGAAAAAGCCCGGGTTTTGCTGCTCGAAATATATAAAAACATCCATGGCAAATAGATAAAGACTGGTAACATCGATCGTTACAGTGAGGTTAACCAATGACAACTGTATATGACATCCCGGCTGAGATGCTCATCCCGCAGGTGGCCCGTGAGTTAAAGGAGCTTCCTGCCATTGAGCCTCCTGAATGGGCGGCTTTTGCCAAGACCGGGATCCACAAGGAAATGCCTCCTGAGGACCCCGACTGGTGGTATGTCAGGGCGGCGGCCGTCCTCCGTCGGATCTACATCGACGGCCCGGTCGGCGTGGAGAGACTGAGGACCGCATACGGCGGAGCCCGGAACCGCGGTGCCAACCCGAACCGGTTCAAGAAGGGGAGCGGCTCGATCCTGAGAAAGGCGCTCCAGCAGCTCGAGGCCGAAGGCCTCGTCGAGAAGGTGCGCGACGGCCGGCAGGTCTCTGCGAAGGGCCGCGCATTCCTGGACAATGCTGCGAACAGCCAGAAGGCAGCGGCTTCAGAGGCCGTGCCCGACCTTGCGCACTACTAAGTTTGAGGGATACTGATGGGTGACGACGAACTCTCTGAGATCAGGCGCAGGAGACTGGAACAACTCCAGCACCAGGCTGTAGACCAGCAAGAAGAACTGGAACGGCAGAAACGTGCTGAGTCAGAGATGCAGCTCGCGCTCATGCAGATCCTTGAACCCGAGGCGCGTGAACGGCTGAATACGATCAAACTCGCCAAACCCGAGTTTGCACGGGCGATCGAACAGCAGTTGATAATGCTTGCGCAGAGCGGCCGGATCCGGCAGAAGATCTCTGACGAGCAGTTGAAGGCGCTGCTGGTGCAGATCACCCCGAAGAAGAAAGAGTTTCGGATCACGCGGAAGTAGATGAAAGCCGGTCTGCTCTTCAGTGGAGGAAAAGACAGCGCCCTTGCTGCGGTGCTCCTCTCCCGCGACTACGAGGTCGAACTCAATACCTTTGTCTTCGACCCCGACCGGGAGGTGCCGTCGGTCGAGGCTGCGGCCAGGGCACTCGGGTTCCCGTGGCAGAAACGGTCGCTGGGTCTTGAGTGTCTGACGGCGGCGGCCGGGCAGGTGGTCAGAGACGGCCACCCCTGCACCGCCATCACGGCGGTCCACCGTCGGGCGGTCCGTCTTCTCGCGCAAGAGTATGAAGTGGTCGCGGACGGCACCCGGATGAACGACCGGGTGCCGATGCTGACCCGGGGCGATGCGATGAGCCTCGCCGACCGGTACGGCTGCTCCTATGTCCGCCCGCTCCTCGGCTACGGAAAGGTCGAGGTGCAGCGGCTCGCCGCACGGCACCTCAGTGTCGCCTACGGCGAGACCGGCACCATCGAAAACGGTGATTATGAGTACGAGATCAGGGCTGCGGTCGGGCGTATGGGCCACCGGTGTGCGGAGCTCTTTCCTGCACGCCACGAGCAGTCCCTGGTCACGGGTGCGACCGGCACCTGATGACGGTGATAACTATGAGCAAAATTACCAAGGGCCGCAAGGTCCGGCTGGCAAAGGCATCCATGCAGAACCGCCGCGTTCCTGCGTGGGTGATGATTCGGACGAAGCGCCAGGTGGTCTCCCACCCCAAGAGGCGCATGTGGAGAAGAAGCACGCTGAAGGTGTAGAGACATGGTAGAAGCACTCAAAGAGCAGATCTATATTGTTCCTCTCCGCAACAGCAGGCGCGCTCCGAGCCGGAGGCGCTGTAATGCTGCGATTAAAGATATCAGGGCATATCTTGTCCGGCACATGAAGAGCGAGAATATCAAACTGGACAGCAGCATCAACGAGAAGGTCTGGGAGCGCGGGGCCGAGAAGCCGCCGGCATCGATCAGGATCCGTGCCATGAAGTTCGAGGACGGGCAGGTCCAGGCCGAACTCGCTGAGGAGTGAAATGGAGAGAACGATCGACTTTGCCGCCGATCCGCATATCGGCGTCTTCGCGCGGGCCTTCGAGGAGTTCGCCGTCGTTCCCCCCATGGCAACCGAGGAGTTTGCAGAGAGAGTAGCCGAGGCGCTTGATGTCGAGGTCGTCAGGACGACGATCCAGGGCTCATCGATCATCGGTTCGCTCCTCGCCGGCAACTCGAACGGGATGGTGGTGAGCGGGCTTGCATCCGAGGATGAACTCGCCGTGCTCAGGGAATATGGGGAGGTGATGACTCTCGGGACGTCGATGAACGCCGCCGGGAACGTGATCCTTGCCAACGATATCTTTGCTGCGGTACACCCTGAGATGCCGATAGAGGAGGCAGAGGAGATCGGGACGTTCCTCGGAGTGCCGGTGCGCAGACTGACCTTCGCCGGTGTGAGGACCGTCGGGATGGCTGCGGTCGCCACCAACAAGGGTGTCCTTGTCCATGCGCGGAGCACCGAGGCCGAGATCGCCGACCTCGCCGGATGTGCGGACGAGCTCGTGATCGGAACGGGCACGGTGAATATGGGCAGTGGCCTCGTCGGGACCGGGGTTCTTGCGAACAGCAAGGGATATGTCGCCGGGTTCGAGACCACCGGTTTTGAACTCGGGCGGATTGAGGAAGTGTTTGGCTTTCTGGAGTGAGCAGAATGGAGATGCAGAAGTTTGAAATTACGGGCGCCTGCCAGATGGGTGGGACCAGGCAGTCCTTCACCAAGGTCGTCGAGGCCCCGAACGAGAAGGTTGCAAAGGAACACATTTACGCCGATATCGGCAGTAAACACAACCTGAAGAGAAGGTATATCTCAATCGATGGCGTTACCGTAGTAGGTGACTGAGTCCATGGAACAGGCCGACCCGAGGGAGCTGCAGTCGCTCCAGTATTATCTCAACGAGTACGGACAGCAGGCAGAGGTCTTTGCCAGGCAGCTGGAGATGATGGACCAGCAGAGGGTGGAGGCCTTCGCGGCGATCGAAACCCTCCGGTCCCTTGGCGAGGCGCAGGACGGGACAGTCCTTCTCCCGCTCGGCGGCGGCGTGAGTGTCAGGGCAACGGTCCCTGACCCTGAAAAAGTGCTGGTCGCCATCGGGGCGGATGTCACCGTCGAACGCAGCAACGAGGACGCAATCTCGTTCCTCGAGGGGCGGGCACGCGAGCTCGAGGCCTCGGAGAAGAAGGTCGCCGAGACGATCGAGAATCTGAAAGGCCAGATGAACGAGATCGCGGCCCGTCTTGATGCTGCCTACCGTCAACAGCAGCAGATAGCTCCGGGCAGGTAATCCCCATGTTTGAGGGCCTGAAGAACAAACTGCAGAATATCAAAGAGAAGTTCGGCCACTCCATCAAGGACGCCGCCGGTGAGGCGGTCCGTGAGGAGGTCAGGGCCGAGATCCCGGCCCCTGCTCAGGCAGAGGTCGTTGCACCTGTTTTCGAGCCGGAAGAACCGGCGGTTGAACCTTCACCTGAACCCGCGCCCGAACCTGAACCCGCGCCCCGCGCCCCCGCACCAACGGCGCCTGTTGCGCCTGCAAAGCGGCCGGCAGAGGAGCGCACGCGGTTTGGCGGGCTGGTCTCCAGGGTCAAGACGCTGGTGCTCGAGCGCGAATTGGTGATCTCTGAGAAAGACATCGAAGAGCCTCTTTTCGAACTCGAGATGGTCCTCCTGGAGAACGACGTCGCCCTCGAGGTGACCGACGCGATCATCGGCTATATGCGCGAGGATCTCGTCGGGAGCCACCGCAAGATCGGCGCGCCGGTCGACGATATCGTGATGTCGGCGCTCAGGGGCGCCCTTCTGAAGGTTCTCGGAGATGGCTTCGATCTCCTGGAGTACATCAGGGTCCACGAACGTCCGGTGAAGATCCTGATCACCGGCGTGAACGGCACCGGGAAGACGACCTCCATTGCGAAGATGGCCCATTACCTCGAGGCGAACGGCTACTCGGTCGTGCTCGGGGCCGGGGACACCTTCAGGGCCGGGGCGATCGACCAGATCGCCGAACACGGCCGAAGGCTTGACATCAAGGTGATCAAGCACCAGGAGGGTTCCGACCCGGCGGCGGTCCTGTACGACACCGTCGAGTACGCGAAAGGACACGGGATCGACGTGGTCCTTGCCGACACGGCCGGCCGGTTCCACAACCGCAAGAACCTGATGAACCAGCTCGAGAAGATCCGGCGCGTGATGAAGCCCGACCTCGTCGTCTATGTCGACGAGGCGGTCGCGGGCAACGACGCCGTGGTGCGGGCCAAGGATTTCAACGATCTGGTCGGGACCGATGCCGTTATGCTCACCAAGGCCGACATGGACTCGAAGGGCGGTGCGGCGATCTCGATCGCCCAGACGATCGGCAAACCGATCCTCTTCCTGGGGACCGGGCAGGCCTACAGCGACATCGTGCCCTTCAAGCCCGACGCCGTGGTCGGCGAACTTCTCGGTGCGGAGGAATAGATACACATGGTGCTCGACTCGCTCAGTTCGTCTCTGAAAGACGCGGTCAAGAAACTCGCAGGCAAGACGGTCGTCGACCGGGCGGCAGTGGAGGAGCTGGTGCGCAGCCTCCAGCGCGCCCTTCTCCAGGCCGACGTCAACGTCAAGCTCGTCATGCAGCTCTCCCAGTCGATCAAACAGCGGGCCCTGGAGGAGGAACCCCCGCGCGGGATGAGTGTCCGCGAGCATGTGCTGCGGATCGTCTACCAGGAACTGGTCGGGCTGATGGGCGGCGCGGGCAAGGTCGACCTCGCCCCGCAGACGATCCTGATGGCCGGGCTGCAGGGGAGCGGCAAGACCACCACGACCGGGAAGCTCGCGCGCTACTTCAAGCGCAAGGGGCTGAAGGTCGGGGTGATCTGCGCCGACACCTTCAGGCCGGGCGCCTACCAGCAGCTCGCCACCCTCTGTGCGAAGGTGGACGTCCCGATCGTCGGCAGTCCCGACGAGCACGACGCCCTCAAGATCGTGCGCGAGGGGATGAAACACTTCGAGGAGACCGAGGTCGTCATCATCGATACCCAGGGGCGCCACGCCCTTGAGGACGAACTGATCGAGGAGATCATCAACATCAACGAGATCGCCCGTCCCGACCACCGGTGGCTCGTCATCGACGCGGCGCTCGGCCAGCAGGCCAAAGAGCAGGCGCGGCGGTTCAACGAGGCCATCGGGATCGACGGCGTGCTGATCACCAAGATGGACGGCACGGCCAAGGGCGGCGGCGCCCTCTCCGCGGTCTCGGAGACGAAGAGCGGGATCGTCTTCATCGGTGCCGGGGAAACCCCCGACGACCTGGAGCGGTTCGACCCCGACGGGTTCATCTCCAGGCTGCTCGGGATGGGCGACCTGAAGGCCCTGGTTGAGCGGGCCGAGGAGGTCATCTCCGAGGACGAGATGGACGTCAACGCCATCCTCAGGGGCAAGTTCACCCTCCGGGACATGTACAAACAGCTCGAGGCGGTGAACAAGATGGGGCCGCTCAAGCAGGTGATGTCCATGCTCCCGATGGGCGGGATGCAGATCCCGGACGACGCCTACGACGTCACCTCGACGAAGATGGACCGCTACAAGGTGATCATGGACTCGATGACCCCGGCCGAACTCGACGACCCCCAGATCATCTCAGGTCCCAGGGTCCAGCGGATCTCGCAGGGGTCGGGCGTGCCGCCCGAGGACGTGCGCGAACTGCTCAAATATTATCGGGTCATGCAGCGTGCGCTGAAGGGGATGCGGGGGAGCAAGTTCTCCATGCAGCGCATGATGAAACGGTTCGGGAAGATGCAGTAGGATGAGACGTTTTGTCGTGGTCGGGCACCGGGGGAGCACTGACCCCGGTTTTTCGCTGAACGATCTCCCTGGTGCCGGCCGGATGGACGAACTCTGCCGGTGCGTGGCGGCCTCCCTCTGTCTCTCCCATGGGATGAGGCGGGACGCCGAGTGCTGGCTCGTCCTGCTGGGCGAGCCGAAGGGTCCCAAGACGATCGGTTTTTCCGGGGCGAAGGTACGAAACCTCAGCCCCGACGAGCGCAACATTGCAGGCCTGATCAAGAAGGCCCTGGCCCTCCCCTGCGGGACGACCTTCAGGGAGGCGAGTCCGGGCGTGATGGTGCGGAAAGGAGGGCTCGATGCGGTGCTCGCGGAGTGCCCGTGTGGAGTTCTGGACGAAGGGGGCGAGGACGTGCGCGAGGCGTCGTCTCTTCCCGAGACGGTCCTCCTCTCCGACCACCTCAACTTCACCGAAGAGGAGGAAGAACTGACCGGCGGGCTTCCGGCCTACTCCCTGGGGCCGCGAGTCCTCCATGCGGATCAGGCGATCGTGGTGTTGCACAACGAACGTGACAGGAGAGAGAGCTGAATGGATCTGATCGAGACGGTCGGGGCGGTCCTGGAATACGGCCCGATCTGCGACCACTGTCTCGGGCGCTTCTTCGGGAAGCGCTCGTTCGGGCTGTCGAACGACGAACGCGGTCTGGCCCTGCGGACCGCCCATGCCCTGGCGAAGAACGAACCCTTCACCGGAGAGCCGGAGGAGTGTTGGGTCTGCGACCGGGCCTTCGACCAGATCGCCGGGTGGGCGGCCCGCGTCGTCGAGGCCCTGGAGGGGACCGAGTATGCGACCTTCCTGGTCGGGACGCGGGTGCCCCCGCTCATCGCCGAGAGCGAGGAGATGGTCTGGTCCGACCTCTCCCTCACCGACCCCGAGCCGATCAAGTCGGAGCTGAACCGCGAGGTCGGCAAGGCGGTCTCGGCCCTGACCGGCAAGACGGTAGAGTTCAAGCGGCCCGACGTGGTCGCGATCCTCAACCTGGCCGAGGACCGGGTGGAGGTCGAGGTCAACCCGGTTTATTTCAGGGGCCGGTACTGCAAGTACGAGCGCGGGATCCCGCAGACCCACTGGGACTGCCGGGTCTGCCGCGGTAAAGGGTGCGAGCGGTGCAACTTCACCGGCAAGATGTACGCCGATTCGGTGGAAGAGCTCATCGGCCGCCCGGCGGCCGAGGTCTTCGAGGCCGAAGCGGCGATCCTCCATGGCTCGGGCAGAGAAGACATCGATGCCAGGATGCTCGGGAGCGGCCGGCCCTTCGTGATGGAACTCTTCAACCCGAAGCGTCGGGAGGTCGATCTTGCCGCCCTGGAGGCGCTGATCAACGAGCGTGCGGACGGCCGCGTTGCGGTCGAATTGACTGGATGGAGTTCTCACGCTGAGGTGGAAACCCTTAAATCGAACAAAGCGCATAAAAAATACAGGATTCTCGTAGAGATCGATGAAGATATTTCCCTGGACGAACTCAGATCCGCACTGGACCGGTTGAACGGTGTTACGATTCACCAGCGCACCCCGAAACGGGTGGCGCACCGCCGGGCCGACAAGATCCGAGAGCGCGGGGTTATAAATATTCAATCTCCGGGGATGCAGGACGGGAAGTTCGTCATCGAGGTCGTCGGCGAGGCCGGTCTTTATATTAAGGAACTGGTCTCCGGCGACGGCGGGAGAACGAACCCCAGTCTTGCTGGGCTCCTGGGCAAAGAAGCTCGAGTCACCAGCCTCGATGTAGTGCTGGTGGAAGAACCAGAGAGTGGTGAATGAGATGGCTCATCATAACGGTCCGAGGAAGAAGACGCGGTATAAGCTGAAGAAAGATCTCAGGCGCCGGGGCATTGTCCCGCCGACTGCGGTTATCCAGAAGTTCGAGATGGGACAGAAGGTCCACATCGTCTGTGAACCGAGCATCCAGAAGGGGATGCCCAATCGGAGGTTCCACGGGAGGACCGGAACGGTCGTCGGTCAGCGTGGCCGCGCCTGGCTCGTCGAGGTTCCCGATGGGAACAGTATGAAGATTGTAATTTCCAGACCACAACATCTAAAGCCTCAGAAAGTATAATGTCCACCGAGTGATTGGCATGAAGGTTAAAGGAGTAATTAGCGAGGAGCGGATCACCCTTCCGGAGATGAAGGGCCAGCTCGCACAGGTCGAAGCGCGGCGTCTCGATGCCGGGCAGGAGATGTCCTATGAGCTCCGTCAGAGCATTGAGCATGCCAATCACCTTTCCAAGGCTTCAGCCGAGCATTCACGCGACCTCGTGGACAAACTCCTCACTCTTGAAAAGATGAAACCTGACATCGCGTTCAGGATCGCCAATATCATGCCCAGATCACGGGATGAACTGAGAGCGATCTACGCCAAGGAGCGCTACACGCTCACCGGCGAGGAACTCGATGCTATTCTGGAGATGGTAATCACTCATCTCTGAGGGGTTGCTATGAAGGCTGAGAAAAAGGAGATCTACGCGGTAGTTGTGGATGTACTTCTTCAGGGTCGTATTGATGATCAGCGACGCGGCTTCAAGCGCGAACCTGTCGTGCAGGCGGTGGGGACCGGGCAGTTCAAACTGCTCGAACTGATCCCGAAGAAGGGCGCCGATATCCAGATCCATGATTCGGTCTATATCGGTGATAGCGAGCGGGACAAGGTCGAGCGGGTGAAGCGTCGGATCAGCTATACCGACCTGACGAACACGGCGAAGGTCGAACTCCCCTTCGCGATCGAGTCGATCGTGAAGGAGGACGAGGCGCGCTTTGTTGAGTTCTTCAACAAGGCGGTTCCGATCACGCCGAAGCTCCATATGTTCCATCTTCTCCCCGGTATCGGGAAGAAACTCATGTGGGAACTGGTCGAGGAGCGGAACAAGAAGCCGTACGAGAGTTTCGCGGATATCGCTCAGCGGATCAAGTCCATCCCGAACCCGACCAAATTGATCGTCGGGCGGGTCATGGAAGAGCTCGAGGATCCCGAGGTCAAGTATCGTCTCTTTACGGCACGATGAAAGCACGGCATGATCAACATTTTCTGATTGACCCGCGGGCGGTCGGCCGGATCGTTGATCTGGCAGGCGACCTTGCGGACCGACGGGTTCTGGAGATAGGCCCAGGGAGAGGTGTGCTGACCGCTGCCCTCCTTGAGGCCGGTGCCAGGGTGGTCGCCGTCGAACTCGACGGTTCCCTGGTGGAGGAACTCTCGTTCACGTTTGCCGACGAGATCGAGGCAGGACGTCTTGAGATCGTCCATGGCGACGCGACCAGGGTTGCGTTCCCGCCGTTCGAGATCGTCGTCGCAAATCTTCCCTATTCTGCCTCCTCACCCATCACCTTCCGTCTCCTCGAGGCCGGGTTCGAGCGGGCGGTGCTGATGTACCAGCGGGAGTTTGCGGAGCGGATGGCGGCGAGGGTCGGGACGTCGGCCTGCGGCCGTCTCTCGGTGATGGTGCAGACCTACGCCGACGTGGAACTCTGCTTCAATCTCGGTCCTGGCTCCTTCTCCCCGCCGCCGGAGGTCGCCTCGACGGTGGTGCGCCTCACCCCCCACGAACCGCCGTATTTCATTGCCGATCGGAAGGTGTATGCCGATGTGGTGCGCGAACTCTTCTCTCACCGGAGGAAGACGGTGAAGAACGGGCTGCGGGGGGCGAAGGGGGTCTTCGGGAAGGATGAACTGGAGCGGGCGTTTGCAGAACTCCCCGACGAGTTGCTTTCCCTGCGTCCCGAAGAACTCTCGATGATGACCTTTGCGATGGTCGCCAACCTCCTGGCGCCGCAGGAAGAGTGAGCGGCCGCTGCATGATTTTCTTTTTCTAGGGAAAGGTGATTTTTTCTTTTTTGGGCTCTGTTGGATCGTTCATGAAGCGAGAGCACGCCTCGGGCATACCTCCTGAGATTAATTTCATCGAGGTCATCCCAAAACTTCTCAGGGCTTGATAGGTGAGTGGAAGACGTTTCTGAAGCACGGTGTCGTTCGAGAGATTGGTGCCGCCCCGCCCCTATCTTCGTCGTGGGGGGTTCCGGGGCCGCTCGCCTCTATTCAGGCCGTTGCAGGCCCTTTATCCATCAGACCCTCTTCTGTTCTTCCTTTCCTTATCTTCCCGAGCACTTCCCCGGCTTCATCGGTGAGACGGTAGCGCACCGTCCGTCCGTCTCTCCTGTACTCGACGAGCCCGTCTCTGATGAGTCGCTCCATATGCCAGGCGATCGTCGGTCTCGATACCTCGATCGCCTCGGCGGCCTCAGACTGGGAGACACACGGTGCCTCAATCAGAAGAGAGATCAGACTTTTTTTGGTCTGGTTTTTGAGGTGCATGAGGAGGTGCTCTTCTGTGGCGTCGAGGCTGTCGGAGTATGCAAAATAACCGAAGGTATTTCCCTGCCCCTTTCTGTGAACAAGGCCCTTCCTTTGCAGACGGAAGAGGTGATAGTTCACCGTGCCGCGGCTGAAATCGGTTGCATCGGCGATCTCGGGCACGGTGATGCCCGGGTTCTCTTTGATGCACGCACATATCTGTAGGCGGCTCGGGTTGTCGGAGGGACGTTGGCGCGAGGCACGCCGGTAGCCGAGGAATGCCAGGATGCCGGATGAATAGAGGAGGCAGACCGGCACGGCGAGGGCGGGGCAGTGGATGAGGGTATAGTAGGTGAGCAGCCGCATCGGCGAAACAGTCCAGATCGGCACGAACTCCTCGTCGTCGATGAAAGTTACATTGGCGGGCAGTTCCGCGGGTGCGGGTTCGACGACGATCTTCGCCGCCGCCGGGCTCCAGAGGAGGAGCAGGGTCATGATGAGGACAGATATGGCGGCGGGGTTTTGATGCATAATTTCAACTCATGATCTTCGGGGCCGGGGGCGGGAAGGGGTCTGGATACTGTCGGCATACTGTGAATTGATATATTGATCCTTAAATTTTGTGTGTTGATCCTCTCCATGCTCTTTGATTGTCATATAGGTCGCCTATGAAAAATATGGGGTTTGGAAAATATCTGGTGTGAGTGTTAGGAGGCTGGTGTTTCACCGAATGGCCCTGTAGAATTGAGCATGAATCCTGGGTTCAAGCATACGCGATGAAAATTCTCGTTGGTCTCCGGTGCGGATCCTTGCTCCCTCTTCAGAGCAGGACACCAGATGGGACTGCCACTTCATTGCCGCCCCGCCCCTATCTTCGTCATGGGGTCCGGGGGTCTCCCCCCGGCACGAGATTACAGGGAAGATTTTACGATGAGGGCGGCACGCCTGATCACCACGCCTTCCACATCAATCGCGCCGGGGGGGCAGCCAGTCCCCCGGCGAAGAGAACTATCAAGAAGATTTCTACAGAGCCGTTATTTCACCATATTTCTTTCTGCCTTCAGGCTCTAATCTTCATCCTGGAATCAAGGGGCGGGGTTCATGGCTTGAAATTAAAGAAGACGGCAGACTCCTCTTCGACAGGGATGATCGGCGATAGAACGTATGGTGGTTCCTGAACATTGAATGAACCGACAAAACCAGAATAGCGTTTTCATTCTCAGATATATTTTCACACCCGATATCATTTCTGGAGATCATTCCGAGTATTTTCTTCAGGCCGCCGCCGGCCTGGAATCTGTAGTATCGTCTTTGGTCCCCCCACTCCTCCTCTCCTTCTCAAGCATCTCCCAGGCATCGTGGGTGAGCCGGTACCGCACCCTCCCCTCTATTTTCTTTGACTCAACCACCCCGTCTTTGATGAGTCGCTCCATATGCCAGCAGACCGTCGGCCTCGATACTTCGATCGCCTCGGCGACCTCAGACTGGGAGAGTCCTGGTGTCTCCAGCAGAAGAGAGAGGAGACTCTTTTTGGTCTTGTTTTTGAGGTGCATGAGGATGTGCTCTTCGGTGACGTCGAAGTCGTTGGTATATGCGAAGTAGCCGATAGAATTTCCCTCGATGTTTTTGTGGATAATGTTCCTCTTTTGCAGATGGGCGAGATGGTAATGCACCGTGCCGCGGCTGACCCCGGTGGCGGCGACGACCTCGGCTACGGAGATGCCTGGGTTTTCCCTGATGCATGTGAAGATCTGCCACCGGTTTGGGTTGTCGAAGGGGCGTTGACGCGAGGCGCGACGGTAGCCGAGGTAGGTCCAGATGCCGAGCGAGTAGAAGAGTTCGACCGGGCAGGCGAGGAGGGGGCAATAGATGAGGAGGAAGCATGTGAGTAATCGCATGGGGGAGGAGTGCCAGATCGGCACAATCTCTTCGTCGTCAAGACTGATCCTGTCTGGGTGAATCTCCGCAGGTATGGGCTCGACGACGATCTTTGCCGTTGCCTGATACCCCGGACTGAAGAGAAGAAGTGTGAATATCAAAAAAAGAACGAATTTTGGTTGCATGTCCTGCTCCGGTGATGTGGGTTTAGTATACGACATTCAGGGTGTACGAGATCCCACTGGCCGGCACGTCGTCACCAAAGACATAGAACTGCCAGGTGCCGCTCGGGAGGCCGGACGAGTCCGAGAAGGACAGGGTGATCTTTTCATCGCTCCTTCCATCGGCACTGTCATAATACGGGCCGAAGTGGCCGTTGTTTCCTGGGGGGTAGATGGTCAGGGCGACAGAGTAGGGGCCACCGCTGTGCCCGCTCCAGTCGAGATACACTTCTATGGTCTCGACATTAGAGGGGATGTACTTGTTGATGAGATCCCACTCGCTTGGATAGATGGTACCACCGACCGAACGAATGCCAATTTTGAATTTGTCCAGATCGATCAGCCCGTCCGGGATGGATGAGACGGTGATCTGGTCGGCGGTCTCCGCCCTCAGGTCGTGGGCGGCCGCAGCAGGCACAAGCAGTGCTGCGGCGATGATAAGAATCAGAATAGTTTTTTCAGGCTGCATGGTATCGCCATATCCTGAATCGAGATCTGTAATCTTAAACTTTGTGAGCTGATCCTCTAATTCCCTCCTGATATGTATAGGGGGTGCTCAGAGAGATTATATATTTTTAAAAATATACTGTGCGCTGTGGATGCCAGACGCGGTGTCCAGAAGGGGCAGGACGCTCTGGTCTGCTGGAATAAGACTTCCACGGCAAACCGGGCGATCATTCCTGCGAGAAGAGCGGGAAAATAGGTGCTTACATGAGAGAAATATGGTGTGCTCTTCTGATCGTCGGCGTCATGGCATCTGTGGCCGGGTGCACGACTCCGGTCGACAACACGACGCTCGAGACGACGCCGGTCCCGCAGACAGAGATGCCGGCCCTTAAGGAAACCCCGGCACCGCTCACCCTCCGCCCCGCCGTATCCGCCGACCTTCCTGACTTCGATTACGCAAACGTCCTGGTCATCTCTCCGGGCGGTACCGACTGGATGGAGACAAACGCCTCACATGTCGCTCGTGTCGCGCTCAGGGACAGGGCGGCGAGAGAGATGTATCTCGGTGGAGGGGAGGTCGAAGGAGTGTTCCTCTCCTGTCACTCGACACCCTTCCCCTCTTCTGGGAGAGGGTGCGCCCCGGCCCTCAGGATCACGAACAAGACCGCGAGCGTCGACTTCCTGGTCGACGAGGGGGAAGGGCGGGTGGTCACGACCGTGACCGAGATCAGAGGGGCATGAGATCGTAACTCTTGTCGTGGGAGTGCGGCCCGACGCGATACGCGATGACGGCGTGATGAAAGATCATCCCCTCTCCGCCCTCTTCCGCCCCCGGTGGCGCCCCGATGTTCTGATCTGTAGAGAAACGGCATAGAAATCATATATACTCATTCATAGTATAATGACAATCAGATATCCCGGATATCTGGAGTCTTATGATGCTGTTCGACGTCCCTCTCATCATCTTATTCCTTCTCCTCTACCCCGCCCTCCTCTATACCGGCATCGAGAGGATCCCGCATCCGTCCCTCCGTTCCATCGCCCCGCCTGCTCTGGCCGGACTCCTTGCCCTTGTCATGCCGTTTCTCATCCCGTTCGAGGCCATGGGGCCGCAAACGCCGGCGGCGACCTTTGTCATCCTGACCGTGCAGGTGCTGGCGACGATGACACCGTTCGTGCTCATCCCTCTCAGGACGAGGGGGACGTGGAAGTGGATCTACATCTGCTGCATCCCCTTTTTCTCCCAGATCATTGCGATGCTCATCGGCTTTGCGAGCGGCGAGGTCTTCCCTGATTACGACGCGATAGAGCGCACTCTCGGGATGATCGGGCCGCTGTATTTCACGATGGAGATGCTGGAGTCGTTTCTCAGGATGCTCCTCATCTCGACGGCTCTCTGTATTCCTCTCTTCCTGATCGATCTCGGGAAAGGGGGAGAAGAGATTGGAGAAGGAGAGTGAACCATGAAAAAGATCATCCTCATCGCCGGCGTTCTCGCCCTCATCCTCGTACTTGCCATATTCTCACTCTTCCCCGGGGATGACGGAGAGGGCGGACCGTTGCCGGCAGACCTGAAGGGTGCCGGAACTGCGTTCGAGGTGTCGACAGCGTTTCCGGAGTTGACCAATGCATCGTACCCTCTGTACCGCACCGATGTGCCGACGGTGACGACGCAGTCGGTGGAGGAGGTCGCGGCACGGTTCGGGATGACCGGAAAGGCGGAGGTGTGCAACCAGAGGACCGGAGAGATCCGGGTGGTCGACGACTCGAAGGACGGTCCCGTACGCCTCTCGATGTATCCCGCCTCCGGGGCGGTTCTCTATGAAGTCCCTGACCGCATGTTCCCCGATGCCGTCACCGAACCGCCCGCCCTCCCTTCCAGAGATGAAGCGATAGCGATCGCCGACGCCTTCCTGGAGGAGCGGGGACTGCTGCCGGCCGGTGCGGAGGTGAGCGCCGTCGAGGTGGACCAGCGGCACGAGGTCTGGCAGGCGGGGAGCAGCGAACCCGAAGAGATCTACGATGTGACGCTCGCCGTCAGGTACGCGAGGACACTCGACGGCGTCCCGGTCTACGGCGACGAGATGGCGGTGACCATCGGCGACGGCGGCGATGTCGTCGGGATGGTGAGGTGCTGGCGTGAGGTCGAGGCTGCAGGGGAGACACCGGTCATCTCCGCAGAGGAGGCATATGATCACCTGAAGGCCGGAAAGACCGTTCGCCCCTGTGAGATGAGCGGGTACGACCGGGTATCGATCGAGGAGATCTCGGTCGGGTACTGGATGGAACCGAGGATCTCCGAACAGAACACCGTCGCGCCGGTCTGGGTCTTCTCGGGGATCGCCTATCATGACGGTGCCGAAGAACCGTACCGGGAGTACGTGGCGGCGGTT
This sequence comes from Methanofollis formosanus, assembly GCF_019633745.1. Classification (NCBI taxonomy): domain Archaea; kingdom Methanobacteriati; phylum Methanobacteriota; class Methanomicrobia; order Methanomicrobiales; family Methanomicrobiaceae; genus Methanofollis; species Methanofollis formosanus. The sequence goes on along the minus strand of NZ_CP037968.1, from coordinate 951,576 downwards.
GAGGGAGAGATGGAATGATCCCGATTTTTCTGTCTCTGCCCGGCGGAGGAGCAGGCCATGTTCTTTGAATCGATCTATCTGATCCCGATTGTGACGGTTTTTTTTGCCGTCTGGTTCTTCTATCCCTCCTTCACGGGCAAAAGAGAGGAAAAAATATCGCCGAACGAGTATGCCTGGTTTCTTCTCTCCTTTGTGTGTATTCCGGTCTTCGGGTTGGGTCTTTCTATCACGATTCTATTTCTGGACCAGTGGTACAGCAATCCCATGGCACTCGATATCAGATTCGTGCTATTCATCTGCACGCCCTGGGTTGTGATATCAGGGGCGGTCGCCGTCTATGGCGTCCGGGCGCTCTGGCGGTTGAGGGGTGCTCAGCATGCCGTCGAGGAGAGAGAAGGCACGGTGAAACTTTATCCCCGGTAAAGTGAAATGCAAGGCACAACCCCGAAGACGCCGACCCCTCTCTTCGATAAAATGTTCTTCTTCCCACCATTCTTCCTCTGGATGTGCATAGAATCGGCACACAATCAATATATAACCAGAAAAATATACTCGTAACCGTGGATGCCGGAACCGGGTGCCTGTCTCCGGCCGAGGGCTGATGACACCGGACTTCCCTTCCTGTGCCTGCATCTGACCCTTCAGGAGGGCGTTTTGCCCCACCTGGAGGGGCACCCCCCATCTCTCTTGAGGGCCGGCATCCCGGGAGGCGAACCGCAGGACGAATCTCTAATCCTGCACCTTTTCGGTCCCGGCCTTTGCGGCAGGTATGGTCCGGCCGCTCCCTGCCGCATGAACCGGCATCGGTCTTTCTTCGGAGGGAGGGAGAAGACGGACAGTCGGAAAGGACCAAGCCCCTGCAATCACTGGAAGATGGACCGAAAAGATTCCTGTTATCAGACAGATGGAGAAACCCGAAACCGGGCCATGCCTACCGGAGAACCGGTAAGGAAAGTGATTCCCTGGCAGGCGATGTTCATCGTCCTACTCGTCGCCGCGGTGCTTGCCGCCGGGTGCAACGCCCCCTCTGCAGCGGAGGTGCAGACGCAGGTCGCCCGGGTTCATGACGGGACCGCCGGCTTCTCGGCCCTTGTTGATCTGGCCGCCCAGGACTGGAACACCACGGCCAGGATCTCTTCTGAAGACGGGGAGCGCTACCGTTTCGAGTATCTCGAAGGCGAGTACGCCGGGACCCTCGTCGTCAACGACGGCAGGAGGGTCTGGATCTATGACCCGACCGCGGGCAACGCCGCGGTGATCCCGGCAGCATATGCCAGCTCTCTCTTCGCCGACACCGTCAGGCAGGCGCAGACCGGACGGGAGGTGTACCAGGCGGCGGTGGCCGCCGTCGTGGAGGGCCCTCTCTCCTCCGTTGCAGAGGGGAAGTGCGATGGCCGTCCGGTCTATGAGGTGGAGGTAAGAGGCGACGGTCCGATCGGGACGGCGCCGATCGGCGGGCGCGACGAGGTCTATGGCGTGCGGGCGGTGATCGATGCCGGGGCCTGGACCCTGGTCGAGGCGTCTCTCCTGGATGGAGGGGGGCGCGAGGTGATCGCCGCGCAGTATGCGGAGGTCGATCTGGACCCGGCATTCCCTGCGGAGACCTTCGTCTTCGAACCGCCGCCCGGGACGAACGTCACCCTGGCACGGACCTTTGCTCTCACCCCGATCTTGGTGGAGAGCCTTGACGAACTGGAGACATTCGCAGGCCCCGGCATCCCGGCGCCGTCCTGGATCCCTGAGGGGTACGCGTTCGTCGAGGCCCATCACATCCCTGCTCTCTCCACCACCGTGATCTATGCGCGGGAGGACGACGCCGACCAGATCAGGCTCACGGTCCGGCCTGCCGACCTCCCGGTCCCGCCCGTCCCCGAAGACGCCGAAGAGGTGATGGTCGACGGGGTGGAGGCCCGGTATTTCAGGGAAGACGGTGCCGCCATCTTCGTCTGGTCGGACGGCACGACGGCTTACCGGCTTGGGGGGCCGGAGCGGAGAGAGGTGATGGTGCGGATCGCCACCTCGGTCGGCCCCCTGGAGGGGAGGACGTGACCTCATCGTATGGAGAGAAACTCATGCACCTGAAGAATGCTCTGCAAAAATATCCTCGTCTGATCGTTCGAGCCCTCGTTCATCCCACCGGGATCTTCCAGCAGATCCGGCAGGAGCGTGCAGGGACGGTCCTGGCGTACGGCCTCGTGATCGTCCTCTTCAACCTCATCATGACCGTCCTTGCCGCAGTGAGCGGGCTCACCCCCGAACTCATGCTCCCGATGGCGATCGCATCGGTCCTGACCGTCTGTATCGGTATTTTCTGGCTCCATCTCTTCGTCTATGGACTCGGCGGACGCAACGGCGTCGGCACCACCTGCAGGGTGGCCGTCGTCGGACTGACGCCGACGGCGCTCCTGGGGTGGATTCCCGGCGTCGCCCTTGTCGGGTTCCTCTGGTCTGTTCTTCTGCTCTATCTCGGGCTGCAGGAACTCCAGGACCTTTCGAAGGCGAGGGCGGTGCTGGCACTGGTGCTGGTCTTCGGTCTCCCACTCCTCCTCCTGGCCCTGCTTGCGGCGGCCCCGGGCTTCTCGGTCGCCTGGGCGTCGCCGGGACGGGTCACCTGGGTGTAGCGGACGGTCTCACGACCGCCTGACCCCCATCGTCTCGTCCGGTTCGCCGGCCACCTCAAGGAGGTCGTCGAAGATCCGGTCGGCGTCTTTTCTCATCTCCTCGACGGCGGCGGTCAGGCTCCCGGCGCGCGAGAGGGGGATAGCATTTTTTTCTCCTGCTGGTGAGGCGGCCTTCCCACTCTCAGTGCCGTGTGCGTCGCCCCCCGTTCCTCCTCGCCACCCTATAAATCCCATCACCGCCCATGATCCTCCATGAGCAGTGACCGTGAACAGGCGGCCTTCGAGGCCGGGATCAAACTCGGCGCCCTGTACCACCAGTGGGTCGGGACGCCGATCTCCCGTGCGACGGCCGCAAGCGTGGAGACCGCGATCGAGCAGGCCGTCGGGCTCCAGCCGTACGTCGAGGAGATCCATGTCACTCTGGACCGCGAGATGATGACCGCCAACCCCTTCGGCTACTCCGAACTGGCCGGGGCGATGTTCTCGGTGGAGATCACCACGCAGGTCGGGACGGCACGGTGCGTCGCCGACCTCCGTTTCACCGGCGAGTATCCTCTCATGAGCATCAGGTCTATCGATGAAACTGCCTGAGACCCCGATCACCGACGACCACATCCACTTCGACCCGGTCCACGGCCGCGGGGTGGAGGCGGCGAAAGACTTCAAGCGTGCCGGCGGGACGCACGTCTTCATGGTCGCCCTCCCGGCCTACACCGTCGGCGTCTGCCCGCGGCGAGGGGAGGACTACCGGACGGCCTTCGACGAGACCCTGCGGGTCGCCGGGATGGTCCGCGAGGTGGGCGTCACGGTCTTTCCCATCCTCGGCGTCCACCCCATCGAAGTCCTGAAATATGCCGACCGGATCGGGCTTGCCGCCGCCGCCGACCTTGCCTGCGCCGGACTCGACGTGGCGGCCGAGTATGTCGAGGAGGGGAAGGCCGTCGCCCTCAAGAGCGGTCGCCCCCACTTCCCGGTGGAGCCCGACGTCGCCGCCGCCTCCGAGCAGGTGCTCGTCCACGCCCTCGAACTCGGCGCCGACCTCGGGTGTGCGGTGCAACTCCATGCCGAGAGCGGACCATGCGCCGACATCGTCGACCTCGCGAGACGGGCCGGGATGGACCCCGGCCGCGTCGTCAAACACTACGCCACTCCCGACACTCCCCTGATGCCCTCCTTCCTCGCCAAACAGGAAGGGCTTGCCGAAATGGCGCGTGCCGGGCGGCGGTTCACGATGGAGACCGACTACATGGACGACAACACCCGGCCCGGCGCGGTGCTCGGCCCCAAATCGGTCCCGAGAGTCACCCGCACGATGCTCGAGTCGGGTGCGATCACCGCGGACCAGGCCTGGCAGATCCACGCTCACACGCCGTCTGCGGTCTATGGCGTCGAAATTTCTCTCTGAACGATCCACCTCTTTTTTACCATCGCCGTACAACGTACGTACTGATGTACCTCAAGGTCCACCATACCAGGGAGGGTGCCGTGGTGGCGGTCTGCGACGAAGACCTGCTCAACACCACCCTCTGCCACGGTGATGTCGAGATCGCCGTCACCGAGGCCTTTTACGGCTCGACGCCCGCGACCGAAGAGGAAGTGCGGGCCGCCCTCCGCGGTGCCTCCAACGCCAACCTCATCGGCGAAGAGGCGGTCGGGGTCGCGGTCGCGATGGGACTGATCACCAGGGAGGGCTGCATGACGATCGGCAACGTCCCGCACGCCCTCATCTTCTCCCTCTGACCATGGAGATCCTCAGGAGCGTCTGCCCGCGCTGCGGCAAACCCTCGGCCGGGCTCTGCAACGAGTGCCGGGCGGCGGAGACCGAGTGGCTGAAGTGCGAGCCCAGGGTGGAGAGTATCTTCTGTCCGGTCTGCGGTTCCCAGAAGCACGGCAGGACCTGGACCGACACCACCGTCGACCACGAGACCCTGGTCAACGAGATCGCCCTCGCGGCCCTCATCCTCCACCCCGATCTCCGGGGTGCCGAGACGACGCTGACCTATACCGACCCGACGCCGAACCGGACCTTCGTCGACCTGACGGTCTCGGGAAGACTGTACGGCGTCGAGGTCTCAGGGACCTGCAAGGTCAAGATCGTCTGGATAAAAGAGCAGTGTGACCGGTGCAACCGGATCAGCGGCGGGTATTACGAGGGGATCATCCAGCTCAGGGCTACCGGCCGGAAACCCTCGGGCCGCGAGATGGACCGGGCGATGAGAATCGCGGAGGAGACCGAGGACGGGCTCCAGGAGGCCGGAGAACGTCTCTCGTTTGTCTCGAGTATCGACGAGACGAAGGACGGCATCGACATCGTCGTCGGTTCCCAGCACATCGGGCAGATCATCTCCTCCCAGCTCTGCTCCGTCCTCGGCGGGAAGATGACCACTCACCCCAAACTCGTCGGCGAGAGGGACGGCAAGCGTCTGTACCGCGTCACCTATCTCGTCCGCCTCCCCAGGTTCCAGACCGGCGACGTCGTCGTCGTCCGCAAGGGGTATATGGAGGTGCGGGGCGCGGGCCACGGCCGCCTTCAGGTCTACGACCTCAAAGAAGGCACGGCGCGTTTTATTGCCGAGGACGAGATCGAACGGCTTGTCGGCAATGTGGGCGACGCCGAGAACGCCCTGGTCACCTACCATGACGGCGACGTCATCGGGCTCCTCGACCCCGGGACCCAGGCGCCGGTCGAGTGCCGGGCGGTTCCCTGGCTCCAGGTCGAGGACGGGGGGACGATCCGGATCCTCAGGGACGAGGAGACCGAACGGCTCGTCCTTGTCGGGTGAGCATGCGGGTGCGCACGGTCTCCAGGGCCGGCCTCGCGGCGGCGATGCGGGAGGTGTGGGCCGACCCGTCCCGCCGCCCCTATGTCGAGGAAGGTCTGGCCTATGTCCCGGTGCGGGACGGGTATGAGGCCGACCTCGACCTGCCGGAGCGCCGGCCGTACGAGGGCCGCTCATTCCAGATGGTGGGGGACACCGCCGTCCTCCACGGTCCCCGCCCCACCGACGAGGAGGTGGCGGCGATCCTGGCATGGCGCTCTCCGGCCTGCGTGCTGTACCTCGGCGGGATCGACGGGGTCCGCCGTCTCCCCAGCACCGAGGTGCTGTACGGCGAGCCCCACCCGGTCTGTCACCACGAGAACGGGTTTCGCTACTGGCTCAACCCGGCTGAGGTGATGTTCGCCCAGGGCAACCTGGAGGAGCGGCGGTTGATGGGCCGGGTCGTCGCGCCCGGCGAGCGGGTGGCCGATATGTTCGCCGGGATCGGGTATTTCACGGTCCCGATGGCGTCTGCGGGGGCGAAGGTGCACGCGATGGAGATCAACCCCGTCTCTTTTGGGTACCTCCAGAGAAATGTTCACGAGAACCGACTTGAAGAGCGGGTGCGACCCGAGAACGACGACTGCCGCGACCTCCTCGACGGCGTCTACGACCGGGTGGTGATGGGCCACTTCGACGCCCCCGATTTCTTCCCCGCGGCCCTCGCCCATGCAGAGGCCGGGACGGTCATCCATCTCCACGCCCTGGGGGACGCCACAGCGGCGGCCAGGGCGGCGGCAGAGGGCGCCGGGTTTGCGGCGGAGGTTACAACCCGCAAAGTAAAGAAATATGGGCCGCATATATGGCATGTCGTACACGATGTGGTGCTCTCATGAGTGATGGCGGAAGGCTGAACGGAAAGACGGTGGTCCTTGCGGTCACCGGGAGCATCGCCGCCGTCGAGACGGTGAAACTCGCCCACGAACTCCGGCGCCGCGGGGCGACGGTGCAGGCGGTGATGAGCGGGGCGGCGTGCGGGATCGTTCATCCTGACGCCCTCACCTACGCCACCGGACGGGAGGCGATCACCCGGTGCACCGGGATGGTGGAGCATGTGCTCTACTGCGGCGAAGGGGGGTGTGCCGACCTCCTCCTCGTCGCGCCCTGCACCGCGAATACGATCGGCAAGATCGCCGTCGGGATCGACGATACCCCGGTGACCACCTTCGCGACGACGGCCCTGGGCCGCGGGATGCCGGTGGTGGTCGTGCCGGCGATGCACGAGAGCATGTACCGCCACCCCGGCGTGGTGGAGAACCTGGAGAAGCTCCGCAGGTGGGGGATCGACGTGGTCCCGCCCAGGATCGAGGAAGAGAAGGCGAAGATCGCCGGCATCGAAGAGATCGTCCTCCATGTCGAGCGCGCCCTCTCGGGCCGACCGCTCGCGGGCAGACGGGTGGTCGTCACCAGCGGCGCCTGTGCCGAACCGGTCGACGACGTGCGGGTGCTCACCTCCAGGTCGACCGGGAGGATGGGCCGGGCGCTGGCCCTGGAGGCCTTCAGGCTCGGGGCGGACGTGACGATCGTCCACGCAGGGCCCGCGGTGCCGTGCGTGAAGAATATACCGGTGGATACGGCGGCCGAGATGATGGAGGCCGCCCTCTCGGCGGTGCGTGCGGGCGCCGACTATTATATCTCGGCGGCGGCGATCTCGGACTTCGCCCCGGTGCGGGCGCGCGGAAAGATCCCGAGCGGGACGCCGGTGGACCTCGCCCTCCGTCCCCTCCCGAAGGTGCTCGACGCCGTGATCGAGGGGTTCGAGGGGACGGCGGTCGCCTTCAAACTCGGGTGGGCCGAGGAAGCACGGGCACGGGCAATGATCGAGAAGACTGGAGTGAGCATGGTGGTGATGAATACGCCGCCCGCGATGGGGGCGACGGGCGGAGCATTTGAGATCCTGACGGCCGAAGGGAAGACCCCGGTCTCAGGGACCAAAGAGGAGGTTGCAGAGGCGATATGGTCCGCACTGCTGTAGCCTTCTGTCCGGGGCACATCTCCGGATATTTCAAGAAGGTGGCCGGCGAGACGCCGGAGACGACCGGGAGCCTCGGCGCCGGGATCGTCGTCGACGAGGGTGTCAGGGTCACGGCGTCCGCGGCCGACCGTCCCTGCGTGGTGATCAGGCAGGTCGACGGCCGCGGCCGAACGCTCTCTGAGTCGACGGGTGCGCCGCCGGTCGAGTACCTGATGACCGAACTCGGGGTCGCCGCCAGGGTGGAGACGACCTGCCATCTCCCGATCGGCTCGGGCTTCGGGCTCTCGGCGGCGGCGCTCCTTGCCTCGGCCACGGCCCTCGATGCCCTCTTCGACCTGGGCCTCGGCCGGGAGGGGGTCGCGGCCCTCGCCCACCGGGCCGAGGTGGTGCACAACACGGGACTTGGCGATGTGGCGGCCTGCCAGGGCGGCGGCGTCGTCTGCCGGGAAGGCCCGGGGACTGCCGGTGCCAGGATCACGCGGGTGATGACCGACGAGACGGTCCACGCCCTCTCCTTCGGGCCGCTGCCCACCCCCGAGGTGATCGGTTCTCCCGAACAACTCGCGCGGGTGGCCGCAGCCTTCCCGCCCGAATGTCCCCGCGACTTCGCCGAGTTCTTCTCTTTCTCGCGTGCGTTCGCCGAGAAGAGCGGGCTGGTGAGGCCAGAGGTGCGTGCGGCCCTCGACGCCTGCGACGAGGCCGGGGTGCCGGCGAGCATGACGATGCTCGGGCTCGGCGTCTTTGCCGCGGGCGAGGGTGCTGGCGAGGTGCTCGCAGGGTTCGGCGACGTCTACCCGCTCAGCGTGGCGGAGGAAGGGTTCAGACTGGTGGAGGTGCGTGAATCATGACCGAGATCCCGAAAGACCACCCGCGCTATGCGGCGTTGATGGTCCGCGACCGTTTGACAGAGGCGATGTGGGCGAAACTCGTCGCCCCCGAGGGCTTGATCGCCCAGGGCCGGGGCGAGGCCTTCGACTATCTCCTGGGCGAGCAGACGACCGAAAGCGCCGCGCGGGCCGAACTGGCCGCGGCGGCGATGCTCCTCTCGGCCGAGCGCCCGGTCATCTCGGTGAACGGGAACACGGCGGCCCTCTGCGCCCATCAGCTCGCCGCCCTCCAGGAGGCGAGCGGGGCGGCGGTGGAGGTGAACCTCTTCCACCGGACCGAGGAGCGGATGGCAAAGATCACCGCCCTCCTGGAGGAGCACGGTGTTGCGGTGCTCACCGGCACCTCGGAACGGCTGATCCCGCTCTCCCATGACCGGGCTCTCTGCCTCCCCGAGGGGATCGGCGGGGCCGACCTGGTCCTGGTCCCGCTGGAGGACGGCGACCGGTGCGAGGCCCTGCGCCGGATGGGGAAGAAGGTCATCACCATCGACCTCAACCCGCTCTCCAGGACGGCCCAAACCGCGACGCTGGCGGTCATCGACGAGGTGACGCGGGCGGTCCCGGCGATCACCACGGCCTGCCGCACGCTCTCTGACGATGAGGTGCGGGCGCTGGCGGCCGACGTGGACAACCGCGTCTTCCTGGAGGAGGCGCTCAGGACGATGGCCCGGCGCCTGGAGGAGGTGGCCGATGCTCTGGAGTGAGAAGTACCGGCCGACCGAGTTTTCGGAGATCCTGGGGCAGGACGAGGTGGTGCGGGTCCTCTCCTCCTTTGCCGCGAGCAAGAACGTCCCGCACCTCCTGGTCGTCGGCGCCCCGGGCACCGGCAAGAGCGTGGCCGTCGAGGCGCTGGCGCGGGCGCTGTACGGCACGCACTGGCAGGAGAATACCACCGTCCTCCCGACGGCCGACCTCTTCGAGGGGGGGAAGAAGTATTTCGAGGCCGAGGAACGGTTTGCGCATATCTACCGGAAAGACGAGAGTGTCATCTCGAACTTCAAGAACGTGGTGCGGTGGTACGCCTCGATCCGTCCGCTGGACGCCGAGTTCAGGCTCCTGGTCTTCGAGGGCGCCGGCGCCCTCACCCGCGATGCGCAGCAGGCGCTCCGCCGGACGATGGAGCGCTACTCGCGGACGTGCCGGTTCGTCTTCCTCACTTCCAACCAGAGTGCGATCATCCCGGCGATCGCCTCGCGCTGTCTCCCGCTCACCTTCGTCCCCCTCCCTGACCGGGTGGTGAGACGGAGGCTCGAGGAGGTGATGGCGGCCGAGGGCGTCGGCGCCGACCAGGTCGGGCCGGCCGACCTCGACCTCATCGTCCCGGCGGCAGGCGGCGACCTCCGCCGGGCGATCCTCCTCCTTCAACTCTATGCCGGGTCCGGGGGAGAGGTCGACCTTGCGGCGACGGCAACGTCGGAGACCGAAACAATGGCCACCTCGATCTTCGAGGCCCTGGCAAAGAAGGATATTCAGGGCGCACGGCAGCGGGCCGAGTCGATGCTCATCGATTACGGGCTGACCGGCCACGAGGTGATCAGGGAACTGGCGCGGGCGGCCGACCGGGCCTATGCCGACCCGCGGACCGCGGTCGCCCTGGCCGATGCAGAACTCGGGATCCTGAGGGGTGGGAACGAATACGTCCAGATCAATGCCCTGCTGGCCAGGATCAGCAGGGAGGTGTTTTTTTGAAAGAGAACCTGGAGAAGGTGCAGGAGCACTACGACCACGTCGCGGAGGTCTATGACTCGCGGTATGGGGGCGATGTCGGCGAGCGGTATCACGGGCATATCAGGGAGCAGGTGATGTGCTGTCTCCCGAAGGGCGGCGACCTCCTTGATATCGGATGCGGGACCGGGCTGTTCATGAATTATTATCTCTCCCACGGCGGCGGCCGGGCGGTCGGGCTCGATCTCTCCCCGGCGATGCTGCGGGAGGGGCGGTCCAGGAACCGGCTCGACCACCTGATTACCGGCACGGCCGACTACCTCCCCTTCAGGGACAATTCCTTCGACGCGGTCTCGAGTATCCTGGCGTTCAGTTATGTCCAGGACCCGGCGGCGATGCTCGACGAGGTCTACCGGGTGCTGCGTCCGGGCGGCCGGGTCGCGATCTGCACGCTCGGCCACAACCTCTTCACCGCGGCCCTCCCGGCGGTCTACAAGATCGGGGAGAAAGTGCACTGGGGCCGGGTGGGGGTCGGCGACTTCGACGAGCATTATTATTCGGACGAGGAGATCTGTGCGCTCTTCACGGCGGCCGGGTTCACCGGGGTCGAGACCCGCCGCTGTTCCTTCGCGCATGTGAACCTGGCGAAACCGATCTTCGAATTCACCCGGCGGTTCGAGCCCTTTGTGGAACGCCGGGTGCCGTACCTCGCCTTCAACCTCTGTGCGAGCGGGAAAAAAGAGGAATAATCGGCTTCGTGGAAATGCTCGGGATACCTATCTCTGCGGGGGGCTGGCCCCCCCCGGCGGGGTGGTGTGGAAGGCGTGATGATCTTTGCAGCGTGCCGCCCTCATCGTAGACTCTTTCCCGCCGACCCCCCGGAATCCTCCACGATGGAGATAGGCGGGGGCGGCACTGGAACATGGGCTCCACCGATTCTCTTGCCTTGATGAGAGAGAGCAACCGATGAGATATTTTTGGCTTTGTAGAATTGCTCATGAAGCGGAAGCACGCCTCAAACATGCGGGATGATAATTTCTCGTCGCTTGCTCTCTCTTTTCAAGACCGGAGAATTGGTGGAGACCTCAATCCATCGCCGTCCTCATCGCAGGATCTTTCCCGCTGTCTCGCGCCGGGGGGCGGCAAGGAGGTGGTGGCCCGAGGGCGGGTTCTGCTCCGACGAAGGAGCATGGATCCACACGCCCTCGAGACCAACGAGAATTTTCATCCCGTATGCTTGAACCCGGGGTTCATGCCGAATTCTCCAGAGCCAAATTATCATCAGGCATGCTTGGGGCGTGTTCTCGCTTCATGCCAGATTCAACTGAACCGGTTCTGAAGGATAGAGCGTGGTCCCCGGTCTGATCCTTCGGGCGGCCAGCCTTTCGGATGGCCCATTGGGCTTCGAAACGATTTCAACGGCATTTTATCATCTCAGAAAAGCCTTCCTGTCTCCCTTCAAAATCGCGCCGATCTCCGGGCGTTTACAACGGCCCCTGGCCCGCGTACCGCGGCTCTCCTGACCTCAGCATTACTTCCAATCATAACGCCCGTCAGGGGGCGTTTATGGGGGTGGTTTCCATGGCATGATCGGGAAATTGAGCCTATTCTGACGAGATTGCTCGATTTGCCCGGTACGGGCCGCGATCGGTCTGGCAGATCCCGAATCGGGGGCCGATATGGGCGTATTCTCCCCGGGATCAGGATGGCCCCGGCCCGGACCGGGGGCATGAAGAGAAAGGGTCGAAAAAGATCTTCGAGCGAATGGCCTCTTTACAGGGATTGGGCGTATAAATGGCCGTATTATGGCTCAAAAGCTCCCATGATCCCTTCAAAATCGCGCCGATATCCGGGCATTCACGACGCCCCCTGGCCGCCGCACTGTGGTCATCTGACTGGCAATATCACTTCCGGTCATATGGCTCATCAGGGGGCGTTTATGGCCGCGGTTTTCGGGGCGTATTCTGGAAAACAGGATTATTCCGGGGAGATCGCTCGATCTCCCCGATCCGGCCGGGAATCGGGGTGGCCGGTCCCGAAACCGGGGCTGATCCGGGCAGATCTCTCCCCGCTTCACCCGGTATTCTGGAGCCTTCTGAGGATCCGCTCTTTTTTCGCCACCGCGGCGTCGGCGGCGCGGCGGACCTGCTCCTTCATCTCCTCGAAGTCGCGCGGTTCGGTGTCCACGACCTTCTTCACCGGGGTGTAGGCCGATTCCCTGAACCGCGGCTGGAAGTCCCGCTCCTCGCCCTCGGAGATGAGGACCGACGCCGCCGGGCCTTCCTCGACGTACCCGATCTCCGCGATCGGGACGCCGGCAGACCTGACGACGGCCATGACCTCATCGGCATATTCGGGGGGGACGACGATGAGGAGGGCGTCGAGGGAGACGCCGAGATAGTCGATCTCCAGGTCGTCGAGCATCTCCAGCACCTGCGGCTGCACGAGTTTCCTGAGGTTGCCGTCGTCGACGACGATCTTGCAGTCGGCGGTCTCGGCCATCTCGTAGACGTCGCCGCGGAGTCCGCCGTTGGTGACGTCGGTCATGGTGTGGATCTGCTCGAGGACCGGGCTCCTGAGGAGCGCCTCGCAGGCCTTGAGGAAGTGGAGGTTGATCGTCTCCTCGACGACCTCGGAGCGGCCGAAGTACAGGGCGGTGGTGGCGATGGTCCCGCCGCCCGCGCCGGCGGTCATGAGCAGCACGTCGCCGGGCCTGGTCTCTTTGCGGGCGGTGAGGTGGTCGGCGACCCCGACGGCCCCGACGCACCCGGTCATCCGGTCGCCGATGACCATGTCCCCGCCGATGCGAAGGGTCGACCCGGTCACCAGCGGGACATTCATCGCCTCGGCGACGGCGGCGATCCCGGCGGTGTAGTCGAAGATCTTGGCGACGTCGCCGTCGTCGGCGACGTGGATGTCGGAGAGGAGAGCGATGGGGTGCGCACCCATCACGTAGGCGTCGCGGAGCGTCGCCCGGGTCACATGGAACCCGGCGAGGAAGGGGAAGTCGGAGAGGCGCGAGTGCATCCCGTCGACGGTGGTGATGATGTATTCTCCGCCGGCCCTGACGGCCCCGGCGTCGTCCATCTCGTCGACGCCGACGGCGGCCGCGGCCTTCCCGATGATCCTGGGGAACTGGCGGTGGGCGAAGAAGTCGCCCCGGCCCCTGGACCCGACGCCGAACTCGCCCATCGTGACGTTTGCATGTTCGTATTCGAAGAGGTCGCCGGTCAGCCCTGAGGTGTTCTCCACCTCCTCGACGACGGCCGCGGCGAACTGCCGGGCATATGCCCTGGAGACGCCGCTCTTGATCTCAAGGATCCTGTCGGTGAGGGCTTCGACCACGTCCTCCCTGCTCCTGCCTGCCGCACGTTCGCGGCGGGCGAATCCCTCGATGTCCATGAAAAGAGGTCGACCGGAGCCATGTTAAAGGCAGTGATGGGTGGCCGTGCGGGAGGGGCAAGGGTTGATATCGGGGGCGTCCCACTGGGAGGGTGCCGGCCTGTCCGGTATGTGGGGGGAGATGAGGAATGAGGAGGTACACCCTGACCGCGGCCCTCTGGGAGGAGGGCGGGGTCTATGTCTCGAAGTGTCCTGAGATCGGCGTCGCGAGTTGCGGCGAGACGCCCGACCGTGCCCTCGCCCATCTCAGGGAGGCGGCTGAACTCTATCTGGAGAACGCCAAGGCGCTCGGCATGAACGGCGACATGGCCCCGGCACTCCGCTCGCCGCGCAAGTTCACGACGACCTTCGAGGTGGCGGAGTGACGCGCCTCTCGATGGTCTCTTCCGACCGGGTCATCAGGGCGCTGAAGAGGGCCGGGTTCGACTTCGCACCGAAACGGAGCAGGGGGAGCCAGGTCGCCCTCACCCGCGTCGACGAGAGCGGCCGTCGCCTCCTGGTGGTCGTGCCGCGCCGCGGCGACCTCCCGGTGGGGACGCTTCTCTCGGTGCTCCAGCAGGCCGACCTCCCGAAGGAGCGGTTTCTCCTGCTCGTCCGTGAGGCGATTGCGGTCTCTTCCTGAGGGTGGAGGAGAAGGAGGGACAAATTGTTTTCTCAAGCCTGCCGGATGGACGTTGTTTTGAGCAGCGCTTCTGGGTGGGGAGATCCTTGCTCTCTCTCCCGCAGACTATCGTCGTCATGAGGGTATGGCATGAGACGGCAGGTGAGAATTTTTCTGGTGGGCGGCATGCCTGATTCTCACGACTTCCCTTCCATACGCGCCGGGGCCTGCCCTCCTCCTTTTCAATGCCGTTTTTTGATGAGGAGGCCTGCGATTGAGAAGCCGAGCGGAACTCCTATGGCAAGAACCAAGTTCACGTTCCCATCGACGACATAACCGAGCCCACAGATGAGAAGAAATATGACGATCGCCTGGAGGAGCACGTTCCCTACTTTTTCCATCGTGTTCATCATTTCATTGTGTCGGTGATCTAATTTGTCGTGTCCTGGTCGTTTGCAGGCGGTTTGAGCGCCCGGATCGCATCTCTCTTTTTCTGGATGAGGATTGGGCCGGGAAGGCACTGGCACCATCGGTGCACCTGAAGGGGAGGTTGCCACGCGGAGATCGTTCTCCAGGGCATTTCTCTGGAGCCGATGCATCTGGAGATGTGACCATCCTTATTGTTCTTGACCCGGCACGGCGTCTCCGCCATGGCAGTGCGCCACCTACTTCTGCTCGAAGTGCCCATCTTCAGATCATGATCCGGTATTCCTCTTCTCCGTGCGCCATGACGATCGCGGGCTCCGACTCGGGCGGCGGGGCCGGGATCCAGGCCGACCTGGCGACCTTCGCGGCCTACGGGGTCTGGGGGACGGCGGCGGTGACGGCGGTGACGGCCCAGAACCCTGGGGGGGTGCGGGGGTCTTGGGCGCTCCCGCCCGAGACGGTGGCCGCCCAGATCGCTGCGGTCTCCGAGGCCTATCAGGTCGGGGCCTTCAAGACCGGGATGCTTGCGGATGCATCGGTGATCAGGGCGGTCGCCGCCGCCCTGCCCGGCGGCGTGCCCCTGGTCGTCGACCCGGTGATGGTGGCGACCTCGGGCACCCGTCTCCTGGCCCGGGACGCCCTCGACGTCCTGGTCGACGACCTGCTCTCGCGGGCGGCGGTGGTGACCCCGAACCTTCCCGAGGCCGGGGTGCTCGCGGGTTTCCCGGTGAGGAGCATGGACGGGATGCGGGCGGCCGGGGCGGCGGTCCTCGCGATGGGGGCGGCCGCCGTGGTGGTGAAGGGGGGTCACCTGGAGGGCGCGCCGGCCGATCTCTTCATGGACGCCGACGGGGAGGTGCTCCTCTCCGGTCTGCGCCATCCGTATGCGGTCCACGGCACCGGGTGCTGCTTCTCCGCGGCCCTTGCCGCCGGCCTCGCTCTCGGTATGTCCCCAAGAGATGCCTTTGTCAGGGCGAAGTCCTTCATCGAAGGTGCCATCGCCCATGCCGTCCCCGACCTGCAGGGGAGGCGGTCGGTGAACCCGCTGTGGCGGTGCGGCAGGGGTGGGAATTGATCGTTCTGTTTCTGTCATGACGATGTTCAATCTCTCTTTTTTTTAGGGTTGCAATCAAATTCTGCATGGTTCGAAGGCCAAGATCTGATGGAAAAACTTATAATATTGATTCATGCTATGGCGGGGTCATCTGCTCGCCCGCACCCGCTCCGCCGGAGAGGACGATACGCTCCTCAATGTCCCGGATCGGGAATATCTCTGGGTATATGTCGTGAATTTCGGCACGGTCCCGGGTCTCCACCTCCTCGTTGCCCCTCCGCTCTCCGTCCCTGCGATCCCCCGACTTTTCTGGCCGGTATGGCATTTACTGGAGATAAATCCTCAAAATCGAATTATAATTGTGAAATTATCTCTGATTAAAATCGGCAGGTTTATATCTGCTCGCTTGAGAGCATATACTATCCAGCCTCACCTGAGGTCTGGAGGTGAAACCGATGAAACTGTTCGAGAAGTTTGAAAAGAATGACGAGGCTGTGTCGCCGGTTATCGGCGTCATCCTCATGGTCGCCATCACGGTGATCCTCGCGGCGGTCATCGCTGCGTTCGTGTTTGGTATGGCCGGCAACATGTCGTCCACCAAGAATGTCGCCGCCACCGCCACCCAGCAGGGTTCCGCCATTATCGTCACCTACCAGGGTGGGGCAGACTCCAACAATGTCGAGTATCTGAGGATTTCTCCTGACGGTACCAATTCGTTTTACTACTATGCGAACTCCACGGGAGTTATGAATGTGACCTCAGTGGATCAGATTAGCTCTCCTGTTGTTGGGAGCATTCCTGTTGGTTACAGTCAGAAGTTTGACAACAAGGGATCTGCAGCGAAGGACCACGTCGTCGTTGCCGCCCACTTCGCGGATGGCTCCGACCAGGTCGTCCTGGACACCTTTGTCTGAACCTCTTCCCCTTTTTCTTTATGAGGGTGGAGACCTATGATTCGGTCTGGAGATGACGACGCGGTCTCCCCGACCGTCGCCACCGTCCTCATGGTCGCCGTCACCGTGACCCTCGCCGCTTTTGTCGCTTCCTTCTCGCTCGGCACCCTCGGGGATATCCCTGAAAATGGGCTTGTCGGGGCAAAGGCTGTCAGGACGGATGACGGGGCGATTCAGGTCACATATCTCGGCGGCGATGGGTCGGCCGCGGTCGATCACCTGAACTGGACGATCGATGGGGCTGAACAGGCCGACCTGCTCGACCATACGATCGGGTCGGTGGCCGTCAATGCGACGACATCCGCAGATCCCGGGAAGAAGCACCGGGTCATGGTCATCGCGACGTACAACGACGGTTCGTCGCAGGTCGTTCTGGACACCTCTGTCTGACCATCTTTACCCTTTTTTCTCATAACGGCGTACCCCGGCGACCTCTCTCCTTTCGGTCCCGATGCCTGCCATCGCCCGCGCAGGTTAGGGGGCGGGGAAGAAGGCGCAGGGGCCGCTATACATCCTGATATCCTTGAATAATGGT
Organism: Methanofollis formosanus; assembly: GCF_019633745.1. NCBI lineage: Archaea > Methanobacteriati > Methanobacteriota > Methanomicrobia > Methanomicrobiales > Methanomicrobiaceae > Methanofollis > Methanofollis formosanus. The sequence continues at coordinate 934,638 of NZ_CP037968.1, read as the reverse complement.
GCTGAAACTCCTCTCTTTTCTTTCTCTCCCTTGTCCGTCCTCCTCGTCAGGGCGGAGGATCTGCCTTGAGGACGGCGGAATTGCAGAACTCAAAACATAAGATATAAATTATTGCCAATCAAAAGTTCAAAATTAAATTAATAATATATTTATACTGCTTTGGGCGAGCATATTCTATCCTGACTCCCCGGAGGAAGGAAGGTGAAAAACCGATGAATCATCTCGTCCAGAATGAAGAAGCAATCTCTCCGGTTATAGGCGTCATCCTGATGGTCGCCATCACGGTGATCCTCGCGGCCGTGATCGCCGCCTTTGTCCTTGGTATGGCCGGCAATATCTCGACTCCCAAGATTGTCGCCGTCACCGCCACTCAACAGGGCAGTGATGAAATTATCATAACCTACAAAGGCGGTGCTGATCACCAGTTGATAGAATGGCTCAGTGTAACCGCACCAAACGGTACGATCTATTATACTACCAGTAAAAAGGGCACTCTTAGCGCAAGCAGTTCAGGTGCTACTGGGCCCTTGGTTGGCAGTTCTATGGTGCTGATGAGGGAGAGTAGTGATGGTGACTGGAGCGGCAAGAACCATGTTGTCGTAACCGGCCACTTCACAGACGGCAGCGAACAGGTCGTTCTTGACACTTTCGTCTGAACGTCTCTCCTATTTTTTCTCATAACAGCACACCCCGACGATACCTTCGCTCTTTGCTCCGATGCCTGTCGTCACCGCGCAGACCTAGGGCTGAAAACGAGGGAGGAATGGGCGCGATCTGTCCGGGAATTGCGGGCTGCCGATGAGGCTGTACTGATCTTTTTTCTCTGTCTGTGCCCCTCCTCGGGGCAGAAGATCTGCCCGGTGGGTGGTGAAATTGCAGAACTCAAAACACAAGATATAAATTATCATGTGTTTAGAATCTCGTGATAAATTAAAAATATTATTATATTTCCTCGATGAAGCATATGCTATCCTGACTCCCCGGAGGAAGGAAGGTGAAAAACCGATGAAAGAGTTCGTAAAAAATGAAGAAGCGGTATCTCCGGTGATCGGCGTCATCCTGATGGTCGCCATCACGGTGATCCTCGCGGCGGTCATCGCCGCGTTCGTCTTCGGCATGGCCGGCAATGTCTCGACCACCAAGATCGTCGCCGCCACCGCCATTCAGCAGAATGATGATATTATTATCACCTATAAGGGCGGGGCGGACAACGGCGAATTAAGTTATCTGATAATGAATGTTGAGGACAAAGCCCTCTGTTATACTGTCGGCGATACGGGTTCAACTGGTACTAGCGCACCCGCGGAGTCTGAAGTGAGTGGATGCCGTGTCCCTGTAGGCAAAGCATGGACATTTACTGGCGCTGGCGGTGACGGTAAGAATCACGTCGTCGTGACAGGTCATTTCAAGGACGGGTACGAGCAGGTCATCCTGGACACCTTTGTCTGATCCTGAAATGAACCTTTTTTTTCGGGACTGCTGCACCATCTTTGTCGTCTGCGTACTGCTCGCCTGCAGTGTGGGCTATCCCGCCCTGTATCTGACGGACGAATGGATCTCGGCCAGTCAACTCAACCACCTGGTCGAGGGCAAAGACCCCCTCTTCGGTTACGAACCCTATGGCGGAGGAGGGTACGCACAGTCGCATCACGACTGCCTCTGCTACACCCTCGCCCTGCCGGTCGTCTCCCTCCCTGCCTACTATCTCTTCTCACTCTTCGGCGACGACTTCCGCCTCGTCGTGGTCCTCCTCTGGTCGGCCCTGCTGCTCCTTCTCCTCCTCATGATCGAGTTCTGGTACCCGCAGTACGCCCGCTGGCAGGGCATCCCGTGGACCTACGCGGGGATCATCTCGTGGGGAGTGCTTTTCGTCCTCAACATGGCACTCTACCGCCCCTTCTGGTTCGTGCGGGGGGTGCACCCCTACGACCTCAGCGTCTATCCCGAGGTCGCCGCGATCGTCTTCACCAACGGCGTGGCCTTCGCCCTCTTCGGTGTGCTTGCCTGCCTCATCTTCCGGGAAGTCTTCAACTCCGACCGCTGGGGACTCTTCGGTCTGGTGGCGACGGTCTGCTGCTCGTCGTATCTCTTCTGGGCAGGGAACGCCAAGGATCACATGCTCGTCGCCCTCTTCTTTGCGACGGCCCTGTACCTCTTTACCCTCTGGATCTCCCGCGACCGGCCCCTCTGGCTCTTCGCCTCCTTCATCGCCGTCGGGTGGACGGCATGGGCGCGGCCTGAACTGGGGCCCGCCCTGGCCGTCGGGTTCTTCCTCTTCGCCCTCGCGCTCTCGGTGCGGAAAGGGTGGCGCACCGCCGGAACAACGGCCCTCGCCGTCCTCGGGGTGCCGCTCGGCGCTCTCCCACTCTTCGTAAACAACCTGGCCCTCTGCGGCAACCCCCTCCTCCTCCCCTGGGTCGCAGGCTACGCCTCGGCCACCTCCTCGCAGATGCCGGAGGGAATGGGGAGCCTCCTGTTCAACGTGATCAGGCAGTTCACTCCCTCCTCCGGCGACCTCTTCTCCGGCCTCTACGGCGCCTTCATCGACCCGGTCTCTGGAAATTCGGCCGGGATCTTCCAGGTCTCCTCGCTCTCCTTCTTCGCCCTCATCCTGGCTATTACTGTCGGCTACGCCCTCTACCGTCAGGGCGATATCGGCATCCCTCAGCGAGATCTCCATCTCCTCGCCTTCTTCGCCCTGGCCGCGGTCCTGGTGATGATCACCTACCTCCGCTCCGTCGCCTGGATGCCGTCAAGCCCGGGCATCGTCCCGGACATGCGCTACCTCTCCCCCCTCTACCTACCGACGCTCGTCCTCGGCCTCTATGCCCTCAAATACGTGGGCTTCGGCGACGGCGAGATCAAGACCTCGTTGAAAACACTCTTCTGGCTCGTGCTCCTTGACCTGCCTCTCATCTACGTCGTCCTCCTGGTCATCTCAGGTACATGGGCGGCCGGAGAGATCGCCTTCCTGATGTATCTCACCTATCTCTACCTCGGGGTGACTGTGACGCTCTTCTGCGGGGTCTTCCTCAACAAAATCCCTTCCAGAGCCCTCGCCTATGCCGTCCCGGTGCTGATGATCTTCTCCCTTGCATGGGGACTGGTGGTGGACTTCCGCTTCGCCACCACCTGCTGGGAAGGCTACCACTTCTGGATCCCGGCGGTGCAGTATATCTGGTACATCCAGTACTGGCTCTTCCCCTTCTGATGAGGGGATGGCCATCTCTCTGGAATGAGACCGGATACGGCAGATTCTTCTCTGTACACGCCCTCTTCTTCAGGAGAATGACCGACGCTCTCTCTGACCAACACCATCTCGCACGACCATCCTGCCGGCAGGAGACGCTGCGATGACGACGACCACCCGCCCCTTCCTCGCCGCCCTCCTCGCCCTCACCCTCGCCCTGCCCACCAACATCTACCTCATCGGCGACGGCATCGGTGCCGGCATCCAGTTCGCCCTCTTCCGGTACCAGCAGACCTACATGGGCACAAATCTCATCACCCTCTTCCGCGACCTCGACTATGTCACCTCGGGCATCCTTGCTGGCCGTTCCGCACTCTCCGTCCTCCTCTGGCTCGGCGGCACCCTCCTCCTCCTCGTCGCGGTCGCCTGCCTCGTCCTCAAACGGCACGAGGAATACGAAACCTTCAGAAAACCCCTCTCCCTCCTCGTCACCGGCGCCGGCATCGCCTACCTCGCCGCGGTGATCGCGCAGTACGGCCCGCTCTTCCACGGGCCCGCGGGTTTCTCCGTGCCGGTCGGCGTGCCTCTCCTCCTCGGCGTCGCGTGGATCATCTCCCGCGGAACAGAAGAAGAGAATGAGAGAGAGGAGGATGGGATGTCGTGCATCGGGGAGGACGGGCCTGGTAAAGAATGAAAGGTACATACTCTGACTCCACCAGCACCACCCTCCCGGACCCGGCGACAGGACCGTCCATCCCCTCATATGGCAAAGTCTTATTCTTCTCAGGGATCCATGGTCCCTCTTGAGTGGACATGATCATCGAATACATCACGGCGGCATTGCAGCATGCCCACTATGAGATCATCGAGGGCGAAGAACCCTACTATGGGGAGATCCCTGACCTGCCGGGGGTATGGGCCACCGGTACGACCCTGGAAGAGTGCCGGAAAAATCTGGCCGAAGTCGTCGACGACTGGCTTGTGATCCAGCTGAGGAGGGGAATTTCCATCCCGCCAATCGATGGGATCACCACCCCGGAGACCCCCTATCAGGCCCGTCCAAATCCTTATGTACCAATACGATAGTACGAACCATCACGTGATGATGCCATCGAGTCTTCATTCCCGGAGACTGATGATCTATCATCAACACCCTCATACCCTGTCGGTGAGGGAAAAACCTTCCAGAAATATCTTTCATGGTACAACCGAGAGGAGAAGACGATGACAAAAGTGATCGATGCCATCTATGAATCCGGCGTCCTCAGGCCCCTCCAGAAGATCGACCTGAAGGAGGGGACACGGATCCGGATCGCCATAGAAGAACCATCCAACACCATCGATGCCGCATTCGGTCTTTTGAAAGGGAAAGATACTGAAAAAGCGCTGAAAGAGATGGAAAATGAATGGGGCCTTTATTGATTCAAATGTCTTCCTAAAGATACTGGAAGGAGATGAAGAGATCTCTCGACATTTTTTGGCCTTCAGTCAGAAAAAGCGGATCTACCGAAATGCAATTGTCGGGAGCGAAGTCATGCATGTGTTTATACGCCTGTACACCGGCAAAAAACCTCATGAAATAAAAACAAATCCCGATATTATAACAGAAATAAAAACAGAACTCCAGAAAGTCGAAAAACTTATTGATATTGCTCAGACCATCCCCCTCACCCATTCTGAAGAGCAGAAGGCGCGAGAATTGATGAGAGAGTACGGCCTTTTGCCGAACGATGCTCTTATCGCCGCAACATGTCTTCAGCATGCGATCCCTGAGATCGCAACATTTGACAATGATTTCAAAAGATGCCCGTTTCTCACGATCTCTCGACTCACGTCCGAATGAAAGGAGATTATAGGGTTCTGTAGAATCGGGCATGAACGTGGGGTTCAAGCATACGTGATGAAAATTTCTCGTCACGTGCTCTCTCTCTTTTCAAGACAGGAGAACTGGTGGAGACTTCGTTCCATCGCAGCCCCCACCTATCTTCGGTCCGTGGAGGGTCCGGGGGGTGAAACTCCCCGGCGCGAGATGGCAGGGAAATCTCGACGATGGGGGCGGTCGATCCATCAGAAGAATTTTTTTATCCTCTGCGTATCGGCTTCAACGTGATATGAAGAGTGCAAACTCTCATGCAAACTTGAAGAGAGGATCGTCTGGATCATTTTCATGGTAATTCAACATGAAGGGAAAGCACGTCTCAAGCATATGGGATGAAAATTTCTCGTCGCTCGATCGCTCTTTTTCAAGACTGAAGAACCGATGGGGATCGTGTTCCTTCGCCGCCCCCGCCTATCCTCGTCGTGGGGGGTCCGGGGGGTCTCCCCCCGGCGCGAGATACCAGGACAGATTCTGCGATAGGGGCGGCACGCCTGATCATCATGCCTTCCCACACCCTTGTGCCGGGGGCGCTGTCCCTCGGACCGCCGGGGATGAAGAGAGGACCGGGAAGGCAGAGGGTTGATCGTTCAGAGGGTGTTTCTTTCCTCTGCATATCAAGTCCATGCAGGTGCTTGGGGCGGTAAAATCTTTATCCACCACCCCACAGCCAAAAATGATCGTAAGTATCAGGAGAAGGGACGGATCGTGCTCCCTCTTCGGAGAAGCCACCACGTAGGAACATTATCGGAGAGCCGCCCTCAAACTCGCCCACGGCGCGGCGGTGTAGGAAGGTGATGAATGCAGAGTTGCGCGACGGAGAAGCAGGTCTCTCCCCATCGTCATCATCAATGAGGAGGAGGGCCGGAGAGTTTTGGGATGACCTCAGTGCCAGATCCAGAGACGAGATCGATTCCGTCTTCCCGTGATCGCGGTTCACCCGGAACGTTCACTTCTTCTCGTCGCCGAGAAATCCCTTCAACACCCGCGCCGCCTCCCACTCCCGCGGCCCCCCGCACCGCTGCACCAGCGCCAGGTGATGATCGATGAGGGCCCTGAGATGCGGGTCTCGGTTCTGCACATACCGGGTGGCATGCACCGTCGCCTCGATGATCCCGGCAAACCCGCGGTTCACCGGGCAGACCCCCTCCTTCAGGACCACCGGCTCCGCCAGCGGGGTGAGGGCGACCAGGGTCTTCTCCGCGGTCTCGTGCTTCACCTCCGCCGCGAACGCCGCCCAGGCCTCGCACGCCCGCAGGCGCTCCACCCGCCGGCCCCCGACCTCCTCGGCGACCAGATCCTCGGGCGGCAGGTCCTCGAAGGCCGTGCGCACCCAGACCACCGGGTCGGCGGTGAGGTTGGCGACCACCCATCCGTCCCGTCTGATATTTGCCTCGGTGTGGGAACCCCGGAACAGGACCATCGAGAGCGCGCCGTTGCGGCAGATGATCCCCATCGGTGCGGCATTGCCGCGGGTCGTCGCGACCACCTCGTTGATCCCCTCTCTCAGGAATCCCATGCCCACCCCTCGTTGAGCGCGAGATAGATCCCCGCGATCATGATGTCGGCCAGCGAACCCGGGTTCACCCCGGCGGCCAGACACTCCTCGTCGAAGGCCTCCAGCGAGAGCGTCCCGGCCTTCACCTCGCCGGCCCGTTCCATCGTCCGGCGGGCCGCGTCGTCGCCCAGTTTCTTCGCGACAAAGGTGTCCGGGTGGGCCGCCAGCAGGTCGAGGAAGGCCCGCACGATCGCCTCCTTCCCGCTGCCGTGGGCGAAGAGGAGATCCTTTGTCTCCCGGCAGAGCGCGAAGCCGTTCGTCCACTCCCGCGCCACCATGTCCCGCGGCGCCGAGTAGGCCATCACATCGTAGAGGGTCATCCCCTCCTCGCGCAGGCGCTCCAGCGCCGTGGGATCGTTCACGTCCAGGTCGTCGCTCTCCAGCACCCGCACCTGCGTCGCCCCGAAAGCCCGGTAGAAGGCCACCGCGTCATCGACCGTCGTCGCCTGCACCGCCCGCACGGCCCCGTCGACGCCGCCGCCCCGGACCAGCGGGACCAGCAGGATAAACGCCCCGAAATGCGTGTTCCCGCCGGCATGGCAGTTGGTGTCCTTCACCGCCTCCAGGATCACCTCACCGATCCCCGGCCCGCCCTCCTCGGCCAGACCCAGGGCCCGGCCCGCGAAGACTGCCGAGGCCAGGAAGTGTTCCAGACGAGTGTCGGGATAGTCGTGGCCCCGGTCCACGTTCCCCGGCTTCGGGGAGGCCGAGACCTCCAGGGCCATCGCGAGCTGCGCCAGCTCAGCACTCTTCTTTGCCCGACACTCCATCGAAGATCCGCTCCATGATCTCGTCGGCAAGCCGGCGCTTCAGGCGCATATACTCCTGGTCGCTGATTCCGGCCGCTTTCGTCGCGATCCCGCGCAGCATGCACGGCGAACTCGACTTGCAGCACCAGGCCATACTCCCGAAACAGGTCATCTTCCCGTCGGCCAGCGGGGTGTCGGCGACCGCTTCGGCCTTCATCGCCATATACTCCTCCCTGGTGAGTCCCAATCTCTCCAGGAACGGGAGAAGCGGGCAGTGCTTCACCGGCAGGCAGCAGAAGGTGAGCGACCTGATGTCGCCGCCCCGGCAGAGCTGCTTGGGGGCGTTGTACCACCCGGTCTCGTCGGCCCGCCGGCAGATCGCCGCATCGATCCCGGCCAGCGTCCGCTCGTCCGAACGTCGTGCGAGCGAGACCATATCGGCCCCATGGGCGAACATGTCCATCGCCCGGTCGAAGGAAGTGATCGAGTTGTTCGCGATGAGCGGCAACGGGCAGGCATTCCGGATCTGGCGCAGCCGTGCGTAGCCGAAGTCCATCAGGTCCACATGGAGGAGGTCGGCCCCGCTCTTCCAGAGGAGACGGGCGAGCGCGGCGTCGTTCTCCGCAACGCCGGCCCGCATCTTCACCGAGACGGTCACGTCCAGCGCCTTGAGCGCCCTGACGATCTCGGCAAGCCGGTGCGGTTCGTGCAGCAGGGCCTCGCCGCACCCGATCGCCGTCATCTGGGGCTGGCGGCAATGGGCATCGATCTCGTAGACCACACCGTCCCCGATCTCCTCGGCGACTGCCGCGTACGAGGCGGGCGTGCTCCCCCGCAGGTTCAGGCCGATCAACACCCCGCTTCCCTCCAGGGCACTGACCTGTTCCTTCAACTCGGCGACCGGGTCATCGTACACAAACTCGTCCCGGCCCCCCGCCGCCATCGCGCGGCTCGCCTCCATCGTCTCCGCGTCGATGGAGTATCCGCCGATGAACGCGGCACCGATATGCTCTTTTCTGGCCAGCACATAGGCGGCGTCGGTTATCCCTGCCATCGATGCAATGACAACCGGAGTCTTCACCACCTGGCCGTTGAGGATCAATCCGCAGCGTTCGTACCACTCGATCATGCTTCCTCCAATGTTGTCCCTGTCATCACAAAGCCCTTTTGTTACGGGCTGTTGAGGGTGTACGCCTTGCCGGTGCGTTCAAGCGGGATGCCCCTCGCGAAGTCCTCGTTCTCGGACGTGTCCGGCATTCGATGGACTGATGGCCGTGCCGTCTGTCCTTCTCCGAAAACACCGTGATCCCGTCGACCGGGCGGAGTTGACCGTGAGGAACGTCCCCTTGCATCGCACAGGAGGTGCGGGTGTCGGAAGGCAATGCCCCGGCGGCCCGGCGGGCCGGAAACCCAATCGGTAACACATTTATGCTACGAAAGTTGTACTCATTATTATATGTCACGAAAGGGATTACTACTCGTCGGCCACGGCAGCAAACTTGCCTACAACAAGGAACTCATCGAGAAGACCGCCGCTCACATCGCCGACCAGCACCCCGAATACCTGGTCAGGCCGGGCTTCATGTCCATGAACACCCCGACGGTGGAGGACGCCCTGAACCTCTTTAAGGAAGACGAGATCGAGATGCTCGTCGTCGTCCCGCTCTTCCTTGCCAAGGGCATCCACATCCTCAAGGACATCCCGGCCCTCCTCGGCCTCCCCGAGGGCGAGAAGAAGGGGCTCTTCGCCCACACCACCGGCGAGATCCCGCTGGTCTATGCCAACCCCATCGGGCCCGACCCCCTCCTGGCCGACCTGATGGTCAAGAACGCCGAAGACGCGATCAACGCAGAAGTCTGAATGAAGATTCTCGTCCTCGACACCATCCACGGCGGCGCCGAGATCGCCGGGGCGCTGGAGGAGGCCGGGCACACCGTCGACGCGGTGGACGTCTACCGCGGCGAGACCGGGATCCCCGCTGCCGTGGCGGCGGGACGGTCCTACGACCTGGTCGTCGCCCCGGTCCACCTCGACCCCGACCACCCTCTCCTCGGGCGGGCGCCTGAGCGCGTCACCCACCATGAGGCGGTCCGCCGCCTCCTTCTCTCCTGCCGCCCGGAATTGATGGTCGAGGTCACCGGTGCGAGGGGGAAGACCACCACGGCGACGGCCCTCGCGCATCTGCTCGGGGGCCCCGGGGTGCTTCACACCTCGATGGGCACCTTCGTTTTTCCTGAACGCCGGCGTCTGTGGAGACGCTCCATCACGCCGGCCTCGGTCCTCCCGGCCGCGAAGGAAGCGGTCGCGTGCGGCGGGTGGTTGATCGCCGAAGAGTCTCTCGGGGTCTCGGGGGTGGGCGACCTTGCGGTCCTCACCTCGGGCGACGACTACCCCTGCGCCGCCGGGAAGAAGCGGGCCCTCGCCGAGAAGGTCCGCTCCCTCGCCGCCGCGCCGCGGGTGCTCGTCCCCACCGGGGTGAACGTGCCGGGCGCGATCGCCGCCGACGCAGTCGCCGTCGTCGAGGGGACGCGCTGCACCTACCGGTACGGCGATGCGAAAGGCTCCTTCGAGAACCCGCTCCTTGCCCTGCGGGGTTACCGGACGGCACTGCACCTGGCGGCCGCCGCCGCCTGCCTGCTCGGCCGCGATCCCGCAGGCCTCGCGGACTTCGCTCCCCTTCCCGGACGGATGGCGGTCTCCCGCGAGGAGGGCCGCCTCACCGTCGACTGCGCGAACAGCGGCGCCTGCCGCGAGGTCGCCGTCGACGCCGCCGCGTACGCCCGGGCTCTCGGGGGCGCCGCCCCCCTCGTCCTGGTGATCGGGACCGAGGGGCAGACCATCTGCGAGGGCTTCCCGGCCGCGGAGGTTCGGGCCGCGGTGGCGGCGATCGCACCCGACCGCACCGTCGTCGTCGGCGACTACGACGCAGACGACCTCCCGGCCGGCGCCGTGACGGCCGCCGACCTGGAGGACGGGATCCACAGAGCAGAGCAGATGAGCTACGGTGGGACTATTGTCCTTGCCGTCAAGACATGGAGATAGGATAGAATGGAATACGTACAACCACGCCCAAGCTCGATCGTCGCTTCCCTGTACACCGCCCGCGACCTCGGGGTGGAGGTGGCGATCCTTCACGGCCCATCGGGCTGCTCCTTCAAGCACGCCCGTCTCCTTGAAGAGGACGGGATGCGGGTCCTGACCACCTCGCTCGGCGAGAACGAGTTCATCTTCGGTGGTCAGGGCGTCCTGGAGCGGGTGCTCAGGTACGCCGAGACCGAGTTCTCCCCGAAGCGGATGGCGGTGATCGGGACCTGCGTCTCGATGATCATCGGCGAGGACATCGAAGCCGCCATCGAGGCGTCGGGCGTCGAGACCCCGACCATCGGCGTCGAGATCCATGCGGGCTTCAGGGAGAACATCGAAGGCGTCCTTGCGGTCCTCGAACCGGCCGCACGGGCCGGGTGGATCAGCGAGGACGAACTCGAACGGCAGCGCCGTCTCCTCGCCGCGGCAAACCAGGTGGAACGGCTCAGGGGTGCGGCCTCGCAGCCGTACATCGAACCCTCGCGGGGCGACCTCAAGCACCTCGCCGCCTGCCGTCTCCTCGACCTTGCGCGGAGCGGGAAACGGGGGGTCGCGGTGCTCAACGCCAAGAAAGAGACGGCATACATGTTTGCCGACGAACTCTGCGCCCTCCGCGAGGCCTGCCCTGAGGCCGAGATCACCTATCTCGCCAACCTCGAGGACCGCGGTCTCCCGAAGGTCCGGGCCGACGGCGAGCGCGTCCTGGCCGGGATGCAGGAGCGGGGGCTCGACCCCGAACTCCTCGGCTCGCTCGACGAGTATGGCGAGAACGGCGCGGCCGTCGGCGAACGGATCCGCGAGATCAAACCCGACTTCGCCTTCCTGGTCGGCGTGCCCCACGCCGTCCCGCCGGAGTACACCGACGGGATCGAGACGATCTCGGTCACCAACGGCCCCAGGCAGGTCGCGCCCCTCAAGGCGATCGGCCACGCCATGGTCGTCGTCGAGGTCGACCTCCACCCCAAGACCCTCGGGGTCAGGGAGATGGTGGAGAGCGAGTTCGGGGCGGTGTTGCGGAGCATGGCAGAGGGAGAGTGAGCAGATGAAAGGGCTTCTCATCTCAGGCGACCGCTCGGGCAGCGGGAAGACGAGCATCACCCTCGCCCTCGCCGCCCTCCTCTCGCGGGAGGCCACGGTCCAGACCTACAAGGTGGCGATGGACTACATCGACCCGTCGTACCTGACGGCGGTCACCGGCAGGCCCTGCCGGAACCTGGACTCCTATGTAATGTCCCCGGCCCAGATGCGGGGAGTCTTCGAGCATGGTGCGAAGGGCGCCGACCTTGCCCTGGTCGAAGGAGTGCGGGGGCTTTTCGAGGGTGCCGAGGCCGTCGGCGACGCCGGCAGCACCGCCTCGGTCGCCAAGGCCCTCGATCTCCCGGTGGTCCTGGTCGTGGACGCCCGGAGCATCACCAGGAGCGCCGCCGCCATCGTCAACGGGTATGCTGGCTTCGACCCAGACGTGAAGGTCGTCGGTGTCATCCTCAACAACATCAGGACCGCAGGTCACCGTGAAAAGACCACGAGAGCCATCGAACACTACTGCGGGCTCCCGGTGATCGGTGCGGTCCCGAGGGACGAGGGGATGCAGCTGGCGATGCGCCACCTCGGCCTGGTCCCCTACCGCGAGGGGCAGGAAGGCGGCGACTTCCTGGCGCGGGTCGAGGCGGTCCAGGACGTCGTGGCCTCGTGCATCGACCTCGACGCCCTGAAGGCGCTGATGGTCGAGTACACCCCGCAAGGTCCGGCCGAAGAGATCTTCGCGCCGGTGCGGGCGGCGCCCGACCTCAGGGTCGCGGTTGCCTACGACGAGGCCTTCACCTTCTACTACAACGACCTCTTCGACCTCCTGCGTGTGCTGGGGGCAGAAGTCGTCACCTTCAGCCCCATCCACGACTCATTCCCGGAGGCCGACGGCTACATCCTCGGCGGCGGGTATCCCGAGATCCACGCCGCCGGGCTTGAGAAGAATCGGGGGATGCGGGAGGGACTCCGTGCCGCCGCCGAGGACGGCGTCCCCATCTACGCCGAGTGCGGCGGACTCGTCTATCTCACCGACTGCCTGGTCCTGCGCTCCGGGTGGCAGGGACGGGAGCATGAGGAAGTCTACGAGATGTGCGGTGTCCTCCCTGGTGAAGCGGCCATCCCGGCCCGCCGGACCCTGGGCTACGTCGAGGGCCGGTCAGGCCCTGCCTGTCCCTTCGGGGACTGGGCGTTCAAGGGGCACGAGTTCCATTATTCCGAGGTCGACCTCGCCGAAGGGACGACCTATGCCTACCGCCTCTCCAGGGGTACCGGGATCGCCGGCGGGATGGACGGGGCGGTCCGCGGCAACGTCCTCGCGAGTTACACCCACCTCCACCCGGTGGCGAGCGCCGCCCTGTACCGGGGATTCGTCTCCCGGTGCAGGGAACGCTGGAACGGACCATAAACTTCTATACCCTCGTCGCGCCAACAGATCACGCATGATCATTTACCTCAACGGTGAGTTTGTCCCCGAGGAGGAGGCAAAGGTCTCGGTCTTCGACCACGGCCTGCTGTACGGCGACGGTGTCTTTGAGGGGATCCGGGCCTATGACGGACGGGTCTTCAGACTGGACGAGCACATCGACCGACTCTATGACTCGGCCAAGACGATCGACCTTGAGGTTCCCATCACCAGGGAGGAGTTCAAGGAGGCGCTTCTTGAAACCCTGCGCAGGAACAACCTCAAGGACGCCTACATCAGGCCGATCGTCACCCGCGGCAAGGGTGACCTGGGCCTCGACCCGCGCAAGTGCGCCACCCCGACGGTGATCATCATCGCCACCGGGTGGGGCGCGATGTACGGCGACCTCTACGAGAAGGGCCTGACCGCGATCACCGTCTCGGTCCGCAGAAACGCCGCCGACGCTCTCCCGCCGAACGTCAAGAGCCTCAACTATCTCAACAATATCCTTGCCAAGATCGAGGCCAACTACAAGGGCGGCGACGAGGCGATCTTCCTCGACACCCACGGCAACATCACCGAGGGCTCGGGCGACAACCTCTTCCTGGTCAAGAACGGCGTCCTCATCACCCCGCACACCCTCAACAACCTGCGCGGCGTCACCAGACACGTCGTCCTCGAGGCCGCGGCCTCGCTCGGGCTCACGGTCATGGAGCGCGACGTCGGCTACTTCGACCTCTACACCGCCGACGAGGTCTTTGTCACCGGCACCGCGGCCGAACTCGGCCCGATCGTCACCATCGACGGCCGGACCATCGGGACCGGCACCCCCGGCCCGGTCACCAAGCAGCTGATGGCCGGGTTCTCGGCGATCACCAGGAACGAAGGGACCCCGATCTACTGATCGGACCCTCGTTTTTTGTGGCTCTGTTCACAATCTTTTCTGAGGTGTGTGCCTGGGGTCAACCCCTTCCCTGCACCTGTATCTGATCGGCAGAGGACGGAAGTATCTTCAGCATGATCAGGCGTGCCGCCCCGGGTCGTCGGATCTGTACCGCCATCTCGCGAGAAGATAGGGCGGGGGCGGCACCTGAGCGGTGCCATCCGGGATCGATCTTTCCGTCCCTCGAAACACCGATCTGAACATTTTTTGTCCATTCTGCCTGATTCAACAGAGCCTTTGCTTCTTTTTTATTTGATCTCGATCTCCCAGGGCGGGCTGTAGTCGTAGAACCGGTACACCCGCTCGAACCAGGAGAGGTCGTCGGCCTTCGGCCAGTGGCCGCGGTCGAAGTTGGGTGCGGTCTCCATCGTCTCTTTCCTCATCTTCAGGAGGAAATCGTCCTCTTCTTCGGTGAGCGCCTGCCAGGGCACGGGGTACAACTTCTCTCCCAGGCCCATGATCCCGCCTGACGAGAGGACGGCAAAGACGATCGAACCCGAGGCCATGTCCACCATCAGGTGATGGACTTCCCCGAGGTATTCGCCCAGGGCGTTCTTCACCCTCTTGCCGATGATCCTGTCGGTGGCCACAATCCGTGGGTGGACCACCGTGACCGGACTTGCAAAACTCATTTCTTTTGCTCCCCCCTCTTGTGTGCATGCGTCTGTGGCCATCCGATTATTTGAAGGTTGTGGGGAGAGGGCGCTGGCGGCCGCCGGCGTACCGAAAATTTAAGTACCAGAATTTGCATATAGAGTATGGCACTTCTGCTGCCATAGTGTAGTGGCCAATCATGTCGGCCTTTCACGCCGACGACTGGGGTTCGAATCCCCATGGCAGCATTCCGACTTTCGGTCCAAATCCCTAACGCTTTTCCCGTCTTGACCGAAGGCATATGTATGAGATCTGCTCCAACACGATCTGATAGCTCTTTTCATTGCATCAAGAGCGAGTATGCGGACCGTTCCGTCGCCAAAGGGCTTGCAAACGGCACCCTCACCCCGTGCGACGCCGACCTGATCCGCGAGTTCGTTGCAGAATGCCAGTCCTGCAACAACATCAGTGCAGCCAGAACCAACAAACTCGTCTACACCCTCGTCGGGTGGCGACGCTTCATCGGCCCGTACCTCGAGAACCGCATGGCCGACATCTACCAGGGCATCACTCTTCTCAAAACCGCCAACAGCGCCCGCGGCAAACCCTTCAAGCAAAACACCGTCGCCGACCACGTCATCATCCTCAAGCAACTCTACACCTGGATGATCGAGAACGGCTACACCGACCTTCCTCACAGAAAGATCCAGCGCATCAAAAACCCGGCCAAAGACACCATGACCAAAGAGGCCGCCGACCTCCTCACGCCCGCCGAGGTGACGGCCATCATGGATGCCTGCTTCTGGAGCCGGGACCGCGCCCTCATCATGATGCTCTATGAAGGCGGGTTCCGGATCGGCGAGATCGCCACCCTCGCCTGGAAGGACGTTCTCATGGACGAGTATGGCGCGGTGGTCAACGTCAAGTTCAAGACCAACAAACCCCGGTACATCAGGCTCGTCATGGCCCGCGAGCACCTCGCCGCGTGGCGTGCCGACTACCCGTTCAAACCTGTCGGCGAGGCCCTCGTCTTCCTGAACCAGCGCAACCGTCCACTCACGCACGCCACTGTCCAGAAACAACTCACCCGCATCGCCAAACGGGCCGGGATCACCCGGCATATCACGCCGCACATCTTTCGCCACTCCAGGATCACCCACATGATCACCGAAGGAGTCTCGGAAAGCGTGATCAAACTGATGATGTGGGGTGACATCACCACTCCGATGTTCAAAACCTACGCCCATCTCACCGGGCACGACATCGACCAGGAGATCCTCCGGACCTACGGCATCGCCCAGGGAGACGGCAACGGGAGACACCGGCGGCCGCGGCTCGAACCCCGACAGTGCCCACACTGTCAGGCCGTCAACGGTCCGTCTTCAAACTTCTGCAGTCTTTGCGGCCGGACGCTCACCGAGGAGGCGACCGAGAGCATGGACGAGTGCATCACCATCGCCAAAGGTTCCCAGGAGTACGACCTCCTCCTCAAACAACTGCGCAGCGACCTGGACCGGCAGGGGTGAACCCCACCCTCTTTTTTTGAGATCGCCCCGGGCGATACGTAACCGTGTCCTATAAACCCCGACTTCCCGACTTTCGGAGCAATCACCTCTTCTTTTTATATCCCCTCGTCCACCTTCTCCTTAGTGCGGTGCCGCCGGTCCCCCCGACCTGTTCTGACACAAAGCGGGCCGCACAGGAGGAAACCAGACTATGAGAGAAATCTCTCAGGAAGTCCTCGACCACATGCCCGACCCGATCGCGAAGATGGTCTGGGAAAAGTGGATCCAGGACGGTAAAGCCAGATTAAAAACCCCCCACAACGAGGTACAGAAATGTCAGGCGACGGCCCGATAAATGGCAGCCCCCATGTAGAACCATGCTCCAACACGAGTTCACGGAGGTCTGCCACATCCCCGTCGTCGTGCGAAGATGTAATATCTGTCGATCCGGTGCCGTTCTACCTCATCCCCCAGGCACTCATCCGGGAGATGCAGCAGTACGGCGACGCCATTTCTGAGATGTACGTCCACCGGACCCGCGGGCACGTCTATCAGATCACGCTGATCGTGCGGGGTGAGGACCTATGAGCGAGGCGGCCGTCAACGGCACGCTGCGCCTCGGGTCCCGCGGCGGCCTGCACCTCCTCGTCGGCGACGAGCATTACCGCGTCGGTGCCGACGACCTCAAACCCCTCCTCTTCCACGGCCATGTGGTCCCGGTGACGGGGCTCGTCGCCGAGGAGATGGAGGACGGGTCGGTGGTCACCGAGACGGCGATCGTGGGCCACGCGGCGATGAACGTCTTCGAACGGTCGGTGAAGGTCTTCACCGTCGCCGGCCACTTCATCGTGCCGCTGGTGAGTGTGCAGCGGGTGGTGCGGGGCGAAGCGGCCTCGGCGCCGCTGTTTCCGCTTATCCCGGAGGGGTGCCCATGATCGCTGCGGCCCTTGCCGCCCTCTTCCCGGCGGGCGGTGTGGTGGAGGTGCGGGCACTCGCCGACCGCTTCACCCACTCAGGCTACTTCGACGATTTTGCGAAGTTGGCAAACGCCGCCGAGGCGCTCGACGCCGACCCTGAGGTGAAGGGGACGTACGTCACCCTCAACGTCGTGGACCCGGCGCTGCTCGCGAGGCGGGCAAACCGCGTGAAGATGCGGTTGACGCGAAGCGACCCCACCACCGCCGACGCCGACATCCTCAGGCGCCGGTGGCTTCCCATCGACCTCGACCCGGTGCGGCCGAGCGGGGTGTCGTCCACCGACGAGGAGCATGCGGCGGCGCTGCAGCGGGCCGAGACGATCGCCCGCTGGCTCGCGGAGCAGGGCTTTTCTGATCCGATCATGGCCGACTCGGGCAATGGCGCCCATCTGCTCTACCGCATCGACCTTGCGAACGACGAGGCGGCCGCCGCCCTGGTGAAGCGGGTGCTCGTCACCCTCGACGCCCTCTTCTCCGACGACGCGGTGACCGTCGACACGGCGAACTTCAACGCCGCCCGCATCTGGAAACTGTATGGGACCACCTCGCGCAAGGGCGACCACACCCCCGCCCGCCCGCACCGGCGGGCGAAGATCCTCTCGGTGCCTGAGAAGACGAACATCATCACCATCGAGGTGCTCCAGAAGGTCGCCGGCCGCCTCCCCATCGAGGCACCGCCACCCGCACCGAAGAACGGCACGCCCCTCGAACTTGGCGCCTGGCTCAGGGACCACGGCCTCGGCGTCCGGAACACCCGGCCCTGGCAGGGCGGGACGCTCTACGCCCTGGAGGACTGCCCGTTCAGCGGTGCGCACCACGACGGCGCCTTCGCCGTCCAGTTCCCCTCCGGTGCGATCTATGCCGGGTGCCACCATGCGAGCTGCGGCGGCGGGGTGCAGCGGTGGCCTGAGTTGCGGGACCGCTATGAGCCGCGGGAGAAGCGTGCCCGGAGAAAACGGGAGGAGGTGCCGCCACCACCCCCACCCGTCCCGCCGGCACCCGACCCGGCCGACCGGGAGGAGGCGATGGAGATCCTCACCGAGGGCGACCCGCTCGCCTTCCTCCTCGACACCTTCGGCCGCGAGCACGTCGGCGACCGCATCGTCGCCGAGTGCCTGGTGATGTCCCTCGCCTCGCAGTCGGTGGAGAACACCACCGGCCTGCACGTCTCCGTGTCGGGCAACTCGGGCAAGGGCAAGAGCCATGCCTGCACCACGATGCTCAAGCAGGTCCCGGCGGCGTACCGTCTCGCCGGCACCGTGAGCAACAAAGCGCTTTACTACCACGACAACCTCCGCCCGGGCACGGTCTTCCTCTTCGACGACGTCTCCCTCTCCGACGATCTCCAGGAGGTCCTCAAGGCCGCGACGGCAAACTTCAGGGAGCGGATCGAGCACCACACCGTCTCGCCGGACCGCAAGATCCAGGTCTGCCGCCTCCCGGAGCGGTGCGTCTGGTGGCTCGCCCGCGTCGAGGACCCAGGCGACGACCAGGTGATGAACCGGATGCTCACGGTCTGGATCGACGACTCGCTCGAGCAGGACGAACGGGTGCTCGAGCACATGAAACATGCCGAGGCCCGCGAGGCGGCGGAGGGCGACGCCGAGGACCCCGGCCTCCCGGTCTGCCGGGCGATGTGGGAGGTGCTCAAGGAGGAGCGTCTCCACGTCTCCATCCCGTACGCCGAACGGGTGCAGTTCTCGGTGACGGCCAACCGCCGCAACCCGGGCATGCTCTTCGACCTCATCAAGGCCTCGGCGCTGCTCCACCGGTTCCAGCGCGAGCGCTACGACGGCGGCATCCGGGCAAACCGCGAGGACTTCGCCATCGCCGCCAGGATCTATACGGCGATCAACGGCGACTCTGGCGGGCAGGAGACCAAACTAACAAAAAATGAGGCCGCTGCCCTGGAGACGGTGGCGGCGATGGGCTGGGACCAGTTCACGATCAAGATGCTCCAGGACGCCCTCGGGCTTTCCTACCACCAGGTCTACCGCATCCTCCACGGCTATGCGAGCCGCGGCTCGACCTACTCCGGCCTCCTGGAGAAGTGTCCGGCGATCAGTTACTTCGACACGACGGTCACGGAGGACGCGGAGGGGTGTGCGATCCGCCGGCGTGAGCACCTCTTCTCCTTCGACCTGATGGTCTACCGGCAGTGGGCCCGCGGGGCCGGGGTGTGGATCGACGACCGCAGAGACGGCGGTGAGGACCGGGACCGGGACGATGGTCCCGGCCCCGCCGACTCTTGCAACATTGCAGCAGGTTTCCAGCAGGATTACAGCAGCGGCCGCGAAGATCAAGCGGCGCAGGACGACGTTGTAACTGACAGTACTAGTACAGATAGAGAGACGCGTCTCTCTCTTAGTACTCGTTTCCAGCAAAACCCACACCCACCCGGTGGCCGGGATCCTCATGGGTCTGTGGGTGGGTGTGTGTGCGAAACCCGAAATGTTGCAACTGATCCGGTGATCTCGACGTCTAGCAGAGAAAAAAAGGATCGGGCCGCGCCGTGTTGCTCGTTGAGTGACGGCGCCTTCCGCAAACTGCTGCAAACGGCTGTAAAACGGAAGGGTTTGTTGCAAGAGACGTTGCCGGGTGTCCTGGACCACCGGGAGTTCACGCGGGTGAGCACCGACCTGGGCCGGTGCGATGTGTGCGCCGAGGGGAAGGCGGTGCACCGGTCGGGTGATGGGCAGGTGGTGCTCTGCGAGGGGTGTTTTGCCCGGCTGGTGCGGGAGTGGAATATGGGGAAGGGGATCTCATGATCCCTTTTGATCCTCTCCTCGCGCCGGCGGTGGTGCTCGGGATGGCGGGCGCGGTGCTGGTCGCGTGTCGGAGTGCGAGGGTGCGGACGGCGGGGTTTGGCGTGTGGGTGTGCGGGAATATGTTGTGGGTGGCGTACGGGTTCTGGAGCGGGAATGTGTACGTGACAGTGATGTTTACGTTTTATGCGGTGACGGCGGGGGTGGGGATGGTGAATGCGGGGGAGAAAAGTGCTTGAGAGGTTATTTTAGAGGGTTGTATAATTTTCTTGACGGCGATGACGAGCCAGGTCAACGGAGTTTCCATCCCTGAACTATTCCATCGACGATGTTCGAACCTTTAGCAGTGAGACCATGACAGGATTAATGACGGGAGAGAGAATAGTAAAGAATTCTTGGTAGGGCCGATCGACATCGTGGGGGGGACATCAGATCAACAAAGATGGACATCTCCCCTTCTTAATGGTGACTTTTCCTGTAGAGAGAAGGATGCTGTTGGTGAACATCCACACATGGCATCTGATCACTCTCCGATCGCCTTCAGCAGAGCATCACGAGGATCAGTGTAGTAAACCACGGTAAGTCGTGTTGCGAGTTCATCGGACATCTCATTCATCTGCCTTCGGCTCGCGACAGGGAGGAGGAGCATGGTCGCCCCCTTCTCAACCACAAGTTCGGCCATGTCGAGAGAATGGTAAACTGGTTCGATGGTCCCGCCGACGCTCATCCCGCCGCCGATCACCATGCCCCCTTTGAGGCTCTTGTTGAGCGTCGCCGAGACCAGTGTTAGGAGAATTGGGACCGAAAGTGAAACCCCGCCACCGGCAGGCGTCATCGAACGGACCTGGACAGAGTACTCGACGTTGGTCGGGTCATGGTCGCCAACGAGATGCCGATACTGAGTATAGAGCACCTGCTCCGCCGTTCGGAGACTCTCGCGAAGGCCTGCCGGCGCCTTGACGTTGATCAGCCGGATACTCGAACCGGGGGTTACCGTTACTTCGATCTTGTAGAGGCCGCTGCCGCCTCCTTCCTCGTCAGGACCGACAGCCCAGCATTGGCCGGACGGGAGGGGGTCAGGGCTGATCGTGTTCTCCTTGTGCAATTCAGGAGTGGCAACGTACTGCTCAATGCCTCCATGGCCGAGCCGGTAACTGAACATCGTGTTGCGAAACTCCGCTGAACCGATCCGCTTCTGCTGCTCCTTCACCCGGCGCCGACACTCGAGCCCGAGGCGGGTGGCCCATTCGAGATCCTTGTCGGGGATCTCTGTCTCGGCCGAGGGGTAGAGGAGTTTGAGGAGGCCGTCGATTGTCTTCATGACTGCCCGACGGTCACGGCCAGATAGGGCGTCGCCAAGGAGGAGCTGGTCAGAGATGAGGTGGAGTCGAGTGCTGCTGCGGAGTTGCCGCCAGGACTCACTTAGGAAGTCGCTGACGAGCCCATAGTGCTCGGTCATCATGGATGGGTGGATCTTTGGGTAGTCCCACCCTGGGATGTAACTGTGAATCCGATCCATGAAAGCCGTGTCGTCCCGCATCTCCGGCGGCATCGGACCAAAGAGATGGCCGATGCGTTGCTGATGCTCGACATCGACGTCGAAGTTGCCGAGCAAGATAATGCCGCCCTCGGCGCGGATACTCTCACGGCCACGACTGAACTCACCCGATTCCATGTAGCCCTTCATGATGTTGACACCATCCTTCTGGTCGAATCTGATCCCTGAAACCTCGTCGAAGCAAACGACGTCATACTGGCAGACGAGACCGCGCTGGCCTGAGGCGTTGTTGACGAACATCTTGGCCACCGTTGCCTTGCCACCAGAGACGAGGTGCGAGTATGGACTGATCTGCTGGTAAAGGTAGGATTTGCCCGTGCCACGCGGACCAAGTTCAATGCAGTTGTAGTTCTTCTCGACGAACGGGACCATTCGGAGGAAGAGGACATTCTGGGCGCGCTCGTCAAGGGATTTTGGTTCGAGGCCGACACTCCGGATCAGGAATTCTTTCCACTCGTGAGTGGTCATCTCCTGCCGTCCGCGAGCCAGATCCTTGAGGACGTTCCGCTTGGAAAGCTGGATAGGTCGGAGATTGACGATAGAGAAGGGCCTGCTGCTCCTACTCTCACCGGGGCCTGCACCGTACTCGAGTTCGACTTCGGCGTAAAACCCGCCAGTTAACATCCGTTCGTTCTCATAAACCATCTCGGCTGGGATATAGACATCGTTGAGGAGGAGGGTTGGAATGGTCGCCATGAAGGTGTCGGAGCGGGTGTCAAGGCGGGCGGTGATTAGATCGATCACTTTGACTGAACCCTGCTCGCGTGCGCGGGCTTTGAAGAGTTCGTTCTCGCCAGCGCGGACGATCCGCTCGGCGAGTTGCCTCTGGACGATGTCGAGGCCTTCACGGATCTCGACTTCGTCGGTGGTGGCGCAGTATTTGCCGATCAGGAACTCGGCAACGTAGGTCGGGACAGGGTAGCCCCCGCGGAACTTGTGGGCGAGGTCTTTGCGGACCACGTAGCCTTCGAACGCCGCTGTAACCTTTGAATCCAACTCGTCAAAGCCACACATTCAGTTATTCCACTCCGATTTTGACATTTCTCTGTGCCACTGGATTTTTCTGCCGATCCATAACGACGAGCCAGGCGTCCCTACCTTCCATACTGTCATCGCTGATGATAAGTGATACATTGCCCTCGATTCCAACTTCCCGACTGCTTGCTGTGACACTGCTCTGTGCGTCGGCTGGCCTCAATCGGATGTCGGCTACATGGCCCTCAGCACCGTCAACATGGGCCTTGCATCGCAACCCAGTCCATGTGATTCGGCCAATCACAATGCCTTTACTACGGCTCGCGCCTTTTCGGACAACAATCTCCGGTACAACTGTCTCCTGTGGACTGAGTCCACCGTGCTCATATTCCCTCCCCCCCTCAAAGCAGGAACTCCCTGGGGCCAGGACGATCCGAACTGTGCGATTCCAGAACCACGGAACTACAGGATATTCAACGACGGCGTTGGCTCTTAAAACTGCACATCGTCCCTTCTTCACCTCAGTGAGCCCAGGCTTCAGTTCGGTTTTCCGGAGTTTGCCAGGGAGGAAGAGCCAGCCATGGTCGGTGACGATGCGTACCTGTTGCCAGCCGGCATCAAGGAGTTCAATCGTCCGGTCGTGGATCTTTTTGATCTCCCGATCGAGGACTTCTGGGAGGGCATATCCCTTGTTGTGCCCTTCCGTATCGATATCACCACAATCTGTCCACGCGGATCTCTCGGGATCCCCGGTCTCTGATTCGCTGAGCACGTTGAATCCTTTGTTTTTAAGAATGCTGCGCAACGCCGAGTTTGTCGCGATCGCCCCACTCTTTGTTTTGGGAGTCAGGTCTTCCCCAGCGTTGAGTTCACCGGCGATCGGCATGACTGCGGGTTTCGCAGTCGAGGTCTGGGTTGGGAGGGCGCTGAAATGATGAGAGAGTTTACAGGAACACCCCGTTTCCTTCAAGATCGAGCAGAGGCGATGGCCGAGGTCCATCCGGAGGCCATCGACAAAGATCATTACCTCACCAGCTGTCGGTTCTTGATTCTCTTTGCGCATCGTTGCGGGTTCCCGTTGCCATTCCTTCTGAAATGCCTCCGCCATTACATCGAGCCAGTTCCGGTAGAGTGCATTGACAGCGACTGTGATCGCCTCTCGATTCTTCTTGTCTGTCGCCTGTTCGAGGGCACGGACCACCGCGTCATCTGCCTGCCACATATCATGGGCGTACCGCTCCGCCTGCTCCTGTATAGTTCCGCCAAACTTCGCATCCTTCGTGATCGTCGCGAGCTGTGCGAGGTGTTCGAGGGCTCGTGCAAGCGGACTCTCCCCCATCTCCGCCCATATCCACTTTCTCCGCTGGGCATGCGTTTTTTCCAGATTAACTATCTGTTTGCGCGCTTCCTCAGGGGAAACACCACTGAGAGCCATGAATTTCAGGGAGAGTTCTTTTTCTTGTGCATCATTGTGTTGTGGCCACGAGTCTGTGTAGACAGTCCACTTCGGTTGTTTTGCACTACGGAGGAGTTGAGGGATCTGGGGATATGCCTCGGGCTTCTCCTTGAATCTTTCCCAGACCTCCGCCCACTTGCCGACCTGAGCCCCGAGTTTATCTGCACCGGTGGAAGCCCCGTCCTTTTCGGGTTCGAGGTCATACTCTTTCCCGCAGATCTTGCAGAAGGCTCCCCAGTCACTGTTGTTTTTCATCCGCTGTTCTTCCCCGGTCGGATCGTTCATCCACTGTAAAATCTGTTTGTTTGGGTCGGGGTGGTGGAGTTCGTTGAAGAAGGATGCGTTGAGCGGTTCCTTTGTCTTCAGGAACTCCACCGATTCGTCGGCGAGAACGGCGGCTGCGTTTCGGATTGCGTCCCGAGTCTCGGAGTCATCGTGGACTTGGATAGAGAGGCCACCCTGGCTTGTCTTTATAAATGCAAGCAGAGTCCAGTCACGCCCGTTCCGTTGCGACCAGACGTTGCCGAGGTATTGGAGGCCGGCGAGTGGTTTGATCTCGTCGGGGCAGTCTTCGAGGTTACGGAGTTGTTCTCGGGAGTATCCAGGAAGGTACACAATCACCGGTTGATCTCTGGGGAGGGGAGAATCGATGGTATGGGCAACGAGGCCGCGGAGGTAGATGGCTGGGCCGGTCAGGTGTTCAGGGTCATAGGTGCCGAAGGTGATAACGGGGAGAATGTCCCGAAGGCGAGCTACGATGGGCGCCCATTCTCCTTTCATGTCTGGGAAGACGACCACCCGCTGCCGGACGACGTCTTCCCGGTTGTAATCATTCATGGCACCAGCGAGCGATTCGCATACCCGGTCAAGGAAGGTTTGTTTCATTTGAATTACCTCGTGCAGTCTGATTTGGATTATAGCGAGATGACAAGTGTTTCGTCATCATAACTCTCATCATAACTCTCATCATAATCATCCGGTGGCTGAAGATATTGTTCCAATTGGAAAGATTCGTAGGCGAGTAAAAGATCGTATTCTTTTTTTGATATTGTGATTGAATCGAGAGAGCCATAATCAAATAAACGAATCTTGTTTTCACCCTTAAAATGTGAAGGAAATATAACTTGGAATTTTACAATCAAATCAAGAGCAATTGTTTCAGTTTCGTTCATCTGATTTTTTATAGATACAATGGCAATATATCGAATTGCATCTACTACACTCTGGACAACCTGTGCTTTCTTTTGATGAGCTGCATATTTTCCAATCTCCTTCAGTTCATCCAATGTCCATAGTGCTTCCTTACTGTGATCGTGGCGGATAGAATATGCACCAAGGAACTGTAATGTTTGGATAGATGAATTAACTAAAGTAGTTTTATCTTGTTTTAAAGATTCGAGTACGATTGCACTTATTCGTTTAAAGATAAAATCATCCTTGAAGAACAGGTTCTTTTCTATTGCAGACCTTCCAAGAGCATTGAGCATTTCACCCACTTTCCGCGCTGAAGTGTTCAGATCTTGCCTGACCGAGGCCTTACCGATATTACTTATTGATTCAACGAACGAAAATAATGTGCAACTCCATTTTATCGTAACCTCATCGTCTTGGGATAATCCTTCAATTCCTTCAATTGAGTCGGATGTTTCTTTCAATATTGTCAGTGAACGATCGACAACAGAAACCAGGCCAGATTCACACGCTTTGAATGCAATTTCTTCTATCGCACGGCAAGATCTATTGAGAATAAGTGTATTCTGCTCTTTGAAAGCCCATTCATTTATTGTATCCAAACGATTGATTATCTCAAATGCATATTTATCTTCCTTATTTTCAATGAGAAGAAAGCCACAACGTTTTATGTCATCAAAGAACCGGAACAAAACGTAATCATCCTGCCAATTCGCCGGACCGCTGGTGACAAGTTCTTTAAATCGCTCTTCAGCACAGATCAGACCCGTGCTCATGGTAGTAAAATCATTAATTTTAATTGCACCGTAGATGACGTCGAAGACTGATTGGAATGGGTCAACCTGCGGGCTGATAGAGTTTACATTGACTAAATCCGCAAGCCTTTTGATCGTTTTCTCTGGGTTCAAGAATTCCAGCGTGCTCAAGACATAAGGAATAAACATAAATATGAGAATAATTCCCAGCGAAAGAAGAAAGAACGTCCCGGTTGTAGTGGATACAGGAAAATTCGGGCTGCCAATGAACAGGAGAAAGATCGAACCGATTGTGATTGAAAGGGCATAACTAGAGAGAAAAACCCACAGTGATGCATTTTTTTTGAATATTTCAATAACTCTCGGGGAATACTTTGAGGCAGTCATTTCAACTGCAAGAAGCGTGAGGGAGATTACGATGGCAAGGATAGTTGCCTGAATCTGGTTTGAAGCGCTAATAAAATATCGGGCATTTTCATCGGTGATGCTTAATTCTGGAAATAATGTTGTAATCACTGTTGCCAAGAAATATGTTCCTACAAAAAGGGCACCGATAATAGAAATCGCGTGCCCATATGGGTGGGTATGGGTCCAATCACTGCATTTTTTATGCAATCTTTCCAGCATTTTTCCTCGCCTTCTGTTTTTCCTCGACGAGCAATATGCACTGGTCCGCCTCCCGCATCTCTCCAGTATTTTCCCTCGCCTTCTGTTTTTCCTCCAATTTGAAGTGAAGGTCGTTTAAACGCTCCGTCGTCCCTGAACAGTTCGGGACCGAGTCGGTACCCCGGTCTTTCCCCCACTTGATGTTTGGTTTCCACCGTAGGATCCCGGCCTCCATGAACGGGCGAATGTTCATCCGCACGCCGTCGTTCAGGTCTGGTTCCCAGCCCATCGCCTGTTCGTGGAGTGGCTTCCACCGTACGTAGATATCAAACGGTGGCTCGCCTTCGAGGATCTTTTCCAGTTTTCCTTTGAGATTCTCTGCAGCGGCAAGCCTCCGTTCTGAACCAGGTTTCTCCTGTCGGATTTCATCCTTCTGTTGGGCGATCCAGTTCCCAAGGTATGTGTAGATCAGTTTCTGGAGAGCGTTCCGGTCGAGTCTGTGGTAATTGAGCAGGACAGAGAAACCATCCTTCGTGCCGTCCCAGACCTGCCAGATGAACGGTCGGTGGTGGAAGAGTTTGCAGTGCGATGCAAAGAACTCGTCGCGGAGGAATCCCTCAAGCCCACTGTTCTTCGTGTATCCGGCCTGTTTTAGGATTTCCTCCTCCTTTCTTGGCGACCAATCACCCCCATATGCGGCGGCGAGAATGCTCCGAAGACGTTCCGTTGCCGGGCGTTCTCCCCATACTGGTGGGATGCAGACGATGCCGTCCGATTTCGCAAATAAAAGGAGCTTTTCGCTTTCGGCAATCCATTTTTTTGCCATCGATGATAACTCCACTGTCGGATCGATTTCCGCCGGCCAGCGGTACCCAAGGAGACCGACAATAGAGACGTGTAGTGGGGTAGCAGAAGGTTTTGGATGGCCGTGAAAAAGCCATTGGGTGGGATCGTCAGAATATGGTTTTGGTAGTCCATTTGGGTATTGTTCAGAAGCAACCTTTATCCAATGATCAAGGTTAAAGGGGACTTTACCAAGTGTGGCATTGGTTACCTTCAAACTTTGATCAATTTGACGAACCGCAGCATGGTATTCTTTACTCTGACAAAATGTCCAAATGGGGAGAAGGTTTCTTATATCCTTTGGCAATAATATTGCAACATTAGAATCAAATGTTGCCCCTGTATATAGAGCGACAGGGAGGGGTTCCATCGCACTAACTGCAACTCCCCATTTTCCCCAGCATTTATTTCCTCTTTGATCACTATTATGCAACTTTTCCCGCCGGATTCTTGCATCTTCCCGTAAATGTCCCTCTTTTATATCAAAAAATAAAATCATATATTGCCCGCCAAAGGGGATGTTTTTCTCCACAGTAGTCTGTTGGAAAACCCAAAGATCGTCTAGTTTGGGAATTTCCCAGAATCTTCTCTGAAAACGAGGGGAGTCCCCATTCAATACCCCTACATAACAATCCGAATATTCTTCGAGTAGGGGTCCCGCAGAAACAGTGGTGAGAACGATTCGTGAATCGGGGTTTTTAGATTGTTCAATTTGATTTACTATTTGAAAGTTTTGATTTGATAATCCATTTGATTTTTCATGGGTTTCCTTGATTTCAGATACGTCCATTGTTAAAATCGACGAATTATACTCTGGATCCATATTTGAGGACACAATTAAAATTGCTTTTACAATATGTCCTGAAATTTCTTCAAATGCATTTGGTCCCAATCTACAGATTATCTTTACACACTGGCTTTGTAATAATTCATTGCGCATTTTATGATAACTAGTCAGAAATAACCAATTTTGTGGAGAAACTAATCCGAATAAACCTCTAGCACAACAGAATAATTTTGATCGCCCAATAAAAACAGTAGACAAATCATATTTTGAGGATGGAAAGTCTCTTTCAATTACTGGCCTCAGACTGTCTGCTTGCCTTCGGTTACTCAAAAATGGCGGGTTCGTCACCACGATATGATAGTCCTTCCGGCGCAGGTATTGCACCGCTTTCAGGATCCCACTCGCCGTCTCGCCGAACGCCTCGGCCACCGGGTCACTGATCGCCTTCTCCTTTGCAAGTGCCGTCTCCAATTTATTCATCAGTACATCTGCTGGAACTAAGGTGCCGGTTTCCTCGATCTGGATCAGACTACCGAGGCTGTCGGCGTTCTTAAACAGGTCATAGTACTTCTCGAGTTCATCTTCGAGCAACCCGTCTCCAGCGGCAAGTTTGAGCCACTCGGCCTTCTCCGCACGGATGGGGAGACCGACACAGGCCAAGTTCGGGAGCGGAAGGTACTGATTGGTGGGGAAGCCAGCCTTCCATGCTTCCATTGCGATGGCAAAGGCGGCGATCTGGATGCAGCGGGGATCGAGCTCGAGCCCGTGTAAGTTATCCCGCACAATCCCCCTGATTGCCTCGTTGCGGGACTCACCCTCTTCCTGCCGAATCGCAAGCAGCATGTGGAAGGCTTCGACGAGGAAGTGCCCGCTGCCGCACGCCGGATCAAGAAGCCAGAGTTCCTTTGCCTTCTTCGGGAACGTGGAGAAATTATGCTGGACCTCGTCCTTGTAGTAGATCCACTCAGACCGTAAGGGGCTCTCTGGATGGCAGTCGAGCCACCAGGCGCCGAGCGTGTTCTGGAGCAGGAACTGCACCATATATGGCTCGGTGAAGAGTTGCGTGACTGCGCAGATGTCTGCTCCTTCGATTTTTCGTTCCGACTTTTTGACTTTCTCCTTCTCCTCTGTCTGCCAGAACTGGTAAGTCCAACCGAGTGCATCCTGTGTTTGGAATGTTTCCGTCGGTATGCCCTCCAGGATCTCCTGAAGGGCCGCTTGATCCTCCGGGGCGTACTTCAGGAGGAGAAGCGGATCATCCTGCTGAAAGATTCCCGGTAGCATTCCCGCTGCATACTCGGTCACGACCTCCCACTGGTCGATACCACGGTTGCGTGCGATCTCGGCGCATTCGTCAAGTGTGACCGGTACTTGATAAAGTGGGTGAATCAACAGATCGTTCTCAGCCAAGAAACGGGCAAAGAGCATCCGGTGCCACTGTTCATACGCGACCGCCCGGACGAGATCCTGCCATGACCCAAAGCCTCGGCACCGGACACGGAGCCTCCGGCGCAGTTCGTTTTGCTCAGGAGTGAGGTAAGTTGGCTTCTTTCCCTGATCCACGGAGAGTGCCCGCAGGGCACGATCTGCGCCAGCAGTCGCTGCTCGTCGGGCAGCCTGCACTGCCTTATCCAACTGGTTCCGCGCTGATTTCTCCAGCACTGTCATTTTAGCATCACTGGGTTGCCCTTACCTATTTCGCTCATCGCTCGTTCTTTCAGATCGGCCAGATAGGAGTCAAGTTCCTCCTCGGTTCTGACAATAGCCCCAGAGGAGAGTAGAACCTCCACTGTCTTCGGCTCCAGCATTTTCGCCATCTCTGCTCGAATATCAGGCAGAGACTGCTCTATTAATCGTGCGGTCTGTGAGAAGGATATGAGTGGGGTCTTTTTGATTTGAGTGATGATCTCATCATCGTTTTTCAGGGACAGAGGAGATTGGATGATAAGGTTGTACCTGATCTGAAGATCCACCTGCTGGGATTCTGAGAGTTGCTGCCAGAGTTTGTCTTTTTTCAACTCAGTGAGTGCCGACTCCTGCGCAGACCGAACTTGCTTTGCTCCTTTGGTCAGGGCTTCGCGCAACCCGTTTCGAACTTTCATCAGAAGTGGAGGTACCGGATCCGGATCTGAGAGTAAACTCCGCTGCTCGAAGATCGCGTTGTACTGCTCTAGAACCTCATTGAGGATGTCCAGTCCTTCTGCATAATCGATTAATACTGTCAATTGTCGCCATGCCGGAATTCGTTCCACAATCTGTTGAGATTTTTGTTTCAAATTCTTGACATCGCTCTTGATGGCGGACTGATTTGCCACAATCTCTTTGACAAGTTGGTTGCCGGAGAGTGATCGCAGATCTGCCAGGTATCCAGGCGTCTGCAGTTCCGGCCTGGGCGCTTCACCCCCTGACTTCTCGGCGAGTCTGCTGACCACATCAAGCACACTGGATGCGGATTCGACCCATGCAATGCCTTCGGTTGGAATTGAGAGGTCCGTACAGAGAGCCCGCAGTAAGAGTTTATCATCCACTGAGAGAACTACTGTTTCAGTGTGGAACTCCATCTTCCCGAGATTCTTCCGATCCATTTCTTTCGCTGTGATCTGCTTCCTTTGCAGGGTGCCACTCAGATGTTCAGAGGCACAGAGGGCAATGAGCGCTCCATCGACCGCGTCCTTCGGCCACCCAAACGGAGGACCTTCAAGCACTTTTCGCATCTCGTTGCCGGTCTTTGGACCAGAATGTAATTGATGCAGGATTTCCTTGCAGACAGGGTGCTCTTCGGTCGCCTTTGAGAATCCGATCGCCTCTAGTGGAGATTTCACATCCGCCTTGACCCGAGTGATCACTCGATCCCAGCCAACAGCATCCGCTTCGTTGAACCTGGGGAACATGCGGAGCATCGAGTTCAGCGCCGCGTCGTGAACTGCTTTGGGGAGGTCTGGACAGTCGACGGGGATCCCACCCCCGGGATACATCTTCGTATTCTTAAGTATAGAACCAATATACCTCTCAATCTTCGTTTGATGACTCTTGCACTTCGCCTCGATATTGGTTCTGGCCTGATGCCCTTCAGACGTCGTTGGTGTCGGTCGACTCTGAATAATCTCAGTTGCGGCAAGCATCCCAGCAATCTCATTCTTAATCTCGTTGTGATGCATCCGGGGTAGATAGATCATGACAAGGGGACTCTCGTTCCCTTCCTCCTGGGCCTCGAGCCTTACCTGAGACTCCTGGGCCTCCCACCCGTGCCGTATCCAGAGCGGGGCGTCGGTTCCGATTGCCGGTTTCGTCGGCCCAAAGATTGTAAGGTCGATCTTGCGAGGGGTCTTGCTCTTCCCCTGGACTAGACTGAGCCCACGCAATTCCTTTTCAATAGCGTGGCCAAGCAACTCGTCCCGCTTGAACATGATCTTCGAATCGTCTGCTTTGTAATGCGCGATTTTAGTCCGATAATCTGAATCCCACGCCTTTCCTTCCTTGGTCTGGATGTGATAGACCCGATCCCCTACATCACTGATCACACAGCGATCATTGAGATCTTCAAGGAGTTTGGGAACCTTCTTTCTGAGCGGATCACTCCCTGCGACGAGATCTGTGACAAGAAGATCTGATAATGTTTGTTCGTTTGCACGGACACCAAAGGAATCGTCAATATGCTGAATGAGAAAGATCAGCGCACAGATACGTGACCTGAGTTCACCATCTGAGGTCCCATCATTCTCCTTCCCGATCATCTCGTTGATCTCTGCAGCGAGCAGTCCGTTCCGTATCAAATAGGTATTCAACTGGTTGAAAATGAAGTCAGCCGGGATGACGGTCCCAATAGGCTTGGATGCAGCGTTCTGGGCACCATCGTATGCCAGGCGCAACTGTGTCCGCAGTTGCGTACTCATCCCCCCCGTATCGACGGCGTGCAGGATCCGGTCCCACAACCGTTTCCGGGTAGGAAGAAGTGGATAGTCGAGGATGAGAGCCTTATTGTCTTCCATCTGGTGGGCGAGTTTGGTTCCACCAAGATGCCTTGAGATCTCCCCGTTCACCTGATCAAAGACCTCCTGCAGCGGCTTCTTCATTGACTCCTTCTTGCGTAGCACCGTCTGACGAAGTACTACATCGACATCCTTCGACTCTAACTGGACGCGAACCGAAAATCGTCCTTGGAGCCTCTGGAGCAGGACATTCGCTTGAAGGGCCTCCTGTCCTGTAGCTACGATGAGCAGCTTCCCCTCGAAACATTTACAACAGTCTTCAATGATCTCTTGAAATGCGAGCAATTGCTTATTGCTCTCTCCGATCATCAGATATTGTTGCACTTCGTCAAGCACCAGGAGGACGAGTGGAATTTGTCCCTCGATAGAACCCTTCAGAAGGAAGATATCTTTCATCAGACCGATCAGTTCGGGATTTGTCATCTGACGGTTTGTGATGAACTGATTGCTAAGAAATTCGGTCGCCTGTGTGGTGGAGTCAGCGAATTTCGGTTTCAGTTCGAGAAGGGCGTGGGCGAAATATTCTGAGACAAAAGGCCGCCCCATATCCTTCTCTTTTCCGAGTTCTCGCAGTTTTTCATACAATTCGTCATAAATGCCTTCCTGCACGAGCCAGAGATGTACGCGTGCGATATCGGGGTTGTCTGGCAGTCCTGCGGAGCGGAGAACGACCTGGAGTACCGCAAGACGGGGATCGTCCGAATCACCATTGGAGAGCGTACCCGCTGCTGACCAGATGCCTCCCGCCCGGCGGGCTTCTGTCGTCAACTCCTTCAACGCTTCAACAATGTCGGGCTGAAGATTGCAGATCCCGCGGGCGGTAGCTCCGTCAGCAAAGTTAAGATCCGACCAAAGAAACTCAAGGACGCGAACGAGATGTGATTTCCCGGATCCAAAGAACCCGCTCACCCATGCCGCGGGTTGTGAAGGATGATCGAGATTCTGGAGATATGATCTGAGGATCCTTCTGAGTCCATCATGATAGGATCCTTCACAGACAAAGTGTTCAAGTTCGTAGCGTGCGACAACCCATTGCTTATCTTCTCTGTTCTCTGGGAGTGGACCAACCTTCGCAACACCGTCGTTGGGTAAGGTGTAGGTCTTCGGGTCATCGTCGAATACTTCTCGGTTTAAAATTGAAGAGTAATTTGGCATCATCAATCTGTTCCCCCTGCTTCAATCGGGGTGGCAAGATAGTTCCATCCATCCCGCGCCTTCAATAATCGATAATTTCTTCCATCCCGTTCTCCTGGGAAAAAAACAAGAAGGCGACCTGGAATCGGGATGTTGTTCACAATCTCCTCCACGACTTTGCTGATCCGTATGATACCATACAGCGATCCAATGCCCGTAATCGCAATAACAGACGAAAATGTACTCCTCTTAGCATGTTTCTCGACGTATTCAGAGAGGAACTCGAGGAAATTTATCTCTTCAAATTTTATGAGTTTAGGATTTTGGTAGTATTTTTCACGATATTCATTTGATGCAAGAAACTGATCAAAGAGGATTGTAAGATCAATTAGAACCCAATTGTGTCCTGCTTCCCGTGTGTCAATAGCAAATAATTCCATCTGCTTTTGAAGCCGGCGTTCCAGTGGAGGGTCATAGATGCAGAACCAGACCTTTTCTTGTGGTGATAGTGAGTCATTCCATGGGAGCGATACTTGTCTCTTGTATGCCGCACGCAGGTCGTCGATTTTACTCACTGGTGGTCACCCCGGCGAAGATCTCTGGGGAAAAGGTGATTTCCATCATCCCACCACTCTCACGGTATTTTATCCATCCCTTCTTGGAAGCCAGATGAACCGAATCCTTAAGTTCACGTTCGGTTGCATCGAGTGCGTGAACCCAGAGGGAATCGAAAAGTGTCCGTCCCTGTAATCCGCTTAAATGCCCGATGTAAAGTGCAAACACAGTTGAAACAGCGTTAGGTGAGGCCTTCGTTCGTTTTTTATTCACACTGCCATGAAGATGCCCAGACTGGGTCCACGACGAGAGCAGTTCCCGTGTCATCACTCTGATCACTACCGGGCTGTACCCATTTTGAAATGCCTCTTCGAGTAATGAGGACAGCGTCTTTTTTTCCGCGATTGCCCCCGGGGGCAGTTCGAGGATGTAAGATGCGGAAACCCGAAGAGATGCGTCACGACATAAGGCACAGAGAAGTGCTAGAACCGGACGCTCATCCTCTTCGCTCAGGCTCCAAGCCCAGCGAAATGCCCGAAAAAGAGAGATCCGAGGATCGAGCCCGTATGTTTTCTTCAGGAGAGAAAAAGACTTTTTTCTTCCATAGGTGCTAGATTTTTGGAGTAGATTGTCCTCTTGCACTCTGTGTTTGAGTTCATCAAATGAAGTCTCCGTGTCGGTTGCATTCAATAGTATTGATATTTCTTTGAACATTATAGTTCGAGCAGTGTGAGCTCCGACTGTGTTTAAAAAACCAGCATCCTCAGGATATTGTTGATCGCTAAAATGATGTTGCACATCTATTTGATGTCCCGTTTGATTTATAAAAATTTTATGAATTGCATTTAATGAATCAAGGGTTATTTCAGAACCATTTATGTAAAAAATCAATTTGATAATGGATCTATAACTCTATGATTGTAATAACAGTTCATAGATCCTTGGGTTTTATTCTGGGAGATCCCTTATCCTAGTAGACCATCTCTCCAAGTTGAAGGAATTGATCCTGGTGTCATGGACAAGGTGAAGTGATCCGTGTCAAGATATTCCTAGATTTCTTCTAGGCATGTGGGGGGGTAAGGCCATGCAAAAAGCCCGGCCGCGTGACCGGGCACCTCGCTCCCCCCTCACTTTTTCCGATACACATTCAACCCAATCTTAATCTCCTCATGCTCCGGCACCGAGACATTCCCCTCAGTCGAGGCGATCGTGATCGACTTGCCCGACTTCGACTCCCCGAAATCCTTCGCGAGGTCGACCGTGATCACCAGCCTATCCCCCTCCAGTCTCATATCGACGTTTTTCATCGTCAGCAACTCCGATACAACCGTTCATCGACTCTCCCGATGAACCTGCCGAAACCGCATCGGAGACCCCCTCCCGCACCACAATCTCCCGCGTCCGCCCCTGCCCCTTCTTGCGCCGCCGCGTCCTCACCAACCGCAACCCCTCCAGCCGCTGCACCCGCTCATGAAACATCGTATAACTCATCGGCTCGACCGCCGTGACCGCCTCGTACACCCGGCCCGAGGTCGTTTCCTCCCTTCGGTCCGCCATCCCGGCGAGCACCGCGAGCACCGACTGTTCCGTCGGGGTGAGCGTCTGCACTGTGCTGGCAAGACGGGTGCGCATCACGACGGCGAAGACCGTCTCCACGTCCCCGACCGTCACCGTCTTCTGGCCTGCTCGCTCGGCGTGGTGCACCGCTCCTTTCATCAGGTCCATCCCGATCCTGAGGTCGGCGGTCCCAACCGTCCGCTCCGCCACATCATCGAGCACCGCCGGCGGCACCACCCCGGGATACACTCCGGCCCGCACCCGGTCGGCCAGGATGCTCCGCACCTCGTCGGCGGAGTAGGGCGGGAACGAGATGGTGCTCGCCTGGAGACTTGACCAGGTGGACGGGTCGAGGATATGATGAAGAGGGAGGTCCATCGAGGAGTCGGTCATCACCACGCCGGTCCGCGCCCCTGGATAGAACTCATGGAGACGGAGGATGCGGATGAGCACGTCGTTCAAGACCCGTTTCTGAACAAGGTGGTTGGCATCGTCGAGGCAGACGACGAGCACCGCCCCCCGCCTGGCAAGGTTGTCCCCGATCTCGGAGAGAATCCGGGAACTGGAGGGCCCGTGTGAAGGCGGCGAGTGGTTGAAAAGCGTGAGGTAGATCTGGCTGAGCACGGCGTAGGTCGTCCGCTTCCCCAGACAGGAGACGAGGATCGGCACGACCTGCGGGGTCGTCTCCTCGACCTCGGCGAAGAGTCGGCGGACGGCGGTGGTCTTGCCGGTGCCCGGCGGACCCTGGAGGAGGGTGTTGAGCGGGCGGGCGCCGTAGAGGGTCGGCCTGAGGGCGAAGGCGAGGTCTTTGAGTTGGGCGTCGCGGTAGTTGAAGACCTCGGGGAGGTGGTGGGTCTCGAAGAGGGAGGGGTCGCGGAAGAGTGCCTGGTCGGCCATGAGATACCGGGGTGTCATGCGGGAGGGGTGGACGCCCGGATATATAGGGGCGGGCCGGGCACGGGGTGAAAGTGAAAGGGGGCGGTCACCCCCACCCCATCACCTTTACCACCACCGCGACGATCCCGCCGACCACGCCGCCGGCACCGACGGCGGCCCGCCGTTCCCTGACCTCCTCACCGGCCCGCTCGCTCTGCCAGTTCTCGAGCGCCCGGAGCCGCGTCTCCATCTCGGCGTCGCGATTCTCCACCCGCTCCAGTGTCCGGCAGATCCACTTCACGTCCCGGTTCGTTTCAACGATCATCTCCCGCAGGTCCCGCTCGGCGGCCATTTGCATCACCTAAACTCTTTATATGATGTTTTGCGATAAAGTCAGATTAATATTGCTTATAGGAATACTATTCTGTAGCCTGTGAACATTCCCGGGAGTTTCCAGGCAGGAGAGAGCACATGGCAGACTTTGTCCTGTCCACCACGAACAAGACGTCGGTGCGGAAACTCACCGCGCCGATCGTCGATGCTGCCACGTTCAACGGCATCATCGAGGACATCCTGACGAACAACCCGTGGGGGTGCACCCCGTGGGAGGGGTCGGGCGTCTCCCACCCTGCCGTCGAGAAGGCCGCCGAGGCCTACACGGCCCGCATCGTCTACGAGGACGAGTTCGGCGACGTCCTGGGCAACGCCTCCGCCCGGGCGCCGGACCTTGCGGGGTTCAACGCCGCGAAGACCGAACTTCTTGGCAACGCCGCCCTCGAGACCGCGGTCGGGGGGACGGCCGTCGCCGACTCGGGCCGCGAGTCGTACGCGTGCCGCCTGCGGTGCCACGACGCCAATGGCGAGGTCTACTTCGTCGCCTTCACCCGCACCTCGGTGCGGATCTCGTCCTATGAGGACGACGCGATCAGCGACGCGATCGAGACCTGGGCCGACGGGGTCGCCGCCCTGGCCTGAGGGGAGACCACCGGGAGGGGGGGATCACCCCTCCTCCCTTATCTGCCCGTTCTGGGCGTGTTTTTCGATTTTGAGCCTGCTGATCTGGGCGGAATGGGCCGCGTTTGGGAAACTGCTATTTTGAGCGTATTTTGGCGATTTGAGCGCGGAAACCGCGGGTGTATCGGGGCCAGAATGGGGGGTAGAGGTGGTGCCGGACTCGCAGGAGGGGCGGTGCGACTGTGGGCGAGGAAAGGGCGGGAGAGATGGGCAGAAATCGGCGCGTTTTTGGGGTGTTTTTGGGGGAAACGGGTAGGAAAGGGGTTGGTAGGGTTCGGTCCGGACCGGCTCACCCACCCCCGATCAAAACCGAAACACCCATTATGGGGGTGACCAAGAGAGGACATCGAACGCGGTTGATGAAATAAAAAAGTCCAAGACCTGATACCATGTCCCCCCGATCGTTTTACGAGGAGTTCAAAAAAGAATTGATGACCAGCGGCGTCCCGTTTGAGGTCGCGATCGTATTCCCCCTGGTGATAATGGTTCTTTTTGGCATTGTGGTCTTAAATAATTTTGAGATCCTTCCCAACGAGACCATTATCCAGCATTTTATCATAAACACTGCCTCGCCCACTGCCCCGAGTTTCCTCCTCGCCCACTACGTGCCCAGCGACTGCGACAACTGGGGTTTTGAGAGCACACTTGTGGCACTCACCGCTGCTATGTGCGGGATCATCCTGCTCTGGTATGGCGCTCTGCCGGCGCTCGGGTGGAACCCACCGTCCACTCTGCTGCGAAACTCCCTTTTGTGTATCTTCCTTCTTCTCCCGATCCCGTTCTCCGGCTTTCTGCTTGCCATCGCACGCGTGGCAGACATTCACTATATCTATGGGTTCAGCGGGATCGAAGCGGCGGCTGAAGGCCTGCTGGTGTTTCTGATCCTGGCCGCACTTGTCCAGGCCTCCCGGGCGCGGGTCGAGGAGGGGAAAGAAGGGAAGGGTCTTCTGGTGGTCGGGGTGGTTGTCTTCCTTGTCGGTCTTCTGTATCAGTACGTCTCCTGGGAGTTTGGGAAACCCCCGGGTTTCACGGTGCCCGGTTACCTTGCCGGGGTGACCATCCCGTTCCTGCTCTTGCGGGTGAGCGAGGCGGGCGATGGCCGGCGGAAGAAGGGGATCCTGATTCTGATGGGTGCGGTGTTTGTGGTGCTGTCGGTGTGCTGGGTTCTGGTGTGAGGCGGTGCTTTGCTCGAGGACGCAGCGTTTCGACAACAAAAAAAGAAAAATGAAGTTCGGTGAAGGTTGGGAGGTGCAGACCACCATGATGAGGTTGCGATGAGCCTCTTCTGAACCCGCCCCGAGTACACCGGCGACGTGGCGGTACGGCGTCGGCGTCGGTGACAGGCGTATGGTCTTCCATCACGGGAACGGCAGACTTCTCCGCCGGTTCCAGGGTATTTCGCCACATTCGAGTGGCATAGATAATGATGACACTATATTTGGCATAAGTATAGTCCGTGCGCCGTGAAAGTGAACGCGTGCCTTCAGAGCGTTGATCGATATGACCACCGTGGGCCGCTCGCACGCTCCCGTCCCACCGTGGTCCGGTGATCCAGGATCTTGTTCCTGTCGTCTCCGACCGCCCGCGGCTTCGTCGCCCCGGCTCCTCACCGCCGGCTCCGGAGAGGGCGGGCGGTCCCCCGTGCTGCGGCACCGGTCACCGCCCGCCGCCCACCTCCGGCTGCGGCCTGAGGTGGGAAACCGTGAAGATTGGGGTGTCCCGCAAAGGGGAACCGCGTAGCGATGTTTGACGGCCGTTAGGTGTTGGAGGGTCCCGGCGGTCGGTGCGCCGCGAGCCATGCGAGCAAGCACGGGCCGCCGGCGGGGGTGGGTCGGTGGGATAGACCGTCACCGGGGCCGGAGTGCAACGGAGCGCCCCGATCACGGTGAGCGCAGCGCCAGCGTCCTGAGGGAGACATATGGACGGTCCCCTCTGAATCTATTGCTCGTCTTCGGGGAGGGGGTACACCACGGTGTCAAGGGCTTGCGCCCTCGCATAGGCTCCAAGGAACGAACCGTCTCTCCGATCTGCATTGAGGAGTCGGGTGAGACGGTCGGCATTGACGAGGACCTCGGCGTCGAAGTCCTCCACGAACCCTGGCGGGAAGTGCGGTGGGTCGGTGGGTACCGGCAATGACTCAGCGGAGAGGATCGGGCCGACCGTCCACATGTCCCCCTCAGGACTGGAGACCCGCAAGAACCATCCTGCCGCGTGCCAGCCGGGATCGGCTTCGAGGTGCACGTTCTCGATCTGGGTTTTTTTGAGGGTGGTGATCATCACCCTACCGCCGGGTTGTCTTGTTGAGGTTCCCAGAGCGCGCCAGAGGTCCCCGTACACAGTCCTCCACAAAAACCGGCGGAGTGGAATCATGCGATCGCCTCGGACGAGGGCGAGTTCCTCCTCTCCGCGTGCCGAAGGGAGGAGGCCGGGGCCAGGTCCCCGACGAGGAAGTCCGCCGCCTTCTGCGCATCCGTCGCCGCCCGGATCACGTCAGCCGCCGAACCCTCCCGGATGGAGCGCAGCCACCCGGCGACATAGGCCGCCGTGTTCTCGCGGAGCGGCGGCGTATCGATCCCGCACATCGCACACAGAAACGCGGCGCCCATCTCCGCCGTGAGTTCTTCCCTGCTATATGTCTCGCTGCCCAGGCGGACCGCTCCCGTGATCCCCTCGCGGTCCAGACGGTGGGCCGCACCGGTCCAGTGGGTGAGTTCGTGGAAGAGGACCGAGTAGTAGGCCTCGGCCGAGACGAACCGCCCGGCCGGCGGCATCAGGATCACGTCCCGCGACGGCGCATAGGCCGGGTCGCCGGGAACGATGCGGGGATCGTTGCGGCGGACGACCTCATCGCAGGATGCGATCGGCCGCACCGCCCGCCCCTCAGGCGCCGCGACGCCCTCGCACTGCTCGATGCTGAAGACCTTGTAGCACCGCACCACCGGCCGCTCCCGAAGGGCGTGCACGATCACCTCCTCGCCCTGCTCGTTCACCTCCTGGCGGGACTCCTCCATCGACCAGAAGATCACCATCCCCCCGGCCCGCTCGCCCCGGCGGACATGGCCGCCCATCCGCCGCACCTGGTTGTAGGTCCCCCACCACGGCGAACCGGCAAGAAGAATCCGGTTGATCCCGCGGTAGGGCCGGCCCGTGAAAAGGTTGGTGGGGGTCATCCCCTCCCAGGTCTGCCGCCACGGCACCGTGCCGGCTTCCAGGGCGTCGAGGACCCGGGCCCGCACCTGCTCGTAGACCGAGGTCATCATGGCACCTCGATGATCGGGGCCACCGGCCGCCGGCGGGCATGGGCGGCGCAGGCCTCCACCCCGAAGACCGCCACCATCTGTTCATAGTGCCGGCGGATCCGTTCCGCCGCGTACCGGCAGGTCGCCGCCTCCTGTTCGCAGGCCTCGGCCCGCCTCTCCAGGGCGGCGAGCCGCTCGCGGTCGGCAGGCGGGATCGCATCAAGATAGGTGAGGGGGGCCATTCTCACCACCCCCACTTCACCTGCTCGCCGTCCCGCGGGCAGTGGTAGTAGTCCGCACCCTCGACGCGGTCCCGTGACCCGAACGTCAGGACCTCCCCGCAGACCGGGCACCGCGGCACCCGGCCGGCCCGCCGCACCTGGGCGAGCGTGCGGCAGCCGGCGTTGAAGTCCACCGCCTGCATCACGCACCCCTCCGCGGCACCACGGCGTACGCCGGCCCGGTCTCGTACGGGGATGGGACCAGAACACAAGAATGATAGAGGGAGAGGGCAAACTCTCCCTGCTCTTCGTGAGCCGGGGTGGCGTTCGTGTCTGCAAACATCACGCCACCTCGAAGACCGCTGCTTTTCCGATGTCCCCGGCGACCAGCCGGAGGAACTGTGCCCGCACGACCGTATAGAGCCGGCCGGCCATGTGAAAGTTCACCGCACGACCTGAGGAACTCTCCATCACGTAGCCGTGCCGCTCGCCGGCCTCGTCGACCAGCGTCATCTCGTCGAAGGCGAACCGGCCGAGGTCGTCGATCTCAACCTGAAGGCGGCCCCGTTCAAGGGCAATCCTTCCCGCTTTTTTGAAAGGCATCGTTTTCATACCTCCTGTGGACTCCCGCCCACTATGCCATTATAGGACTTAATTGTATAAATATGTTATTATTGGTATACATTGGTATGTATGTGTAACCAATATATACCAATGCGACCTAATGAGAATCAATGCCTGAGAAGATGTATACCCTCGACGAGGTGGCCGAGTTCCTGGCCACGACACCGCGGGAATTGCGGCGGTACATCAGTGAAGGAAAACTTCCAGCCATCAAGATCGGGAAATCGTGGAAGGTCTCGGAAAGCACCATTGATAAAATTCAGTCCGGCGAACTCGTCATCTGATCGTCGTGGCGGTGGCTCTCGTACCTGTTCAGCGTCCCGACACCTCCGGACGCTGGCGCTGTGCTCACCATCGCCGGGGCACTCCGCTCTCGCTCCGGCCCCGGTGACGGTCTATCCCGCCACCCGCCCCCGCCGGCGGTCCGTGCTTGCTCGCACGGCTCGCGGCGCACCGACCGCCGGGGCCCGTCCATCATCTGGAAAAATTTTCAGCGCCCTCATGATCGCCTGCTCCGGCGCTCTCCTGGATCTATGATGGCGTGCATCGTCTGCACCCTCCTGCATCGCCATCGTCAGCGCCCCCATGATCGCCTGCTCCGGCGCTCTCACGTCCCTGGCATCTTCACATTTTCCCACCTCGGGCCGCAGCCTGAGGTGGGCGGCGGGCGGAGCACGGTGCCGCAGCACGGTGCGCAGCCCGCCCGTTCTGGAGCCTCCGGTGAGGAGCGGTGCGACGAAGCCGGGGGCAGTCGGAGATACCAGAAAAAAGATCCAGAGGGAGGGCCGCGGTGCGTCGCGAGCCGCGCGAGTGAGCACGGCGGGCCGTCACCGGCGAGAGGAGAGCGTGATGATCGTGACATGGCCGCCTTGAATGTGATCAGAAAGGGGACCACACGATCGGAACCAATATATCTGATGATCAGGAATGGAGAGTTGATCCACTTGTGGGTCAGTATCGTATAGTCGACTATTGGGAAAAGCGGGGATTTTTAAGGTTCGGAATAGGACGCGGAGCCTTAATTCTCCATGGCAGCATCCGATTTTGGGTTCAAATCCCCTCTGTCTTTCAGCCCCATGCCGAAGGCATCGGTATGGATTTTGCGTCGACGGATCTGACAACTCTTCTTATCTCGTCAAGAGCGGGTATCGGAGCGCTCCGTCACTTACCTTGCCGTTCGGTGCACGCAGTGCCCGGAGCCCGATATTGTCCCCCTTCAATCTCTCCCTGAGCCATATGGATCCTTTATGGGATCAAATTTGGTTTTTAACTGATAATGGGGGTTATTTTCTCTATAAGGATCAAAAAGACAGGTATATCCGTCTGCAACGCCCTTTTTTCCGCGAACAAAGGAGATCGGAAGATTTGAATTCGTCGATGACAGGAAACGACTGGCAAGATATCCCGGGAACAGATAGAGCACGCATCCTTCCCCTGACAAGGAAACCGGACGTCTGCTGCTCGAACGCCTATCTGATCGCGACAGAGCGCGAGATCGTCATCATCGACACCGGGGCCGACGAGGCGCAGATGGAGACGATCGTCTCGACGGTCGAGGCCCTCACCGCAGGACAAC
The DNA here is from genome assembly GCF_019633745.1 of Methanofollis formosanus. Lineage (NCBI taxonomy): Archaea > Methanobacteriati > Methanobacteriota > Methanomicrobia > Methanomicrobiales > Methanomicrobiaceae > Methanofollis > Methanofollis formosanus. The sequence continues at coordinate 892,012 of NZ_CP037968.1, read as the reverse complement.
CCCGTCCGATCTGCCTCTTGTTCACCCACTGTCATCTCGATCACTGTCTCCAGGCGATCAGGCGACGATCGTGGATCGAGGAGAAGGACGTTTTTGTCTTTGCCCATATCGCGGCGGCGGAAGCACTCGAGTCGGGAGACGAATCGCAGACCGTCGCCGATATCTTCAAGTGGGAGATCGAACCCCTCCGGGTCGACGTACGCCTCCATGCAGGGGATGAACACGAGGTGGCCCTCGGAAACGGCGAGACGATCGTCCTTGAACATCAGGAGCATGCCGCCTTTCCGGTAGACCGCCTCACCTTTCCGTCGGGGAACCTGATATCGGTCTATGCCACCCCCGGCCATAGCCCGGACTCGGTCTGCATAAGGGTCGGCGACCACCTCTTCATCGGCGACCTCCTCTTCTCGGCAAACCCCGGCGTCGCAGGACTCCACCGGTGGGATCCCGGTGCCCTGCTCACCACGGTCGAGGGGGTCCGCCGGATCCTGACCGCTGGCGGTATCGCCCTCTGCTGGAACGGGCATGGAAGAGCGCTCACCGTGCCCGACACCCTCCGTGCCCTCGAGAAACTCGAGGGCGACCTCGAACGCATGAAAGCGGCCGGGAGCTTCGACGGCGTTCGGCTGCGCGAGTCGGTCGAGTACGCACAGGACATGCTCGACGAGGCAAAACGGTTGTTTCCGGTCATCGCAGGCAGGATCTATTATCTCTCCTATTATCTCGAGGTTCTCGGCGAGGTCGAGGAGGCGGAACGGTACCAGCATCTCATCGAGTCCGACACGATCGATGCATTCATCACGGATTTCGACGCGTTCACCGCAGAGTTCAGGGAGGGCAGGAAGATCGACGTCCAGTTCGTCCTCAAAGCGGTGCAGGTCGCGGCAAAGATCGAAGGAGCCTTCGGGCAGGGGCTCGGCGACCCGGCCGTGGATACCTCCCTGGTGCGGCGGGCCTCTCGCCTCCTCACCGATTGCCTCCATACGGTCTGTGCCTTCGATCCTCCCGACCCCGCGGTGCCGGTCGATCTCGTCTCTCTGATGGCGGAGTTTGTGGGGCGCCTCTCCGACCCTTCCTATCTCAACGAGGCGCTTGTCGCCGCGGCCGAGGACGAGGAGGCGTTCAGGTCCGCCCTTGTACAGAGAATCGCCCATCTCCCACTCTTCGAAGGGGTCCGCATCACCTTTCTCCGGGACGCCGACTCTCTCATGGTGCTGACCCGCCCGGAAAGGCTCTGTGACGGCCTCACCGCCGTGATCGAGAGTCTCACCGCCGCAGGAGCGGAAGAGATCGCCGTCTCTGTCCGTGGAACCGGCGAGAGCGTCTCCCTTGCCGTTCAGTCCGGTGCCCTCCATGCCGACTGGCCCTATCTCAGGGCCTGCCGGCGACGGTTCGCCCGTTGTGGCGGCCGGTGCGACCTCAGGACCATTCAGGGAATGCCGGCCCTTGTATTGGACTTCACGAGAGAACCCGTGAGTCGTTGAAAAAATTTCACAAAGAACGGCTTTGTAGAATTTGGTATGAACCCGCGGGTTCAAGCATACGGGATGGAAATTTCCCGTCACTTGCTCTCTCTCTTTTCAAGATGGGAGAATCGGTGGGGATCGTGTTCCATCGCCGCCCCCACGACGAGGACAGGCGGAGGCGGCAATGAAGTGACGGTCCCATGTGGTGTCCCACTCCAGAGAGGGAGCACGGATCCATGCCCCCCTGAGACCACCATGAATGTTCAAATCGCGTACGTGTAAGTCCGGCGATAACGCCTGATTCTACAGACCTTTTCTCTCCTGACACGAGGTGGTGTTCTCGGGCCGACCCATCCCTGGCTGCGGGTTTTCGATCGACTGCAGGATATAGATCGCCCGTTGCATCCTGCCATCCGCACCGGTCAGCCCTTCCGTCTTGCTGAGGAGAAGCCCGCTCTCTTTATCCACGATGAGCCGTACGTCGAAGGTGTTCCCGATCGACGCATAATAATAGGCCCGGGCATCCCATACCTCCCCGGCGGCCTCCATCGGCCCTTCCGCGACGAGGTTCTCCTCACTGAAGGCGATGCCGTCGAGATCGACCCAGAAGAGGCCCATACCCGGATCTCCCGGCTGATACGACCACTCGCCCTCCACCAGCGTGCTGCCGTCGAAGGCGCTGATCACCGTCGAGTCTCCTGCATATCCGGTCTCGTCACGTTCGAGCACCCGGTCGATCCAGAAGGCGTACACCCCGGTCCCTTCATAGTGCACCCATCTCTCCAGGGGATCGTCGGAATCGATCGCGTAGTACGGCGTCAATGCGGCCTCGTAGGTTACGGTCGTTCCCGGCCCAACCCATGCTGGCGGGGACATGGCGGAGACACCACATATCGTCAGCCCCGCCAGGCACCATACCATCAGAGATGCTGTTGATCGTCTCAATCCTCTCACCCAGGCGGGGCTCTGGAGTTGTCCTGGTATATCAGTATGTGGTGCGATGGGAGGGGTGGCGGTGAGATGAGGTGATGCCGACCGGGCCGATCCTGATCATCTGGTCGCTCATCTCCGTCCAAAAAATGATCTTCCTGAATCCCGGAGCATATGGTTCACTCTTCGTTCAACGCCAGATACCCGCTGAGCAGCACCCCCATCGTGGCGATGATCAGACCAAGCGTCCCGATGCTGAAGCCGGTGGGTGCCGAACCGAAGAAATAGTACTCGCTCCCGATGAAGTGCAGGACGCATGCGATGCCGAGGAGGGAGAGGGTAATCGGGAGCGAATTGGTTTTATTGTTCATATGTTAGATCCTCCTTCGGGAGAATTATTTTTGACCCCTGAAGAACCAGGCATGCTCCCGACTCATGGTAGATTCTCCACCACCAAAAAAATCAGAGAAGATGATCGTTCTTCAGTCTACCATCTCGAGGTCGACCTCGATCCCCCCGGTGGCGGCGAAGACCAGGTTGTAGACGAACGCGGCGATCGCCCCGCCGAAGAATCCGCCGATCGCAAAGACGATCACGCTGGTGAGGATCCCGATGATCCCGGTCCCCACGGTCTGGAGCATCCCTGCCCCCTGCCCGACGTCGCCGAAGAGAAACACCACGATCCCGACGATCAGTGCATAGAGTGCCATCAGCACGGCAAAAAAAAGTCCGACCGAGACCACGCCGAGACGTTTCACCTTCACGGTCTGTTTTGCCTTCATCTCATACCCCCCCGCTACCGCGGTCTCTTTCCATCATGGGTTTAAAAAAGGTTGGTGTCACCCTGAGAGGTGATCGTTCCTCCAGGTCGTGCCGCGCTCATCTCCGGACCAGATCGAAGACCCATCTGGAAACGCCCTGCGCCACGTTCCCGCACCGCCGGTATGACCGGATCTCAAGCCTCATCTCCCGGAAACTCCCGGAAAGCCCGGCGATCTCTTTGGGCTTCTTGAAGGTATAGAAATGAACGATTCCGTCGGCCCGCACCAGGGGCACGACCTGCGCCCCTCGTGTCGCCGCCGGCACGACGAACGGCCCCACGCCGGCAAAGGGGACGAGCACCCGCTCGCCGGGTTTGACCATCCCGGCGACCCGCTGCCGCTCGGTGCCGAGCGAAGGGTTGAAGAAGACTGTGGCCACGTCCAGGCGGTACGAGAAGCCGTACTCCCGGTGGCAGGTGACCGTCTCTTCCCCGGCGACCGCCTCGTAGTGGGCGACGCGGTGGTCCCCTTCCAGTTTCGAGACCCGGTTCAGGACCGTCCGGATGTTTTTTCTGTTCCGGACGACCGTCAGGGCGCTCTCTTTTTCATATGCCCGGAGCAGGAGATGAAGCGAGAGGACGGCGACATCTCCGATGACATTATAGCGGTCGGTGAGGAGGTCGAGGTACGGGGCGGGCACCGACCCCGCAAGAGATTCTCTGAGGCGCATAAAGGGTACCAGAAAGGAGTGTGCCGCAGAGACGATGATACTTTGGCCCCCATGCCAGACGGACGGGAAAGACTTATATGTCGTCCTCTGCAGTACAGGGCAGAGGCGCTCCGGCGGAACCTGGGGGTCGCCGCGCCGGTGCTGCCGACAGCAATGGGGGGGAGAGTTTTTCGATGGATCGTCGGGCATTGCTCGTGGCCGTGTGTCTGGTGCTGCTCCTGCCGGCCATGGCCTCTGCAGGAGAGGTCCAGGCACTCGAAGGCAGGGTGCTCGAAGAGGGCGGTGTGATCTATCTGCTCCCCGACCTGCAACCCGGCGAGACCGTCACAGTGCGGGTGAACCGGACTTCAGGGAACCTCGACCCCTTCGTCGCCATCGCGCCGCCCGAGACTAACCGCACCACCCTCGGCGAGGAATTCTGGACCACGGTCGAGAGCAGGGTCAGGGGCGGCGGCGAACCGGTCGCGGAGATCACCGGGGTCGCCGATCAGTTCTTCCTCGCCTGGGACGACGACAGCGCAGAAGGGCATGCCGCCGCATTCTCGTGGGAGGTTCCGGAGGCCGGGGATTATCCGCTTATCATCACCTCCTCCCCGTTGACCAGAACCTTCGGTGAATACGGGCTCCTCGTCGGGATCGACGCTCCGGGTGTGCTCAACGGCACGGCGGAACCGACACCCGGTGCGGTCGTCGCCGTTCCCGACCCGACGATGCCGCCGGCAGGAAAAGGTGTCGAGGAGCGGACCGGCACTCTCACCGCGAACAGGAACTGGACCTTCTTCCCGCTCAAGGACCTCGAGGCCGAAGACACCATCCATGCCGTCGTGGAGACGATTTCGGGGGACCTGAAACCGGTCCTCATCCTCGAGAGCGTCGATGGGAAACCCCTGATGGCGGCCAACTTCCTGGACCACGGGACCAGGGCAGCACTCTCATACCAGGTTCCCACCGACGAGACCGAGGGCCTGGTCCTCCATGTGGAGGCCGGCGAGGGCGAAGGGGAGTTCAGGCTTCTCGTCGGCGTCAACGATCCCGGCGTCCTGGACGGCACCGCTGTTCCCGGCGGACGGCAGGTGATCAGGGACCCGATCACCGTCAGGGCCGCGGTGGAACTGGACCAGATCACCGGCGTGGACCAGAAGGCCGAGAACTACGCCGCCGTCGCAAACATCAGGATGCGGTGGACCGATCCCGAACTCGCCTTCGACCCACAGGAGGAAGGCTCTGCTTTCAAGATCTACCGGGAGATCGACGACTTCGTCGAGGCCGAAGGGACGAGATGGCCCGAGTTTACCCTCTTCAACCAGCAGGGGAACCGGTGGACCCAGAACCGGCTCATCACCATCACACCGGACGGGACAACGACCTACTTCGAACGCTTCTGGACGACCTTCCAGGCCCCTGACTTTTACTTCAAGGACTACCCCTTCGACACTCAGACCTTCTACATCAGGATCCAGGCCCTGTACCCCGAAGAGTTCTTCCAGTATGCCGACTGGGAAGGCAAGACCGTCGTCGGCACGCAACTCGGCGAAGAGGAGTGGTACATCACCAACTACTGGACCGAGGTCGACACCGTCGAACAGGACCGGATCCATTCCAGGTTCTCCTTTGGCTTTGATGCGCAACGGCACCTCGAATATTATATCCTCAGGATCTTCGTCCCCATCTTCATCCTGGTGATGCTCGGGTGGGTCACCTTCCTCCTCAAGGACTACAGCAAACGCGCCGACGTGGCGAGCGCCAACCTCCTCCTCTTCATCGCCTTCAACTTCACCATCGCCGGCGACCTGCCGCGTCTCGGCTACCTCACCTTCCTTGACGCCGTCCTGATCACCACCTTCGTGGTCAGCGGACTCACGGTGGTCTACAACCTGTACCTTAAGTGGCTCGCGACCAAAGAGCAGAAAGAGGTGGCCGAACGCCTCGATCGCGTACTGGTCTGGTGCTACCCGGTCGCGTACATCGTCTCGATCGTGCTGATTACCACTGTTTTTTCGTGAGCACTTTCGGTTTTGAGATCTCTTCTGAATGATCTTCGGGCACCCCCTATCTCCACCAAAATAGAGATGAAAAGTATGCATTCAGCAAACAAGGATCTCATAAATCCTCGAATCGGTCGTAAGTCACATTTTATCGGGGAGAGTTGACCATGATGCGGATCCTCCACGTCGACGACGAATCGCTCATCCTTGAACTGACGCAACTCTTTCTCGAACGTACCGGCGAGATGCAGATCACCTCCTGCACATCTGCAGAAGAGGCGCTCGGATTGATCGAGACCGCGGAGTTCGATGCCGTCATCTCAGACTATGAGATGCCGGGCATGAACGGGATCGACTTTCTCTTCGAACTGAGAAGTGCCGGCATTCCAATCCCTTTCATCATCTTTACCGGGCGGGGGAGAGAGGAGGTGGTGATCGAGGCACTCAACCAGGGGGCCGACTTCTATATCCAGAAAGGGGGCGAGGCAAAGTCACAGTTTGCAGAACTGAGAAACGCGGTCAGGCGGGCCGTGGAAAAGCACCGGTTTGAACAGGAGGTCCGCGAGTCAGAGCGCCGGATCACCGAGATCTTCCACCACCTCCCTGATGCGACCTTTGCCATCGACTGTTCAGGAAAGGTCATCGCCTGGAATCGGGCGATGGAGGCGATGACCGGCGTGGCGGCGGGCGAGATCATCGGCACCGGCGCTCACGCCTATGCACGTCCCTTTTACGATGTATCCAGGCCGTCCCTTGTTGACGCTCTCCTTCATCCTGATGAAGAGGTGCCTTCCTCCTATACCCTTGTTCAACGGGAACCGGGCCTGATCATTGCAGAGACCGCTGAGGCGTCTTTGAACGGGGAGCAGGTGGTGCTCTGGGCCAAGGCGACCCTCCTGTACGGTGAGGACGGGAACGTCGCCGGTGCCATCGAGTCGGTCCGCGATATCACGGCACAGAAACAGGCTGAAAAAGAGGTGATCTCGGCCGGGGAGTACAGACGCACCCTCATCGAGGCGCATATCGATCCCCTGGTGACCATCGGTCCTGACCGGCGGATCAGCGACGTTAATGCAGCGACCGAGGCGTTGACCGGCAGGACGCGGGACACCCTGATCGGTACCGAGTTCTGTGCGCTCTTCACCGACCCCGTCGGTGCGGAGGAGGCGTACTGGAAGGTCATCGCCGATGGCACGGTCAGAGAACACCCCCTCGTGGTCAGGGGGGTCGACGGCGGCATACGGTCGGTTCTCTTCTACGGTACCGTCTATCGGGACGGAGAGGGAGAGACGAGGGGCGTCTTTGCCGAACTGCACGACCCTCTGCCCGGTGGGGAGGGGAGCGGGGAGTGTGGGACGATAGGTTCACCTCTTGCGGAAGCGGTCTCGGGAATTGTCGCGGCTTCGGTGACGGCCGGTTCTGCCGACGCATTCCTGAAGGCCGCCCTTGAAGCGGTGCAGGATCTTCCTGAGATCGGCGGGGGGTGTATCGTACGGTATGATGAGCACGGCACGCTCAGTGTCGTCAGGCAGGAAGACTGTGGTCCTTTTGATGAGATCGTCCCGGGACTCCAGGGGTATGAGGGATCCCCTGTTGCGCCCTTCGCCGAAGAAACACGGGATGGAAGGGGAGATCCTGTTGTTCATCTCCCTCTCACCGATGGGGAAGAGGCCCTGGGTCTCCTCTGTCTCTCGGTGCGGGTGCCTGACCTCTCTGTATATGAGGGGCATGTGGCCCTTGACCTCTCTGCAGACCTGATCGGTGCACTTTATGTTCAGATGCGCCGGAACAGGGAGGGTGAAGCGGCGGAGCGTATCGCCGCTCTTCACTTCGACATCGTCGCTCACGACCTAGCGAATGCCGTCTCTGCCGCTCTTGGATATGCCGATCTCATCGATGAGATGGTGGACGGAGAGGCGAGGATAGTTGCAGAGAAAATGACCCGCGCCATCAGGAAGGGCCAGGAGGTGATCCGTAATCTCAAGACCCTCCGAAAGATCGGCGAGATCCGGAACGGCACCGCCGCGCTCCAGGAGGTCTCCCTTGATGCCGCGATCAAAAACGAGATCTCGCATTTTCCCGGGATCGAGATCGCGTATGCAGAGAGTGGCGCGGTGGTGCTTGCCGACGACCTGATCGGGGAGATATTCTGGAATCTCTTTGACAACAGTGTGAGGTACAGCGGGAAGGGGGTGTCCATCCTGGTCGGTGTCAGGGAGGACGGTGACCGGGTGGAGGTCATGGTCGAGGACGACGGGCCGGGGATTCCCGAGAAGATATGTGAGGATCTTTCTTCAAAGGTGCGCGGGCACGGGCTGTGTATTGTCAGGGATCTGGCCGCCTGCTATGGGGGTGGGGTCTCGATCGGAGACCGGGTGCCCGGGAGACCTAGGGAGGGTGCCGCCGTCGGGATCACCTTCAGGAAGGCGGAGGGAGGATGGTCTTCTTCTGTCGGGTTGTCGGGAGAAGATGTGGGCGTGCCGGAAACTCGCGTATGACATGGGAAGGGGCTCTCTTGAAATCTCTTCTTGAGTGTGAATCCGGTGCTGCCCCTCCCCTCCGCCCTGTCGCGAGGAGAAGGAACAAAGATCCTTCCACACCCCGAAGAATTGTGATGAGAGATTTTTACCCCTGGGAGTCAGAGAATTAATTCCATTGGAAGTTATTTTTTTCATAATATTTATGATGACTTACGCAAATTGAATGATACAACAAATTGTCCGGCGTTGATAAAATGACCGCACGGAGGCCTGTATGATCATAAAATCTCGATATATTTTACTTGCCCTATTGATTGTAATTATGGCTGCCGTACTGATTTCAGCCACCATCAAAGAAGACGATACCTCTGAAATTATAACGGTCAACAAAGACATAACCCGGACTACGGGTTTCAGTGTTCATTCCGATTCCACAGACCTGAATACATCAGCAAGAGGAACGATATTTGTCGGGGGGACCGGAGAAATTCCAGAAAATATCCGAATTTTTGCCCGGATTGAGGTAGACCCCGATGATTGGGGCGGCGTTGCCTTCTATATCCCTGCCGGGTGGTATGTTTCCGCTATTATGAGCAGTTATCCGGAAAACGATGCCCCGGCCATACCTGCGGACCATGTAACGACATGGACTGCTGCAGAACCGGAATCTGAATGGAGTGCGAGGGTAGAAGTCGGAAGAGATCGCGGTAATTTAACCGCAGGGAGAGGTACAGGGACTGTTGTAATTGATCTGTTGCCTGATAAAGATGCAATAGGTCAAACCGGGACATTGGATATTATGGTCGCAGTCGGCTCAGATGAAAAAAACGGTGTAAAGATATGCGGGACTGATTATATTGAAATACCCGTGTCCTGAATGGATGACAGGTAGTCTCCGCAATATAATTCTTAACAGGCGGCTTTTTTAGCCCCGGCACGGTGGCCGGAGGATGTGCTGACAATATACAAAAAACGGCTCTGTAGAATTTTTCATCCCGTATGCTTGAGCCCGGGGTTCATGCTGAATTCTACAAAGCCGAAAAAAGAGGCCGGGGAAAACCCGCAGTGGTCATCCCACCGCCGCAGGAACCTCTTCTCCCATCTCGGCCGGCACTTCCTCTTCCTTCACCAGGAACGAGAACCCGAGCGCCAGCACCGCGAGCGCCGCCCCGACCCAGAAGGCCATATCGAACCCGGCCGTGAGGACCGCGAGTTTCTGGTCGATGGTGACGGAAGCGAGCGACGAGGAGGTCACGCCTGCATGCGAGACGATCGAGAGGACGCCCTGGATGAGGACCAGTTCGAAGAGGACGATCCCCAGCGACTGCCCGCCGTAGCGTTCGGTGTTGAGGAGACTGGAGACCATCCCCCGCTTCTCAGCCCCGACCTTGTTCATCACCATGGTGTTGTTGGGGGCGACATAGAGGCCGATCGCAAAGCCCAGGAGGCCGAGCGCCCCGGCGACCACGATGACGGAGGTCTCGGGCTGCAGGCCGGCGAGGACGACGAACGCGAGGGCCGCCAGGACCGCCCCGACCAGCGTGAGCCGCCGACCGCCGACGCGGTTGAAGAGCGCCCCGGCCACCGGGCCGCCGATCATCATCGCAAAGGAGAAGGCGGTCATCACCATCCCGGCCGAGAAGGTCGGCATCCCTTTGACATATTCGAGGAAGAAGGGGAGGAGGAAGGCGGACCCGGCAAAGGCGATCATGATCAGGGTGACCGCCAGGTTTGCATAGAGGAAGGTGCGGTCCCTGAAGAGGCGGAGGTCGAGAAGCGGGTCTTCGACGCGCCGCTCATGGAATACGAAGAGGGCGGCACAGACCAGGGCGGCGCCTGCGGCCAGCAGGATCAGCGGCGAGGTGAAACCCATCGCGGTCCCCATGTTGAGGGCGAAGACGCCGGTCATCATCCCGGCGAAGAGAAGGGCCGCACCGGGTGCGTCGAACCCAGCCGTCCGCCCGGCGTCGGGCTGGTGGTGGGGGAGGACCCGCGCGCCCAGGATGACGGCGCCGATCCCGACCGGGACATTGATGAAGAAGATCCAGTGCCAGCTGAGGAACTCGGTCAGGAGCCCGCCGAGGAACGGCCCGGCTGCCGCGCCGAGGGAGGCGAAGGTGACCACCAGGCCCATGCTCCGCCCCCGCTCTTCGATGGGGATGAAGGTACTGACCATGGCCGGGGCGATGGCGGCGAGCATCGCTCCCCCGATCGCCTGGACGACCCTCGCGCCGATGAGGGCCCCGAAGGAGTTGAGGGCGACCGGCAGGAAGCCGCAGAGAAACGATCCCAGGGTGAAGACGACGAACCCGACGAGGAAGATCTTCTTGAGGCCCCTGATATCGGCGATCTTCCCGCAGATCAGCAGGCTGCTCGTCACCACCAGCAGATAGGCCGTCGAGACCCAGGAGACGAGGCCTGTTGAGATGTCGAACGCTTCCGAGATCGTCGGGAGGGCGATGTTCACGATGCTGCCGTCGAGCGCGGACATGAAGGCCGCGATGGCGATGGCAGAGATGATGAGGAGGGTGTGGTGTCCCTGTGCCGGAGGCTGACTCGGTTTCACAGAGTACCATGCCCTTTTCGGAAAAATAAATTTGTTTATATCTACTTTTGGATCCTGGATTCAGCAATCTGATCTGAAAAAAGGGAAAGGGGCCGATTTTGAAATTCCAGATTTCAGAATAGGCGAGATCTCGGCCCTGTTGATTCTCAGGATCAATCTCCTGCGTACATCAGCAGATGCCTGTTCCCCACCTCCACCCGTGAGAGATACCGCTTCGCCGCTCGCTCGCACGCCGCCACCTGCGAACGAGGAGTAATCGGGAGGTCTGCCATGGCGAAGTCGGGATGGAAGACCAGGAGGGAGTACGGGATCTCCGGGTCGATCGCCGCGATGAAGCGGGCGATTGCCGTCACCTCCTTCTCGTCGACATAGGAGGGAACCAGGAGCGTCGTCGCGGTCAGCACCTCCTTCTCGGGCACCTCCCTCGCAACCATTGCGAAGTTCTCGTACGCCCGCCTGTTCCCGACACCGCTGAGGGCGTAACCGATGTTCGGGTGGTACGCCTTGAGGTCGAACTTCACCGTCCCCCCGCTGGCGGCGGAGAGCCGGGCCGCCCGCCGCACCAGCGCGGGGTGGCCGCAGCCATTCCACTCCCAGCAGATATGGCGGGAGTTCTCGCTCTCCTCAACCACCCGACCGGCCACGCGGAGGGCGAAGGGCAGTTGAGGTTCAGGCGACCCGCCGAAGAAACAGACGCACCTGACATGCGCTGCACACGCCTGCTCGACCATATCCTCCTCCCGGACCGTCGGCGCCTCGCAGACCCGTTTGTGCGAGGCGTTCTGGCAGAAGAGACAGTCGAAGTTGCAGCCATAAAAGAAGACCGCGAGGTTGGAACCCCTCTCTCCCGACCCCTGGCAGAACCAGGCCGCACAACAGTTGGTGGGGAGCGGGTCGTAGTACGTCGCCGCAAGGGCAGCCCCTTTCGGCGCCGCCGTGATCAGTCGCCCCCCCTCGTTCCACCGCAGCCCGCAGAACCCTGTTTCACCGGGGCCCATCAGGCACTCGTTGGCACAGAGGGTGCAGGGCACCCCGCCGCGGCTCTTCGGCGGCCTCGCCGGAAGGCCGAACTTTTTCCTCACCGGCGAGTGGACGTCAGGCACCTCTCCGACGGGAAGCGCCCGGAGGCACTCGGCACAGAGCCCGATAACCTCCGCCGCCGGTCGTACCCCGCACTGCCGGCAGGGGATCATCTTCTCCTCCGTCCCTGCAGGCGGTCTCTTCTTCTTTTCACTCCCCGACCTGAATGATCTCCACCGGGCAGCCGTCGGCGGCGTCCGTTGCACAGTCCTCCATCTCGTCCGGAACCTCTCCTGCCTCCGGGCCGTCGGTCTGATACTCCTCCCTGATCTGCACGCGTCCGTCAGGACTCTCCTCGAAGATCTCCGGGCAGGTCTCCCAGCAGAGCGCACAACTCGTGCACTCCTCCCTCTCGATCGTGACCAGCACCATGGGGAGGCGAGTTGTCGCTCTCTCATATAGACCTATCGCACCGCGCCATAGACCGGGTCTCCGGGATGGAGGAAGGATGAGATCGATCGGTGTGAGGATAAAGTGCAGCGCAAGATCAGAGGAACGTCCCCCATCGCAGCATCTTCACCGCCGTCTCGCGCCGGGGGAGACCCCCGAACCCTCCACGACGAGGATAGGTGGGGGCGGCGATTGAAAAAGAGCGATCAAGCGGTGAGAAATTTTCATCCCATATGCTTGAACCCAGGGTTCATGCTCAACTCTACAAAGTCTATCGCGCCGCCATCCCGCGGCCGAACCGCCGTCCGAGTTCATACGCCGCGTCCATGATCTCGTCATGCCCTTTCACCGCGCCCCGCTCGAAGATCCCGGTGACCGGGAACCGTTCGACCACCTGGTACCCCAGGGCCTCGAGCGGCATCGAGAGCGCCTCCAGGGTGAACCCCTGCTCTCCGATCTCCGCCTGCTCGCTGACTGAAAAGACCAGCGCCCGGCGCCCTTCTCCGGCGAGCCGGCTTGAATATACTCCGGGCCGCTCTTTTGTGAAGATATAGTAGGGATACAGACGGTCGATGAACGATTTGGTCATGCTGGTTACATTGTAGTTGTAGGTCGGCGACCCGATCACCAGGCCCCCCGCCCCCTCCAGTTTCGGATAGAGCAGGTGCATGCCGTCCAGGAACCTGGTGCAGGTCAGGTCCCTCCGGCAGCGTTCGCATCCGGTGCAGGCCTCGAGGGTGTAGTCGCGGAGATGCACGCCCTCCACCTCCGCACCTCCCGCCGCCGCGCCCTCGAGGATCCGGTCGAGCAGGATGTCGGTGTTCCCCCCGCGGCGCGGACTGCCGCCGACGCCGAGGATGCCGTGGGGGTTATGCGGAGGCATCGATCCTCCCGGTCAGGGAACGCGTGCGGAACAAAGATCTGATGAATGCCAGACAACGGATAGATTGGCCCTGGCGGGCGGTTCGGTGCCAGAGTAGAGAGGAATAACCTGATGCCATATTCTCACCGCACGATGTGTGTCGGCGGGGGCAGGGAAATAGGGTTCCCTCTCTTCTGCTGCTTCGTCGACCGGGGGGAATCGTCTTGAGCGATCTCGTCGCCAGTATCTTCCGCGTGGCCTTCCTGCCTCAATTGCTATCACGGACGGATTCTGGAGAAGTCGCCTCTCCGACGCGAGCGTGTGGGAAGGCACATCGATCAGACCGGCCGCCCCCAATCACAGAATCTTCCCCGCCATCTCGCGCCGGGGGTTTCACCCCCGGACCCCCCCACGGACCGAAGATGGGTGGGGGCGGCGATGGAACAAAGTTTCCGCCAGTTCTCCTGTCTTGAAATAGAGCGATCAGGCGACGAGAAATGTTCATCCCGTATTTTTGAACCAGGGGTTCATGCCCGGTCCTACAAACCTGGTTTCATCACCCATTCTCAAAACCCGCTGAAGAAAAGATCAGAAACGCCCGCATCACCTCTCTAAGGTGAAGGGGCGCACGGGCGCGCCCCCAGGGTTATTTAAATTGTCTATGGACAAGTCACAGCCCGGATCGCGGCGCGATGTGGCGCATACACGCTGGGGATCTGGAGAAGTGGCTCGAAGATCACGACATCTCTTTCAAACGTTTGAGGGAACGTGCAGAAAAAAAAGAAGTCGTGGAATCTCAGTTCCTGGCTGAGATGATGAGCGAGCGCTCGCCTGCAGGCTCGAACTCGCGGATTGCACCCTTTGCGAACTCCTTCCTCGGCTCGGCGAAGTCGAACTTGAGGGACGGGTCGGCGAAGGTGATCTTGACCAGCGGAGCGTAGCAGAACGCGTCGCCGCGGCCGTAGTGGGCACCGCCGACGATAGCGGCGTACTCGCCCTGGTGACCGACGTTCATGGCGTAGTTCGGGTAGTTCGGGCCACGGAGTTCGCCCATCAGACCGCGGTCGGGCTCGATGGAGAGCGAGTTGGCGGAACCACACTGGTCCTGCAGGTCGTAGCCGAAGAACCCGAGCCTCGACCAGGCGTCCTTGTGCAGGAGCATGGAGAGGTACCAGCCGTTGAGACCGGCGTTGGAGTTTCCGGTACTGATCGAACAGGTCAGACCACAGGCTGCGGCCATGACACCGGCACGCTGGGAACCGCCGAAGTGGTCCTCCATCATGGTCGGGAACTGCTCATACTGCTCCATGGCATTGAGCGAAACCTCGGTGGCGAGGTCGTTGACAATGTCCTGGGTCGGGGTGAGCATGTTCTGGCCTGGCTGGGTGTAGTCGAAGCCGTACTTGTCCTTGACGTAGTCCATACCGTAGTAGGTGAACTCGTCGAGGATGTTGTCGGTGTACGCCGCGGTGGCGTACTGGGTGAACCCGACACCGCCGGACATGTAGGAACCAAGCCAGATCTGGTCGAAGAGCATGGTACCTGCGCCGACAACCTCGAGGGATGCCTTGGCGGGGTCGTTGGGGTACTTCCGGTTCGCCTGGACGATATCGGAGAAGAGACCGAACTTGATACCGCCCGGCTCGTTCGGACCACGGGCACGGCGGGCCGGCAGGATGGATGCCATCTGAACGACACCGGCGTGCTTTGCGGCGAAGGACAGGTCAGCGACGGCTGCCTCACCGGCGCACATGCGGTACGCGGCGATGAAGGACATACCGATCTGCATCGCAGACCACCTGGAGGTGGTACCGCCGTCGCACGTCCTGGAGACGATGGTCGGGATGTGGATTGCCTGGTACATCGACTTGCCGACTTCGGCCTTCAGATCCTCGGCCTGATCGGCCGGGAAGAGCTTCTCGATGTTGATGAGGAACTGGGGCTCGATGTCGTCGGCGAGTTCGTCGTCACCGGTGAAGACCTTGACGTAGCAGTCGTCGACAAGGCCCGGGTGGGTCTCGACCATGTGCTCCTGAACCACGGCTGCGCCCGGCATGGCGTGGTTGAGGGTGTGGAGGTACTCGTTGATCGTCTCAGGGGTGACCTCCTTGCCCAGCCTCTTCTGGAGGGTGGCGTGGGCCATGTCCATACCGACGATAACGGTCCTGCGGATGTCGTCCCAGAACTGCTGCATGGCAGAGTTGTTGACGAAGTGCAGGTCGTCGCCCTCGACGAAAGTGCCGGTGCCGGAGACCTCGTAGGTCATCAGCTGGCGCTGACCCATCGGGATACCGCCAAGGTGGCAGCGCTCGGGGTCGTACATGGAGATACCACGCTTGGCTTCGATTGCCTTGGTGGCTTCCATGAACTCGCGCTTTCTCGGGGACTGGCGAACACCGTCGAACTTGTAGAACTCGGTCTTCTCAGACTGGACGTCCTGTCCCTGGAACTTCTCTTTCAGTGATTTGAGGAAAAGCTTCTGTGCTCTCTCGATCTTTGCCATTGCAATCACTCCTCTTTGGGCATGAAGCCGTACTTGGTCCTCAGCGTGTGGATGCGCTGGATGTATTCGATGTATTCCTCGTCCTCGCGGAACCCGGTCCCGACAAGGGAGTGGAACATGGTGGTGTGCTCCTTGAGCCAGGCCTCGTCCATCGGCTTACCGACTTCGACCGGGCGGTCGAGGGGGACGCCGACCTGGTCCTTGACGTACTTGACGATACCGTCGTCGCCGAGGACACAGCGCTGGAGAGCGTCGAACATCATGCCGTCCTCTGCAAGACGGAGGGAGTGGCCGTGCACCGTCGCACCGCGGAGGCCCACGGTGGCCGGGTCGAACATCTCGGTCTCGATAAGGAACTTCGCGTACTGGTCGAGGTCACGCTCGCGGCACTCGACGATCTGACGGCCGGAGAGCGTACCGGGGTCGATAGCACGGAAGCGGTACATCTCGGCGTAGGTCCTCTGGTACGGCTGCGAGGGCGCGTTGAACATGGAGTCTGCAAACTGGACGTACCTGACACGGTCGCCGGCCTTGGCACCCTCGGTCGGCTTGACGAGCTTGCGCATCGGGTCTGCGGGTTCCTGCTGCTCGGCCAGGGGCGGGTGGGCGGTCGGGTATGCCGCACCGGGAGCGCGGTGGCCAAGGACAAGGACGACGTCCTCATCAGTAACTGAACGGAGTTTCTGGAGGTCGTATTCGGGGTTCATCTGGTTGCGCCGGTTCTGGGCCACAATCGAAGTTCCCGGACCATACTGTGGTGTGTATGCCATTTTGTCACCTCAATTGGAATAATTTGAAGTATGTTCTGTCTGCGTCTGATCAGACAGTCTTCCCCCATCGGTGTCGGGTGTTGCGGTCGGGATGATGACGGGGCTGTCCTTTCTCCTCGGGTCGGTGAGTCCGATGATGAACTCGTCGGCGTTGGGGCCGTACTTCGCGTAGTCAACCAGGGATGCCTGGCTTTTCATGAACTGACGGCCGGTCTGGAGGGTGTACGGGAATGCCGTAAAGACCTCGTCGCAGGCCGTGCGTATCTTCTCAACTACGGTGTCGTCTTCGACTTCGAGGGTGACCATGCCGGTCTGGACCCGCATCTCAAACTCAGTGCCGCGAACCTGGATCGTCCGTCTGTTGGTATTCGGGTTCTCTGTGCCCCGTGCCGGGCCGTATGGGACGGTGGCCGGGAGGGCGGGGCCGTTGATAACGGCCCGGCGCACGCCCGGAACCCCCGCGACCTGGTTGAGGAGAAGCTCCGTCGTCTCGGGGGAGAGGAGCCGCAGAGGGACAATCCTGCACTGGGGGAAGGCTGAATCAGGCAATAAGATCAACGCCCTTGGCGATCTGGTCAATCGGCTTGTTGAAGACGTCGATCTGGCCGTAGGTCTCGCCCATGACCTTGGAGGAGCCTTCAGGCGAGAACATCTGGGTGCCCGCATCGAGTGCACAGGCGGCAACGACGCACGGGATAGCGACGCCGTTTGCGTGCCTGGTCACAACGTGGTTCCCGTTGAAGATACCCGGACCACCGCCACCGTAGATGGAGTGGCTGAAGAAGGAGAAACCGACGGCGGTACCCATCATACGACCGAAGTCGCAGGACGGCAGGCCGGTCTCGTGCTCGATGAGGTCGTTGAAGTACAGGAGGGTCGAGGAGACCGCCTGGGCGAACCGGCCGGCACCACAGTTGACGACGGATGCGGCAAGGGAACCGGCTGCGACGTAGGCGTTCCAGAGCATCGGGTCGCTGGTGTTGTAGAACTGGAAGTACCCGCCCTTCTTGCCCGGTGCGATGACCTTGTCCTCGATCGCACGCTCGACCAGGGACTGGACGACCGTACCGACGGTACCGGTCTCGCCGTTGGCCTTGACCAGGTCGTAGACCATGTTGTTGGCGTTGAGGCCCTGGTAGGCGTAGCAGAGAAGCTGGTTGCGCTCGAATGCACCGATGGCCTGGCCCATCTCGAACTCACCGGCGGTCTCGAGGGTTGCCGCGAGGGCGGCGCCCTGGAGGGAGTTCCTGCCGGTCATCATCACGAAGTGGTTGACCGGGATGTTCCTCAGGGCAAACCCGAGGCCTTCGTTGTTCTGGGGGATGTTGAGGATGGAGGTGACGTTGCTGCCCTTCGTGTCCATGGTGTGCGGGTACCCGCCCCAGCATGCCGCCTTGACGGTGGACGCGTTGAACATGTCGACGTCGAACTCCTCGACGATCGCGTAGGTGGTCGCCGCAGAGACTGCGGTGATCGCGGCGTCGTAGGTGGCGGCGTTGTCGAGACGCTTTCTCGGCACCTGGACGAGGAGGAGCTGGCCGTTGTTGAACTCGAGGATCTCGGTGTCGTCACCCTCCTCGACCTGGACCATTTCCTTGATCCTGGCAACGATGGCTTCCTTGTTCTCCATGATCGGGAGGTTGAGCTCACGCCCCCTGATCTTCCCTCCGCCGAGCTTGCCGGCTTTGAGGGTGTTCTCAATGCCAGCGAGGTTGACATTGATCGTACGCTTGGTCAGGTCGATGATCTTGCTGGTCGCAGGGTTCACCAACGGGCTGACCTTATCGAGGGTAACACCGCTTTTCAGCAGTTTACCGTCATCTGAATAGAGATCGATGGTTTCTGAATATGCTGCCATATCAGTACATCCTTTTACCCTTTGTGTAGGAAGGTATCTTCACTAAGAATTCCACCCGGTAAATGGTATGGAATTCCTGAGAGTCACTACTGCAAGCCCCAATCTGGGACTATATATCTATCCGGCGAGGCTCATATAAAATTTCCTAATCTTTTTTAATAATTTAACATGATATTTTACATTAAAATAGAATATTATAACATTGTACTATTATTTCTGTACAAATTTTGTACTGAATATACGCTTTCCTCAATATGTTGGATTTCCCGGGTTTTATGTCTATTTCTTTTGATTTTAGAGAATAATTAATAAGAATATTGTTTCGAGAAATAATAATGTGTGTTAATATATTGGCCGGCAACGAAGGGTGGCGAGGAAAAAGGGGTGTCACATGGTGATGTTCGCAGGAGCATGGGCCTGTGTCGGCACTTTCTGGAATGCTCCAGAATAATTTGAGGTGACGATATAATGGCTTTTCGCAGGGAAGGGATCAAAAAAGGGTGTGAAGGAGGGGCGGCAGGGGAGAAATGGTCTGTTCACGCAGGGCATGAATGAACGATAGTATCAAGACGTCCCTCGCAGAGATCAGGGTGATCCTCATGAGAATTCTTGGCATCAACGGGAGTCCGAGGGGTGCGGCGAGCAGGACCCGCCGTCTCCTCGAGGCCGTCCTGCAGGGGGCCGCCGCTGCAGGGGCGGAGACCGGGTACATCGACATCGCCGACCACGAGATCAGACCGTGCACCGGCTGCACGCTCTGCTACCGGACCGGCGAATGCCCGAAGTCGGACGACTTCGCCGCGGTCTACGAGAAGATGCTCGCCGCCGACGCGATCGTCCTCGGCTCTCCCAACTACATCGACAATGTCTCGGCCCAGCTCAAACTCCTCCTCGACCGGATGGCCGATGCAATCCATTGCCAGCGGTTTGCCGGGAAGTACGGGTGTGCGGTCTCGACCGCCGGGGGCTCGGGTGCCGACGAGGTGGCCGCCTACCTGAACCAGACCCTCCGCGTCCTCGGGGCCACCACCGTCGGTGCGGTCGGCGTCGTCCTCGGCCCTGACCCGGACGCTCTTTTCCCGGCTGAAGAGCAGGCCTACCGGCTCGGCACCGACCTTGCAGCCGCCGTCCGCGAAGGGCGGCGGTACCCTGACCAGGAGGCCTTCCACCAGGGGATGGAGGAACGGATGCGTTTCCTCGTCGAAGCACACAAGGACGAGTGGACGCACGAATACGACACCTGGGCCGCCCGGCCGAAAGCGTGAAGGGGGCGGGTCATCCCCCGCTCTTCTCCATCTCCTCCCGCATCCGTCTGGTGTGCGAGCCCATCCAGTAGAGACGGTGACAGACCGGGCACCAGAAGAACGAGAGCCCGTCCCGGTTCCGGGGTGCGTACTCGGCCCCCTCGATCTCCCGGCGGCGCGCCGGCCTGAGCGGGGTGTTGCAGAGCGAGCAGCGGTCAAAGGAGAGGGCCGGCCTGACCAGGTCCAGGGCCAGGAGTTGCGCCACCTGTTCCTCGACCCGTTCAGACCTGATCCGCACCCCCTGCTCCCCGGCCCTTCGTGCGAGTTCGGCGTCTCTGGTGAGGAGTATGCGCCCCTGCGTCACGGCGATCTCCAGGAGCACCGTATCCTCCCGCCTGCTCCCCGGGAAAAGCGTGTTGGCACTGAGTGTGTCATAGCCCATCAGCCGCAGCCGCCTGGTGAGGGTGCCGAGCATCCGGTCCGCAAGGAACCGCACCTTCCGCTCTTCAGACCGACCTGACAACCGCGATCCGCTCCCCGCATTTCGTGCACCGGTCCCTGTCGAGCCCGACGATCCTGCTCGAAAACCCGAACCGCTCGATGAGCAGCGCCCCGCACGCGGGGCAATAGGTGTTCTCGTACGGGCCGGGCGGGACGTTCCCGAGATAGGGATAGCGCACCCCGAGGTCCCGTGCCATGGTGTAGATCTTCTCGAGCAGCGGGAGGGGCGTCGGGTTGCGGTCGGTCATCTTGTAGTCGGGATGGAATCGGGTGAAGTGCATCGGGGTGTCGGGGCCGAGGTTGTCGAGCACCCAGGTGATCAGCGCTCTCATCTCGTCCTCGGAATCGTTCAGGCCCGGGATGACCAGGGTCACCGTCTCGATATGCATCCCGCGCTCATGGGCGGCGAGGGTGGCGTCGAGCACCGGCTGGAGCCTGGCCCGACAGATCTTCCGGTAGAAGTCGTCGGAGAAGGCCTTGATGTCCACCCTGAAGGCGTTGAGCATGGGAGCGAGTTCGTCGAGCGCCTCCTCCGTGGCGTAACCGTTGGTGACATAGACCGTCCCGAGCCCTTGCTCGCGCGCCAGCGCCCCCATCTCCAGGGCGTACTCGTGCCAGATCGTCGGTTCGTTGTAGGTCCAGGCGATGCTCGCCGACCCCGAGGCCAGTGCCCGCTCGACGCCCCGTTCCGGGCTGATCTCCATCAGGGGCATCGCGTCCAGGGACGCCTGCGAGATATGCCAGTTCTGGCAGTGCCGACACCTGAAGTTGCACCCCACCCCACCGAGCGAGTAGGAGAGGGTGCCGGGAAGAAAGTGGAAGAGCGGTTTTTTCTCGATCGGGTCCACCGCCTCTGCGGCCACTCTGGCAAAGTTCGCCGCGTAGAGCGTGCCGCCCCGGTTGATGCGCACCCCGCAGATCCCGTGCTTCCCCTCGGCGATCGTACAGCGGTGGGCGCAGAGCGAGCACCTGACCGCGTCCCCTTCAGTCCTGGCATACTGGTGCGCCTCGTACATATGCCCGATAATGCACCGGGGTATAATTGAAGATTGTGGGGAAATGGGATGCGTCAACAAGATATATCAGAGGCCCGAAGAAACGAATAAGCTTAGATCTATATGGCGAAGATAGTACTCTCCCTGGGAGGTTCGATACTGGTGCCTTCCCTTGAATCCCATACCGTATCCGAGTATGTGGCAGCGCTTACCGAGATGGCAACCCGGGCACAGGTCTTCGTCGTGGTCGGCGGCGGGGGTGAGGCGCGCCGTTACATCAGGGCCGCCCGTTCTCTCGGGATCAGCGAGGCTTCCTCCGACGAGATCGGGATCATGGTCACCAGGATCAACGCCACGCTTTTGATGCTCGCCCTCGGCGATGCCGCCTATCCGGCGATCGCCACCTCGTACCGGCAGGCGCGGGAGTTCGGCGAGTCAGGCAAGATCGTCGTGATGGGCGGGGTCACCCCCGGGCAGACGACCGACGCCGTCTCGGCCGTGCTCGCTGAGACCGTCGGGGCCGACGTGATCATCAACGGCACCTCGGTCGACGCCATCTACAGCGCCGACCCGAAGGTCGAGAAGGACGCCCGTCGCTACGACCATCTCACCCCGGCCGAACTCCTCGGCATCATCTCGTCGGCCCGCCTCGACGCCGGGTCCAACACGGTCATCGACATCGTGGCCGCCAAGGTCATCGAGCGCAGCGGCATCCCGCTCGCGGTCATCGACGGCAGAAACCCGAGGAATCTGGTTGTGGCGGTCTGCGAGGGGAAGTTCGAGGGCACCATCGTCAGCGAGGGCGCCTGCAGCCCGTTCCCCCTGTGAGATCGCGCAAGCGTTGGACGATCCCGCCCTGGAGGGCGGGTCATTTTTGTTTTTTTCTGTTTTTGTTGGGGTCTGTAGAACCCGGCATGTTGTGGGTTTTTGTGGTGTGCGTGGATCCGTGCTCCTCCCTCGGAACCGGATACCCGGTGGGACCCTCGCCGGGACCCGTGCCCGATTGCCGCCCCCTCTTCACTGGATCTGGCCTGTCGTCTCGCGAGAGGATAGGGGGGACGGCACGGCGCGGGGTTCTCCCGCTGAAAAAAGATCGTCGCTCTCCCGTCCGGGTTCTATCTCCAGGGTCATGACAGCGGGACGGCGTGATGATCAGAATATGCCGTCTTTGATCAATGAATCTGTTCTGCCTTCTCGCGAGAAGATAGGGCAGTGGACGGCACCACGTGCGATCTCTCTGAAAAAAGATCGTCGCTCTCCCGTCCGGGTTCTATCTCAGGGGTCACGACAACGGGACGGCGTGATGATCTGAATGTGCCGCCCCCTATCACGGGATCTTTTCTAACGTCTCGCGAGAGGGGAGAACAGGGGACGGCACGGATGCGTGATGCTGCTGAGAAGGGATCGTCACTCTCCCGTCCGGGTTCTATCTCCGGGGTCATGACAGCGGAACGGCGTGGTGATCTGAATGTGCCGTCCACTATCACGAGATCTTTTCTAACGTCTCGCGAGAGGATAGGCGGGGGACGGCACGGCGCGGCGTGCTCCTGCTGAAAAAAGATCGTCACTCTCCCGTCAGGATTTTATCTCCGGGTTCATGACAACGGAACGGCGTGGTGATCTGAATGTGCCGTCCTCCTGTCACTGAATATTTTCTGTTCTTTCGCGAGAAGATAGGGCGGGAGACGGCACAGCGCGGCGTGCTCCTGCTGAAAAAAGATCGTCACTCTCCTGTTCAGGGTCTATCTTCGGGGTCACGAAAACCGGGCCGCATGATGATCAGACCATGCCGCCCCCCCGTCACTGAATCTTTTCTGATATTTCGCGAGAAGATAGGGCGGAGGGCGGCACGGATGTCTGATCTCGCCGAAAAGAGATCAGCCATCTTCCCGTCCCGATTCTATCTCATGGGCCATAAAAACAGGACGGCGTGACGATCAGAACACGCCGTCCTCATCACTGAATCTTTCCTGCCGTCTCGCGTGAGGATCGCCGGGGAACGACGACGAGGCGATGTTCCCCCGGTGCCGCGTCATCTCCACACCGGGTTGCCGTGGCCTATCCCCGCCGCAAGATAATTATTTTAGCCTGGAAGACCGATATAGTGGTTCAAGCACGGGGTAGTAGGGTAGCCTGGTCCATCCTAGAGCGTTTGGGACGCTTTGACGGCAGTTCGAATCTGCCCTACCCCACTTTTCTTATGATGGACAGAAAATCCGCCTGCGCCATCTATCAGGCACTCAACGCCAGATATCCTCGCATCATCGAAGGCGGGATCAGTTACGGCGGTCCCTTCGAGGTGCTGGTGCTCACCATCCTCTCCGCACAGACCACCGACCGCACCGTCGCGGCGGTCGGGCCACTCCTGTTCTCCAGGTACCCAACGCCGGGTGCGCTTGCCGCCGCCGATCCCGACGAGGTGGAGGAGATCATCCGTCCGACCGGGTTCTACCGGGTCAAGGCGCGGCATATCATCGGGGCCGCCAGGATGATCGTGGACGAGTGCGGCGGGGAGGTGCCCCGCACCCTCCAGGGCCTGACCCGCCTCCCCGGTGTCGGGCGCAAGACCGCAAACATCGTCCTCTCCAATGCCTGCGGCACCGACGAGGGGATCGCCGTCGACACCCATGTGCGGCGGATCAGCAGACTGCTCGGCCTCACCGACGAGACCGACCCGGAAAAGGTGGAACGAGACCTGACCGCGACCTTCCCGCGGGAGGTCTGGGGCGATATCAACGCCTTCCTGGTCCAACACGGGCGGGCGATCTGCATCGCCCGCCGGCCCAGGTGCGAGGAGTGTATGCTCACGCCCTGGTGCCGATATTTTAGAGAAGAGGTTCAGGGGAGCAGGGGTGCGAAGACCAGATAGCACCCCCAGGCCACCGCCGCCGAGGCCGGGACGGTCATGACCCACGCGGCGACGATGTCCCGCACAATCCCCCACTTTACCGCAGAATACCCTTTTGTCGCACCGACACCCATGATCGACCCGCTCATCGCGTGCGTGGTCGAGACCGGCACACCGAAGGCGGTCACCACCGAGAGGACGGTACCCCCCGCTGCCGAGGCGCAGAAGCCCTGGTACGGCTGCATCTTGGTGATCTTGTTGGCCATCATGTCCACGACCCGCCACCCGCCAAGAAGGGTGCCGAGCGAGATCGCGGTGCATGAGAGAAGGATGACCCAGACCGGCACCTCGAACTCGGTCAGGAACCCGGCGGCCACCAGCATCGCCGTGATGATCCCCATCGCGTTCTGCGCGTCATTGCTCCCGTGCCCGATCGCCTGGAAGGCAGCGGCCACGATCTGGAGTTTTTTGAAGGCATGGTCCAGAATCGGCGACTGCGATCTCGCAAACCGCCTGATGATGATGATCCCGAAGAGGTAGGCGACCATGAACCCGAGCATCGGGGAGACGACCATGAAGACCACCACCGCCAGGACCCCTGAGAGCGGGAGGAGGCCGGCGCCCACCATGATCGGAATGAGCACGGCAACTCCCGAGAGGGCGCCGAGTCCCAGGTACCGGTCCCATGCCTCGTCGAAGTGGGTGGCAAGATAGACCGCCACCGCCATCCCCCCGACGGCCCCGATGACGAGCATCACCAGAAGTTTGAGGACAAGCATCTCCGAAGGCCAGAGGATGGCGCTGATTCCGCAACAGGCGGTCGCGGCCCCGAGCAGTCCGCCGATCAAAGCGTGGCTGCTTGAGACCGGGATGCCAAAATACGAGCAGAAAAAGACCCATATCACCGCGCCGACCATGGCCATCAGGATGATCTGGGGGTTGAGCAGGATCGGGTCGACGATGCCGCGCCCGATCGTCTGGGCGATCGCCGTCGTGAAAAGAAGGGGGCCGACCAGGTTGAAGAACGATGCAAGCAGGACGGCCTTGAAGGGAGAGAGCACCTTGGTGGCCACGACCGTTGCGATCGAGTTTGCGGCATCGTTGAGCCCGTTGACGAAGTTGAAGAGGAGCGCCAGGACGATGCCGAGGATGATGACGATTTCCATGCTCCTCACGAGTGCCTGATCGCGATGTCCGAGAGGACATTTGCCACGTCTTCGCACTTGTCGGTGGCTTCCTCAAGGTTCTCGTAGATGTCCTTGAGTTTGATGATGGTGATCGCGTCGTTGGTGGAGAAGAGGTTCTTGATAGCGTCTGCAAGGACCGCATCGGCAAGGTTTTCAAGCCGGTTGATCTCGATGCAGTGTTTCTCGACGGCCCTGGGATCGTCCATCGTCCTGATCAGCCGTACAGCCGTCTGGATCTCCTGCGTGGAGAGGTAGATGAGCCGGGCAAGTTCTCTCATCAGGTCGTCGGTCTCGGTGACGCCGTAGCCGTACATCTGCTGTGTCGTGCCATCGATGTAGTCCAGAACGTCGTCGAGCGCAGTGGCGAGCCTGGAGATCTCCTCGGGCTCGAGGGGCGTGATGAAGGTAAGGTTGAGCTGCTCGTAGACCTCGTGAGCGATCTCGTCGCCCTTGTGTTCGATCTCTTTGATCTTGTGGCACTGATTTTTAACGTCCACATAATCATTGACGAGGGCGTGAAGGAGCATAGCACCCTCGTTAACCGTATCTGCCTGCTTTTCGAACAAGTCAAAAAAAACCTTGTCTTGCGGCACGATCCACTCTTTAAGACCCATTGCACCCAAGTGTTATCGGTTCTCACTGGACAAAAACCATTCCATCTTGCGGGAAGCGCCGGCCGTGGCGACACTTCTTGCCTATTTTTATTCCCGGTGTCTCTGTTGCTGGCCGTATGGTCCGTTTCATGGCGTTCAGATCACGTCGCGCCGGAATTTTCACGAAATTATATATATATGCTGAAGGCCGAGGATGACCGTCTCGTCGGGAGCGGGTGTGCTGATTGCGTGCCTGCTCTCCGGGATTCATGGGGGGATGAAGAATGAGAAGATTGTTGGTTCTTCTGATCGCAGCCGTACTGAGTGTCGGTGCCGTCGGCCTGGCCTCGGCGGTGAATGAGTCCGAGAATGTCACCGCGCCGGAAGACGGGATCGAGGCCGAACCGATTGCCGAGCCGGAGAATGGTAATGAGTCGGAAAATGTAACGCCGCCGATACCTGCATTCAGCTTTGCCCGACTTTCGAGCAGCATCACGCAGCAGCCCAACAGCACGGCCCCGGTCCCGGTCGTGATGGACCAGACCGATGCGGCGTTCGGGGTCATGCTTGATGAGGAGAATATCACGGTTGAGAACGACGGGGTGTACTTCGTCGTCTTCACGCCGCAGGTGGGCATGCTGAATGCCACCGAGAATGTGACCGAACCTGCCTATGTCGACTTCTGGCTCACGGTCAACGGGGTGGACATCCCGAACAGCAATATCCGCTGGCAGTCGACGAAAGAGGACGAAGGCCATAGGACCGTGATCGTCGGCCAGATGGTCGTCATGCTCCAGGCGGAGGATGTGCTCAATCTCAGGATGGCGGTCTCCGACCCTGAGGCCGGCATCGGTATCGAGGCGGTCCAGCCTGAGGAAGAACCGCTGGTGCCGAGTATCAGTCTCTCGATCTTCGGGTTTGGCCAGTAGGCCGGATCCTGCGCTCTTCTTTTTTGAGTGTCCGGGTGGTCGGAGGGTACATTGGGGTCTGCACAGACAGAAAACACCTGATCAAGACGTCGCAAAACAGTGATGGACCGAGCGGGAATTGAACCCGCGGCCTCTTCCATGCCAAGGAAGCGATCTTCCCCTGATCTATCGGCCCGATGCTACCCTATACTATTGATCGTGATCCCATAATAAAGATTGGGGCCGGCCGCTCCCCGAACCCTCCCTCGTGAGGTCCAGGAGTCGGGAGGGCTCCTGATCCCGCGCATCATCCCGGTTCGGACGCGCCACAAAGGCGCCCTCCCTGACACCGGGGGCGAAGAACGCCACCGCGACTCCCGACCATACCTTCAATTGCGCTCAATGAAAATCTCTAACGATGTCAATCCCCGGCCCGTTTCAGGGGCATCCTACGGCTGATGAGAGGGAGCCCGCTCACGAGATCGGTGCAGGAGGCGGGGGCTATCGAAGGCTGAACCGGAAGTGCATGGTCTCGATGTACATCGGGTACGCCATATCATACGCCGTACTCCTGGTGGGCTACCTCCTCCTGAAGACCTTCTCGCAGGAATTCCTGGGTCAGTTCTACGATCTCGTTCAATACGCCGGGCTGGTGGTCCTGGCGGTCGCCCTGGTCTATATCGTGGCGGCCCCGCCGGTCTACTACGCCCGGTACAGATACCAGATCACGGCGGACAAGGTGGATGTCCGCTACGGAATCCTGGTGATACGGCACATCCTGGTACCGATCGAACGGGTGCACCAGGTGGAAGTCTCCAGGGGCCCGATCAACACCATGCTCGGGCTCGGGGATGTCACCATCACCACCGCAGGCGGAGATGCGACCATCGAATACCTGGAGATCGAGGAGGCGGAGAAGGTCGCGGACCGGCTCAACACCCTGATGGGCCGGATGCTCCAGGGCCGGATCGCAGGGGCGAGTGAAGAGGGGAACTGAATATGGGCGGCGATAAAGTCAGGTGCCACCCGAGTGTCATCTTGGAAAATTCGGTCAGGTCGTTCATCTCGGTCGTGGTGCTGCTGATCTTCCTCGGTGCATGGATCGATCTCTCCGCGCTCCCGGCCATGCTCGCGCTCGCTCCGGTCGCACTCCTGCTCTTCTACTACCGGCAGTGGAAGAGAACGACCATCCGGTTCAACGAGACCGATGTCGTGGTCGAGAGGGACACCCTCTTTCAGATGAAAAAGACCCTCCCCTACGCGAAGATGGCATCGGTCAACGTGAACCGCGACGTACCGAACAGGCTCTTCGGGACATCGAAGGTGCTGATCAATATCAACTCGGGGACCAGCGCCATGGCACCGGAAGCGGTCCTGACGTTCAGGCAGGACGTGGCGGAGAGGATACGCTCCGAGATGTCGCAACGTCTCTATGACCATGCGATCTCCCGGGACGAGGAGGAGACGATCGAGTCCCTGGCAACGTTCACCCCGCTGGACGTGATCATCCACGGTCTGTTCAGCGTTTCGACTTACCAGACCGTACTGGGCTCGATGTTCCTGGCCTACTCGGTCTTCGTACTCTCCCTCTCGATGGTTGCGGGGGCCGGGGTGGGGGCCGGAGCGATGGTCTCACTCTTGATGTTTGTCACAATCCAGATCATACCATCGATCTCGCTGATGCTCAGGTACTATGACTACAAGGTCTACCGCCGGGGCGACACGATCTATCTGCAGCACGGTATGATCAGGACCTACCGGACATCGTTCAACGTCTCGCGGATCAATGCCGTCCGCGTCAAGCGCACGCTCGCGGCCAGGCTTCTGGGGCGCTCGTGCATCGAGGCTGAGGTGGTGGGGCTGGTCTCGGAAGATGGCGAGGGTTCGCGCCCTGTCCTCTGCCTGCTCAAAGACGATGCAACCCAGCGGAGACTCCTCGAGGAGCTGGTACCGGAGTTCGTCTACGAACGCGATCCCGAGACACAGCCGGAAGGCGCAAAGCGCGTGCTCATGATCAGGGCGGCCGTAGCGTCCCTGGTGGTTGCCGCGGTGATGGTCGTCCCTTCGCTCTACGTCTTCCGCGAGGCTGCCGCCCTGACCGGGATCACCGGCATCCCGGCCGTGGTCGTGCAGTACGTGCTGCCCCTGGGTACGGCGCTGGCGGTCCTCGCGATTGTCTATGCTGCGCACGTCTCCTACAGGGTCACGGAGTTCGACGCCGGTGAAGACCTCTTCACGTTCGTGAACGGCGCCGTCGACCGCGAGACCGTGGTCATGAACTACGATAAGGTGCAGATGGTCTGGATCGCGGAGGGCCCGGTCGCCAGGGTGTTCGGGGTCTCCAGGGGAAGCGTGTATATGCTCTCCTCGACCGGGAGTTCGAGCATCATGTCAGGGTATTTCCCCGAGAGTCACCTCAACAGGATCAACGAGATCGTGATGGGCCGTATCGCCGGTGGGCGGTACGATTACCGCCTGAACAGTATCTGATCCTCGCCCGTTGCAGGGCCGTCACCGCCATCTCGCGACGGGGGGTGAGTGCCCCCCGCCCTATCCTCTCGCGAGACAGCAGAACAGGTTCGGTGATGGCGGGACGGCATCCTTTGATCACCATGCCGTCCCATCGTCATGACCCCGAAGATAAAGCTGGGATGGGAATGGGGCGATCTATTCTCGTCGGGATCACGCGTGATGCCGTCCCCCGTCCTATCTTCTCGCGAAATCGCGGAACAGATCTGGTGATAAGGGACGGCATCCTCTGATCACCATGCCGTCCCATCGTCATGACCCCGAAGATAAAGCTGGGATGCGAATGGGGCGATCTATTCTCGTCGGGATCACGCGTGATGCCGTCCCCCGTCCTATCCTCTCGCGAAATCGCGGAACAGATCTGGTGATGAGGGACGGCCCATTCTGATCACCACATCTTCACCATCGGCATGACCCCGAAGATAGGAACGCCCGACCGCTTCCGTCACAGACATACAGCAGTTATGAACGCCGCCCCATGCCGTCCCGCCGGAGAAGAGAACAATCACAGGCTCTGTAGAATTTGGCATGGGGCGAGCGCGCGCCTCAAGCATACGGGATGAAAATTTCTCGTCGCTTGCTCTCTCTTTTCAAGACCGGAGAATTGGTGGAGACCTCAATCCATCGCCGCCCCTCGGCTATCTTCTCGCGAGACGGCAGGAAAGATCGTGCGATGAGGGCGGCACGCCTGATCGTTCTGAGGGTGGTTTTGTTCTCCGTATATCGGGTATGAGGGAAATTGATGTCTTCGAATTCTCATCCATAACTCCAGAATTGAACGTCTGGATCATTTTCATGGTAAATCATCTTGATGGTTCTCTTCGACGGGGGTTGAGGTGATGAAAAGAGGATGTTTTCTACAGAGCCCAATCACGAAGATTTTTCCAGAGCCGTATCAGCGCATTCTCAAAAAAATCATGCGCCTGAAAAAAATTCAAAAACGAGTGGACCGAGCGGGAATTGAACCCGCGGCCTCTTCCATGCCAAGGAAGCGATCTTCCCCTGATCTATCGGCCCGGTGCTACCCTATACTATTGAATGCCATCAGATAAATGGATTTGGGCCGGGATACTCCGCAGGTCATGCTGATCCTGCGATCCCGGCAAGATATGCGAGGACGCGCGCCCTTGCCGCCGCGGTCTCCGCAGCCATTGTTATCGTCCCGTCCCGTATCGCCGGGACCAGGAGCGGTTCGGCCCCTGCAGGGGCGGGCGCGGCACGAGGGAGGAGTTTCCGCCCGCCGTCAGGGAGGGCATAGACCTGCTTGACCCCGCTCCACTTGCCGCGCTTGGCGACGCCCCGCCCCTCAACCTCGACGATGTCCAGGGAGAAGTCGATGACCGGAGCATTGGCGATCGATCCGCCGACGCCGAATGCCTCGACGATATCCCGGTAGGCGAGGATGTCATCCCTGGTGATCCCGCCGGAGAGGAAGATCTCGATGTCCTCGTGGCCGTGGCTGTCGAGTTCCCAGCGCACCTCCTCCAGAATGGAACGCATGTCTCCCCGGCGCGAGCGCGGGGTGTCCAGGCGCACGCCCTTCGTGAACCCGAGTTCGGCCGCCTTGAGACACTCCTCCTTCTCGTCGCCGAAGGTGTCGCAGAGCATCAGGCGCGGCACCCCGGGAGCGGCGTAGCGGTCGAAGGCCGTCCATGCCTCCTCCGGGCTCTCATGACACATCACAAAGGCGTGGGGCATCGTCCCGACGACCGGCATCCCCTCCGGGGCGGTGGTGTTCGAGACGCCGTCCACGCCTCCGATCCAGGCAGATCGCTCGATCATCGGGGCGATCGCCGGGTGCTGCCGTCTCGAACCGAAGGAGTAGATCTTCCGCTCGCCTGCCGCCTGCTTGATGTGGGCGGCGGCGGTGGCGATCCCTGAGGCATGGCAGAGAAAACCGAGGAGTGCGGTCTCGAAGATACCAAAGTCACGGTACCGTCCCGTGATCCTGAGCACCGGCTCTCTCGAGTGAAAGACGCGCCCCTCAGGCATAGCGTCGACGTCCACCGGCAGGCCGGAGAGGAGGGTGAGGACGTCGTCAAGCCCGCAGAAGATCCCCCATTTGTAGGGCATACCCGCGGTCGTCACCTCTGCCGTGACCATGGGGTTTCTTCCCTCTTTCTCGAGCACCTCTTCGCAGCGCGCAAAATAGATGTCCGTGCACCCGCCGCGCCCGATCGTCTCGTCGTCTACAATATGAAACCGGCTCATGTGAATCCCGACTCTGCGATATGAGACTGCAGAGGGTAAAAAGGGGTGGTCCCGGTTTTGTAGAATCAGGCATGAAGCGAAAGCACGCTTCAAGCATACCGGATGAAAATATCATCCCAGAACTGGATCGATTCATGATCCTCATCCGTGCGTTCGAGGAGTGAATCGAAGTCGAGCATCATGCCGCCCCACCCCGCTATCTTCGTCGTGGGGGGGGGCCGGGGGATTTCCCCCCGGCGCGAGATGGCAGGGAAATCTCGACGATTGGGGGCGGCCGACCCATCAGAAGAATTATCTATACTCTTCGTATTGGCTTCAACCGGATATGGCGAGTTCAAACGCTCATGCAAACCTGAAGAGAGGATCGTCAGGATCATTTTCAGAGTAACCAGGCACGAACCCCTGGCTCCAGCATACACGATGAACATTTCCTGAGCAGCGCTTCAGCGTGTAGGCGGAGAGGAGATCGTGAAAAGCGTGGATATGCCCTGGTGAAATCTCCTGTCATGGTGACCCGCTGATCCCCTGCCTTCCGCTCCCCCAGCACCGACGCGCTGCCGGCGTCAAGGAGATCATTTTTATGTACTGCGTCCGGTAATGACTCCTGACCCTTGCGGGCAGATCGCCCGAGAGGGAGCATGGAGGAGAGCATTATGGTCGGGATCACACACAATAAGATCGACCCCAGCGCCCCGATGCGAGCATCGAGCGCCGCGCTGGCGGGTTCGGTCGTCACCTATGTCGGCCGGGTGCGGGCCGAGGAGGGCGCCACCGGGCTTTCGATCGAGGCGGATGTCCAGCAGGCAACCGATACGCTGGCATCGATCAGGGACGAGGCGGTCAGGCGTTTCGGGCTGAGCTGTGCCCATGTCGTGCACCGCGTCGGCGAGGTCAGTGTCGGAGACGTCGTCCTTCTGGTGGCCGCGGGTGCACCTGAGAGGGACGTGGCCTTTGAGGCGTGCGAGTACATCGTCAATGCCGTCAAGGAGGAGAAAGTCGTCAGGAAACAACCCATGCTCGCGGCCTGAGCACCGAGAGGGGTGTCGGGTCCACCTTGAACCACCATTTTTCCCCTGCGTAAGAGAAGGAGAGAACTTTTAAACGGGTACCGCACCACCCGGACGCATGCCCTACACCCTCAGCCTCATCACGGTCGAGAAGAAGGAAGAACTGGCCGAACGGTATGCCGATCTGATCGACCATGAGGTGAAGTCGGAGGTCTTCGGGTGCTGCATCAAACTTCTCACCGACGATAAAGAGACGAAGGAGCGGTGGGAGGAGAACTTCTACTTCATCTCCCAGAACATCCGGTCCCACGGCCGCCTCTACCATCTCGGGGATCCCGCGCTCCCGCGAGACACCCTGTACTACGACCCGCAGTCCAGGACCGCCTTTCTCATCAATGTCGCCTATTATGGTCTGGTCAAGTCCCTCGCCCTCTCGGTCGCAGGAGATGTCCTGGAAGAGGAGCACGGAACCCACTCGGTCCACGGTGCCTGCATCGATGCCGACGGCCGGGGCACCGCGGTCCTCGGCGAGTCGGGGGCGGGCAAGACCACCCAGACCTACGGCCTCCTTCTGGACGGGCGGATCCGGGTGGTCTCGGACGACTGGTTCTTTGCCCGGGTCTACGGGAGCGATGTCTTCGCCTATGGTTCGGAGAAGAACTTCTATATCAGGGCCGACCTGGCCGGGGCATGGCCGGCGTTCGCCGACCTTGTCGGCCAGGCCGACCTCGACGCCGAGGAGCGGGCGGTGGTCGACCTCCGCTCGGTGGTGGGGAAGGGGCGGGTTCTTCCGATGACCACGTTGAGGACGGTGATCTTTCTCAGGCGCCATGAAGGGGGTCCGGTACGGTGCGTACCCCTCGAACCTGATGAGGCCCTCGAGGCGGCATCGGCCGCCGGGTACTTCAATCCTCATCTCCTCGTCAGGACACCCTTCAGGGAAGGGATACGCCGTCGCTTCTTCGCCGCACTCCTCGGGGCGACCAGGGTCTTCGAGGTCACGGCCGGGCCGACGCCTGCCGAGACGCAGGAGGTGTTGCGGGAGATCGTTATGGGGGAGCGGCGGAATTGAGAGATCCGGCGGTGCAGAAAACCTCGTCTCTTCCCGGGGCGAGCGTGAGGGAAGGCACGTCGATCAGCCGGGCCGCCCCAACCGGAGGATCTTTTCTGGAATCTCGCGCCGGGGGGTTGCACCCCCGGACCCCCCACGGACGAAGATAGCCGGGGGCGGCGATTGAGTGATCCCCCTGTCGCGAGGGGCGGGATCCGCCCACACGCTGGAGCGCTGCTCAGAGCAATTTTCATCGGGCATGCTTGGACCCAAGGGTCATGCCTGATTCTACAAAGCCAAAAATTCTGGTTTTAGAAAAAATCTCGATGGGGAGATGAGATGCCACTCCCCCGGCCAGGATTCACTCCACAGCCTTACTCAGACACCGATGCCTGGTGCCGCTCAAGCAACCCGGCGATCGCCTGCCGTGCGCCGTCCAGCACCTCGGCCTCGCCCGGCACGACGCCGTCCTGCATCAGGACGCGGCCGTCGCAGAGTACGGTGGTGACCGCGCCGCCGTTGCAGGCATAGACTGCGTTGGAGACCGCGTTATACAGCGGGGTGTTGCAGGCGGCCCGGCGATCGAGGAGGACCAGGTCGGCCGGAGCACCGACCTCAAGCCGTCCGCCCTTGAACCCGAGGGCCTCGGCGCCGTTTGCCGAGGCCATGGCAAGCGCCTCGCCTGCCGGGAGGATCGTCGGCGAGTGCCAGAAGAACTTCTGGAGGAGGGCGGCGAACTTCATCTCCTCGAACATGTCCAGGTTGTTGTTGGAGGAACATCCGTCGGTCCCGAGACAGAGCCCGGCACCCCGTTCCTTCAGCAACCCGTACGGCATCGCCCGGCCGACGGCGAGTTTCATGTTGCTTGTGGGATTGTGGGAGGCGAAAACGCCGCGGTCGCCAAGGAGAGCGCAGTCGTCCGAATCAAGCCAGCAGCAGTGGGCGGCGACGGTCCGCGGGGTGAGAAGCCCGCACCGGTCCAGGACTTGCGTGGGGCGCACCCCGGTCTTGGCGACGCAGTCGGTCACCTCCTGCTCGGTCTCGGCCAGGTGGACATGGATGCCGATGTTCTGCTGCCGGGAGAACTCGGCGCACCAGGAGAGTCCCTCCT
Source organism: Methanofollis formosanus (assembly GCF_019633745.1). NCBI lineage: Archaea > Methanobacteriati > Methanobacteriota > Methanomicrobia > Methanomicrobiales > Methanomicrobiaceae > Methanofollis > Methanofollis formosanus. Next base: position 857,446 of record NZ_CP037968.1, on the reverse strand, counting down.
CAGAGACCGTATAGACGGCGTGCGGCCCGACCGCCGCCTTGATCCCGGGATTGTTCATCGCCTGGATCGAAGAGACCAGCGCCTCGGTCGCCTTGATCTCTTTTTCCCGCTTCTCCTCGTCGAAGAGGTCGATGAAGCCGTACGCGAGCTGCGCCTTCATCCCCATCTTATCGACGGCCCTGGCCGCCTCGTCCATGAAGAAGTACATGTCGTTGAAACCGACCGTTCCCGACCGGATCATCTCAAGACATGCGAGCTGCGTCCCCCAGTAGACGTCCTCGCCGGTCAGATGCGCCTCAAGCGGCCAGATCTTCTCTGAGAGCCACGCCTGGAGGAGCATGTCGTCGGCGTACCCCCGCAGCAGGGTCATCGCCGCATGGGTGTGGGTGTTGTACAGCCCGGGCAGGGCGACCGCACCGCGACCCTCGATGACGACATCGGCCTCGCCGCCGGCTTCCTCGCCGATGGCCGCAAACCGTCCGCCTTCGACCTTGATGTTCACCCGTCTGCCCTGTACCTCGACGTCCTTTATCAGGACGTCCTCTCCATTGTATGATTCTTTCATCATCTTACTCCCCCAGTGCGTGCACGACCGCACCGACCAGGTCCTCGGTCCGCCTCGCATATTTCTTCGAGGTGGCGAGGATATGCTCGTAGGTGAGCACCTCGTCGGAGAGGCCGTTTGCATAATTGTCAACCGTACAGACGGCGGCGAACGGAATTTCGAGCTCGCGCGCAAGCGTCGCCTCGCTCGCCACCGTCATCCCGACGACGTCCGCGACCTTTGCCAGGGCCTGCACCTCAGAAATGGTCTCGATCCTGGGCCCCCGCGTCTGGACATAGATCCCCCCGACCTCGGCGGTGGGGATGGCCCCGGAGATCTGCCTGACCAGGTCCTGGTCCATGGCCGGCATCACATGCTCGATGGCATGGTTGTGGAAGGACGGGATATCGGTGAGGCTGAGATAGTCGGTCGGGAGCACCACCGTTCCGGGCTGGATGAGGGGCTTTAACGACCCGACCGACCCGAAAGCGACGACCCGGTCCACACCGCAGAGGGCGAGCGCCGCCATCTGGGCGCGGTAGTTGATCTGGTGGGGCGGACGGTCGGCCTGGTGCCTGAGCATCAGGGCGATCTCGCCGACATGCACCGAAGCCGGACCATAGGGGGTCCAGACCGTTTTTTCCTCCAGTGCCGGAAGGTCACAGTACAGGAGGCTGGTGCCGCCGATGATCCCGAGCATCAGCGGCTCCTCCTCTGCTCAGCAAGCGTGCCTGCCATCACGAAGAGTTGGATCTTCTGAGGGTTAAAATCCACGGCCCTGGATCGATTTCCGTGCTGCGGGCCGGTCGTCAACCCGGGCCCTCGAAAATCGAAGAATATTTTCATGGAGTTCATCCCAGAACTCTCCAGCCTTGATATGTTACGGGAAGGGCTCTGTAGAAAACATCCTCTTTTCATGAACCGAATCTATCGCCTTCCCTCATGCGTATGCCGGGGGCTCCGCCCCGAACCCCAATGATGAAGATTGGGGCGGAAGGCGGAGCAATGACCCTGAAAGGGGGGTTGCAGTCCGCCGCCTATCGCTCGCGCGGGGTTGGGAGGGCAGCCAACCCCCCGTCGAAGAGAACCATCACGATGATTTACCATGAAAATGATCCAGAATATCCTCTCTTCATGTTTGCATGAGAGTTTGAACTCTTTATATCACGTTGAAGCCGATACACAGAGGATAGAATATTCCTCTGATAGATTGGCCGCCCCAAATTGTCAAATCTTTCCCACAATCTCGCGCCGGGGGAAACCCCCGGACCCCCACGACGAAGATAGGTGGGGGCGGCGATGGAACACGATCGCCCCAGATTCTCCTGTCTTGAAAAGAGAGAGAGCAAATGACGAGAAATTTTCATCCCGTATGCTTGAGCCCGGGGCTCATGCCTGATTCTACAAAGCCAAAAAAAAGAGTGCCGATCGTTTCAGGCCGTCTTGACCTCTGAGGCCTCTCCAAGCCCGAGTTCTTCGACGGCGATATCGCGCATCTTGAACTTCTGGATCTTGCCGGTGACCGACATCGGGAAATCGTCGACGAACTTGAAGTACCGCGGGATCTTGAAGCGGGCGATCTGGCCGGTGCAGAACTCGACGATCTCCTCGGGCGTGATGCTCTGCCCTTCCTTTGGCTTCACCCAGGCCATCAGTTCCTCGCCGTATATTTTGTCAGGTACGCCGATCACATAGGCGTCGGCGATCCTGGGGTGGTGGTGGAGGAACTCCTCGATCTCTCTGGGATAGATGTTCTCGCCGCCCCGGATCACCATCTCCTTGAGGCGCCCTGACATCTTCACGTACCCCTCCTCGTCCATCACTCCGAGGTCGCTGGTATGGAGCCACCCGTTGTGGTCCAGGGTGGCGCGGGTGGCCGATGGATTGTTGTAATAACACTTCATCGCCATATATCCGCGGGCACAGATCTCGCCGACCACGCCACGGGGGACGATCCTCTTTGTATATGGATCGATGATCTTGATCTCGGTGTGTGGGAAGGCCCTGCCCACCGTCCCCACCCGGCGCTCAAGGGGATCGTCAACGGTGGTCATGGTGATGCCCGGCGAAAGTTCGGTCTGCCCGTAGACGATGACGATGTCGCGCATGTTCATGAGGGTGTTGACCTGCTTCATCACCTCGATGGGGCAGGGGGAACCGGCCATGATCCCGGTGCGCAGGGTGGAAAAATCATATTTTGCAAATTCAGGGTGCGAAAGTTCGGCGATGAACATCGTCGGCACCCCGTGGACGGCGGTACACCGCTCGTTCTGGACGGTCTTCATGACCGCCTCGGCATTGAAGTACGGGGCGGGGATGACCATCGTCGAACCGTGGGTAACCGAGGCCATGTTCGAGAGGACCATGCCGAAGCAGTGGTAGAAGGGTACCGGAATACAGAGACGGTCCTTCTCGGTGAACTTCATCCCCTCGCCGATGATGAACCCGTTGTTCATCACGCCGTGATGGGTGAGCACCACGCCTTTCGGGAACCCGGTCGTCCCGCTCGTGTACTGGATGTTGATGGCGTCGTCGAAGTTGAGGGACTCCTCGCGCTCTTCCAGTTCGTCGGGACTGATCGCCTCTCCCCGCTTGATCATCTCGTCCCAGGTGAACATCCCGTTGTACGGGATGTCGCCCATGAAGACGATGTTTTTGAGGAACGGGAACTTCTCAGTCGAGACCCTGCCGGGCCGCGCCTCGATCGCCTCGGGGCAGGCCTCGTAGACCATGCCGACATAGTCGGAGGTCTTGAACCGCCCCTGCACGATGAGGGTCGAGACCTCGGCCTGCTTGAGGGCGTATTCCAGTTCGAAGACCCGGTAGGCCGGGTTGATGTTGACCAGGATGGCCCCGATCTTCGCGGTCGCAAACTGGGTGAGGGTCCACTCGGCGTAGTTCATCGCCCAGATCGCAACCCGGTCGCCGCGCTCGACGCCGAGTGCCATAAGGCCACGTGCAAGGGAGTTTACCTGAAGAAGGAACTCCCGGTACGTCCAGCGGATGTTCTGGTGCACAGATACCAGGGCCTCGTTCTCCGGGTATTGTGCGGCTATACGGTTGAGCATGGCGCCGATGGTCTCGCCCATCAGCGACAGCCCTGAATGTCCGCATGCATAGCTGCCCGTGACCATAGGTTTTCGTAAGTACTGGTGCGAGAAGATCTTATATCATTAGTGCTCGCCGATCACAATTTTTAAGTCGGAAGAGGACGCATATAAGTGATACATTCGGGGTCGTGGCCTAGTCCGGAATGGCGACGGGCTCCAGCGGTCTTTGCGTGTGATGAACAATGGGTCTACTGATCTGATGATGACCCGTTGGAGCGCTGATGCAGATCTCGCTCCCCGCGCATGTCGGAGAGACCCGTCGATCGTGAGTTCAAATCTCACCGACCCCACGTTTTCTGATCCATTCCGATGGCTTCATCTCTTTCTGCTCTGATTTCGTATCTGATGAGCGATGACACTGCCGTCTCCGAAACCCTCGGGACTGTTCTCATGGTCTTTCTGGTCGTACTCCTGGCAGGGATCTCGTTCGCGCTCTTCTCCGGAATCTTCAGTGAGGCTCATGTTGAAAAGCCCCCGCTGACCGCCAATCTCGCAAAGGCCGTCCATGTCGGTGCGCCGCACGGCGACGGCCGGGTGATCGAGGTCACGAACGTCGCCGGCGACACCCTCTATTTCTCCAAGGATCGCGCCGGGGTGCATGAAGACCTGAAGGAAGTGAAGATCTATGTCATCCCTCCGGACGGCCAGGTGATCGAACCGGTCACGTCCGAATCGATGGAGGAGGACCGTGGGTTCAGACCCGGGGAATGCCTGTACATCTTCTATGACGGGAACGCCGGTGCCGTGAACTGGACCCGGAACCGGGGGTTCTGGTTGACCAACGACATCGAGAGGCGCAAGAGCACGACCCCGTATTTCTACGACCTGAGCCAGTACCCACAGTACTGGAACGGCAGCGCACACATATGGCAGGACAACCCGCAGGGCACGCCTGCCGGCAAGGGTACGTGGGGGTTGCGGGTGGTCGATGTGCGGTCGGGGACGGTCGTGACCGAGACGACGTTTCCGGTCTCATAGTGGCATGTCGGGAACAGAGGGCACCGATCGAAACTCTGTTGAAATCATCCGGATTGTTCTCACTGCGGGGGGCTTGCCGCCCCTCATCGCAGGATCTTTTCTGCCGTCTTGCGCCGGGGGTGCACCCCCGGACCCCCACGACGAGGATAGGCAGGGGCGGCATCAATCCCCTTCATGATCTCAAGTTCTGCCTTCCCACCCCTATCGCCGTCCCGGGGGTTCGGGAGCAGCGCCCCCGGCGAAAAGATGGGGGGGAAGGCGGGTGGGTCAGAGGTGGTATCTTTGATCACGATGTTTCTCCACCTCGATCGCCCCGAAGGGCGTTGCCTCCCAGGATGGTGTTTGATAGAGATATTCTCTCCAGAAGATGGTGAAGATCTCTGCAAGGCCGATATCAGGTGTATCCCGGGGCACGCGCGGGCCTTCCGCTCCCAGGTGCTTCTCCGGTTTTCCTGCCACCCCCGTCACTTTATGTATAAGCGTGTGCCATCTATATGCAGCATTATTGAAGGGATTTCCATGTATTTGATAGGTGAAGCTCTCGTTGGAACTGGCGCGGAACTCGCGCACATCGACCTTGTCATGGGGGACAAGAACGGCCCGGTGGGGATGGCCTTTGCAAACGGTATGTCACAGCTCTCTGCGGGCCACACCCCGCTCCTTGCGGTGGTACGCCCGAACCTGCTCACCAAACCGGCCACCCTCATCATCCCGAAGGTGACCCTGAAGACGGGCGAGCAGGTGAATGAGATCTTCGGCCCGGCCCAGGCCGCCGTCGCCAAGGCCGTCGCCGACTCGGTCGAAGAAGGAGTCTTTGAGGGGATCGACCTTGACGAGACCGTCATCCTCGCCAGCGTCTTCATCGCACCCGACGCGGAGGACTACAGCAAGATTTACCGGTACAACTATGGCGCCACCAAACTCGCCATCCGCCGTGCCATCCAGAAGTTCCCTGACACCGAGACCCTCCTCTACGAGAAAGACCGGTCCACCCACGCTGTCATGGGCTTCAAGGTCCAGCGTCTCTGGAACCCCCCGTACCTCCAGGTCGCCATGGACCTCGTGGACATGGCAAAGGTCGAGGCCGTGCTCACCGCGGTCCCGAAGAACGATCACGTCCTCTTCGAGGCCGGCACCCCGCTGATCAAGCAGTTCGGGCTGAACGTCCTCTCCGAGATCAGGAAGATCCGGCCGGACGCCTTCATCATCGCCGACCTCAAGACCCTTGACACTGGCAACCTTGAGGCCCGGATGGCCTCTGACGCCGGTGCCGACGCCGTCGTCATCTCCGGCCTCGCCCCGACCGCCACCATCGAGAAGGCGATCGAGGAGACGAAGAAGACCGGCATCTACTCGGTCATCGACATGCTCAATGTCGCCGACCCGGTGGCGCTGATCAAAGAACTGAAGGTCAAACCGGACATCGTCGAACTCCACCGCGCCATCGACACCGAGGGCGACGAATATTCCTGGGGCAACATTCCGGCGATCAAGGAAGCCGCGGGCGGCAAACTCCTCGTCGCCACCGCCGGCGGGGTCAGGCAACATGTTGTGCGGAAGGCCCTGGACTCGGGCGCCGACATCCTGGTCGTCGGCCGTGCGATCACCGCGAGCAAGGACATCGGTCATGCCGCGGACGAGTTCATCGAGCGGATGGACAACCCGGAGATCGATCAGTTCAGAATTATGACCGATTTCTAATCGGTCAATCTGAATAATCTCCAGAACTCTTTTTTTCGGCTCTGTTGTATTTCTCGATTCCTTGCCTCTGGTAGAGGAGCGATTGGTTTCTGAACCCCTGGAGATTCTGCGGTGAGGGGCGGCTCGTTCTGATCGTCACGCTGTCCCGCCCTCATGACCCCGAGGATAGAACAGGACGGGAAAGAGGCGATCTCTTCTCAGCGGGATCACGCGTGATGCCATCCCCTGTCTTATCTTCTCGCGAGACGGCAGAACAGATCCGGTGAAGGGGGACGGCACATCCGTTCAGCACGCCGTCTCGTCCTCATGACCCCGAAGATTGGAGTGGGGCGGAAGAGAGGCGATCTCTACTCGGTGGGATCACGCGTGATGCCATCCTCTGTCCTATCCTCACGCGAGACGGCAGAACAGATCCGGTGAAGGGGGACGGCATGATATGATCATCACGCGGTCCTATTTTCATGACCCCGAGGATAGAACCGGACGGAAAAGAAGCGATCATTACTCGGCAGGATCACGCGCCGTGCCGTCCCCCGTCCTATCCTCTCGCGAGATGGCAGAACTGGTCTGGTGAAAAGGGGACGGCATGGTCTGATCATGACCTCGTCCTGTTCCCATGACCTCGAAGATTGGAGCGGGACGGAAAAGAAGCGATCATTACTCGGCAGGATCACGCGCCGTGCCGTCCCCCGTCCTATCCTCTCGCGAGATGGCAGAACTGGTCTGGTGAAAAGGGGACGGCATGGTCTGATCATGACCTCGTCCTGTTCCCATGACCTCGAAGATTGGAGCGGGACGGAAAAGAGGCGATCTCTACTCGGCAGGATCACGCGCTCCGTGCCGTCCCCCGTCCTATCCTCACGCGAGATAGCAGGACAGATCCGGTGAAGGGGGACGGCCGATCTGGATCGTCACCCCCCGCCGTGCCGTCCCGCAGAGAGAGCAATCCAGATGATTTACCATGAAAATGATCCAGAAAACTGTCTCTCCAGATTTTCATGAGGATTTGATCCATCCGCGCTCCCCCATAGTTGATACACAGAGGAAATATCCACTTTCTGAATTATTGACCCTCTGTCTTCCCCGCCCTATCTTCATCCTGGGGGTCCGGGGGCAGCGCCCCCGGCATGGTGTTGTGGGAAGGCGTGATGATCAGACGTGCCACCCTCATCGGAGAATCTTTTCTGAAATCTCGCGCCGGGGGGAAACCCCCCGGACCCCCCACAATGAGGATGGGCGGGGGCGGCGATTGAACAAGGTCTCCATCGATTCTTCAATCTTTGAAAAGAGAGAGCAAGCGACGAGAAATTTTCATCCCGTATGCTTGAGGCGTGCTCCCACCTCATGCCCGATTCAACAGAACTTTTTTGAGTTCTTCTTCTGCTGTGTTCTTCCCTCTGAAAGTGATCCCTGTAATCCTCAGAAAGGCATGGACGGAGAAGAGACGGCAGATCGATCGGATGAGATGATCATACCATACGGAAACCGAAGCCCGACCCCCCCACCACATCCCGTCTCGAAGGGTTATTTTTTCCATCATCAAAAGACAATGGGAATAATCAAAGGGAGAGATATGAGCGAAAAGATCCATTACTTCGACCACGCCGCCACGACCCCGACCCATCCCGAGGTCGTCGCCGCAATGCTCCCGTACTTCACCGAACACTTCGGCAACCCCTCTTCCCTGTACGGCCTTGCCGACGAGTCGCGGGAGGCGGTGGACCGTGCCCGCGGGCAGGTCGCCGCCGCCCTCGGCGCTTCGCCCGCCGAGATCTTCTTCACCGCCGGCGGGACCGAATCGGACAACTGGGCGCTGAAGGGCGTCGCCCTGGCGAACCGGGAGAAGGGCGACCATATCATCACCACCGCCATCGAGCACCACGCCATCCTCCACACCTGCGAGTTCCTGGAGAGGCAGGGCTTCTCGGTCACCTACCTGCCGGTCGACCGGTACGGCATGGTCGACCCGGCCGCCGTCGAGGCGGCGATCACCGACCGGACCGTCCTCGTCTCGGTGATGACCGCCAACAACGAGGTCGGCACCATCCAGCCCATCGCCGCGATCGGTGCCGTCGCCCACGAGCACGGCGTCCTCTTCCACACCGACGCCGTCCAGGCCGTCGGGAACGTGCCGATCGACGTCGACGCGATGCAGATCGACCTCCTCTCCCTCTCCGGCCACAAGTTCTACGGGCCCAAGGGGACAGGAGCGCTGTACATCAGGGACGGCGTCGCCATCGAGACCCTCGTCCACGGCGGCGGGCAGGAGAAGGGCCGGCGCGCCGGGACCGAAAACCTCCCCGGGATCGTCGGCCTGGGTGCGGCCATCGAGCGGGCGTGCGGTGACATCCCCGGCCACGCGGCGCGGGTGGCGGCGCTGCGCGACCGCCTCCTCGACGGGATCCTGGAGCGTGTGCCCGAGGTCACCCTTAACGGCCACCCGACCGAGCGCCTCCCCGGCAACATCAACATCTCGTTTGCGGGGATCGACGGCGAGGCCCTCCTCACCCTCCTCGGGATGCAGGGCGTCTGCGCCTCCACCGGGAGCGCCTGCTCATCCGGCGAAGAAGCGCCTTCCCATGTCCTCACCGCCATGGGCGTTCCCCCCGCCCTCGCCCGCGCCTCGCTCCGTCTCAGCCTCGGCGACCTGACCACCGGAGCAGACATCGACTTCCTCCTCGACGCTCTCCCCGACGCCGTCGCACGCCTGCGCAGACTCTCGCGTGGCCATGCCTGAGAGCGAAGGGTTTTGTGAATCCCATACCAAGAGGTGATCAGATGCAGTTCACAGAGACCGTCATGGACCACTTCACCAACCCGCGCAATGTCGGGGTGCTGGAGGACGCAGACGCCTTCGTCGAGGTGGGGAGTTCGGAGTGCGGGGACACCACCGCCCTGTACCTCAAGATCGAGGACGACCGGATCGTGGACGTCAGGTTCAGGACCCTGGGATGCGCCGCGGCCATCGCCTCCTCCAGCATGGCGACCGAGATGATCAAGGGCAAGAGCCTGGAAGAAGCCTGGGCGCTCACCAATCGTGAGGTCGCCGCCGCCCTCGGCGGCCTCCCTGAGCCGAAGATGCACTGCTCAGTCCTGGCCGAGGACGCGATCAGGCAGGCAATCAACGCCTATCGGGAAAAACAGGGGCTTGAACCCTGGTGAATCTTTTTTTGGTCGGCATTTCGGTTCTGGAGAAAACTTCACTTTCTCTGGATCGAGTATGACCCGGCGGCCCGTCCTATCGTCTCGCGGGGGGCGACGGCACGTTCTGATCATCGTGCCTTTCCTGCCAGCATGACCCCGAAGATAGACCACAGACGGGAAAGGGCCGATTATTATTCCGGGGTGCATATGTGATGCCGTCCCCCGCCCTATCTTTTCGCGAAACGGCGGAATAGATCCGAAGATAAGGGGGACGGCAATTCAGATCATGACGCCGTCCTCTTTTCATGACCCCGAAGATAGAACCGGGACGGGAAGAGGTCGATCCATTTTCAGCGGGATCACGCGCTCCATGCCGTCCTCCGTCCTATCTTCTCGCGAGACGGCAGAAAAGATCCGAAGATGTGGGGGACGGCACGTTCTGATCATCGTACTCGCCCCGTCTTCATGTCCCCGAAGATAGAACCTGGCCCAGAAAGAGGCGATCATCATTCAACGGGATCACGCGCTCCATGCCATCCCCCACCCAATCTTTTCGCGAAACGGCAGAACAGATCCGAAGGTGGGGGGGACGGCACGTTCTGATCATCGTACCTTCCCTGTCGGCATGATCCCGAAGATAGAACCCGGGACGGGAACAGTTCGATCCATTTTCAACGGGATCACGCGCTCCATGCCGTCCCCTGTCCTATCTTCTCGCGAGACGGCAGAACAGATCTGAAGATAAGGGGACGGCGCGTTCTGATCATCGTACTCGCCCCGTCCTCATGACCCCGGAGATAGAACCGGGACGGGAACAGTTCGATCCATTTTCAATGGGATCACGCGTTCCATGCCGTCCCCCGCCCTATCTTTTCGCGAAATGGCAGAACAGATCCGAAGATGTGGGGGACGGCACGTTCTGATCATCGTACCTTCCCTGTCGGCATGACCCCGAAGATAGAACCGGGACGGGAACAGGTCGATCCATTTTCAGCGGATCACGCACTCGTGCCGTCCCCCGTCCTATCTTCTCGCGAGACGGCAGAACAGATCCGAAGATAAGGGGGACGGCACATTTTGATCCCCACACCGTCCCATCCCCATGACCCCGAAGATTGGAACAGGAAGGCGTCGTCGATGACCATGAAGAGGGGGTGGCCGGACCCCTGGCAAAATCATCGATCAAGAGAACTTCACCGCAGTTCTTTCCTCAGACCTCAAGACTCTCGCCAGGCGCAAGAAGCGCCACTTTGATGTCGGTCGTCCGCTCGATCGCCGCCTTGAATCCTGAAAGGTCCTGGGCGATCACCGGCCAGGTGTCGTAGTGCATCGGGACGACGGTCTTCGCCCCCACGAACTCAGCCGCCACCATCGCCTCCCTGGGCCCCATCGTGAACCGCCCGCCGACCGGGAGGAGGGCGACGTCGGGACGGTAGAGTTCCCGGATCAACTTCATGTCTGAGAAGAGGCCGGTGTCGCCCGCGTGGTAGACGGTGACGCCGTCCATGGTGATGACGAACCCGGCCGCCGCGCCGCCATAATACCCGCCGCCTGCCTCCTCAAGCCACGAAGAGTGGAGCGCGGGCGTCATCGTGAACGAGACGCCGTCCACTTCGACCGTCCCGCCGATATTCATCGGTTCGGTCGGGACACCCCGTGCGGCGAGATACTTTGCGATCTCGTTCATCGTCACCGTCGGCTTTTTGATCCTGACCACCTCCCCGAGATGGTCGGCATGACCGTGGGTGACGGCCACGATGTCGGGATCGGTCGGGATCTCGCCTGAAGGAACGAACGGGTCGATAAGAATAGTCCTGCTCCCTTCGAGCAGGAAGCATGCATGGCCGAGCCACTGGATCTTCATGCACGCTGATCTGTGCCCTGACGTAAAAAAGGTGGTACTGGGAGGGCCACCCGGCACGTCTTTTACGTTACGTCGATCATCTCGGCTTCGGTCGCGTCGATCGCCTCGGAAAGCCCGTCGTTGGTGACACCGCGGGTCATCTGCTCGGTGAGGTCGCGGTCCTCGATCACGTCTTTGATCCGTTCCAGGTAGGGATCGAGCGTGGCGTCCTCATCCATGGCGATCACGTGTCGGTACTCGCGCAGAGACGAAGAACTGATCCCCAGGGACTGGGAGATCTCGTTCATCGTCTTCCCCGAATCGACCAGGTCGGTGAGCTCGGTGCGCTCGAAGGGCATGTCAAAGTCAGACTCACGGAAGAGTTTGATCCTGACCCGTGCCCTGGCAACAGTCTTCGCCAGTTTTTCGTTTCCAAGCTCGCGGGCGATCTCGGTGTCATTCTTACCTTCGTTGAAGGCGATGACGAGCGTCGCCAGCTGGCGGGGGGAGAGCTTGGTCTGGAAGAAACCCTGGTCAAGGATCTCGCGCATGATGAGGGCGATCTCGCGCCCCACCGCATCACGGTCCCTGAGACTTCCATGGATCTTCTTCATCGGCTCGACGATCTCCGTCTTGCTGGTGAGGTCCTGGAAGAGTGCAAGGAGTTCCTTTTTTCTGTGTTCTGCTGGCATGGCAATACCACACTAGGTCTGAAATAGAATACGTCTGATCATATTTAAAAATTATTAATTAATCCCCGGCAGGACCGGAGTGATTCAATTGGAGATATTAGAATATTTTTGATGTATGGGGTAAAAAGGGCACCGCGTAAAAAAAGATATGCTTATTATATTGCCGTATGTTTTCAGATTTTTCCACCCCTGTGCGCAGATCATTCTGACACTAGAAGGGGTGTGATCCAGCCTCTTCGCCTGGAACGCTCTTCTGAGTGCGTCGGGCAACGCGCGATCTTTTGCGCGGTTCTGCGACAAACCTCGCATGCCCCCTCCATCCTGTCCGGTCCGTGCCGCTCCATCCCAGGCAGGGAAAGCGGGACTATATAATCCTGTGGCCAAAATATTACACCAGGATTGATCGCAGTGAGTGACATCTACGATAAAGTCATAGAACTCGCAAAGCGCCGCGGCTTTGTCTGGCCCTCGGCAGAGCTCTATGGTTCAGTTGCAGGCTTCATCGATTACGGGCCGCTCGGCGCCATGATGAAGCGGCGGATCGAAAATATCTGGAGACACTATTACGTCATCAGAGAGGGCTATTACGAGATCGAATGCCCGACCGTCGGGACCGAGTCCATATATCTCGCCTCGGGCCATGTGAAAGGGTTTGCCGACAAGATGTGCCAGTGCCCTCACTGCAACGAATATTTCAGGGCAGACCATCTTGCCGAGGCCTGCGGGATCGAGAACGGCGCCGTCCTCTCGAAGGAAGAACTGGCGGCGGCGATCATCGACGCCGCGTGCCCCTCCTGCGGCGAGACCTTCGGGCAGACCGAGGTCTTCGACTTCAACCTGATGTTCCAGACGAACATCGGCCCGGGTTCGCAGCGGAAAGGCTACCTCAGGCCCGAGACCGCCCAGGGGATCTTCACCGACTTCTCCAGACTCCTGCGTTTTTACCGGCAGAAACTCCCCTTCGGCGCCGTCCAGATCGGCAAGTCGTACCGGAACGAGATCTCCCCGCGCCAGGGCATGATCCGCCTGCGCGAGTTCACCCAGGCCGAGGCCGAGATCTTCGTCAACCCGCAGGAGAAGACCCACCCGGCCTTCGCACGCTACGCCGATTACCCGGTCGACCTCTGGGCGATCGAGCAGCAGCAGAACAACACCGCGGCGATCACCAGGACGATGCGCCAGGCAGTGGACGAGGGGATCATCGCCAACGAGTATATCGCCTACTATCTCGCCCTCACCCACGAACTCCTCACGTCCATCGGGATCGACCCGAAGCGGACGCGGTTCAGGCAGCACCTCCCGGATGAGCGGGCGCATTACGCCATCGACTGCTGGGACGCTGAGGTCTACTCCGAAAGGTTCGGCTGGGTCGAGATCGTCGGGATCGCCGACCGGACCGACTACGACCTCAGGGCGCATGCGGCCGAGAGCGGGGACTCGATGACCGTCTTCGTGCCCTTCGACGAGGCGCGCAAGGAGACGAGAAAGCGGATCGTCGCCAACATGGGCGTGCTCGGTCCCAAGTATCGCGGCAAGGCCGCAAAGATCGCCGCCGCCCTGGCCGAGGCGATGCCGGGCCCGGACGGCGCCGAGGTGGTCGTCGACGGCGAGACGATCTTCGTGCCCGGCGACCTCTACACCGTCACCGAGGAAGAGGTCGAGGTGCGGGGCGCCGAGGTGATGCCCCATGTCATCGAACCCTCGTACGGGATCGACCGGATGATCTACTCGGTCCTGGAGCATGCCTATGACGAGGAGGAGGTCGACGGCGAGGTGCGCAAGGTGCTCCGCCTCGCCCCCTGCATCGCTCCGGTGCAGGTGGCGGTCTTCCCGCTCGTGAACAAGGACGGCCTCGACACCATCGCCAGAGAGATCACCGTCGACCTCCAGGACGCCGGGGTCCTCGCCGACTACGACGACAACGGTGCGATCGGCCGCCGGTACCGCCGGCAGGACGAGGTCGGGACGCCGTTCGCGGTGACCGTCGACACCGAGACGAAGGAGGCGGGCACGGTCACCCTCCGTGACCGCGACTCCATGACGCAGGTGCGGGTCATGATCGACGACCTGGTCCCGACGATCCTCGCACTCATCAGGGGCCGCACCACCTTCGCCGACCTGAAGTCAGAATGAAGTACATCAGCCACCCTCTCATCAGGCCCGAGTGTCTGGAAGAGCGGCGATACCAACTTGCCATCGCGCTCCAGGCCCTCGACGCCTGCACGATGGTGGTCCTGCCCACCGGCCTTGGCAAGACCGCCGTCGCCCTGATCACCGCGGCGTCCAGGCTGTACCAGGAGGGGGGCCGGCTCCTGGTGCTTGCCCCGACCAAACCGCTCGTCGAGCAGCACCTCCGTTTCTTCTCAGAGCGGCTCAGGCTCCCTGACGGCGCCTGCGCACTGTTTACCGGGGATACCGCGCCCGACGAACGCACGGCGATCTGGGAACGCGCACAGGCGGTCTTTGCCACTCCGCAGGTGGTGAAGAACGACCTCATCGCCGGGCGCTACGACCTGAGTGGGGTCACGCTCCTGGTGGTGGACGAGTGCCACCGGGCGGTCGGGAACTATGCGTATGTCTTTCTGGCGCGCCGGTACCTGACGACAGCCGGGAAACCGCTTCTTCTTGCGATGACTGCCTCGCCGGGAGGAGACCACGGGAAGGTGGAGGAGGTGATGGCAAACCTCGGCGTCGTGCAGGTGGAGACGCGGACCGAGCAGGACGACGATGTTCGTCCGTACATCCACGAGCGCGAGGTGGACTATCTCTCGGTCGACCTCCCCGACGAACTTGCCGCGGCCGTCGGCGACCTCAACCGTCTCCTGGACTCGCGCCTCAACGCCCTCGGCGAGGCGGGGTTCAGGGTGCCTGCGCGCGAGAAACTCTCGATGAAGGCGCTCAACGCCCTCAACGCCCAGGTGCAGGCTAGGATCGCACAGCGCGATCCCGCAGGATTCATGGCGGCCTCGGTGTACGCCGAGGTGATGAAGGTGAGGCACGCCGTCTCCCTCGCCGAGTCGCAGGGGAGTGCGGCCCTGCGGACGTATCTGGAGAAACTGTTCTCAGAGGGGCGGTCGGGTTCGGGGACGAAGGCGAGCAAACGGCTTGCCGGAGACCCGGTCTTCCGCCGGCTCTGCACCCGCGCCGCCGGGTGGGAGACCGAACTCCACCCCAAGGTGGGGCTGACCGTCGACCTGGTCCTCGAGGAGGTGCGCGAGCACCCGGAGAGCCGGACCATCGTCTTTGCCAGTTTCAGGGACACGGTCGGCCACCTGGTCGACGCCCTTACAGCGGCCGGCGTCCATGCCGAACGCTTCGTCGGGCAGGCGACCAAAGACGCCGAGAAGGGACTTACCCAGAAGCAGCAGATCGAGGTGTTGCGGCGGTTCCGGGAGGGCGAGTTCCCGGTGATCGTTGCCACCTCAGTCGGGGAGGAGGGCCTGGACGTCCCGTCCACCGACCTGGTCATCTTTTATGAGGCGGTCCCCTCGGAGATCCGGAGCATCCAGCGGAAGGGGCGGACCGGGCGGAGCGGTTCGGGACGAATCGTGGTGCTCACCACGAAGGGCACCTCGGACGAGGTCTACAAGTACGTGAGCCTCAACCGCGAGCGGCAGATGCTCAGGGGGATCAAGAAACTCGGGAACAACGGCGGGCCGATCTCGCCCGTCTCGCCGGCATCCGGGCAGACGAGCATCGGCGCCTTTGCCGCCGCACCCGCTCCCGACCCGGAACCCGAAGGTCCGTCGATCACCGTCGACGACCGCGAGACCTCCTCGCGGGTCGCGGAAGTCCTCTCCGACCTGGGGCTTCGTCTGACGCTCACCCGCCTGGAGGTCGGCGACTACGCCGTCGGCGACCGGGTGCTGGTGGAGCGCAAGACGGTGCGGGACTTTGCCGACACCCTGGTCGAGCGCGACCTCCTGGGACAGGTGCGGGCCCTGGCCTCGGCGGCCGTCCGCCCGGTCCTCATCGTCGAGGGCGAGGAGGACCTCTATGCGGCGCGGGACATCCACCCCAACGCCATCAGGGGTGCGCTCGCCGCGATCACCCTCGACCTCGGCGTCTCGGTCCTCTTCACCAGGAGCGCCGACGAGACCGCGGAGATGCTCGCCGTCATCGCCAGGAGAGAGGGGAGCGAGCGGACCGAACGGACAGTCCAGCCGAAAAAGTCGTACCGGACCGCGCGTGAGGAGCAGGAATACGTGGTCGCGGCCTTCCCCGAGGTCGGGCTCAAACACGCGCGCGCCCTCCTCGAACATTTCGGATCGGTGCAGGCGGTCATCGACGCCGGCGTCGACGACCTGAGCCAGGTGAAAGGGATCGGGAAGAAGAGGGCCGAGGGGATCAGGGACGTTTCCAGTCGGCCTTATGAGTGACGAAGGAGTTTGAGCGCCTCGGCGCCGGCGAGCACCGCCTGCATCAGAGTAAGGCACCGGCGCTCGTCGGTTTCCCCTTCGACCCGCTCGCAGAGGGCGGCGACCGCCGCCTCGATCCCGGCCTCGGCCGTGCCGGCCCTCGCGGGGGGTGCGGTCGGCGGTGCGGCAGGGACGGCAGGCACCGGTGCGGTCGGCGTGCGCTCCTCCTGTACCGCCCTCTCTGCGCAGACGACACAGAGCGTCTCCCCCTTGTACTCGAACATCGGAGATCCGCAGGTCTTGCACTCTTTAGCAAGCATTTTACCTCCTTTCAGGAGGTATTCGGCCATGATATCCTCTGGTTTTCGCTCTGTCATCACTGTCACCGGGGGGTCTGATAAATCAATGTATATAAGAACCTGGGGTATATAGTAATAAAGGGTGATTGTCAATGGCCACACCAGAGGAAACCATAAATGTGTGTATTCAGATGCTTCAGCATATTTCTGAAGACAACACCATCCCTCGTAACATCCGCAGGGTTGCTGACGAAACCAAGTCTCTTCTCATGAACGAGAACAAGAGCATCGGCCTGCGTGCGGCTGAGGCCATCTCGACCATCGACGAGGTCTCCAACGATCCCAACATGCCGGTTCACGCCCGCACCCGGATCTGGGAACTGGTCTCACAGCTTGAAACGATTCCGCTTGACTGAACAGAATACCCCGGAAACTCTTTTTCCGGGCTCAATCTGAGATCCATTTTTCACGGCAGCACCGTACAGACCACAGTTCTTTCACGGCGCTGCCTGATATCAAGTTCCAGGAGGACGACCTGCTGCCAGGTGCCGAGCACTGGCGACCCGTTCTCCACCGGCAGGGTGAGCGAAGGGCCGACGAACGAGGCACGCACATGCGACCGTCCGTTGCCATCGCCCCACCGCCGGTCATGGGCATAGACGATGTCCGAAGGAGCGACCCGCTCGAGGGCGCCCCGCAGGTCGTCGAGCACCCCGTCCTC
The DNA here is from genome assembly GCF_019633745.1 of Methanofollis formosanus. Lineage (NCBI taxonomy): Archaea > Methanobacteriati > Methanobacteriota > Methanomicrobia > Methanomicrobiales > Methanomicrobiaceae > Methanofollis > Methanofollis formosanus. The sequence continues at coordinate 840,056 of NZ_CP037968.1, read as the reverse complement.
GTACTCGATCGTCGAGATCGCCGCCGTCGAACCGACGACGAAGAGGGTGCAGACCCCGTTCTCCGTCCCGCTTGCCTCCACGCACCGGTGCACCGCCGGGGTGAGGTCGACGATGTCGCCCTCGCCCCTGGTGGTCACCGTGATCCGTTCGTGATAGACCATGCGTGAGCATCCGGCGGCCTGATAGAAAAGGATACCTCTGTCGGGGCCGGTGATCGCTCTCCTCGTGAGATGGTGTGAGGGGCATGTTGATCAGGTAATATCGTCATCGCCCTGCATCCCCGGTTCGATCTTCGGGGTCACGGTGACGGGACGGCGTCATGATCAACCCTGCTGTCCCCCTCTTCACCGATTCGTCACCAGTATTTCGCGAAAAGATAGTGCGGGGGACGGCACGGAGCGCGTGATCCCGCTGAAAATGGATCGACCTGTTCCCGTCCCGGTTCTATCTTCGGGGTCATGAAAACAGAACCGCATAATGATCATATCATGCCGTCCCCTCATCTTCGGATCTGTTCTGCCGTCTCGCGAGAAGATAGTGCGGGGGACGGCACGGAGCGCGTGATCTCTCTGAAAATTGATCGACCTGTTCCCGTCCCGGTTCTATCTTCGGGGTCATGCCGACGGGGCGAGTACGATGATCAGAACGTGCCGTCCCCCTCATCTTCGGATCTGTTCTGCTATTTCGCGAAAAGATAGTGCGGGGGACGGCACGGCGCGTGATCTCTCTGAAAATTGATCGACCTGTTCCCGTCCCGGTTCTATCTTCGGGGTCATGAAAACAGAACCGCATAATGATCATATCATGCCGTCCCCCTCATCTTCGGATCTGTTCCGCCATTTCGCGAGAAGATAGTGCAGGGGACGGCACGGCGCGTGATCTCTCTGAAAATTGATCGGCCTGTTCCCGTCCCGGTTCTATCTTCGGGGTCATGAAAACAGAACCGCATAATGATCATATCATGCCGTCCCCTCATCTTCGGATCTGTTCTGCCGTCTCGCGAGAAGATAGGGGGGGACGGCACGGAGCGCGTGATCCCTCTGAAAATTGATCGACCTGTTCCCGTCCCGGTTCTATCTTCGGGGTCATGAAAACAGAACCGCATAATGATCATATCATGCCGTCCCCTCATCTTCGGATCTGTTCTGCCATTTCGCGAGAAGATAGTGCGGGGGACGGCACGGAGCGCGTGATCCCGCTGAAAATTGATCGACCTGTTCCCGTCCCGGTTCTATCTTCGGGGTCATGAAAACAGAACCGCATAATGATCATATCATGCCGTCCCCCTCATCTTCGGATCTGTTCCGCCATTTCGCGAGAAGATAGTGCGGGGACGGCACGGAGGGCGTGATCCTGTTGAATGATGATCGCCTCTTTCTGGGCTGGGTTCTATCCTCGAGGTCATGCCGACAGGGAAGGTACGATGATCAGACCGTGCCGTCCCCCTCATCTTCGGATCTGTTCTGCCATTTCGCGAAAAGATAGTGCGGGGGACGGCACGAACGCGTGATCCCGCTGAAAATTGATCGACCTGTTCCCGTCCCGGTTCTATCTTCGGGGTCATGCCGACAGGAAAGGTACGATGATCAGACCGTGCCGTCCCCCTCATCTTCGGATCTGTTCTGCCATTTCGCGAAAAGATAGTGCGGGGGACGGCACGAACGCGTGATCCCGCTGAATGATGATCGCCTCTTCCTGGGCCGGGTTCTATCTTTGGGGTCATGCCTGCGGGAGGGGCGAGATGATCAGAATGTGCCGTCCCATCGTCACCGAATCTGTTCTGCCGTCTCGCGAGAAGATAGGGGGGGACGGCTCCTGCTTCGTCATCATCGCCCCGCCTGAGACGAGACGGAGGCGGCAATCCGGCGATGCACCTGATCGAGTTCATGCCCGATGCAACGAATCCGAAAAAAAGAGGAGAACCGGATTTTCGGTCGGTCCCCGAAGAAGACCGCTTCTTCAGTTTTCGTCTTCTTCTTCTTCTTCGCTCTGGACGAGGGCGAACCCCACGAGTTTATCGCCCTCGCCCATCTTCATCACCCGCACGCCGCGGGTGTCCCGCTTCTGGATCGAGATCTCAGAGACTCTGGTCCGCATCGCGATCCCCGAGGCGCTCATCAGGATGATCTCGTCCTCTGCCGAGACCGCCTTCGCCGCCACGACCCCGTCGCCATAGGCGGCCCTGAGGTTTCTGATCCCCATCGTGCCGCGGTGGCGGCCCTTGAACTCGTCGAAGAGGATCAGTTTGCCGGCGCCCCGGCCGGTGACGGCGAGCAGATAGTCCTTCTCCACCAGGGCAAGGGAGACGAGACAGTCTCCGGGCCGCAGCCTGATCCCGATCACGCCCTGACCGTTGCGGTGAAGACTCCTGATCTCCTCTTCCTTGAACCTGAGGCCCAGACCCTTCCAGGTCGTCAGGAAGATCTCCTGCTTCCCGTCGGTGATCTTCACGTCCACCAGTTCGTCGTCGTCCTTCAGTTTGATCGCGAGGATCCCGCTCGGCCTGGGCCTGGAGAATTCTTCGATCGGGATCTTGACGACCATGCCGCCCTTTGTCGCAAAGAAGAGGAATCTTCCGGGCTCGAAATCCCTGACCGGGATGACGGTGGTGACCCGCTCGTCCCCGCTCAGGTTGAGGAGGTTGACGATTGCCTTCCCCTTCCCGGTGCGGGCTGCTTCAGGGATATCCCAGACCCGCATCCAGTAGATCCTGCCCAGGTTGGTGAAGCAGAGGAGGTAGTCGTGGGTGGAAGCCACGAAGACGTCGGTGACCACATCGTCCTCTTTGGTGGCCATCCCGATGATGCCCCGACCGCCCCGGCGCTGCTTGCGGTACGTCTCCAGCGGGAGGCGCTTGATATAATTGGTGGCAGTGAGAGAGACCAGGGCCGGTTTGTCCTCGATGAGGTCGGCCTTGGAGATCTCCTCCTCGGCCGCCGCGATCTGCGTCCGCCGCTCGTCGCCGAACTCCTCCCTGATCGCCGCGACCTCTTTCTTGATCTCTCTCAGGATGTGAGCCCGGTCGGAGAGGATCTCCTGCAGACGTGCGATCTCCCTGCCGAGGGCCTCGCGCTCGTCGAGCACCTTCTGCTGCTCCAGGGCCGCGAGGCGGCGGAGCTGCATCTGGAGGATGGCGTTTGCCTGGACCTCGTCGAGACCGAACCTGGATATCAGGGCCTCGCGGGCGTCCTCGGCGCTCTTTGACGCCCTGATCGCCGCGACGACGTCGTCGATGCTCTCGAGGGCAACGACCAGTCCGTTGAGGACATGGACCCGCTCCTGGGCCTTGCGCAGGTCGAACTCCGTCCGCCGGCGGATCACTTCCACCCGGTGATCGAGGAAGTAGCCGAGCAGCGCCGGCAGGCCGAGCACCATCGGCCGCCCGTCGACGATGGCCAGGTTGTTGATCCCGAAGGTGCTCTCAAGCGGCGTGTGCTTGTAGAGCTGGTTCAGGATCACCTGGGGCATGGCGTCGCGCCGCAGATCGATGACGACCCTGATCCCGTCCTTGTCGGACTCGTCGCGGATGTCGGTGATCCCCTCGACCCGCTTGTCCTTGACGAGGTTCGCGATCTGCTCGACGAGGTTTGCCTTGTTCACCTGGAAGGGGATCTCGGTGATGATGATCCTGGGGCGTTTTCCCTCTTCCTCGATCTCGGCGACCCCCCTGACGACGCACTTGCCCCGTCCGGTCAGGTAGGCCGAGCGGACGCCGGCCGTGCCCATGATCACCCCGCCGCCCGGGAAGTCGGGGGCCGGGATCGTGTGCATCAGTTCCTCGACCGTGACGCCCGGGTCGTCGATGTAGGTGCAGAGCGCGTCGCAGACCTCGCCGAGGTTGTGCGGCGGCATGTTCGTCGCCATCCCGACGGCGATCCCTGACGACCCGTTGACCAGAAGATTCGGCATCTTTCCCGGGAGGACGGTCGGCTCTTTCGTCGACTCGTCGAAGTTCGGGATGAAATCCACCGTCTCCTTCTCCAGGTCGTCGAGCATCGCCTCCGCGAGAGGCGTGAGCCGCGCCTCGGTATATCGCATCGCCGCAGCCGAGTCGCCGTCGATGGAGCCGAAGTTGCCCTGCCCTTCGACCGGCATGTACCGATACGAGAAGGGCTGCGCCATCTTCACCATGGTGTCGTAGATCGCGGCGTCGCCGTGCGGGTGGTACTTCCCCATCACATGGCCGACGATGCTCGCACTCTTCTTGGTGGGTTTGTCGTGGGTGTTGCCGATCTCCCACATCCCATACAGGATACGGCGGTGGACCGGCTTGAGGCCGTCCCGCACGTCGGGGATGGCCCGGCCGATGATGACGCTCATGGCGTAGTCGATGTACGAGGACTTCATCTCGGTCTCGACCGTGACCGGGATCACCCGCTGCTTCCCGGCTGTCTCAGATGTCAAGGTTCTTCACCTCCTGTGCATGCTTCTTGATGAACTCGCGCCGCGGCTCGACGGCGTCGCCCATCAGTTTCTCGAAGATCTCGTTCGCATAACTTGCGTCCTCGATCTGCACCTGCTTGAGCACCCGGTGCTCGGGGTCCATCGTGGTCTCCCAGAGCTGGCCGGCGTTCATCTCGCCGAGACCCTTGTACCGCTGGACGCTCACGCCTTTCTCACCCATATCGGCGAGGATGACCTTCATCTCCTCCTCGCTGTAGGTGTAGCGCTCTTTTTTGCCCTTACTCACCCTGAAGAGCGGTGGTTGGGCGATGTAGACATACCCGCGCTCGATGAGTTCGGGCATGTACCTGAAGAAGAAGGTGAGGAGCAGCGTCCTGATGTGCGCCCCGTCCACATCGGCATCGGTCATCAGGACGATGTGGTGATAGCGTGCCCGATCGGCGTCGAAGTGCTCCCCGACGCCGGTACCGATCGCGGAGATGAGTGCCTGGATCTCGGCGTTCTTCAGGATCTTGTGGGGCGAGGCCTTCTCGACGTTGAGAATCTTGCCCCGCAACGGAAGGATCGCCTGGAACCTGCGGTCACGCCCCTGTTTGGCCGAACCGCCTGCCGAGTCTCCTTCCACAATATAGACTTCGCTCTTTGCGGGATCGCGTTCGGAACAGTCGGCGAGTTTGCCCGGGAGGCCGGTGCTCTCCAGGGTACTCTTGCGCCGCGCCAGTTCGCGGGCGCTCTGGGCGGCCTCGCGTGCCCGTGCGGCAAGGAGGGCCTTGCCGACGATCGCCTGAAGGACCTTCGGGTTCTCCTCGAAGTATTCGGTGAGCGAGGCGTAGGCGAGGGAATCGACGATGCCCCGCACATTGGAGTTGCCCAGGCGCATCTTGGTCTGCCCCTCGAACTGGGGATTGGCGACCTTGAGGGAGATGACGGCGCAGAGCCCTTCTCTGACATCTTCGCCCCGCAGAGACTTGTCGCCCTTGAGGAGGTTGTTCTTCCTGGCCGAGGTGTTCATCGCACGGGTGATGGCGCTCCTGAACCCCTCGAGGTGCGTGCCGCCTTCCCTGGTGTTCACCGAGTTGACGAAGGTGAAGATCTGTTCCTTGTAGGTGGCGGTGTACTGGAGGGCGACCTCCACCTCGATCTTGTTCTCCTCGTCTTTCCGGTCGAAGGTGATGACGTCCTCGTGGATCTTCTCGGTGCTGGCGGTGAGGTGCCTGATGAACTCGCTGATCCCGCCCTTGTAGCAGTGGCGCTCCTCCTCCCCCGTCCGCTCGTCCTGGATCGTGATGGTGATCCCTGAGTTGAGGAAGGCGAGTTCGCGCATCCGGTGGGCAAGGACCTCGAAATCGAAGGTGACGGTCTCGAAGATCGCCGGGTCGGGGAGGAACCGGATCTTCGTCCCGGTGAGCCGATCCCCGAACTCCATCAGGAAGCGGTCCCGGTCGTCCCCGATCTCTTCCCAGTCGCCCTCGGTGCCGTAGATCTGGACGTACCTGGCCTTCAGCTCGTCGAGGCTCTCTTCCCGTCTGGTCAGGCGCCTGGTCACGATGCCCCGGGCAAAATCCATCTCGTGGATCTTCCCGTCGCGGTAGACGGTGGCTGTCAAACCGGTCGAGAGGGCGTTGACCACCGAGACACCGACGCCGTGAAGGCCGCCGGAGACCTGGTAGGTGCTCTTGTCGAACTTGCCGCCGGCGTGGAGGACGGTGAGCACCACTTCGAGAGCGCTCTTACCGCCGTCCATCCTGTCGACCGGGATACCCCGGCCGTTGTCCACGACGGCACACGAACCGTCGACGCCGAGGACGAGGGTCACGTGGTCACAGTACCCGGCGAGCGCCTCGTCGATGGCGTTGTCCACCACCTCATAGACCAGGTGGTGCAGCCCCCTCGTGTCGGTGCTCCCGATGTACATGGCGGGGCGCTCGCGCACCGGCTCGAGCCCCTTCAGTACGGTGATATGGGAGGCATCATACGTTTCTTTCATCGATGACCTCCGTTATAATAAAGGAAGCAAAAGATCGTGGATTCACAATCTCATATATAGGTTGTATATCCTCATTAAGGTACTCTTGTTCTTCAATCGTAGACCCCGATCTGTGGGTCTTCTACCCCCAGAGCCCGGTCGATCTCGGCGAGCAACCGGTCCAGCGTCTTCTTCACCGCCTCGGCATCTTCGGCGTCCGCGGTCCCGGGTTGGTGCCAGATCACCTGTTTGCGGAGCTGGGTGACGAGGTCTTCGATCCTGGTACCCCTGAACTGATCAGGGAGGGTCAGTTCGGTGAGATGGTCGGCCGCACCCAGGAAGGCCTTCTCAGGTTTGAGGGCGAAATGTTTGCTGAGGGCGACGATCGGGATCACAAACCCCCTGCCGAATTTGCTTTCCATGAGGAGAGGAACGATGCCGTTCCTGAAATAAGGTGCGGTTCCCCTGCCTCTCTTGAAACCCACGCCCCGGTGTCGTGTCTCTCTGATTGTTCGCTTCCTCGTCGCGTGTTGTCAGGGGGTGCAACCTCCGGCCAGAGATTGTGGTGCAATTCCCTCCAGGATGGCGGGGGTCGCGATAGGCAAGAGGTATGGGGCCGACCCTCAAATACGCCCATATCGTCCCCGGTTTCATGGGCGGGGGGCCCAATCCGGGGCTGTCCCGGGCGTTATTTTCGATCGAGCCATAGGGACGCTTATTCCTGCAACGCGGTAAGGAAACCAGGCCTCATCCCGCACCAAGAGCCCTTGTATGATTGTCAGTAATGATAATCATCATGGCTCCCCGGTACGCCCGTGAAAAGGGCGGGATAGGAGACTGGATTATGGGCGGATTTCCGGAGGGTCCGCAGCATTGAATTCCTGGTCAGGGTTAAATCGGCTCTTTGGAAATCATCCGGACGGTTATCTCTGTGCGGTGCTGGCAACCCGCCGGAACCCCCACGGACCGAAGATAGGCGGGGGAGGCACCTGAACAAGGCCCCCACTGATTCTCCTCTCTTGAAATAGAGCGATCAAGTGAAGATATATTTTTATCCCGTATGCTTGAGGTGTTCTTTCGCCTCATGAAAAATTCTAAAGGGCCGAATTATTCCTCAGGCGATCCACCCGAGGAGTCCGATGGCCGGGACGAGGACGAGACTCACGGCCAGGAAGGCCCATTCACCCATCTTGAGCGGTTTTTTGGTGATGAAGAGGTGCGAGTCCCGGCCATACCCGCGGCAGAGCATGCTTGTATACGTCCGCTCCCCCTGCTCAAAGGAGCGGAGAAAGACCGTCCCGATGGTGTAGGCGAGCATCTTCATGCGGTAGCGGTACGGGAGGGAACGGTCGAAGGCGTCGAAGCACCTGGTCTGGAGGGTTGCACCGATCTGCAGGTACATCCTGGCAAAGAGGAAGAGATAGCGGATCATCATCCCGATGATCAGGGTGAACTCGGCCGGGAGGCCGAGCCTTCCGGCTCCTTCGAGCATCCCCTGCATCGTCGTCGTCGAGGAGAGAAGGATGATGAAAGAGATGCATGCGAGAAACTTTATCCCCAGGATGGACGCGAACTCCACCGACTCGGCATAGATATGGATCCCGAGGGGCAGGGTGACGAGCGGGTGGAACTCGGCATAGTGCGGGTTGGTGAAGAAGATCTGGAAGACGATGAGGAAGAACCCGAAGGGCAGGACGAGAAGGAGACGCTTGAGATAGATTGTTGGAGAGATACGCGCGGTCGCCCAGAGGATCGCGAAGAAGACGAGGAAAAGAGCGGACGGGAGGTAGGCCGCCGTCGTGTAGGGGAGGGCCACGGCGGCGATGATCACGGCAAAGGCGACGATGAGTTTCACCCGTGCGTCGCAGCGGTGGACCGGGCTGCTACCCCGCGCCACCTCCTCGATATCAAAGAGATGCTCGATCATGCCCTGCCCCGGTATGCCGCTGTGAAGGCCTCCCTGACCTCCTCATAGGTGTAGCCCTCACCGATCGGCACCCCAACATCGCGCAGGTCGCGCATCAACCGCTGGAGGGCCGGGACGTCGAGGCGGGTCTGCTCGAGCAGGTCCGGCCGCGAGAAGATCGCGGGCACCGACCCGTGGGCCACCACCCTGCTGTGGTCCATCACATAGACCGAGTCGGCGAGTTCAGGGACCAGGTCGAGGTGGTGGGTGGAGAAGATGACAGTCATCCCGAACGCTTCGGGCAGGGTGTTTACGAACCTGATCAGGTCGGCGACGCCCTGCGGGTCGAGTCCGGCAGTCGGTTCGTCGAGGATGAGCACCTGGGGCTCCATGGCCAGCACCCCCGCGATGGCCACCCGCTTCTTCTCCCCGCCGGAGAGGTGGTGGGGTGGACGGTCACGCAGGTCTTCGAGGGCCATGAGTTGAATGGCGCTCTCCACCCGGTGGGCGATCGTCTCCTCGTCAAGGCCGAGGTTGGCCGGTCCGAAGGCGATGTCCTGCTCGACGGTAGGTGAGAAGACCTGATCGTCGGGGTTCTGGAAGACGAGTCCGACGGCTTTGCGCACCTCGCGCAGGTTTCGTTTCGTGACAGATTCCCCGTGGACAAGCACCTCACCCGAGGAGGGTGTCAGTATCCCGTTCAGGTGTTTGAAAAGCGTGCTCTTCCCGGCACCGTTCGCCCCGATCACCGCGACCCTTTCTTTGCGGCCCGCGGTGAAGTTCACGCCGCTGAGGGCGGGAGGGCGGTTGGGGTAGGCGAAGGTGAGATCCCGGGTCTCAATGATATGCATTGTACAGAATTTCTCCAAAAAAGAATAAAGATTCAGTGTTTTGAGGCGGCGACCGCCTTGCCGACACCGAAGACGATGAGAAGCGCGAGGATGATCCCGACGACGACGGCGATCACTTCACCCATCTTGCCGCCTTCCTCTCCCATTGAGTAGTCGGGCATCGGGGCCTCATACTCGAAACTGCCCTCGTGGCCGACTGCTTCGGGATCGGCGTCCTCGGGGGTGGGGCCGAAGAGATCTTTCTCGCCCAGAATGACGATGGCCGTGCTTTCCAGGCCGTCGGGGTCGCCTGCAGCGAAGAAGACGGCCGTGACCCCGATGAGGATGGCCACGACGAGTCCGATCGCCACGAACTGATTGGTCTCCATCAGGCCGTCGCCCCCAGAGACGATTGCATCAGTTCAGGACGGGCCGATGCGATGAGGTAGATCGCGCCCGCCGTGATGACGGCCTCGATGACTCCGATGGCGGCGTGGTAGACGCCCATGGCGATCATACCCTCGACGAGTGGGTAGGTACCGGCAAGAGCCATCTCGACCGATGCCGCAAGGGCCGGGATGAAACAGGCGAGCCACGCGGCGATCCCTGCGGAGAGGTAGGGGTTCTTCGCGTATTTCAGGATCCCCTGGTAGGAATAGAAACCGACGAACCCGCCGATGACGCCCATGTTGATGATGTTCGCACCCATCGTGGTGATCCCGCCGTCGCCGAAGACGACCGCCTGGACCAGCAGAACCAGGGTGAGGACGAAGACCGCCGCATAGGGCGAACCAAGGACGATGGCCGCAAGGGCGCCGCCGACCAGGTGGCCGGTCGTGCCCATGCCGACCGGGAGATTGAATGCCTGGATGGCGAAGATCCCGGCGGCCAGGACGGCGATGAGGGGGACTTTTTCGTCGTCCAGTTCATTGCGTGCCCACCGCAGTGCGAGGGCGATGAATATGAGGGCGATCACCCAGTAGATCGCACTCTGCCAGAGTGGAATGAAGTTATCAGGTATGTGCATGCCTATCGATTAGCAGTAACATCCTATAGGATATAAGTGTTACTTGTTCACTCCGAAGTTAAGGTCTTTCAAAATAACGCGTACCGAGGGCCCGGCTACTGTCACGATATTGCGCAGGACTTTCGGCTTCGTCATAAGATGCCTGATCAGCCTTCCGGGCCGGTCCATGTCCCCGTACTTCACGATAAGATCGGTGATGTCGGGGTCGGCGAGGGTGCTGAGGAGTGAGTCTATATTCTCTGCAGAGAGTTCCTGTCTCAGTCTGAAGAGGCGCATCCCGAGAGTGAGTTCCCGCCCGAAGTCTGCCTGCCACCGCCGCTCGTATGCGGCAAGGACGCGGTCCGAGAAGTCGTCGGCCTCGCAGCAGGAGACGGCGACGGCAGCGGCGTGCCGCGCGGCGCGCACGCCGGTATAGACCCCGCCCCCGGATGTGGGTTTGGCCATCCCGGCGGCATCGCCGACAAAGAGGGTCCGCTGCCCGTAGGTCCGCGGCATCGTGCCGAGCGGGATAGTGCCGGTGACCAGGTGGGTACAGCCCGCGGGGTACCGGGCCGCGAAGCGTTCGAAGGCCTCGCGCACCCCTCCGGTCCCGCAAAGCCCGACCCGCGCCCGCCCCTCGCCGGTCGGGATCACCCAGGCGAAGAACTGCGGGGCGGCGTTCGGGTGAACCTCCACATACCTGGTGTCGAGGTCAAGGGGAAGATCGGCCTGGATCCCGGAGAGATAGACCGGGGCGCGGGCGAGGCCAAGCATCCGCGCCATGCCGCTGCGCGGTCCGTCGGCGGCGATGACCATCCGCGCCTCGACGTCCCGGCGACCCGACGCGCCGCGGGTGATCAGCCGTCCGCCCTCGCGCCCGACGACCGCGGTCTTCGGCCAGATCTCGGCCCCCGCGCAGGCGGCGTCCCCGGCCATCTCCTGGTCCAGCAGGGCGCGGTCGACGACATAGGCCTTTGTCTCTTGTGCGTCGAAAAAGACCTCGGCGCCGCGGTCGGAGACGACCCGCGCCCCCTGAACGGTGTTGAGGACCGAGCGGTCGGAGACCTCGCAGCCGGCAAATGCGCGGCACGAGAGGAGGCCTGCACACTGGACCGGGAACCCCGGTGCGGCGTGTTCCTCGATGCAGAGGACGGAAAGCCCGGCCTCCGCGCACGCCCGTGCCGCCGCCGCGCCCGAAGGTCCGGCACCGACCACCGCTACGTCATACATGTGGTGGTTATCTCTCCCTTGCCTCTACATGAATGTCCCGATGCCCATGCCTTATTGCTCCCCCGCGCCAACAGGGTGTGGATGTCCAGAGAGCCCGAGTTCAAGTGGAAGCAGTGTCTGATCATCAGGACCGATGTCAAGATGAGCTGTGGCAAGAAGTGTGCGCAGGTCGCCCATGCAGCCGTCATGGCCTACGAGCATGCTGGGAAAGAGGCGAAGAAGGCATGGCTCTCCGAAGGGCAGAAGAAGGTCGTGCTCAAGGCTTCGAGCGAGCGCGCCCTCTATGAACTGAAGACCGCCGCCGAGTTCGCGGGGATCCCGACCTCGCTCATCCAGGACGCGGGGATGACCGAGATCCCGCCCGGTACGATCACCGCTCTCGGCCTCGGCCCGGCAAAGAGCGAAGTCCTCGACCAGATCACCGGAGACCTCACGCTCTTATGATCCGGACACCCTACCCCCTGGAGGCCGATCTCGGGATGGGGTGGTACGTCACCGACACCCCGGGGACCGGTGGGGTGCTGCGCGCCACCCCTGAAGACTTCCAGGTCGAAGAGGTCCCGCTCGACGCACCCGCGGACGAGGGGCCGTACCTCATCTGCCGGCTTACCAAGCGGAACTGGGAGCACCAGCACGCGATGAAGTCCATCGCCTCGGCGATGGGGATCTCCCACCGGCGGATTGCCTGGGCCGGGACCAAGGACAAAAACGCCGTCACCACCCAGTATATTTCCATTTATGGCGTGGACGAGGAGACGGTCGCGGGGGTGCACCTCAAGGAGATCGAACTCGAACCGGTCGGCCGGAGCCAGCACCAGCTTGCCCTGGGCGGGCTTACCGGCAACCGCTTCTCCATCACGGTGCGCGGATGCACCGGCCCCGACCTCCGGGCCACCGTCGAGGCTTGCACCGCGGCGGCCGCCGCCGGTTTTCCCAACTACTTCGGGCTCCAGCGTTTCGGCGTGGTCAGGCCGGTCACCCATCTGGTGGGCCGCGAGATCCTGCGCGGCGACTATAGGGCCGCCGTCGAGACCTATGTCGGCCTCGCCTTCCCCGACGAGTCGCCCGAGGTGCAGGAGACGAGACGGACATTTCTCGAGACCGGCGAGCCCGGCCCGGCGATCGCCGCCCTCCCCAACCACCTCGGGTTCGAGAAGGCCGTGCTCTCCGGGCTTGCCGGAGCGCCCGGGGACTATGCCGCGGCCCTCAAGAACCTCCCGCCAAAACTCCTCTCGATGTTCGTCTCGGCCTACCAGTCCTGGCTCTTCAACCGGGTGCTCTCGATGCGCCTTGCCGACGGCACCGATCTCGACGACCCTCTCCCCGGCGAGCGTCTCCTCTTTGCGAACGGGCGCGAGGACACGGTGACCGAGAAGAACAAAAGGATCGTCTCGGTCCATATGAAGAGAGGGCGGTGTGCGGTCGCGCTCTTCATGCCTGGTTCCGAACCGAGAGAGTCAGTCGGGAGAGACGACGAGCGGATGATCGCCCTCCTCGATGAGGACGGGATCACCGCGGAAGACTTCGCGAGGGCGGCCGACTTTGTCGGACTGCGCTATAAGGGAACACTCAGGCCCATCGCCGTCAGGGCCGACGTTACGGCGGAGGTCGTCGGGCAGGACGTCGGCCTTGCCTTCTCCCTTCCCCCCGGTCACTATGCCACCACCGTGTGCCGGGAGTTCATGAAGGCCGACCCGCACGCGATGATCTAAGAGTGACAGGTCTGGAATCGGACGGCCTTCCCCACCTGATGGACTGGTCGTCTCACTCTCTCGAACCGGGGGGTTCACCCCCGGACCCCCACGGCAGTGCCCACGGCGCGATTGATATGGGAAGGCGTGCTGATCCGACGTGCCGCCCTGAATCGTAGAACTTTTCTCGCCGTCTCACATGAGGATAGCGGGGGCGGCGATGACGTGGTGGTCCCGTGTAGTTTCCTGCTCCAGAGAGAGAGAGCAGGGATCCATGCCCGCCGGAGACCGACGGGAATAACGAACCTCACAGAGGTGCCGTCCCCTCATCACCGGATCTGCCTTGCGGTCTCGCGAGAAGATCGGGTTGGGGACGGCATCACGCGTGATCCCGCTGAATGATGATCACCACTCTTCCGTCCCGCTCCTATCTCCGAGGTCATGACAACAGAACAGCGTCGTGATCGAAAGCATGCCGTCCCCCTCATCTTTGGATCTGTTCTGCCGTCTCGCGAGAAGATTGGACAGGGGACGGCATCACATGCGATCCCGCCGAGTGATGATCGCCACGCGTCATGATAATCCGCGCCGTCCCCTCATCATCGAATCTTTTCCGGCATCTCGCGAAAAGATTGGACAGGGGACGGCATCACGCGTGATCCCGCGGAATGATGATCACCACTCTTCCGTCCTCCACCTATCTTC